>CAWHBZ010000054.1:0-122731 GCA_963827645.1 uncultured beta proteobacterium | reverse complement strand
ACCCGCGTGCTGACCCCCGACTACGCCTCGCCGGAACAGATCGCCGGCCATGCGGTGGGCACACGCTCCGATGTGTATTCGCTCGGCGTGCTGCTGTTCGAGCTGTTGACCGGCGCGCGGCCGTACCGGCTGAAGCGCGACACGCGGGCCGCGCTCGAAGAGGCGATCCTCGCCGCCGAGGCGCCGCGGCCGAGCGAGGCGGTCTCCGATCCGGCCTTGCGACGGGCGCTGCGCGGCGACCTCGACACCATCGTGGCTGAAGGCGCTTGAAGAAGCCGGTCGACGAGCGTTATGCGTCGGTCGAGGCGATGGCCGAGGACATCGAGCGCCATCTGTCGATGCGCCCGGTGCTGGCGCGGCCGGACAGCGCCTGGTATCGAATGCCGCAAGTTCATCGTGCGCAATCGGCTCGCCGTCGGCACCGCGGCGGCGCTGCTGCTCACGGTGCGTCGGCGGCGCCGGCGCGGCGCTCTGGCAGGCCCGCATTGCGGTGGCGGAGCGCCAGCGTGCCGAGGACGTCAAGAATTTCGTCGCCGCGATCTTTCGCGAGGCCAGCCCTTACGCGGGCAGCGGCACGAAGGAGCTCAGCGCGATCGATCTGTTGAAGCAGGCCGACAAACGGCTCGACGCGGCGCTCGCGGGCCAGACCGGCGCGCGCATCGAGTTGTCGAACATGATCGGCGAAAGCCTGCTCGCGCTGGGTGACGTGGCTGCGGCCGAGCCGGTGATCGCGCGCTCGGTGGCCGAAGCGACCCGGGCGCTCGGCCCCACCCATGCACAGACTTTGCGCGCGCTGGTGCTGCAATCGCAGGTGCATCGCCTTCGTGGGCGGCCGCAGCAGGCCCGTGCCGATCTCGACCGTGTGTTGCCGGCATTGCGCGCGGGGGTCGGCGGCGGCGCCGTCGAGCTCGCCACCGCGCTGATGGACCGGGCGCTCACCGCGATCGACCTGGGCGAGTACGCCGAGGCCGAACAGTTTGCCCGCGAGGGTGCCGAACTCGCGACGGCTCGGCTCGGCGAGCGCGACCCGCAGGGGGTCGCGAACGCGGTGACGCTCGTGCTCGCGTACCTGCACGCCAACAAGTTCGACCTCGCGCGCGACAGCGGCGAACGCGCCTATCGCCTGGCCATCGCCGTGCACGGCGAAACGCCACCGCACCCCCGCGTGATCGAGGCGCGCTCCATGTATGCCCGCGCGCTGGCCGTGACCGGCGACTTGCCGCGCGGCATCCAGATGCTCGAGGCCGCGCTGGCCGACAGCCGCACGCTGCTCGGGCCGAAGAACCAGCACGCCGGCATGCTCGCGCAAAACCTCGTCGGCTACCGGCTCGACGTCGGCGAACTGGAACTCGCCGACGCCAACGCCGCCGAAGCGCTGGCCATCCTGGCCGAATACTTCGCGCCCGATTCGCTGAACCACGCGATGCTGGTGCACACGCGCGCGCACGACCCAGCTTGCACGGCGCCGTGCCGCCACTGCCCTGACTCTGGCGACGCAGGCGGCCGAGTCGTTCGACAGGCTGATCGGTGCGGGCCACGAAGTGACGGTCGGGGCGCGCACCACGGTCGCGCTCGCGCTGATGCTGGAAGGCCGGCTCGATGCGGCAGCGCGCGAGATCGACGCGGTCGCGCTGCACGCCGCGGCGCTCGCACCGGCCACTGCGCTGCAGGCGCGTGTGGCGCTCGCGCGGGGCACGATCGCGCGGGCACGAGCAGACCCCGCCGCAGCACTGCAGCACCTGCAGCCGCTGGCGGACTCGAGCAACCCATCGCCGAAGTGGCAGCGCGAACGCATGCGCGCGTGGGCGCAGATCGGCCTGGTGCAGCTCGACCAGGGGGCGCCGGCGCAGGCGGTCGTGTCGTTCGAGCGGTCCCTCAAGGAGTTCGAGCGGCTCGAAACCCGCGTCACGCCGGCGCATGCCGACGCCCTCGTCGGCCTCGGCCGCGCCCACATGGCGCAGGGCGACGCGGCCAAGGCGCTGCCCCGGTTCGAGCAGGCCGATCAGTTCTGGCGCGAGCTTCGATCCGTCGAACCGCTCCGCGACGGAGGCTGCCGACTGGCTGGCCCGCGCCGCGCGGTGGCACCACCCGGCGCGGCTGAAGCGCGCCTGAGCAAAAGTGGTCCGGCATGGCCGGATTTGTGGCCGCCGGCACGTCTTTACTGCACATGGCCATTGGAGTGGAATTGCCGTGATCGGACTCGACGTGATGAATCCGATGCAAAGACGCGAGTCGTCGCGCACCAGGGTGCGCGCCGACTGCACGGTCGCCGCTCCGGACATCGAGGCCGCGGCCGCGGCCGGCGGCGCCCTGATCGAGCGCGAGCCCGAACTGGCGCGGCTCTGCGGGCGCATCGCCGAGTTGCGCAGGGCCGCGGCGTCCGGTGGCGTGGTGTTGCTCAGCGCCGAGGCGGGCGGCGGCAAGACCAGTCTGCTGGTCGAAGCTGCGCGCCGCGCCGGCAGCGACGTGCAGTGGTTGTGGGGCGCCTGCGAGCCGTTGCTGTCGCCACCGCCACTCGGCGCGCTGCTCGACCTGCTCGATCATTTGCCGCTTTCGCTTGCCGCGGCGGTGCGCGCGGGTCACCAGACACCGGATGTGCTCGCCGGCGTGCTGGCGATGCTGCGCGACCGCGGCACGCCTGCCGTGCTGGTGATCGACGATGTGCAATGGGCCGACGGCGCGACGCTCGACCTGTTGCGCTACATCGGCCGGCGCATCGAATGCACGCGTGCGTTGCTCGTGCTCAGCATGCGCGACGATGCGCTCGGCAGCGACCATCCGCTGTTCGGTGTGTTCGCCGGCCTGCCCTCGCGCTGCTGCATCCGCATGCCCCTTGCGCCGCTGTCGCGCAGCGCCGTCGCCGAGCTGGCGCGGCGGGCCGGCCGCAGCGCATGCGGCGTGTACGAGGCCACGCAAGGCAACCCGTTTTACGTCACGGAGCTGCTGGCCGGCGATGCGCAGATCCTGCCGGCCTCGGTGCGCGATGCCGTGCTGGCTCGCGCCGCGCTGCTTTCGCCCGAGGCGCGCGATGTGCTGGAGCTGGCGAGCGTCGCGCCGGCGCAGATCGAGATCGAGGTGCTCGATGCAGTCGTGGATGACGCCCACGCGGCCATCGCCCAGTGCGTCACGACCGGTTTGTTGCAGCTCGACGGCACGATCCTGCGCTTTCGCCACGAGCTGGCGCGTCGCGCCATCGAGGCCTCGCTGCCGGCGGGGCGTGCCGCGGCGTTGCACGCCGCGGTGTTCGACGCGTTGAGCGTGCGCGGCGCGCCGGCGGTGCGTCTGGTCCACCACGCGGCGAAGGCGGGCCTGTCGGGCGCGGTGCTCGCTTTGGCCCCGCAGGCCGCGCGCGATGCGGCGCAGGCCTGTGCGCACCGGCAGGCCGCCATGCTGTACGGATTGGCGCTCGAACACGCGACCACCGCGCCGGCGTCCGAGCAGGCGGCGTTGCACGTGGCGCATGCCGACGAATGCATGCTCGTCAACCGCGTCGACGACGCGATGACCTCGCGGCGCCAGGCGTTGGCGCTGCATCGGCAGCTCGGCGACCGGCTTGCCGAGGGGCTGGACCTGCGCGCGCTGGCGCGCGTCGAGTGGTACCGCGGCGCGCCGCAAGCCGGCCGGCCCTACGCGCAGGCGGCGATCGAGGTGCTCGAGCAGGTCGACGCACCGCGCGAGCTGGCGATGGCGTACGCGACGATGGCCGAGCTGCACGTCCTCGGCGAGACCGCGCTGCCGGCCTACGAATGGGGCCTGAAGGCACTCAAGCTGCTCGATGGCCAGGGCGACGCCGAGGGCCTGGCCTATGCGCTCAATACCGTCGGCACGGCGCGCTTGCGGTCGCAGGATGCGCCCGAAGCCTGGGCACTGCTGAATCGCAGCCTCGAGATCGCGCTCGCGCAGGGCATCGAAGACCATGCGGGGCGCGCCTACATGAACATCCTGTCGCTGCATCTCGTGCATCGGCGCTACGCCGATCTCGAGCGGCCGTTCGCGCAGGGCATCGTGTATTGCGAGGCCCGCGACATGGACATGTTCGTGTGCCGGCTGCACATCCGCCACAGCTACGCGCTGCTCGAATGCGGGCAGTGGGATGCGGCCGAGGCCGAGATCACTGCGGTGCGACAGACCGCGTCGCTGACGGGGCTCGAGCGCGAACAGGCGACCCACGTGCAGGCTCTGCTCGATCTGCGCCGCGGACGCGATCGTTCGTGAGCGTACTGGGGCGAGTTGATCGACGGCCGGATCGCGCTGAGCGTGGACCCCTGGTATGCGCCGCAGGCGGTGGCGCGCTGCGAGGCCGCGTGGCTGCGCGGCGCATACGCGCAGGTCCGGCTGATCGCGACCGCTGCATTCGACGCCGCCGCGATCAGCGGCGAGCGCTGGCGCATCGGGCAGCTCGCGTGCTGGCTGAAGCGCGCGGGCGGCGAACTGCCGCCCATCGGGCACGCCCTGCCGGCGCCGTGCCGATTCGAGCTCGCTGGCGACCACGCGCCGTGCGGCGCAGGCCTGGGCCGCGCTCGGCTGCCGCTACGAGCAGGCGCTGGCGTTGCTCGGCGGCGATGAGGCCGATCTGCGCGACGCGCTCGCGCTGCTCGATGAACTCGGCGCCGCGCCTGCGGCGGCCATCGCGCGCAGGCGGCTGCGCGCGCTCGGTGTGCGTGGCGTGCGACGCGGGCACAACACCCGCACGCGCAGATGACCCGCTCGGCCTGACCGCGCGCGAACGCGAAGTGTTGAATCTGCTGGCGCAGCAACTTTCGAATCGCGCGATCGCCGATCGACTGCATCGCTCGGAGCGCACGGTCGAGAACCATGTCGCTGCGCTGCTCGGCAAGCTCGGCGTTGCCAATCGCGCCGACGCCGCGGCGCTCGCGCGCGGGCATCAAAAGTAGGTACTGCGCCGACAAAAGTGCGTGGCCGCCACGCTGTCGGCGAACGCCCTCGCTGCCTAGAGTGAACGCACCGCCGAACAGCGGCGTGATTTCGAACGAAGGCCCCTGATCCGCGCTGCGTCCAGTTTCGAAGTGACTCCGAAAGTGGGTTCGTGCGGCAAACGAATTGGTCGTTGGCCGACACGACAAGCCTCAACTCTCTGTTTTCACTTCAAAGGAACTGATCATGAAATCGCTCAAGAACCTGCTGCTCGCCAAGAGCATCGTCGCCGCTGCCGTTGCGGGCAGCGGCATCGCGGCGCCCACCGTCAGCCACGCCATCGCTGCCAGTGGACCCTCCTCCGGCGTGGTCTGCCGCGCCGGATACACCGCCGACTTCAGCGGCGTCGAACCTCAAGTGCAAGAAGTGTGCGTTCGTCACCATCCCGCTGAAGTGCGACTGCGAACGACCCGAACTTCCCGACCTACGTGAGCGCGCGATGGCACAGGCCCGGACGGCACGAAGGACGTCTGCATACGCCTGCGGGGCAGCAACGGATACCGTCGACATTCCCAGCACCGGCCCGTTCGCCAGCGGCGCGGGTATGTGTTCGCCGTCACCTCGACACGGCTGAAGCGGCCAGGCGGGTCATCAAGGCCGGCGAGGACGAAGCTGCTGCGCTCGGGCTGCCGGTAAGCGGCGTGGAAACGGTGCAGAGCATCACCTTCCCTGCCGTCAATGGAGGCGGGAACAACGTCAAGGACGTGACCCACACGCAGCTGCATCACTACACCTACGCGACTCCGGCGGGTGGCCCCATCGTCATCGGCAATCCGGGGCCTGTCGGCGTGCCGGCGACCGCGACCGCGACGACGCCTTTCGTTCCGCGTCCCCTGCCGTGATCGCAAGCGGATCGCCGGTGGCACGCGCCACCGGCGCCGCATGGAGGGCGCGCATCGCGCGCCTCGCCCTTCCGGACGCAGCCCATGTCAACGAGCTTCGCCATGTTCACACGAAGACTCATCGCCGCTAGCGTCGTGTTCGCGCTGACCGCGTGCGCCGCACCGCCCAACCCGGCGACGCCTCAGTTGCAACCCGCCGCCGTCGGCCAGAAGGCCGTGCCGCAACGCAATCTGACGCACTTCACCGGCGCGCTGCGCTGCATGGACGACATGCTGTACCGCTTCGGCGTGCGCGACGTCAGCGTGATGATCGAGGAGATGCAGGATCAGTCGCGCCGGCTCGGCGCCGGCACACGCGACATGATGGTGTCGGCGTTCGCCGACATGACTCGCAAGAGCCGTGGCGTGCGGCTGGTGACCTTCGGCCAGGACAACCAGAACATCGTGCAGCTGCTGTCGCTGGCGCAGCGGCTGAACGACTTCAAGGTCGTGCCGCAGTACGACATTCGCGGCTCGATCACCCAGTTCGACGAAGGCGTCTCGAGCCAGCAGGCCGGCTTCGGCGCCTCGCTGGTGTCGGCCGTCACCGGGCCGCTGTTCGGCGTGCGCTTCAACCACGCCCAGCAATCGTCGGTGATGGGTTTCGATGCGAGCGTGATCTCGACTGCCGACCTGAGCCTGATGCCCGGCGCGAGTTCGAAGAACACCGTCGTCGTCACCCGCGACGAGACCAGCGTCAGCGACGGCCTGGCGCAGATCCGCAACAGCAGCCTGAGCTTCAGCTTCGTCGTCAGCCACAACGAAGGCGTCGCGCAGTCGTTGCGCAACATGGTCGAGCTCGCCACGATCGAGCTCACCGGCAAGCTGTTGCGCCTGCCGTATTGGTCGTGCCTGAACCTGGACGTCAAGAATCCAGAGATCCAGCGCGAGATGGAGGATTGGTTCCTGTCGATGCAGGGCAGCGCGGAGATGACGCGCTTCTTTCAGGAGCAGCTTCGCTTTCGCAAGTTCTACGACGGTCCGACCGACGGCAAGCCCAATGCCGCCTACAGCGCCGCGTTGACCGCCTATCGGCAGGCGGTGGGCACCCGCACCGACGGTGAACCCGACTTCGAGGTCTGGCAGGCCTTCTTGCTGCGCACGATTCCGGCGCCGCCGCCGCAGCCGTTCGTGGCCGACAAGCCAGCCGATGGCACGGGCGCCGGCGCAGCGGCCGGCCAGGCTGGCGGCAAGGAAATCAAGCTGTCGGTCGTGGTCTCCAAGACGCGTTATCGCAAGGGCGACCCGATCGAGCTGTCGGCCAGCACGTCGCAGGCGGCCTATGTGTACTGCTACGTGCAAAGCCCGACGACGGGCAAGATCCAGCGCATCTTTCCGAACCGCTTCGCACGGGATCCTCGCGTCGAGGCCAACACGCCGCTGGTGCTGCCGGGCGCGCAGGGTTTCAAGGTGGCCGCAGGCGGCGAGGGCGTCAAGCAACAGACGGTCGGCTGCCTGGCCACCGAGCGCGAGATCTACAACGAGTTGCCGCCGCAGCTTCGTTGGGGGGACTTCGAAGACATCAAGCTCGGCACCTTCGAAGAGATTCGGGACGCCTTCGCTGCAAGTGGCCAAGGCACCGGTCGCGCTCGAGGGGGCGATCATCGAAGTGTCGGGCGACTGAACGCGCATGCGCACTTGCCATGAACAACCAGCCACCGCCCCCGACAGCCTCGGCGCGCTGATGTTTCGCGTCTCGATGCGAGACCAGGCCGCGTTCAAGCAGCTCTACGACGCGACCGCGCGCTGCCTGCTCGGAATCATCGTGCGCATGGTGCACGATCGCGCGTGGGCCGAGGAGATCCTGCAGGAGGTCTACGTCAGCGTCTGGCACGCGGCGCCCAACTACTCGGCCGTCAAAGGCCAGCCGATGACCTGGCTGATGGCGATCACGCGCAACAAGGCGCTGGATGCGTTGCGCAGCCGCAGCAGCGAGCGCAAGCACTGTCGTGCGGCCGACGGCCGCCGCCGACGCTGAAGACGGCGAGGCGCCCGATCTTGCGGACGAACGCAGCGGCCCGCTGGAGCAGCTGGTGCAGTCCATCGAAGCGCAGCGCCTGCGCCACTGCCTGCAGCGCCTGGATGCGCCGCAGCGGCAAGCGATCGCGCTGGCGTTCTACGATGGCCTGACGCACGCCGAACTGGCGCTGCACATGCGCCAGCCGCTGGGCACGGTGAAGGCGTGGGTGCGGCGCGGGCTCGATCGCCTCCGGCAGTGCCTCGACGAACGAGCCCCTTGTCGCGCGCAGCGGGTGGCCTTGACGCTGCGCGCCGAGACGGGGCGCAAGTCATGAACTACAGCCGACCCGAATTGCGCGAGCGCCTGGCGTCGGAGTACGTGCTCGGAACGCTGCACGGCCGCGCCCGCCCGCGCTTTCAGCAGCTGCTGCGCGCTGACCGCGAGCTGCAGGCGCGCGTGGCCTTCTGGGAGCAGCAGCTGCTGCCGATGGCCGCGCCGTTGTCGGCCGTCGCACCCTCCGCCGAAGTGTGGCAAGCGATCGCGGCGCGCGTGGCGCCGCGCGAGCAAGTCGTGCAGTCCCGGCCAGGCTGGCTGCTGCGTGGCCTGGCGCATGTGTTCGATCTGCGCACGCTCGGATCGGTCGCCGCCGGCTTGTTCGTCGGCGTGGCAGTCACGCTGATGGGCCCACGGCTGCTCGACCGTGACGCGGCGGACGTGGCCGAAAGCCAGCTGCCGCAGAGTTATGTGGGCGTGCTGGCCACTGCCGACGGCCGCACCGGATTGATCGTCTCGAGTCTGCGCCACGGCAAGGTGATGGATGTGAAGCAGGTGCAGCGCGTGCCGGTTGCGCCAGGCCACACGCTCTACCTCTGGACCATCGATGCCGATGGCAAGTCGCGGCCGATCGGCGCGGTGCCACAGGGCGGCTTCGTGCAGGTGCCGCTGGCGGACACTTCCGAGAAGCTGTTCGGCAAGGCCACCGAGTTGGCCTTGTCGATCGAGCCCGCGGATTCGGCGCCGGCGCAGCCGAGCGGTGCGTTCGTCTACCGCGGACTGTGCGGCAAGTTGTGGCGCGTGCCCACGCCACAAAAATAGGTAGCACCCAGACAAAAACGCGTGGCGAGCACGCTGTCGGCGCCGAACCCGGCTGCCTAGAGTTGAAGCGCCGTGATCAACACGAGGAGCTTCACATGGCCGTCGATGCCAGGGTCCGCGACACCCACTTCTACCTCCACGGTGTCAACTACTTCCGCAGCCATGCCGAGGCCGTGCAGTTCGGCGATGTTGGCGAGAAGAAGGCCGCAGGCACCCGAGAACTACCTCGCGGTGCGTGACAGTGTGCCGCGCAACCAGCTGAGGATCGAGCGCGCGACGCAGATCGACATCCACAGCGCGGCGCTCGACGCCAGCGACATCGGCGCCAGCATCACGATTCCCGGCGTCGGCGCGCTCGGCGCCGCCACGCTGGCGCGCCAGCTCGAGGACCAGACGCTCGCGCTGGTCAAGCTCGAGACCCTGCCGCAAGACATCGTTGCGGCTGCCAACGAGGCGCCCAGCGTGATCGCCGCGCTGGTTCGTGCCGGCAACGCCGGCCGCCTGGTGCACCAGGTGTTCGTGATTCTGGAAATGAAGACCGCGCTCAACCTCACACGCTCGGCCCGCTTCGAGGTGAGCGGCCCCGGCGAGCGCTGGGCGATCACGGGAATCGGCAGCAGCGGCAGCCGCACGAGCGTGACGATCACGCCGGCAACGACCTTCGCCTACTTGCTGTTGAAGCCCCACTGGGACGCGCAACGCCTGCAGAACACGAAGCGCATCGCTGCCTGGGAGGACGACTCGTGGAGTCGAAACGATGCCGTGTGAATTTCCTGGGGACCGATGCGTCCAGTTTCCACCCGGCACACGAATGTCCAGTCACGGCCATAGCGCCGAGCGCGTTTCAACCCGATCACCGCAGGTGCATGTCATGAACCTCACCACGCACACAGTTCGCTTCGTTGCCTTGCGCGCCTTCGGTTGCGCGCTCGTCACTGCGATCGTCATGATCACAGCGGCGCCCCCGGCCTTCGCGCAGGCGCAGAACTGCAACCAGGCGCCGGGTCCGGGCTGCTTGTACCTGCCAGCCGCGAGCTACGGCTTCACGCCCTTCGAGCGCAGCGTTTTCTACGCCGACAACGCCGGCCAGCAGCGCGAAGTCAAGCTGCTGATCCGTCAGCCGCTGGGCGCACCGCTGCCGATGCCGGTGGTCATCTGGTCGCATGGCGGCAGCGACGGCAAGCGCGACGCGGCGACCAGCATGGCGGAGTGGAGCGAGCTGAGCGCGCGCGCCGGCTACCTCAGCATCAGCATCGCTCACGCGCCGCGCGACGAAGCGAGCCGCCAGCTGCTGTGCCAGTCGATCGGCATGGACACGGCGACCTGCAAGCTCTTCAGCTATCTCAACTGGGATCGGCCGCACGACATTCGTGCGGTCCTGGACGAAGTCGAGCGTTTGGCAGCGACGCCGCCGCTGCGCGGCCAGATCGACACCAGCAAGGTGGCGGTCGGCGGCCACTCGGCCGGCAGCGGCGGCGCGCAGACGGTGGCTGGGGCCAAACGCAACTTCGTCGGCACGGCAGGCGCTTTGTCGGATCCGCGACCCATCGCGTTTCTCGCCTTCTCGCCGCAGCAACCCGGCAGCTCGGGCTTCTTCGACACGCACTTTCAGCATCCCACCCATTCGTGGATCGACATGCAGCGCCCGGTGCTCACCGCCACCGGCGATGGCGACGACAGCTGCGACCCCACGCCCACGCCGGGCATCTGCATCGGCGACACGCCGTTCGGACGGCGCATCGGCTTTCAGCGCATGCCGGCCAACGGCAACAAGTACCACCTGTACATCCACGACGCCGATGCATTCCACATGCTGTTCGAGTTGAACGCGGCCAAGTGCCCGCAGATGAACGTCGACGCGGCCAAGTGCAGCGAGATCGTGCGCTGGCTGTCGTCGGGCGGGCTCGCCTTTCTCGATGGCCATGTGCGCCAACTGCCCGCAGCGCTGCAATGGCTGCAGAGCAATCGCATCGAGATCGCCAGCGGCGGTGTCGCCGAGTGGCAGCGCAAATGAATCAACGGAGGTCGGTTCTCAGCGGCCGGCATCGACCTCGGTTTCAGCAACGCCGGCTGTTTCGCCCATTCACGCTCAGGGAGCACTCATCATGAAATCATCGTTCAAGACCCTCAAGTTCGCCGTCGCCACGGCTGCCGTTCTCGCCGCGGGCGCCGCCTCGGCCGAGCGACCCGCCAGCCTCGCCGGCACCACCTGGACCTTGCAGGCCAATCGTGATGTCTTGCAGTTGATCATCAACACGCAGAGCGGGCCGGGCGCGCCCGGCGCCGAAACCTGCCGCCACATCAACGGCACGATCAACACCACGCCGGACATCGTGGTCCAGGGTTGGTACTGCCCACCCACGGGCCGCATCCACCTCGTGCACAAGAACCTCAACTCTGCCAATGCCGTGCGCATCTTCACCGGCAACGTCTCCGATGACGTGATCGGCCAGCCGTTGTACATGGCCGGGACGATGACGGTGCTCGCGATCGCTTTCGGCGACCTCGGCGAGTACAACTTCTCCGCGGTCCGCCAGTAAGCGCCAGCGCCACGGTGAACGTGACGAAAGCGTTCACCGCGGCCACTCCGACGCCTCGCAGATGTCAACGACGAGGAACGACATGAAGATGAATGACCTGGCTGCCGTGCTCGTGCAAACACCCGGCACGCTGAACATCCAGCTCTACCCGGCAACGGGCGTTGGGACGACGCCGCATGCCGCCTTCGACGCCGCACTGATCGACGCCGGCGTGGCCGACTGCGCGCCGCTGCGCGAGTCGTCGCTGATCCCGCCGGGCTGCAAGGTCGTGCGTGCGGAGCGGCACACCGTATTGCATGCCAATCGCCACCGACGGGTCGTCGTCATGTCACAGATGCAGCAGAGCCGTCCAGGCCAGCATGCACATGCCGGCATTGGCTGGGTGCAGCGAGCCGATGACGGCAGCGGATTGTTCATCGATCTCCACGACGAGGTGCGTGAGCGGCTCGAGCACGACCTGCATGCTGCATTTGGCGCGATTCGAAGCTTCCGCGGTGCAGCGGGAGGCTCGGTGCAGACCTTGTTGGCCTCGCGGCGCTGCGAAGGTCTGCCGGTGTGCGCGATCGTCATCGCCGCCTGCGCGCAGGAATTGTGGTGATGCGGTGGCTCCGACCCCGTCCGACGCGCGGGCCGAGGTCCTTTGGCGGCGATGCGTCCAATCGGCCCTCTGCTTTCGAAAGTACCGGCAAGGCCTCGATCGCGAGGCCTCTTGAATCCGACCATCGGGGGAGCCTGTCATGAAGGTCATGTCGCACACGATCCGTTTCGCTTCCGCTTGTCTCTTGCTCGCGCTGGGCGCGTGCGGTGGTGGTGGAGATGGCGGCGCCGGCACTGGCACGTCATCGGCGGGCGTCGTGATCGGCGCGGCCGGTGGCACGGTCGTCGGCCCGAACGGTGCGACGGTCGTGGTCCCGCCCGGTGCACTGGCCAGCGACACGACGATCGCCATCGAGCAGACCTCGGCCGGCTCTCCGCCGCTGCCCGGCGGGGTCATCGCATTCGGCCCGATGTTCGCCTTGACCCCACACGGCATCACCTTCGCTGTCCCGGTGACGCTGACCGTGCCATTCGATCCGGCGTCGGTACCTGCCGGCGCGACGCCGACTCTATACAAGACCAATGCGGGGATGAGCGGATTTGATGTCGTGCCCGGAGCCACGGTCGACGGCGCCAGCATGACCGCACAGGTGACGAGCTTCTCGATCGAAGTCGTCGGCAGCGAGCCGCCGCTCGAACAGATCGAGAAGCCGCAGCGCTTTTGGGAGTTCCGTGCCTTTCCGGGCGATTCGACGAACTCGGTGCCGGTGAGCATCTTGTTCTCGAAGCAGGACGGGGTCGTGGATGGTCCCGACGCGAGGCATGAGTATGGGTCCACGTTCTTCCCGACCCCTCGCGGTGACTTCGTCGCCCTCGGCAAGGTGTTCTCCACCGCAAACGGCAGGACGTACACCGTACTGGCCGAAAACCCGAAAGGTTCGATCAGCCGCGGCGACAGCCACATCGGCAGCTTCGTGCGACTGGAGCAGCTGCACAGCTACCGCAAGAACGCGCCCGACGCCACGTTGAAGCTCGTCGTCACCGCAGTCAACTTGGACGGCTTCGACTTCAACCCGAACGAGATCCTTCCGTTCGATTGCGTCGGCAAGCCCGACTGCCAACTGGAGATGTATGGCCGAGTCAACTTCACAGTGCATGCGTACAGCGCACGGACGACGAAATTGAACGTCTTCGCGAAAGGCGAAGTGGAACTGCGCAACGTCTCGTCGGTCGCGCAGCCGAATGCGTCGCGCTGGCAGCTGCGCACGAACAACAGTGGGCCGAGTGCGCTCTGGAACGTCGGAAATTTCGTTCTCGATGACGATGTCGACGGCAACGGCGGTATCCATGGCCGGGTCAAGCTCAAGCAGCCGCTGACGATCGATATCGACATCTCCAAACTGGACCCCGAAATAGACGCCGAAAAGGAGTTCTCGGTTCGTGTCACCGTCGACGTGAAGACCTTCAACCAGGTCCAGGGAGAGTCATTCATCTCGGCCTACTTCCGTGATCCGGTGAACGAGGGCGGCGCGACGATCGAAACCACCGGCCTCACGCCGACCAACAACCCGTTGCCGCCGCCGCCGACCGACGACATTGGGCAGGCACCGGTCTGCGCCACCGGTGTCAATCCGGCGGCAGGCGTGCTGCAGTTCGGTGCCGCGCAGTTTGCGACGCTCGAACTGCCAGAGGCCCGACAAACGATCGTCGTCACGCGAACCGGCGGCAGCAGTGGCGCGGTGAGTGCCACCTTCACGACCGGCAACGGCACGGCGAGCGCGGGCACCGACTACGCCGCCGTGACCAGGACCGTGGCCTTCGCCGACGGCGACGTCGAGCCGCGAACCGTCGAGGTGCCGATCCTGGTCGACACGATCGCTGAGTCCGACAAGACGGTCAACCTGAGCCTGTCTGATGTGCGTGGCTGCGCGTCACTCGGCGCGCAGACGACGGCGGTGCTGAACATTCTCGACAACGATCGGCCCCCCGTGCTGCCGCCCAGCGGACTGGACCTGAGCTTCGGCACCGCCGGCATGGCAACGCTGGAGCGCTTCGGCGGCGACCGTTCGGGCATGGCATTGCAGGCCGACGGCAAGATCGTGATGGTCGGCGGCACCTTCGCTGACTTCATCCTCGCGCGCTTCAATGCCGACGGCAGCATCGACCGCAGCTTCGGCATCGACGGCAAGGTCACCACCGACATGGGCAGCGGCCTGCGGCAGGAAGAGGCGCTGGCCGTCGCCATCCAGAGCGACGGCAAGATCGTCGTCGCCGGCCACACCGCGATCGACGCGACGCCGCCCGCGCGAGATCCCTCGCCAACCTTCGCGCTGGCGCGCTACAACAGCGATGGCAGCCTGGACACGACCTTCGGCAGCGGCGGCAAAGTCAGCGACAACGTCAACGGCCAGGCCTATGCGGTGGCCATCCAGGGCGACGGCAAGATCGTCGTTGCCGGTGAGTTTTCCTTCGACTCGATCAACGGCAGCGACTTCAGCGACTTCACGGTCGCGCGCTTCAACCCCAACGGCACACTCGACCTGGCCTTCGGCGGCAGTGGCACCGGGCAGGTCGCCACCGACATCGGCAGCGCCACCAACAGCGCGCGCAACCTGGTGCTGCAACCCAACGGCGCGATCGTCGTCAGCGGCAAGCCGCAGGGCGACCAGGCCGGGTTCGACCATACGGACGTGGCGCGCTACAACGCCAATGGCACGCTCGACTCGAGCTTCGGCAGTGGCGGCAAGCTGACCTTGGCCGGCGTCGATGTGGGCCAGGGCCTGGCGCGGCAGCCCGACGGCAAGTTCGTGCTCGCCGGGAGCGTTGCCGTGGGCAGTTCGACGCGCTTCGCGCTGATGCGGCTGAATGCCGATGGCAGCACCGACAGCTCGTTCGGCAGTGCCGGCACGGTGAGTACCGCGTTCGCCGTCAACGCCGCGGCGACCGGTGTCGCGTTGCAGGGCGACGGCAAGATCGTGGCGGTCGGAACGACCGTGCTGGCAGTGAACCCGAACTTCGTGGTCGCGCGCTACAACGCCGACGGATCGACCGACACTGGGTTTGGCAGCGACGGCAATCTGTCGATCGACTTCTTCGGCTTCACCGACATCGGCGAGAGCGTGCTGGTGCAACCCGACGGCAAGATCGTGGTCGGCGGGCAGGCGCGCAACAACTTCGATGGCTATGGGCTCGCTCGCATCAACCCGTGAGCGGGCAAGCGGCGCATGCTGAACGCGGGCCTGACCGAACTGCTGGGCTACGCGGCGGCGGGATTGGTGCTGGCCACGTTCTCGGCCCGCTCCATCATCGCGCTGCGGGTGCTGGCGATTGCGAGCAACGTGCTGTTCATCGCCTACGCCGCCGGCGCCCACTTGCCGCCGGTGCTGATCCTGCACGCGCTGCTCTTGCCGATCAACCTGCTGCGGCTTTGGCAGGCGCTTGCCGAAAGGCGGCGCGCCGGCGCGCCGCCGAAATCGACTATGTCGCGCGCAACTCGCCCGCAGCTTCGAGTTGCCCGACAGGCGAACGACCGCGTCATCTCGCGCGACGGCCGCTGGGCGTCGTTCACGCATCGATCTCGGCGAGGTCTCAGTCGAGCCCTGACTAGCCGACCCAGATCGCGAGGCGGGTTCGATCCGCCCCGGCTGTTACGCTGCGCGGCTGGATCGGACCCGCGAAGGAGACAGCCATGAGCAACAACACCACACGCAGCGGCTTGCAACTGCGCTCGCTGATCAAGCCCGATGGCGAGCTCGAGCTGTCGCTGGTCAGCGTCGAGACACCGGCCCCCGCGCCGGACGAGGTGGTGGTGCGCGTCGAGGCGGCACCGATCAATCCATCGGACATGGGCCTGCTGTTCGGCGCCGCCGACATCGACACCCTCAGGTCCAGCGGCAGCGGCGAGCGCACCGTGGCCACCGCGCGGGTGCCCGAGCGCGCGTTGAAAGCGATGGCGGGCCGCCTCGGCCAGTCGCTGCCGGTGGGCAACGAGGGCGCGGGCGTGGTGGTCGAAGCCGGCAGTTCGCCGGCCGCGCAGGCGCTGCTCGGCAAGACGGTGGCCATGCTCGGCGGCGCGATGTACGCGCAGTACCGGACGATCAAGGACGACGCAGTGCCTGCTGCTGCCGCCTGGCGCCACGCCGGCCGAAGGCGCATCGTGCTTCGTCAACCCGCTCACCGCGCTCGGCATGGTCGAGACGATGCGGCGCGAAGGCCACAAGGCGCTGGTGCACACCGCAGCGGCCTCCAACCTCGGCCAGATGCTCAATCGCATCTGCATCAAGGACCGCATCGGCCTGGTCAACATCGTGCGCAAGCCCGAGCAGGAGGCGCTGCTGCGCGCCGCCGGCGCCGAGCACGTGTGCAACGCCACGTCGCCCACCTTCATGGAGAGCTCACGCAGGCGCTGGCGGACACCGGCGCCACGATCGCCTTCGATGCCACCGGCGGCGGCAAGCTGGCCGGGCAGATCCTCACCGCGCATGGAGGCGGCGCTGAACCGCGTGGCCAAGGAGTACAGCCGCTACGGCTCGAGCACGCACAAGCAGGTCTACATCTACGGCGGCCTCGACACCGGCCCCACCGAGTTCAACCGCAATTTCGGCATGGCCTGGGGCGTGGGTGGCTGGCTGCTGACGCCGTTCCTGCAGCGCATCGGCCCGCACGCTGCGCAGGCGCTCAAGCAACGTGTGGCCGCCGAGTTGAAGACCACGTTTGCCAGCCGCTACGCACGGCAGATCTCGCTGGCCGAGGCGCTGCAGCCGGCGGTGGTGGCGACTACGGCCAGCGCGCCACCGGGACCAAGGTGCTGATCAATCCGAACCGGGACCGCCCCTAGAGTGCGGCAGCCGTATCACATCGCGGCAGACGCGGCCATGACGGACGCTGACGACGTGTCACGCCACTGCGCGCTGCGGGAACCGGGAGGATGCGCCATGGGACCTTGCTGAGGAATCCGCCACAACCCCATGTGTGGCTGCTGGTCTTCGTGCCGGCGGTGTTCATTGCCGCCAAGCTCAAGCCCGAAGCGCACACGCTGCTGTTCGTGCTGTCGGTGCTGGCGATCGTGCCGCTGGCCGCGCTGCTGAGCCACGCCACCGAATCGGTGGCCGCCAAGACGGGCGACGCGGCCGGCGGGCTGCTGAACGCGACGTTGGGCAACCTGACCGAGCTGGTGATCGCGCTGACCGCGCTGCGTGCCGGGCAGTACATGCTGGTCAAGGCATCGATCGCCGGCGCGATCGTCACCAACACGCTGTTCATGCTCGGCGCGTCGTTCCTGCTCGGCGGGCTCAAGCATCACGTGCAGGAATTCAACCGCGCCAGCGCCCGCGTGCAGGCGGGCCTGCTCTTCCTCGCTTCGGTCGCGTTGCTGATTCCGTCGGCGGTCACCACCGCCGACTCGGCCGGCAGCGACGGCAGTTCACCCACCAGTTGAGCGTGGGGCTGGCGGTGCTGCTGATCGTCGCCTATGCGCTGGGCATGCTGTTCTCGCTGAAGACCCACCGCGAGCTGTTTGCCAGTGCCGGGCACGGCGAGGAGGGCGAGGCGCCGTGGCCGATGCGGCTGGCGCTGGCCACGCTGGCCGGCGTCACGGTGCTGGTGGCGCTGGTCAGCGAGATCTTCGTCGAGTCGGTGCAGCAGGCCGCCGAAGACTTCGGCATGACGCCGGCATTCGTCGGCTTCATCATCGTGGCGCTGGTGGGCGGCGCCGCCGAAATGGCTTCGGCGTTCTCCGGCGCGCGCAAGAACCGGCTCGACTTGAGCGTCGGCATTGCGCTGGGCAGCGCCTCGCAGATCGCCCTCTTCGTGGCGCCGGTGCTGGTGCTGCTCAGCTACGTGATCGGCCCGCGCCGATGGACCTGCAGCTGTGGCCGGGCGCGGTGGTGATGATGCTGATCGCCACGCTGACCGCATCGCTGGTGACCAACAGCGGGCGCTCGGCCTGGTTCGTCGGCGTGCTGGTGCTGATGGTCTACTTTGTCTTCGCGATGACGCTGTACCTGCTGCCGCCGCGGGCGGCGTGAGGCGTCGCGCTGCTGGGCGGCGCGCTGAGGCAGCAAGGGTCATTGCTGGGGTCGCGCACCCGCTTCGCATTCGCGCGCATGGCGGGTTGGCGCAAGGCGCCACGCCCTTGTGGCCTAATCGCGCATCCAGTTTCAACGCACCGGAGCCGCTCGATGGGCAACAAGATCAAGACCGAAGCCGACAAGACGTTTCACGCCACCCGCCAAGGCGCCCGGGGGCGTGACCTTCACGGTCGGCAAGGGCCAGAAGATCAGCAAGGAGCGTGGTTCGCACACGCGCAGCAAGAAGAACCCCGGCAAGCGCGCCCGCAAGGGCGGGAGCTGAGCCGTACGCCAGTCTCCCGGACTGGCGCACGCTTGGCGCGATGCGGCCGGGCTTGCAAGCCCCGGCGCGGGTCGATGGCGGGTGGAACCCATGCTGAGGATCACCGAGCTGCGCCTGCCGCTGGACCACCCGCCACGACGCGCTGCGCACGGCCATCGTGTCGCGGCTGGGCTGTCGGCGACGCCGACCTGACGGCGTTCACCGTCTTCAAGCGCAGCTACGACGCGCGCAAGAAGTCGGCCGTGCGTGCTGATCTACACCGTCGATTGCGAGCTGGCCGATGAAGCCGCGCGTGCTGGCGCGCCATGCCGGCGACGCGCACGTGCGGCCGAGCCCCGACACACGCTATCGCCTCGTCGCCCACGCGCCGGCCGACTTTTATGCCGAGCAGCGGCCGCGCCCGGTGGTCGATCGGCTTCGGCCCCTGCGGCATCTTCGCCGCGCTGGTGCTGGCGCAGATGGGCCTGCGGCCGATCGTGCTGGAGCGCGGCAAGCCGGTGCGCGAGCGCACCAAAGACACCTGGGGCCTGTGGCGCCAGGGCGTGCTCGACCCGGAGTCGAACGTGCAGTTCGGCGAAGGCGGCGCGGGCACGTTCTCCGACGGCAAGCTGTGGAGCCAGATCAGCGACCCGCGGCACCTCGACGCGCAAGGTGCTCACCGAGTTCGTCAAGGCCGGCGCGCCCGAGGAGATCCTGTTCGTCGGCCAAGCCGCACATCGGCACCTTCCGCCTGGTGAGCATGGTCGAGAAGATGCGCGCCGACATCGAGGCGCTGGGCGGCGAGATCCGCTTCGGCCAGCGCGTGACCGATGTGCTGATCGAAGACGGGCCGAGGTGCGGCGGCCTGCACGCTCGCGCGGCCTGACGCTGGCCGGCGGCGAGCAGATCCGCGCCGACCACGTGGTGCTGGCGCGTCGGCCACAGCGCGCGCGACACCTTCGAGATGCTGCACCGGCGCGGCGTGTCGATGGAGGCCAAGCCGTTCTCGGTCGGCTTTCGCATCGAGCACCCGCAAAGCCTGATCGACCGCGCGCGCTTCGGCGCCAACGCCGGCCATCCGATCCTGGGCGCGGCCGACTACAAGCTGGTGCACCACGCCGAGCAACGGCCGCTCGGTCTACAGCTTTTGCATGTGCCCGGGCGGCACCGTGGTGGCCGCCACCTCGGAGCCGGGCGCGTGGTGACCAACGGCATGAGCCAGTACTCGCGCAACGAGCGCAACGCCAACGCCGGCATCGTGGTCGGCATCGAGCCGCAGGACTACCGGCAGGATCGCCGTCGACGCAGGGCCGGTGCCGCCGCTGGACGGCATCGCTTTTCAGCGCCACTGGGAATCGCGCGCCTACGCGCTGGGCGGCGAGAACTACCACGCGCCGGGCCAGCTGGTGGGCGACTTCGTCGCGGGCCGGCAGGCAGCGCGTGCGCGCGCGAGTTCGGCAGCGTGCTGCCTTCGTACACACCGGGTGTGCACTTGACCGATCTGGCAGAGCCTGGCCGCGGCAGCCTGCCCGACGAGGTGCTGGCCGCGATCCGCGAGGCCCTGCCGGCTTTCGAGCGGCAGATCCCCGGCTTCGCGATGGCCGACGCCGTGCTCACCGGCGTGGAGACGCGCACCTCGTCGCCGCTGCGCATCCCGCGCGGCACGGACTTTCAGAGCGTCAACGTCGCGGGCCTGTACCCGGCCGGCGAAGGCGCGGGTTATGCGGGCGGCATCATGTCGGCCGGTGTCGACGGCATCGAAGTGGCCGAGGCCGTGGGCCTGCACATGCTCGCGCGTGTTTGACAGGCCATGCCGAGGTTGCTACAACCGCCACTCGGCCGAAGTGCTCCGATTCCGCAGCGCGGCGCGTGCGACAGAGTTGACCCATGCAAGATCGAGATCAACCACCTTTCGCCAAGGGACAGGAGCTGCGCAGTTTTCTGTTCCTGTCGGTCGTGATGGCACCGGTGCTTGCCGGCATCGTCGTCGCCGGCTACGGCTTCCTGGTCTGGATGGTGCAGCTCGTCGCAGGCCCGCCGAGTGAGTTGACGCCGTCATCAGCCAGCCAGTGATCGAAGAGCTGCACATCAGCAGCCTGGTCGTGCATTCGACGCCGCGCGCGCGCCGCGAGTGGCCGCAGCGGTCGCGGCGCATGCCGGGCGCCGAGGTGCATGCGGTGTCGCCCGAGGGCAAGCTGGTCGTCACGCTCGATGCGCACAGCGCCGAGGACATGCTGGCCAAGGTGGCCTGCATCCAGCGCATCGACGGCGTGCTGTCGGCGGCGCTGGTCTACCAGTGCGCCGACAGCCTGGAAGCCATGAACGAGGAATCCGATGTCCCGATGCGGATGTCGCGAGCGGGACTTCATCAGGCAGCACCGCCGCGGCCGCTGCCGGCGCGGTGGCCGGCGTGCCGTTGCCCGGGCTGGCGCAGGGCGACGCGGCCGCGCGCAGGACCCGAGCGTCAAGTGGTCCAAGGCGCCGTGCCGCTTCTGCGGCACCGGCTGCGGCGTGACGGTGGCCGTCAAGGACAACCGCGTCGTCGCCACGCACGGCGACCCGCAGGCCGAGGTCAACAGCGGCCTCAACTGCGTCAAGGGCTACTTCCTGTCCAAGATCATGTACGGCGAGGACCGGCTGACGACGCCGCTGCTGCGCATGAAGGACGGCCAGTACGCCAAGGACGGCGAGTTCCAGCGTGTCTCGTGGGACCAGGCCTTCGACGTGATGGCCGAGCAGTTCAAGCGCGTGCTGAAGGACAAGGGGCCGACGGCGGTGGGCATGTTCGGCTCCGGCCAGTGGACGGTCTGGGAAGGCTACGCCGCGCTCAAGCTGATGAAGGCCGGCTTTCGCTCCAACAACCTCGACCCCAACGCGCGCCACTGCATGGCCTCGGCGGCGGTCGGGCTTCATGCGCACCTTCGGCGCCGACGAGCCGATGGGCTGCTACGACGACATCGAAGCCGCCGACGCCTTCGTGCTGTGGGGCTCCAACATGGCCGAGATGCACCCGTGCTGTGGACGCGCGTCACCGACCGGCGCCTGAGCGCGCCCAACGTCAAGGTCGCGGTGCTGTCGACCTTCGAGCACCGCTCGTACGAGCTGGCCGACATCGAGCTCACCTTCACGCCGCAGACCGACCTGGCGATCCTCAACTACATCGCGCACCACATCATCAGCACGGGCCGCGTCAACAAGGACTTCGTCGACAAGCACACCACCTTCCTGCTCGGCAACGCCGACATCGGCTACGGCCTGCGGCCCGAGCATCCGCTGCAGAAGGCGGCCAAGAACGCCGGCGACGCCGGCGGCTCCAAGCCGATGACCTTCGACGAGTTCGCCAAGTTCGTCTCCACCTACGACCTCGACTACACCGCCAAGCTGAGCGGCGTGCCGAAGAACCGCCTGCAGGCGCTGGCCGAGCTGTACGCCGACCCGAAGGTCAAGGTGATGTCGTTCTGGACCATGGGGTTCAACCAGCACACGCGCGGTGTCTGGTGCAACAACATGGTCTACAACATCCACCTGCTGACCGGCAAGATCTCGACGCCGGGCAACAGCCCGTTCTCGCTGACCGGCCAGCCGTCGGCCTGCGGCACGGCGCGCGAGGTCGGCACCTTCGCCCACCGCCTGCCGGCCGACATGGTGGTGACCAACCCGAAGCACCGCGCGCGAGACCGAGGAGATCTGGAAGCTGCCGCCGGGCACCATCCCCGACGTGCCGGGCTACCACGCGGTGCTGCAGAACCGCATGCTCAAGGACGGCAAGCTCAACGCCTACTGGGTGATGGTCAACAACAACATGCAGGCGGCGGCCAACCTGATGCAGGAGGGCTACCCCGGCTACCGCAACCCGGCCAACTTCGTCGTCGTCTCCGACGCCTACCCGACCGTCACCGCGGTCGCCGCCGACCTGATCCTGCCGGCGGCGATGTGGGTCGAGAAGGAAGGCGCCTACGGCAACGCCGAACGGCGCACGCACTTCTGGCACCAGCTGTGTCAGCGCACCCGGCGAGGCGCGCTCCGACCTGTGGCAGCTGATGGAGTTCTCCAAGCGCTTCAAGGTCGAGGAGGTCTGGCCGGCCGAGCTGATCGCCAAGAAGCCCGAGCTACCGCGGCAAGACGCTGTTCGAGGTGCTGTTCCGCAACGGCCAGGTCGACACGTTCCCGGCCTCGCGAGATCGAGGCCGGCTACGACAACGCCGAAGCCAAGGCCTTCGGCTTCTACGTGCAGAAGGGCCTGTTCGAGGAGTACGCGCAGTTCGGCCGCGGCCACGGCCACGACCTCGCGCCGTTCGACACCTACCACCAGGTGCGCGGCCTGCGCTGGCCGGTGGTCAACGGCAAGGAGACGCTCTGGCGCTACCAGGAAGGCGCCGACCCCTACGTCAAGGCCGGCACCGGCTACCAGTTCTACGGCTTTCCCGACGGCAAGGCGCGATCTTCGCGCTGCCCTACGAGCCGCCGCCGGAAGCGCCCGACAAGGACTTCCCGTTCTGGCTGTCCACCGGCCGCGTGCTCGAGCACTGGCATTCGGGCTCGATGACGCGCCGTGTGCCCGAGCTGCACAAGGCGGTGCCGCAACGCGGTGTGCTACATGCACCCCGACGATGCGCAGGCGCTGGGCGTGCGGCGCGGCGTCGAGGTCGAGATCAGCTCGCGGCGCGGCAGCATGCGCACGCGCGTCGAGACGCGCGGCCGCAACAAGCCGCCGCGCGGGCTGGTGTTCGTGCCGTGGTTCGACGCCAGCCAGCTGATCAACAAGGTCACGCTGGACGCGACCGACCCGATCTCGTTCCAGACCGACTTCAAGAAGTGCGCCGTGAAGATCGTCAAGGTCTGACGCCAGAGAATCGCCATGATGCAGCGATTCCTCCTTGCAACGGCCTGCCTGCTGGCGAGCCTGGCTCGCGCAGCGCAGGCGCCGGCGCCGTTGACCGACGCGATGCGCGGGCCGGTGCCGATCCCGCGAGTCGACCCAGCCGCCGCTGCTCGGCAACGCCGTCAACGACGACGTGCGCCGGCCGCGCAACTACAACCAGCAGCCGCCCATCATTCCGCACCGCATCGACGGCTACCAGGTCGACAAGAACTTCAACAAGTGCCTCGACTGCCACGCCCGCGACAAGACCGCGTTCTCGCAGGCGGTGCCGGTGAGCGAGACGCACTACATCGACCGCAACGGCAAGGTGCTGCCGCAGATCTCGACGCGGCGCTACTTCTGCAAGCAGTGCCACGTGGCGCAGGACGCCGTGCCCGCCGCTGGTCGGCAACGCGTTCGAGGATGCCGACACCGTGAGCAAGAAAGCGGCCGACGCCGCGCGCGACAAGAAGCCAGAGCGAGAGCGCGCCATGCTGCAAGCTGCTCAAGCGCTACTGGACGATCATCCGCCGGCCGAGCGTGCACTTCAGCCTCGGCTTCCTGACGCTGGGCGGCTTCATCGGCGGCATCGTCTTCTGGGGCGGCTTCAACACCGCGATGGAGGCCACCAACACCGAGACCTTCTGCACCGGCTGCCACGAGATGCGCGACAACGTGTTCGCCGAACTCAAGACGCACCATCCACTACACCAACCGCTCGGGCGTGCGCGCCATCTGCTCCGACTGCCACGTGCCGCACGACTGGACCGACAAGATCGCGCGCAAGATGCAGGCCTCCAAGGAGGTGTGGGGCAAGATCTTCGGCACCATCGACACGCCGCGAGAAGTTCCAGGCGCATGCGGCTCGAGCTGGCGCGGCACGAATGGGCGCGCTTCAAGGCCAACGACTCGCTGGAGTGCCGCAACTGCCACAACTACGCGTCGATGGACTTCACGCGCCAGAGCGTGCGCGCGCAGAACATGCACTCGCACCTACCTGGCCAGCAAGGAGAAGACCTGCATCGACTGCCACAAGGGCATCGCGCACCGGCTGCCGCACATCCCGCCGGGCGAAGCGCCCACCGACACGCCGGGGCAGGTGATTCCGGTGGCCGACAGCCGGCCACCCGGGGCAGGCCAGGCAGCGGCCAGCGCGCCACGCTGACGCGGCGCGCGTGCGCAGGATTCAGGCCGTCGGCGACCGCCGCAGTGGCTTGAACTCGCCTGCCACCCATTCACCTGCTGCCATCACGCCGGCGAATGCGCGCGTCGGGCTCGAGAACACCAGCGTGTCGAGCAGGCTGTCGCTGCCGCGATCGAGCAGCGCCGGGTCGGCCGCATCGACCACCACCAGATCGGCGCGCGCGCCGCGCCGCAACCCCCAGGCGCCGAGCCCGGCGGCCGCCGCGCCGCCGGCGAGCAGGCGCTCGAACAAGCGGGTCGCGCAAGACGGCTCGCCCGCTTCGGGCGCCGCCGCCACGTTGCGCCGGCGCAAGGTCAGGCGCTGGCCGTATTCGAGCAGGCGGATCTCTTCGCGCCAGTCGCGCGTCATCTGGCTGTCGGAGCCGACGGACAGCGGCACGGCCGCCGTCAACCAGCGCGGCAGATCGGGCAAGCCGTCGCCGAGATTGGCTTCGGTGGTGGGGCACAGCACGACGCCGGCGCCCGCGGCGGCCACGGCGTCGATCTCGGCCGGCTCGGCGTGCGTGGCATGCACGAGTTGCCAGCGCGAATCGAGCGGCACATGCCTGGCCAGCCAATCGATGGGACGCAGGCCGCTGGCGGCCACACAGTCGTCCACCTCGCCGGTCTGCTCGGCGATGTGGATGTGGATCGGCGCCGCGTCGCCAGCCGTGCGTTGCGCCAGCTCGATGATCGACGAGGCCTTGGCCGCGCGCAGCGAATGGATCGCCACGCCGGCGCTCACCCGGGGCGCGGCGAGCGCGCGCACGGCGTCGCGCAGCGCGAGCACGTCGCCGGGCGTGGTCGCGAAGCGGCGCTGGTCGTGGCGCAGCGCGGCAGCGCCGAAACCGGCGCGTTCGTACAGCACCGGCAGCACCGTGAGGCCGATGCCGGTGTCGCGCGCCGCCTCCACCAGCGCGCGGCTCATCGCCAGCGGATCGGCATAACGCGAGCCGTCGGGGGCGTGGTGCAGGTAGTGGAACTCGCACACCTGCGTATAGCCGCCGCGCAGCAGCTCGGCGTACAGGTGGGCGGCCACCTCGCGCAGGCGCTCGGGCGTGATCGTCAGCGCCACCCCGTACATGCGGTCGCGCCAGCTCCAGAAGTCGTCGTGCTCGCCGTCGCGGCGCTCGGCCAGGCCGACGAACGCGCGCTGGAACGCGTGGCTGTGCGCGTTGACCATGCCCGGCAGCGCCGGGCCGGGCAGGGCGGTCACGTCGGGTGTGCGCGGCGCATCGGGCACGACGTCGGCCCAGGTGCCGTCGGCAGCCACCTCCAGCAGCACCGACTCGCGCCAGCGCCCTTGCACCCAGGCACGCGGCGCCCACAACCTCGGCGTCGGCCGCGCACCGGCGACGTCAGCCATGCGGCGTCCAGTGCAGCATCGTGTGCACGAGGGCGCGCAGCACCGGCAACAGGCGCGCCATGCGCTGCGGGTCCGGTTCGTACGGAGGGCGCTCGGCCATGTAGCAGCTCCAGCACATCTCGAGCTGCACTGTGTGCACACCCTTGTCGGGGTTGCCGTAGTGGCGCGTGATGTGGCCACCCTTGAAGCGGCCGTCGACCACGTGCGTGTACAGCGGCTGCGCGGCGAGCACACGCGTCAGGGCGGTGCGCAGGCTCGGTGCGCAACTGGCCCCCGCGACGGTGCCGAGGTTGAGGTCGGGCAGTCGGCCCTCGAACAACCACGGCAGTTCCGACTTGATGCTGTGGCCGTCGAACAGCACCACGTGGCCGTGTGCGGTGTGCAGGCGATCGAGCTCGCCGCGCAGCGCGTCGTGGTAGGGCTGCCAATAGGTCGACACGCGCCGCTCGATCTCGCTGGCTTCGGGCGCGAAGCCGTTGCGGTAGAGCGGCTCGCCGGTGAAGAAGCGCGTCGGGCACAGCTCGGTGTTGTTGACGCCGGGGTACATCGGCGCGTTTTCCTGCGGGCGGTTGAGGTCGATCAGGTAGCGGCTGTAGCGCGGCACGATGAACGAAGCGCCGAGCGCGCGCACGAAATCGTACAGCGTGTCCAGGTGCCAGTCGGTGTCTTCGACGGCGCAGCGCGCGTCGGCACGTAACGCCGGCGCTGGTCCTCGGGCAGCACGGTGCCGGCATGCGGCACGCTCACCAGCAGCGGCTGCGTGCCGCGGTGCAGCGTGAACACCTCGCCCGCTGCCATCAGCGTTCGACTCCAGCGCGCACCACGCGCCGGCACGGGTTGCGGCCGAACCAGTAGGCCAGCTCGTTGGGGTGTTCGAGATCCCACACCACGAAGTCGGCCTGCTTGCCGGCCTGCGAGCGAGCCGTGCGACTCGGCGAGCCCGAGCGCGCGCGCGGCATGCATGGTGACGCCGCGCAGCGCTTCTTCGGGCGTCAGGCGAAACAGCGTGCAGGCCATGTGCAGCATCAGCAGCAGCGACAGTGCGGGCGACGAGCCGGGATTGTGATCGCTGGCGACGGCCATCGGCACGCCCGCCGCGCGCAGCATGGTGATCGGCGGCAGCCTGGTCTCGCGCAGGAAGTAGAAGGCGCCGGGCAGCAGCACGGCCACCGTGCCGGCAGCGGCCATCGCCGCCACGCCGCCGTCGCTGAGGTGTTCGAGGTGGTCGCACGACAGCGCGCCGTACCCGCGCCGCCAGCGCGGCCCCATGCTGGTCGCTCAGTTGCTCGGCGTGCAGCTTCACCGGCAGCCCGCAGCGCGCGCGCGGCGTCGAAGACGCGCCGCGTCTGCGCCGGCGTGAAGCCGATGTTGTCGCAGAACGCATCGACCGCATCGACCAGCCCTTCGGCGTGCCACGACGGCAGCCACTGCACGACGGCGTCGATGTAGTCGTCGGCGCGGCCGTCGAACTCCGGCGGCAGGGCGTGCGCGGCCAGGCTGGTGGTGCGCACCGTCAGCGGCAGCTCGCGGCCGAGCCGGCGCGCCACGCGCAGGCAGCGCGCCTCGTCGTCGCGGTTCAGGCCGTAGCCGGACTTGATCTTCGATCGTCGTCACGCCCTCGGCCATCAACGCCAGCGCGCGCGTCGCGCGCGCCGGCGAACAGCGTGTCGTCGCTCGGCCGCGCGCGTGGCCGCCACGGTGGAGCGGATGCCGCCGCCGGCGCGCGCGATCTCTTCGTAGGTGGCGCCCTGCAGCCGCTGCTCGAACTCGCGCGCGCGGTGGCCGCCGTAGACGAGGTGCGTGTGGCAATCGATCAGCCCCGGCGTCACCAGCGCGCCGCCGAGGTCGTGTTCGGCGTCGACGCGCGAGCGCGGCGGGCAAGTCGCCTTCGGGCCCGACCCAGCGCAGGCGCTCGCCGTCGGCGAGCAGCGCGCCGCGCTCGATCCAGCCCCAGGGCGCGGCTGCCGGCCATCGTGGCCAGGCGCGCATGGCGCCACAAGCGTCTTCATGCGGCGCGCCTCGCGTGCGGCCGGAACTCGATCCACCAGCCGCGCGTGTGCGCGGCGTGCTGCGGGCGCATGCGCCAGCGCTGGTGCGCGGCCTGCGCGCTCCACAGCAGCGCCGTGCCGCTGGTGCCGGCGGCGACGTGGTCGTCGATCACCAGGTGCACGGCATCGGTGGCCACCAGGCCACGCCAGGCACTGGGCGACGCCCAGTCCTTGCCCGGCGCCGCGTCGAGCATGCGACCCTGCCAGCGTCGCGCCGCACCATCAGGTTGAGGTCGCTGGTCGGGCCGTCGAGCAACCAGCACATCGGCGCCAGCGCGCCGTCGAACTGCAACGGCGGCGCGCCGCGGCGGATCTCGTAGCGCTCGCCGCCCATGCGCAGCGCGACGCCGACGCCGCGCAGCACCGCGAACCAGCGGTCGATGCCGCTGAAGTCGGAGAACGGGCCGTCGCGTTCGATCGCCGCGACGCTGATGCGCAGGTGCCAGTGCGCTGCGTCGGGCCAGGCGAGCAGGTCGCGCGTCGTGCCGCCGCCGTTCTTCCACGGCGTGGGCGCGACGTGTGCGAGCTCGACCACTTGCACGCTCATGGCGTGAATTGTCCCTCGAGCTGGTAGCGGCTGCCCGGGTGCACCAGCCGCGCGATGGTGATCGGCGCGCTGCGCGTGACGGTGCGGCGCACCACGATCAGGCACGGGTCGCCGGCGCGATGGCCAGCAGCTTGGCTTCCTGCGCGGTGGCGCGCGCCGCCTCGATCGAGTACTGCGCGCGCCACAGCGCGGTGGCCTCGAACAGGTGGCGCGTCGGCGTGGTCAGCGTGAAGTCGGCGTCGAGGTAGTCGGGCGCGCAGGCCGGGTTGACGTAGCGGTCTTCGCACTGCAGCGGCACGTGGTTCTCGTGGTGCACGATCAGGGTGTGGAACACGCGCGCGCCGGCTGGCACGCCCAGCTGCGCGGCCAGCGCGGGCGCCGGCGCGCTCGGCGCGCTGCAGGTGCACCGTGGCGTGGTGATGGTGGCCGCGCGCCTCGATCTCCTCGTGCAGGTCGCGGATGGTCAGCGTGGACGACACGCGGTGCAGCGGCGCGGCGAAGGTGCCGACGCCCTGCGAGCGCGCGACCAGCCCTTCGGCCTGCAGCTCGCGCAGCGCGCGGTTCACCGTCATGCGGCTGACGCCGAACTCGGCCACCAGCTCGGCCTCCGACGGCATCAGCGCGCCCGGCGGCCAGCGGCCGCTGGCCAGGCCTTCCTTGAGGTGCTGCTTGACCCGAGCGTACGGCGCCACGGCCGCGATCGGCCGGGCTGCGATGGCCGCTTCAGGGGAAACCATGGTGCGATCGCTACTTGCCTAGACTTGTCTAGACAAGTAGAGTGCAACCCGCAGTTTGCAAGGAGCCCCAGCCATGACCGACCTGTCCAGCCAGCGCCATCTCGCGCAGCCGCGCCCCGTGAAGGCGCCCACCGGCACGCAGTTGAGCTGCAAGAACTGGCTGATCGAGGCGGCCTACCGCATGATCCAGAACAACCTCGACCCGGCGGTGGCCGAGAACCCCGACGCGCTGGTGGTCTACGGCGGCATCGGCAAGGCGGCGCGCAACTGGGACTGCTTCGAGCCGATCCTGCGCTCGCTGCGCGATCTGAACGAGGACGAGACGCTGCTGATCCAGTCGGGCAAGCCGGTGGGCGTGTTCCGCACGCACGTCGACGCGCCGCGGGTGCTGCTGGCCAACTCCAACCTCGTGCCGAAGTGGGCCACCTGGGAGCACTTCCACGAGCTCGACCGCAAGGGCCTGATGATGTACGGCCAGATGACGGCCGGCTCGTGGATCTACATCGGCAGCCAGGGCATCGTGCAGGGCACCTACGAGACGTTTGCCGAAGCCGGGCGCCAGCACTACGGCGGGTCGCTGCCGGGCAGCTGGATCCTCACCGCGGGCCTGGGCGGCATGGGCGGCGCGCAGCCGCTGGCGGCCACCTTCGCCGGCGCCTGTTCGCTGAACATCGAGTGCCAGCAATCGCGCATCGACTTCCGCCTGCGCTCGAAGTACCTGGACGAGCAGGCGAACGACCTCGACGACGCGCTGGCGCGCATCGCGCGCTACACGGCCGACGGCAAGGCGGTGTCGATCGGCCTGCTCGGCAACGCCGCCGAGGTCCTGCCCGAGCTGGCGAGGCGCGCGAAGGCGGGTGGCATCAAGCCCGACCTGGTGACCGACCAGACCTCGGCGCACGACCTGATCCACGGCTACCTGCCGCCGGGCTGGAGCGTCGAGCGCTGGCAGTCGCGCGCAGGCCGATGCGTCGCAGCACGCCGCGCTGCGCGACGCCGCGGCGCAGGGCTGCGCGACGCACGTGCGCGCGATGCTCGAGTTCCAGGCGATGGGCGTGCCGACGGTCGACTACGGCAACAACATCCGCCAGGTCGCGTTCGACTGCGGCGTGAAGAACGCGTTCGACTTCCCCGGCTTCGTGCCGGCCTACATCCGGCCGCTGTTCTGCCGCGGCAAGGGGCCGTTCCGCTGGGTGGCGCTGTCGGGCGACCCGGAAGACATCCGCAAGACCGACGCGCAAGATGAAGGAGCTGTTCCCCGACGACGCGCACCTGCACCGCTGGCTCGACATGGCCGGCGAGCGCATCGCGTTCCAGGGCCTGCCGGCGCGCATCTGCTGGATCGGCCTGGGCGAGCGGCACCGCGCGGGCCTGGCGTTCAACGAGATGGTGAAGTCGCGGCGAGCTGAAGGCGCCGATCGTGATCGGCCGCGACCACCTCGACTCGGGCTCGGTGGCCTCGCCCAACCGCGAGACCGAGGCCATGCGCGACGGCTCGCGATGCGGTGAGCGACTGGCCGCTGCTCAACGCGCTGCTCAACACCGCCGAGCGGCGCGACCTGGGTCAGCTTCCACCACGGCGGCGGCGTCGGCATGGGCTACTCGCAGCATGCCGGCGTGGTGATCGTCTGCGACGGCACCGATGCAGCGGCCAAGCGCATCGAGCGTGTGCTTGTGGAACGACCCGGCCACCGGCGTGATGCGCCATGCCGATGCCGGCTACGAGGACGCGATCGCCTGCGCCAAGGAGCAGGGGCTGAACCTGCCGATGGTGGCGCGCTGATGGAGCTGCAGCCCGGGCGCGCTGACGCTCGACGACCTGCAGGCCATCCATGCGCGGCAGCGCCGGTCGCGTCGACGCTCGACGCCGCGGCGCGCGCGGCGATCCGCGCCAGCGCCGCGGTCGTGCAGCGCGCCGCGCGCGGCGACGCGCCGGTGTACGGCGTCAACACCGGCTTCGGCAAGCTGGCCACCACGCGCATCAGCGAATCGGACCTCGACCAGCTGCAACTGAACCTGATTCGCTCGCACAGCGTCGGCGTCGGCGAGCCGCTGGCGCCGCCGGTGGTGCGGCTGATGCTGGCGCTGAAGGCGGCGTCGCCTGGCGCGCGGCGCCTCGGGCGTGCGCGAGGAGGTGGTCGACACGCTGCTGGCCGTGCACAACGCCGGGCTCGTGCCGTTCGTGCCGTGCCAGGGCTCGGTCGGCGCATCGGGCGACCTGGCGCCGCTGGCGCACATGACGCTGGCCGCTGATCGGCGAAGGCGAGTTCCTGGTCGACGGCACGCGTCGGCCCGCTGCTGCGTGCTTGCGCGAAGCCGGCATCGCGCCGCTGAAGCTGCAGGCCAAGGAGGGCCTGGCGCTGATCAACGGCACGCAGGTGTCCACCGCGCTGGCGCTGCATGCGCTGCTGAGTTTCGAGCCGGTGCTCGAAGCGGCGCTGGTCATCGGCGCGCTGACGGTCGATGCGGCACGCGGCAGCGACGGGCCGTTCGACCCGCGCATCCATGCGCTGCGCGGCCAGCCGGGTCAGATCGATGTCGCGCACTACTACCGCACGCTGCTCGCCGGCAGCGCGATCCGCCAGTCGCACCTCGAGGGCGACGACCGCGTGCAGGACCCGTATTCGCTTGCGCTGCCAGCCGCAGGTGGTGGGCGCCTGCCTCGACCAGTTGCGCCACGCCGCGCTGGTGCTGCTGCGCGAAGCCAACGCGGTGACCGACAACCCGCTGGTCTGTCGGTGATCAGTTGATTTCCGGCGGCAACTTCCACGCCGAGCCGGTGGCCCTGGCCTGCCGACGCGATGGCGGTGGCCATCGCCGAGATCGGCGCGATCGCCGAGCGCCGCATCGCGATGCTGATCGACGCCGGCGTCTCGCGGCTGCCGCCGTTCCTGACGCGCGATGCCGGGCTGAACTCGGGCTTCATGATCGCGCACGTCACTGCCGCCGCGCTGGCCAGCGAGAACAAGTCGCTCGCGCATCCGGCCAGCGTCGATTCGCTGCCGACCTCGGCCAACCAGGAAGACCATGTGTCGATGGCCACCTTCGCCGCGCGCCGCCTGCAGCCGATGATCGCCAACGTCGCGCACATCCTCGGCATCGAATGGCTCGCCGCCGCGCAGGGCATCGAATTCCTGCGGCCGCTCGCCAGTTCGCACCGCGCTCGAACAGGCACAGCGCCTGCTGCGTGCCGCGTGTCCGTCGGTCGAGCGCGACCGCTACCTCGCGCCCGACATCGAACGGGCCACCCAACTGGTCACCGATGGCGCGCTGTCGCGCGTGCTGCGCACCCTTTCGGGCTTGCCCGCGCTGTGGACGCCCGCATGAGCTGTCGAAAACCAACTCAACATCAACCCGTGAAGCAGGAGAACGCATGAACAAGACACTCGCCACCCGCTCGTTGCGCTCGCCGCGGCGACGATCGCCGCATCGGCGGCGGCGCAGGACACCAAGGTCGCCGTCGGCATCTCGGGCTGGACCGGCTTCGCGCCGCTGACGCTCGCCAAGGAGGCGGGCCTGTTCAAGAAGCACGGCCTGGACGTCTCGATCAAGAAGATCCCGCAGAAGGACCGCCACCTGGCCATCGCCTCGGGCGACATCCAGTGCGCGGCGACCACGGTCGAGACCTGGATCGTGTGGAACGCCAACGGCGTGGCCACGACGCAGATCTTCCAGCTCGACAAGAGCTACGGCGCCGACGGCATGGTGGTCAAGCCCAACATCGCCAAGATCAGCGACCTGAAGGGCAAGACGGTGGCGGCCAGCGCACCCGGCACCGCGCCGTACTTCACGCTGGCCTGGATGCTGAAGAAGAACGGCCTGTCGGTGAAGGACGTGAAGGTCGTCAACCTCGAGCCGCAGGCCGCCGCCAACGCGATGATCGCCGGCACCGACGGCATCGACGCCGCGATGACCTACGAGCCCTACCTCGGCGCGGTGCGCGCCAAGCCCGAGGCCGGCAAGATCATCGCCACCACGCTCGACTACCCGATGGTGATGGACACCTTCGGCTGCACGCCGAAGTTCCTGGCCGACAACCCCAAGGCCGCCAAGGCGCTGGCCGACGGCTACTTCGACGCGGTGGCGATGATCAAGGCCGAGCCGAAGAAGAGCTTCGAGATCATGGGCGCCGACGTCAAGCAGAGCGGCGAGGCGTTCGAGAAGAGCCAGGCGTACCTGCGCTGGCAGGACCGCGACGCGAACCAGAAGTTCTTCGCCGGCGAGCATGCGGCGTTCAGCAAGGAGGCGGCCGACCTGCTGCTGGAGGTCGGCATCATCAAGCAGTGCCGGACCTGACGAAGCTGGCCGACACCCGCTTCCTGAAGTAGACCCCGGCGTCGCATGAAACCGCTGGCGCCGGTTGCGCCGGGCACGCGGGTCGCGCTCGGCGTCAGCTTCTTCGTCGTCTTCGTCGCGCTGTGGGCGCTGGCCACGTTCGGCGGCTTCGTGCAGCAAGACGTTCCTCGCCGACCCGCTCACGATGGTCCAGAGCGGCTGGACGCTGCTCACCGAGATGGGCTTCGCCCACGACATCGGCATGACGGTGTGGCGCGTGCTCGGCGGCTTCGTGATCGCCGCGCTGCTGGCGCTGCCGCTGGGCGTGGCGATGGGCGCGTACAAGCCGATCGAGGCGTTCTTCGAGCCCTTCGTCTCGTTCGCGCGCTACCTGCCGGCCAGTGCCTTCATTCCGCTGCTGATCCTGTGGGCCGGCATCGGCGAGGCGCAGAAGCTGGCGGTGATCTTCATCGGCTGCTTCTTCCAGCTGGTGCTGATGATCGCGGTGACGGTGGGCAACACGCGGCGCGACCTGGTCGAGGCCGCCTACACGCTGGGCGTCAGCGATCGCGGCGTTGATCCGTCGCGTGCTGATGCCCGCGGCGGCGCCCGAGATCGCCGAGACGCTGCGCATGGTGCTCGGCTGGGCCTGGACCTACGTGATCGTGGCCGAGCTGATCGGCGCCTCCAGCGGCATCGGCCACATGATCACCGACAGCCAGGCGCTGCTGGCCACCGACCAGATCATCTTCGGCATCATCGTCATCGGCCTGATCGGGCTGGTCAGCGACTTCGGATTCAAGTGCGGTCAACCGGCGGCTGTTCCCGTGGGCGCAACTCGGGCGTTGATGGCGCCGTGGTCGGCGCGCAGGATGCCTGGGCACCGTGATGCCGGGGACTGTGCTGTGGCTCGCCTAGGCGTCGTTGCGATGCGCGGGCGTCGGCGTGTCGCCGCGTCCGAGCCAGCGCAGCAGCACCGAATACAACTGCATCGGTTCCACCGGCTTGGCCAGGAAGTCGTTCATGCCGGCCTCCAAGCAGCGCGCGCGGTCGTCGTCGTAGGCGTTGGCGGTCATCGCCAGGATCGGCGTGTGCGTGCGGCCGGGCAAGGTGCGGATCTCGCGCGTGGCGTCGAGGCCGTCGAGCGCCGGCATCTGCACGTCCATCAGCACGGCCGCATAGTCGGTGGCCGCTGCCATCTGCACGGCCTGCAGGCCGTCGGTGGCAACGTGAATGCGCAGGCCCACGGCCTCGAGAAACGCCTTGGCGATCTCGCAATTCACCGGGTGATCTTCGGCCAGCAGGATCAGCGATGCCGCGATGCCGCTCGCGCAGCGTCGCGGCCGATTCATGGCTGCCGGATGGCGGCTCGGACGGCGCTGCGCCTTCGCGGCCGATGGCGCAGCCGGGCGGTGAACCAGAACGTGCTGCCTTGTCCCAGTTGGCTGTCGGCTCCGGCCTCGCCGCCCATCAGCGCGGCGAGCCGCCGCGTCACGGCCAGGCCCAGGCCGGTGCCGCCGAAACGGCGCGTGGTCGACGAATCGCCCTGTTCGAACTCGGTGAACAGCCGCGGCAGGTGCACGGGGTCGACGCCCGGGCCGCTGTCTTGCACCTCGAAGCGGACCAGCACCTCTTGCGCATCGTGCTGCAGCGGCCGCACGCGCAGACAAACGTGACCGCGCTCGGTGAACTTGACCGCGTTGGCTGCGTAGTTGAGCACCGCCTGGCGCAGCCGGGTCGGGTCGCCGATCAGCCAGTGCGGCGTGTCGGCATCGTCGAGTTCGACCGTCAGACCCTTGGCCTGCGCCTGCTCCGAGATCAGCGAGCGCACCTGGTCGAGCACCGCCGACAACGGAAAGTTCACCTGCTCGAGCCGCAACTGCCCGGCCTCGATCTTCGACAGGTCGAGGATGTCGTTGATGATCGACAGCAGATGCCGGGTGGCGTCGTTGATCTTGGCCAGGCTGTCGCTCTGCCCGGCGTCGAGCGGGCCGCGCTGCAGCAGCCGCGTCATGCCGAGCACGGTGTTCATCGGCGTGCGGATCTCGTGGCTCATGTTGGCGAGGAATTCGCTCTTGGCGCGGTTGGCCCGGTCGGCGACATCACGCGCCTGTGCGAGCGAGGTGTTCGCCGCCTGCAGCTGGCGCTGCGCCTCCTTCACCTCGGTGATCTCGTGCACCAGCACGAAAAAGCCCATCACGTCGCCGTCGCGCCGCTCGGGAACATAGTGCACCCAGGTGTAGTGGATGCGGCCGTCGCGGCCGAGTTCTTCGCGCTCGAAGACCTGCGGCTCACCGGCCAGCACGGCCTGGATGCGCGGCAAACGATCGGCCAGCAGCTCCTTGCCCAGCACGTGCTCGAAAGCGTTGCCGATCACGTCTTCCTGGCGCTTGCCCAGCCAGTCGAAGAAGTGCTGGTTGGCATAGCGGCAGCGCAGATCGCGGTCCCAGTAGATCACGCGGCCGGGCATGTTCTCGGCGATCGTGCGCCCGAACTGCTCGGCGCGCATCAGCTCGGCGTTGCTTTGGCGCAGCCGCAGTTCGGCCTCCTTGATCGGCGTGACGTCGGCTTGCATGATGAAGAAGCCGTGCACCTGGCCGTCGCGCCAGTTGGGCACGTAGTGCGAGTAGAAGTGCCGCACCTCGCCGTGCGGGTTGGTCAGCGTGCGCTCGATCTGATGCGACTGGCCGGCGATCACGGTCTCGATCAGCGGCCGGCCGCGGCGGTACTCCTCGTCGCCCAGCATGTCGCGCGCATGCAGGCCGATCATCTCCTCGCGACTGCGGCCGAACCAGGCGCAGTACGCGGCATTGGCGAATTCGCAGAAGCCGTCGCGGTTCCAGTAGGCCACCATGCCGGGCAGCGTGTCGGTCACGCGCTGGATGAAGTCTTCGCGCTGCGTCAGCTCGGCGCTGCGCTGGCGCATCTCGTCTTCGAGCTGGTGTCGCCGCGCCTGCAGCTCGGCCTCGGGTGGCCTTTGCCCGGCGCCGTCGGGCGCGACCTTGGGCTTGCCCAGCGTCGCGGACTGCAACTTGCGCAACAGTGGGCCCAGCGGGCTGCTCATGCCGGCCGCCTCTTGGTGCTCGTCACGAGGGCGATGGTACCGCCCGTGGAGTTCGATTGATGAGCATTCTTTCCGTTCGCGGCGTGGCGCGTCGATTCGGCGACACACTGGCGCTGCAGTCCACCGACCTGCGCGTTGATGAAAACGACTTCATCGCCATCCTCGGCCCCAGCGGCTGCGGCAAGAGCACGCTGCTGCGCATCGTGGCCGGCCTCGATCAGCCGAGCGCCGGCGAGGTGCTGCTCGACGGCCGGCGCATCGCAGGCCCCGGCGCCGACCGCGGCATGGTGTTCCAGAGCTACACGCTGTTCCCGTGGCTGAACGTGCTCGACAACGTGTGCTTCGGCCTGCGCGAGCGCGGCTGGCCGCGCGTGCGCCAGCTCGAGGTGGCGCGCGGCTTCATCGCGCAGGTGGGTTTGCGCGGCTTCGAGTCGCACTACCCCAAGCAACTGTCGGGCGGCATGCAGCAGCGCACGGCACTGGCGCGTGCGCTGGCCAACGAGCCGCGCATGCTGTTGATGGACGAGCCGTTCGGCGCACTGGACCACCAGACGCGCGAGCAGATGCAGGAGCTGCTGCTCGGCATCTGGGAGCAGCAGGCCAAGACGGTGCTGTTCGTCACGCACGACATCGACGAGGCGGTGTTCATGGGCTCGCGCGTCGTCGTGATGAGCGCGCGGCCGGGCCGCATCAAGCTCGACCGCGCGGTGCCGCTGCCGCACCCGCGGCACTATTCGGTCAAGACGACGCCGGCAGTTCGCCGCGCTCAAGGCCGAGCTCACCGAGGCCGTGCGCGAAGAGGTGCGCGCCGCGCTGGCCGCGCAGATGGCGGAGCCCGCGCCGCTCAGCTGAGGCGCGGCGCCGGCTCCGGCACGCGCCTTGCCGTCAGATCAGCTTCAGCAGCTCGGCGGCCAGCTCCTTGGGCATGTCGACCATCACGTCGTGGCCGCACGGCATCTTGACGACGCGCCAGCCGGGCTTGCCCTCGGCCTGCGCGGCGAAGTGGCGGAACGGGCTCGGATCCCAGCCATCGGCCAGGATGTACAGCCGTTGCGGCACTTTCTGGTGCTTGCCGCTCAGCAACACGGGTGACTCGAAGGTGGCCAGCGCCTGCGGGCGGCAACGGCGGTTCACCCAGTCGCGCTTGTCGGCCACGACGTTGAACATCTCGGCCGGGATCGGTTGCGTCAGGCCGCTGTGGCCCTCGGCCGCAGCGCCATGGAAATTGCCGACGAATTGCGCCGCCACTTCGGGCGGCAGCGCCTTGTCCAGCAGGTCCATCAACGAGTCGCCGTGTTCCGGCACGAAAGCATCGAGGAACACCAGCGCACGGATGCGCTCGGCCATGCGGTCGGCCACACCGCTGATGACCATGCCGCCGTACGAGTGGCCGACCAGCACCACGTCGTTCAGCTCCTCCCACTCGATGCAGCCGGCAACATCGCGGACATGCGTTTCCAGCGTGATGTTCTCTGCCGATTGGTGAAAGCGCTCGCCCACTCCGGTGTGAGTGGGCGTGAACACCGCGTGGCCGGCGGCACGCAACGCCGCCGCGGTGTCGCGGTAGCACCAGCCGCCATGCCAGGCGCCATGCACGAGGACGAAATTGGCCATCGTCGTCTCCTTCGGTTGGGCCCCCGGAGGCCGCAGCGGGCAGCGCGCGAGCGTGGGGCGATGGATCGGGTGAATCGGGCTGCCGAGTCTGTGCCTCGCCCGCCCAACTGGCCATCGGGTTGGCCCTAGCGTCGACAGGCCCTGAACCGGGCGGGCGGGGCGGGCAACTCAATTGCTACTGGTAAGACCGTGCCATGAGCCCCAACCGAGTCCCCGCCCCATCGCCCGCCGGCTTCGCGCTGGTGTGCGAGGTCGCGGGCGTGGCGCGTGTGCTGTGCAACCTGAGCGGCCTGGGCGCCGGCGGCCTGATCGCCAGGCTGGCCGCCCAGCGCGCCGCGTCGCGCCGGGTCGACCTGCAACTGGCCAGCGGCGAGACCATCGGCGTGCAGGTGGCCGGCCAGGGCCGGCCGGTGCTGATGATCCACGGCCTGGGTGGCAGCCACCAGGAATGGGACGACGCGGTCGGAACCCTGGCCCGTGGGCACGCTGTCCATCGCTTCGATCTGCTCGGCCATGGCGCGCGCGCCGACACCCAGCGCAAGCCGTCGCTGCGGGAAATGGCGCTCGACGTGGCACAGGTCATCGACGGTCTGGCGCTCGACCGGCCGCTGCTGGTGGGCCATTCGATGGGCGCGCTGGTGGTGATGAAGTACCTGCAGGACCACGGCGAGTCGCACATCGCCGGTGTCTGCCTGATCGATCAGTCGCCCTGCATCACGACCGACGAGCACTGGCGACTCGGCCTGTTCGGCTCGCTGACCCGCACGCAGTTGCAGCACACGCTGAGGCGCCTGCGCGGCGACTTCGCGGAGACGGTGGCCACCGAGTTCCTGGCCAAGCTCGCACCGCTGAAAGGGGCGGCCTCGCCTGACGCGCTGGCCGGTCGCCTGGCGCGCTGGCTGGTGACCAAGCTGGCCCGCGGCTGCGGCGCCGAGCGCTTGTTGTTGATGATCGAAAGCCTGGCCGAGGCGGATTTTCGTGACCTGGTGGCCAAGCTCACGGTGCCGACGATGGTGGTGCTAGGCGGCGTCAGCTCGCACTACGGCGGCCTGCCGCTGGGCAAGTACTACCGCGACACGCTGCCCGATGGCACGGTGCGCCTGTACAAGCAGGCGGCGCATTCGCCGCATGTCCAGGAGCCCGGGCGTTTCGCGGCCGATCTGGCCGCTTTTGCTGCCAAGCGCTGCGTCTAGCGCGGCAAGTTTGCCGCTCAGTTTGCGATCACCTGCAGGATACGAAACTCGCCGGCGGCCGCCAGGTCGCGTTGCAACGCCAGGCCGGCGGCGGCAAACAGCGCCGCGAACTCGCCGGCGCGGCGCTCGCGCCCTGTCAGAGCCACCAGCATGTTGAGGTCGGATCGTGCGACGGCGCGATCCTGCGCCGAGGTGCCCACCGGCTCGGCCATCACCCGCTCGATCACCAGCAAGCGACCCCCCGGCGCCATCGCCTGGCGGCAGTTGCGCAGGATCTGCCTGCAGCGTTCGTCGTCCCAGTTGTGCAGCACGCTCTTGAGCAGGTAGAGATCGCCGCCCGCGGGCACGCTGTCGAAGAAGCTGCCGGCGACAAGGGTGCAGCGTGACGCGACGCCGGCGCGCTCGAGCACGGCCGACGCGCCTTCCAGGCCGTGCGGCAGGTCGAACAGCACGCCACGCGGCCCCGGGTGCGCCGCCAGCACGTGGGCCAGCAGCTCGCCGCTGCTGCCGCCGACGTCGACCACCAGCCGCGCGGCGCGCGCATCGATCGCGCGCGCCACCGCGATCGCAACCGGCCGCGTGATGTCGACCATCGCGCGGTGAAAGCCGGCGGCCGCCGAAGGGCTGCTGCCGAGGTCTTCGAAGCCGTCGTGTCCGTTGTGGCGCTGCCGGTGGCTGAGCCCGCTGCGCACGCTTGCGTCCAGTTCGGCCCAGCGCTGCCAGCTGACGCCGCCGGCCAGCAGAGCCCACGCGCGCAGCGAGTGTGGATGGTCATCGCGCAGCAACTCGCCGCTGGCCGTCAACGCGTAGCGGCCTTGTGCGTCGGCACTGCACAGGCCCAGCGAGGCCAATGCGCGCAGCAGCCGTTCGAGCGACGCGGCATGGCAGCCGAGGTCGGCAGCGATCGCGGCGGCTTCGCTCGCGGAGCCGGCCAGCCGCTCGGGCACCCGCAGCATGCACGCGGTGCGGATGGCCTGCGTGGTCCAGCTGGCGTTGATCAGCTCGAGAAGGCCGGCGTGCTGCGGGCCGGGATGGGTGCTGTCCATGTGGGCCCCGTTCACTCGGCACGCAGCCCGGCGTCGCGGATCAGCTTGCCGAAGCGGGTGTGCTCGACGCGGATGAACTCGGCGAACGCCGGCGGTGGCAGCAGCCCGGCATCGGAGCCGCTGACGCCGAACCACTGGCGTGCCTCGGGGGTGCCCGCGATGCGGGCGATCTCGGTGTACAGCCGCTCGACGATCGCTGTCGGGGTGGCCGCCGGCGCGGCCAACCCGGTCCAGCCGGCGAATTCGTAGCCCGGCACGCCGGCCTCGGCGATGGTCGGCACCTCCGGCAGGCTGGGCGAGCGTTGCGCGCCCGTGACCGCCAACGCACGCAAGCTGCCGGCACGCACGTGCGGCAACTGGGCGCTCAGGCCCTCCATGCTGAACTGGATGTGGCCGCCCAGCAGGGCGGCCATCATCGGCGCCGCCGCCCTTGAAGGGGACGTGCGTGGCCTCGATGCCGGCGCTGCGCTTGAACATCTCGGCCGCCAAGTGCGGCGGCGTGCCGTTGCCCGGCGAGCCATAACTGAGCGCGCCTGGCTTGGCCTTGGCCAACCCGATCAACTCACCCACGGAGTGGACCGGCACCGACGGATGCACAGTCAGCACCAGCGAGCCGTAGCCGAAGCGGGTGATCGGCGCGAAGTCGGTCAATGGGTTGTAGCCGACGTGCGCGTACAGATGCGGGTTGATGGCCGCCGTGCCCTGGTGGAGCAACAGCAGCGTGTAGCCGTCGGCGGCGCTGCGCGCGACCTGTTCGGCGCCGACGTTGCCGCCGGCCACGGCGTTGTTCTCCACCACCACCGGCTGACCCAGCGCGGTGCCGAGCCGCTCGGCGAGCCAGCGCCCGCGGATGTCGCTGATGCCGCCGGCGCCTCCGGCCACCAGGCGCAGCGGCCGCGTCGGCCACGGCGCCGGCTGCGCCCACGCAGGTGGACGGCAAAGGACCCATGCACCCGCCAGCGCGGTTTGTCGACGTGTCAGTTTCATGGCCCGCTCCGGATGCCGCGTGTGCGATGCGCGCCAATCTAGGTGCACAGCGCTCGAAGTGGAATACTCCAGGCGTTGCCGATGGCGTCAACCAAAAGTTGAAGGCATGGACAAGCTGCGATCGCTGCACTACTTCGCTGCCGCGGCAGACGCGTCCAGCTTTTCGGCGGCGGCGCGCCGCTTTGGCGTCAGCACCGCGGCGGTGGCCAAGCTGGTGGGTGCGCTGGAGCGCGAGCTGAAGCTGACGCTGTTCGAGCGCCACGCGCACGGGCTGGCGTTGACCGCTGGCGGCAGCGCCTACCTCGAGGCGTGCCGGCCGGCGCTCGAGCAACTCGCCGACGCCGACGAGCAGGCCAGCGCCGCCACCTCGCGCGTCAGCGGCACGGTGGTGGTCGGCGTGCAGCCGACCATCGCGCAGGAGTGCCTGACCCCGGCGCTGCCGCGCTTCAATGCCCTCTATCCGGATATTCAAGTGGACGTGCGTTACTTCATGCGCCCGACCGAGGAGCAGACGCGCGGTGTCGACGTGATCCTGGTGCTGGGCTGGCAGCCGGCCGACGAGCTGGTGCGCCGGCATCTCGGGGCCACCAGCTTCGTCGTCTGCGCTGCGCCGTCGTACTGGGCGGCGCACGGCATGCCCAGGCATCCCAGTGAGCTCGAGCAGCACAACTGCCTGTGCATCCGCTCCAACATGGGTTCGGTGATGGATCTGTGGCACTTCAAGCGTGGCGACGAGCGGGTGTCGATCACCGCGCGCGGCTGGCTGGTGGTCGACAACGCCCACCGCGACATGGTGGCCGACCTGGCGGTGGCCGGCGGCGGGGTGGTGCGCCTGCTCGACTGGCACAAGCGCCAGGGCGGGCAGATCGCCAGCGGCCTGCTGGTGCCGGCGCTGACCGACTGGGAGCTCGACGAGGTGCCGCCGGTGAACCTGCTCTATCCGCCGAGCGTGCGCCGCATCCCGCGCGTGCGCGTGTTCATCGACTTCGTGACGCAGCTGTTTCGCGAGATCGAACAGCAGCGCGAGGTGCGCGCACCGTCCACTCCGATGCCGCGCTGGTTCAAGGCCAAACGGCCGCGCGCGTCGGCGACGCGCTGACCCGCTGCTATCGCCCGCTGCTGCAGGCGCCGCCGGCCATCGTGCGGAAGCAGAAGTCGCCGGTCAGGCTCGAGCTCTCCCACGGCACCTGCATGCGGTTGGTCTCGCCCGACACCGCCAGGCGCACCCGCTTGAACAGGATCTCCACCGGCAGGCCGGGCTCCTGCATCTGCTGCAGCAGGTGCTTGGCGAACAGGCTGTTCTTCTCCTGCGGATTGTCCAGCGCCACCCCGTCGGGCGAGGTCGAGAAGGCGACCATCGTGCCCAGCGGCGCCTCGACGCGCGCCAGCCCCGACGGCGTGGCGCCGCGGAACTTCAGGCGCCGGCCGTCCGGGCCCACGATCTCGACGCCGGAGAACGGGTTGTTGCGGCAGGCATCGAGAATCACCACGTTCATGCCGTTCTTGAGGGTGCTCAAGCGATTGAGGAACTCGTTCAGGTCGGCGCTCTTGCTGGGCACTTCGTCCTCGGCGCGGATCTCGGTGTCCACCGGCAGCAGATAGTTGCGGCCCTTGACCTGCAGGCCGTGGCCCGCGTAGTAGATGACGCGCACGTCGGCGTTCTGGGTCTGCAACGAGAACTGGCGAAAACTCTCGAGCATGTCGGGCAGCGACGCGTTCTCGCGCTGCGTGACCTCGAAGCCCATGGTGCGCAGCGAGCCGGCGATCGCCTGCGCATCGTTGACCGGATTCTTCAGCGCGCCCACCTTGTAGGCGGCGTTGCCGATCACCAGCGCCACACGCTTGCCGGCGGCGGCGCGCGCCGGCACGGTGGCGGCGGCCAGCAGCGGCGCGGCGGCGGCCCAGCCGAAAGCGGTGATCAGGCGGCGGCGTTGTGCGTCCATGGCTGGCGATCCTTCAGGGCCGCACCGGCAGCGCGTCCACCACGCGCCACGCCCTCGACGATGGTGCTCGTCTTCAGCTTGTCGGCGGCCGCGGTGATGCGCGCCTCGGGGATGCGCACGTACCAGTCGCCCAGTTGGCCGGGGCCGCCGGCCAGCGAGCCGTCGACCTCGACCAGCAGCAGCCGGATGTCGGCTTCGCGCGCATCGGCCTTGAAATTGACCTTCAGGAACGGGCCCGGGTCGACCACGGTCGGCCGGGTGGCGCGGATCTCGCTGCTTTCGTCGGGCTTGGTGGCCAGGTTGCCGATCACGATGCCTTGCACCACCACCACCGCCAACGCGCCGGCCAGCGCGGGGCGCAGCAGCGGTTGCGGTGCCAGCGAGGCCAGAAAACCACGCACCCGCTCGCCGAAGCTCGGCGCCTGTTGGGCCGGCGCGCGGCTCGGCGCGCGCTCGGCGCGGATGCGCGCCATCACCTTGTCGAGGCCGACCTCGGCCGACACGGCGGGCGCGTCGCGCTTCATCGTGTCTTGCAGCGTGCGGTACCACTGCAGCTCGGCGACCGACTTGGGGTGCTCGCGCAGGTAGGTGTCGACCCAGGCGCGGTCGGCTTCGTCCAGCGTGTCGTTGACGTAGAACGGCAGCAGTTCGTCGAATTGCTCTTTCATGACAGTTCTCCCAGCGGTTCCTCGCCTTCGCGGGCGAGCATGCGCTGCAGGCATTGCTTCAACTTCTGGCGCGCGTGGAACAGGCGCGTCTTCACGGTGCCCTCGGGGATCTGCTGGATGCGGGCCACCTCGGCCAGCGCCATGCCCTCGTAGAACACCAGGTGCACACATTCACGGAATTCGGCTTTGAGCTTGTCGACGCACTGGCGCACGCCGTCGCTGCGCTGCGACTGCGCCATCTGCTCGAAGGCGCCCGGCGCGTCGCTGGCCAGCTGCTCGGCCATGTCGGCCACGTCGTCGTGGTCGGCGTCGGGCTTGCGGCCGCGCCAGTGCATCAGCACCTTGTTGCGCGCGATGCCGATCAGCCAGGTGGAGAACTGCGACTCGCCGCGAAACTTGGCGGGCGCCTTCCACACTTCGTACAGGGTATCGGCCACGATTTCCTCGGCTTGGGCGGAGTCCGACAGCTGCCTCAGCACGTAGGCGTAGAGCTTGCGCGAGAAGGCGCAATAGAGCTCTCGAAACGCGCCTTCGTCGGCTTGTTCGATGCGGCCCAGCAGCCGCAGCACTTGTGAGTTGTCCATCCGCTGCGCGTGGTACGACCTGGTGTGGAGAGGTGAGCGCATGGTAATCACCTCGATCGTGTCGGCGACGCCGCGGATGGGGGCTCGTCTACCCTGGTCGGGGCTCACTCGCCGCGGAACTGCACGCGGCGGTTTTCACCGGCCTGCGGGCCGCGGCCGGGCAGCGGGTTGTGCTCGCCCAGACCCACCGCCTGCAGTCGCGAGCCTTCGATGCCGTGCGTGGCCACCAGGTAACGGCGCACCGACTGCGCGCGGCGCTGCGACAGTTCTTCGTTGTATTGCTCGCTGCCGACGGCGTCGGTGTGGCCTTCGATCACCACCTTCTGGTCGGCCGGCAGCATGCGGATGCCGGCGGCGATGGCGTCGAGCTGCGGCTTGGCCGCCGGCAGGATGTCGGCCGAATCGAACGCGAACGGCACCGGCAGCGACAGCGCCTGCGGGCGGGCGGCTTCGCTGCGCCGACCACCGTGGCGGCGGCGCCGTCGAGCAGGCGCAGCGAGCGCATCTTGATGGGGGCCGAGCGGTCCAGGATGCGGGCCACCTCGGTGGGATCGACCGTCTCGCTGTTGCGGAACACCTTGACCTCGCCGGCGTGGGCAAACAGCGACGCGGCGGCACTGAGCATCAGGGCGGCAACGGGCAGCAAGCGGGGCATGGTGTCCTCCTGGGGGGGCAAAGGTCTTACCCCTCTTGGTTGCCCCGCCCGGGCCGGCCGGTTCAAGTTGTTTTGCGGCTGACCCTAGTGGGGCCCAACCCCAATGCCCCGATCGGGCCGCCGTGGCCCGGAAGCTCGTCTTGCCGGCCGCCATCGGTCGCGACGTTCCGGTCAGCCCTTGATCGCCGCCGCGCTTGCGGTCGACCTCGAAGTCGAGCGCGTCCAACTGGTCCTGGTAGGCCTTCAGGAAGGCGCGGCCGAGCAGGGTGTCGAAGTCGTCTTCGATCTCGCTGACGATGCGCGCGTATTCCTCGGTGTAGGCACTCCACAGCCGGGCTCGGCGGTTGGCGGGAATCAGGTCCAGCGCGCCGGCGGGGGCCAGGCGCTGCTCCAGTGCCCGCGGGTCGAAGCGCGACATCACCGTGTCGAGTGCGGCGCGCATGCCGGCCAGCAGCGCCACCTGATGGGCGCGCAGGTCCTCGAAGGCCTCGGCCACGGCGGCCCGCGGCGCGAGAAAGCCACGTTCCGCCGGGCCGAGCAGGTGGCTCAACGCCGCATCGACGTCGGGCGAAAACTTCAGCGGGTTGTTTTCGCGGGTGCGCAACTGCGTGGCCGACGCCCCCAGCTCGCGCTTGGCCACCATGCGGGCGGTCAGCAGCTCGAGCGTGCCGCCGGTCATCGCTCGCAGCAATTCGCCCACGCGCCGCGCGTGCTCGGGCTCGAGCCCGCCGGTGGCCACGCCCAGTCCCTGCTGCAGAGCCCGCGCCCAATCGGTTGGGGCAGCGATCGCCGAGCGCGCCATCTCGCCGGTGTCGCCGACCACGAAATCGACCTCGGCCCGTTCGTTGTCGGACGGCGTCGCAGCCGCCGGCTTCTCGGGTGGCGCCGGAGGCAGGGGCTTGGCGGCCACGGGGGCGGCCGGGGCGGAGCGGTTTGGCGGCAGGGGGGGCGGCGGGCGATTGGCGCGGCGGCAGCGACAACGACTCGGGCTCGTCGAGCACCTGCAGCGTGTAGGCCCCGAGCGTGATGCGCATGCCGGCGGCCAGCGGCGCCTCGTCGCCCGGCGCCAGGGTGACGCCGTCGAGGACCAGCGCGACGTTGTCCGACAGCGACTGCAACACGTAGCGGCCTTGGCGCATCACCACCACCGCGTGGCGGCGCGAGATGTGGCGCTCGGGGTCGGGCAGCGACAGCGTGCACTCGGCACTGCGCCCGATGTCGCCGCCGGCGGCTCCGAACCAGGCAGTGGCGGGCGTCGATGGTGTCGCGCCAGCCCAGGAGACGACCTGTATGCCGATCATCGGGAGAGAGGTGGTTCCATGTTCGGCTGTGATGGTGAGGCGACAGTCGGTCGGCGGCGCATGACAGCCACGCACCTAGGGGGTACCCTGTGCGTGCAACCCCGTTTGTCTCTCCCTTTAGCAGGATTGACACTCGATGAACGCACCACCTAGATTGTGAGTCACAACGCGTGCGCGCTCTTGCGCTGGCGTTCGAGCGGTGGAGGTCAGTGCATGTTGAGGGGGATCCTTCTGCTGTGGGCGGCGCTTGCCGCCGCCGGCAGTGCCGTGGCAGCCGATGTTGCCGGCACGATCACGATCCTCGATGGCGAGGCGCTCATCACGCGCGCGGCAGGGCGCTGGCGTGCGGCAGAGGGCGTTCGCCTGCAGCTGGGCGACATCGTCGAGACGGGCGACGCCGCTTTCGTTCAGGTCGAAATGGTCGAGAACACCGTGCTCAGCATCGGCCCCCAGGCCCGCATCATGGTCGGCGGGCCTGTCCGGTTGAAGGCCGAAAGAACGTTGTATGCATTGGGTGGCTGGTACAAGCTGACCAATGCGCGCAAAGACGGCAATGCGCGGGCATTCGAGTTTCGCTCGCCGTTGCTGGAGATCGGCTTGTTGCCCGGTGTGGTGGTAATGCAACTCAAGGCCGGCGAGGCGACGCGTGTTCGCCGAACGCGGCGACCTGAAACTGCTCGAGCGCCCGGCCGGCGCTGCGCTGGGTCTGCGTCAGGGCCAGACCTACCGGCGCGCCCCGGGCACCACGCGCGGCGCGGTGAGCGGCAGCCCGCCGGCTTCGTTCCTGGCCGAGTTGCCGCGCTCGTTTCGCGACTCGCTGCCGTTGCGAGCGGACAAGTACAAGGATCGCGAGGTCGCACCCAAATCGGCCCCTGACTTCGTATATGCCGACGTCGAACCATGGCTGAAGTCCGAGTTGCCGTTTCGCCGCCAGTTCATCGAGCGCTGGCGCGCCAAGGCGCGCGACGCCGAGTTTCGCAAGGCGCTTGTTGCCAACCTGTCGTCCCACCCCGAGTGGGATCCGGTGTTGTTCCCCGAGAAATACCTGCCCAAGGATCCTGCCAAGGCGGCGTCGGCCGCCTCGGCCGCGGCGCCCACCACGGCGGCCCGCTGACGACTGCGGAGACCTGAGATGAGACTGCTGCTCAAATTCAACCTGATCTTCCTGCTGATCTTCGCCGCCGGCCTGGCTGCCATCAGCCAGGTGTCGTGGTCACTGCTGGAGCGCAACGCGCGCGACGAGATCGCGCAAAGCGCGCGCCTGCTGATGGACGCGGCCATTGCCACCCGCAGCTACACCTCCGGCCAGGTGGCCCCGCTGCTGCAGACGCAGCTGAAGTACAGCTTCCTGCCGCAGACGGTGCCGGCCTTCTCGGCCACCGAGGTGTTCAACGGCCTGCGCCAGAAGCACGCCGAGTACGCCTACAAGGAGGCGGTGCTCAATCCGACCAATCCGCGCAACCGGGCGGTGGATTGGGAAACCGACATCGTCAACCAGTTCCGCAACAACAAGGACACCAGCGAGATCGTCGGCGACCGCGACACGCCCACCGGCCGCTCGTTCTACGTGGCGCGTCCGCTGCGCATCGGCAACCAGGCCTGCCTGCAATGCCACAGCACGGTCGACGCCGCGCCGCCGACGCTGATCGAGCGCTACGGCCCGGCCAACGGCTTCGGCTGGCAGCTCAACGAGGTGGTGGGTGCCCAGATCATCTCGGTGCCGACGCACGTGCCGCTGGATCGCGCCAACACGGCCTTCAAGGTGTTCATGACCTCCACCGGGATCGTGTTCGCGGTGATCGGCGTCGTGCTCAACCTGATGCTGTGGATGCTGGTGATCCGGCCGGTGACCAAGCTGTCGCAGTTCGCCGACCGCGTGAGCCTGGGCGAGCTCGAGATCCCGGAGTTCAAGCGCACCTCGCGCGACGAGATCGGGGTGCTCGCGCGCTCGATCGGCCGCATGCGCACCAGCATGGTCCAGGCCATGAAGATGCTCGACAGTTGACGCTGTCCGATTGACGAAACCCCGAAACGATGGCCACCCTCAAAGTCCCCGAGCGCCTCGGCAAGTACCCGATCACCGGCGTGATCGGCCGCGGCGCCATGGGCATCGTGTTCAAGGGTTACGACCCGGTCATCAAGCGGCCGGTGGCGATCAAGACCATTCGCAAGGAGCTGCTCGAAGACGACGACGTGGGCAGCGTCGCCGCCTCCGGGGCCAGTGGTCAGTACGCCTCCGACACCATGTCGAGCCGCTTCCAGCGCGAGGCGCAGGCCGCTGGCGCGCTCAACCACCCGGGCATCGTGTCGGTGTACGAGTACGGCGAGGACGCCGCTACGCGTTCATCGCGATGGAGCTCGTCGAGGGCAACAACCTGCGCGACTACATCGCCAACGGCACCAGCTTCGACGAGCAGGACACGGTCAGCATCATGTCGCAGCTGCTCGATGCGCTGCACTACGCGCACAACTCGACCGTCTGGCACCGCGACATCAAGCCGGCCAACATCATGGTGATGAGCAACGGCCGCATCAAGCTCACCGACTTCGGCATCGCGCGGCTCGAATCGGCCGACCGCACGCGCACCAACGTCATCATGGGCACGCCCGGCTACATCGCGCCGGAGCTCTACCTCGGCGGCCACGTCGACCACCGGATGGACATCTTCGCCGCCGGCGTGGTGTTCTATCAGCTGCTGGCGCGCAAGTCGCCGTTTCGCGGCGGGCCCGAGGCGATCATGCACGACGTCTGCTATCACGATCCCGAGCCGGCGTCGAAGGCCGACCCCGCGCACCGCTGGCCGCAATACGACGCCATCGTCGCGCGCGCGATCGCCAAGGCGCCGGCCGATCGTTTCCAGAACGCCGGCGAGTTCCGCAGCGCGATCCTCGATGCCTACGCGCAGCCGGTGGCCAACACCATCTCCGAGGCCACCATCGTGACGCACCGCTCGCGCTCGGTGTTCGCCGAGGCTGTCGGCGCAGGTGGCGGCGGCAGCGGGGCCGGCGTCGGCAGTGCGCCGTCGGCACCCAAGACTTTCACGGTGTCGGGCTCGAGTTCACCGCCGCCCACCGGCTGGAGCGGCGTCGTGCTGTCCGGCGTCGAGGTGGAGATCGCCAAGTACATCGGGCCGGTGGCCAAGGTGCTGGTACGCCGCGCCGCCAAGGAGCACAAGGACCTCGAGTCCCTGGTGGGCTCGCTGATGCCGGCCATCGACGACCCCAAGGAGCGCTCGGCGTTTGCGCGCGCGGTGCTCGGCAAGCCGATGACCACGCCGCTGCGCGGCGCGCCCAGGCCCAGCGAAGGCACCGCGCCGCCGGCCACGCGGCCGGGCGATGCCCTCACTGCGGCCGAACTGGAACGCGTGACCAAGTTGCTGATCGGCTACATCGGCCCGATCGGCAAGGTGGTCGCCAAGCGCGCCGCCACCGAAGGCGTGAGCCGGCGCGACTTCTTCGCCAAGGTGGCCGGCAGTCTCGACAACGATGCCGTGCGCGAGCGTTTCATGCGCGAAGCCGGCTTCGTCGAGGTCTAGGCTTGATCGAAAACTGAGCTTCGACCGCGTCGGCGTGCCCGTCGGCGCTTGAGCGAAGGATCCCAGCGTGAGCGCCGAAGACCGCACCGTCCTCATCGATCAGGAGCGCACGCTGCTGATCCCGCGGCCCGGCGGCCGCGCCAGCCCCACCAAGGCTGGCCGCCCGCCGTCGGGCGCTGCGCATCCGGGCGCGACGCTGCAGCACCTGGTCGCCGGCATCAACCCGTTGCTGGTGGCCGCCGGCCCGCTGCTCGCGCTGCAGGCGCAACTGCGCGCCACCACGGCCCACAACGACCGGCCGGGCCTGCAGCACCAGTTGCTCGGCCTGATCGGCGAATTCGAGGAGAAAGCGCGCGCCAGCGGCGTCAGCCGGCCCCAGGTGATCGCGGCGCGCTACCTGCTGTGCACCTTCATCGACGAGGCGATCGCTGCCACGCCGTGGGGTGCCAACCCGCCGCCTGGCACCAAGACCCTGTTGCATGAGTTCCACGATGAGGAGTCGGGCGCCGACAAGGTGTTCGAGCTGCTCGATCGCCTGAGCGCGGATGCCGAGGCGAATGCGCCGCTGCTGGAGCTGTTCTACGTGTGCATCGCGCTGGGCCTGCAGGGCCGCTACGCCAATCTGCCCAATGGCCGCGCCGATCTCGACGCGTTGGCCGGGCGGCTGCTCGAGCGGGTGCGGCCCGCGCTGTTGCCCACCGATGCGCGCACGTTGTCGCAGCACTGGTCCGGCGAAAAGAGGCGCGCGCCCGGCTTCGCGGTGGTGCCGCTGTGGATCACGCTGGTGGTGGGCGCCGCGCTGGTGCTGGCGTGCGTGATGTGGCTGTCGTCGCGCCTGAGCCGCCAGGCCGAGCCGCTGCTGCAACAGCTGCACGACGTGCACCGCAGCCTGGCCGTTGCCCCGGCGGTGGCGGCAGCCGTCAAGCCGCGCCTGGCGCCGCTGCTGGCCGACGATCTCAACGCCGGCGCGATCGAGGTCAGCGACGAAGCGCAGCGGTCGGTGGCGACACTCGCCGCCGATGCGCTGTTCGTCCCCGGTACGGCACAGTTGCAAGTGCAGCACCGCGATCGTTTGCGTCGCATCGCGCAGGCGCTGGCCCGCCTGCCCGGGCGCGTCGAGGTGGTCGGCCACACCGACGACCAGCCGCTGGAGTCGCTGCGTTTCCCATCGAACTGGCACCTGTCGCGCGAGCGTGCGCAAGCCGTGGCCGCGGCGCTGGTCGAGGCGGGGCTGCCGGCGACGCGGGTGCGCGCCGAGGGGCGCGCCGAGACCGAGCCGCGCGTGCCCAACGACACGCCTGCCGCGCGCGCGCGCAACCGCCGTGTCGAGGTGCAGTTGCTGTTGCCGCGACCGGAGGGTTGAGTTGCACTGGCCAAGGCTGCGTTCGTGATGCGCCCTGCCTTCGTGATGCGACCCGAATTCGCCACCCACGTGCGCGCGTTGCTGATTGCGGGAGGCCTGTACGCGGCCGGCGCGCTGGTGTGGTTCGTCGGCCCGCTGGTCACCGTCGGCGGCGTGACGCCGCTGGCGGGCGAGCGCGCGCGGGCGATCGCGATCGCCTGCGTGCTGCTGGTGTTCGTGCTGCATGTGGTGTGGCGTGCGACCTCGGCGGCGCGTCGCAACCGACGCCTGCTCGACGGCCTGGTCCCCGCCGCGGCTGCGCGCGGCGCCGCAGGCCGCGGCGCCGGGCGCACCCGAGGTGGCCGTGATCGGCCAGCGCTTTACGCAGGCGATGCAGGTGCTGCGCGGCCGCCACGTCGGCGCCAGGTCCGCCTTCGGCTGGCTCAGGCGCCGGCCCTATGTGTACGAGCTGCCCTGGTACATCATCATCGGCGCACCCGGCGCGGGCAAGACGACCACGATCGTCAACTCGGGGCTGGAGTTCCCGTTTGCCGCCGAACTGGGCCCCAAGGCGCTTGCGCGGCGCCGGCGGCACGCGCAACTGCGACTGGTGGTTCACCTCCGACGCGGTGCTGATCGACACCGCCGGCCGCTACACCACGCAAGACAGCTATCGCGAGGCCGACCGCGCGGCCTGGCTCGGCTTTCTGCAGTTGCTGGTCAAGCACCGCCCGCGCCAGCCGATCAACGGCGTGATCCTCACGTTGAGTGCCACCGACCTGCTGCAGCCCGACGCCGACAAGCGCCGCGTGCTGGCGCGCGAAATGCGCGAGCGCATCAGCGAACTGCACGCGCAGCTCGGCATCCGTTTTCCGATCTACGTGATGGTCACCAAGTGCGACCTGCTGGCCGGCTTCGCGGAGTTCTTCGCCGACTTCGACAAGGACGAGCGCGCCCAGGTGTGGGGCGCCACGTTGTCGCTCGACGCGACGGCCGCCCGCGCGCCGCTTGCCATGCCAGGTGCCAAGCAGCCGAGCGAGCCTGCGGCGCCGAGCGATGCCGACACCGCGTCGCGGCTGGCGCGCCTGTCCGGCGAGATGGTGGCGCTGGAGAAGTCGCTGCACGAGTGCCTGATCGCGCGGCTGCACGACGAGCGCGATCGCGACCGGCGCGCGGCGCTGTTCGGCTTTCCCCAGCAATGGCGCCTGCTGCGCGATGCGCTGACCGAGACGATGCGCATGACCTTCGAGTCGAGCGCGGCGGCGCGGCGCCGTTGCTGCGCGGCGTCTACTTCACCAGTGCCACGCAGGAAGGCTCGCCGATGGATCGTGCGCTCGGCGCGCTGTCGCGGGCGCTCGGCCTCGCGCACCGCGTGCTGCCGCCCGGCCGGCCCAGCGGCCGCTCGTACTTCGTGACCCGCCTGCTGCGCGAGGTGGTGCTCGGCGAGGCCGGGCTGGCCGGCACCAATCGCCGCTGGGAGCGCCAGCGCGCGTGGCTGCACGGCGGCGTGGTCGCTGCCAGCACGCTGCTGACGGTCGCCGCGCTGCTCTGGGCGTGGCGCCAGTACGCCGGCAACACCGAGTTGCTGGCTGCGGCGAGCCCCGCCGTCGCGCGCTTGCAGACCCAGGCGTCGCAGGCCAAGAGCGCAGCGCCCGGGGCCGAATTGAGCACGATGGTGCCGTTGCTCGACGGCCTGTGGTCGCTGGCGCGCGAGGGCGACGCGCGCGGCGGCCGCCGCGCCGCCAGCCTCGGCCTCGACCAGAGCGGCAACATCGCCGCGGCCGCGCAGGACGCCTATCACCACGTGCTGCGCGACAGCCTGGTGCCGCGCCTGGCCAAGCGGCTCGAGCAGCGGCTCGACGCCAGCGGCGCCGACGCGCTGTTCGTCCGCTACGAGGCGCTGAAGGCCTACCTGATGCTGTTCGGCGGCAGCCACTTCGACGCCGCTGCGCTGCGCAGCTATCTGCTCGCCGACTGGGACCAGAACGCCGCGCAGGTGGGCTCGGCGGCCGCGCGCAAGGCGCTGCGCGAGCACCTCGACCGCCTGCTGGCCACCGGCGAGGTGGGCGCCCCGGCGTTGGCCGACGCCAATCTGGTCGCGCGCACCCGCCAGCAGTTGAGCACGGCGGCGCCGGCGCAGCGCGTGCTGGCGCGGCTGCGCCAGGGCGATGCGACCCAGGGCAGCGTGCCGCTGTCGATCGAGGCGGCCGCGCTGGCCACCGCCAACAAGGTGCTGACGCGGGCCAGCGGCGTGCCGCTCGAAAGCGGCGTCGGCCCGCTGTACACGCGCGCGGCGCAGCCGGCTCTGCGCGCCCGCGTGCAGGCCAGCGTGCGCCAGCTCGAGGAGGAGGCGCCGTGGGTGCTCGGTGCACCAGCGGGCGCGGTGGATGCGGCGGCGCGTGCGCGCCTGGTCGAGGGCATCGAGTCGCAACTGGCGGTCGAGCGCCTGCGCGCGTGGGATGCGCTGGTGTTCGACCTGCGCCTGCTGCCGGTGTCGTCGCTGGCCGGCGCTGCCGAGCAGGCGCGCCTGATGTCGCGGCCCGATTCGCCGCTCAACGCCTGGCTCACGGCGATGCTGCGCGACATGGGCCCGGTCAGCGCGCCCGATGCGAGCGAATCGCTGTCGGCCGAGGCCGACCGGCTCAATGCCTTGCGCGCCTATGCGCTGGGCTCGCCGGCCGGCTACGAGGCCGTGCACGCCGCAATCGGGCGCGTGGCCGCGCAACTGGCGGCGATCGACGACGCCGCCGCGCGCAAGGCCGCCGCGCCGGCTGCCGACGCCTGGGCCGAGCTGGCCGCCGCGTCGGCGCGCGTGCCCGAGCCGCTGCGCACGCTGTGGCAGCAGATGGCCGAGACCGACGCCACGCTGGCGCTCGCTGCGCTGCGCGAGTTGTGGGGCCAGCAGCTGGCCGGCGAAGTGGCGCCGGCGTGCGCACGCGTCATCGACGGCCGCTATCCGTTCATGCGCCAGGGCACGCAGGAGGTGTCGCGCGAGGAGTTCGTGCGCACCTTCGGCAGCGGCGGCGTCATCGACGGCTTCTTTCAACGGCACCTGGCCGGCTGGGTCGATACCTCGACGCGGCCGTGGGGCGTGCGTCTGGCGCCGCAGGCCAAGTGGGGCGATGCGCTGCTGCCGTTCCAGCGTGCGCAGGCCATCCGTTCGGCCTTCTTCAGCGACGGCGGGCGCCAGTTCGCCGTGCGCATGGACCTGCGCCTGCTCGAGCTCGACCCGGGCATCGGGCAGCTGACGATCGACGTCGACGGCCACGCGCTGCGCTTCGCGCGCGACACGCGCGGCGTGCAGACGCTGCAGTGGCCGGGCCCGGGCGGCGGCGGCCGCGTTCAGTTGCAGGCCAGTGCGCCGGGCGCCAGCGCCGGTGCGCGCTTCAGCTTCGAAGGGCCGTGGTCGCTGCTGCGCCTGTTCGAGCGCGTGCGCATCGAGCCGGGCGCGTCGCCGGGCCGGGTGGTGCTGGTGTTCGACGTCGAGGGCCGCAGGGCGCGCCTGGAGGCGCACAACCCGCAGGGACCGCTGGCGATCGCGCTGCCCGAGCTGGAGCAGTTTCAATGCCCGCGGCGGCTGTGAGCGGCAGAGCGAGGTCGCCGCCGGCTGGTTCGGCAAGATGCCTGCGCTGGGCGACTTCGCGTCGCGCCGCCTGCCGGCCGCATGGATCGAAGCCTGGGATGGCTGGCTGCAGCACGAACTGGTGCGCTCGCGCGCGGCGCTGGGCGACGACGACTGGTTGTCGCTGTACCTGGTGGCGCCGGTGCGCCGCTTCTGGCTGGCGCCGGGGCTGCTGGCGCCAGCGGCGTGGCTGGGCGTGCTGATGCCCAGCGTCGACAGCGTCGGCCGGCACTTCCCGTTCACGCTGGCGACCGCGCTGCCGCCGGGGCACGACGAGCTGGTCGATGCGCTGGCCAACGACAACTGGCTCGACGCCGCCGATGCCGTGGCGCGCCAGGTGCTCGACCCGGCGTTCGACGTGCCCTCGCTGGAGCAGGCCGTGCACGAGATGCCCACGTTGCATGGCGAGCGGCGCATCGAAGCCCATGCCGGCACCCGGCTCGCGCTGCAATTGGCCGACTCGTGCGCGGGCTTGCGCTCGGCGTGGTGGTGCGAGGGCGCCGCCGGCGTCGACGACTTCGTGGTGGCGCGCGAGCTTGCCCACCGACGCTGCGTTCGATGCGCTGTGGCGCAGCGGGCCCGCGGGTGATTGAGCGCGCGCTGCCGCCGCGCGGCAGCGCCGCTACCATGCACAGCGTGTGGTGGTGCAACTGGCTTTCATGGTGGCGCCGCGTGTGGCGGGCGCGTGGTCGCGTCGCGTGGCCGCTTGTCGGCTTGTCGTGTGTCATCGCTTTGGCTGCCGCCCCGCACGCCTTGGCGCAGCAGATGCGCGGCGTCTCGCTCACCGAGGATCGGGTCGCGCTGGTGATCGGCAATGCGGCCTACAGCAAGCTGGAGGCGCTCGACAACCCGGTCAACGACGCGCGCCTGATCGGCCGCACGCTCGAAAAAGCCGGCTTCAAGGTCACGCTGCGCGAGAACCTCGACCGCGGCGCCATGTTCGCCGCGCTGAAGGAGTTCGGCGCCCGGCTCAACGAGAACACGGTGGCGGTGCTGTACTACGCCGGCCATGCGCTGCAGATGCGCGACCAGAACTTCATGATCCCGGTGGACGCCGAGATCCGCAGCGAGGACGAGATCGCCATCCACGGCATGGACCTGACCTACATCCTGGGCCAGATGTCGCGCGCCAAGAGCCGGGTCAACGTGGTGATCCTCGACGCCTGCCGCGACAACCCGTTTGCCAAGCGGGCGCCGGCCACCTCGCAGGGCCTGGCGCAGATGGATGCCCCGATCGGCACCTTGCTGGCCTATGCCACCGCGCCCGGCAAGCAGGCGCCCGACGGCATCGGCCAGCGCGGCAACAGCGTCTACACGCGCGCAATTGGCGAAGCACCTGTTGACGCCCGGGCTGCCGGTCGAGCTGATGTTCAAGCGGGTGCGCGAGGCGGTGGTGCGCGAGTCACGCCAGCTGCAGGTGCCGTGGGAGCATTCGTCGCTGCTCGGCGAATTCGCGTTCGTGCCGGGCCTCAATGCCAGCAGCGAGGTGGCCGAAGCAGACGGCAACGCCGAGATCGCGTTGTGGGCCAGCGTTCAACGTCAGCACGCGGGCCGACGACTTTCGCGCCTACCTGCGGCAGTACCCGAAGGGCCGCTTCGCCGACGTCGCGCTCGCACGCATCGCCGAGCTGTCGGCTCCGGCTCCGGGGCGAGCGCCGGCACGCGGACCCCGCTGATGCCGCGGGTGGGCGACACCTGGCGCTACCGCGTGACCGGACCAGTTCCGCTTCGGCGACCTGTTCGTCACCGCGCGCGTCGATGCCGTCGGCGACCAGGGCATCTCAGAGACCTGGACCACCACCGCCGACGCCAAGGTGCGCACCACGCTGGTGTCGCTGAAGCCGGGGTTCAATCCGTTGCCCGACTGGAGCGCCGCGCCGCCGGAGTTCGCGCCCTACCTGCAGGCCTCCGACGCCCCGCCCGGCGCAGCCGACGCGATCGGCGTGCAGCGGCAGGCGATCGATGCCGTGTCGATGACGCTCAAGCCGACGTGGCAAGGCGAAGAAGAGGTCACCGTGGGCGCCGGGCGCTTTCGCGCCCACAAGCTCGTGCTGCGCGGCCAGGCCAGCCGTGCCGGCGGGCCGCTGATCGCCGAGTACGTGGTGTGGTACGCGCCCGGCGTGCGGCGCATCGTCAAGTACCAGGTGTCGGCCCATGCGGGGCGCGTCGCTGCGCGAGGCCACGACTTTCGAGCTCACCGAGTACAAGCTGCAGTGACAGCCAGCGCGCGCCGCGCGGTGGGCTACTCGTGCAGGCCGCGCAGGTCCGGCGCGTTGCCGTCGAGGGGCATGGTCCAGCGCAGCTCGATGCGGGCACCGGCCGAACGGCTGGAGCTCAGGCCCAGCCACAACGCGCTGCGCTGCGATGGCAGCACGGCCAGCGGCACCATGCGCGGGGGGCGCCGTCGGCGCGCCGCAGCCGCGCCGCGCGCCATCATCTGTTGCGGCGACAGCAGCCGCCAGGAGCCGAGTTCCAGACCGGTTCGCATCGGCGGCGGGCTCCGCTGGGGTCTCGCCGTGCGCATGCGTGTCCATCGCGAAAGCAGGCGCGAACACGCTGAGCAGCAACAGCGCGCAGCCAGCGACCACATCAGTGTCGGCAGCCGGGTCGGCGTCGTGTTGGCGGTCGGCGAGAACATCGGCGGCAGCCCTCAGCGACCCGGCGCCAAGCTCCACCGGCGGCGCCGTAGAGACCGTCGTCGCCTGCCTGCACCGACTGGCTGAGCATCGGAAGCCAGCGAAGGCCATCAGCAGGGCAGCGAACATCAACAGTCTGGCGCGATCCATCGTCTGCTCCTGCGCCCGTGGGTGGGAGTTCGGGCGTTGCTCCTGTGTTGCGGCGCGGGCGCAGGCGGTTCATGCCCACCAGCGCTGGCAAGCGGCGCGCCCGAGGCTCAGTCAGTGATTCAGCTGCGTCGCCGACGCGGCGTCGGCTTGTGGCTGCACGCTCTGGTGCCGCCGCGACGCGATCGAATCCAGCCGGTGGCGGTGCCGCTGCGGGAGAAATCCAGCGGCAGGCACATCGCCAGCGCAAACGGCAGTGGCGCCAGCCACAACAGCGGAGAAACCACCAGGATTGCTTGCTCATGACCTGCTCCAGTTGGTGCCGGCTGGCCTTGGTGTGCGGTCGGCCGGCGCTGTGGACAGGCCTGGGTTGCGGGTGCCAGACGAGGCGTTCAAGGCCACCCTGCGGCCGGGATGGTCAAGGGTGGGCCTGATCGAAACCCAGTCATCCCACGAGCGCCTCGCGAAAACTACGCCAACGCGGCACGCAACGCGGCGCTGGCGCGCAACGCGCCGACCTCGATGCCGTTCCAGTTTCTCAACGTCATGTCGCTCAAGCTGTGCATGAAAGCGCGCTCATCGTCCTCCAGGCGCACCAGCGCCTCGATCACGGCGGCCATCACCACCTCGGCGGCGCGCGCGTTGTTGCCGTCGTCGACCTTGATGGCCACACCCAGCCCTGTTCGGGCAGCGCGGCGCAGAACACGCCTTCGGCGCCGACCTTGCAGAACACCCGTTCGCCCAGGCGCTGCATCACCCGGGTGTCGAAGCGGCCGCTGCCGGCCACGTGAAAGGCGCCCGGCCACTGCGGCGCGCAGGCGCGCGGCGGCGCGCGCACGCTCGGGGTTCAGGCCGACGCCGGTGGCCACGCGGGCGAACGCCAGCGCGAGTTGGTGCAACGGGACGCCGTAAGTGGGGATCGAGCAGCCATCGGTGCCCATGGGCACGCGCGACAGGTCGGCTCCGGTGGCGGCCTGCAGAGCGGCCGTGACCTCGCGCATCACCGGGTGCTCCGGCTTCACGTAGCCGCGCGCGAAGCGCGCGCATCGCGCCCCTGCGCGCGTGCCATCAGGCAACCGACGCACAGAAAACCGGCGTGTTTGCCCGAGCAATTGTTGTGCAGTGCGCTTAGCGGACGGCCGCTGGCCGCCAGCTCGCGCTGCGCGACCTCGTGCTGCGGCCAGTGCGGGCCGCATTCGAGCGCGTCCTCGTCGAGCCCGGCCTTGGCCAGCATGCCGGCGCCGTGGCCACGTGCTGCGCCTGCCCGTTGTGCGAGGCGCAGGCGAGCGCCAGTTCCTCGTCGCTTAGCGCCAGCGCGTCGGCCGCGCCGCTGGCGACCAGGGGCAGCGCCTGCAGCACCTTGACGGCCGAGCGCGCGAACACCGGCCGCGCGGTTCCCCCAGTGTGTGCACGGCCGCGCCGTGCGCGTCGACGATGGCCAGCGCCCCGCGGTGCGCAGACTCGACGATGCCGCCGCGGGTGGCTTCGACGACCGTGGGGTTCATGGCTCGGGGTTCGATGGGGATGTGCTGCAGGCGACTGTAGCGCGCGGCTGCCTGTGTCCGTGTGGCGCGCATTCGCGCGCGGGTCCGCGCTGTCGCTGTCATGACAGCCGCCAGCGGGCAGCCGTCCTAGCGTGGGCCACGCATTTAACGAAAGGCCTGCGATGAACCCAGCCGCCGACCCCTTGAGCCTGCTGCGCGCCGTCAACGACACCGCGGCCTTTAACCGCTGGTGCGGTCTTGAGGTCGAGCGGGCCGTGCCGGGCGAGGTCGAGCTGGCGATGCCGTGGCGCGCCGAACTCGGTCAGTACAGTGGCTTCCTGCATGCCGGCGTGGTGGCTGCGCTGATCGACACCGCGTGCGGCTATGCCGCGGCCACGCAGCTCGGCGCGCGCGTGCTGGCCTCGCACTTTGCGGTCAATTGCCTGCGCCCGGCGGTGGGCGAACGGTTCATCGCCAAGGCGCGTGTGCTGCGCGCCGGCAAGCAGCAGGTGTTCACCCACTGCGAGCTCTACGCGTACCACAACGGCGAAGACAAGTTGGTGGCCACCGGCGAAACGCTGTTGTGCGTGGTGGCCGCCGACGGCGCCGCCTGACGCGCTGCCGGATTGCGGCTACGCTTGACGCGGCGGCGCGGGCAGGGGCCCGCGCTGATCCAAACCGACGCGTCATCCACCATGACTGCACCGAGCGCATCCATTGCCGTGGTCGGCGCCGGCGCCGTCGGCAGCTTCTACGGCGCGATGCTGGCGCGCGCCGGCCACGCGGTGACGCTGATCGGCCGCGCGGCCCATGTGGCGGCGATCCGCGCAATGGCCTGAAGCTGCAGATGGCGGGGCGCATCGAAACCGTGCGTCTGCACGCCAGCACCGACATGGCCGCGGTGCACGGCGCCGACCTGGTGCTGTGCTGCGTCAAGTCCACCGACACCGACGCCGCGGCGCGGCAGATGGCGCCGCACCTGCAAGCGCCGACGCCATGTGCTGAGCCTGCAGAACGGCGTCGACAACGCCGAGCGCTGGCGCGGCAGCTGCCCTGCACCGTGGTTGCCGCCGTGGTCTACGTGGCCACCGCGCATGCCCGAGCCCGGGCGTGGTGCAGCATTTCGGCCGCGGCGACCTGGTGATCGGCGCGATGGCCCAGCGGCACGCGCGTTCCGCGTGGCACGACGCCTGCAGCGCCTGGTCGACCTGTTCGCCAGCGCGCGGGTGCCGGTGCGGGTGTCGGCCGACGTGGCGGCCGAGCTGTGGGCCAAGCTGCTGGTCAACTGCGCCTACAACGCCATCTCGGCGCTGGCGCAGCTGCCCTACGGCCGGCTGGCGGCGCTGCCCGAGATCGTGAGCTGCAGCACGAGGTGGTGCACGAAGTGGTCGCCGTGGCGCACGCCGCCCGGGCGTGCGCTGTCGCTGCCCGACGTCGCTGGAGGCGGTGGCGCGCATCGCCGGCGCGCATGCCGGCGCAGCTGTCGTCGACCGCGCAGGACATGGCGCGGCGCAAGCCCAGCGAGATCGACCACCTCAACGGCTACGTCGTGCGCTCGGCGCCGACGGCGTCGCGACACCGGTGACAGGCGCTCACGCGCGGTGAACCTCGTGACTCTGCACGCGCTGGTGAAGCTGGTCGAGTCCGGGTACGCCGCCGCATGAACCGCGTGCCGGCGCCAAGCCGTGCCGAGGCGCCGGACGAATTGCCAGGCGCTGCGCGAGCTCGGCCTGGCCGACACCGGCTTGCTTAGCGGCGGCCGCTGACCGGTGGCGTGTCCTCCGACATCTGGCGCATCGACACGCCGCGGCCCGATATGCGCCAAGCGTGCGTTGCCGAAGCTGCGCGTGGCGGCCGACTGGCAGGCGCCGATCGAGCGCAACCGCTACGAGGCGCGCTGGATGCAGGTGGCCAGCGCCGCGGTGCCCGGCAGCGCGCCGCGGGTGCTCGGCCAGCACCGCGAACTGGGCGTGCTGGTGATGGGCTACCTGCCGGACCACACGCTGTGGAAGCAGCAACTGCGCGACGGCGGTGCCGACATGCGACACCGCGCGCGCCGTGGGCCGCACGCTGGTGCGCATCCATGCCCACTCGGCGGCACGGCCCGAACTGGCCGCGCGACTTTCGACAGCCAGGCGATCTTCTTCGACATCCGCCTCGAGCCCTATCTGCTGGCCACCGCCGAGGCGCATCCCGACCTGCCGACCGGCTGCGCGCGCTGGTGCGCAGACGCAGGCTCATGCCTGGCGCTGGTGCACGGCGATGTCAGCCCGAAGAACATCCTGGTCGGCACGCGCCGCGGGCCGGTGCTGCTGGATGCCGAATGTGCGGTCTGGGGCGACCCGGCCTTCGACCTCGCGTTCTGCTGAACCACCTGCTGTTGAAGTGCCTGTGGACACCGGCCGCGCGCGAGGCTTCCTGGCTGTTTCGCCGCATTGGCCGCAGCTACTTGCGCGGGTGGACTGGGAGCCGCGGCAGGCGCTCGAGCGTCGCGCCGCAGCGCTGCTGCCGGGGCTGCTGCTGGCGCGGGTGGACGGCAAGTCGCCGGTCGAATACGTCACCGCAGACAGCGCGAGCGCGACGTCGTGCGCCGCGTGGCCGGCGCGTTGCTGCATGATGCGCCGGCGCGCCTGCACGATGTCGGCGAAGCCTGGCGCCGAGGAATTGCTTCGACAACACAATGAGCAGCCGCCAAAATCCAGCAGATCCGCTTCTGCACGCGCGCCGCGTCTGGGACAGCCGCGGCCATCCCACGGTGGAGGCCGAGGTGCGGCTGCTCGGCGGCGCGGTCGGCCGCGCGATCGTGCCCGCGGGTGCCAGCAAGGGTACGCGCGAGGCGCTCGAGCTGCGCGACGGCGGCCATGCGCATCGGCGGCCTCGACGTGCAGCGCGCGGTGGCGCAGGTCAACGGCGACATCGCGCGCGCGGCGCTCGGCATGGCCGCCAACGACCAAGCCGCGCTCGACGAGCGCCTGATCGAGCTCGACGGCACGCCCAACAAAGTCGCAGGCTCGGCGCCAACGCCACGCTCGCGGTGTCGATGGCCGCCATGCACGCCGCAGCCGCGGCCCACGGCGTGCCGCTGTACCAGTACCTCGGCGGGCCCGACGCCACGCCGGCTGCCGACGCCGCAAGTGCAGATGTTCGGCGGCGGCGCGCACGCCGGGCCGGCGCACCGACATCCAGGACTTCATGATCGTGTGCCCGGCGCCAAGACGTTTGCGCAGGCCGTCGACTGGACGGCCGAGGTCTATCGTCACGCCGGGTTGCTGATGCAAGCGCGCGGCGCCACCTTCGGTGTGGCCGACGAAGGCGGCTGGTGGCCGGTGTTCAACACCAACGAGCAGGCCCTCGAGGCGCTGGTGGCGGCGATCGAGCGCGCGCGCTTGGTGCCGGGCGAACAGGTGGCCATTGCGCTGGACGTGGCGGCCAGCGATTTCGGCAAGGGCGGCCGCTACACGCTGGGGCTGGAGCGCCGCGAGCTCGACAGCGACGGCATGGTCGAACTGCTGGTGCGCTGGATCGAGAAGTACCCGATCGTCAGCATCGAAGACCCGCTGGCCGAAGACGATCTCGAAGGCTTCGCGCGTTTCACGCAGGCCGTCGGCGGCAAGTTGCAGGTGGTGGGCGACGACCTGCTGGTGTCGAGTGCCGCGCTGCTGCGCCAGGCCGCAGCGGTCGGCGCGGCCAACACGGTGCTGCTCAAGCCCAACCAGCGCGGCACGGTGACCGAGACGCTGCAATGCTGGCAGGCCGCGCGGGCGGCCGGCTATGCCGGCATCGTGTCGGCCCGCTCGGGTGAGACCGAAGACACGACGATCGTGCACCTGGCCATCGGCTGGCAGGTGGGTCAGCTCAAGGTCGGCGCCTTCGCGCGCAGCGAGCGCATGGCCAAGTGGAACGAGGCGTTGCGCATCGAAGAGCGCCTCGGCGCGCGTGCACGTTACGCCGGCATGTCGGCGTTTGGCAGGAATCCGCCGGCGCGCTGAACGGCGCGCCTTGCAGCCACCGCAATTCGCTGGGCGTGTTGCCACTGGCCGCGGCCCCGCAATGGCATTTCCCGATGCGTCGCCGCGATCGCGCGCGTCCAATACGATGCCGTCGACGTCCGCTGGTTGCGTCGACCCCATCAGACACCTCCATCGCATGACGTGGTCCTTCCTCGCTCGCGACAGTCAAGGCCGCTTCGGCGTGGCCATCGCGAGCCGATTCTTTGCGGTGGGCGCCCTGTGCGTGCACACGCAGCGCGGTGTGGGTGCGCTGGCGACGCAGGCACTGATGAATCCGCTGTACGGGCCGGCTGGCCTGGCGCGGCTCGCGGCGGGGCGCTCGCCGGCAGATGTGGTGAGCGAGTTGACCGCGGCCGATACGGGGCGTGCGCAGCGCCAGTTGCACCTGCTCGGAGCCCGTGGCACCGGCGCGGCGCACACCGGCGAGGCCTGCATCGATTGGTGCGGGCATCAGGTGCTGGAGGACTTGCAGCGTCGCCGGCAACATGCTGGCCGGGCCGCAGGTGCTGCGTGCGACGGTCGATGCCTTCGCGGCCCATGCACACTGGCCGCTGGCCGAGCGGCTGATCGAGGCGATGGCCGCCGGCGAGGCCGCGGGTGGCGACAAACGAGGCAAGCAGTCGGCCGCGCTGCGTATACACGGTGATGAAGATCATGCCGAACTGGACCTGCGCGTCGACGACCACGCCGAGCCGATCGCCGAATTGCGGCGGCTGTACGCTGTGAGCCTGCAGCGATTTCAGCCGTTCGTCGCCTGCCTGGCCGGCCGGCACGATCGCGGCCGGCGAACTCGACCGCGCGCGCATCGAGGCGCGCATCGAGGCCTTTCATGCGGTGCGCGGGTTGCGGGCCTGAGTCTTGCGCGTGCCATTCATTCTTCCTTGCGGAGCGTCACGATGAACCCCTTGTCCACCAAATTGCTGCCGGCCCTGCTGCTGTCGATCACCGCCGGCGCCGCGGGAGCGCAGGCCCTGCGCGTCGGCCTGGCCGAAGACCCCGACGTGCTCGACCCGACGCTGGCGCGCACCTTCGTCGGCCGCATCGTGTTCGCCGCGCTGTGCGACAAGCTGCTCGACATCGACGAGAAGCTCGCGATCCTGCCGCAGCTGGCCACCGAGCTGGGAATGGTCGGCCGACAACAAGGCGCTGACGATGAAGATCCGCCCCGGCGTCACCTTCCACGACGGCGAGAAGCTCGACGCCGCGGCGGTGAAGTTCAACCTCGAGCGCCACAAGACGATGCAAGGCTCCAATCGCCGCGGCGAGCTGGCGCCGCTGGCCAGCGTCGACGTGGTCGATCCGATGACGGTGCAGGCTCAACCTGAGCGCGCCGTTCTCGCCGCTGCTGGCGGCGCTGGCCGACCGCGCCGGCATGATGGTGACGCCCGAAGGCGGCGCAGGCCGCAGGCGCCAACTTCGGCGCCAAGCCGGTGTGCTCGGGACCGTTCAAGTTCGCCGAGCGCATCGCGCAGGACCGCATCGTGCTCGAGCGCTATGACGGCTACTGGAACAAGGCCCAGGTCCACTTCGACAAGGTCACCTACACGCCGATCGTCGACTCCACCGTGCGCCTGGCGAACCTGAAGTCGGGCCAGTTCGACTTCATCGAACGTGTGGCGTCGTCCGACATCGAGAAGCTGCAGGCCGAGAAGAAGTTCAAGGTCGCGCGCATCACCGAGATCGGCTACCAGGGCATCACCATCAACGTCGGCAAGAGCGAGCAGGCGCAGAAAAACGCGCTCGGCAAGGATGCGCGCGTGCGCGAGGCCTTCGAGCTGGCGATCGACCGCCAGGGCGTGGCGCAGGTGGTGATGGACAACGAGGCCACGGTCGGCAACCAGTGGGTCGCGCCGAACAACCCGTACTACGCCAAGAACATGCCGGTGCCCAAGCGCGACATCGCCAAGGCCAAGGCACTGCTCAAGGAAGCGGGCGTGCCCAACCCCACCGTCACGCTGATGACGCCCACCACCAGCGACGCGCAGCGCCTGGCGCTGGTGGTGCAGGCGATGACGCGCGAGGCCGGCTTCGACGTCAAGGTGCAGGCCACCGAGTTCGCGACCTCGCTCAACCTGGCCGACAAGGGCGAGTTCGATGCCTACGTGCTGGCCTGGAGCGGCCGCGCCGACCCCGACGGCAACGCCTTCAGCTTCCACGGCTGCAAGCAGCCGCTCAACTACGCCGGCTACTGCAGCGCCGAGACCGACGCGCTGCTCAACCAGTCGCGCACGCAGCGCGACCCGGCCGACCGCAAGAAGACCTACGAGCAGATCGCCGCGCGTGTGCTCAAGGAGCGGCCGATCATCTACCTGTACCACCGCAACTGGCTGTGGGCCTACAACCCCAAGCTGAGCGGCGTGCGCAACGTGCCCGACGGGTTGCTGCGCGTGACGGGCCTGAAGATGGGCAACGGCAGCCCGTGAACGCCGGCAGCGCGCGATGGCCGACTACCTGCTCAAGCGTTTGGCGCAGGTGGTGCCGACGCTGGTGTTCGTGTCGATGCTGATCTTCGGGCTGCAGCAGCTGCTGCCCGGCGACCCCGCCAAGGTCCTGGCCGGCGAGGAACAAGACCCCAGCGTGATCGCGCACCTGCGCGAGAAGCTGCACCTCGACGAGCCGCTGCCGGTGCGCTATGCCTACTGGGTGGGCGGCGTGCTGCAAGGGCGACCTCGGCGATTCGGTGCGCACGCAGCAGCCGGTGCTCGACCTGGTGCTGCAGAAGCTGCCGGTGACCATCCAGCTCGGGCTGATGGCGTTCGTGATCGCGCTGGTGATCGGCATCCCCGCCGGCATCGTGGCCGCGGTCGGCCGCGGCACCGGGTGGGACAGCGCCGCCAACGCGTTCGCGCTGTGGGGCATCTCGACGCCGAACTTCTGGCTCGGCATCCTGCTGATCCTGCTGTTCTCGGTGCAGCTCGGCTGGCTGCCGGCCTCGGGCTACGTGAGCCCGTTCGAGGACCTGCGCGCCAACCTGGCGGCGATGATCATGCCGGCCTTCGTGCTCGGCAACGCGATCGCCGCGGTGCTGATGCGCCACACGCGCAGCGCGATGCTGCAGGTGCTGTAGCGCCGACTACGTGCGCACCGCGCGCGCCAAGGGCCTGAGCGAGCGCGTCGTCGTGCTCAAGCACGCGCTGCGCAACGCGCTGACGCCGGTCATCACGCTCGGCGCGCTGGAGCTCGGCACGCTGCTGTCGGGCGCGGTGCTGACCGAGCAGGTGTTCACGATTCCCGGCTTCGGCAAGCTCATCGTCGACGCGGTGTTCAACCGCGACTACGCGGTGGTGCAGGGCGTGGTGCTGGTCACCGCCACCGCGTACATCATGCTGAACCTGCTGGCCGACCTGGCCTACTTCGCGGTGAACCCGCGGCTGCGGCGCTGACATCGGCCGCCGCCGATCGACCGCCGTCCCGGCGCCACCGGCGCGCGCCGGACCTCTGCCGCCCCGCCGAGCGACGCCGGCGCGTGGCGGCGCGCCTGGCGACGCCTGCGCGCCGGCGCGGCGGTGGTCGGCCTGGTCATGGTCGTCTGGCGTTCGTCGTGCTCGCGGTGTTCGCGCCGTGGATCGCGCCGCACGATCCGATCGCCACGAGCTGGAGCGCGATCCGCAAGGCGCCGTCGCGCTGCCACTGGTTCGGCACCGACGAGATCGGCCGCGACGTGCTGTCGCGCGTGATCTGGGGCACGCAGGCCTCGCTGCTGGCCGGCGTGGTGTCGGTGTCGATCTCGCTGCTGCTCGGCGTGCCCATCGGCCTGGCGGCCGGCTTCATCGGCGGCTTGGTCGACGGCTTGATCTCGCGCATCACCGATGCCTTCCTCGCGTGCCCGTTCCTGATCCTCGCGATCGCGCTGGCCGCGTTTCTCGGCCCCAGCCTCACCAACGCGATGATCGCCATCGGCGTGTCGGCGACGCCGATCTTCGTGCGCCTGACGCGCGCCCAGGTGATCAACGTGAAGGTCGAGGACTATGTCGAAGCGGCGCGCGCGCGTGGGCAATCCGCCGCTGGCGCATCGCGCTGCGCCATGTGCTGCCCAACGTCACGCGCGCCGCTGATCGTGCAGGCCACGCTGGCCATCGCCGCCGCGGTGATCGCCGAAGCCAGCCTGTCGTTCCTCGGGCTCGGCCAGCAGCCGCCGGCGCCGAGCTGGGGCAGCATGCTCAACACCGCGAAGAACTACGTCGACAACGCGCCGTGGATGGCGGTGTGGCCGGGTCTGGCGATCTTTCTGCTGGTGCTGTCGTTCAACCTGGTGGGCGACGGCCTGCGCGATGCGCTCGACCCGCGGCAGATCTGATGCCATGAGCGCGCGCGTCGCGATGGCAGGCCGTGCGCGCGGCATGTCGCCCGGCCGGCGCAGGTTCTTGGTGTCGTCGCTGGCGGTCCTGCTGTGCGGCGCCGGTGCGGCCTGGTCAGCGTCGAGCGATCCGCAGCGCGCCGATCCGATGTCCGACGCACCCGAGCAGCGAGCCGCCCTGCGCGCCGGCGGTGCGCCGGCGGTTGCTTCCTACGCCGAGGCGCTGCGCACGTGGCGCGGCGCCGAAGACCTCAACGCCTGGCTCGACGAGCGTTTCGAGTACGACACCGCGCGCGCGTTGCGGCTGTCGGAGACGCAGCGCGCGCGATCGGGCAGTCTGCCGATCCACGAGCCGCAGGCGTTCTTCGCATCGCCGCGTGGCATCTGCGTCGATGTGGCTCGCTTCGCGGTGGAGTCGCTGCGCGTGATCGACCCGCAGGCCAAGGCGGGTTACCTGATGATCGAATTCAATCCGGCCACGCTGTCGGGCCAGACCTTGCGCCGGCACTGGGTGGCCACCTTAGAGCGCGACGGCCAACTTTATGTGTTCGGCGATTCCAAGCGCCCCGGCCACCTCGCCGGGCCCTATGCCGACGCCGCGGCCTTTGTCGCCGACTACGCCCGCTACCGCGGCCGCGAGGTGGTGGCCTTTCGCCAGCTGCCGACCTTCGAGCGGCAGCGGCGTCAGCTGGCGAACAAGCAGGCACGCGAGCCGGCGCAGCCGTAGCCGGCAGCGGCCATCAGCCGACCACCACTTCGCTGATCTGGATCACCGGGCTCAGGTCGGTGTAGTTGGGAATGTCGGCCATGATCTCCTTGGCATGCGGGCCGAAGCCGGCCTGGAACGACTCGACCGAGTCGCAGAAGATGTGGCACATGCCCACGTAGGTGGGCGCGCTGCCCGGCGCGCCGCCGCCGAGCCCCTTGTCGACCGTGTAGCTCTTGCAGGCGGCGCCCATGCGCGCCTTGACCAGCGGCATGTGCTTGTCGCGGTAATAGGCGTGGTCGAAGCGGTTGCCCGGGGTGTTGGGGTACATCACGCTGACCTTGATCATCGGGCGCTCTCCTGTGGGTTGACGTCTGAATGAAGGGCGGATGGTGCCGGGCCCCTCGCGCGGATGCAAGCCGCGTTGCTGCGCGGCGCCGCGCAACTCGGGCACACTCGCGCACAGCGATTCCTCAAACCAACGAGAGGAGACATCCATGAAGAAGGCTGCATTGACCCTGCTCGCCACGGCGGCCGTCGCGCTCGGCGGCTGCGCCCAACTGGGCATCGGCGGTTGGACCACGCTGGTCGACGGCACCAAGGGCCTGGACAACTTCAACCGCGTCGGCGAGGCCGACTGGGCCGGCGTCGACGGCGCGATCCAGGCCACCAAGGGTGGCAAAGATCCTGCCTACCTGGTGACCAAGAACTCGTACAAGGACTTCGAGATGCGCGTCGAGTTCTGGTCCAGCGACGACGCCAACAGCGGCGTTTTCGTGCGCTGCCAGAACCCGAACCAGATCACCGACGAAAACTGCTACGAGGCCAACATCTTCGACACCCGCCCTGACCCCAGCTATGGCACCGGCGCCATCGTCAAGGTGGCCAAGCTCAACGCGCCGATGATCAAAGCCGGCGGCAAGTGGAACACCTACGAGATCACCGCCAAGGGCAACCGCCTGACGCTGGTGCTCAACGGCGTCAAGACGGTCGACGTCGAGGACTCCAAGCTCGCCAGCGGGCCGTTCGCGCTGCAATGGGGCCGCGGCGTCATCAAGTTCCGCAAGGTCGACATCCGTTCGTTGTGACAGCCTGAGGCGGGTTGCGCATGAAAGGCAGTTGCCTGTGCGGCGCGGTGGTCTACGAGGTGGATCGCCTCGCCGGGCCGATCGGGCACTGCCACTGCACGACCTGCCGCAAGGCCCACGCCGCCGCATTTGCCACCACCGCGCGCGCCGACCGTAGCGCCTTTCGTTGGCTGGCGGGCGAGCCGCACGTGCGGCACCATCAGTCGTCACCGGGCAAGCTGCGTCACTTCTGCGGGCTCTGTGGTTCGCATCTGATGGCGCAATGGGTTGATCAGCCGCAGGTGATCGTGCGCGTGGCCACGCTCGACGACGATCCGGGTGTGCGGCCGGTGGCGCACATCTGGATGGCCGACGACGTGCCGTGGCTCGCGCACGGCAGCGAGCTGTCGATGTTTCAGCAAGCAGCACCCAAGCCGAAGCCATGACCGTGCGCATCGTTCGCCTCGGCACTGCGCGTGCCAAGGACGAGGGCCTGCGCATCGGCACCGTGCGGCGGCCACCGCGTGGCGTGCCCAAAGAAAAGTTCGCCGCGCAGGATTGGTATGACGTCTGGTACCCGAACCTCGCGCCGTCGGTCGAGACGATGAAAATGGCGCAACAGGCCGACACGCCGGCGCAATGGGCGGCGTTCATCAAGAAGTTCCGCGCCGAGATGGCGGCGCCCGATGCCGCGCGCTCGCTCGACGTGCTGGCCGCGCTGTCGCATCACGGCAACTTCGCGGTCGGTTGTTATTGCGAGAGCGAAGCGCACTGCCACCGCTCGGTGCTGCGGGCGCTGCTCGCCGAGCGCGGCGCCAAGGTCGCTTGAAGGAGTTGGCATGGAACAACGGCTGAGCCTGGTCACGCTGGGCGTGGACAACCTGGATCGCGCGGTCGCCTTCTACGAGGGCGTGCTCGGTTGGACGCCGGCCGAGCGCCTGCCGGGCGTCGTGTTCTTCGATCTCGGCGGCCTGGTCTTCGCGCTGTCCCCGCACGCCGACCTGGCGCAGGACATGCGCCTGGCCCAGCCGGTCACCAGCGGCGGCTACGAGGGCTTCGCGCTGGCCCATAACCTGCGCAGCGAGCGCGAGGTCGACGCCCTGTTCACGCACTTGCAGCAACACGGCGCCACCATCGTCAAGCCGCCGCACAAGACCGACTGGGGCGGCTACTCGGGCTACTTCGCCGACCCCGACGGTCACAAGTGGGAGGTGGCGCACAACCCGTTCTGGACCGTGCGCAGCGACGGCCGCATCGCGTTGACGAAGGAGTGAAGCCGGCCCGCCGCAGCTCAGCCAACGGGTGGAAAGCGCGCCGCATCGGCCTCCAGCGGCAGGCGCAGCGCGTTGGTGAGGTAGCTCACGGTGCGGTAGAAGCCCGCCAACATCAGCAGCTCGAGCATCGCCTCTTCGCTGAAGCGGCCGCGCAAGGGCGACCACAGCGTGTCGTCGAGCGTGCAATCCGCGTGCAGGGCATCGCACAGGCGCAGCAGCAGGCGGTCGTCGTCGCTCCAGCAGGCATCGTCGGCGCCGCCGTGCACGATGGAAAACAACTGCTCGGGCGTGAGCTGAACGCGCTCGGCAAAGATCGTCACGTGAACGCCCCACTCGTATTCGGACCTGCACAGCGCCGTGGTGCGGTGGATCACCACCTCACGCTGGCGCAGCGTGAGGTGGCCGCGGTCGAGCAGCCCGGCGGCGAAGAACTTGCCGAACAGCCGCGGGTCGCGTGCCAGCGTGGTGAACAGCTGCAGCGGCGGCTGGCCCGGCGGCATGGTGCGGTCGAGCCAGGCTTGCACTTCGGCCGGGAAGGGCGGCGTGGCGGGTGCGATGCGCGCGACGGTGGACACGGTGGGTCTCCTGAGTTTGCTACCATTTCGATAGCGACGAGCACAGCCTAACGCGCATGCTATGAAAAGTAAAGCAACCCGATGACATGACCACACCCCGCGTCGGCAAGGTGGTGCGCGGTTCGCGCACCGGCCGCCCCCTCATGGTGGCGCTCGACCTGCTCGGTCGTCGCGCCGCGCTGCGCGTGCTGTGGGAGCTGCGCGGCGATGCCTTGACCTTTCGGGCTTTGCAGGATGCGGTGGACACCAACCCGGCACTGCTCAACACGCGCCTGAAGGAGCTGCGCGAGGCGGGCCTCGTTGAGCACGGTGAGGGTGGCTACCGACTCAGCGCCGACGGCCGCCGCCTGCTCGACGCGATGCGCCCGCTGTCGGCGTGGGCCGAGGGCTGGGGCACGCCGCGCCGCCGTGCCGCCAAGCCGTGACGGTCGCTGCAGCGTGGCAGCATGCGCTGCCCGACGGCTCACGACCCCGCAGACCCATGACCCAAAACCCGTTGCGCACCGGTTGGCGCCTGCTGCGCGTCGCCACGACGCTCGTGCTGGCCGCGGGGTTGGCTGCCTGCGCCGGCCTGCCGCGCGACGTGCAGCGCGTCCCGTCGCAGGCGCTGCCGGCTTCGAGCGACACCGAGCTCGGCCGCATTGCTGCCGCGTCGGTGCCGGCACAGGTGTCGGCGGTGTCCGCGATGGGCGCGTCGCTGAGCGGCTTTCGGCTGCTGTCGTGGCCGGCGCAGTCGCTGTACGCGCGCATCGAACTGGCACGGCGCGCGCAGCGCTCGCTCGACCTGCAGTACTACGAGCTGCGCGACGACGAGACCGGGCGCCTGCTGTTGCGCACGCTGCGCGATGCGGCGCAACGCGGCGTGCGTGTGCGGCTGCTGCTCGACGACCTGTACACCGCGGGCAGCGACCCGGTGCTGTCGGGCCTGGCCGCGTTCCCCAACGTCGAGGTGCGGCTGTTCAACCCGTTCCCGATGGGCGCGGCAGCTTGGGCGCGCGGCTCACCGCCTCGCTGTTCGACTTTGGCCGCGTCAACCACCGCATGCACAACAAGCTGTTCATCGCCGACGGTGCGATGGCGGTGGCTGGCGGCCGCAACATCGCCAACGAGTACTTCATGGTGGGCGACGAGGCCAACTACATCGACCTCGACGTCTTTGCGGTAGGCCCGGTGGTGCCGCAGCTGGCGGCGCTATTCGACCAGTACTGGAACAGCGAGTACGTCTATCCGCTGCAATCGATCGCGCCCGACGACGATTCGCCCGCCGAGCGGCGCGAGCGCTTCGGCAGCTGGACCGACCCGGCACGCTCGCCGCCACCCGCGCCGCCGAACCCCGGCGCCACGGACGCACTCAAGCAGCCCCATCTGCACGAGGAACTGGCTGGCGGCCGCCTGCAACTGATCTGGGGCCAGGCCGATGCGTTTGCCGACTCGCCCGAGAAGGTGATCAACCACACGCGGCGCTGGCTGCCCGGTGCGCGGCGCGAGGACAAGACCACCGTGCGCCACGGTCTGATGCGCGAGCTGCTGCTGGCACGCGAGTACGCGCTGGTGGTTTCGCCGTACTTTGTGCCCAACGCCGACGTCATCGAAGACATCCGCGAGGGGCGGCTGTGGGGCCTGCAGATCACGATCATCACCAATTCGCTGGCCTCGACCGACGAGCCGCTGGTGCATGCCGGCTACCGGCGTTATCGCGACGAGATGCTCGACCTCGGCGTGCAGCTGTACGAGATCGTGCCCAGCCGCATCACGGTGTCCAAGGACCTGGGGCCATTCGGCCGCTCGATCGGGCGCTTCCATGCCAAGGCGGCGGCGATCGACGACAAGGTCATGTTCATCGGCTCGCTGAACTTCGATCCTCGCTCGGAGAAGCACAACACCGAGCTGGGCCTGCTGATCCGCAGCCCCGAGCTGACGGCCCAGCTGGTGACGCTGGCCGAACTGGTGCAGACCCAGGCCGCCTACCGGGTGCGGCTATCCAAGGAGACACGCAGTCTCGAATGGCACCTGCCCACGCCGCAAGGCGAGCAGGTGCTGACCGAGGAGCCCGACAGCACCTGGTGGCAGCGCCTGTGGCTGAACCTGCTCGGGCCGCTGGTGCCGGAAGACGTGTTGTGAGCGCTTCGGCTCGAAAGAGCGCCCGAGCCACGGCGTGATGGTCGACGCGTCGCCCGAACGCCTGCATGCGCTCGATGCAGTGCGCGCCGGCGCGCTGCTGCTGGGCATCGTGCTGCACGGCGGCTTCTCGTTCATTCCCGACGTACCCGACGCGCCGTGGCCGATCCACGACGTGTCGCAGAGCGTGTGGGTCGCCGCAGGGGTGTTCGTGATCCATGTCTTTCGCATGTCGGTGTTCTTCCTGGTGGCCGGGCTGCTGGCGCATGCGCTGTTGCACCGCCTCGGCGCCGTGGGGTTCTGGCGCAACCGCGCCGCGCGCATCGCGCTGCCGTTGGTGATCGCGTGGCCGCTCAGCTTCGGGCTGATCGCCGCGGTGGTGGTGTGGACGCTGGCGCGCAGCCAAGGCGGTGGCTGGCCCGCGGTGCCTGCGCAGACGGTGCAGTCGGGCCTCAACTGGCTGCACCTGTGGTTCCTCTACGTGCTGCTGTGGCTGTACGGCATCGCGTGGGCCGCGCGCACTGCACTGCACGTGCTCGATCGCCGCCAACACATCGCCCGCGGGCTCGACCGCGCCTTGCGCGGATTGCTGGCCTCGCCGCTGCGCTCGTTCGTGCTGGCGCTGCCGATTGCCTTCGCCCTGTGGCTCGAGCCGATGTGGCTGTGGCGCGGTGGCATGCCCACGCCGGGCTACACCTTCATCCCGCCGGCCGTGCCGCTGTTCGTGTTTGTGTTCGTGTTCGGCATCGGCTGGCTGGTCGATCGCCAGCGCGCGCTGCTGGCGCAGCTGCGGCACGGCTGGGTGCTGCGCCTGGGGCTCGGACTCGCGTGCGCAGGGGGCTGCTATGCGCTCGCGGTGACCGAGTTCGGGCTGCGTGTCGACCACGACCCGCGATGGCGACTCGTCTATGCGCTGGGCTACGCGAGTGGGCTGATCGGCTGCACGCTGGGTTGCGTCGGCGCGGGGCTGCGCTTCCTGGCTGCGCCGTCGGCGAAGGTGCGCTACCTCGCCGACGCCTCGTACTGGATGTACCTGGCGCACCTGCCGCTGGTGATGGCGTTGCAGGCTGCGCTGATGCACCTCGAGGCGCCGTGGTGGCTCAAATTCCCTGCCGTGGTGCTCGGTGCGTGCGCGCTGCTGCTGTGGAGCTACCGGTTGTGGGTGCGGCCGACCTGGATCGGTGCGTTGCTCAACGGCGCCCGACGCTGATCGGCTCGCTCTAGGCTTGACTGCGAGCCGCCGCCATCCTCGTGCAAACCCGGATATCGATTTTGCAGATAGCCTGACGGCGAAGGAATGAACTTCCAGCGGCCGGGGCGGCGCCCTATCGTGCGCGCCTCGAACCACCGCGCCGTCGTCGCTGCGCGGCCCACAACCCGGAGGTCGACCATGTCCCGTTCCAGCCTGCCCGTCGCGGCGCTCGCCGCCGCTGCCGCTTGCGGTCGCCTTGCCCGCCGTGGCGCAACAAGGCGCATTGAAAGCTCGGCAAAGGCCGAAGGCCAGGTCGACATCGTCGCCTGGCCCGGCTACATCGAGCGCGGCGACACCGACAAGAACTTCGACTGGGTCACCGACTTCGAGAAGAAGACCGGCTGCAAGGTCAACGTCAAGACCGCCGGCACCTCCGACGAGATGGTCGCGCTGATGAACCAGGGCGGCTTCGACCTCGTCACCGCCTCGGGCGACGCCAGCACTGCGCCTGATCCGCGGCAAGAAGGTGCAGCCGATCAACATCGGCGCTGATCCCGAGCTACAAGAACGTCGACCCGCGCCTGCAGAAGGCGCCCTGGCACACCGTGAACGGCAAGCACTACGGCGTGCCCTACCAGTGGGGCTGGAACGTGCTGATGTACAACACCAACGTCTTCAAGGACAAGCCGCCGACCAGCTGGACCGTCGTGTTCGAGGAGCAGAACGCTGCCCGACGGCAAGTCCAACAAGGGCCGCGTGCAGGCCTTCGACGGCCCGATCTACATCGCCGACGCCGCGCTGTACCTGATGAAGAAGAAGCCGGAGCTCGGCATCAAGGACCCGTACGAGCTGAACGAGGCGCAGTACAAGGCCGCGCTCGACCTGCTGCGCGGGCAGCGCAAGCTGGTCGGCAAGCTACTGGCACGACGCCTTCGTGCAGATCGACGACTTCACCAACGAGGGCGTGGTCGCCTCGGGCTCGTGGCAGTTCCAGGTCAACGTCCTGAGGCCAAGAAGCAGCCGATCGCCACCGTCGGTGCCGGCGAAGGCGCCACCGGCTGGGCCGACACGACCATGATGCACGCCGAGGCCAAGAACCCGAACTGCGCCTACCTGTGGCTGGAGCAGTCGCTCAACCCGAAGCTGCAGGGCGACCTCGCGGCCTGGTTCGGCTCGGTGCCGGCGGTGCCCGCGGCCTGCAAGGGCAACGAGCTGCTCGAGCGACGAGGGCTGCAAGCGCCAGGGCTCAACGCTTCGACCAGATCCACTTCTGGCGGACGCCGGCGCCGCAGTGCAAGACGCAGGCGGCCCGTGCGTGCCGTACCGCAGGTGGGTCGTCGGACTACATCGCGATCCTGGGCGGCCGCTGAGCGCCGACGGCGTGAGCAGCGGGCCCGATGCCCGCCGCTCGACTTCCATCGCTGAGCGAGCGCATGACGGCCGCCGTCAGCTCGACAAGGTCGCTGCGTCTTCGGCAGCGGCGCGCGAGCCGTGCGCGCGGTGGACGGTGTCGACCTCGACGATCGACGCCGGGCGAGTTCTTCACCCTGCTCGGGCCCTCGGGCTCGGGCAAGACCACCTGCCTGCGCATGATCGGCGGCTTCAGCTGCCCAGCGCCGGGCCGCATCCGCATCGACGGCGCGGACGTGACGCGGCGTGCCGCCCTACGCGCGGCCGGTGAACACGGTGTTCCAGGACTACGCGCTGTTCCCGCACATGAACGTCCGCGACAACGTCGCCTATGGGCTGATGGTGCGGGGCGTGGCCAAGGCCGAGCGCGAGCGCGCGCGCCGACGAGCTGCTGGCGCTGGTGCAGCTGCCGAGGTCGGCGACCGCAAGCCGGCGCAGCTGTCGGGCGGCCAGCGCCAGCGCGTGGCGCTGGCGCGCGCGCTGATCAACCAGCCGCGCGTGCTGCTGCTGGACGAACCGCTGGGCGCGCTGGACCTGAAGCTGCGCGAGCAGATGCAGAGCGAGCTGAAGGCGCTGCAGCGCAAGCTGGGCATCACCTTCGTCTTCGTCACCCATGACCAGGACGAGGCCCTGTCCATGAGCGACCGCATCGGCGTGTTCAACCAGGGCCGGATCGAACAGGTGGCCAGCCGCACGACGCTGTACAACGCGCCGGCGACGCGCTTCGTCGCGCACTTCGTCGGCGCCGCCAACGTGCTGCACGGCGACGAAGGCGCGGCGCCTGACCGGCCAGCGCCGCGCGATGCTGCGACCCGAGCGTGTCCGCCTGGGCCCGAGCCGGTGCGCGCGGGCCGGCGCGCACCGGCGACGCGTGGTCGAGGTGCAGTACTTACGGCGCGCTGCAGCCGCACTGCGGTGCGGCGCCGGCGGCGCCGCGGCTGCTGGCCGACCGTGCCACGACGGCGCGACCGGCAGCGCTGCCGGCGATGCGGCGACGCGGTGCACCTGCAGTCGGTGATCGCCGCAGGCGGTGCACCGCGATGGAGCCGCGATGAGCGCGATGGCCGCGTGGCGCTGCCACCGCGCCGCCGGCGCGGCCTGCGGCGGCGCGCTGTCCGACCTGCTGTACACGCGCCGCGGCCTGCTGCTGCTGGCTGCTGCTGGTGCCGCCGCTGCTGTGGTTCGGCGTCATCTACCTGGGCTCGCTGCTGGCGCTGCTGGCCAACGCTTCTTCGGCTTCGACGACTTCTCCGGCCAGGTGGTGCGCGAGCTGACGCTGGACAACTTCGCGCGCTCGCTCGAGCCCGCCAACCTCGACGTCGCGCTGCGCACGCTCGCCATGGCGCGCGCGGTCACGCTGGCCTGCAGCGTGCTCGGCTTTCCCGTCGCCTACTACATGGCGCGCTACGCGCGCGGCGCGCAGAAGGCGCTGCTCTACATCGCGGTGATGCTGCCGCTGTGGGCCAGCTACCTGGTCGGCCTACGCCTGGAAGCTGCTGCTGGCCAAGGAAGGCGCCATCTCCTGGCCGCGCAGCAGCTGCACCTGTCTGGCTGCTCGATGCGCTGCTGGCCCTGCCGGTGGTCGGCGGCCCCTCGCTGAGCTTCTCGACCTGGGCACCTTCATCGTGTTCGTCTACATGTGGCTGCCCTTCATGATCCTGCCGATCCAGGCGGCGATCGAGCGCATGCCGCGCGTTCGCTGCTCGAAGCCTCGGCGCGACCTGGGCGCGCGGCCCGGCGCAGACCTTCCGCACGCGTGATCCTGCCGCTGGCCATGCCGGGCGTGGCGGCGGGCTCGATCTTCACCTTCTCGCTGACGCTGGGCGACTACATCATTCCGCAGGTCGATCGGCGACTCCACGCTGTTCATCGGCCAGGTGGTCTACCGGCAGCAGGGCGTGGCCGGCAACATGCCGTTCGCGGCGGCGTTCTCGCTGGTGCCGATCGTCGTCATCGGCGTCTACCTGTGGATGGCCAAGCGCATGGGAGCCTTCGATGCGCTCTGACCCGGCGGCGCCGTCGTGGCGCGCCTGCAAGGCTGCGGCCTGGGCCGTGGCTGCGCTGTTCCTGCACGTGCCGCTGGCGCTGATCGTCCTCTACGCCTTCAACACCGAGGACAAGAGCTACGTCTTCCCGCCGCCGGCGCTCACCACGCAGTGGTTCGGCGTGGCCTGGGACGCGCGACGGACGTCTGGGCCGGCGATCAGGCTGTCGCTGCAGGTCGCCGCGTGGCGCACCGCGATCGCGCTGGTGCTCGGCACGCTGGCCGCGGCGGCGCTGGCGCGCGCCGAGTTCTTCGGCCGCGAGGCGATCTCGCTGCTGTTCATCCTGCCGATCGCGCTGCCCGGCATCGTCACCGGCATCGCGCTGCGCTCGGCCTTCACACGCTGGAGATCCCGTTCTCGTTCTGGACCATCGTGATCGGCCACGCCACCTTCTGCGTCGTGGTGGTCTACAACAACGCGGTCGCGCGGCTGCGCCGCCTGCAGCCCGACCCTGATCGAAGCCTCCATGGACCTGGGGGCCGACGCCTTCCAGACCTTCCGCCACGTGGTCCTGCCGCAGCTCGGCTCGGCCCTGCTGGCCGGCGGCTGCTGGCGTTCGCGCTGAGCTTCGACGAGGTCATCGTCACCACCTTCACCGCCGGCCAGCAGACCACGCTGCCGATCTGGATGCTGCAGGAGCTGATCCGCCCGCGCCAGCGGCCGGTCACCAACGTGGTGGCGGTGGTCGATCATCGCGCTCACCTTCGTGCCGATCCTCGCCGCCTACTGCCTCACCCGCGGGACGAGCCGAGCCATCGGTGGCCGGAGCCGCAAGGAGCACCGGACGACATGACCCATGCCCACCGCAGCTGCTCATCGACGGCCCGCTTCGTCGCCGGCGAGGGCGAGGCCGAGAAGGTGCTCAACCCGGCCACCGGCGAGCTGCTGGTGGCGGTGCCCGAAGCCTCGACCGAGCAGGTCGCACACGCGGTGTCGGCCGCGCGACCGCGCCTTCGACAGCTGGGCGCAGACCACGCCGACGGAGCGCTCGCGGCTGCTGCTCAAGCTCGCCGACGCGATCGAGGCCCACGCCGAGGACTTCGCGCGGCTGGAATCGCTGAACTGCGGCAAGCCCTACGCGCGCGCGCTCGGCGACGAGATCCCGGCGATCGCCGACTGCTTCCGCTTCTTCGCCGGCGCCGCGCGCTGCATGCAGCGGCTCCGCTGGCCGGCGAGTACCTGGCCGGGCCACACCAGCATGATCCGGCGCGACCCGGTCGGCGTCGTCGGCTCGATCGCGCCCTGGAACTACCCGCTGATGATGGCGGCGTGGAAGACCGCGCCGGCGCTGGCCGCCGGCAACACCGTGGTGCTCAAGCCGAGCGAGCAGACGCCGCTGACCTCGCTGCTGCTGGCCGCAGGTGGCGGCCGAGATCTTCCCGAAGGGCGTGCTCAACGTCGTCTCCGGGCCGCGGCGCCAGCGTCGGCCAGCCGCTGGTCGAGCATCCGCAGGTGCGCGATGGTCTCGCTGACCGGCGACGTCGCCACCGGCCGCAAGATGCTGCAGGCCGCCGCGCGCACGCTCAAGCGCACCCACCTCGAGCTCGGCGGCAAGGCGCCGGTGATCGTGTTCGACGACGCCGACCTGGAAGCGGTGGTCGAGGGCCTGCGCGCCTTCGGCTACTACAACGCCGGCCAGGACTGCACCGCCGCCTGCCGCGTCTACGCCGGCGCGAAGATCTACGACAAGCTGGTGGCCGACCTGACTCAGCGCGTGTCCAGTCATCAAGGTCGGCACGCAGGACGAGGAGGGCGTCGAGATCGGCCCGCTGATCTCCGACCGCCAGCGCAACCGCGTCGCCAGCTTCGTCGAGCGGGCGCAGATCGACCGGCCACATGGAGATCACCACCGGCGGCAAGGTCGCGCGCGCGGCAACGGCTTCTTCTACGAGCCCACGGTGATCGCCGGCGCGCGGCAGGACGACGAGATCGTGCGACGCGAGGTGTTCGGCCCGGTCGTCTGCGGTGACGCGCTTCACCGACGCCGAGCAGGCGATCGCCTGGGCCAACGACTGCGACTACGGCCTGGCCTCCTCGGTCTGGACGCAGGACGTCGGCCAAGGCGATGCGGGTGGCCGAGCAGCTGCAGTACGGCTGCACCTGGATCAACACCCACTTCATGCTGGTCAACGAGATGCCGCACGGCGGCCTGAAGTCATCGGGCTACGGCAAGGACATGTCGCATGTACGCGCTGGAGGACTACACCGTGGCCCGGCACGTGATGGTGAAGATGAGGCGCTGCGGCGAGCCCGCACGCCCGGCCAGCGGCGCGCTGGGCGCGCATGCGCGCGTGCACGTACGCGCCTTGCGGCACATGCAGCAAGTCGGCGATGCGCCACAAGCACGTGGCGCTCGTGTTCGCTCAGGTGGCCATCGGCATAGGCCACGCGCCACATGTGTTCGATCATGCGGATCTTCTGCGCCATCTCGAAGCGTTCGTCGATGCGCGAGGTGAAGCTGTAGAGGTCGGTGGCCTGGTGGGCCGTGGTTTCAGCCAGCTCGGCCAGCCGCGCCACCTCGTCATCGGTCAGCGCGAATTTGTCGCGCAGCGCCGCGCGCACGGCCTCGCGCTCACCGGCATGGAAGGTGGCGTCAGCCCGCATCACCTCCACCAGCATCACCGCGGTGGCCAGCTGCAACGCGTGTTCGCCGGCCTGCGCATCACTATCCGATGGTGGCCGCAAGCTGTCGAACAACTCCTTCAGACTCTTCAGCACGCATCGATCATCGCATGGTGGACCTGCCTGCCCTGGCGGTCAGGTTCGACGCGGGATGTTCGGAACTCCACTTGCGCCACCCGTGACCGCACCGCAAACGCGCCGGTAATTGAGGGCAACGGGTTGGCGTAGTGCGCCAGTCCAGTGGGGCCGTTCGATCGCGATGGCCGGGTGCCTGCGAGCCGGTGGCGCCCGTTCGACCCTGGCCCGTTATACAGCCGCCCGGACTCGGTGTCCTGGATGAACTGCACGATGGCAGCGCGCCGCGCCTTGTACTTGACGAGAGCCAGGCGCAAAGACGCCAGCAGGTCTGTAGCCTTGACGGCATCGTCGCGCGAGGTGGCGCCTGTCTCGCGCATCGTCATCTCCAGATCCCGAAGGCGCCGCTCGGCATCGACGATCAGACGGTCAACCTGGGCGAGCTCGTCGAGGTCTTTCTGGCGGTCCATGCTCGCATCCAGGCAAGGAGCGTGCCTTCGGACGCACCTCACGGCGTTTTCGCAGAGTGCGAGCCGTGACGGGTGAGCAGCACCTCGATGCCGCCATGACCTGCACGGCGGCATCGTTGCAAAGGTCAGTTCGCCGCGAAGCAGTAGAAGCGCCCCGCGCCGCCGGTGCGCACCAGCGCCTCCTGGCTGCAGCCGGCGGACTGGTGCGAGAAGTTCCAGGACTTGCGCCCAGTTCTCCGGCATCGGGCCCGAGCGGTCGTGGTGGCCGACGATGGCCGAGCCGTCGGTGCTGCTCGTCCAGGCCTTGCAGGTGGTGTCGGTCTGCGGCGCGAAGGCGGTGCCGTCGGCGCGCGAGCCGGTCAGGATGTCGTGCTCGTTGGGCGTGTCGCCGCGGCCCTTGACCACGTTGCCGCGCTCGTCCAGCGCGGTGTCCTTGCTCAGGTTGTTGCCGTTGTGCAGGTGCGTCGACGTCGCGCGCGACCAGCACGCCCTTGGCGTTGTACCAGGGCCCGTTGCCGATGCGGTCGCGCGCGTTGCATCGCCGGCGACGGCCGGCGTTGTTGCCGGCGGCGAAGGTGCGGCGGCGTGCTGAGGTAGGCGCGCCAGGTCTTGCCGCCGGCGCCGGCCGACGCCGCCAGCCGCTGGCACATGGCGTCCGCGCCGGCCAGGCCGCCGAGGTCGGCGCCGCGTCCGCTGCCGGCGCTGGTGACGAAGAAGCTCATCGGCCCGGTGGACGGCGTGCTGGCGCAGGACGCCAGCAAGAGCGACGGCCGCGGCAGCCGAGGCCAGGACTCCGGAGTTTGCGCATGGACGGTTCCCTTCAGTGATGGTGATGCAGCGCGTATTACGCGCGAGAGGCTCACTTTCGTTCTCAGGGTGTTCCCCATCCGGTGCGTGGCGTCAGCTTGACCGCGCCGGCACGGCGATGGCCCGCAAAACCCGGTCGGTGGTCCGGGTTTCCGCGGATCGTGCAGCCCGATGGCGGAAGCTTCAGGCATGAGCACACTGATATCGCGCCGTCGCGTGGCCATGCTGGGCGGCGCCCTGCCGCTCGGGTTGCACGGTGCCGCCCGCACCGACGACGCCGCGCTGCTGCGCGAGTTGCGCGCCGGTGCCGTGGTGATGATGCGCCACACGCAGACCACACCCGGGGTCGGCGATCCGCCGGGCTGGCGGCTCGAGCGCTGCGAGGGTCAACGCAACCTCGCCGACAGTGGCATCGCGCATGCCAAACGCATCGGCCAGTGGTTTTCCGCCAGCGGACTGCGGCTCACGGCGGTGCGCAATTCGCCGTGGTGCCGCACGCGCGACACGGCGACGCTGGCCTTCGGCCGCCACGACGATTGGACCGCGCTGTCCAACATCTTCGAAGACCGCAGCAGCGCCGATGCCCAGGCTGCGGCGGTGAAACGCTACGTCGAATCGCTGAAGGCGGGCGAGCTGGTGGTGCTGGTGTCGCACGGCATCACCATCGGCCACATCCTGCCCGCCGGGGCCGGCTTGGCCCCCGGGGAATCGGTGGTCGTGCGCGCCGGCGTCGGTGCGACTGCGCCGCTGGTGGTGCTGGGCCGGCTGGTGGTGCCTTAGGCCCCGCAGGGTCAGGCGCGCCGCGCCGCGACTGCTCGCGCGCCAGGTCGATGAACTCGGCCGCCGCCGGCTTCAGGCCCGAGCCGCGCCGCCACACCAGGCCGACGTCGATCGTCGGCACCTCGTCGCGCAGGCGCCGCACTTCGACGTGTTCGGCATCCAGCGTCCACGGCCGGTACAGGAAGTCGGGCAGCACCGCGATGCCGGCGCCCGCGCCGACCAGCGAGCGCACCGCCTCCAGCGACGAGGTGCGCAGGATCATGCGCGGCTTGAGCTGGTGGCGCGCCCAGACGCCCTCATCAGGTCGTCGATGCGGTCGGCCTCGAGCACGATCTGGTCGCAGTCCGCGCACTCGGCCAGCGTCATCTCGTCGCGCGCGGTCAGCTCGTGGTTGGCCGGCAGCCAGACGCGGTTGGGGCTGCGCGTCAGCGTTTCGGACACCATCGCCTGCGGCTCGCTGAGCGCGTTGCTGACCATGATCGCGACGTCGAGCTCGCCGTTGATCAGCAGATGCTCCAGGAAGCGCGGCGTGTCCTCGGTGACGAACACCTCGCACCGCCGGACAGTTGCGCCGGAAGCGGCTGAACAGCTCGCTCAGGTAGTAGCCCGCGACCAGGCTGGTGACCCCCACCGACAGCACGCCCGACAGGCCCGACGCGGCTTCGCCGCCGTGCAGGCGCAGCGCGTCGGCCACCGAGCCGATCACCTTGCGGGCGCTGACCAGGAAGCGGTGTCCCTGCGGCGTCAGCGTCATGCCCTTGGAGCTGCGCGCGAACAGGCTGCTGCCGAGCTCGGCCTCAAGCTCCATCAGGCTCTTGGTCAGCGCGCTTTGCGCGATGTTGAGCATGCGCGACGCCGACGCCACCGAGCCGCTCTCGGCCACGGCGATGAAGTAGCGGAACTGGCGCAGCGTGACGTGGCGATGGTTCATTCGGGGGCGGCCGGGTGCGGCGCTGCCGCCGTTGTACCCGATGCCCGGGCCGCGGCCGCGCGCCGATCGGCGCGCTGCGGCCGCCGCGCGTGCCGCTGTCGGAGGTGCTGCCCGATCAGCGCGGGCCGTGACCGTGGCTCGGGCCGGCTGCGCGTAGTGCTCGCCCAGCATGTCGCGGCCCCAGTCGCCGGCGAAGTCACGCCAGACCGAATGGATGTGGTTGCCGCCCGAGTTGTCGAGCTCGATCAGGAAGGTGGCGCCCTGGATGCGAAAATAGTGCGGCTGCCCGGGTTCGGTGGCGCCGGCCCAGCCGAAACGGATCGACGCGAGCCCGGCCCCGCGCGCACACGCTCGAGCCGCTGCTTGCGCCAACTCGGGACGCAGGTGCTCGGCCAAGGCGCCGATGAGCGACAGCAGCTGGGCCTGCTGGGCGGCGGACAGCTGCGTCGAAGGCGACGCCCTTGGGCGTCGGGCGGCTGCGCTCGCGCGGCATTGCGAGAGACGATGTCGCCATAGGGCCGGGTGTCGAACATCGCCGTCGCCGCTGCGCGGCGACAGCGATGCCTGCAGCGACGCGTGCGCCGTCCTCCTCCTTGCCGAGGACGCGGCTGCCCTGCGCGCAGCGACCCGCCGAAGTCACGCGGCACGCGCGCCGGGTTGGCGCCGAAGAACTGCGGCAACGTGGCGACATAACGATCACCCTGCAGGGTCAAGTGCAGCGACAGGTGATGCCCTTCGATGCGACAGCCCCACGGCCTATCGCCGGCGGGTTCGCCGTAGATCGCCACCGCGTAGTTCTCGGGGTCGCGCGCAGGGCCGAAGGTCTCGAGCTCGCGCAGCGCGATCTCCAGCGCCATCATGGCGCGCACCTTGTCGAGGCCGTTGTCGGTAGCGCCGAGCGCAGCAGCGCGGTGGTGGCGTCGCGCTGGGCGGCGTCATGTCGCGCCAGGCCACACCCACGCGGCTGCGCGGCGTGTAATGCCAGTCGCTGCGGGCGTCGAGGGCGAGGGGTTGCAGCAGGGTGCCGCGTGCCGCGGCCGCAGTGGCCTCGCGCAGCTGGGCCGCCGCCGCCGCCGCACTCACCGCTTGCGCTCCCGCTGCCATGGCGATACCCGCCAACACCACCAATGCGGCACAGCGCCGCAGCGCCGACGCAAGCCTGCTGAGTACGCCTGCTGCCCTGACGCTGACCTCCGCTGACGCATGCGGCGATTCTGGCTCGCATTCGATTGTCTGGAAGGTCGCCAGGGCCGGTGCGCGCCCGCGAGGGCATGCGGGCAGCCACCGCCCGCACGCACTGCTGCTAGGGTGTGCGTCGCATGCACGGCTCTCCTTCGTTGATCGGCGTCGATTTTTCCAGCCGGCCCGACGCGGCGCAAGCCGGTGGTGGTGGCGCACGGCCAATTGTCGAATGCCACGGTCACCGCTCAGCCACCTGCAGCGGTTCGAGGCGCTCGACGGCTTCGGCCGGTGGCTGGCGCAGCCCGGGCCCTGGGTGGGCGGCTTCGACTTTCCGTTCGGCCTGCCGCGCGAGCTGGTCGAACACCTCGGCTGGCCGCGCGACTGGCTCGCGCTGCATGCGTCACTACGCGGCGCTTGAGCCGCGCCGCAGATCCGCGCCACCTTCGCCGCCTTCTGCGACGCGCGGCCCGCCGGCGACAAGTTCGCCCACCGCGCCTGCGACCGCCCGGCCGGCTCCAGCCCGTCGATGAAGTGGGTCAACCCGCCGGTGGCCTACATGCTGCATGCCGGCGTTGCCGCTGCTGCTGGCGGCCGGCGTGCACCTGCCGGGCCTGCACGCGGGCGACGCCGCCGCGTGGCGCTCGAGGCCTACCCGGGCCTGCTGGCGCGCGAGCTGATCGGCAGCGCTGCTACAAGAGCGACGAGCGCTGCCAGGCAGACGCCCGACGCGCCTGTCGCGCGCACGGACATCGTCGATGCGCTGGAGCAGGGCCGCACGCGGCTGGGGCTGCGGCTGCAGCTGACCCACGCGCAGCGCGAGACGCTGCTCGACGATGCCGGCGGCGACGCGCTCGACGCCGTGCTGTGCCTGGTGCAGGCGGCCTGGGCCAGCACGGCGGCCGCACTTCGGCCTGCCGGCGCACGTGGACCCGCTGGAAGGCTGGATCGTCAGCGCGTAGAGGCAAGCCGTGCGCTGCCGCGACTGCGCTCGCGGCAGCGCCGTTCGCGCGCTGTCGTGGATGGAGCCGATGCCGCGCTCCCGCGCCGCGCAGGGCGCGCGCCCCCGCAGCGCAAAATGAATGCATGAGTCGCTGGGGCAAGCTGCTACGCCGCGCCAACACCGCGCGGTTGGCCACCAACCTGCTGGCGCTGTGGAAGCTGTTTCGCCACCCCGAGACCCCTCGGCTGGCCAAGCTGGTGGCCGTGCTGGTGCTGGCCTACGCGCTGAGCCCGATCGACCTGATCCCTGATTTCATTCCGGTGCTCGGGCTGCTCGACGATGTGATCCTGCTGCCGCTGGGCATCGCGCTGGCGGTCAAGCTGACGCCGCGTCACCTGTGGCTGGCGCGTGTGGCCGAGGCCGAGACCGGGTCCGATCAGTTGCCGCGCCTGCTGTGGGGGGCGGCCATCGTGCTGCTGGTGTGGCTGGCGATCGTGCTGTTGTTGGCGTGGGTGCTGGTGTCGGTGATCGTGGCGGGCCTCGTGGTGTGAGGCCGCTCGTACGATGGTGGCGTGCTGCGAGCGCTCAATTTCGTGCTGTGCCTGCGTGATGCTGGGCTTCGCTGCCGCGCAGGCCACCAGGCCGACTGGTGGTTCTGGGTCGGCTGCTTCGTCGTGCCCGCGTTCTGGGCCTTCATCGCGGGCTTCCGCCACCGCGCGTTCCGCTCGGTGCAATGGCTCGGCTGGCTGTGGGGCTGCATGGCGCTGTGGATCGTGCTGGTGTGGCGCCACTGGCCACAGACGCCGGGCTTCTGGCGCCAGCAGGTCTGGCTGCACGACATCCACGCGCGCTCGGGCCTCGCCCTGATGGTCGCGCTGGTGGTGCTCGCCGTCGCCCTCGCCACCGCCTACCGCAAGCGCTGACGCACGGTCGGTGCCATCAATCTTTTCGCTGCGCGGCTTCAAGGCGCCAACGCGCTGCCGTGGCGCGTGCCGATGACGACCTCGTTGCCAGCCTGGAGTTGTGTAGGATAGTCAACATGATGTAGAGTACGCGACATCTTGTCTTGGCACCTGCTCGTGTTGTCCTTGCCCACCGAAAACGCCACCGCGCGCATGCGCGCCTGGCGCGCGCTGAAAACCTGCGGCGCGGCGGTGCTGCGCGACGGCGTCTACCTGCTGCCGGCGGCGACGCCCACGCGCCGACGCTGCGAGCGGTGGCCGATGACGTGCGCGCGCAGCGGCGGTATGCGCCAGTGCTCACCGGTGAGCCCGCCGGCGGCTTGGATCCGCGCGCGCTGTTCGACCGCGCGGCCGAGTTCGGCGCGCTGCTGACCGAGCACGGCAACTGCGCGCGGCGCTCGATGGCGACAGCGCGGCACGAGGTGATGAAGCAGGCGCGCAAGCTGCGCAAGGCCTTCGAGCAGCTGGCGGCGATCGACTTCTTTCCCGGTGAAGCGCAGCGCGCAGACGCAAGCGGCGTTGCGATGCGCTCGAGGCCGACGCCGCGCGTCGCCGACGGCGCCCGACGAGCCGCACGCGGCATCGCCGAGGCGATCGAGCGGCTGCGACGCGGCCGACTACCAGGGCCGCGTCTGGGCCACGCGGCGCCGGCCGTGGGTCGACCGGCTCGCGAGCGCGTGGCTGATCCGCCGCTTCATCGACCGCAAGGCGCGCTTCCTCTGGCTCGAGTCGCTCGGCCGACTGCCCGAAGCGCGCGCTCGGCTTCGACTTCGACGGCGCCACGCTTCAGCCACGTCGGCGCGCAGGTGACGTTCGAGACGCTGCTGGCGAGCTTCGGCCTGAGCGGCCGGCGCTGCTGCGCCTCGGCGCGCTCGTGCACGACCTCGACGCCGGCGGCGTGCCGCCGCCCGAGAGCCGCCGGGCGTCGAACGCGTGCTCGCCGGCATGCGCGAAGCGATCGCCGACGACGACCAGCTGCTGCCGGCCGCCGCCGGCGTGTTCGACGGCCTGCTCGTCGCCTTCGAGCAGGAGACCGCGCTGAATGTCGACGCGCTCACCGAGCCTGCGCCGCCGGCGCCGGCCGCCGTGACGCTTCGGCGAAGCCTTCCGCTTCTGGCTGAAGCTCGGCTTCATCAGCTTCGGCGGGCCGGCCGGGCAGATCGCGATCATGCACGAGGAACTGGTGGAGCGCCGGCGCTGGATCTCCGAGCGGCGCTTCCTGCACGCGCTGAACTACTGCATGGTGCTGCCCGGGCCCGAGGCGCAGCAGCTCGCCACCTACATCGGCTGGCTGATGCACCGCACCTGGGGCGGCATCGTCGCCGGCGCGCTGTTCGTGCTGCCGTCGCTGTTCATCCTGATCGCGCTGTCGTGGATCTACATGGCGCTTCGGCGACGTGCCGGTGGTGGCCGGGCTGTTCTACGGCATCAAGCCGGCGGTGACCGCGATCGTCGTGCACGCGGCCCATCGCATCGGCTCGCGCGCGCTGAAGAACGCGCTGGTTGTGGGCGCATCGCGGCGGCGGCGTTCGTCGCGATCTTCGCGCTGCGATGCGCCGTTTCCGGCTGATCGTGCTGGCCGCAGCGGTTGATCGGCTACGTCGGCGGGCGCGTGGCGCCGGCAGCGCGTTCGCGTCGGCGGCGGCCATGCGCACGGCGGAGCGCGGCGCACGGACCGGCGCTGATCGACGACGACACGCCGACGCCGCCGCATGCGCGCTTCGCGCGCACGCGACTGGCGCTGCGTGCTGGCCGTGGGCTTCGCGCTGTGGGCGGCTGCCGATGGTCGGGCTGGTCGCGCTGCAGGGCTGGCAAGGCACGCTGACGCAGATGGGCTGGTTCTTCACCAAGGCGGCGCTGCTGACCTTCGGCGGCGCGTACGCGGTGCTGCCGTACGTCTACCAGGGCGCGGTCGAGCATCACGGCTGGCTCACGGCGCCGCAGATGATCGACGGCCTGGCGCTGGGCGAGACCACGCCCGGCCCGCTGATCATGGTGGTGGCGTTCGTCGGCTTCGTCGGCGGCTGCGACGCAGGCAGGCTGTTCGGGCCCGACGCGCGCGTTCGTCGCCGGCGCGCTGGCCGCCGCGGTGGTCACCTGGTTCACCTTCCTGCCGTCGTTCCTGTTCATCCTCGCCGGCGGCGCCGCTGGTCGAGTCGACGCACGGCGACCTGAAGTTCACCGCGCCGCTGACGGCGATCACCGCCGCGGTGGTCGGCGTGATCGTCAACCTGGCGCTGTTCTTCGGCTGGCACGTGCTGTGGCCGCGCGGCTCCGACGGGCCGCTTCGACTGGCCGTCTGGCGCTGATCGCGGCGGCCGCCGCGGTCGCGCTGTTCCGCTTCAAGCGCGGCGTCATTGAAGTGATCGCTGCGTGCGCAGTGGCCGGCCTCGTCGTCCACTGGACCCGCAGCCAGCTCTCCGGAGGATTGTGATGAGCCACATCACCGTGCCCGAACTCGCGCTGTGGCAGCGCGGCGAAATGACGTTCACGCTGCTCGACGTGCGCCGCGACGAGAAGCGCACGGCCGACGGCGACGAGATCGCCGGCGGCCAGTGGCGCGACCCGCGCGCTGGCTCGACTGGAAAGACCAAAGTCAGCACCGCGCAGCCGGCCGTCGTCTACTGCGCCTTTGGTCACGAGATCAGCCAGGGGCTGACCGCCGCGCTGCGCGCACTTGGTGTCGATGCGCGCCATCTCGACGGCGGCATCGCCGCTTGGCGCGAGGCGGCGTTGCCCGTGCGACCGATCGAATGAGAGAACCGTAGCGGGCCCGCGCCGATTCCCGCGTGGCCACGAAAGGAGCATCCAATGCGCTACACCCTGACTCCCATTCACTGCCGTCCGTGGACGCTGAACGGCCTGTCGCTGAAGCTGATCGAGAGCCACTACGAGAACAACTACGGCGGCGCGCTGCGGCGCCTGAACGCGATCAGCGCGAGCAGCTCGAAGTCGCTCGACTTTGCGAAGCACGCCCGGCTACGCTGATCAACGGTTTGAAGCGCGAGGAGCTGATCGCGCTCAATTCGACGCTGCTGCACGAGCTCTACTTCGCCTGCCTGGCGTCGGCGAAGGCGGCGGCCGCCCGACGCGATGGCACGAGGCCCTGGCGCGCGACTTCGGCTCGGCGGATCGCTGGCGCGAGGAGTTCGTGGCGATGGGCAACGCGCTGGCGGGCGGCTCGGGCTGGGTCCTGCTCACCTATGTGCCGCGCGACCGGCGGCTCGATCAACCAGTACGCCGCCGAGCACAGCCAGGCCGTTGCCGGCGGCATCCCGATCCTGGCGCTGGACATGTACGAGCACGCCTACCACATCGACTTCGGCGCCAACGCCAAGGCCTACGTCGACGCCTACATGCGCAACATCGACTGGAAGGCGGTCGCACGCGCGCTACGAGGACGCTGTCGAAGGTGGACGCCGCCGCGGCCGCTCGTGCAGCCGGAGTTCGGTGACCTCCCGGGCGTCACGGTCGAGGAGGTCAAGGCGATGCTCGACGCGGGCAAGCCGGTGCAGTTCATCGATGCGCGGCCGACGGCACTACGTCTCGCGCACGCAGGACATCATGCGAAGGTGCCACCTGGCGCGACCCCGAGCGCGTGAAGGAATGGGCGGGCGAGCTGTCCAAGGCGCGAGCCGGTGGTCGTGTTCTGCGTCTACGGCTTCCATGTCGGCTGCCGGACCGCGAGCGCGCTGCGTGACGCCGGCTTCGATGCCAAGTACATGAAGGGGGCCATGCGGCCTGGCGGGCGATCGGCGGCAAGACCAGGGCCTTCACCTGAAACCCCGCGAGCCGAACGAGGTCGCGTCATGACGCGCACCTTGGCAGCAACGCGTGCTCCACCAGGAGACAGCGATGAAGTGGCTGTGGATGCTGGCGCTGCTGCCGGCGGCGATGCGGGCTGAGCCGATGAACTTCGATGCTCACCCCATCGGCCAGCCGCCCGCCGGCTGGACCTGCGGTGCCACCGGCCGTGGCACGCCGAAGTGGAGCGTCGAGGCCGATGCCGAACTCGGGCACTCGGTGTTGAAACAATCGGGTCAGGCAGCCTTTGCGTGGTGCGTGAAAAACGACATCGCGCTTGCCGACGGCTGGGTCGAGGTGCGCTTTCGTCCGTTGGCCGGCCGCGAAGACCAGGCCGGCGGCCTGGTGTGGCGCTGGAAGGACGGCGACAACTACTACGTCGCGCGCGCCAACGCGCTGGAGAACAACGTGTCGCTGTACCACACCACCGGAGCTCGCGGCGCACGATCGAATACAAGGACGCGCCGGTGGCCAACGGTGTGTGGCACACGCTGCGTGTGGACTTCAAGGGCACCGCGATCCGCGTGACGCTGGACGGCGTGCGTCGCATCGATCTGCAGGACAGCCACATCCAGGGCCCCGGCAAGGCCGGCGTCTGGACCAAAGCCGACAGCGTCACGCTGTTCGATGCGTTCGCGTACGCTCCATGACGGCGCAGGCCAGACGATGTCCACGAGCGAGATCCGCCGATGACACCCATCCCATCGTTGGCACTGCTGTACCCGGGTGACCGCGCGGCGCGCGACCGCGCCGACCCGGCAGAGAGCCGGTTCAATGCGTTGTTCCAGGCTTGCGGGACGGCGGGCATTCACGCCGAGCCGGCCGTCTACCACGACGACTTCGCCGATGAGGTCGCCACGCAGTTCGCCGCGTCGACGGCGTGCTCGTCTGGTGCAACCCGATCGAAGGCGGACGTCGCCGCGATCGCCTCGACGCGATCCTGCGCGAGGCGTCAGACGCGGGTGTGTTCGTCAGCGCGCATCCCGACACGATCCTGAGTATGGGCACCAAGGACGTGCTGGTGCAGACGCGCGACTTGCCGTTCGGCAGCGATGTGCATCGCGTCGATACGCTGCAGCAACTGCGTGCCGAACTGCCGCAACGCCTGGGCGGCGGCGCGCGCGTGCTCAAGCAGCATCGCGGGCACAGCGGCATTGGCGTCTGGCGGGTCGAGTTCGCGGGCGCAGCCGGCGACACGACGCGGCTGCAATTGCGCCACGCGCAACGCGGCAGCGATGCGACCGTGTCGACCTCGAGACCGTGCTGCAGGCGATGGCGCCGTACTTCGAGCTCGCCCACGGCGGCCACATGATCGATCAGGCCTGGCAGCCTCGCCTCGTCGACGGCATGGTGCGCGCCTACCTCGTGGCCGACCGGGTGGCTGGGTTCGGCCACCAATCGGTCAATGCGCTGCATCCCGGCGCCGGCGATGCGCCTGCGCCGGCCGCGGGTCCCAGGCTGTACCACGACGCTCACGACCCGCCGCTTCCAGGAACTGAAGGCGCTCCTGGAGGGGAGTTGGCTCAAGATGCTGTGCGAGCGGGTCGGCGTGTCAGCGCGAACGATTGCCGTTGTTGTGGGATTGTGATTTCATTCCGGGCGAGCGCACCGCAAACGGGCCCGAGCGCTACGTGCTGTGCGAGATCAACGTCAGCAGCGTGTCACCCTTCCCGCCGTCGTGCATCGCGCCACTGGTGGACATGCTGAAAGCACGCCTGCGCTCGCGAATCGACGCCTGACGCGATCGACGCGTGGCAGTGGCGCTGCCACGCGCGCACGTCGGACGGCGCAGACCGCCGTCAGCGCACCTTCACCCAGCGCAGCTCCATCGTGTCGTTGGGCCACTGCACCGCGCTCACCTTCTTGCCATCGCCCAATTCAGCGTGCGCCGGTACAACGGGATGTAGGGCAGGTCGTCGTGCACCATGCGCAGCGCGATGGCGACCATCGCGCGGCGGCGCGTGAGGTCGGGCTCGACGCGCAGCCGATCGATCAGCACGTCGAGCTTGGGGTTGCTGTAGCGGCCGGCGTTGAAGGTGCCCATGCCGCCGGCTGTCGAAGGTGCGGAACAGCGCGTTCAGCGAGGCCCAGGGTCGGGCGTCGGCGTCCAGCCGAACTCGACGAAGCTCGCCGTGGCCTGGCTCAGCTTGCGGGAAGAACTGGTTGGTCGGGCGAGCTGCGCAGCGTGCGTGCGGATGCCCACCTGCGTGAGCATCGCGGCCGCCGCCTGGCAGACGTTCTCGCGATAGGCGACGTTGACGCAGTCGAGCGTCACCGCGAAGCCGTTCGGGTAGCCGGCTTCGGCAGCAGCGCGCGCGCCCGCGCCGGGTCGTACGGCAGCCGCTTGTCGAGTTCGGCCGGTCGAGCCGTCGACCCGCGGCGACAGGAAGGCGCCGGTGGGCGTGGCCTGGCCGCGCAGCACCTTGTCGCACGATCAGCTCACGTTCAGCGCGTGGCAGACGGCCTGGCGCACGCGCAGGTCCTTGAACGGATTGCGGTCCTTGACGTCGCCGTCCAGCAGCTCGTCGCGCGCCTGGTCGAAGGTGAAGTACTGCTGGCCGATGTCGGCGGTCTGCAGCAGCCGATGCGGCGTGATCGGTCTTCAGGCGCTCGATGTCCTGGAACGGCGGGTCGAGCACCAGGTCGACCTCGCCGGAGCTGAGCGCCGCCAGCCGCGTGCGCGTCGGAGCTTGATGGCTGACGAAGTCGACCTGGTCGAGGTTGCCGCGTGCGCTTGTCGGCCCCGCCCCACCAGCGCGGCGTGGCGCTTGAGCGTGATGCGCACGTCGGGCTCGTAGCGTTCGAGCCTGAACGGGCCCGGTGCCGTTGGCGTTGCGCACGGCGAAGATCTCCTGCTTGCCGTTGAAGTCCTGCGCCTTCTCGCACGCCGTGCTTCTGCGCACCAGGCCTTGCTCATCATCGCCGACGAACTGCAGCTTCTCCGGGCAGCACGGCGTCGGGCGCCGCGAGCAAGAAGTCGATCGTCAGCGCGTCGACCTTCTCGACGGCCGGTCACGCCCTTGAGCTGGAACGAGCGCTGCGAGGCGGGCCCATGCGCGCGCTCGATCGAGAACACCGCGTCGTCGGCAGTGAACGGCGTGCCGTCGTGGAAGACGTCACGCCGTGGCGCAGCTTGAAGCGCCACGTCGTCGGCGTCGACCATCTGCCACGACACGGCCAGCGCCGGCTCGAGCTTGAAGTGCTCGTCGCGGCCGACCAGGCTGTCGTAGATCTGGAACGCCGACGCGCGATGTGGTACAGCAGCGCCAGCGCGTGCGGGTCCATCGTCTGCGGGTCGAAGGCGCTGGCGATGCGCAGCGCGGCGGCGTGACTGGCGAAGCTCAGGGCCGCCAGCACCGCGAGCAGCAGTCGGCGCGCAAGGGAGTTCCAATGCATAGGCTAGACGGTGCCGGTTGTCGCGGGCACGGCATGATAGCCACCACGATCGGGGGTCAAACGATGGGCAAAGGGCGGCTCGAAGCGTTCAGCGACGGCGTGCTCGCCATCATCATCACCATCATGGTGCTGGAGTTGAAGGTGCCGCACGAGCCGACGTCCGACGCGCTGCAGCCGCTGCTGGCCGGTGTTCCTCGAGCTACGTGCTGAGCTTCGTCTACGTCGGCATCTACTGGAACAACCACCACCACATGCTGCACGCCGACGCAACAGGTCGACCGGCGGCGTGCTGTGGGCCAACCTGCACCTGCTGTTCTGGCTGTCGCTGTTCCCGTTCGCCACCGGCTGGATGGGCGAGAACCACTTCGCCGCGCTGCCCACGGCGCTGTACGGCGTGGTGCTGCTGATGGCGGCGATCGCCTACTTCATCCTCCAGCAGCGCATCGTCGCGGTCAACGGCCCGGATTCCGCGCTGCATGGCGGTCGGGAGCGACTGGAAAGGCAAGGCCTCGCCGCTCTGTACCTGGCAGCGATCCCGCTGGCGTTCGTCAGCCCGTGGATCTCGTGCGCGCTGTACGTCGTCGTGGCGTTGATCTGGCTGGTGCCGGATCGCCGCATCGAGCGGCGCCTGGTCGTTGACGCCTGATGGGGCAGCGACGGCCCGCAACGCGGGCACGCCGCGCGCACTCAGGCTCCGAAGCTCAACGCACCGGCCGGCAGCATGCGGCCCAACGCCGACGACAACGCAGTCCAGTGCATCGTCTCATCGGCGGCCAGGCGCGCGGCCACCTGTCCCAGCTTGTTGTCGGTGAACGCCGGGATCACGCCGAGGTAGGCGTTGGTGGCGCCGAGCTCGAGCTTGGCAGCCAACGTCAGCACGTCGGCCTGATTCTGCAGCGAGGCCGCATTCAAGGCCTTGGCGTATTCGTCGAGTGATTTTTCCGCCACCGGCTTGCCGCCCATCTTCTGGATGGTGGCCGTCAGTGCGTCGCGGTGTGCCTTGTGGTGCGACTGGAACATCACCGCCACGTCGAGCGCGGGTTTCTGCAGCAGGCCGCTGCCCGCGCCCAATTGATAGGCGTTGATCGCTTCGTGCTCCAGCCCGAGCGCGACATTGAGGATGCTCACGTCCTTGGCGGGATCGGCCATCTGCGCGGCGGCGCCGGTGGCAGTGCCGGCCAGCGCCGCCACGGCGGCGGCCGAGAGCGTGAGCTGGCCCGAGCGGGCGAGGAACAAACGACGGTGGCGAAGACTCATGGGGATCTCCTGTTGAATCCGGTTTCGTGAAGTGCCGTGTTCGGTCACCGGGGCTGGTACGCTGTCCCGCGGGCAACGGATGCGACGCCGCGACCCGAGGTATCGTTCGCGCCCATGAAGCGCCCGCGCATGCCCCACGTCGTTCGCCACACGCTGGTGTCGACGCGTGACCTGCTCGCCACCGCGGGCCCGTTTCTGCTGCTGACGTTGTTGTTGCTGGTCGCTGCGTACTGGTTGCTCGACCCGGCACCGCCACGCCGCATGGTGCTGGCCACCGGCGGCGAGCGCGGCGCCTATGCCGAGTTCGGTGCACGCTACGCCACGCTGCTCGCGAAAGAGGGCATCCAGGTGGAGTTGCGCTTCACGCAGGGCGCGGTCGAGAACCTGGCGTTGCTGCGCGACCCGCTTTCGGGCGTCGACGTCGCGTTCGTGCAGGGCGGCGTCGATGCCCCGGGGCTGGTCGCCGACGATTCGAGCAACGTGGGGCTCACGTCACTGGGCAGCCTGTTCTACGAACCGGTGTGGCTGTTCTATCGCGAGGACGCCGCCAAGCGCCCTGAAGGCGCCGACCCTGACGCGCTCGCCGAGCTGCCGGGCCTGCGCATGAATGCCGGCACCGACGGCAGCGGCGTGCCGCGGCTGGTGCAGCAATCTGTTCGAGGCCAACGGCATCGACCCGCGCGCGCTGATGCTGTCGCAGCTGGAACAGACGCCGGCGGTGATGGCCTTTCTCGAGGGCGAGCATCGACGCCATCGTGTTCGCGTCGGCGCCCGAGTCGCTGATGGTGCAGATGCTGCTGCGGACGCCCGGCGTCAGCTGTTCGACTTCGCGCAATCGGAGGCCTATTCGCGGCGCTTCCCGTTCCTAGTCGCCGGTGGTGCTGCCGCGCGGCATCGTCGACCTGGCGCAGCGACCTACCGCCGCAGGACGTGCGCCTGGTCGCCACCACCACGGCGCTGCTGGCGCGCGAGACCACACACCCCGCGCTGGTGCAACTGTTTGCGCAGGCTGCGCGCAGCTGCACGGCCCGGCCGGCTGGTTCAACCGCGCGCGCGAATTCCCCACCATCGAGCAAAGCGAGTACCCGATCTCGCGCGAGGCCGAGCGTGCCATCCAGGGCGGCATGCCGTTCCTGCAGCGCTACCTGCCGTTCTGGCTGGCCAACCTGGTCGAGCGCATGTGGCTGGCGCTGGGCATCATCGTCGCGGTGCTGCTGCCGCTGTCGCGCATCGTGCCGCCGCTCTACGCGTTCCGCATCCGCTCGCGCGTGTTCCGCTGGTATGGCGCAGCTGCGCGCCATCGAGGACGCATGCCGGCGCAGCGCCGACCAGCGCCGAGCTGGCGCGGGATCTCGACGCGCTCGAGGCCGCGGTGGCGCGCGTCAACGTGCCGCTGTCGTACGCCGACGAGCTCTACGCGCTGCGCAGCAACATCGACCTGGTGCGCGGCCGCTTGCCGATCGGCTGCCAAGCGTCGACGGCTGAGCCGCAAAACGACAAGGGCAGGGGTGACCCTGCCCTTGTGCCATCGGTCGCTTGACCGAGGAGTTACTTCTTCGCCGGTTCTTCCTTCTTGGCGGCGTCTTGCTTGGCGGGCTCCTTCTTGGCGGTGTCCTTCTTCGCCTTGTCGTCCTTCTTGGCCGGGGCGCTGGCCTTGTCGGCCGGCATCGGCGCGCCGCCGGCGTGCGAGGCGGCCATCGCCGGGGCGGCCACCGCGGCAGCCACTGCGAACACGAGGGAAGTGATCAGTTTGGTCATGATGTCTCTTTCGTTGAGGAATGGCTTGTCGGAAGGCCTTCATTCAAAGGGCCGCGAGGACGCGGCCCTGAGAATCGATGGACCCTGGCTGTTCACGCGCGAGCGCTGCTTTGGTTGACACGTTTGTCCAGCCCACACGACGCCCGGCACGGTGGCGTGATGCGGTTCGCTGCGCGGCGAGTGCAACGGTGCATCTGCGGCCGAGCCGCGAGCGTAGCTGGCAACGTCGCCTGGTTGACACCGGTGACGGTTTGTCACCCGCGCGAAGGGCTTCGGCTGTGGTTTCCCTGATGTCTGGCTCGTTGTTTCGTTTTGTGTGTGCCGCCATCGCGCTGGTGGGCTCGGCTGGCCCCGCTGCGAGCGCGCCGTACACGCCGTCGTCGGACGACCAGGTGGTCGAGCGGCTCGCGCTGCGCGCCGGCGATCGTGCTGCGCGAGAACTGGCCGCGCTGCGTGCGCAGTGGCGGCGCGATCCCGCGCGACGTCGGCGCCGCGGTGCGATTGGCCGCGGCGTACTCGACCGCGCCGGCGCCGAAGGGCGACCCGCGCTACATCGGCTATGCGCAGGCGGCGCTGCAGCCCTGGTGGAGCGAGGCCGATCCGCCGGCCGCGGTGCGCGTGCTGCGCGCCGAGTCTGCTGCAGTTCGACCACCGCTTCGACGAGGCGCTGGCCGACCTCGACGCCGCGGCTGCAGGCCGAGCCCGACAACGCCGAGGCCTGGGCCTGGCTGCACCGCGATCCACCTGGTGCGGCCGACTACGCGCAGGCCGCGCGCGCGGCTGCGAGCGGCTGGCCGCCGCTGACCCCGCGCGCTGATCGCCGCGGCCTGCACGGCGCAGGTCGACGCCGCTCACCGGCAGCGCGGCCGCGCGGCCGCGAGCGCTGCGCGCGGCGCTGCAGCCGACGCCGGCGCCGCGCCCGACGAGCGGCTGTGGGCGCTGACCCGGCTGGCCGAGACCGAAGAGCGCCGCGGCGAGCGTCGGCCGCCGCCGAAGCGCGCCTTCCGCGACGCGCTGGCGCTGCGGCTGCCCGACGTCTACCTGCTGGCCGCCTATGCCGACTTCCTGCTCGACCGCGGCCGCGCCGCCGAGGTGCTGGCGCTGCTGAAGGACCGGCACGCCGCGCCGACGTGCTGCTGTTGCGGCTGGCGCTCGCCGCCAAGGCCGCGCAGCGACCCGGCGCGGCGCGCTGGGCGCGCGAGCTCGGCGCGCGCTTCGACGCCGCGCGCCCGCGCGGCGACACCAGCCATCGCAAGGAAGAGTCGCGCTTCGCGCTGGCGCTGCAGCGGCGACGCCGCGCGCGCGCTGGCGCTGGCGCGCAGCAACTACGCAGCAGCAGCGCGAACCGGCCGATGCGCGCATCCTGCTCGAGGCCGCGCTGGCGGCGCGCCAGCCCGCGGCGGCCGAGCCGGTGCTGCGACTGGATGGCAGCGCAACCGGCATCGAGAGCGTGGCGCTGCACGGCGCTGGCGCGGCCAGCTCGCGGGCGCTGCGCGTGATGCGGCGCCGGTCGCGATGCTGCGGCTGCTGTCGCTGGTCGCTGCTGGCCGCGCGTCGCCGGCGCTGCGCGCACAAGCCGTCCGACAGCTACCTGACGCTCAGCAGGTCCGACGACGGCGCGCATCAGCGGCCGCTGGGACATCGCACCTGCGCGACCTCGACTTCGCGATCGGCCTGGATGCCGACGGCGACGGCGAGCATCACCTGGGGCGAGGTGCGCGCCAGCCATGCCGACGATCGCGGCCTACGCGCTGGCGCGGCTGGCGGTGCGCGCCGACGGCGCAGCCGTGCACGCGTCGAGCGTCGGCGCGCAGCAGATCGACGAGCACACCGACGGCGCCTACACCGTGCTGCCGCTGCGCATCGCCTGCGCCGGCGCGCGCCGCGCGCGCTCGAGCCTGGACTACACGCTGTTCGCCGACACTCGACCCGCAGCACCGCGGCCTGCTGCAACCTGACAGCGCGCGGCAGCACGCGCAGCGCGGTGCTCGGCCCGCAGGCGCCGACAGCAGACCTTCGAGCTGGACGCAGCCGGCCGGCTGGCGCGCAGTTCGTCGACTACGCTGCGCGAAGGCGTGTGGCACATCTGGATCGGCTTCGACCACATCCTGTTCCTGCTGTCGCTGCTGCTGCCGGCGGTGCTGGTCTGGCGGCACACGGCAGCGCTGGCGGCCGGCGCGACGGCTTCCGCGACCGGCGTTCTGGGACGTGCTGCAAGCATCGTCACCGCGTTCACGCGTCGCGCACTCGATCACGCTTGTCGCTGGCCGCGCTGGGCGTCGATCGCGCTGCCGTCGCGGCTGGTCGAGTCGGCGATCGCGGCCGTCGGTCGTGCTGGCGGCGCTGAACAACGTCTGGCCGCTGTTCCGCGGCCGGCGCTGGGCTGGTGGCGTTCGTCTTCGGCCTGATCCACGGCTTCGGCTTCGCCAGCGTGCTGGCCGACCTGGGCCTGCCGCGCGACGCGCTGGTGCTGGCGCTGGTGGGCTTCAACCTCGGCGTCGAAGTGCGGCCAGCTGGCGATCGTCGCGGTGTTCCTGCCGCTGGCCTTCGCCTGCGTCGCAGCTGCTTCTACCGCCGCGCGGTGATGCTGGGCGGCTCGCTGGCGATCGCGGCCATCGCGGCTCTGGCTGGCCGAGCGGGTGTTCGACTTCAAGCTGCTGCCGGTGTAGTAGCCGGCCAATCCAGGCCGGGGAGCGCAATCGCAAACGTCCGCTTCGCCCTCGGCTGAACTTACCTTCGCGGCCAATACCAGGTCATTGACGACTCACGAGCGACCTGCTGCGCGGCTTGCAGATTGCCGACTCCTCCGGCTCCCGCCGCGTCGGCACTTGAGGCATCGCCGACACCACCCGCACGGTTGCCGTGAGCTACTCATGCGAGGACTTTCGCCCACCAGCCAAGATGTGCCTATACAAGGCAAATTCTGCCGCCTGCCGCAAGGCAGAGGCTTGTTGGTAACGTTCAAGCAGATGGGGGAGCGAGTGAACGAACCCGTCGGCTGACGGTTTGTACGCTTAAAGCAACACTTCCCAGGCAAGTCTTGCGGCAGCTTGAGCAAGTCATACCGCGCCAGAGCAACGGATTGCTCAGTCAACACCGCCTTGCGGTGCCTGCTCAGGGTTCGTGGCGCGGCCCTCTGTCGACTCGTAGACGGCGCTTGGCCGTTCGTCGCCTTGTTCTCGGCAATCTCGATCATCCTGCATTTGGGGGCGGTACTACGCTCGCTGATGCCCGCCGCTGCGGGGCAAGTCCTAATCCTGTGTTCGTGCTACCACTCAGGGATAGCCCGTCGGAGGAGGGCCGAGGGTCCCGAGCTGAAGCTGCGCCTCCAGGGTTTCCGTAGCGAACCGAGCGGTGACGCGCGGCCAAGCAAGCAGCCTCGCCCACTCAGCGTGCTCTCAACGTGCGGCCCAGGAAGTCGCGCATCAGCCGCGCGATCTCATCGCCCTTGTCCTCCAGCGCGAAGTGGCCGCTGTCGAGCAGGTGCAGTTCGGCGTTGGGCAGGTCGCGCAGGTAGGGTCGGGCGCCCTCGGCCGGGAAGATCTTGTCGTTCTTGCCCCAGACGATCAACGTCGGCGGCTGGCGCTCGCGAAAGTAGCGCTGGAACTGCGGGTACAGCGCGACGTTGCTGCCGTAGTCCTTGAACAGGTCGAGCTGGATCTCCACATTGCCAGGCCGGTCCAACAGCATCTGGTCGACCAGCCAGCTCTCGGGCGCAATGCGCGACGCGTCGCGCACGCCGTCGAGGTACTGGAAGCGCGTGGCCTCCAGCGTCGTACCTGCGCGCAGCGCGTTGCGGCGTTCCGGCGTGCCCTCGGCCCAATAGGCCTTGATCGGCTCCCAGAACTCGCGCAGGCCCTCGTCGTAGGCATTGCCGTTCTGCACCACCAGCGCGGTCACGCGCTCAGGGTGGCGCAGCGCCAGGCGGTAGCCCACCGGCGCGCCATAGTCATTGACGTAGAGCGCGTAGCGCGTGGCGGCGAGTTGCGCGAGCAGGCCATCGGTCAGCTCGGCGAACTTCGCGAAGCTGTAGGCGAAGTCCTTGCGATCGGGCATTGCGCTTTGGCCGAAGCCCGGGTAGTCGGGCGCGATCACGCGGTAGCGGTCGGCCAGCGCCGGGATCAGCTTTCTGAACATATGCGACGAACTCGGGAAGCCGTGCAGCAGCACCACCACCGGCGCGTCGGCCGGACCGGCCTCGCGGTAGAAGATCGTGATGCCGTCGACGACGGCGGTGCGGTGGTGGGTGACGGGCATGCGCGCCGGGGCCGGCCGCTTGGCGGTTGCGGCCTCAGCCTGGGGAAAGGCAAAGGTCAGCGTGGCGGCAATGGCGAACGCGGACAGCGCGCTCAGGAAGAGCGATCGTTTGTGCATGACGGTGCCTTCGGCAATAGGTGGAGAAGATGGACGATGTAACGTTTTAAGCTACACGATAGACGTTACACCAATCCGGAGTAACGTGTCAATCGGCCGATTTATGGTTACAATGAGGCTCATGACGTCATTCTTTCTCGGCGGCCACGCGGCGGTCGACTTCCTTAACACCTGGATGGCACCGCAGGGCGTGCCGATCGAGCACATCGGCGACGGCCGCGCCTTCGTCGGCTGGTTGGTCGAGGCAGGCCTGCTCAATGCCGCGGCCGCCGCGCGCGCCCGGCGCCGGTTCGGCGCGGGGGCGCTCGACGAGGCTGCAGCCCAGGCGAGAGCGCTGCGCGAATGGGCGCGCAGCTGGCTGCCGCGCTGGCGTGAGGCACCCGCAGGTCCCTGGGAGGCGGAACTGCGGCCGCTCAACGGCTGGCTGGCGCGCGGGCTGCGCCACGCGGAGGTCGTGGTGGGTGATGCCGGACCGGCGCTGGTCGACCGCTATCGCCTCGACGAAGTCGACGAACTGGTCGCGCTGGCGGCCGCTCAGATCGCGGAGCTGATCACGGCCGAGAAGCCGGCGCTGCTGAAGCATTGCGCTGGGCCGAGCTGCACGCTGTGGTTCCTGGACCGCACGAAGGCGCACCGCCGCCTGTTCTGCAGCGCGGCGGCCTGTGGGAATCGCGCCAAGGTCGCAGCGTTCCGCGAGCGGCAGCGGGTGCTATAGAGGCGGTCAAGACAATCGAGGCCCGCACGCAGCGCTTCGACCTCGCGCGTGCGATCCTGCACCCGCTCGCCCATGCGCCAGGTACCCATGCCGAGGCGGGGCATTGCGGACGGAGGCATCGTGTCGCCTTGGTCAGGCTGGAAAGACCAGCGGCCCGGGACGCGCCCGGGCCGCCTCTTTGCGCGACGCGCAACGACCTACGGTACCAGAGGTCCGCAGGGGTTGGCGCCCGGACCCGATTCGTCGCAGTCGACGTGCCGGCGGTTCTTGCCGTCGTAGGGCGACGGCAGGAACGGGAAGTTGCGCGCGATGCCGTTCGCCGTGACATCGGTGCCCACGACGCCTGGCGCACCGGCCAGGAAGTTGACGCCGTCACCGGCCTTGTTGGCGATGTAGTTCGTGCCGCCGACGACGCGCACGGCGATATCGGTCACGTCGTCGTTGGGCCGTCTGCCATTCGGCCAGCCGGCCGGGTCGCCGCCCAGCGCGGCCCCAAGGCGGCTCTGGCTTTCCGGCGCCGTCGGCGGCACGCGCAGATCCAGCCGCAGCAGCTCGGCGCACGGCCGGCCGCAGTTGCCGCCGTCGAGCGCCTGGCCCGGATACTTGAGCAGGATGCTCATCAGGTCGGTGCGATTGGCCGCGGGCGACCCGTCGATCGGTGCGATCGGCACGCCGTACACCAGGTTCAGCGCAGTGGCGATGACCGGGTTGGTGTAGAACCCCTGGAACTGCGCCTCGTCCTCGGGATCGGTCGCGTTCCACTTGTCCTTCGCCGGCGTGTTGATGATCAGCTCGTTGACCAGCGGGTTGCCCATCCGCGAAACCTGGATGAACGGTCCCGCGTTGACCGCCGGCTTGCCGTCCTTGCGCAGCGTCTTCACGGCCTGGCGGGCGGTGCTGCCGTAGGTGCCGATGACCGGGTTCGCGGTCGCAGCCGCAGGCTGGCCGTCGCTGGTGACGCGCCTGATCGGCACCTCGATGGCGATGGTGCTGACGTTGGTCCCGGAGAAGCGGTTCACGCCGAACGGGTTGACGACGTCGGTGTCCTCGCCGGGGCCGGTCTGGAGCGGCAGGTAGCGGCGCAGGTTGAGCGTGTCGAACACGCCGCCCAGGTCGATGTAGAACGACTCCGCGCGCTGGCCGGCGAAGACGCGGATGCCGGTCGCCGGGTCCGTGTAGACGCCTTGCGCCGCCAATGCCGGATAGTTGGGCATCGTGGCCGGTCCGACGTTCGACGGCACCGCGATCAGGTTCGTGTCTGCGAGCAGCTGCGTGCGCTTGCCGCCACGCACTTCCGTTACCGTGTAGGTCTGACGCCGCGTGAGACCTTCCGAGCCAGCGCCGTCGAGATTCGTGATGCCCTGCAGCAGACCGCCGAGCGCGGTGATGTGCGGGTTCCCGAGGTAGGGCACCGGCGAGGTCAGCCCGCCGGGTCCTCCGATCGGGCGGTTCGCGGACTTGAACCGGAACTCGTAGACCAGGTCCTCGGCCTTGCCGTCGCGGTTGTTGTCGACGTTGATCGCGTACAGCACCTCGTCGTCGAAGTTGAAGTAGTTCGGGCCGTCGGCGGGATCCTGGCCCGGGCCGACGTTGAGGATGAAGGTGACGCGGCGATCGGCGGGCGACCGCGCGAGGTTGGCCGCGTCGTAGCTTACGAACGCATAGACGTCGGTGGTGTCGGCGGCCGGGTCGAGCGCGATCAGCGGGGCTTCGCGGTGGCTCGCCGCCTGCGCGGCGAGCGCTGCCGCCATGAGGCAGGGTGCCAGCAGGAGAGCGAACAGCATTGATTTGCGTTTCATGGGAACTCCGGTTGCAACGGGATGCGGGATGGATTCGCGACCGATGCAAGACACGCATCGTCACTGGCACAGATACGCGGACCGGGGCGAAGCGGATGCGTCCTCGCGAATGCGCGCGGGCGAATGCAACGCGGCCGCCCGAAGGCGGCCGCTCGCGTCGTTCCGGCTTCGAACGCCGGAAGATCAGCCGTGTGCGACGGGAAGCGGCCCGGCGGCGGTGCGGACGAACACCAGCGCGCCGCCCTCGCTCACGATGTCGTCGTGCCCGCTGCCGGCGAGCGCCAGGTGGTAATCGCCCGCACCGATGCTGATGTCGCCCATCCGCAGCGCGCCTTCGAGCACGACACACAGCTCGTCGCTCGCGTGCACGTGCGCCGGCAGCCGCGCACCGGGATCGAGGCGGAGCAGGAACGCCTGCATCGACCCGTCGTCGTCGAGCACTTTGATCGCGATGCCTGGCGCCACCGGCTGCCAGGACCCGTCGGCGGCGCGCACCGTGACGAAGCGGCGCCTCTCGCGGCCGACACGCGCGGCGATGCGCTCCTTCAGCGCCGCCGACCGCGCGGGCGCCGGGGCGATCGGCGCGAGCGCCAGCGCAAGCTCGTCGACGAGCGTTTCCGGCAGCGCCTGGGGAATGGTCGCTTTCGATTTCATGCTCATGGTTGCCTCCCTTGCGGAACGTCGAGCGCGCGCCGCAGCACCGCGAGCGCACGCCGGATCTGGCTTTTCACCGTGCCGATCGGCTGCCGCGTATGCGTCGCGATCTCGTCGTGCGACAAGCCGCGGAAGAACGCGAGCGCGATCATCTGCCGCTGGACTGGCGCGAGCGCCGCCAGCGCGGCATGGATCGACCGCCGCGCCTCGACCGCGGTCAAAAGATCGAGCGGATCGTCGTCGCGCGGACAGTCGACGTCGGCGAGCAGGCTCGAGGGGTCTTCGTGCGCGACCGCCGGATCGCGGGACCGCCACCGATCGAGCGCGCGGCTGCGGCAGATCATGAGGAGCCAGGTCAGCGGGTGACTGCGCTCGCTATCGTAGCGTCCAGCCTCGCGCCAGGCCTGGTGGAAGGCATCGGCGACGCATTCCTCGGCCAGGGCGGGACTGCCGACGATGCGCAAGGCGAGCCCGTAGGCGTTGCCGACCGTGGCGTCGTAGAAAGCTGCCAGCGCCGACTCGTCCTGCTCGGCCATCCTCCGCACCAGGTTCGCGAGCCGCTCGCGCCCGCGAGCCGCCACGTCGGCCGGCGCTGCAGGCACGACCGCTGGCGGGGGCTGGAGGACCCCCGCACTCCCTGTCGCCGGCGCCGTCTGCGGCATCAGCACCCCGATGCCGCAGAGATCGGACCTGGCCCATGCGCCCCGGTACCCCATGCTCGCCTCCCGCGCCACACCGCGCGTGCTGTTCCCGATCCAACCTATACGAGTCAAACGCACAAGCGGATTCCCCCTCGCCAGGAACGAAGGGGGACACGGCCGATCCGGGCGGGGTCCGGGCTCGTGCAGCACCGGCCATCTTGCTCAATTGCGCCCGATCATTACCGACGTTGGTTACCTCGTGTGCAACGATCAGGTGATGTTTAGCATCGACCGCAGCCTGGACGTTGTATCCAACCAGGCCGGTGCCCTTCGCCTGAGAAATCATCGAGCGCGAGTCCGGATCGGTCAGTGACAGCTGGCCATCGGGTTGCTGCTTCAGTTCCTCTCGTATCTGATCCATACGCCGCATCTGCTCCCGCAGCGTGTCGATTTTCTCGCGTAGCCGTTCCGTCTTGGTCTCGACTTCAGTCGGCTGGGTGCGATGGGCAGTCTCTAAAGCGTCCAGATAGCGCCGGATGCTCTCCACGATCTGCTGTTGGCGCTTGTCGACCTTGCCAGGCGTGAAGTTGCGATCGCGGCTGTTGACCTTACTTGCTGCTGTCGACGGCCACTATCGCCTGGGAAAACAGCTTTAGATCGCGGCACAGCAGCACGAATCGGCGGCAAACATTGCGGATGCCGGTGCCGTTGTTACGGCGGAAGTCGGCGATGGTCTTGAAATCAGGCGCCAGCCGCCCCGTCAGCCACATCAACTCAACGTTGCGCTGGGCTTCGCCCTCCAGCCGCCGGCTGGAGGGGATGCGGTTTAGGTAGCCGTAGATGTATATCTTGAGCAGAACTGCTGGGTGATACGCCGGCCGTCCTGTGTCAGCGGGCTCCGCCCCAACGAATCCCAATTCCGCCAGATCGAGCTCCTCGACGAAGGCATCCACCGCCCGGACGGGATTGTCGTCGGCGATCCAACCCTCAAGCCGCTCCGGGAACAAAACAGACTGCGACCGGGTTTCCCCTTCGATGAATCGGCTCATCATCGGCTCCAGCAATCTTCGCAGACTCTGACCGCCAACCCATCAAGTGGTTTTCACACAGCCTTATATGGACACCGCCCGGTTTGCCAAGCTGATCTTCATGTGACGCCACGACGAGGTACTGGCTGCAGTCTTATATCCGGCCTCGTCAAGCAGGCCGAAGCCTGCCGGCCCTGATGGAATTCGCCAAGAACGTCCTCATCTCGGTCACGCGCTTTGAAGCGCACGGCTGTGTTCAGGTTTGCGTTCGCGGATTCTGCATCCACATCACTTAGCACTATCATCCTCCCATCTGTCATGTTTGCTACGCTTCACGCTCACGTAGTCCTTTTGATACGCGCGGCCGTGAGCCACGCGCAGACCTGACCGTGCCGATTCGTTCGGTCGGATCGAGAACCGTTGTCCGGCGCCGCGTCCAGGGATACGCTGCTCGTTGGAATGGCGACGATCATCCCACGCTGGGAATGGCGCACTTTCGACACCGGCCTTGGGAAGGCCGAACAGGCCTTGGCGCAGCACCGGAGCGGCGCGGACCACCAGAGCGACGAGCTGTATCTCCTCACGGCCTCCGGCGAGAACGTCAAGGTTCGCGACGGCCTAATGGACATCAAGGTCCTACGCGAGGTCGACGCCAACGGGCTCGAGCAGTGGTACCCCGTCATGAAGGCGGGCTTCCCGCTGCCGGCCGCCGAGGTCAGAAGGGTCTTCGAGGCCCTCCACGTCGATCCGCCCGCGTCCGGACGCGCGAGCTACACCCTCGACGATATCCTCGCCGAGCTCCCCGCCACGCGGGGCGCCGTCCGCGCCGTGAACGTGCACAAGCTGCGGCGCCGCGCGACCATCGGGAAGTGCATGGCCGAGTTCTCCGAAATCACGGTGGATGGGCGCCCCGGTCGGACGATAGCCGTCGAGGGCGAGGACGCCGCGGCGGTCGTCGCCGCGGTGAGGGAGCTCGGCCTCGACAGCTGGGCGAACACGAGCTACCAGAAGGGCCTCGCGGCGATCCTCGAGGGCAGGCCGGCGCGGTACGCCGTGATCGACTGCGGGACGAACTCGATCAAGTTCCACGTCGCCGAGCGCGGCGCCAGCGGAACGTGGCGCGCGGTCGTCGACCGAGCCGAGATCACGCGCCTCGGCGAGGGCCTCGAGGCGGCCGGGCGGATCGCGCCCGCGGCAGTGGACCGGACCGCGAACGCCATCGCCGGCATGGTCGCGGAGGCGAAGGCGCAGGGTGCGCAGGCGATCGCCGCGGTCGGCACCGCCGGCCTCAGGATCGCCAAGAACAGCCGCGAGGTGCTCGATCAGATCCGCGCCCGGGCCGGTGTCGGCGTCGAGGTGATCTCGGGCGAGGAGGAAGGGCGCCTCGCCTACGTGGCGGTGCAGGCCGGGCTCGACCTCGGAAAGGCCTCGCTGGTCGTCTTCGACACGGGCGGCGGCAGCAGCCAGTTCACGTTCGGCCACGGCTCGCAGGTCGACGAGCGCTTCAGCGTCGACGTCGGCGCGGTTCGCTACATCGAGCGCTTCGGCCTCGCCGGCACGGTGACGCCCGATGTCCTCGCGAAGGCGCTCGCGGCTATCGCAGCCGACCTCTCCCGGATCGCCGGCCGGCCGAAGCCCGACCGAGCTGGTCGGCATGGGCGGCGCCGTCACGAACCTCGCCGCGGTGAAACACGCGCTCGCGACCTACGATCCGAGCGTGATCCAGGGGTCCGTCCTCGAGCGCGCGGAGATCGACCGCCAGGTCGAGCTCTACAGGTCGAGAAACGCGGACGCCCGGCGCGGGATCGTGGGCCTGCAGCCCAAGAGGGCCGAGGTCATCCTGGCCGGCGCCTGCATCGTCCGGACCATCATGGAGAATCTCGGCCAGGACAGATTCACCGTCAGCGACCGCGGGCTTCGTCACGGAGTGCTGGCGGAGAGGTTCGGCTCCGAGCCCGACGGCAGCCGGTGATGCGAGGTGGGCACCCATTTTTGGATTCGGATGTACTACCGGATACGCCAGCGTTTTACCAAAACGCATTTCTCGGACTCGATGGGCGAACCTTCAGTACAGATCGCTTGCCGCGGGCGGGGTTGCCCAGGCTAATGCACAAGGCTGTTTCGCGTTCGCTAACTGGTCCACTGGTCACGGCCGTGCCTCGGGCTATCCAATGTCGCGCGCTTCCTCCTCGATCACGGACTGTCGGTCGACTATTTCTCGCGCCGCCCCGACGGCGGCGGCAACCGCTGGGTTTACATCGGTGACGTTGTCCCGGGCGTTACCATCGCCACCTGGACGGGCGCGTTCCTGAGCGATGCCGGCGTCTGGGTGAACGCAGTGTCGTCGCGCGGGTTCCGCACACGGCATTGGCAAGCGATGCGGCGCACGTCACCATCTGGTGCGCGGACAATCGCCTCCTGTCCGTCGCGCAACAGCAACGCATAGATGCCGCGCTGGCGTCGCTGCCCCGATCCACAGGACCAACGGCAGCCCCTTTGGCCTTGCGCGATCGCCTACTTGAGGACCCCCTAAAAACCCCCTACCCGCCCACGTCGACGGAGTCTTGGCTGCGCATGATCCTTTCCGCAGGCCCGGTAGCGTCCGTAGAAGTTCGACAGCGAGCGGCCGCGAGCGGCCTTTCGTGGTCGGCAGTGCGGTGCGCTGCGCGCAGGTTGGGTGTTGTAGCGAAGCGATCGGGTTTCGGCCCGCGTGGCGCATGGCGATGGGAACTGTAGATGTGCCCACCCCACAACTACACCAGCATCGCCCCTGATCGTAGCCACTCGCTGGAGCGAAAACGTTTGTGATACGCGGCTCGCTGGGCAGTCGAGATCGACGCCTATGAGCCATAGGTGCCGAGATTGCCGATAGTCCTTGCGCACGCGCGCGCTGCTGCCCTACAAGTCGCGGATGCGCTGCGAGCGCGTCCGCTGGCCTGTCTTACGCAGTGGAGCGCCACCGCGACGCGGCGAAGCCAACGAAGCAGGCGATCAGCAGAGCAAGTGTCCCCGGCTCGGGAACCAAAGTCCATTGAAAGGAATCGTGCCAATGAGCGGCCGACACAGGCGGGGCACTGGGCGACGATCTTGTGGGACCAGTGCCCCTCGAAGCCGAGGGAGTAAAAGTTCCCTGGCGCAGGACCTCCGATAACGGGCGTGTATTGCGCAATGTCGATGTCGATAAACGACCCAGGCAACAGTCCATCCACCATCGAGATTAAGGTGGATTTGCCGACACTGTCGCCTGGTAGTCCGGCCCGATCGGATCGAGTGCCCAGTCCCCCGAGTCGAAGTGGAACGTTTCGTCGCAACATTTGTGAATCGGGCCGACAAGGTCACAGTGTCATTCGGCCCCACGACCTGAAAGCTGTTCAGTGAGGCGACCGTAATGATTGGATCAGCCTGTGCGGTCGCACACATGACAAATTCCCGCAAATAGCAGTGCCGCAAGTTTCGTTTTCATCGAGGCCCCCGTTTCGGTTCCACCCAGATTGGCCTGATCCAACAACCCGCAAGCAAGCAGCGGGCCGTACATCCCGGCGCTAAGAGAAACAATCCACTTTCTTGTGCGGATATGTACTAAATTGACATACGGTAAGAAACCTCGACAAGAAACTTCCGCGCGAGCGCGTGGCATCGGCCGATCTACATAGCACTACAGGATGCGCTGCGAGTTTGTCCGCTCTCCCGTCCCGCGCCGGCCGTTGTGCTGGTTGTGCGCTCGCCTTGGACATCCGAAATATCTCGGTCGCGAACGTCCACAGGTGAGCTATGCATGCGGCCTGCATACCGCGCGCCGCGCGTCGATCGCTGCCAGTTCTTCCTGCGCGAGCCAAGCCCGATGATCGGGTGCAGCGATGCGGCCGGTGGCGCGGCGTCGGAATCGCCCGCTGACCACGCCCGAATCGCGGAGTCGCGGCTCGCTCGACGCTGATCACGTTTCGTCCAGGAAAGTCGGTCTGACCCAACTTTCCGCGAGTTGACGGGTTCCACGAGGCGTTTGCGATCTCCAGTTGAAGCGCGCGTCCGCGCTGCGTGCGGAACTCGCCGCAATCCGTTCGGTGCTTGCAACCATCGCCGAAGGAAGGCCGACGCAAACGGCCCTAGTCGAGCGGTAGCGAGAACCCCGGCGGCCGCGTTACTTGAGGCCCATCCACAAAAAGGAGGCTGGCATGAAACGTTTTCTACTGGCGATCTCAGCGTTCGCGTTGCCGCTAATCGTGTTCGACGCTGCGGCCCAAGCGTGGCCGACAAAACCCCTGCGAGCGATCGTGCCCGTCGGCGCAGGAAGTTCCACTGACATCGTGCATCGAGTTGTGCTTGAACAGTTGTCGGGACAGCTCGGGCAGCCGATCGTCGTCGAGAACCGAGTCGGCGCGGGTGGAACAATCGGCAGTACCGTCGTCGCGAATTCCGAACCAGACGGCTACACGATTCTTGCACACGGCTCGGCCCACACTATTGCACCGGCGCTTTACAAGAGCTTGCCCTACCACCCAGCGCGCGACTTCGTCGCTGTGGTCCCGCTTGGCATTTCGCCCGGCGTTCTCGTCGTATCGCCTGCGAAAACGTCAACTCGGCGGCAGAACTCGTCGCCGCAGCCAAGGCGCAACCGGGCGCTTTGAATTTTTCATCGGTCGGCGTCGGCACCGCGACCCACTTGAGCGCCGAGCGTTTCGTGTCGAGCGCAGGAATCCAGGCCGTACATGTGCCATTCAAGGGCGGCGCGGAGGCCATGCTGGAAGTCATCGCGGGGCGCGTCGAGTTCTTCTTTGGCCCAGTTGCACTCGTGCTGCCGCAGATCCGCGAAGGCAAGCTTCGCGCACTTGCGGTCAACGGATGGAGCCGTTCCACGGTGCTACCCGATGTCCCGACGCTTCGCGAAGCCGGCATCAAAGAGGCGGAATACCCCATCTGGTTCGCGCTGTTCGTGCCGGCCAAGACGCCTTCGGACATCGTGAACAGACTCAATCGCGAAACGCTGAACGCGCTGCAAGCGCCCAAGACGCGGGAGAAACTCGCAGCGCTTGGCGTCGATCCTATGGTCATGTCGCCGGCCGAGTTTGCAGCGCACGTCGAAAAGGAAATCGTTCTTAGTGCAACGCTCGCCCAACAGGCAGGCTTGAAACCCGAGTAGCGTATGGCCGAACTCACGTTTAAGTTTGATGACAGCGCGGCTTACGAGCGGCGCTGCGTGCCGAGCTTGCCGCGATCCGTTCGGTGCTCGCAACCATCGCGAGACCGACCGACGCAAACGGCCGTAGTCGCGCCGTAGCGACGACTCCGGCAGCCGCGTTACCCGAGGGCCATCCCGCAACCGCTGCGCGTGACGTGCGGGCCGCACATCCGCGCACTTCGCGTCGATCGCTGCCAGTTCTTCATGCGCGCCGGCGCCGATGATCGCTCGCAGCCGCGCGGCCGGTGGCAGATCGCGGGTACGGCGCACTGACGCGTAGAATCGGCTGTCGCGGGGCCGTTTGCCCTGGGCGGCTCGTGCGTGCCGATTCGGCGTTCCGGGGCGATCTCCGATCCTGGGAGGCCCGCCATGCGCTCCGTCCGCACCGCCATCGCCTTGCTGGTTGTTGCGGTTTCCCCTCTCTGCACACGCCGCGCCGTGCGGCGGCTTCGCCGATGTCGACGACGCGAATCCCGCTCATGTATCGTTCTGCGCGAGCGTGGAATGGATCAAGAATCGTGGCATCACGCTTGGCTGCAACGTTCCTGGCACGTTGTATTGCCCGAACCTCAACGTCACGCGGTTGCAGATGGCGGCGTTCATGTATCGCCTGGGGTTTCAGAACGCGTTCTTTCGGGATGGCAACGCCTTTGGCACGGCTGCGGTGCTCGGCACGACCGACAACCACCCACTCGACATTCGTGTCAACAATGCGCGCGTCATGCGCTACGAGCCGAATGCGATCAGCCCGAACGTGATCGGCGGCAGCCCTGCGAATAACGTCACCGCTGGAGTACAGGCGCAACGATCGGCGGGGGTGGCGTGGCCGTGGGCGGGACCGATCCGACGTTTCCGGATGAAGCGCCGAACCGGGTGACCGATGCCTACGGCGACCGTCGGTGGAGGCTACGGGAACCGCGCGGGAGATGACCTGGCAACCGCGACGGACAGGGCGTTTGCTACGGTCGCAGGCGGTGCGCACAACGTGGCGAGCGCTTTTGGCAGCACCGTCGCTGGGGGACTGTTCAACGACGCGACCGAGGACTACAGCACCGTCGGCGGCGGGACCAACAATACGGCAAGCGCCGATTTCAGCACCGTGGTCGGAGGCGTGGCAAACCGCGCATCCGGCATCGCCAGCACGGCTGTCGGAGGCCAGCAGAACACGGCCGCCGGTGACTACAGCGTCGCTCTCGGCCGGCGCGCGAAGGCGGCGTTTGGCGGCGACTTCGTCTTTGCCGACAGCAGCGACTTCGATTTCACGCCCCTCGGACCCAACAACTTCCGCGTCCGCGCCACTGGCGGCGTTCGCTTCGTGGTGGGTATCGACGGTGCCGGCGGCACCACCTGGACCTGCGGCCTGGCCAACGGCGACCCCGGCTGGATCTGTTCCTCCGACCGGAATCAGAAGCAGGACCTTGACCTCCTCGACGGCCGTATGGTGCTCGACAAGCTCGCCGCGATGCCGGTGTATGCATGGAGCCCGAAGGGTGCCAATTCCCATGTTCGCCACTACGGACCCACTGCCCAGGACTTCCATGCAACGTTCGGGCTGGGCGACACCGATCTCGGCATCGGACAGCAGGACGCCGACGGCGTCGCGCTTGCGGCGATCCAGGGGCTGAACGCGAAGCTCGAATCGGAGCGCGCAGCGAAGGACGCCGAGATCGCGGCGCTGCGTGCGGAACTGGCCGCGATCCGTTCGGTGCTCGCGACGATAGCTGCTGACCGACCGACACAAACGGCCGTCGTCGGGCCGTAGCGTTCCGCTTCGTCCGTCGAACGGCAACGGCGATCACAAGTGCAAGGCCGACGAGCCCGAGCGACGCAGGTTCCGGCACCGCCGTTACACGCGACCGGGTGCCGCGTCCGAAACCAAGTTCGTTAACACCCTCAACGGAATATACAAGGCCACCGCTGTCGACAAACCAGTGTTCCGAGCCACCGGCGACAATACAAGCGCCGGGAAAACAAAAATTGCCAAAGACAGCGTCGGTCAACTCGCCGGCGCCGTCAAAAGCCAGAATTGCGGTGTTGGCAGATGACTCATCGTAACTGATGCCGTTCCAAGTGAAATCCAAGTCGATGAGCAAACCTGCCGCACGGTTCGAGGCGCCCGGCGTGATGCTGGCGCTGTCGAAGGCGAAGGTGCCAGTCGATGTAGCACCCGTGAGTGGCCCGCTCGTCGCCGTAACGGTGAACTCATAGGTGATCGGTGCCGCATTACTACCGAACGCAACGACTGCGCCAAGGACTACGATCGCGGTACGAATGACAGCGAGCATATGTCCTACCAGCTATCTGTCGTAAGCACTCCAGCAACTATCGAACCTCGCGACTATGCCACTGCTACCACAATGGCTTACCTTGTAAGCGCCCGTCTGTCCGCGTATCACCCGTCCCGCGCACGCCCGAGTCGACAACCAGTGTAGGTCGCGGTCCGATACCTTGGCGTAGCATCGGATGCGAAAATCCAAGCAGGAAGGACGGCCGCAGCGATGACAAACAAGCAAATCAATCCCGATCCACTTCCCGATCACATCGCGCAGTCGTTATCGGCGCAGAAGCTCTCCGACCTCAAACAGATGTTGAACAGTCGCCGGCGCGCGCCCTTGAGGGCACGTCGCGCATCGACGATGGAGATCGTCATGGCAGACGACACGAGCAAGACCGGAAACCCTGACCGGCAACGCATCAATACAAGCCAGCCCCACGAACTGCGCGACTGGGCAAAGAAATACGGCGTTTCCGAGGACATGATTCGCACCGCGGTTACGCAGGTCGGCAACCAGGCGACGGATGTTGAGCGCTACCTCAAAGACAAGGCGAAGCGGTAGCAATGCTCCTCGACGACCTGTACGCGAGCGAAATCAATTTCAAGATCGCGACCGATTGGGACTCGGGGTGGACCGACGCGCTCGGCAACGAGTACAGCGGCTTTGGTGCTGAGGCGAACGTGGCGACGTTTCAGGAGGCGTGCGACTGGCTTCGCGCCGAGGCGATCAAGCGCTACCCAGATAGCGAGTTCGCGCAAGCGGCGGCCCGTTGAAACGAAAAGGCCACCCGAAGGCGGCCGGTCGGGAAGCGGGCCTAATGCAAGATATCCTGGTCGTGTGCGCCATCGGTGATCGCGTCCGTGAATCGCGTCGAACAACGCCACGACGGCCTCGTGACCGCTCTCGCGAAACTCATCAGCAAGCACGGCAAGGGCCGTGAACGCAGGGCGCTTACTTACGCCGCCTGAAAGCACCCGCTGCACACGCCGTAGCGACGAGTAGGAGCGTCGCGGGTTCCGGCACGGTGCCGACTGGTGGTGCGGTCGAAATCGCGCCGACTGCGTCGATGTCCGCACCGACCGTTGTACCACTCGTGGCATCCAGAGCAATATTGTCGGTCAGCCGCACGAAGGAGAAGAAATCCGACGTACCGAAACCGAAGGCATCGATATCAACCCCCCTCGTTGCTCCGGTTACCGCGCCAACGCTGAACCAAGTCGATCCGTCCTTGCTGATGTCGACAAACGTGTCCTCTACATCAGGGCCGATCTCGAAGATCCATAGATCGTGATCCGAGTTGCCACTACCTGTTAGGGAGTTGTTGGTGAACCTCAGGACGATCCGCCCGCCAGCACCCAAACTGACATATTCCGGGTCTGTACCTTCCGGAAAGTTTGGAGCCCCCAGCGCTTGAGACGCATCTTGGAAGGGGGTCGTCGGTACGGCTCCCCCGCCGAACGCCGGGTTGTAAGAGACGACGCTGTCTGCGAATGAAGCTATCCCGCCAGGAAATTCGACGCCGTGAAAAATTTCAGCGGACGCTAACACGCTGAACAAAAGTCCTAAGGAAACAAGCGCCAGCTTGAGTGCGTTCTGAACCGTGTTCATGGACCTCCCCAGTTCACGGATGACGAAATAGGGGCGGCGGTGTCCCCTCACACCTAGAAAAGACGATAACCCCGAGCAAAACCCGCCAACTCGACAGAACCGCAAGCAAGCGGCGGGCCGTACATGCCGGCGCTAAGAAAAACAATCCACTTTTTTGTGCGGTCGAGTACTAACTTGACATACGGTAAGAAACCTCGACGATCTGTACGCCAGCGAGATCAACTTCAAGATCGCCACCGCTTGGACGCCGGCTGGAGCGTCGCGCTCGGGAACGAGTACAGCAGGAGAACGGGACCTCAGTGCACCGTCACCGCCGGGCCAAGCATCGCCTGCGCCCGGTGCAGCATGTTCCGCAGCAGCTCGACCTCGGCGATCGGCGCGTCCGCACGGTCGCTGACCTGCAACCCTTCGGCGATGATGTCGATGAGTTCACTGGCGAACCGCAACAGCTCGGGCAGCTCGTCGAGCTTGCCGGCGGCCGTCATCGCCTCAGCCTCCCGCATCGCATCGAGAAACGCCTCGATGACGCGCGCAAGATAGGCGGGATTGATTTCGGGGTGCATCAAGGTGATCTCGTGTTCATCCATTCGATGAAGTACGTCCTGTGCGACCATGAGTGTACCTACGCGATCGCAGAACGCCCTACCGCCGCCCCTTCTCGGGGGCGAAAAGCATCGCGGATGCGCGGCTCGCCGGGCAGTCGAAGTCGACGCCCTAATGAGCCATAGATGCCGAGATCGCGTTTACACGGGAACGCAACCCGCCCCTTCTTGCCAAGCCGGAGATCACACCATGACGAGGAACTGGGTCGCGTCGCCGCTGAGGCTATTAACTCGGTTATTTTGTTATCAGTTCCTGCATAACCTTCTCGCCCACAATCTCACGAACGTCGGTTCGTTTCGTCGTGAGCTGAACCTGCTTTTCTTCGGGGCCGACAATCTTGTTTGCTATCGCCCGGTATTTAGCATCTATGCCGTCGAAGGCGGCCCAGTTCTTGTACTCGTCCAGGAACATCACGTTAAAGTCATCTCGGCCCGTAGCGTTTCCGCTCAGGGTACGGGTGGAAATGGTAAGCCCCTGTTTCTTCGCCTCGTCGTAGATTTGCTTGCGCAACGGAAGAACATCACGCATATAGACATCGAACATCCCAGGTTTGACTCGAATCATGGTGATGGACCAGACCGAACCCTCGGTATAAGGCAGGTCCTGTCCAAACGCCATGGGGGCGGTTAGCGACAGTACACAAATAGCCACCGAGGTCGTAATTCGTTGGATCGCGTTGCCACGTTTCATGATCATTCCCCTATGGTTGACCTACGGACAGGACGCGAATGTCGGCGTCGGCACCGTTGACCGCCGACCCCAAAGCACACGAGATCCCGCGGATATTGTTGCACGGGCGCGTCGCTCTCGCTGTGTGTTGTAGCGATGAACATCGGGTTGTGCGCCGAACTCGCTCCTGCAACATCCTGGTGGCGCCCGGCGGCACGAAAATCGACAGTCCCACGAAGTTCCGCCTTTGGCCCCGGACCGGCCGTTGTACTGATGTTACTCGTGGCTGGACATCAGCGACACGCATCGCCGGTCGATCGCTGCCAGTTCTTCGTGCGTGAGCCGGGCGCCGACGATGCTATAAGAAAAAGATAAATCAACGACAAGTCGGCACGCGCTCACGATCAGGCGCAGACTGAGCCACCGCAATTGTCTGCGGCATATTCGGAGTACCTTGCATGTTCGATACGCCTTCGATACCCCTTCGATACCCCTACTCCCCACATTGAGAAACAGCAGGCCCGACCCGGAGATCCGTCGGGGTTAGTTGCGCGTTCGATCCCGCGCGCGGAGTAGGACTGCTCCGACCGTTCCCTCCGAGACCTTCCGATAGGGAGTGTTCCGGCCTGCGCTATCGTCTATGTGTCGCACATTCGGGGTCGTGACCGGCTCCGTGCAAATCCACCATGCCCCTGCTTGAATACATCGTCTGGACCGCGTGCTCGCTGAGCGCCATCGGCGTCATCGCCGTCGGGCTTGCCGCGTGGTATGACGCGCGGAGCTTGCAGGAAGAACACGACTTCCGGTCGTGAGACCGAGGGCAGCAGCCATCTGACGCCCAGCCGGTAGCGGATCGCGATCTCGACCAGCTACGGTTCGTCCGCTTCGACGATGCGAAGGCACGTAAAGCCATCCGCGTGCTTCGCGACAATGGCCTTCACGAGCTTGTCGTCAAACTCAAACGGCGTGCTCACGGTGATGATGCACAGGGGTTGTCGGGGCTCGGAGTCATCCGCGTCATCGCTGCTCCTTGCGTTGCTGCCTGTCAGACCCACGCGCACCGCCGGGTTCAAATGCGAACGGCACCTCGCTGTTTGTTCCCCGTGGAACGGGACCTTAGTGCACGGTCACCGCCGACCCAAGCATCGCCTGCGCCCGGTGCAGCATGTTCCGCAGCAGCTCGACCTCGGCGATCGGCGCGTCAGCGCGGTCGCTGACCTGCAACCCTTCGGCGATGATGTCGATGAGTTCCGACGCAAACCGCAACAGCTCGGGCAGCTCATCGAGATTGCCCATCGTCGTCATCGCTTCTGCCTCGCGCATCGCATCAAGGAACGCTTCGATGACGCGCTCAAGATAGGCGGGATTGATTTCGGGGTGCATCAACGCGATCTCGTGTCCGCATGCATATCGAAGTGGAGGTCGAGCGCCCGGAACGTATCGTTTCCGACTGCGCTCAACTCAGCCCACCCCAACACGATCGCGAATCGCCGACTCGACGAGGTCACGCACGGCGAGTTCCATTGACGGCCCATCAAGCTCCTGCAACCCCTTGATGATTCCGTTCGGCCGGCCTCGGAATGCCCCGTTTGAAAGAACGCGAGCCAACCACGCGAAGCCCACTCCATCCTCGGTCGGGGTGATCGTCACCTCGTAGTCAAACTCAACGAGGTCATCCGGCCGAGTGTAGTTGCCGGTGAAAAGCTGCGGTGGCATCGATTTTCACGAGAAGTCGGCGACTTGCGATAGTGCTGGCAACCAACCGTCACGGGCAACCGACCGGATAGACGGCAGGCGGAATTGTAGCGAAGCGATCGGGCTTCGGCCCGCGCGGCGCATGGCGATGGGAACTTGTCGGTGTGCTCACCCCACAACTACAGCAGCATCGCTCAAAGACTGCCGGCGAAAGACCAGCGCCAGCGGAATGAGCAGTGCCAGACTGGCCCAGAGGATCAACAGCAACATGGCAATGACGTGGGGGTTGTTGAAGTTATGGGCGGCAATGACAAATGCTGCCCCCATGCTGCCCTGGCCGCAACACAGGGCCAGCAAGCGTCGTTGGTCCGCGTCGGGACCGCCCAACCACCAGCCTGCGCCCACGGCCAGAGGCAGGTAAAGCAATAGAACCAGCAAGCCGCCGTTCAAGGCCACGTCCTTGAGGGCGTCCAGATAGAGAAGCGGCAAGAGAATGAAACAGCTCAGAACCGCGCTGATGTTGCCCAGCCGAGCGAGGGCCGGCCGCAGGCGCCCTGCCAGCGCAGGCCACCGGGCGTTAAGCAGCAGCCCCAACACCAGTGGCAGCAGCACCGTCAGCACCAGGGTGCGTGCGATTGGCATTGGACTGACGCTAAGGCCCGGCAGCAACATGGGCAGGACCAGAGGCTGATACACCATCGTGAGGCTCATTAGTAGAACAAGCAGCCCCACAGCCTTGGCCTGATCGCCCCGCGCAAACTCGTTGAGGCGCAGCATCACAGGACTGCCCGGTGCCGTGGCGACAAGCAGCAGGGCCGCCTGCATAGGCGGCGCCAATTGCAACCCCCAACCCAAGGCCAGGGCTGCACCAGGCAACACCACAAAGTTGGCGCACAAGGCCACAGCCACCGAGCGGCGCTGTTGCAACGCGGCGAGCACCTGGCGCGCAGACACAAGCAAGCCCACGCTGAACAAGGTGCTCAGCACGAAAATCCAGACCAGCACCTGGCTGGCAACCTCCAAATAAATGCGCATGTCAGGTCCCGGTATGCATCAGGGAGAAGTGTGGCTTTGGCTGCGGGCTCACGCTTGACCCAACGGGACATTGCATGTGCCGTTCGGGACATCCCTCCAGGCCACTTCGCAGACGACCGGCCTCGACAGCTTCGAGCTGCCGCTCCGGGTCGATTGCGGGCCTTCGTAGAGCACGCAGAGACGCGTTGGTTGCCCACACGCATGCGGGTCGCGATACCCTGATCCATGCGCTGCGAGTTCATCCGCTCCCCCGCCCCGCGTCGACCGCTGTGTTGGCTGTGCGCGCGGCTCGACATCCGCGACATCCACGTCGCGAAGCGGCCGCAGGTGAGCTACACCTCCGGTTGGAATCCGATCCGCGCGCCCAAGCGTCGACCGCTGCGAGTTCTTCATGCGCGAGCCTGGCGCGGATGATCGGACGCAGCGGCGAGGGCGGTGGCGCGTTGCTGGCGTAACGCTATGAACATCGGGCTCGGGATTGCGCATCGGGATCGCTGTGGGGGCGGTGGTTGGAGTGGCGTCTGGAAACTATGTTGTCTGGTTGGCAGTAGGCGCCGGTGTCGGCGCGGCCCTCGCATACGCCATGTCACGCGGGAAAAAGTGATATTGCGACCGACTCCCTCGGTCGATCCGGTCGAGGCGGACACTGACGGGTAGAATCTCTCGCACGGGCCTCATGCCCTCGGCGGGCTCGTGGCTGCCGATTCGCAGTCCGAGGCGCCCTCGATTCTTGGAGGCCCGCCATGCGCTTCGCACGCGCCGCATTCGCCCTGCTCGCTCTCGCGGTTGCCCCTCGGTGTCTGCCGCGCCCTGCGGCGGTTTCACCGATGTGGATAACGCCAATCCGGCGCACGCATCCTTCTGCGATAGCGTCGATTGGATGAGGCTACGGAGCATCACACTCGGTTGTACGTCGCCGACGCTCTATTGTCCGAACGATCCGGTGACGCGTCTGCAAATGGCCGCGTTCATGAACGGCTCGCCGACAACGCCGTGTTCAAGCAAGGCGGCAACGCGTTCGGGGCGCCGGCCCGCCTCGGTAACACCGAAAACCAGCCGCTGGACATCCTCGTCAACAATGGGCGGGTGATGCGCTACGAGCCCGGCGGTGCCTTTCCAAACCTCATAGGCGGCGGGGTGCAGAACAGTGTCACTCCGGGTGTGCTGGGGGCATTCATTGGTCGCGGCAGCCAGAATACCGTGACGGACGTACTTGGGACTATCGCGGGGGGGGTTCCAGAACACGGCTAGCGGCCACTCGAGCACTGTACCCGGAGGAATCGGCAACACCGCGAGCGGTCCGGCTTCCTTCGCTGCGGGCATAAAGGCCCGAGCAAACGGCCACGCGTGCGCCGTATTCTCGCTGTGGGCGACCTCCAACGACGGCATGCAGTGCTTCGGCACTCCGGCTTCATCTTCCTGATCGGTGCCACCAACGGCTTCGCCGTCGACTACTGGACGCAACGCGACGACGGCGGCGGCGACCGCTACGTCGGCATCGGCCGCGTCCCCGGCCAGACGATCGCCACCTGGACGGGCGCCTATCCTGACCGACGGCGGCACGTGGACGAACGTTCTCGGATGCCAACGCCAAGCACGCCTTCGAGGAACTCGACAAGCATGTCGATCCTCGATCGCCTCGCCGAGCCCTGCCGATCCGCACTTGGCGCTACCGCGCCGAGACCGACGACATCGCCACATCGGCCCGACCGCGCAGGACTTCCGGCCGCGTTCGGACTCGGACAAGGCGAGCGCGCCATCGCCACGGTGGATGCGGATGGCATCGCGCTGGCCGCGATCCAGGGACTAAACGCGAAGCTCGAAGGGGAGCGCGCTGCGAAGGACGCCGAGATCGCGGCGCTGCGAGCTGAGTTAGCCGAATTGCGCGATGTGCGTGCCGAACTTGCCGCGATCCGGTCGGTGCTCGCGACGATTGCTGGTGACCGGCCGACAAAGACGGCCGTAGTCGGGCCGTAGCGACGCGCACGTGCCTGCGCTACCACTCGCGCATGTACTGCGAGTTCTGTCCGCTCCCCCGCTCCGCGTCGGCCGCTATGTTTGGCTGTGCGCTCGGCTCGACATCCGCGACATCACCGCGGCGAAGCGTGCGCGGGTCAGCTACACGTGCGGCTGCACATCCGCGCCCGCGCGTCGATCGCTGCCGGTTTTTCCTGCGCGAGCCGGGCGCCGATGATCGGTCGCAGCGGCCAGGGCGGTGGCACGTCGCAAGCACAGCGCACTGACCGGTAGAAATCGGGCTGAGGTTCCTGGCGCGAAATCGATTACCGCTTGCGCCGAGAAAACCTGAGTCCGGCGAGGCCGAGTCCGAGCAACGCGAGCGTCGAGGGCTCTGGCACTGTGGCGCGCGTAATCTGGCCGTGGACGCCCCCCACATCGCCTGAAGCGAACACGGCCCAGAACCCGTAATGCGTAAAGCCGCTGAGCGACGGGTCGTCCAGTGCCGTCAAGGCGCTACTTTGTTTCTCGTCGCCTGAGCAAGGCAAGGATCGCGATGCCGAGCAAGCCGAGCGTCGCCGGCTCGTCGACGACGAATGCGCGCGGCTCGCCGAAGATGAAGTCGTCCATCGCGACGACATCGACATCGCCGCCGTCGTTCCCACCGAGCGACATATTGCCGGCGAAGATGCGCACGCGCGCGACGATCGCATCGTCGAACTTGACACCGAGGAACGACAGCCCTTCGTTCTGCGTCGGCGCGAAGAACATGCCGAGCGAATTGCCGGCAGCATCGAAGAACTCGAGGCTCGTCGTGTTCGCCAGATCGACATCGGTAAAGACCGCGCCAAAGCCGCTCGATACGGCCAGCGGATCGGGCGGGAACTGGCTGGGCGGTGGTCCCGGAATCGTGAACATCACCTCCATCGCCGGGAACCCGTTGATGCGCGAACAGCCGCGGCGAGCTAAACGTCTGGAAGATGTTCGGGTAGGCCGGATTGAAGTTGCCAAATTCTGGCGACGGTTGGCCGCTGATGGCGAAGCCGTCAGGCCCCAGCGTGACGAACACACTGCCGTGGTTCGCGAACGTCGTCATCGGAGGAACCCCAAAAAAGAACTCCGCCGGCGCGGCGGTGCCGCCTTCGTCCCAATTGATCTCGCGGCGACCCGTGCCTTGCGAGCCGGGGGTCGTGCCGTTGTTCTGGACCGCCGAGTGCAGCGCGGTAGGCGTCAACGGTCGCCTGGATCGAGGCGGCATTCGAGCCACTGGCGGAAAAGACGATGGGGGCGGCGCCTGCTAAAGGCAGCGCGAGCGTGGCGGCGGCGAAGCAAAGCACGCGAAGCGGAACGGCGGCCATGGCAACTCCTTGGGTTTGGGTCGTCGACGACAGCCTGTAGGATGCAGACTACGTAGTTAGCACATAACGTGCCTTGTGAAACATGTGCTTGATTTTTGTTTCTCGCGCGTAGCACTTGCTGCCTGAATTCGCAATGTCAATTGCGCCGACGTTCGAAGCGGCCGCGCCCCTGCCGGAATGCGCTTCGCCGTCCATCGGACACAATGGCTGCGGGGTGCGCAGAGGTCGCAATCGAAACCCCTGAAGCGTTGCGAGTGTCCGCTATGAAGCGCTCGTCGCGCGGGCACCTACTGGCGGCTCGCGGACCCTAAGCGGACGATGTGACTCAAGGCGCGCGACGCTTGGCGTAC
>CAWHBZ010000053.1:0-52260 GCA_963827645.1 uncultured beta proteobacterium | reverse complement strand
AGCCTCACCGGCACCGGTTCGATCACCGAGGGCGGCACCGCCTCCTACACGGTGAGCCTGACCAGCCCCGCGCAGACCGACGTCACGGTCACGCTCGCCTACAGCGGCACTGCCACCGACGGCAGCGACTTCACTGGCGTGACCACGGTCACCATCCTGGCTGGCTCGAGCTCGACCACGTTCGATGTGGCGACGATCGACGACGCGCTCGCCGAAGGCGCCGAGAGCTTCAACGTCACGCTCGCCACCGCCACCGGCGGCAACTTCGAGTCGCTGGCGATCAGCGGCGGTGCGAATGCGGTGTCCACCGCCATCGTCGACAACGACGTGGCCGCCATCGCATCGGTCAGCAGCGCGAACGCTCTCGAGGCGAGCGCGATCGTGCACACCGTGACACTGACCAGCGCGTCGACCACGTCCACGACCTACGCGCTGAACCTGACCGACGGCAGCGCCAGCGGCGGCGGCACCGACTACACCGGTACGCTCACCAACGCCGCGTTCAGCAACGGCGTGACCATCAGCGGTGGCGTGATCACCGTGCCGGCCGGCGTGACCAGCTTCACCGTCACGGTGCCGACCTCGGCCGACACCATCGACGAGGCTGACGAAACCTATTCGCTCACGGTGGGTGGCGTGTCGGGCACCGGCACCATCGCCGACGACGATGCCGCGCCGACGGTCTCCTCGGTGAGCGCAGCCACGCAGGTGGAAGGCACGAGCCTGGTCCACACGGTGACGCTCAGCAATCCGTCGAGCTCGGCCACCACGTTCGCTTATTCGCTCGGTGGCGGTAGCGCCACCGGCGGCGGCGCTGACTACACCACGCCACCCACCTTCAGCAACGGCGTCACGCTGGCGGGCGGCATCCTCACCGTGCCGGCCGGTGTCACCAGCTTCACGGTCACCGTGCCGACCACGCTCGACACGATCGACGAAGGTGTGTCCGAGACCTACAACCTGAGCGTCGGCGGTGTCGCGGCCCTGGGCACGATCACCGACGACGACCTCGCGCCGACCGTGAGCTCGGTGACCAGCCCGACGGCGGCCGAAGGCGCCAACCTGGTCTACACGGTCAATCTGTCGAACGCGTCGGCAACCGCCACCACCTTCCCCTTCGCGCTGGGCGGTGGCAGTGCCGCGGCGGCCGACTACACCAGCGCCGACTTTCAGCAACGGCGTCACGCTGGCCGCGGGTGTGCTCACCGTGCCGGCGGGCGTCACCAGCTTCACCGTCACGCTGCCGACGGTGCAGGACACCCTCGACGAAGCCAACGAGACCGTGCCGGTCACGGTAGGCGGTGTCACCGGCACCGGCACCATCACCGACGACGACGCGACGCCGTCGCTGGCGATCAGCGACGTCAGCGTCAACGAGGGCGCAGGCACCGCGACCTTCACGGTCACGCTGTCAGCCGCGTCGGGCCAGAGCGTGACCGTCAACTACGGCACCAGCAACGGCACGGCCAGCGCCGGCAGCGACTACACCGCCGCCAGCGGCACGTTGACCTTCGCGCCGGGCGTGACGTCGCAGACGATCACCGTGCCGATCACCAACGACACGGTGGCCGAGCCGAGCGAGACCTTCTACGTCAACCTCAGCGCACCGACCAACGCGGTGATCAGCGACGCACTGGGCGTGGGCACCATCATCGACAACGACCTCGCGCCGACGGTCGCGTCCGTTAGCGCCGCCAGCGCGACCGAAGCGGGCAATCTGATCCACACGGTGACGCTGAGCAATGCCTCCAGCACGCCGATCAGCCTGGCCTACAGCCTGGGTGGCGGCGCCGCCACCGTCGGCGCCGACTACGCCGCCACGCCCACGTTCAGCAACGGCGTCACGCTCAGCGGCGGTGTGCTCACCGTGCCGGCCGGCGTCACGAGCTTCACCGTGACCGTGGCCAGCATCAACGACACGATCGACGAGCCGGCCGAGACCTACAGCCTCACGGTCGGCGGCGTCGTCGGCACCGGCACGATCACAGACGACGATGCCGCACCCGCGCTGACGGTGAGCAGCGTCACGGTGGCCGAGAACGCCGGCTTCGCCGTATTCACGGTCGCGCTGTCGAACGCCAGCGCCAGCGCAGTCTCGCTGAACCTGACATTGACCCCAGGCAGCGCCACCGGAGGCGGCGTCGACTACGGTTCAGGTGGCGCGACGAACATCCAGGTCTCCACCGACGGCGGCGCGAGCTGGACCAACGCCACCAGCGCGACCATCGCAGCCAGCAGCACGTCGGTCTTGGTGCGCACGCCGATCGTCAACGCCGGCGGGACGGAAGCAATCGAGACCTTCACGCTGACGGCGACTGTGTCAGCCGGCACCACAAGCAATACCTCGGCCAGCGGCACCGGCACGATCGTCGACCAGGACGTCACGGTCAGCAGCCCGACCGTGAACGAAGGCGGCGACCTCGTCTACAACGTCACCGTCGCCGGCAGCAGCACCCAAACCTACCCCTTCGTGCTCGGTGGCAGCGCCAGCGCGGCCGACCACGGCACGCCGGTGTTCAGTAACGGCGTCACGCTCGCGGGCGGCGTGTTGACGGTGCCCAACGGCGTCAACTTCACCGTCACGATCCCGACCGTCAACGATGTCCTCGACGAGGCCGACGAGACGCTGACCGTGACGATCGGCGGCGTGACGGGCACTGGCACGATCACCGACAACGACACCACGCCGACCCTCGCGATCAACGATGTCACGGTCAACGAGGCCGCCGGCACCGCGACCTTCACCGTCACGCTGAGCGCGGCCAGCGGACAGACGGTCACGGTCGGCTACACGATGACCGGACAGACCGCGCTGCCGGGCAGCGACTACACGGCCGGCGCGGGCACTTTGACGTTCGCGCCCGGCACGACCACGCAGACCATCACGGTGCCGATCCTGCAGGACAACCTGTTCGAGAGCGCCGAGACCTTCCGCATCAACCTCGCCATGCCGACCAACGCAACGATCACCGACGGCGTGGGCATCGGCACGATCCGCGACGACGGCACCGGCAGCGGCGGCACCGACAACGACACGCCGACGCTGGCCGTATCCAACCTCACCGTCTCGGACCAGAGCGCCGGCTTCGCGGTCTTCGTCGTGTCGCTGAGCAACCCGTCGGCCAGCGCAACCGGCGTCAGCCTGGCGCTGGCTGCCGGCACCGCCAGCGGCGGCGGCGTCGACTACGGTGCGGCCGGCGCGACCAACCTGCAGGTGTCCACCGACAACGGCGCCACCTGGAGCAACGCCACCAGCGCGACGATCGCACCCAACGGCACCTACGTGCTGGTGCGCACGCCGATCACGGCCGACATGCTCAACGAAGCCAGCGAGACCTTCACGCTGACCGCCACCCGCACGACCGGAACCACGCTCAACGCAAGCGCCAGTGGCCAGGCCACGATCACCGACGTCAACAACGCGCCGGACGCGGTGGCCGACGTGCCGACCAGCAACCTGCAGGAAGACACTGCGAACAGCGTGCTGGCGGGCCAGGCGATCCTCGGTGGCGCGGGCAACAACGCCGACAGCGACCCGAACGGCAACACGCTGGCGATCACCGGCGCGGTCGCGGGCACGGGTGCCGTCACCGGTGCAGTGCCGCTGGCCTCGCCGCTGACCGTCAGCGGGCAGTACGGCACCCTGCTGATCCAGGCCGACGGCACCTACACCTACACGCTCGACAACAGCCGCATCCAGACGCAGAACATGATCGGCGGCCAGACCTATGCCGACGTGTTCAGCTACCGCATCACCGACGGCAACGGCGGCTACGACACCGCCACGATCAGTGTGTCGATCGTCGGCTCGATCGACCTGACCGCGATCACGCCGCAGCCGATGGCGATCACCGCCGACGGCATGACCGGGGAGTACTACGGCTACAACGACACCGTCGTGGCCGGCAACCGCGTGCACGCCGACGACCAGACTGCGACTTCGCTGGGCACCGGCACCAACATCGAGTCGGTCGAGGACGTGGAGCTGATCATCAACGGGCGCAACGCCGCAATGGGCGGCCCGGCCAACCTCGTCGGCAGCGCCAACGCGGGCGCCGCCGACGCCGCCGACGTGGTGTTCAACGTGCGCACGCTGAACTACGGCACCACGCCGGTCGTTTCGAGCAACCTGGGCGACAACAGCGCGGTCGCGGCCGGCAGCCCGTTGCCGCCGCAGGACAACATCTCCGGCAGCGGGACCAACACCGCGCTGGCCAACTTCCTCGACCAGGATTCATCGACTGCGCGCGTGCAGACCGGCACGCCCACCGGCGCAACGGTTGGCACTCAGACCGGCCTGGGTGCGACCACCGACGCGATCATCCGGATGAGCGGTTTCGCGTACCTGGAACGCGGCAACTACGACTTCCGCGTGACGGCCGACGACGGCTTCCGCCTGAAGGTCGGCGGCGAGACGCTGCTCGAGTTCGACGGCAACCAGCCGCCGACGACGCGCACGTACTACAACGTCGAGGTCAGCGACCTGATCTCGGGCTTGACGTCGATCGAGCTGCTTTACTGGGAGCAAGGCGGCAACGCGAACCTGCAGTTCGAATTCAAGCTGTCGGACAGCAGCGCCTGGGTTCCCTTCTCACTCGACAGCGTCGCGTTCTTCAGCGCCGCCAACGTGCCCACGCTGACCGATACGCGAATCCAGGACGTGATCGAGAGCTCGACCAACCAGCAGTACCTGCTGCGCACAGGCTCCGTGCTCGATGGCGACAACGCCGGCAACACGCTCACCGGCAACGCCGGGCGCGACTACGTGCAGGGGTTCGGCGGCGCCGACGTGCTCAACGGCTTCGGCTCCGCAGACTTCCTCGACGGCGGCGCCGGCGCGGACACGCTCGATGGCGGCGACGGCAACGACATCCTGATCGGCGGCACCGGCAGCGACAGCATGATCGGCGGCGCGGGCGACGACATCTACCGCATCGACAGTGCCGGCGACATCGTGGTCGAAGTCCCCGGTGCTGGCCAGGGCACCGACACGGTCGAGATCGAGGCCACCTATTCCGTCGGCACCTACGTGGCACCGACCGACATCGAGAACGTGCTGCTGCACGGCAACCTCAACAGCAACGTCACCGGCAACGCAGCCGACAACCGCATCACGGGCAACGACGGCAACAACGTGCTGGTCGGTGGCGCTGGCGACGATCGCCTGTTGGGCGGGCTGGGCAACGACACGCTGTCCGGCGATGCCGGACCGCTGGCCGGCGGCGGTGCGGGCAAGGACATCTTCGAATGGAACCTCGCTGACCGCGGCACGCCCGGCGCGCCGGCGGTAGACACGATCACCGACTTCACGTACGGCGGCTCGACCACCAGCAGCGTGGTGCCCGCCGGGGACCTCACCGCTCAGCACACCGACGTGCTGGACCTGCGCGACCTCCTGGTTAGCGAACATTCGTCATCGGTGGTGATCGGCGGCACGCCAGTGGAAGGCAACCTGCTCAACTACATCGACGTGTCGGTCAGCGGCGGCAACACCACGCTGCGCATCAGCTCGACCGGTGGCTTCACCGGCGGCACCTACGTGGCAGCCGCGGAAGACCAGCGCATCGTGCTCAGCGGGGTCGACCTCTATGCAGCCACCGGCGTGAGCTCGGGCAACGAGGGCGAACTGCTGCGTCGCATGCTGTCCAACGGCACGCTGGTCGTCGACTGATCACTGACCCGAGCGGCTGAGCGCCGCCTGCGGCCCCGCACGTCGCTGGGCAACAAACTGCAGCAGCTCGAGCGACGGCGCCGGACGGTGCACGGCATATCCCTGCGCGTAGTCGCAGCCCCAGTCGCGCAGCAGCGCCAGCGACGCCTCGTCCTCGACCCCTTCGGCCACGGTGTCCAGGCCCAGCGCGCGCGCCAGCTGCAGGATGGCACGCACGATCTTCTGGTTGTTGGTATCGGACGCCAGTGTCTTCACGAACGCCTGGTCGATCTTCAGCGTCGACACGCGCAGCTGCTGCAGATAGGCCAGCGACGAGTGACCGACGCCGAAGTCGTCGATCGCGACCCCGTAGCCGCGCTCGCGCAGCTGCGAGATCAGCGCGATGCAGTGGTCAGGATCGGCCATCACTGCGCTCTCGGTGATCTCCAGCTCGATGTCCGACGGCTCCAGCGCGTGGCGCTCGGCGTTGCGCTCGATGACGTCGAGCAGCGTGCGGTCACCCAGGTTGCGCACCGACAGATTCACCGCCACCCGCAGTCGGTGGCCGGCGGCGCGCCAACTGCCGGCATCGGCAAAGGCCGACGCGATCATCGTCTGCATCACCGCGTCGATCAGCGTCGTCTCCTCCACCTGCGGGATGAAACTGCCGGGCTGCACGATGCCGCGCTGCGGATGCATCCAGCGCAGCAGTGCCTCGGTGCCAGCCACTTCGCCGCTGGCCAGCGACACCTTGGCCTGGTGCCACACCTGCAGCTCGCCGCGCGCGATCGCCTCGGTCAAGGTGCCGACGAGGATCAGGTTGTCGCGGCTGGTGCGGTCGTTGGCGCTGTCGTAGCGCGAGATGGCGGAATTGCTCGATGCCGCCCAGTGCATGGCGATGCTCGCCTTCTGCAGCAGCTCCTCGGGCGTGCGCGCATGGCCTGGCGCATGTGCGACACCGACGCAGGCTTCGACATGGATCGGCAGCCCGTCGACCACGTACGACTCGTTGCTGGCCGCCTCGATGCGCTCGCGCGTCAGCGACGTGGCTTGCTCGCTCGCCATCACGCAGGCGAGCCGGTCCGGTTGCACCAGGGCCAGCAGCGAACCAGGAGGTGCGATGCTCTGCGCGCGCTCGAGCACCTGCGCCAGCACCCGCATGCCGAACGCAGTGCCGAAGGTGTTCTGGATCTCGAGAAAGTTGTTCAGCTGGGTGATCGACAGCACCACCTGGCGCTCGTCGGTCGCACCGCGCATCAGGCGGTCGAGCTGCTTGATCAGCCCGGCCAGGTTGAGCAAGCCGGTGTCCGGATGGTGTTCGTGCAGCCACTGCATCTCGTGCAGGTGCCGCCGCAGGTGCTGCGCGCCGACACCCACCAGCGCACCGATCAGCGTGAAAAAGGTCAGGCGGTAGCTCCAGTTGAACCCGCCCTGCATCTCGCCGGTCGACGTGTCCTGCGGCATCCACGGCCCGAGCAGCACACCGCCAGCGATGCCGGCCAGCACGCCGCCGCTCAGGCCGAAGGCCAGCGCACTGAGCACGACCGGCACGTACATCAGATGCAGGTAGGCGAATCGCACGCCGCCGGTGGCGTATACCAGCCACGCCGTGGCCAGCGCCATCAAAGTGACCGCCAGCGCCGCGGCCAGTTTCGCGCGGCGAGGCATGGCCACGAACATCGCTCCGGCCTGCCGGAGCAATCGCACAAGCATCTCGCCTCCCGCGCTGCGCCCCCAGCCCATCATGCACCGGCGGCCGGCGCGGCCCGCCTGGGGCAAGCCCGGCGGCGAATCAGCTTGGCTTCACTGCCGGCCCGGTGGCGCCATCGAAGCCCAGCGCCCACAGCACCTGCAGGTCTTCGGCGCTGGCCACGCCCTCGGCGTAGATGCCCAGGCCGATGCCGCGCAGCAACGTCAGCAGCCCTTCGGCGTGGCGGCGCACATCGGCGTCGCCGCCGATGCCGGCCAGGTAGCGCGCGTCGATGCGCACGTAGTCGATGCCGATTTCGTACAGCCGCGCCATGCCGGCCAGCGCCGCACCGGCGTGCTCGAGGCCGATGCGCGCACCCAATGCCCGCCAATGTCGCGACACCTCCTGGATCACCGCGGGGTGCGCGGTTGCCAACGACTCGGGGATGTCGATCCACAGCCGCCTGGCGGCGTGCGGCCTGGCCTGCAGTTGCGACGAGATCGCGGCCACGAATTCGGTGGCCAGCAGCGACGCGGCCGCCAGGTTGACGCAACGCGCCACACCGTCGCGCTCAATGCTCTGCAGTGCCAGTGTGGTCGCGCGCAGGTCGAGCGCCGTGGTCAGCCGGCTGCGGGTGGCCAGCGCCAACCAGTTCGATGCCGGCTCGAACGCGCCATCACGCTGCAGCTGCACGCGCAACGGGCAGTCCAGTTGCAGCAACGCGCCCAACGCATCGCACACCGGGTACTCGGCTAGACTCGAGCGGCCCTCCTGCAACGCGTCGTTCAACTGTCGCTGCCAATCGCGCTCGCCGAGCGTCGCCTTCGGATCGCTGCACTGCCGGCCGACCACGGTGAAGGGCCCTTGCGACTCGGCCTGCGCCAGCGCCAAGTCGGCAGCGGCGATGGCCGCGTGCAGGCCCACCGCCTGGGCCGAATCGGCAGTGCCGGCGGCGAGCGACGCCTGCACGTCGAGCTGCTGCACACGATCGCGCAACGCGGGCAGCAAATCGCGCGCGAGCGCCAGCGCGTCGGCCCGCGACACCGCGATCGCGAAGTCCGAGCCGTTGAGGCGTCCGAGCAGCGGTTGGTCCCGCGCCGCAAGCCGCTCGCGCAGCAGCTGCGCCAATTCGCGCAGCATCTGGTCCACCGCGGCATGGCCGCAGCGCCGGTTGAGGCCATCGAGGTCGCCCACGCGCAGCAGCAGCAAGCCTTGAGGCTCGCCGGCCGACGACTCGAAGCGCTGTTGCGCCTCGAGCATGAAGCGGCGCCGGTTGAGCAACCCGGTCAACGAATCGGTCTGCACTTGCTGGCGCAGGCCCTCGACCTGCCTGGCCTGCGCGTCGAACATCGTGCGCAGGCGATCGACCATCGTGTTCATGCTGCGCGCGAGTGGCCGCAATTCGGCGACATCGGGTTCGGGCACGGTGACGAAGCGGCCCTCCTGCAGCGCATGGGCCTGCTGCGCGGCTGCATCGAGCGGCTTGCGAATGGCGCGCAGGCCCCATGCCGCCAAGCCGCCGCCGACCAACCCCACCAGCGCCAGCAGTTCGGCAGCCCGCAGTCCGGCGCGCCACAGTGCGTCGCTCGCGTAGGCCGACTGACTCACCAGCTCGATGTGCCCGATCGGGCGCCAGCCGTCGGACACCTGCGCCACACCCGGCTCGGCACGCACCGGCAGTCCGCTGACGAACCAGGCCGGCGCCACCGTGGCGGCCGCCTCGGCCTCGCGGCGAAACGGCGCCCGCCCCTCGGCGCCGGACAGGAAGATGCTGCGGTAGTGGCCGGTGTCGAACTGCGCCGCCAGCACGAGTTCCATCAGTGCCACGTCGCCGCGCTGCTGCGACAGCGCGAGCGCCAGCGCCTGCGCGTTGTCGCGGTTCTTCAGGCCGAGTTGCGTCTGCAGCGTGTCGCGCGCGGCGATCAGCGTGGTCAGCACGCCGCCCACCAGCGCCAGCAACACCACCAGCACCATCAACAAACTGACACGTCGGATCAGCGACATGGCCGTCCTCCATCGTTGCAACGATAAATCACAGAAAACCCTCGGCTCGCGCCTTGCGCAGCACGTCGCGCCACGGCGACAGGCGTTCGGCCGCATCGCCCATGCGCCGCGGCCCATTGCCTTGCCACAAGCCTTCGCTGTTGAAGCTGAACACCGGGGTCAGATCAGGGCGGCGCGACGCCGGCCGGATGTCGGTGATCAGGTTGTCGAGGATCAGCGGCTCGGCCTGCGTGCTCGCGTAGTACGCCAGCACCATGTGCGCCTGCGAAGGGCCGCCTGCGCCACCGGCTTGCAGCCGCACGTACACCAGGCGCAACTGCGACGCCGCCACCCCGGTGGCCAGCAGGCCGAAGTACTTGGCGATCGCGAAGTCCTCGCAGTCGCCCATGCCCTGGTGCAGGGTCTCGAGCGGGCTCGCCCAGTGGTCTTCGACACGCCACACCTGCTGATCGTCGCGAAACACGATGCGGCGGTTGAAGAAACGGTTCACGCCATCGAGCCGCGCTGCGTCGTCGGCCTCGGCGAGGCTGGCCAGCAGCGGCTGCAGCACGCGCACGCCCTGCACCGCTTGCGGACCCAGGCGTTGCGCGGCCTGCGACATGCGCTCCACATCCCACGCCAGCGGCGTCAGCGACAGCAACATCAGCGCGACGGCCGGCCCCACGCGCCGCCCGAAGGTGCGACACGTTGCAATGACAAGGCGCGGTGGCTGTCGCATGGCGGGGCGACGCGCGCGGGGCCTGCGCCGCGGCCGCCGAAAGATGCGCGTCACCCGAGGTTTCGTCCCGTGCAGCAAGGACTTGAGCACCCTCATCGGCAAGGCGCCACGAACTCGGGCAGACCGTGAAACAAGTTGCTACCAGGTCGTGATTTCCGACGGGTTCGGCGCGGTCTGGCCTCGTCGCACCGGCGAAACGAGCACCTACACTTGCCCGGTTTGCAACAACGACCGGTCGCGGTGCTTTGGCACGCGCGCAGTACTCAAGTTCGACATGACGCCGACCGTCCGTTCGATCACCCTCGCCGCCGCATGCGCCGTGCTGCCGCTGAGCGGTATCGCGCAAGCCGACGATCCGATGGCCAAGGCGGCACGCAAGGCACTTGAAACCAACCCGGACGTCACCGCGCGCGTCAACGCGCTGCGCGCGTCGCTCGATGCGGTGAGCGTGGCCCGCGCGGGCTGGCTGCCGCGTGTCGACGCCGAGGCCGGTGCCGGCCGCACCGAAGACCGCATCACAGCGCGCAACCCGGTCAACGGCACGCTCGATCACAACGGCGTGGCGCTCAGCATCTCGCAGTTGCTGTGGGACGGCACGGCGCTGACATCGCAGATCCGCCGGCTCGACCACGAGCGCCAGACCCGCTGGTTCGAGCTGCTCGACGTCAGCGAGCTCATCACGCTCGATGCGGTGCGCGCCTACATCGACGTGGCGCGCTCTCGCCGGCTGGTCGAGTATTCCGAAGACAACTACGTCGATCACCGCTTCTACTACCAGCAGATCCAGTCTCGCGTTCGCGCCGGAGTGGGCCGCGGCGTCGACCTCGAACAGGCGGCGGCGCGGGTGGCGCTGGCCGAATCGAACCTGACCACCGACACGCAGAATCTGCACGACGTGGTGGCGCGCTACCTCAGAGTGATCGGCGAGGCACCGCTGCAAAAGCCGCCACGGCCCGACTCGTTCGGCGCGGCGCTGCCGGCCACCGCCAGCGAGGCGATGGACGTGGCGCTGCGCAACAGCGCCGCGATCAACGCGGCGATCGAGAACCTGCGCTCGGCGCGCGCGGCGGTCAGCGAGCGTGAGAGCGCGTTCTGGCCCAAACTGGAGGCGCGCGTGCGCGCCGGCAGCGGACACAACTTCGACGCCACCCCCGACCAGAAGCGCGAAGTCACTGCGGGCGTCGTGCTCAACTGGAACCTGTTCGCCGGCGGCGCCGACCAGGCGCGCGTGCGGCAACAGACCAACCTGCTGAACCAGGCCGCCGACCAGCGCGACCGGGCCTGCCGCGACGCCCGCCAGAACGCGGGCATCGCCTACAACGACGTGGTCAAGCTCGAGGAGCAACTGCGCACGCTCGACCGCAACGTGCTGGCGATCGAGAAGGCGCGCGACGCCTACCGCCAGCAGTTCGACATCGGGCAGCGCAGCCTGCTCGACCTGCTGAACTCCGAGAACGAGCTCTACACGGCGCGCCGCTCCTACGCGAACGCCGACTACGACCGGCTGTTCGCGCAGGCGCGCGTGCTGGCCGCCATGCAGCAACTCACGCAGCGCCTCGGGCTGCGTGCGCCGGTGACGGCCGCCGATGCCGGTGCCGACAGCAACTGGAGCGCCGGCGACGACTCGCCGCAGCGCTGCCCGGTGATGGTGGCCGACGTGATCACCACGCCGCTTAACGAACTCGACCAGCGCGCGCAGCGTCTGCTCAACAACGCGGCCAGGCCGCAGCGCTGACGACCAAGCGGCCGCCCGCCGCCGGCGGCAGCACGCGGCACCGCGGTGGGATCAACGCTTGCGCTGCGGCGGCACGTCGGTGCAACTGCCGTGCGCGACCTCGGCCGCCAGGCCGATCGACTCGCCCAGCGTCGGGTGCGGGTGGATCGTAGTGCCGATGTCCACCGCATCGGCGCCCATCTCGATGGCCAGTGCGATCTCGCCGATCATGTCGCCCGCGTGCGTGCCGACGATGCCGCCGCCGACGATGCGGTGGGTCTTGTCGTCGAACAACAGCTTGGTGAAGCCTTCGTCGCGGCCGTTGGCGATGGCGCGGCCTGACGCCGTCCATGGGAACAGGCCCTTGCTGACCGCGATGCCGCGCGCCTTGGCCTCGTCCTCGCTCAAGCCCACCCAGGCCACCTCGGGGTCGGTGTAGGCCACGTTGGGAATGACGCGCGCATCGAAGCGCGCCTTGTCGTCGCCCGAAGCCACCTCGGCCGCCACATGTGCCTCGTGCACGGCTTTGTGCTCGAGCATCGGCTGGCCGACGATGTCGCCCACTGCGAAGATGTGCGGCACGTTGGTGCGCATCTGCACGTCCACCGGGATGAAGCCGCGGTCGTTGACGGCAATGCCGGCCTTGTCGGCACCGATCCTCTTGCCGTTGGGGCTGCGCCCCACCGCCTGCAGCACGAGGTCGTAGCGCTGCAGGTCCTTCGGTGCGCTCTCGCCTTCGAAGCGCACGTGGATGCCGTCGGCGCGGCCTTCAGCGCCGACGGTCTTGGTCTTCAGCATGATGTTGTCGAAACGCGGCGCATTGAGCTTCTGCCACACCCGCACCAGATCGCGATCGGCACCGAGCATCAGGCCGTCGAGCATCTCCACGACGTCCAGCCGCGCGCCGAGCGTGGAGTACACCGTGCCCATCTCCAGCCCGATGATGCCGCCGCCGACGATCAGCATCTTCTTCGGCAGCTGGCGCAGCTCGAGCGCGCCGGTGGAGTCGACGATGCGCGGATCATCGGGCAGGAACGGCAGGTGCATCGCCTGCGAGCCGGCCGCGATGATGCATTGCTTGAAGCGGATGGTCTGCGTCTTGCCGGTCTTGTCCTGCCCGCTGCCAGTGGTCTCTTCCACCACCACGTGGTGCGGGTCGGCGAACGCCCCGTAGCCGCGCACCACGGTGACCTTGCGCATGCGCGCCATGCCCGACAGGCCGCCGGTGAGCTTGGCCACCACCTTGTTCTTGTGCGCGAGCAGCTTGGCGCGCATCGACGCTCGGCGCCGCGTAGGCCACACCGAGGTCGGCGAAGTGCGCCACTTCGTCCATCACCGCCGCCACGTGCAGCAACGCCTTCGACGGGATGCAGCCGACGTTCAGGCACACGCCGCCCAGCGTGGCGTAGCGCTCGACGAGCACCACCTTCATGCCGAGGTCGGCCGCACGGAACGCACCCGAGTAGCCGCCGGGTCCGCCGCCCAGCACGAGCAGATCGCACTCGAGGTCGACGCCCCCGGCGTACGACGCGGCGGCCGGTGCGCTGATCGGCGCGGGCGCAGGGGCACTCGCCGCCGATGCTGGCGCCTCTGCAGCCTTGGGCGCCGGCGCGGCGCGGCGCCATCGGCTTCGAGCACCAACACGGTCGAGCCCTGATTCACCTTGTCGCCCAGCTTGACCTTGAGCTCCTTGACAACGCCGGCTGCACTGCTGGGGATCTCCATTGACGCCTTGTCGCTCTCGACGGTGATCAGGCTTTGGTCGACCGCGACGCGGTCGCCGGGCTTGACCAGCATCTCGATCACCGACACGTCCTTGAAGTCGCCGATGTCGGGCACCTTTACGTCGATCAAGGCCATCTCAATCCTTCAGTTTGATCGTGTGCGCACGCACGGGACCGTCGGAATTCTTGTCGAACTCGCAGCCCGCGCGCACGCCGAGCTCGGTCACCTCGCGCGCCGTGCGGGCGCGATCGAAATGCGCGTACATCGCGCCCAGCGCAAAGCTGCGCCCCGAACCGATGGCCCAGAAGCGATCGAACTCGAACACCTCGCGGTACGAATAGACGCCGAAGATGCCCGCGGCGTTGGCGATCAGCACGGTGAACTGACTGCTCTCGTAGGGGTCGCTGTCTTCTTCCTTGGTGTTGAGGAAGAACTGCTCCTTGAGCTTGGGGTGCAGCTTCAGGAAGGTCTCGAAGACCTCGTCGCGCGAGCCGAGTTTGAGGTCCTGTTTCGGCAGCGCACCCAACGCCCGCCTGAGCACCGGAAAGTGGGCCGTGGTACCGGCCATGCCGATCCACGAGTCGCCGATGCGAAACACCTTGTCGTTGGCTTCGTAGCCGTGCGACAAGCGGGTGTCGCCGAAGGTCACCAGCGCATCGGCCGCCACCGCCACCTGACCGGCTTTGCGGGCCACACAGATGGTCGTCACGCTGCGCTCCGCAACGCCGCCGCAACCACGCCGTTCAAAGCAGCACCCGCCGGAAGTCTGCCAGGATGCTGGCCAGGTAGGCGTTGAAGCGCGCGGCCGCCGCGCCGTCGATCACCCGGTGGTCGTACGACAGTGACAGCGGGAGCATCAGCCTGGGTGAGAAGGCCTTGCCATCCCATATCGGCTTCATGTAACCCTTGGACAGGCCGAGGATCGCCACCTCAGGCGCATTGATGATCGGCGTGAAGTGCGTGCCGCCGATGCCGCCGAGCGAGCTGATCGAGATGCAGCCGCCGGTCATGTCGGCCGGGCCGAGCTTGCCATCACGCGCTTTCTTCGCGAGCTCGCTCATCTCCTGGCTGATCTGCAGCAGGCCTTTCTTGTCGGCATCCTTGAGCACCGGAACCATCAAACCGTTGGGCGTGTCGGCCGCAAAGCCGATGTGGAAGTACTGCTTGTAGACGAGCTGGTCGCCGTCGAGGCTGGCGTTGAACTCCGGAAACTTCTTCAGCGCGGCCACCACTGCCTTGATCACGAAGCCGAGCATCGTCATCTTGATGCCGCTCTTCTCGTTTTCCTTGTTGAGCTGCACACGCAACGCCTCGAGCTCGGTGATGTCGGCCTCGTCGTTGTTGGTGACGTGCGGGATCATCACCCAGTTGCGGTGCAGGTTGGCGCCCGAGATCTTCTTGATGCGCGACAGGTCCTTGCGCTCGATGGCGCCGAACTTTGCGAAGTCGATCTGCGGCCATGGCAGCAGGCCTTGCAGGCCGGCGCCCGCCGGTGCGGCCGGCGCCGCGGCCCTTTGCGCGCCGGTGTGCACGGCGCCCGACATCACGCCCTTGACGAAGCCTTGCACGTCGTCGTGCGTGATGCGTCCTTTGGGGCCGCTGCCTTTGACTTCATTCAGCGGCACGCCGAGTTCGCGCGCAAAACGCCGCACCGACGGCGACGCATGCGGCAGCAGCCCCTGCGGCGCCGTCGGCTCATGGGGCGGCAAGGTCGCGGTCGGCGACACGCGTGGCGCAGCAGCGGCGGCGGGGACGGCAGCGGTCGCTGTCGCAGGCTGCGGCGCGGCGGCAGCGGGCGTTGCTGCGGCGGTGTCCGCGGTCGCTTCGATGAGGGCCACCAACGAACCCTGCGACACCTTGTCGCCGAGCTTGACCTTGACCTCTTTCACCACGCCGGGCTGCGACGCGGGGATTTCCATCGACGCCTTGTCGCTCTCCACCGTGATCAGGCTCTGCTCGAGCTTGACCGAGTCACCCGGCTTGATGAACACCTCGATCACCGCGACATCCTTGAAGTCGCCGATGTCGGGCACCCGCAGCTCCGCCACGCCGCCGCTTGCCGCGGCGGGCTTCGACGGCGCTGCAGCCGCGGTGGCAGGCGCGGCTGCCGGCGCTGCTGCCGCAGCGGCGGGCGCGGGGGCTGCAGCAGCTGCCTGTGCCACGCCGTCGAGCAGCAGCACCAGCGAGCCTTCGTTGACCTTGTCGCCGAGCGCGACCTTCATCTCCTTGACGACACCGGCCGCGCTCGACGGGATCTCCATCGAGGCCTTGTCGCTCTCCACCGTGATGAGGCTTTGTTCCGCCTTGACCGTGTCACCGGGCTTGACCAGCAATTCGATGACCGCCACGTCCTTGAAGTCCCCGATGTCGGGAACCCGCACTTCCACCGTTGGCATGACTTGTCTCCGGGAGATCGTTGTTGTTCAGGCGTACAGCGGGTTGACCTTGTCGACCTTGATCTGGTACTTGGTGATCGCATCGCCGACGGTGGACGCCGGCACCGCGCCCTCTTCGGCCAACGCCTTGAGGGCCGCCACCACGATGTAGTGGCGGTTGACCTCGAAGTGTTCGCGCAGCTTGCTGCGGAAGTCGCTGCGCCCGAAGCCGTCGGTGCCGAGCACCTTGTACGTGCGGCCCTTGGGGATGAAGGCGCGGATCTGGTCGGCGTAGCTCTTGATGTAGTCGGTGGACGCCACCACCGGGCCGGCATGCTTGGCGAGTTGCGCGGTGACGAACGGCACGCGCGGCTTGTCGTTCGGATGCAGCAGGTTCCAGCGCTCGCAGTCCTGACCGTCGCGCGCCAGCTCGTTGAAGCTCGGGCAGCTCCAGACGTTGGCGGCCACACCCCATTGCCCTTCGAGCAGATCCTTGGCGGCCATCGACTCGCGCAGGATGGTGCCCGAACCGAGCAGGTTGACGCGCGGCGTCTTCTTGGCGCCTTCGAGCAGCAGGTACATGCCCTTGATGATCTGCTCTTCGGTGCCGGCCGCGAGGCCCGGCATCGGGTAGTTCTCGTTGAGCAAGGTCAGGTAGTAGAAGACGTTCTCCTGCCGCTCGACCATGCGCTTCAGGCCGTGGTGCATGATCACTCCGACCTCGTGCGCGAAGGTGGGGTCGTAGCTGATGCAGTTGGGGATCGTGCCGGCCAGCACGTGGCTGTGGCCGTCTTCGTGCTGCAGGCCCTCGCCATTGAGCGTGGTGCGCCCCGACGTGCCGCCGAGCAGAAAACCGCGCGCCTGCATGTCGCCGGCGGCCCAGCACAGGTCGCCCACGCGCTGCAGCCCGAACATCGAGTAGTAGATGTAGAACGGGATCATGATGCGGTTGTTCGTCGAGTACGACGTCGCCGCCGCGATCCAGCTGCTCATGCCGCCGGCCTCGTTGATGCCCTCCTGCAGGATCTGGCCGGCCTTGTCTTCGCGGTAGTACATCACCTGGTCCTTGTCGACCGGCGTGTACTGCTGCCCCGCTGGGTTGTAGATGCCGATCTGGCGGAACAGACCCTCCATGCCGAAGGTGCGCGCCTCGTCGACCAGGATCGGCACCGTGCGCGGGCCGAGCTCCTTGTCGCGCAGCAGTTGCGTCAGGAAACGCACGTAGGCCTGCGTGGTGGAGATCTCGCGCCCTTCGGCGGTGGGCTCGACCACCACCTTGAAGGTGTCGAGATCGGGCACCTTGAGCTGTTCGTCGGCCTTGGTGCGGCGATGGGGCAGGTAGCCGCCGAGCGCCTGGCGGCGCTCGTGCAGGTAGCGCATCTCGGGCGTGTCGTCGGCCGGCTTGTAGAACGGGATGTCGTGCAGCTGATCGTCGGGAATCGGCATGTTGAAGCGGTCACGGAAGGCGCGCACGTCCTCGTCGATCAGCTTCTTGGTCTGGTGCGCGGTGTTCTTGCCCTCGCCGCTCTTGCCCATGCCGAAGCCCTTGACCGTCTTGATCAGCAGCACGGTGGGCTGACCCTTGTGGCCGTTGGCGCGATGGAACGCCGCATGCACCTTCTGCGGATCGTGACCGCCGCGCTGCAGCCGCCAGATGTCCTCGTCGCTCATCTTCGAGACCATCTCGAGCAGCTTGGGGTGGCGGCCGAAGAAGTTCTTGCGCACGAAGGCGCCGTCGTTGGCCTTCATCGCCTGGTAGTCGCCGTCGACGACGTCCATCATCACCTTGCGCAGGATGCCTTCCTTGTCGCGCGCCAGCAGCGGATCCCAGTAACTGCCCCACAGCAGCTTGATGACGTTCCAGCCGGAGCCGCGGAACTCGCTCTCGAGTTCTTGAATGATCTTGCCGTTGCCGCGCACCGGGCCGTCGAGGCGCTGCAGATTGCAGTTGATGACGAAGATCAGGTTGTCGAGCTTCTCGCGCGCCGCCAGGCCGATGGCGCCGAGGCTCTCGGGCTCGTCCATCTCGCCGTCGCCGCAGAACACCCACACCTTGCGGTTCTCGGTGTTGGCGATGCCGCGCGCGTGCAGGTATTTCAGGAAGCGCGCCTGGTAGATCGCCATCAAGGGCCCCAGGCCCATCGACACGGTGGGGAACTGCCAGAACTCGGGCATCAGCTTGGGGTGCGGGTAGCTCGAGATGCCCTTGCCGTCGACCTCTTGCCGGAAGTTGAGCAGTTGCTGTTCGCTGATGCGGCCTTCCATGTAGGCGCGCGCGTAGATACCGGGCGACGAGTGGCCCTGGATGTACAGCAGATCGCCGCCGTGGTCCTTGGTCTCGGCGTGCCAGAAGTGGTTGAAGCCGGTGCCGAACATCGTGGCCAGCGACGCGAAGCTCGAAATGTGGCCTCCGAGGTCGCCGCCATCGGCCGGATGCAGGCGGTTGGCCTTGACCACCATCGCCATCGCGTTCCAGCGCATGTAGGTGCGCAGGCGCTCTTCGATCTCGATGTTGCCGGGCGAACGCTCTTCCTGGTCGGTGGGGATGGTGTTGACGTAGGCCGTGTTGGCCGAGAACGGCTGGTCGATGCCGGCCTGTCGCGCTTCGTCGATCAGCCGCTCGAGCAGGTAATGCGCACGATCGGGGCCTTCGGCTCCGATGACGGCCTGCAAGGCGTCGAGCCACTCACGTGTCTCCTGAGCGTCTGCATCGTTGGCGGCGGCTCCGAGAACCGAATCGGGCATCGCTGACATGGTTTTCTCCTGGGCGCGGGTCGTCTTTTAGGACGGGCCGAAGTGTCTCACAAGGTCCTTATAATTCCAAATAGTGCGACTTCATTCCATAATATGGAACTCATTACCCTGTCTGAATGGGCCCGCTCGCGGCGGCCTCGGATAATCTGCGGCCATGGATCTGCGTTCGGCCCCTTCAAAGCCGGCGGCGCCGGCAGCGTCGTGGGGCCAGCGCCTGATCGGCCGCTGGTGGCGACGCCAGACGCCAGCCCGGCAAGACCGTTTCGCGACGCTGGCGCCTCTGGTGTCGGTGCTGTTGTTTCTGGCAGCCATCGTGTCGGCGTTTTGGACCTTGCGCAACGAGGAATTCGAGCGCGAGGCCGAGTCGGTCAAGCGTGATGCGGAGATCGCGCAGCAGCAGATCCGCCTGCACCTGATCGAGAACCACGAGCAGCTGGTGCAACTGGCGCGACAGATCGTGACGCGCGAGATCGATGCTGACGAGGCGCAGCGGCTGGCGCGTGCGTTCGGCGCCGCGCGGCCCGAGGTGATGCAGCTCACCTGGCTCGATGCGTTGCGTCGCAAGCGCGCGAGTTATGCCTCGCCGCTGGCCGACGCCGACACGCATCCGCTGGGCCTCAACGAAGATCGGCTGCTCGGCCCGCAACCGCGCGGCCGCGAGACCGAGTGGGCTTTCATCGCGGCGCGCGACCTGCGCCAGCCGGTGTACTCGCGACCGTTCAGAGAGGCCAGTGGCACCGCGGTGTTCCAGACCCATGTGCCGCTGCTCAATGGCGGCGTGTTCGCCGGCGCGCTGATCGTCGAATACTCGGTCGAGGGCCTGCTGCGTTATTTCGTGCCGCCGGAGGTCAAGCGCCGGCGCGCGATCTCGGTGCTCGACGAAAGCGGCCATGTGCTCGCCAGCACCGTGATCGCACTGCCCGGCCGCGCCAACGAGCAGGCACCGATCGTGCACGACGTGCCGCTCACGCCGTCGGCCAACGGCGTGGTGCTGCGCGCCGGTCGGCTATCGCACGTCGGCGCTGCTGATCGGCAACACGCTGTTCTGGATGGTGCTGGCGCTGTCGGGCCTGACGCTGTGGATGCTGCTGGGCACCTGGCGCCACATGCGGCGGCGCGCGCAGATCCAGGGCGCGCTGGTGCAGGAAACCAACTTCCGGCGAGCGATGGAGAACTCGATGCTCACCGGCATGCGCGCGATGGACCTCGAGGGCCGCATCACCTACGTGAACCCTGCCTTCTGCGCGATGACGGGCTTCTCCGAGCCCGAGCTGATCGGCCGCATGCCGCCGTATCCGTACTGGCCGCCCGAACGCGTGGAAGAGAACTCGCGACTGCTGCAGCAGGAGCTGCAGGGCCGCAGCCCGGCCGGCGGCATCGAGGTGCGCGTGATGCGCAAGGACGGCGTGCTGTTCGACGCGCGCATGTACGTGTCGCCGCTGATCGACCCACGCGGCAGGCAGACCGGCTGGATGACCTCGATGACCAACATCACCGAGGCCAAGCGCATCCGCGACCAGCTGTCGGCGTCGCACGAGCGCTTCACCACCGTGCTCGAGGGGCTCGACGCCGCGGTGTCGGTGCTGTCGGTGCAGCAGGGCGAGTTGTTGTTCGCCAACCGCTCGTACCGCCTGTGGTTCGGCGCCGATGCACGCGGCCACTCGCAGCTGGCCAGCGGCAGCATGCCGCAGCCGCCCTACCAGGTCGACGGCGAAGATCACATCGACGGCTTGTCGGGTCTGCCCGCGCAGGAGCTCACCAAGACCGGCGCCGACCCGCGCGAGGTGTTCATCGAATCGCTGAACAAGTGGTTCGACGTGCGCTCGCGCTACTTGCAGTGGACCGACGGCCGGCTGGCGCAGATGCTGATCGCCACCGACGTGACGGCGCGCCGCCGCGTCGAGGAGCAGGTGGCACACCAGGCCGAGAAGGCGCAGGTGTCGAGCCGACTGATCACGATGGGCGAGATGGCGTCGTCGGTGGCACACGAACTGAACCAGCCGCTGACCGCCATCACCAACTATTGCAACGGCATGATCTCGCGCGTGCGCGGCGAATCGATCGGCCGCGACGACCTGGTGTCGGCGCTGGAGAAGACCTCGCGGCAAGCCGAGCGCGCCGGCCAGATCATCCAGCGCATCCGCGCCTTCGTGCGCAAGAGCGTGCCGCAACGCCAGAGCGCGCATGCACGCCAGATCGTCGACGACACGCTCGAGCTGGCGAGCATCGAGCTGCAACGTCGCAACGTGACGATCCACAGTTACGTGGCGCAACGATTGCCCGAGCTGATGGTCGACCCGATCCTGATCGAGCAGGTGCTGCTCAACCTGGTGCGCAACGCGGCCGAGGCGATCGACAGCGCGCAGATGCCGGCATCGCGACGTTTCATCGAGTTGCGTGTGGTGCCCAGGCACACCACCGAAGAAGGCGGCTTCGTCGAATTCAGCGTCACCGACACCGGGCCGGGGTTGCCCGACGAAGTGATCGGCCGGCTGTACGAGGCATTTTTCTCCACCAAGGCAGAGGGGTTGGGCATCGGTTTGTCGCTGTGCCGCTCAATCGTGGAGTCACATCGGGGGCGGATCCGGGCACAGAACCTCTACAATGGCGCGGCCGTGTCGGGGTGTCGATTCGCCTTCTCACTGCCCGTTGAAATCCAGCCGCCCGCACCTGCCGACGCGCATGCCGCAGCGGCGGCCGGCGCGACCGACAACCCAGCCGCAGTCACATCCCCATGAGCCTGATTCCGAAAAAAGGCACGGTCTACGTGGTCGACGACGACGAGGCCGTGCGCGATTCGCTGCAATGGCTGCTCGAAGGCAAGGACTACCGCGTCAAGTGCTTCGACTCCGCGGAGTCGTTCCTGTCGCGCTTCGACCCGCGCGAGGTGGCCTGCCTGATCGCCGACATCCGCATGGAAGGCATGAGCGGGCTGGAGCTGCAAGACCGCCTGCTCGAGCGCAAGAGCCCGCTGCCGGTGGTGTTCATCACCGGCCACGGCGACGTGCCGATGGCGGTCAATACGATGAAAAAGGGCGCGATGGATTTCATCGAAAAGCCCTTCAAGGAAGACGAGTTGCTGCCGCTGGTCGAGCGCATGCTCGAGCAGGCCCGTGCTGCCTTCAGCCAGCACCAGGAGCAGGCCAGCCGCGATGCGCTGCTGTCACGGCTGACCACGCGCGAAGCGCAGGTGCTCGAGCGCATCGTCGCCGGCCGGCTCAACAAGCAGATCGCCGACGACCTGGGCATCAGCATCAAGACGGTCGAGGCCCACCGCGCCAACATCATGGAAAAGCTCAATGCCAACACGGTGGCCGATCTGCTGAAGATCGCGCTGGGCGCAACCACTGCGCCGGCCAAGGGTTGACCACGGTCCCCTTGCGGCGTCACGCGCCGCCAGCACGGCGTGGCGAGCGCATCACCTCATGACCGCGCAACTGATCGACGGCAACGCCCTGGCCGAGCGCGTGCGCGCCGAGGTCGCACGCAGAACCCGTGTCTTGCGCAAGCGCGGCGTGACACCCGGGCTGGCCGTGATCCTGGTCGGCGACGACCCTGCCTCGGCGGTCTACGTGCGCCACAAGGTCAAGGACTGCGAGGGTGTCGGCATGCGCTCGATGCTCGAGCGCCACCCTGCCACGATGGGCGAGGCCGATCTGCTGGCGCGTGTGTGCGCGCTCAACGCCGACCGCGGGCGTGCACGGCATCCTGGTGCAGATGCCGCTGCCGCGCCACATCGACCCGCTGAAGGTGATCGCCGCGTTGTCGCCCGCCAAGGATGTCGACGGCTTTCACACCCACAACGCCGGCGCGTTGCTGATCGGGCAGGCGGGCTTCAGGGCCTGCACGCCCGGTGGCTGCATGAAGTTGATCGAAGCCACCAACGAGCCGGTGCGCGGCAAGCACGCGGTGGTGATCGGCCGCTCCAACACCGTGGGCAAGCCGATGGCCCTGATGCTGCTGCAGGCCAACGCGACGGTCACGGTGTGCCACAGCGCCACGTCCGACCTGGCCGCGCACACGCGCAGCGCCGACATCGTGGTGGCCGCGGTGGGCCGCCGCAACACGCTGCGCGCCGACATGGTCAAGCCGGGCGCGATCGTGATCGACGTCGGCATGAATCGCGACGACGCCGGCAAACTGTGCGGCGACGTCGACTTCTGCGGCCGTGCGCGAGGTGGCCGGTTGGATCACGCCGGTGCCGGGTGGCGTCGGACCCATGACCCGCGCGATGCTGCTGGTCAACACCATCGAAGCCGCCGAGCACGCCACACGCGCCAGCAACGGGCACGAACCGGAGCAGTAACCGATGAACAACCCGCTGCTGCACATCGACGGCCTGCCGGCTTTCGACCAGATCACGCCCGAACAGGTGGCGCCGGCCATCGACGCCTTGTTGCGCGATGCCGAGCGCGCGCTCGAGCGCGCCGGCGGCCCCGACGTGCCCAGCCAATACGAGGCGTTGTCGGCGGTGCTCGACACTGCGGTGGAGCGGCTGTCGCGCGCCTGGGGCACGGTGGGTCATCTGAACCAGGTGTGCGACACGCCGGCCCTGCGCGCCGCTTTCAATGAATGCCTGCCGCGCGTCAGCGGCTTCTACGCGCGCCTGGGCGCCGACACGCGCCTGTTTGCGAAGTACCGCGCAATCGACCCCGATGCTGAAGGCTTGAGCGAGCCGCGCCGCCGTGCGCTTGCCAATGCGTTGCGCGATTTCGTGCTCGCCGGTGCGCAGCTGCAGGGGCCGGCCCGCCAGCGGTTTCTGCAGATCCAGGATCGCCTGGCCGCGGTGTCACAACGCTTCGAAGAGCACGTGCAGGACGCCACCGACGCGTTTTCCTTGTATGTGGACGGCGACCGCCTCGAGGGCGTGCCCGACGATGTGCGCGCGGCGCTGCGCGCCGACGCGGCGATCGACGGGCGCGACGGTTTCAAGCTCAGCTTGCAGGCGCCGCGCTGGCTGCCGGTGATGCAGTACGCCACCGATCGCGCCCTGCGCGAGCAGCTGCACCGGGCATTTCACACCCGTGCCAGCGATCTGGGACCGGACCCAGTACGACAACAGCGCGCTGATCGTCGAGCTGCTCGAACTGCGCCAGGAGAATGCGCGACTGCTGCAGTTCGACGACTATGCGCAGCTGTCGCTGGCCACCAAGATGGCGCGCACGCCGGCACAGGTGTTGCGATTCCTGCGCGACCTCGCGACACGCTCACGCGCGCAGGCCGAACACGAGCTCGCCGACATGCGCCAGTTTGCGCGCGAGCAGTGCGGCATCGAAGACCTGATGCCGTGGGACCAACGCTTCGTCGCGGAGCGGCTGCGCCAGCAGCGGTTTGCGTTCAGCGACCAGGAGGTCAAGCGCTACTTCACGTTCGAGCGGGTGCTCGACGGGCTGTTTCGCATCGTCGAGACGCTGTTCGAGGTGCGCATCACCGCCGGACCAGGCGGCCGTCTGGCACGACAGCGTGCGCGTCTACCGCATCGAGCGCGACGGCCTGCTGGTCGGCCAGTTCTACCTCGATCCGTTTTCGCGCGCCGGCAAGCGCCCCGGCGCGTGGATGGACCACGCGCGCGGCCGCTGGCGCCGCCCCGATGGCGGTCACGTGCTGCAGACACCGGTGGCTTACCTGGTGTGCAACTTCGCGCCGCCGCCGCCCGGCCACGATGCGCTGCTCACCCACAACGACCTCATCACGCTGTTCCACGAGTTCGGCCACGGCCTGCATCACATGCTGACGCGGGTCGACGAGCTGGCGGTGGCCGGCATCGCCGGCGTCGAATGGGACGCGGTGGAGCTGCCCAGCCAGTTCATGGAGAACTTCTGCTGGGAGTGGGAGGTGCTGTCGCGCTTGAGCGCGCACGTCGACGACGCATCACCGCTGCCGCGCGCCCTGTTCGACAAGATGGTCGCGGCGCGCCACTTCCACAGTGCGCTGGAGATGCTGCGCCAGGTTCGCTACGCGCTGTTCGACATGCGCATCCACCACGAGCCCGCCGCGGCGCGCGCCTTCCAGCAGGTGCTCGACGAGGTGCATGCCGAGGTGTCGGTGCTCGACGCCGACCCCGCGCAGCGGCTTCCGCACAGTTTCTCGCACATTTTTGCCGGTGGTTACGGTGCCGGCTACTACAGCTACAAATGGGCCGAGGTGCTGTCGGCCGACGCCTACAGCGCCTTCGAGGAAATGGGCCTGTTCGACATCGACACCGGCCGCCGCTACCGGCGCGAGATCCTCGAGGTCGGCGGCAGCCGCGACGCGCTCGACAGCTTCAAGGCCTTCCGCGGGCGTGAACCAAGTATCACCGCGCTGCTCCGGCACCAAGGAATCACTTGAGCCGCCCGCCGGCCTGGGCTAGATTGGCCGGATGACTCCGATGCGACTTGCCCCCCTGTCGTCTTGTGCCGCGCTGGCGCTGGCGATGCTTGCGCTGCCGAGCCACGCCCTGTTCAAGGTCGTGGCGCCCGACGGCACCGTCACCTACACCGATCGGCCGCCGGCGCCGTCGGCCGGGCGCCCGACGCAGCAGGGCAAGGACGCTGCCGCCAACGACGCTTCGGCGGCCCTTGCCAACCTGCCGCTGGAGCTTCGCCAGACGATGGCCCGCTTCCCGGTGACGCTGTACTCCAGCACCGACTGCGCGCCGTGCGAGAGCGGCCGGCGCATGCTGCAGGGCCGCGGTGTGCCGTTCACCGAGCGGCGCGTGACCAACGAAGACGACGCCGAGGCGCTGAATCGGCTCACCGGCGGCCGCTCGGTGCCCACGTTGACCATCGGCAGCCAGGCATTGCGCGGCTTTGCCGAAAACGACTGGCAGTCCTACCTCGACGCAGCGGGCTATCCGCGCGAATCGCAACTGCCGCGCAGCTACCAGCCGCCGGCGGCCACGCCGCTGGTCGAGCGGCGGCCCGAGGCGCCGCCGCCGGTGGCCCGCCCGGCGCCGCCGGCCGAGCCGATTGCGGCACCGCCGACGACAGTACCCTCGCCCACCGGCATCCGGTTCTGACGCGGCGCCGGCAGGCGCTGACGCCTACTCCGGGATCGCGCCCAGGATGTAGGTGGCCTCGAGCATCACGCCCGGCTTGCCCAGTGCGCCGAACCAGCGCCTGAAGATCTCGCCGATGTTGCCGCTGCGGTAGATCTGTGCCAGCGCCGAGTTGACCGCCAGGCGCAAGTCGTCGTCGCCGCGCGGCAGCACGATCGCGTAGGGCTCGAACGACAGGTCCTCCACCAGCATCGAGATCGCCTTCGGATCCTTGGCCTTCGGTGCCAGCGCCAACAGCAGCGTGCGATCGCTGGCGAAGGCGTCGATCTGTCCGGCCTCGAACTGCGCCAGCCCTTCGTCGCGCGACTTCACCGGCACCACGGTGGCGTTGATCACCGCGCGCTTGAGCGCGTCGTTGACCGCCTTCTCGTTGGTGGTGCCGGGGATGACGCCGATCTTCTTGCCGCCGAGGTCGGACAGCTGGCGCGCGCCCGAACTCGGTCTTCACCAGCACGCCGGTGCCGTCGACGAAGGTGTAGCTGGAGAAATTCACCTGCTTCAGGCGCGACAGCGTCACCGAGGTGGACCCGCACTCCATGTCGGCCCTGCCCTTCTCCACCGCCTCCATGCGGTCTTGCGTCGTCACCGGAACCCACTTGATCTGCATGCCTTCGACGGCCGAGTTGCTGCGCGATCGACGCCACGATGCGGCGGCACAGTTCGATGCTGAAGCCGGTCGGCTGCTTGGATTCGTCGACGAAGGAAAAGGGCGCCGCGTCGCTGCGGTAGGCGATGGCCACCGATTTGGTGGCCTTGATTCTCTTGAGCGCACCCTCGGATGCCTGGCCGTGGCCAAGAACGGGGGCAAGAAGCAGCGTGAAGGTCAGGGCAGCAAGGCGCAGCATGGGCTTGGGTCCGGTGGTGAGTGCGAAGCGGCGAGTCTAACGGCCCGGCCGCCGGCGCCGCACGGCGCCGCAGGTCGCGCGCGATCAGATCCTGAGCCGCCGCGCCGGCCAGCTGCCGGCGGCGGTGGCGGCGCCCACGCTCCAGAACAGAGCCGCCACGCCGACTGCCGCACCGGCGGCACCAAACACCAGCGGCAAGGTGGTGCTCGACAGGTTGATGACGATCGATCGCAGCGCGATCGCCTCACCGTGGCGTGGCGCCGGTGTCAGGTGGTGCAGCCCCGACATGACCATCGGCTGCACGCAGCCCAGCGTGACACCCAGCGCCATCGCCAACGCTGCCATGACCCACGGGTTGGTGGCAAACGGATAGGCCGCGAAGACGAGCCCGGTGCCGACCATCGCCGCGCGCAACACGGTGACCTCGCGCACGTGATGCGCCAGCACCGGGATCAACACACGCACCGCGGTCACCGACAACGTGAAGCTGCCGAGCACGAAGCCGATCGTCGAGGCGCTGAATCCGCGTTCGTGGCCGAGCACCGGCACCGCGAAGGCATGCACGTCCCAGCACGCCGACAGCAGCAGGTTGACGCCCATCAGGCGCTTGAGACCCGGCATCGCCAGCAGGTCCCACGCGGTGCCCTCGCCGTGCCCGGGCGGGATGTCGGGCCGCCACGCCGGAACGCGGCTCGCGAAGTGCCACGACAACAACGGCAGCACCAGCAACACCGCGAACGCGACGCGAAAGCCCGCCGCGTCGATCATCAGGCCGGCCAGCACCGGGCCGATCGCGTTGGACATCGATGGCGCCAGGCCCAACCAGCTGAACACACGCACACGCTGCACGCTGTCGCTCGCCCAGTGCCCTGCAGTGCGCAGGATGGCGATCAAACCGAGGTTGGTGCCGGCACCGGTCAACAGCGCAGCAACGCACAGGAGCGTGAACTGCGGCCAGCCCTCGAACCAGGTGGCGAGCAGCGCGATGGCGCCGCCGATCAACGACAAGATGACCGCCAGCCGCACCGGGCGGTGATAACCATGGCGGTCGGCCATGCGCCCGGCGCGCAAGGCCAGCAGCACGGGGGCGAGCGCGAACAGCGCCATCAGCACGCCCACCGCCCACTCGCTGCGACCGCCGCGCAGCGCCAGCAACGGCGCCGACATGCGCAGGCCGGCCATTGCGCTGTGCAACCCGAGCTGTCCGATCACCAGCGCGACCAGCAGGCGAGCCGACACCGCGCTGCCTCCTGGCACGGGGGATTCAGGCACTCGGGGCATCACCTTTGGCGTCGATCGGCTCGTCGTCGAGCGCGCCGAGCAACAACTGCTGCGCGTGCGTCTCGGGCAGCGCCTCCACGCTCTTGAGCGCCCGCGTCATCTGGCGCGTGCGCGTCTGCGCCTTGTCGATCGATTCCAGCACGGTTTGCGTCTGACTCTTGACCCGGGCCAGCGCCTGGCCGAACTTGTCGAACTCGGTCTTCACGGCCCCCAGCACCTCCCACACCTCGGCCGAGCGCTGCTGCAGGGCCATCGTGCGAAAGCCCATTTGCAGGCTGGTCAGCGTGGCCAGCAAGGTGGTGGGCCCTGCGAGCATCACCTTGTGCTCGCGCTGCATCGCCTCGACCAGGCCCGGCCGGCGCAGCGCCTCGGCATACAGCCCTTCGGTGGGCACGAAGAGGATCGCAAAGTCGGTGGTGTGCGGCGGGGCGAGGTACTTCTCGCGGATCGACCTCGCCTCCAGGCGCAGGCGCGCCTCGATCGCCTTGGCGGCACCCTCTGCGGCCATGAGGTCGGCTCGTTCGTGGGCGTCGAGCAGACGATCGTAGTCTTCGCGCGGGAACTTGGCGTCGATCGGCAGCCACAACGGCACGCCGTCGCTGCGCTGACCGGGCAGCCGGATCGCGAAGTCCACGCGCGCCCCGCTGCCCGGCACGGTCTCGATCTGCGCGCCGTACTGTTCGACCGTGAACACCTGCTCGAGCAACCCGGCGAGCTGGAACTCGCCCACCACGCCGCGCGTCTTGACGTTGTTCAGCACGCGGTTGAGCGAGCCGACATCGCGTGCCAGGCCCTGCATCTCGCCGAGGCCCTTGTGCACCTGCTCCAGCCGGTCGGCCACCTGCTTGAAGCTCTCGCCCAGGCGTTGCTCCAGCGTCGCATGCAGCTTCTCGTCGACCGTGACGCGCATCTGCTCGAGCTTCTTCTCGTTGCCCTCCTGCAGCGCCTGCAAGTCGCACCTCGACGGCCTGCCGCATCTCGGCCTGGCGGCGTTCGTTGGTCTCGCTGAGCAATCGCAGCTGTTCGGCCAGCACGTCGCTCAGCCGGCGCAGCGACGCATCGCTGTGCTGCTGCATGGTGGCCACCTGCAGGCGGAAGGCATCGATCTGCTCGTTTTGCGTGCGCGCCACGTCGCCGCTTTGTGTCAGCAGCACCTGCTGCAGCGAGCCGAGGTCGGCGCGCGAGGCCTGTGCCTGGCGCCCGATCTCGTCGCGCAGTTCGCGCTCCAGGCGTTCGATCGGTTGCGTGTCGCTGCGCCGCAAGGCCAGCCACAGCACCACCCCCAGAATCAATGCCAGCAGCGCGGGAACGATCCAATCGGGCATGGCGCCATTGTCTCAGCCGGCGGCGCGACGTCGCCGCGCGCGACTTGCGACCGCGCCGTCCATCCTTCAGCGCGACGGCGCCGATGCCGCAGCGGCCGCCGCCGGCGCGCTGCCCCTGGGCACGCTGCCCGGATGGAAGCCGATCAGCGCCAGCATCACGAAGAAGCCCACCACATAGGCCACCGCCACATGCCAGCCGTGGCGCAGCCACTGCCCGACGTTGCGCCCTTGCGGGTACATGTTGCACAGCGCCACGCCGGCCGACGAGCCGAACCAGATCATCGAGCCGCCGAAGCCCACCGCGTAGGCCAGGTAGCCCCAGTCGTAGCCGCCCTGCTTGATGGCCAGCGCGGTGAGCGGGATGTTGTCGAACACCGCCGACAGGAAGCCGAGCCCGAGCGCCGTGGGCCAGGACGCCGCGGGCAGGTGCTCCACCGGCATCATCGACGCGCACAACACCAGCGACAGCAGGAACACCGAGCCCTTGAAGGCGCCGGGCAGCAGGCTCCAGTCGGGCTGGCGCAGCTTCGTCGGTCAGCAGCACCGCCACCCACACCGCGGCACCGAGAAACGGGAACAGGTCCGACACCTCGTTGAAGCGCAGGTTGACGACCACGTTGACCGCCACAGCCGCGATCAGGATGAACGCCACGACGCCCACGCGCGGCCAGTCGACCGGCGGGTGCTTGGCCTCGTACTTCTGGATCGGCGAATACCGCTGCTGCTGGAACGCCGCCGGAATGCCGAACAGCACCAGCGCCACGCCCGAGCCGATGAACGCCTCGAGCACCTCCAGCGGGCCGATGCCGGCGATCCACATCATCGTGGTGGTGGTGTCGCCCACCACGCTGCCGGCGCCGCCGGCGTTGGACGCGGCCACGATCGCCGCCAGGAAGCCGATGTGCACCTTGCCCTTGAAGACCGTGTGCGCGATCGCGCCGCCGATCATCGCGGCGGCGATGTTGTCGAGAAAGCTCGACAGCACGAACACCAGCGCCAGCAGCACGAAGCAGCCCTTCCAGTCGTCGGGCAGCCAGCGCGGCAGCACCGCCGGTATCTCGGTGTCCTCGAAGTGCTTGGCCAGCAGCGCAAAGCCCAGCAGCAACAGCAGCAGGTTGATCAGGATCACCCACTCGTGCAGCAGGTGCAGAGCCGAAGCCGCCGAAGTCCGACGCCGGTTTTGAAGGGCGAGAACACGATCTTGTAGAGCGCGATCACGATCGCGCCGCCGAGCGCGATGCGCAGCGTGTGGTGATGGAACAGCGCCACGCCGACCAGCACGCAGGCGAACAGGATGAACTCGACCGGGACCGGCCCGATGGACGGCCCACTGAATGCAACAGGATTCATCGAGTCTGGTGGTTTGAGTTGGTTGTTGGGTTCGCGCTGGCGCAGCCGCGAGCGAAGTCAGTCCAAAAAACGGGCGAACTGTTCCACAGGTTCGCGCTCGGTGACCAGGGTGTTTTCGATGGCTTGCGGATCGGCCACGCCCATCGACATGCCGCACACCACCATCTCGCCGGCCGGCAGGTGCAGGAAGTCTTCGATCAGGCGATGGAACGGCGCCCACGCCGCCTGCGGGCAGGTGTCGAGCCCGCGCGCGCGCGCTGCGACCATGATGTTCTGCAGGAACATGCCGTAGTCGAGCCAACTGCCTTTCTCGAGCACGCGCTCGATCGTGAAGATCAGCCCGACCGGGGCGTCGAAGAACTTGTAGTTGCGGGCATGCTGACGGTGCATGCGCTGGTGGTCGGTCTTGCCGATGCCGAGCAAGCCGTAGAGGTCCCAGCCGACCTTGCGGCGGCGCTCGATGTAGGGGCTGACCCACTGCGTCGGGTAGTAGGCATATTCCTGCGTGTGCGCATCGCGCTGTGCGGGATCGTCGTAGGCCTCGCCGACACGACGCGACAACTCCGCGCGCGCCCGGCCGGTGAGCACGGTCACGCGCCACGGCTGCGTGTTGGTGCCCGACGGCGCACGCGCCGCCACGCGCAGGATGTCGCGCACCGTCTCGAGCGGCACCGGCGTGTCGAGGAAGGCGCGCACCGAGCGCCGCGTGGTGATCGCGGCATCGACTGCCGCCACATCGGGAGCGCTGCTCATGGACGGTCCGTCCGCAACGGCGCGAGCGCCGCCAGCAACTGCTGGGGCAACGCAACCGGCCGGCGACTGCCGCGCTCGACGTACACGTGAACGAAGTGCCCCGACGCCGCGCTGCGTGGCCGCCGCATCGGCGAACAGGCCGATCTCGTAGCGCACGCTCGACGAACCGACGTGCGCGACCCGCACACCGGCCTCGACCGTGTGCGGATACTGCAGCGGCGCGAAGAAGTTGCAGTGGGTCTCGACCACGAGGCCGATCACCTCGCCAGCCTGCATGTCGAGCGCACCGCGATCGATCAGGTAGCTGTTGACCGCGGTATCGAAGAAGCTGTAGTAGACGGCGTTGTTGATGTGGCCGTACTGGTCGTTGTCGATCCAGCGCGTGGTGATGCGGGTGAAGAAGGGATAGGCATGACGCGGTTCGGCTTGGGGTCGTTCGCTCATGCGGCCGATTGTTTCATCGAATCGTTCGCGCGCTCGCCGCGGCCGATCCGGTTGCGCTGCCACAGCGCGGCGCTGCGCGAGGCTTCGATCACCGTGCGCAGGTGCACCGCCACCGTGTTGTCGATGTCCACGCCATAACCACCGGCCATCGACACCGCCACCGGGATGCCGCGTTCGCGCAGCGCATCGAAGACGCGCCGGTCGCGTTCGGCCAGGCCATCGAAGGTCAGCTTCAGGCGGCCCAGTCGATCGCCCTCGTGCGGGTCGGCGCCGGCCAGGTAGAACGCCAGACCGGGCGGCGTTGACGCAAGGCGCGGCCACACGGTTTGCAGCGCCAGATGGAGGGACTGCAGGTACGCTTCGTCGCCGCAGCCATCGGGCAACTCGACGTCGAGGTCGCTGCTCGCCTTGTGCACCGGGAAATTGCGTTGCCCGTGGATCGACAGCGTGAACACGGTCGGGTCGTCGGCGAAGATCGTCGCGGTGCCGTCGCCCTGGTGCACGTCGAGGTCGATCACCAGCACGCGCAGCAGCGATCGTTGGTTGCGATGCGTCTCGGCCTGCATCAGCCGCGCCGCCACCGCGGTGTCGTTGAACACGCAAAAGCCTGCGCCGCGGTCGGCGTGGGCGTGGTGGGTGCCACCTGCAAGCTGCACGGCGACACCTTCGCGCAATGCGGCGCGGGCAGCGCAGATGGTGGCGCCCACCGAGCGGCGTGCCCGCTCGGCCATCGCCGGCGACCACGGCAAGCCGATCGCGCGCTGCGCCGGCGCCGACAGCAGCCCGTGACTGGCGTCGTGCACATAAGCCGGTGTGTGCGCGAGCGCCAGTTCGCCGTCGCTGGCCGGCGGCGCCTCGATCGAGTTGAACTTCGGGACAAGCCTGCAGCACACGCTCACGCAGCCGCGCGTACTTGGAGATCGGAAAACGATGGCCCGGCGGCAGCGGGATGCCGAAGCGATCGGAACAGTAGGCGCGCACCAAACGATTGTCTCCGTGCGGCCGGCACCCCCGGGCTGCCGCAGGTCTCGGCCAAGTGGCCGGCAGCCCGCCTAGAAGACCCTCCCTAGATTGCTGCATCGCACCAAAAACGTCTTGCAATCGGCGAGCGGGTGCCTATACTTCGATCCATGTTGCGGTGCAGCATGCACCCGACGAGCCCCGAACCACCCCACTGGAGATCCAAATGATGACCGTTGAACAAGTCGTTGCCGCCAACAAGGCGAACGTCGAAACCCTGTTTGGCCTGACCAACAAGGCCTTCGAAGGCGTTGAGCGCCTGGTCGAACTGAACCTGCAAGTGGCCAAGGCCGCGCTGAGCGAAGTCGCCGAAGGCACCAAGGCCGCGTTGTCGGTCAAGGACGCGCAAGAGCTGCTGTCGCTGCAAGCCGGCTTGCTGCAGCCCAGCGCCGAGAAGGCCGTGGCCTATGGCCGCCATGTCTATGACATCGCCGCCACCACCAATGCCGAAGTCGGCCAAGTCGCCGAAGCGCAAATGGCCGAGATGCAAAAGAAGTTCCTGGCCGGTGTCGACGGTGCGATCAAGAACGCGCCGGCCGGCACCGAGAGCGCCGTGTCGCTGGTCAAGTCGGCCATCGCTGCTGCCAACAACGCCTACGAGAGCGTGCAAAAGGCTGCCAAGCAAGCCGCCGAGATCGCCGATGCCAACATCCAGGCGGTGAGCAACACCGCCGCGAAGGCGACTTCTGGCTCCAAGAGCAAGCGCGCCTGAACTGTCCGCAGATGATTGAACCGATGCTCGAACCGAGCATCAGAGCTCGAGCGGCGCCAGCTGCGCCGCCTTGCTGAAGGTTGTCTCCTCGGTACCTCTCGAAATCCCCTTTCAAGGTACCTTCGGCCCGGTGGCTTGCCATCGGGCCTTTTTCATTGCGGATGGCGCCCTCTCAGACGTCATCAGAATACATATAGAAGAACTAAATTCTTCCCCTGAATAACGGTCGGTCCCTAGAGTCCGGCTCGCGCGCGCAGGTGTTGTGCGCCGCCAAAGAACGAGATTGCTCAGGGATCATGGACTGGATTGCCATCGCCAGCGGCTTCGCGGTCGGAGCCATCGTCGGCCTCACCGGCGTGGGCGGCGGGTCGTTGATGACGCCGCTGCTGATCGGCGCCTTCAAGCTCAACCCGGCGGTGGCGATCGGCACCGACCTGTGGTTTGCCGCCATCACCAAGTCAGGCGGCGCTTGGGCGCACCACCGCCACGGCCACGTCGACCGCCACATCACGCTGCTGCTGCTGGCCGGCAGCGTGCCGGCCTCGATCGCCACCATCGCGTGGATGCACTGGTCGGCGTCACGCGCAGTGGCATGGCGATGTTGACCTGGTCGCTGGGCATCGCGCTGCTGCTGACCGCGGTGACCGTGGCCTATCGCAAGACCTGGCACGCGGTGGGCCTCAAGCTCGAGCATTGGCTGCCCGAGCGGCGCAAGCGATCGCCACGGTGCTGAGCGGCGTTGCGCTGGGCGTGCTGGTGTCGCTCAGCTCGATCGGCGCCGGTGCGATCGGCGCCACGTTGATCCTCCTGCTGTACCCGCGGCTGCCGGCACAGCGCCTGGTCGGCACCGACATCGCCCATGCGGTGCCGCTCACGCTGGTGGCGGGCATCGGCCACGCGAGCCTCGGCCACGTCGACTGGCAGCTGCTGGTGTGGCTGCTGATCGGCTCGCTGCCCGGCATCTGGATCGGGGCTCAACTGACCAAGGCATTTCCGGAGCGACTGGTGCGCACGCTGCTGTGCGTGTCGCTCGTGACGGCGGCCTGAAGGTGATGGCTTGACATGTACCACTACACCGACTTCGACCGCCAGTTCGTGCACGCCCGCGCGGCGCAGTTCCGCGACCAGCTGGAGCGGCACCTCGCGCGGGCAACTGGCGACGACGAGTTCCGGCCGCTGCGGCTGCAGAACGGCTGGTACGTGCAGCGCCACGCGCCGATGCTGCGCATCGCCGTGCCCTACGGCGAGTTGTCCAGCCGCCAGCTGCGCAAGCTGGCGACCGCATCGCGCGCGAGTTCGACCGCGGCTACGGCCACTTCACGACGCGCCAGAACCTGCAGTTCAACTGGATCCCGCTGCACCAGGCCGCCGACGTGATGGACCTGCTGGCCGAGGTCGACATGCACGGCATCCAGACCAGCGGCAACTGCATCCGCAACATCACCAGCGACGCGCTGGCCGGCATCGCGCCCGACGAGGTGGTCGACCCGCGGCCGTACTGCGAGATCCTGCGGCAGTGGAGCACGCTGCATCCGGAGTTCGCCTTCCTGCCGCGCAAGTTCAAGATCGCGGTCACCGGCGCCGCCGAAGACCGCGCCGCGATCGGCTGGCACGACATCGGCCTGCAGCTGCTGCAAGAACGAGCGCCGGCGAGGTCGGCTTCAAGGTGCTGGTGGGCGGCGGCATGGGCCGCACGCCGATCATCGGCACCGTGGTGTCGCGAGTTCGTGCCGTGGCAGCAGATCCTCGTCTTCATCGAGGCGATCGTGCGCGTCTACAACCGCTACGGCCGCCGCGACAACATGTACAAGGCGCGCATCAAGATCCTGGTCAAGGCCGAGGGCCAGCGCTTCATCGACGCGGTGCAACGCCGAGTTCCGAACCATCCTCGAGCACGACGCCGGCGGCCGCGAGCACCTGATCCCGCAGGCCGAGTTCGACCGCGTCGCCGCCATCTTCGTGATGCCCGCCGGCGTGCGCGCGCATGCGACGCAGGCCAGCGACGCCGATCCCGCGCCAGGGCGACGCGCCGCTGGCGTATCACGCGCTGGCTCGAGCGCAACGTGCACGCGCACCGCCTCGCCGGCTATCGCGCGGTCACGCTGTCGCTCAAGCGCGCGGGCCAGGCGCCCGGCGACGCCACCGCCGACCAGATGGACGCTCGCCGCCGACCTGGCCGACCGCTTCAGCCACGGCGAACTGCGCGTCACGCACGACCAGAACCTGCTGCTGCCGTGGGTGCGCGACAGCGACCTGCGCGCGCTGTGGCAGGCCGCCCGCGAGGCCAGCTTCGCCACGCCGAACATCGGCCTGCTGACCGACATGATCGCCTGCCCCGGCGGCGACTTCTGCGCGCTGGCCAACGCGCGCTCGATCCCGATCGCCGCGGCGATCACCGAGCGCTTCGACGACCTCGACGAGCTGTACGACATCGGCGACATCGACCTGCACATCAGCGGCTGCATCAACTCCTGCGGCCACCACCACAGCGGCCACATCGGCATCCTCGGCGTCGACAAGGACGGCACCGAGTGGTACCAGGTCACGCTCGGCGGCTCCGACGGCTCGCACGCTGTCGGGCGCCGCGGCTGCCCGGCAAGGTGATCGGCCCGTCGTTCGCCGCCGACGAAGTGCCCGACGTGATCGAGGCGGTGCTCGACACCTACCGCGCGCCAGCGCGCGGCAGCGCGAGCGCTTCATCGACACCGCGCGGCGCGTCGGCGTCGCCCCGTTCAAGCGCCGCCGCCAACGCGGTGCGCCGCGCACCGCGCACGCGAGGCCGCGCATGACCAGCAGCGACCATGCACTTCATCGACCCGCACAGACAGCTGGCAGACGCTGTCCGGCACCGCGACCGCACCGTTGCCGCGCGCTGCTCTCGCTCGAGCAATGGCTGCGCTGCGCAACGACTGGCCAGCGTCGATGCCAGTCGGCGTGATCCTGGCCAACGACGCTCGACGTCGAGACGCTGGCCGCCGACCTGCCGCGGCTGTCGCTGGTCGCGCTGCAGTTCCCGAAGTGGACCGACGGCCGCGCCTACAGCCAGGCCCGCCTGCTGCGCGCGCGCTGCGCTTCGACGGGCGAGATCCGCGCCACCGGCGACGTGCTGGTCGACATGCTGCCGCTGCTGCAGCGCACCGGCTTCGACGCGGTGCTGCTGCGCGCCGACCAGAGCGCTCGACGCCGCGCGGCGCGCGCTGCGACTTCTTCGCCGGCCACTACCAGGGCGACGTCGTCGAGCCGCGGCCGCTGTTTGCCCGCATCGAGGCGTGAGCACGCATGCCACCGCCATCGAGCTCTACGCCCGTCCGAAGCGCCGGGCTTCGACGATCGCGTGCCTCGACGCGACTGCCGCTGGCTGCGCTGCCGTCGGCCGCAGCGAACACGCCGGCCGCATCGTGCAGGCCACCAGCCTCGGCGCCGAGGACATGGTGCTCACCGACCTGATCGCACGCCATCGGCTGGCCATCGCCGTCGCCACGCTGCGAGACCGGCATGCTGCACGCGCAGACGCTGGCCCTGATCCCGCGCATCGAGCAGCGCTACGGCGCTCACGGTCGAGGTGCTACGCAGCCGCGCGCCGAAGCGGTGGTCGCACTTCGTGCAGCGCCACGGCGACGACGCGATGTACCGCAGCATCGAGCTGCGCAAGGCCTGCTGCGCGCTGCGCAAGCTCGAGCCGCTGGCGCGCCTGCTGGCCGGCCGCAGCGCCTGGGTCACCGGGCTGCGCCGCGAACAATCGGCGCGCGCGGCGCCGTGCCGTTCAGCGAAGCTCGACGAACACGGCCGCATCAAGTTCAACCCGCTCGCCGACTGGACGCTGGGGCGACGTCTGGCACTACATCGCCACCGCACGACGTGCCGTACAACCCGCTGCACGACCAGTTCTTCCCGAGCATCGGCTGCGCGCCCTGCACCCGCGCCATCGCGCGTGGGCGAGGACTTCCGCGCCGGCCGCTGGTGGTGGGAGGACGAAGACGCCAAGGAATGCGGCCTGCACGTGCAGCCGCCGTCGGCAACGCACGGCCACCGCGTTGCCAACGAACCGCAAAGGCTCCGCATGAACGCGCCCGTCCAGCGTCGAGCGGCTGCTGCCCGCAGCTCGACCAACAGCCACCTCGACGCGCTCGAGGAAGAAGCGATCTTCATCCTGCGCGAAGTCGCCGCGACCTTCGAGCGCCCCGCGCTGCTGTTCTCCGGCGGCAAGGATTCGTGCGTCGTGCTGCGGCTGGCCGAGAAGGCCTTCAAGCGCTCGCAGGCAACGGTCGGTTCGCCGGCACGCTGCCGTTCCCGCTGCTGCACGTCGACACCGGCCACAACTTCCCCGAGGTGATCGCAGTTCCGCGACCAGCGCGTCGCCGAGATGGGCGAGCGCCTGGTCGTCGGCGCACCTCGACGATTCGATCGCGCGCGGCACGGTGCGCCTGGCGCATCCGCTCGAATCGCGCAACGGCCACCAGACGGTGACGCTGCTCGAAGCGATCGAGGAGCACCGCTTCGACGCGCTGATCGGCGGCGCGCGCCGCGACGAGGAGAAGGCGCGCGCCAAGGAGCGCATCTTCAGCCACCGCGACAGCTTCGGCCAATGGCAGCCCAAGGAGCAGCGCCCCGAGCTGTGGACGCTGTTCAACACGCGCATCCAGCCCGGCGAGCACTTCCGCGCGTTCCCGATCAGCAACTGGACCGAGCTCGACGTCTGGCTCTACATCGCGCGCGAGAACATCCCGCTGCCCGCGCCTCTACTACGCGCATCGAGCGCGAGGTGGTCGCGGCGCAAGGGCCTGCTGGTGCCGGTGACCGACGTCACGCCGCCGCGCGCCGGCGAGGCGGTCGAGACGGCGCAGGTGCGCTTTCGCACCGTCGGCGACATGACCTGCACCTGCCCGGTCGAAAGCGCGCCGCCAACGCCGCCGAGGTCGTGGCCGAGACGCTGACCGTCACGATCAGCGAGCGCGGCGCCACGCGCATGGACGACCGCACCTCCGACGCCTCGATGGAGCGGCGCAAGAAGGAAGGCTATTTCTGATGTCTGCCGTGCTCGACCACGACCGCGAGTGGGTGCCGCCACGCCAGGGCGACCACCGCGCGCTGCGCTTCCTCACCGCCGGCAGCGTCGACGACGGCAAGAGCACGCTGATCGGCCGCCTGCTGCTCGACAGCCGGCGATCCTCGCCGACCAGCTCGACACGCTGCGAGCGCCGGGCCGCCGGCGCAGCCGATCGACCTGTCGCTGCTCACCGACGGCCTGGAGGCCGAGCGCGAACAGGGCATCACGATCGACGTGGCCTACCGCTACTTCGCCACCCGGCAGCGCAAGTTCATCATCGCCGACGCGCCCGGCCACGAGCAGTACACGCGCAACATGGTCACGGCAGCGGCCGGCAGCGACGCCGCCGTGGTGCTGGTCGACATCACCAAGCTCGACATCGGCGCGCCGCCGCGGTCGAGCTGCTGCCGCAGACGCGCCGCCACGCGCTGCTGGCGCACCTGCTGCGCGTGCCGAGCATCGTGTTCGCGGTCAACAAGCTCGACGCGCGTCGACGACCCCAGCGCTGCGTTCGACGCCGTGCGCGGCGCGCTGCAGCGCTTCGCCGCACGAGGCCGGCATCCACGTCGGCCGGCATCGTGCCGGTCTCGGCGCTGCGCGGCGACAACGTGACGCACGCCGCTCGACTGGCGCCGTGGTACCGCGGGCCGACGCTGCTGCAGCTGCTGGAAAGCGCTGCCGGCCAGCGACAGGAGCAGCACGACGGCGCGCTGCGCCTGCCGGTGCAGTACGTCGCGCGCGACGGCGACGGCGTCGGGCACCAGGCGCGCGTCGCTCTGGGGCCGCATCGCGCAGCGGCCGGTGCGTGCGGGCGACGCGGTGCAGTTGCTGCCCGAGCGGCGAGCAAGCGGCGCGTGTGCCGACACGTGCTGCGCGCCGGGCAAGTCGGTGCAGTCGCGCGAGGCCGGCGAGTCGGCCGGCCTCGTGCTCGACCGCCAGCTCGACGTCTCGCGCGGCGACTGGATCGCCGCACCGGGCCGCTGCACGACAGCCGCAGCCTTCGAGGCCACGCTCGCCTGGCTCGACACCGAGCCGGCGCTCGTCGGCCGCAAGTACTGGGTGCGCCACGGCAACCGCTGGGTGCAGGCGCGCATCGCCGCCATCGAGCACCGGCTCGACATCCACACGCTGCAGCCGACACCGATGCGCACCAGCTCGCGCGTCAACGACATCGGCCGAGGTCACGGTCGAACTGCAGCAGCCGCTGCCGTTCGAGCCGCTATGCCGACAACCGCGTCGGCGGCGCGCTGATCGTCGTCGACCCGGCGAGCAACCGCACCAGCGGCGCGCTGCTGGTGCGCGAGGCCGCGCGATGACCATCGGGCACGCGGACATGTCGACGTGGTCTTCGTCGGCGCCGGCCCTGGCGCGGCCGACCTGATCACGCTGCGCGGCGCGCGCTGCCTCGCGCAGGCCGACGTGGTGCTGTTCGACGCGCTGACCGACCCGGCGCTGCGCGAGCTTCGCGCCGCAGGCGCACATGGATCGACGTCGGCAAGCGCGGCTTCTGCGATTCGACCGGGCAGACGAAGATCAACGCGCTGATGCGTCAAGCACGCGCTGGCGGCGCTCGACGGTCGTGCGGCTGAAGGGCGGCGACCCGAGCGTCTTCGGCCGCCTGGAAGAAGAGCTGCAGGCGCTGGCCGCCGCCGGCATCGACTGCCGAAGTCGTGCCGGGCATCACCGCCGCGCTGGCGGCTGCTGCGGCGACGACACAGCGCCCGCTGACGCGCCGCGGCAGCGGCCGCAGCGTCGCGCTGACGCACCGCGATGACGCACGTCGGCGAGCTGCGGCGCCGCGCGCAGCGCCGACACCGAGGTGTTCTACATGGCCGGCCGCAGCTTGCGCGCGCTGTCGCGCCGCCTGCAGGCCGCCGGCTGGCCGCCGGACACGCCGGTGCTCGTGGTCTCGCGCGCCGGCTGGCCCGACCAGATCGCCAGCGACCACACGTTGGGCGACGCTGGCGAGCGCCGCGCGTGCTGCACGCCGGCCGCCCGACGGTCGTCACCGTGGGCGCGGGTGCGACGCCGGTGGCGCCCAATCCCTTGCCAGTTGAGCGGCATCGACCGCCGGTGCCCAGCCCGCGCAGCCTTAAAATCGCGTGGTCCGCGCAGCGTCCGGCCGCAGCATTCACCGTGGTGCCTCGGCGCAGCCGAGCGGCACGCACTCTCTACAGATCCCAGCAGCACCCATGACCCACGTCGTCCTCGAATCGTGCATCCGCTGCAAGTACACCGACTGCGTCGATGTCTGCCCGGTCGACTGCTTCCGCGAAGGCCCGAACTTCCTCACCATCGACCCCGACGAATGCATCGACTGCGCGGTCTGCATCCCGGAGTGCCCGGTCAACGCCATCCTGCCCGAGGAAGACGTGCCGCAGCGACCAGCAGCACTTCATCAAGCTCAACGCCGAGCTGGCGAAGAAGTGGCCGAGCATCACCAAGCGCAAGCCGGCGCCGGCCGACGCCGACGAATGGAAGGACCAAAGGACAAGCTGTCGGAGCTGATCCGCTGAACCAGCCATGGATCAAAACGTCGACACCTCGACGGCGCTGGCGGCGAGCCCGCCCGGAGGCCCGATCGAGACCGACGCCGTCATCGTCGGCGCCGGCCCGGTCGGGCTGTTCCAGGTGTTCGAGCTCGGCCTGCTGGAGATCAAGGCCCACGTCATCGACTCGCTCGCGCTACCCCGGCGGCCAGTGCATCGAGCTGTACCCCGACAAGCCGATCTACGACATCCCGGCGGTGCCGGTGTGCACCGGCCAGGAGCTGACCGACAACCTGCTCAAGCAGATCGAGCCGTTCGGCGCACGTTCCACCTCGGCCAGGAAGTGAGCGTGGTGCGCAAGCGCGACGACGGCCGCTTCGATGTCGAGACCAGTCGCGAGCACGCGCTTGCTCGCCAAGACCATCTTCATCGCCGGCGGCGTCGGCTCGTTCCAGCCGCGCAGCTGAAGGTCGATGGCCTCGACAAGTACCACGACACGCAGCTGCTTCTACCGCGTGCGCAACCCGGCGCAGTTCGCCGGCAAGAACCTCGTCATCGTCGGCGGCGGCGATTCGGCGCTCGACTGGGCGCTCAACTTCGCCGGCGACGGCCCGCACAAGGCCGAGAGCGTGATCCTGATCCACCGCCGCGACGGCTTCCGCGCCGCGCCGGCGAGCGTGGCGCGGATGCAGCGAGCTGTGCGCGGCCCACGAGATGCAGTTCGTCGTCGGCGCAGGTCACCGGCATCGACGAGACGCGACGGCCGCCTCACCGGCGTCAACGTGACGCAGCGACGGCGCCAATGCACGCGCGCTGCCGCTGCGACGTGCTGCTGGTGTTCTTCGGCCTGAGCCCGCGGCTGGGCCCGATCGCCGACTGGGGCCTGACCATCGAGCGCAAGCAGATCGCCGTCGACACCGAGAAGTTCGAGACCAACGTGCCGGGCATCTTCGCGGTCGGCGACATCAACACCTACCCCGGCAAGAAGAAGCTGATCCTGTCGGGCTTCCACGAGTGCGCGCTGGCCGCCTTCGGCGCCGCGCCGTACATCTTCCCCGACAAGCGCATCGCGCTGCAGTACACGACCACCAGCCCCAAGCTGCACAAGGTGCTCGGCGTGGAGACGCCGGTGTTCGATTGATCGCTGCCCGCGCAACACTGCCTTGACACGAGCCCGCTGCCGCGGGCTCTTTCATTTGTCGCGCATAATCGCGGCGCTGCGCGTTCGCGCGCGTGGCACTTCGCTAGGGGTGTTGGGCCTGCAAGGGCCCGGCTGAGAAAGTCCCTTTGAACCTGATTGAGGTAATCCTCGCGCAGGGAAGCACTCTGATGCAGAGCTCGAGCTCGCGTTCCGGTTTGCCGACCTGCCATCGAACCGAGGTTCGTGGATGGCAAAGCATTCGTTCGTTCTCGCGCTGATCGCGGCGACCGCAGGCACGACGCAGGCGCAAGACGTCGCGCAGACGGTCACCGTCACCGGCCGGGCGCCGGCCACTGCCGCGGTGGCCGGCTTCGACGACACGCCGCTGTCGCGCGCGCCGTTCAGCGCCACCGTGATCGGCCCGCCAGCGCTGCAGCGACGCCGGCATCGCCAACCTGGCCGACATCACGCGCGTCGACGCCGGGCCTCACCGACGCCTACAACGCGGTGGGCTACTGGAGCAACTTCACCGTGCGCGGCTACGCGCTCGACCACCGCTACAACTACCGGCGCGACGGCCTGCCGATCAACGCCGAGACGTCGCTGTGGCTCGGCAACAAGCAGAGCATCGATGTGCTGCGCGGCACCAGCGGCATGCAGGCCGGCGTCAGCGCGCCGGGCGGCCTGGTCAACCTCGTGGTCAAGCGGCCCAACGGCGCGCACCGCAGCGCGGTGCTCGGCGTCGAGTCCGACGGCACGCTCGGGCTGGCCGCTGGACCTCGGCAACCGGGCGGGGGCCGACGGCAGCATCGGCTGGCGCCTGAGCGCCGAGGCCACGCACCTCGACCCGCCGTTGAACGCGCGCGCGCGGCGATCGCCAGGGCATCGCGGCGGCGGGCGACTGGCGCATCGATGCCGACAAGCTGCTCGAGGCCGAGATCGAATTCAACCGCCAGTCGCAGCCCAGCCAGCCCGGCTTCAGCATGCTCGGGCGCTCGGGTGCCCGACGCGCGCGACATCGACCCGCGCATCAACCTCAACAACCAGCCATGGAGCTTGCCGGTGGTGTTCACCGGGCAGACCGCGTCGCTGCGCTGGACACAACGCTTCGGCAGCGATCTCGACTTCATCGCGCACGCGATGACGCAGCGGCTGCGCACCGACGATCGCATCGCGTTTCCGTTCGGCTGCTCCGCCGAGGGCACCTTCGACCGCTACTGCAGCGACGGCAGCTTCGACTTCTACGACTTCCGCAGCGAGGGCGAGCACCGGCGCAACGACGCGCTCGACCTGAGCCTCGGCGGCCGCGCGACGGCGGGGGGCGCAGGAACATCGCTGGCGTGCCGGCGTGCTGGGATGCGCGTCAGCGCGCCGACGTGCCTCCGGGGCGTTCAACTTCGTCGGCACCGGCACCATCGACGGCCTGAGCGTGACGCCAGCCCGATGCCACCCCCGACGCCGCAGGCACCGCACCGCGACGAGCGCAGCATCGAAGCGTATGCGCGCGACCAGTGGCTGCTGACGTCGCGATGCCACGCTGTGGCTCGGCCTGCGCCACACCCACCTGGCACGCGAAAGCATCGCCACCGACGGCAGCAACGCCATCGATGCGAGCCAGACCTTCACGACGCCGTGGCTGGCCGCCTCGCTGCAGGCTCGATGCGCGCACGATGGTCTACGCCAGCGCGGGCCAGGGCATCGAGGCCGCCGTGGCGCCCAACCTGCCGACGTACAGCAACGCCGGCCAGGTGCTGCCGGCGCAAAAGAGCCGCCAGCTCGAGGCTGGCGTCAAGTACGACAGCGGCGCGCTCACGGCCAGCGCCGTGGTGTTCGACATTCGCCGGCCGTTCGTCACCGACGAGTGCGGTGTCGAGTGCACGCGTGTGATCGACGGCCAACAGCGCCACCGCGGCATCGAGCTCGATGCCGGTTGGTACGGCGGGCCGTGGTCCGTGCAGGCCGGCGCCACGCTGCTGCGAGCCACGCGCGAACGATCAATCGATCCGGCCGACGATGGGCTGAAGCCGACCAACGTGCCCGAGCACAGCCTGCGCGCCGCACTCGGCTATCAGCTGTCGAGCGTGCCGGAATTGACGTTGAGTGCCGTGGTGGTCTACGAAGGCTCGCGCTTCATCCTGCCCGACAACTCGGCGAGCGTTCCCGCATGGACCCGACTCGACCTCGCCGCGCGCCTGGTGCAACGCCTGGCCGACACCACACTCACGTGGCGCCTGGGCGTCGACAACGTGACCGACCGCCGCGCGTGGCGCGAATCGCCCTTCCAGTTCGCGCACGTGTACCTGTACCCGCTGGCCCCGCGCACATGGCGCGCGTCACTCGCCGCCGCCTTCTGAGCAGAGGCCCGCTGGCTATAATCGCGCCCTCCCGATCCCCGATAGCTCAGTTGGTAGAGCGCCGGACTGTTAATCCGTAGGTCCCTGGTTCGAGCCCAGGTCGGGGAGCCAAGAAACAGGGGTTAGCCGGTTAGGAGCCGCTAACCCACAGTTTTTTGGGTAACACCTTGGGTAACACGGCGACGGCGCTTGTGCACCCCTCGCCGACTCACGGCGCCCGCACTCCGACGGGTGCCGACCTCCGGGTGCACCCTTGAGCGGGGCCATCGCACCCAAGGGCGACCACTGCGCTCGTCATCGGCACCGGGCTCGCGCGAGTAGTACGCGCAGCCGTGTTCCGGCATCGCGCGCACGGCAAGCGCCGGCAACTGCACGCACAGCGCGGCGGTGCCGCTGGCAGTGATGCCGCCGTAGTGCGAGCACCACCAGCACGGGCGCGGCGGCTCGTCGACGTGGTGCGCGTAGGGCGAGAACACGCGGGCCACTGTAGCCCTCACTGCGACCGAGGGCACCCATTGCCAGCGCGCGCGTTCAAACAACATCGCGCTGCTTTCGACGATTCGGTGCAACGCCACCTAGAGAGGCACCGCAAGTCGAATGCGCTCGTGGCCGCTGGAAAGTGCTTGCCCTTTCCGAACAGCCCCGAGCAACTGCCTTCGGGCAGTTGCCTTACAGCCCGCTGGTGACGAACAGCGCCCACAGGGCGCAGCACAGTGCAAGGCGAGGCAAGGCAAGGGCGCGCGCCCGTGCGCCATCGGTGGCCGCGGTGCCTCAATGGTGAAAGCCACGGGGCACCGCGTTGTTTCTGCAACCGCGCGAGGCGGCGGCGTCGCCTCAGTCGCCGGTGCCGCAGGTGTTGCCGGTGCGTGCGCGTCGCACTCGCTCGAGGAGGTCGCGGGCATCCGTGGCAGCCCGCGCCTCGACGATCGCTTGCCTGACCTGTTCGACGAACGCTTCGGCGGCGGCGGGGTCGTTCTCGGCGAGTTCTTCGTACACCTCGAGGCGCGCCCGACCGCGGCGTGGTCGGCCATCGCATCGGCGAGCCGCTCGCCGCATCGCTGCCGTCGACCCGCCGCTCGTCTTGCCTCCCACGTCGCGGCGCGCTCGCCCTTGTGATTTCTTCGAGCTCCTGCACGGTCCGGGCAACGCCTTGCCAAAGCGAAGGGCCACACGAGGGAACGCCGAGCGACCACGTTTGAAACGCCGACAACGCCTGAAAGCCCACCGCCGCTGCGCCGGCATGGCCCGACACGTGGATGCCGTGATCGGGCGGGACTTCGCCCGCGGTTCCGATCGCGCCGGCGGCGGTCATTGCCTGCGTCGGTGCGGTCGCGTCGGCGTTGGCGAGCGTCACCGTGGCGGAGCCGCTGAGGTCGACCTCGATCGGGGCGAGCGCGGCGACAAAGTAGGCGGCATCAACCGCGACCACGGTGCCGACCGGAACCGCCGGCGAGCCGATGATTCGATCGCCAACGGGTCCCAGAGCGGCGCCACGCCGAGTGCGGCAGCGGTGCCCGAGTTGACGACGAACCACACGTCGGCGCCGACGCCGGCAGCATGAAACGCCGCGAGAGCGCGGCAACATCCGCCGCCATCGCGGCGAGCCCGCCGCCGGCGGTGCCGGTGCCGAGCGTGACGCCGTTCAGTAGCCCCGCAGGGCGCACGAACGGCACGGCGGGCGAGGCGTCGAACATTGAGCGGTCGAGCATGTGCGCCGCGCTCATGCGCAGCATCTGGCGCATCGCCTCGACTCGTGGGCCCGCGCTCGAGTTCTTTCAAGAGCATCGCAACGCCCGCGAGTTTGTAGCCCGTGAGGCGTTGCCCGGCGACCGCGCCCTTGAGCACCGGCATCACACCGCCCTCGCCAACCCACGCCGGCGCCATGCTCGGGTCGAGCAGCGGAACGGCGGGCACGCGGGCGGACGGTCCGTCGGAGTTGAGCGCGACTTGCGTGCCGGCACCGGCGAGCGTCGCCGCGGCGCTAATCGGCTCGATGCTTTTCAGCATCGCGACCGTATCGGCTTGCACGAGTGCGGCAGCCCATTCGGCGGTCGTCGTGTCGGCTGCGCCAGTCGCGGCGCGCGCCACGGCGAGCGCGTCGCTCGCGGGGAACAGGTCCTGCGTGATCGGCAGGACGCTGCAGCCGTCCCTGTTGGCGATGACACGCGCCAACGCAAGCTGCGCGAGCCGAAAGCCCGGAGCGCCGGCGGTGGGATCGATGTGGCGGTGGTGGATCAGTTGCGGTGTGTCGACGGTGGGGACTCCTGTGATCTCAGTTGTGGCGCGATTGACGCGCTGTGTGTGCGGCGTGTCAACGCGCGCATTGATCCAGAACGGCGCAAAGCCGCTGCAGAGCGCCGCGCGGTGCGGGGTGGTGTGCCGATGCGTCCGCGCCGTCGATCGCGCAGCCGGCGCGCGATCTGGTGCCGCGCGTCGGCTGTTGCTCGCGGCGATCAGTGGCGCGCAGGCGCGCCGTCGGTTGGCGCGTTGGCGTTGGGCTCGAGGCGCACGCCGAGGATTTGCTCGAGGGTGGCGAGGCGAAGCTCGAGCACGGCGACTTGCATCTCGAAGTGCTCGCGCTGCTTCTTGAGGGCGTCGCCCACCGTTTTGCCAACGCCTCGGAGTTGTGCTTCGTCGATCACGCGCGGACGATAAGTCTGCGCGCGCGATGGTGCAAGGGGATCGCGCTGAACGCAAAAGTGCGCCGAGTTCAGCACATCCGGCGCGGATCGTCGTGCCGCAGCGGCTCGTCGTCGCGCGCGAGGTCGACCACTGCGGGCCCGAGGCGCTCGAGCAGTGCCGCGGCGACCTTGTGCTGCGCCTTGCGTAGCGTGGCTTGCACCGCCTGCCGCGTCCGGTGGATCTCGGCGCCGATCTCTTCGGCGTCAAGTCGACGACGGCGCCGAGGCGCGTCACGGCTGCAGCCGCCGGTTGATGTCCTCGACGCGGTGCCGGCAAGCGGCGAGGCGCTCGAGCAGTTCGGAGCCGGTGAGCGTTGGCGCGCAGCGTTGCAGTTCGTCGAGCACCGCGCGCTCGTGGCGCAGTTGCTCGAGCAGGTGCGCGGATGTCTTGCCTGTGCTCGAGGTGGTCGACGGCTCGCTCGTCACGCGCGCGATGGTGCGCCGATGCGCGAGGGCGGGCAAGGTGCACAGTGCAGACCCATGAAAGTCCTCGTTTTGTGGAGCGGCGGCGTCGAGTCCACGTCTTTGCTGGACACCTGCGAAGACACCGGCGACGAGGTCGTCGCCAACCACATCGCCGCCTACGCGCGTGTGGCGCCCGAGGGGCAGCACGCGATGCAAGCCCGCGCCGTCGCCGCGCTGCTGCCCCACTTGCAGGCGATCCGCCCCTTCGTGTTCTCTCGCTCGTCCGTGAGCATGCGCGATGGTGCGATGCTGCCCGACCAGAACCGCGACTACGTGGTCGCCTTCGTGGCGCAGCGGCGCCACGCCGTCGCGGCGCTGCTGCGCCATGGGTGCTCCAGAATCCACAAAGCCCGCTGCCTTGAGGACGAGTGGACCCGCGATGCAAGCGCGCGCCGCCCTGCTGCTGCCGCACCGCATCGGCGTGGCGCAAAGGTGCTCGCACCATCGGGCGTTCCGTGCCTGTCGGACCCCGATCTGTTCGCGCCCTATCTGGACCACTACCGCCATCCGAAGGCGTGGCACTGGCGCTACCTCGGCGACATCGCGCCGTTGACCTGGAGTTGCCGATGGCCCGAAGGCGGGCGGCACTGCGGCCGGTGCCACTCGTGCCGCCAGCGCGCGGCTGCCGCTGCTGGCACCAGTGCAGTTCCAGAGATTGCCGCCTTGCTCGCTCGCGGCTTTCCCGATGGCACCCCCGCCCGGCAAGAATTCCGCGGGGGACACCCCCGGGGGGGGATGTTTTGCCGAATCGAAGCGCCGCGCCACAGCGGGCGTCGCTCCCGCATGCACAGCCGGAAGAGTAGATTCGCGCCCTATGAAGCGCGGACCAGTGCCCAAACAACCGGCTTTGAGGGTCGTTGAATCGGGCGGCAAAGTCCGCAAACGGTTCGCGATTCGCGACAACCGGCAGGCGTCGGCAGTTGATCGACTCGGACCGCCGCCCGAAAATCTGAACGACCAGCAGCGGGCCACGTGGGGCGCGTTGGCGGCAGGTGCGCCGCCGCTCGCGGCATGCGATTGTCGCTGTTCGTGGTGTTCGCGCTCGCCACCGCGCACGAGGGGCTCGTGGCAACGCTGAACTCGGCGAGCGCAGCCGAGTCCGCCGAGATCCTGCGCGAACTGCGCCGCACCGCGACAACGCTGCGCGGGCTCGCCGGCGACCTCGGGCTCGCACCAAGCGCGCGGCGGCGGCAGGGTGAGCCGGCGCCGAGCGAGCGCAACGCCGCCGCGGTGTCGCGGTTCTTCGGTCCGCCGCAATAGGGCCACGCGCCCGCGTAGCGCCCCGCAGGCAACGCGAACGCCTGCGCGGTGGTCCGGCTCATACCTGCAAGGGCTCGCGCGCGACCTCGGGGCATCCAATCAACGCCTTCGGGCGGTCGGCGTTCTTTTTCAAGTTGCGCTCGATCTGCTGGCACGCCTTGCAGGTTGGGTCGAAGCTAATTGCCAGACGCATACCTCTGGCACGCGTCCGCCGACCAAACCGCGAAAAGTGAAACCACAGCCCGCAATTCGCACACTGCCGCTCGCCCTTCGCGTCGGTGTAGTCGCTGAGCGCAAAGTTGCGCTGAGTGAAATCGGGCGAGCACTCAAGCCGCTCGAGCGCTTGCAACGCGCCACTACGGCGGGATGTCGTCGGGCCACGCCTCGAGCGGGCCCGCCGGTGCGGGGTGTGTGCGTGGTGCGGGTGGCGGTGGTCCCGCTGGCGGCGGAGTCGGCGGCTCGTCGGTCGCCTCGCGCCGCGGCTTTGCGTTGGGCGCATTGGTACGGCGTGAGCACCGCGCGGCGAGAAGCTCGAGCCCGAGGCCGCTCTTTGCCGGCCTTGTCGGTGTAGCTGCGCATTTGCAGGGCCCGGTCGCGGCGATGGTGGCGCCCGATTCCGCCTGCATCAACGCTGCGCGGGCGCGCTCTCGTCGAACGCGATGACGTTGACGAACGCGGCGTCGGGGTGGTCCCGCTCGGTCGGCGGCGGGCCATCGATCTTGCCTCGCCCTTGGCGTAGGTGTGGCCCTTGGCGCTCGTGCGCTCTTCGGGATCGCCGAACAGCCGGAGCGTGACGAGGGCTTCGATGCTCATAACGCCCTCCGTTGCGCCGGTGGGCCATCGGTTCGCCGCCTCGCCGTCGCTTCGCCACTTGCTCGCGAATGGGCCAAACGGCGGCATGGCGCGCGGCGGAGGTCGGCTTCACCTCGCTCGCCGCCTCGCCGTTACCTATAGGCCGGCGCACCGAGAATCGGCGCAGCGGCAAAATTGCATGGGGCCGCTTACATGGTCGCTCGCCGGCGGCTACGCCGAACACAGAGGTAGCTACGCGGGCCGTGGGGCGGTGCCTTGCCGGTCGTGCGGTCGATGATCGGCTCGTCGACCAGCCGCCCGCTGGCGGTCAACCATGCCAAGCCGTGCGAACATCGGGACGTGCCATGCCCGCCCGGCTGAGTGTCCTCGAGGCCGTGTCGGGAATAGCGGCGGTTCTCGCGCAGTTCCGACTCGACGAACCGCGCCATCTGCTCGCCGAGCACTTTGGTGCGTTCCTCGCCTGTCGGCGCGACACCGCGCGCAGTAGCTCGTACCTGAACCCATCGCGGCGCACATACAGCGGCTCGCGCTCCGGTGGCGCGTAGCTGAGTTTTGGCCGATGCAGGGCGAACGCGGACTGCTGGCCGGTGAGGCTCTCGCCGGTGGCTTCGTAGAGGTCGGCGTCGTCGAGCGTGATCATGACTACGACGATGCGGCAGCCGTCGGGCATCGCGGTGCCGCTGCGCCCGGCGTACATGTCGGCGAGCTTCTCGCGAGCGGCGAACTGCCCCGTGTGGTGCGTGTAGCGGGTGCAGCAGTCGAGTTCGCCGCTCACGATGCGCCCCGCTTCGACGAGCCCCTGCATGCCGTCGTTCACTCGCACCTCGCCGATGCCGAAGGACACCAGCGGATCGAACGACACCAGCACGGGCTCGAAACTCTGGCGCCGGCGGCGATCTCGTCGGCAAGCGGCGCCGCCATCACGACGTCGTTGATGACAAGCGCGAGCTTGGCGACTTGGCGCGTTCGGTCGTCGATGCGGATGGAGTCCCTGACGCGCTGCATGTCAGCCGCCGACAGTTGCAGCGCGTGGCAGACCTCGCGCAGCCGCGCCACGAGAAACTCGCGCCGATCCTCGCCCGTGACGAGCACGCAGGGCCCCGGCGTCTCGATCGTTAGCCCGAGCAACGGATTCCGAGCACGATGCACACCATCTCGTACAGGGTGAAAGTCGTTTTTGCCGTCGACCCCGGCGCCACCAGTTCGCCGACATCGGCGTACAGGTAACGTGGCTCGACAATGGACCGCGGGTGAAGTCGCGCCGCGCGCCACTCGTCGTTCGAGATCGCGGCGGGCAATAGCCACGGTCGAATCTGGACCACGTTGTCGCCGTCGATCACTTTGCCGACGCGCGTATCAATCGGCATGTTCGGGCTCCTTCGGCAATGCGAGCGCGGCGCCGGCGAGGTCGGCCAGATCGCGCAGCCGGCGCCCGCGGCAGTGGCTGTGCAGAGCACGAGAACCCGCCGCGCCATCCGTTCGCATCCGCCGGGAACAACACCGCGGTCGCGCTGGCGCCGCCCTCGCTGCTGTGCGATTCCACCCACGGGCAGTGCATCGCGTACCCCTGCCCGTTGTGCAGCGGCGCGATCAACAGCCCCAGGTCATGCAACTGCCCGACAAGGTGCCGCATGCTCACGTCCGCAATCTCGGCGGCCGCTTCGTCGAGCGGTGGCGGTGGCGGCTTTGGCCGGCGGCGCCTGCGCCAACCACAGCGTCGCGTCCAGCGCGATCGCCGAACGTGAAGAACATCCGCACGCCTGGCGGCGGCATGAAACATGGCTGCGCGGCGCCATAGGTGCTCGCATCGATCAACACGTCGGTGCCGAAGTTCACCGCCGCATCGGCACTCAGCATCGCGCCGAGCCGCACGCCGCCCTCGTAGTCCACCGCCTTGTCGAGCACCACGATCGCCCGTTCGCGCGGCGCTTCCGGTGTGCTGGAGGCGGTCGGCCATCCGAACGCGCACCACCGCGTCGAGGTGCATGCGCCACTCAACGTGCACCTCCGGCGCGATGCGGTCCACGTCCAGCGCGATCCAGTTGCGCGGCAACGCGTTGGGGCGGCACGTCGCCCGTCGCCGCCCATCGGCGCGCAGATGTAGCCCGCGCGTTCCTTGGTGGCCGCACGGTGGCGCGCGACGAAGCGGCGAACGCGCGCAGCCCGCCGTGGTGTTGCTGCGGTTGTACGTCATACCGGCTCGCGCCGAAGGACCACGGGAAGTGCAGCGACGCGTCAGGGTCGCTCGACGGGTCGCGCATCACTCGGCGACCTCGCCTTTCCAATGTTCGACCGCAACCGCTGCGCCGTCGATCACGGACGCGGCGAACACATAGCTCCAACTGCCTACCGCGAAAACTAGATTCGGGTGCGGGTGCTCGTGCGGCTCGCGCACGGCGCGGGTTGCGTTGTATCGCGTGTCGCGCATGAGCACGAGCACGCCAGCCGACGTGATCTCGACGCGGTCGGCGTGCACATAAATCTGCCCGGTCGCGCAGACCTTTGGGGCGGCACGCCGACGCACCAGTAGAAGCGCCCGTAGTCGTCGCAATGGCGGCTCATTTCAATCGACCTCGCAACTTGGCGCACACGCGCCACCATCGCCGGCACA
>CAWHBZ010000052.1:0-258139 GCA_963827645.1 uncultured beta proteobacterium | reverse complement strand
TTCATGAACTACGGCTATCACCCGCCGCACGGCACGGCGCCGTTGGCGCTGCACGCGGAGGACGAAGCGGATCGATCCTGCATCCAACTCTATCGCCTGGTCGCGGGAGCAGTGGATCTGACCGGGCGAGACGTCCTGGAATTGAGCAGCGGGCGCGGTGGCGGTGCGTCTTTCGTGTTTCGCTACCTTCGGCCCCGCAGAATGGTGGGCATCGACGTATCGCCCCGAGCAGTGGCCTTCAGCCGTGCTCGACATGCTGTCCCGGGGCTTTCCTTCGAGGTCGGGGATGCCGAGCGACTCGATCTGGCGGCCGCTTCTTTCGATGCGGTCCTCAATGTCGAGTCGTCACACTGTTACGGAGACCTCAGTGCATTCCTGCGCGAGGTACGGCGGGTTTTGCGCCCGAACGGCTATTTTCTGTACGCCGATTTCCGCCCGCGCACCGAGCTCGACGCCTGGTATGAAGAGCTGCTGGCCACCGGCCTGCGGCTCGTCCTCGACCGGGACATCACGCGCGGCGTGCTGGCTGCGCTGGATGCAGACGACGAGTCGAAGAGGGGTTTGATAGCGTCCAACATCGATCGTCCGCTGGTGCGAGCATTCGGCCACTTCGCCGGGTTGCGCGGAACGCTCCTCTACGATGGATTGCGCACCGGCACCGTGGTCTACCGGGTGTTCGCGTTTGAGAATGACGCTATAGCAACTTGCGTTTAACGATTCCTTCGACTTACGCCGAAGCCCGGCTCGCGTCCCACAACCCTTAACGATAGCGGTCGGTCGTCGGCCCGACCAACTGGCTGCCGGCGCGCCAATTGCCGCCGATGATCTTCGCTACCGTTGCCGCACGTATTGCCCCGGCGCTCTCGATGACGCGGTAACCCTTGAGCGCAGCTCCCATCGCAGGCGGCTTGGTCTTGCCGCCGGAATGTTGCACCAGCCAGCGTTGCCATGCCGGCCACCAGGAGCCGTCGTGCTGGGTTGCGGCCTCGATCCAATCCTCCGGTGCCAGATGAGGTTCGGCGAGCCGGCGCGTGCGAATGCGGTAGTGGCGCTTGGGGTGCGCGGGGCCGGCCACGATGCCCGCGTTGTGGCCGCCGGCGGTCAGCAGGAACGTGAGGTCGTCCGAGCGCACGAGGTTGTCCACCTTGTAGACCGACTTCCACGGCGCGACGTGATCGGCCTCGGTGCCCACCACGAACATCGGCACGCTGATGTCCGACAGCCGGATCAGCTTGCCGCCGACCGGCAAGCGGTTGGTGGCCAGTTCGTTGTCGAGGTAGAGCCGGTACAGATACTCCGAGTGCATGCGCCACGGCATGCGCGTGCCGTCGGCGTTCCAGGCCATCAGGTCGATCATGCGGTCGCGCTGGCCCTTGAGGTACTGGTTGACGATCGGCTGCCACACCAGGTCTTTGGCACGCAGCATCGCGAACGCGCCGCCCATCTGCCGGCTTTCGAGCACGCCCTTGCGGTGCATGGTGGCTTCGAGCATCGCCAGCTGGCTCGGGTTGATGAAGAAGGCCAGCTCGCCCGGTTCGGAGAAATCGGTCTGCGCGGCGAACATCGTGATCGAGGCCAACCGCTCGTCCTTGTCGCGCGCCAGCGCCGCCGCGCCGATGGCGAGCAAGGTGCCGCCGATGCAGTAGCCCACGGCGTGGATCTTGCGCCTGGGCACGATGGTGGCGACGGCGTCGACCGCGGCGCGAAACCCCTTGTCGAGATAGTCGTCCATGCCGATGTCGCGGTCGCGCTCGTCGGGGTTCTTCCACGACATCATGAATACCGTGTGTCCCTGGTCGACCAGGTACTTCACCATCGAATTGCGCGGGCTCAGGTCGAGGATGTAGTACTTCATGATCCAGGCCGGCACGATCAGCACCGGCTCGGCGTGCACTGACGGCGTCGCCGGCTCGTACTGGATCAGCTCGATCAGCTCGTTGCGCAACACCACCTTGCCCGCCGTCACGGCCACGTTCTCGCCGACCTCGAACTCCTCGGTGCCCGCCGGTGCGCTGCCCTTCAGCGTGCGCCCGATGTCCTCGACCACGTGCTTGAACCCGCGCACCAGGTTCTGCCCCAGTTCCGACTGGGTCAGCGCCAGCAGCTCGGGGTTCGACGCCAGGTAGTTCGACGGCGATGACGCATCGAGCAGCATGCGCACCGCGAACTCCAGCAGCTGGGCGTGGTAGTCGGTGACGCCACTGACGTCACGCACGGCTTCGTTCATCAGCGCCAGGTTGTTCTGGTACGCACGCGCGTAGACGTTGAACGGAAACTGCGACCAGGCCGCGGCTTCGAAGCGCCGATCGGGGTCGCCGGCGAAGCCGTCGGACGGCGACACAGGCGCCCCGGCCGCCAACGCACGCAGCGCGAACGCCCAGGTGTCGCCCGCGCGCACCATCGCGCCTTGCCGCAGCTCTTGCCGCTTGGCCGGCGACAAGGCCAGGTGCGTCGCCCAGTCGGCCCAGGCGGTGGTGAATGCCGTCGGGCGAGCCCGGCGGTCATCTGCGCGAGCTGGGCGCGGAACTCGCGATCGAAATCCTGAGCGGTGGGCGCGGGCTTGGTCTTGGTGGCCATGGCGGCAGCTCGATGCGTGGGTGGGCGTCGCTCACGCCGGCGCATGCCACCCGGCGTCGACCCACAGCTCGCCGCTGACCGCCGAGTTGGCGAGCATGAAGCAGATGGCATCGGCGATCTCGTCGGGCCTGATCAGCCGGCCGAGCTGCGTGAACGGCAGGATGTTCTTGGCCGACGTAGTCGGCGCCCATCGCACGCACCATCGGCGTGTCGGTGAAGCCGGGGTGGATGACGCTGCAGCGCACGCCATGGAACATCGCCTCCTTCATGATCGTGGCGGCGGCGCCTTCGAGGCCGGCCTTGGTGCTGGCATACGAGATCTGGCCGCGGTTGCCCTGCGACGAGATCGAAGCCGATGAACACCACCGAGCCCTGGATGCCTTCGTCGGGGTTCCAGCGCTTCAGGCCCTTGGCCGCACGATCCTCGGCGATGCGGCCGATCATCTCCAGCGCCCAGTACACCGGCGCGATGAGGTTGACGTCGACCACGTGCTTGAACTGCTCGAGCGGGTAGATGCGGGCCTTGCCGGTGTGCTTGTCGATCCGTACCGCCAGATCGTCGCGCGTGATGCCCGCGGCCGGCACGCACAACGACACCGCGCCGTGCCGGCTGCTCATCGCGTCGTAGACCGAGGCCCGAAAGGCCTCGTCGGTGGTGTCGCCCTGGAACGGGATCGCGACCGTGCGGCCGGCATCGGCGTTGAGCGTGGCGGCGACCTCGTGGATCGCATCGTTCACGTCGACCAGCGCCACCGCGGCCACGTCGCGCCGCGCCATCGCGGCGACCACCGCGCGGCCGATGCCGCTGCCGCCGCCGGTGACGACGGCCACCCGGTTGGTGAACTCCATGCAGTCTCCAGCGCGCTCGTTTGAACGACAGGCAGTGTAGGCGCCTGCCGGGCCGATGCCGTCGGCCCCGCTTGCGTTGGCGCAAACAGTCGGGGGCTCAGCGCCTGCGCGCGCGTTCGACCTCGGCGAGCAGCAGCTTCAGGAGCTCCGGGTCCGAGCCGGCGCTGTGCTTGTCGATCACCGGCCGCGCGGCGGCGCGGAACTTCGCGAGCTCGGCCGGCGCGATCTCGTTGACGCTCATCAGCGTGCGCAGCTTGGCCAGCGCCTCGTCCTCGTCGCGGCGGGCGCCCTCGCGCCAGAACTTCACTCCTTCGGCCCAGGCCTGGCGGAAGATCGTGCGCTCCTCGTTGTTGAGCTGGTCCCACACCTGCTTGCTGAAGATGCCCATCGCGGCCAGCAGCACGTGGCGCGTCATCGACAGGTACTTCTGCACCTCGTAGAACTTGATGGCGAGCACCAGCGCCACCGGGTTCTCCTGGCCGTCGACGGCCTTCTGCTCGAGCGCGGTGTAGAGCTCGGGAAACGGCATCGGCACGGCGTTGGTGCCGAGGGCCTTCCACAGGTCGAGCGCCAGCGGCGACTGCAGCACGCGGATCTTCAGGCCCTGCAGGTCTTCCAGCCGCGCCACCGCGCGACGGCTGTTGGTGAGGTTGCGGAAGCTGCAGGCGCTGAAGCCGAGCGGCACGACGCCCTTGCTGTCGAGCGTCTGCAGCAGCTTCTGGCCGAACGGGCCGTCGACCACCGCCTCGGCATGGTCGTCGTTGTCGAACAGGTAGGGCAGGTCGAGCAGCGAGAACTCCTTGACCAGGCCGACCAGCAGTCCGGCCGACAGCGTGCCCATGTCGATGGTGCCGGCGCGGATGCCGGAAATCATCTGCAGGTCGCCGCCGATCGCGCCGCCGGCGAAGACGTTGACCTTGAGCTTGCCGCCCGACAGCCGCGCCACCGCCTCGGCGAACTTGTCGGCGCCATCGGCCACCGAGTTGCCGCGCGGCGACTGGAAGCCGAGCTTGAATTCGCGCGCGCGCACCTGCGCCACCAGCGGCGTGGGCAGCATCGCCGCGCTGGCCGTGGCGAGCACGAGACGGCGGCGCGCCAGGCGTGTCGGGGTCGGGAGCTTGGGGCTGTGCATCGATGTCTCCTGGGTCGGACGCGCGCGAGGTGCGCGTTCAGCGCGCGAAATAGGCGGCCGGCACGGTGACCAGCCAGGGAAAGAGCGTCATCGCGGCCAGCGCCGCGAGCTGCGCGAACATGAACGGCCACACGCCCTTGATGACCTCGGTCATGCTGACGCGCGAGACACCGGCGACGACGTTGAGCACCGTGCCCACCGGCGGCGAGATGAGGCCGATGGCGTTGTTGACGACGAACAGCACGCCGAAGTAGACCGGGTCGATGCCGGCCGCCTTGACCACCGGCATCAGGATCGGCGTCAGGATCAGCACCGTCGGCCCGAAGTCCAGCGCCGTGCCGACGATGACCACCAGCACCATGATCACCACCATCAGCAGGATCGGGCTCGTCACCAGCGGGCCGACCAGCTCGACCACCGTCTGCGCGATGCCCGAGACGGTGACGAGCCACGCCGACAGCATCGCCGTGGCGACGAGCAGCATCACGACGCTGGTGGTCATCGCCACGCGCACGAAGACGCGGTAGAGGTCGCGGTGTTCGAGCTCGCGATAGACGAGCGTCGAGACCAGGTAGGCGTAGACCGCGCACGCCACGGCCGCCTCGGTGGGCGTGACGATGCCGAACTTGAGGCCGACGATGATGATCACCGGCATGCCCAGCGCCCACAGGCCGTCGACGAAGGCGCGGCCGATCTGGCGCGCGCTGGCGCGCGGCAGGCGTGGCGGCGCCTCGGTGCGCATGATCCACCACCAGGCGATCACCAGCGAGACGGCGAGCAGCAGCCCGGGCACGATGCCGGCGAGGAAGAGCTTGGTGATCGACACCTGCGCAAGCACCCCGAAGAAGACGAACGGAATGCTCGGCGGGATGATGGCGCGATGATCGCGCCGGCGGCGATGAGCCCCACCGTGCGCGACGGCTTGTAGCCGGCCTTGATCATCATCGGCACCAGAAAGGCCGACAGCGCCGCCGCGTCGGCAACCGCCGAACCGGACATCGACGCCAGCATCACCGTGGCGAGGATGGCCACGTAGCCGAGGCCGCCGCGCAGGTGCCCGAGCAGCGAGACGGCGACATCGACGATGCGGCGCGACAGCCCGCCGACATTCATGATCTCGCCGGCGAGGATGAAGAACGGCAGCGCCAGCAGCGGAAAGCTGTCGGCGCCGTTGACCACCGTCTGCGCCATCAGCGCGACGTCGAACTGGCCCATCGCGAGCATCAGCGCGACGCCGCAGACCAGCATCGCGAAGGCCACCGGCATGCCCAGCAGCATCGGCACCAGCAACCCGGCGAGGAAAACGGCCAGGGTCAACGCGCCTCCTCGTGCTCGACGACGCCCACGAGTTCGGCATCGCTGAGCCGGCCACGCAGCAGTCGCACCAGGTCCCAGGCGATGAGCAACGATGCGGCGGCGCCGAACAGCACCGCCACGCCGTAGAAGTAGCCGGTGGACAGTCCGGTCACCGGCGCCGCGACATCCCAGTCGATGCGGGTCTGGCGCAGGCTGCCGAGAAAGAACAGCACCGACACGACGAGCATCAGCACGCGCGTGATGAAGAAGCACACGCTGCGGCCGCGCCGCGTCAAGCGCACGACGAAGGCGTCGACGCCCAGATGCCGGCCCTCGCGCAGCGCCAGCGCCGCGCCGATGAAGGTGATCCACACCAGGCACCAGCGCGACAGCTCCTCCGAGATGTCGATGCCCGAATTGAAGCCGTAGCGCAGCACCACGTTGCCGAACACCATCACGACGATGGCCAGCAGAAGAAAGGCCAGGAAGCCCTTCAGCAGCGCCGTGAGCAAGGCGTCAGGGCTCAAGCGATGCCTCCTGCCAGCGACTCGCGCAGATCGGCGCACAGCTGTTGCGCCGCCTGAAGAGAGCCCTCGGAAACGCGCGTGAAGCTGAAGAAGCCGTGATTGAGCGCCGGGTACTCGCGCAGCCGCACCGGCACGCCCGCGGCGCGCAATCGTTCGGCGTATGCGAGGTTGTCTTCGTAGAGAAAGTCGTGCTGACCCACGCCGATGATGGCCGGCGCCAGGCCGCGGTGGCTGGCCGCCAGTGCCGGCGAGGCGCGCCAGTCGCGCGCCTGCGTCGCCGCTTGCTGGCCGAAGTACCAGCGCGCGATGTCGGCGTCGAGCCGCCCCGTCATGTCGGTGGCCGGGTAGATGAGCAGTTGCGCCGCCAGCGGCAGACCGGCATCGCGCGCGCAGATCGCCGCCACCGCGGCGAGATTGCCGCCGGCACTGTCGCCGGCCACCGCCAGCGGGCGGCCCGCACCACCGAGCTGTGCGAGTTGGCCCGCGGCCCAACGCAAGGCGGTCATCGCATCTTGCGCAGCGGCCGGGAACGCATGTTCGGGCGCGAGACGGTAGCCGACGTTGAGCACGACCACGCTGCATTCGGCGGCGATGCGCGTGCAATGGGCCTCGTGCGAGTCGAGATCGCCAAGCACCCAGCCGCCACCGTGGAAGAAGACCACCGTGCCGATCGGCTCGCTGCGCGGCCGCACGACGCGCGCCGGCAACGATGCCTCGGTGCCCGGGATCTCGATCGATTCGATGGCGGCAACGTCGATGTCGGGCTTGGGATAGAGGAAGGCGCGGATGCAACGCGCGCGTTCACGGCTCGCGCTGGCGTCGCCTCCCACGTAGAGCGTCGGGATGCCACTGTCGCGCCAGCGCTGCGCCATGCTGGCGAGTGCGGGCTCGAGCGCCGAACGGGGTTCGATCATGGGAGACTCCCTCGAGACGGATGGATCGGACAGCAATGGTCTCGATGGACCGACCTGTCCAATGCGTTATGTACCAAATGGTTCAATTGTGGACGAGGGCTTTCCCCGTGTCGGTGCGTGACCTCAGCGGAGGAAGGCGGGCGCGCAGGGCGTGCCGCTGGCGGCCCGCCTCAGGACGCCTGGAGCCATCGGGCGGCCGCGCCGCGCGGCGACGCTCAGCGCACGAGGGTATCGACGTACGCCTCGCCGAGGCCGCACTCCACGTAGTGCTTGCGGCACATCGCGATCTTGGTGAACACGTCTTCGTAGCCGGTGACCTTGCCGGCTGTCGTCGACGTAGACCATCGCGCCGTGGATGTTGAAGAAGGTGATCATCTCGGTGGCGCCGACCTGCTCGTCGACCACCAGCGTGTGGATCTCGCCCGGCGGCTCGTAGACGAACGAGCCTTCCTTGCGCGACCCAGTCGTGCTCGAGGTAGCGCCAGGCGCCGCGGATCACGTAGCCGGTGACCCACGACGGATGGATGTGGCGCGACAGCACGCCGCGCTTGCGCACGCGCAGCAGGTTGCACCAGCTGCCGGTCACGGTGTTGAGCAGCAGCGGACGGAACCAGACGCCGGGCGCCTGCGGCACCCAGACGCGCTCGTCGTCGGGAATCGCCTGCATCGCGATCTCGGGCTGGATGCCCGGCAGCTGGACGATCATCGAAGCGTCTCCTTCAGGCGATGAGGTAGCCGCCGTCCACCGGCAGCACCACGCCGGTGACGAAGCGCGCGGCCGGGCTGGCGAGGAACAGCACCGGGCCGGCCACGTCGTCGGGCGTGCCCCAGCGGCCGAGCGGCGTGCGCGCCAGGATCGGCGCGGCGCGCGCCGGGTCGTCCTGCAGCGCCTGCGTCAGCGGCGTCGCGATCCAGCCGGGCGCCACCGCGTTGACGCGGATGCCGTCGGCCGCATAGGCGATCGCCAGGCTCTTGGTCAGCTGCGCGACGCCGCCCTTGCTGGCGCTGTAGCCCGGCACCAGGCCGCCGCCGAAGAAGCTGAGCATCGACGCGGTGTTGACGATGCAGCCGCGCGCGCGCCTTCAGCCCGGCGCGCGCCGCCGCGCAGACGCGCATCGTGCCGGTGAGGTTGATGTCGACCGTCTCGGCGAAGACGCACCGGGTCGTGCTCGGCGCCGCGGCGGATGACGCCGGCGCAGTTGACGACGACGTCGAGCTCGCCGAGCTCGTCGACGAGCGCGCGCACCGCCTCGCCGTCGCGCACGTCGAGCCGGCGCACGTCGATGCCCGGCGTGGCCGCGCGCGGCGGCGACCTCGGCCTCGGTCGCGCCGGTGGCGACGACCGCGTCGCCGGCCGCGGCGAAGGCGCGCGCGATGCCGGCGCCGATGCCGCTGGTGGCGCCGGTGATGAGCACGCGCGCGTGTCGTCATCGTCGTCAGGGCTTGAAGACGAACCCGGGCCCGATCGCCACGTCGGCCGGGATCGGCGGCAGGTCGGAGAACAGCTCGGGCTTGTCCTTCATCACCTTCAGGATGTGCTTGGGCTCGATGTGCTTGTTGACGTCGAACGTCGACTTGAGTATGCCCGAGGCGGCTCAGCCGGTCCTGCGCCGCCCACAGCGCGCGGTAGTTGTTGGCCGACAGGCGCCGGTCGTTCTGCTGGATGTTGAACTGCATCGCGGCCTCGGCGACCTCGGGCTTGAGCCCCGGGATCCAGCGCGTCGCCACCTGCGCCGCCAGCTTCGGATTGGCGCGCATCCACTTGTCGGCCTCCGACACCGCGGCGAGGAACTTCTCGATCGTCTCGCCGTTCTTCTCGACCCAGCCGCGCGTGGCGACGTTGAAGCCGAGATACGAGATCACGTCGCCGCCGCGGATCACCGCATAGGCGCCCGGCACGTCCTTCTGCGCGACGATCGGCCACGGGTCCCAGCCCGAGAACGCGTCGATGCCCTTGGCCAGCAGCGCCACCGTCATGTCGGGCGGCGGCGTGTTGACCAGCGTCACGTCGGCCGGCGTGAGCCCGGCCTTCTCGATCAGCGCCAGCGCATACAGGTGGTTGATGGTGCCGAACGATGCGGCGATCTTCTTGCCCTTCAGCGTCGCCAGGTTGTTCTTGTCGATGCCCGAGCCCTCGCGCGCGACCAGCGCCATCGTCGCATCGGAGCCGAGCTTGGTGGCGTTGCCGCTGTAGTTGCCGAGCGCGACGAGGTCCATGCCGCGCAGCACGGCGCCGATCATCGGCACGCCCACCTGCACGATCTCGCTTTCGCCGGCCTGCAGCGCGTTCAGCGCATCGACACCGGTGGCATACGGCCGCGCCACGGTCACGTCGAGGCCGTGCTTCTCGAAGAAGCCGCGCTCCAGCGCGATCGGCAGGCCGACCTGGTCGATGCCGGTCACCATGCCGGCCTTCAGCTTCACCAGCGTCTGCGCCGCCGCGTTGAGCGGGCAGCGCCAGCGCGGCCAGCGCCAGCAAGCGGTCCGAACAACTGCCATCGCTTCATCACGGTCTCCTGTTGTGGTTCATCATCATTCGGCGCGCAACGGTTCCACGCGCTTGACCCAGTAGGGCCGGGCCACCGCGTTCAGGTTCGCCACGTTGACGCCACGCACTTCGATCGATTCGTCCTGCGTGCCGGACACGCGGCCATGCTGCTGGAAGGCCAGCACGTGAAACCGCTCCGGCGTGCAGTGAGGGTCACCAGCACGTTGACCTGGCCGCGCGCGTTGGGCGTGAAGCCGGGCATCACCTTGCTCGGCGCCACGAGCACCAAGCCAATCTTCCACACCACGAGCGCGATGATCGCACCGATCACGATGCGGCCTCGCGTCGAGCGCGCGGCGTCGCGCATCATGCCCATGGCAAGATCACCTCGCTTCATGCCGCGCGCACCTGCTGCAGCACGCGGCCTGCCAAGGCCTTGAACCCGGCGTCCTCGATCAGCGCATCCCATGACCGCGGCCGCGGCAGGTCGATCGCGATGTCGTCGAGCACCGCGCCGTGCGACAGCACGATCGACGCGGTTGGCCAGGAACACCGCCTCGTTGACGTCGTGCGTGATGAACAGCACCGTCGAGCCGGCGCTGCGCCCAGATGCGCGTCAGCTCTTCCTGCAGCGTCATGCGGGTCTGCGCGTCGACGCTGGCGAACGGCTCGTCCATCAGCAGCACGTCGGGCTCGTTGGCGAGCGCGCGCACCACGCCCACACGCTGCTGCATGCCACCGGACAGCTCGTTCGGGTAGCGCTCGGCCGCGTGGGAGAGGCCGGCGAGCGCCAGGTACTCGCGCGCGATCTCGTGGCGCTTGGCCTTGGGCACGCCGCGCATCTTGGGCCCGAACGCCACGTTGTCGAGCACCGTGCGCCACGGGAACAGCGCGAACGACTGGAACACGACGCCGCGGTCCGGCCCCGGCCCGCTGACGACGCGGCCGTCGACGCGGATCTGCGCCCGCGGTCGGCGCCAGGAAGCCGGCGATCATGTTCAGCATCGTCGTCTTGCCGCAGCCCGAGGGGCCGACCACCGAGACGAAGTCGCCGGCGTCGACCGTGAGCGAGATGTCGCGGATCGCCGTCACCTGCTTGCCGGCGAACGGATCGAAGTAGGTCTTCTGCAGATGCTCGATCGTCAGGCTCTTCATCGCGTGACCAGTCCCCAGCGTTCACCGGTGGCGCGCTCGATCGGCGCCAGCACCCAGCTGTCGACGACGTACCAGAGCACGCCCAGCACGATCATGCCGAGCAGGATCTCGACCACCGAGCCGGCGCGCCGCGCGTCGAACATCAGGAAGCCGATGCCGCTGGTGCCGACGATGATCTCGGCGGCGATCAGCGCACGCCAGCCAAAGCCCAGGCCGTTGCGCAGCCCGGTCATGATGTTGGGCAACGCGCCCGGCAGCACCACCTCCCAGACGCACGCGCGCCTTCGACGCGCCGAGCGACAGCGCCGCGCGGTGCAGCTCCAGCGGCACCGAACGAACGCCGAGCACGGTGTTCAGCACCACCGGGAAGAGCACGGTGTAGACGATCACGAAGATCATCGTCGTGAGGCCGAAGCCGAACCAGATCAGCAGGATCGGCAGCCAGGCGATGTCGCCGATCGCCTGGAAGAACAGCAGCACCGGCCACAGCGCCCGGTGCGCGCGATCGCTGAGGCCCACCAGCAGGCCGAGCGGAATGCCGATCGCGCAGGCCCATCGCGGTGCCCGCGGCGAGGCGGACCACGCTGTCCTCCAGGTAGGCCGGCAGGATGCCGTTGGCCATCAGGGTGCCGAATTTCTCGATCACGACGAGCGGGCCCGGAAAGAACACCGGTGGAAACAGGCCCGACTGCGCCACCGCGGCCCACAGCGCCACCACCGGCACGAACGGCACCAGCGATGCGAGCGCCGGGTTGCGGGCCGACCAGCGCACGCAGGCGCCCCAGAGCGCGCTGCCACGGCGAGACCGACGGCGCGCTCATGGGGCCGCTCATGCGGCCCTCACCATGCCCCAGCGCTCGATCGTCGCGCGCTCCAGCGGCGCGAGCAGCAGGCGGTCGATCAGCAGCCAGAGCACGCCGATGATGATCATGCCGAGCACGATCACCTCGGTGCGATAGAAGTCGCGCGCGACGAACAGCATGTAGCCGAGGCCGACGTTGGTGGCGATCATCTCGGCGGCGATCAGGCCGCGCCACGCGAAGCCGAGCCCGGTGCGAATGCCGGTCACGATGTTGGGCAGCGCACCCGGCAGCAGCACTTCGGTGAGCAGTTGCCACCGCGTGGCGCCGAGCGACGCCGCCGCGTGGCGCAGCGGCATCGCGATGCCGGTGACGCCCAGCAGCGTGTTGTAGGCGACGACGAAGAACACCGCGTTGAAGATCACGAAGGTGATGGCGCCGAAGCCGTAGCCGAACCACAGCGTGGCGATCGGGATCCAGGCGATGCCCGCCAGCACCGAGAAAAAGCGCAGCAGCGGCGTGAAGAAGGCCGACACCGCGCGGTTGGTGCCCATCGCGATGCCGAGCGGCACGGCGACGACGATGCCGATCAGCGTGCCGAGGGCGATGCGGCCGAGGCTGGCGCCGATGTGGCGGATCAAGCGTGCCGTCGCGCGATCGCGTCGACGCCGGCCTGCGCAACCGGCTCGATCGCCGGAAAGACCCGCGGGCTCACGTCGAAGCCGCGGACCACGGCCTCCCAGATCACCAGCAAGGCCAGCAACGGCAGCACGAACGCTGCGGCGCCTGCGATGCGACCTGCTCCTCATGGATGCCGCATCCTACGACCTTGCCTTGCAGCGCAGCCGCCGGACCATTGGCGCGCTGGCCGGCCGAACTCAGCCACCCGCCGTGCAACCCGCCGCGCACTTGCCCGCGGCGTCGAACTCCATCGTCTTGCCAGACAGCGGCACGTGCACCGGCACCTTCACGGCCTTGATGAAGCTGTCGGTCTTGCTGCCCGGACGCACCTTGCCGTTGACCGTGCCGACTTCGTTGGCGTGCGACGCGATCACCGACGCCGGTTTCACGAGATCGTTGATCACGTAGGCGGCCTCGGCCGGACCGGTGGTGAAGCCGTCGCCGATGTTCATGACGGCGAGCTTGGCGTTGTAGTGGTTGCGCACCACCAGCTCCTGGTCGGCGGTGATGCCGGTGTCGCCCGAAAGGTAAGCGACCAGGCCATTGCTGAAGCGCAGCACGTAGCCGGTGGCCAGCCCGACGTCGCCCGCGATGCCCGCCTCCTTCATGGCCTTGCCGAGCTCGCCGCCGATGTAGTCGGGATCGAGGCCGTTGCTGTGCAGCGCGGCCACGGTGGCGATGCGCACGCCTCCGATCGTGACGCTGCCGCCGAAGCGGGTGAGGATCGAGTTGGCGGGGTCGCCGCCGTTGGCCCTGAGCTTGGCCGCGAAGAACGGCGGCATCTCGCTGCCGGTGACGATCTTCGACTTCTTGGCCAGCGCGATGTTGACGACGCTGGAGTTGGGCATCGCCGAGACCGACACGTCCGGCTTGTCGCAGGCGCCCGAGTTGGGCTCCTTGTTGTGCGCGTTGCCCACGTGATCGCCGTGCATGTGGCTGACCAGGATGATGTCGATCTTGCCCAGGCGCGGATCCGCCGCGCCGGCGACGGTGCGGCCCGGGTCGTAGAGCACGCGCGTGCCGTTGGGGTCTTCGAAGACCAGTGCCCGGTCCTGCGGGCAGAACTCGCCGTCGATGCCGCCGAGCGGCGTGACCTTCACGGTCTGAGCCAGCGCGGGCAAGGTCAGGGCGGCGCCGAAGGCGCACAAGGCGGCGATCCGGGTCGTGCGTTTCATGAAGGCTCCATCCGGGATCGACCCCGGCTAATATCGTATACGTTAAGCGAAAGACGCCGCGTGCTGCCCTGGATCAATCCCTCATCCGCCGACCTGCTGGCCGACATCCGCGACACCTCGTTGGCCAAGCTGGTGCGTGACGACGTGCTGCGCGCCATCGTGCGCGGCGAGCTGGTCCCGGGACAGCGCATCAACGAGCCCGACGTGGCGACACGCCTGAAAGTGTCGCGCGTGCCGGTGCGCGAGGCGCTGCGCGAGCTGGCCAGCACCGGCCTGGTGGCCTCGCGCAAACACGCCGGCGTGTTCGTGCGCGTGCTGGCGCCCAAGGAAGTGGCTGACCTCTACGACCTGCGCAGCGCGCTCGATGGCCACGCGGGCCGCCGCGTCGCGGCGCTGCCCGAGCGCTCGCGCAAGGCGCTCGTGAAGGCGCTCAACGACTGGCAGGCGCAAATGAAGGCGAGCGCGCAGCGGCACGACGTGCAGGCCTACTACCGTGCCAACCTGGCCTTCCATTGGGCCATCGTCGAGGCCGCCGACAACGACTCGTTGTCGCACACCTATCGCGGCATCGTGCAGCTGCTGCACCTGTCGCGACTGAAAAACCTGTCGCGCGACGTTGGCATGCAAGCGTCGATGGTCGAGCACAAGCACATCATCACCACCCTCGCTGGCGGGTGAACCCGAACGGGCGCAGACGTTGCTGGCCGCGCATGTGACGGCCTCGCACGTGCGCCTTCGTGCGCTGCTCGCCGCCGACCCAACTTCCTGAATCGAGCCGTCCATGACCACCCGACGCACCGTCCTCCAATCCGCCCCCGCATGGCTGCTGTCGGCGACAGCGGCGCGGGCGCAGGCGTTTCCGAGCAGGCCGATCCGCTACATCGTGCCGGTGCCGCCGGGCGGCGGCAGCGACTTCATCGGCCGCACGGTGTGCGAGCGCTGGGGCAAGGCGCTCGGGCAGACCTTCGTCGTCGACAACCTCGGCGGCGGCGGCGGCGTGATCGCGTCGCAGACCACGGCCAAGGCCGCGCCCGACGGCTACACGCTGATGCAGGGCTACGTCGCGACGCACGGCACCAGTCCGGCCACGCGCAAGCTGCCCTACGACGCGGTCAAGGACTTCACGCCGGTCGGCATGATCGGCGGCACGCCCAACGTGCTGGTGGTCAACGCCGCGCTTGCCGGTGAACGACCTGCAGGGCTTCATCGACTACCTGAAGAAGAACCCCGGCAAGCGCAGCTACGGCTCGGCCGGGCACCGGCTCGCTGACGCAGCTGGTGATGGAGCTGTTCAAGCAGCAGTCGGGCACCTTCATCGCTGCACGTGCCGTACCGCGGCATCGCGCCGGCGTTCACCGACCTGCTGGGCGGGCAGACCGCAGGCGATGTTTCCCGGCCTGGCCGCGGCGCTGCCGCACATCCGCTCGGGCCGCGTCAAGCCGCTGGCGATCACCGGCAGCAGCGCGCCAGCCGACGGTCAAGGACGTGCCGACGCTGATCGAGGCCGGCTTCAAGGGCTTCGACGCGCGTGCAGTGGTACGGCGTCGTCGGCCCGGCGGGCATGCCGGCGGCCGATCGTCAAGCAACTCAACGACACGCTGAACGCCACGCTGGCCGCGCCCGACATGAAGCGACAAGCTGTCCGCCGAGGCGGTGGACCCGATGCCGATGACGCCCCGAGCAGTTCGGCGCAATACATCCAGGCCGAGGTGGCGCGTTGGACCGCGCTGGCCAAGGAGCGCAACATCCAGGTCGAAGAGTGAACGAGAGGCGCTGTCCATGGCCCGCAACACCGAGGTCGCCGCCGACCTCAACGCCCCGCCGATCACGCGCACGCTCGCGCGCTTCGTCGCCACGCACCCCTCGCGCGGCTGGAGCGACGCGGTCGATCACGAAGGCGCACCGCACGTTCCTCAACTGGGTCGGCTGCGCGGTCGGCGCCGCCAGGCACGAGGCGATGCATGCCGCGCTGGCCGCCGTGCAGATGCTGCAGCCCGCGCCGCAGGCCACCGTGCTCGGCCGCCGCGAACGGTCGACATGGCCAGCGCCGCGCTGGTCAACGGCATCAGCTCGCACACCTTCGACTTCGACGACACGCACCTGAAGACCATCATCCATCCGGCCGGCCCGGTGGCCTCGGCCGCGCTCGCGCTGGCCGAGCACCTGGGCGCCAGCGGCCGCGCGCTGATCGACGCGCTGGTGCTCGGCATCGACGTGTCGTGCCGCATCGGCAACGTGATGTACCCCGAGCACTACGACCGCGGCTGGCACATCACCGGCTCCACCGGCACGCTCGGCGCCGCCGCGGCGTGCGCGCGCCTGCTGGCGCTCGACGAGACAGCAGACCACGATGGCGCTGGGCATCGCGGCGTCGCAGCCGGTGGGCTTGCGCGAGCAGTTCGGCACCATGACCAAGCCGTTCCACCCGGGCGGCGCCGCGCGCGCGGGGCTGCTCAGCGCGCTGCTGGCCCAGACACGGCTTCACCGCGAGCCCGCGCGCGCTCGAGGCGCCGCGCGGCTTCGCGCAGGTGGTCTCCACCAAGAACGCCTGGAACGAGGTCACCGACGAGCTGGGCCAGCGCTTCGAGATCTCGTTCAACACCTACAAGCCGTTTGCCTGCGGCATCGTGATCCACCCGAGCATCGATGCCTGCGTGCAGCTGCGCGAGCAGGGCGTGAAGGCCGACGACGTCGAGCGCATCGAGCTGAAGGTGCACTCGCTGGTGCTCGAGCTCACCGGCAAGAAGGAGCCGGCCGACGGCCTGCAGGGCCAAGTTCAGCGTCTACCACGGCTGCGCCGCGGGGCTGATCTTCGGCCGCGCCGGCGAGCCCGAGTACGCCGACGCGATCGTCACGCGCGACGACGTCGTCGCGCTGCGCCGCAAGGTCGTGGCCACGGTCGACGACACGATCGACGAAGCCGCCGCCGACGTCACCGCGGTGCTGCGCGACGGACGCCGCGTGCACGTGTTCGTCGAGCACGCGATCGGCTCGCTGCAGCGGCCGATGAGCGACGCCGCGCTGGAGGCCAAGTTCGCCGCGCAGTCCGAGCCGATCCTGGGTGCTGCGCTGACGGCGGGCTTGATCGCCGCGTGCCGCAGGATCGGCGCGTTGTCCGATGTGCGCGAGATGCTGGCGCTCGCCAGGCCGCCCGCGCGCTGACCGAGAGGTCGGCGCGCCTTCATGGAACACAGCCCTGTGTTGAAGGGCCGATAGAGCGAGGAAAGCGCCGATGCAGGCCTACCGCATGCAAGAGGTCGATGGCCGCTTGCAGCTGCAATTGCAAGACGTGCCGCGGCCCGAACCGGGCGCCGGCCAGCTGCTGTTGCGCGTGCGCGCGGCGGGCCTCAACCGCGGCGAGTTCATCGCCGGCCACGGATTGCACGGCCGCGGCGGCGGCGCCAAGCCGGTGGGCAACGAAGCCGCCGGCGAGGTGGTCGCGCTCGGTACGGGCATCGAAGGCTGGCGCATCGGCGAGCGCGCGATGGGCCGCTGCCCCGGCGCCTTCGCCGAGTTTGCGTTGCTCGACCAGCGCGAGGCGATCGCGGTGCCGGCGGCGCTCGACTGGCACGAGGCGGCGGCGATCCCGCTCACCTTCATGGTGGTCTACGACATGCTCGTGCTGCAGGGCAGGCTGCGCGCGGGCGAAACGCTGCTGGTGGCCGGCATCACGTCGGGCGTCGGCGTCAGCGCGCTGAAGGCCGCCAAGGCGATGGGCGCCAAGGTGATCGGCACGTCGGGCAGCGCCGCCAAGCTCGAGCGCTTGCGCGCCGAAGGCCTGGACCTCGGCCTGTGCACGCGCGGCCCCGACTTCGCCGATGCCGTGCTGCAGGCCACCGACGGGCGCGGCGCCGATCTGGTGATCGACGCCATCGGCGGCTCGGTGTTCGCCGAGTGCGTGCGTGCGCTGGCGTTCCAGGGGCGGCTCGCGATGGTCGGTTATGTCGACGGCGTGCTGCGCGCCGAGCTCGACCTCGAAACGCTGCACGCCAAGCGGCTGCATCTGTTCGGCGTCTCCAACAAGCTGCGCAGCGTGCAGCAGCGTGCCGAGCCGGTGGCGGGATTCAAGGCCGACTGGCTGCCGCTGGTCGCCAGCGGCCGGCTTCGTCCATGGATCGATCGTGTGCTGCCATTCGAGCAGTTGGCGCAGGCCAAGGCGAGCATGGAGGCCGGCGAGCACGTCGGCAAGATCGTGCTGGCCGGGCGTGCCGACGAATAGGAGACACACGATGCATCGATTCACAAGGTGGTTGGCCGGGCTGGTGCTGAGCGTCGCCAGCGTGGCCGCCGTCGCGCAGAGTTATCCGTCGCGCCCGGTGCGGTTGGTGGTCGGCTTCGCGCCAGGCGGCGCCGCCGACACCGTGGCGCGCGCGATGAGCGATGCGATGGGCAGGGCGCTCGGACAAACCATCGTGGTCGACAACAAGCCCGGCGCCGGCTCCAGCCTCGCCGCCGAGCACGTGGCCAAGTCCACGCCCGACGGCTACACGCTGTTGATCGCCAGCCCGAGCAGCATCTCGGTCAATCCGGCGCTCAACCCGCGGCTGCCCTACAAGTTCAGCGACCTGCAGCCGGTGCTCAAGGTGACGAGCTCGCCGCTGATCATCGCGGCCAATCCGGGCACCGGCATCACGTCGGTGAAGGAGCTGATCGCAGCGGCCAAGAAGGCGCCGGGCACCATCAACTACGCCACCTCCGGCGTCGGCTCTGCACCGCACCTCGGCGCTGCGCTGTTTTCACAGGTGGCCGGCGTGCAGCTGTTCCACGTGCCGTTCAAGGGCGGCGCCCCGGCGGTGCAGTCGGTGGTGGCCGGCGACACGCAGGTGACCTTCGCGACGCCGCCCTCGGTGCTTGAGCTGGTCAAGGGCGGCCGCCTGCGCGGACTGGCTGTGAGCGCGCTGCAGCGTTCACCGCTGGTGCCCGACCTGCCCGGCATGATCGAAGCCGGCCTGCCCGGCTACAGCATCGACTTCTGGTACGGCCTGTTCCTGCCTGCCGGCACGCCGGCGGACATCACGCGCAAGTTGTTCGAGGCGGCGACCACGGCGATGCGCGACAGCGCGGTGAAGCAGGCGCTGATGCGCGACGGCACCGACGTGGATCTGTCGCCATCGCTGGAGCACTTCGCGCAGTTCCTGGCCACCGACAACGTCTTCTGGACCCAGCTCGTCAAGGACGCCGGCGTCACCAAGGACTAGGATGATCCCCTGGCTCGCTTGCAAGTAGACGTCGTGGAGGCACCGCCAAGGCGCTCGGCCTCACGATCCCGCAGTCGCTGCTGCTGCGCGCGCACGAGGTGATCGAATGATGCAGCGACGCGCGTTTGTCGCTGTCGGCTTCCATGCCGGAAGCCCAAAGCCGGGCCCAATAGCCTGCCCCTCGTCTACAACGGATCGACTCGCTTCGCGTCGCCGTTCTCAGGCCGCTCCAGGCTCATACCTGAACTGGAAAAGACGGAGGTCGAGCACCTCTTCTTGCACCGGTTCCGCGTGCGCTCAGAAAGCACCGGGCTCCACCCTCACGTACGCCTTTGCACAAACGCCTCCGTCCGCACCGCTCCTCTTCAGTCGATGGAGGGCTCGGATTTCTTGCGCCGGAAAGTAGCTAGGGCCCGGTCGCGCGCATCGCGAGCTCAGGCGCGCGTCAACGTGACGGCACTTTCAGGGCAGGCCTGAACGCACAGCCCGCAGCCTTCGCAGGCCGAAGGATTGACGAGCAGCGCCTGTTGCCAACTGTGGGCCATGCCTTTCAGCCTGCCGCGCAAGCCAAGTCCGGCACGTTGCGCGACCGGCAGCGTTCCCACTGCATAGACCGAGACCGGGCAGACGCGTACGCACTCGGCCTTGCCTTCGCAACGCGAACGATCGATGACCGGGACGAAGAGTCCGGGCGCGTGTTTGCAATGGGTGTCTGTGGGCAAGGCGATCGGTCTAGTCTAGGACTAGGTGCCGGCAACGTAGCGTTGCAAGAACAACGTGATGCCGAAGCCTGCCAGCGCGATTGCCGCCAGGCCGAGCGAGCCGGCGCCGGCAATCAGCAACGCGTCGAGCAGCGAGATGCCGGCGATCAGGCTGACCACGGCGCGTGGGATGCCGCCCTTGGCGCGCCGGCGCAGGGTCCAAAGCGACACCGCCATCCAACCGCAGAACAAAAGGCAGAACACGAGCACGATCGGCTCCATAGACGCCAGCCATGCGCCGTATGCCACCGGCGCGGCGAGGAAGAGCAGCGGCCACAGGTTCTCGATGCGAGCCAGGTTCTCCTGCTTGGCCACGTAGGTGAGCCCGATCAGATAACACAGCAGCAGCGCGGCGCCGATCCACAGCGCGCGTGCCGGTGCCAGCGTGTAGCAGACGCCGGCGCCCACCAGCACCAGCACGCGGCACAGCCCCATCACGAGCGGGCCGAGCGGGTTGCCCTTGTGGTTCCAGTTGTACAGCGTGATCGCCGCGGCCAGCGCCAGGCCGGCCAGCGCCGGCCAGATGCCCGTGTGCCCAGCCGATGCGAAGCCGACCCAGCCGAGCATCACGGTCGCCGCCGCCAGCATTGCGTAGCCCCAGCCGAACACCGTGGAGCGGCTCACGTCGCCCGACGGAATCGGCCGCTCGGGCCGGTGCTGCGCGTCGAACTGCGCATCGAAGGCATCGTTCAGAAACATGCCACCGGTGTAAAACAGCGAGAACGCGAGCAGCACGGCGAGCAACTCAGGCCCGAAGTTGGTAGCACTCGCCAGCACCGCGCCGGCGAGGGTGTTGGTCCAGACGGTCGGCAGGTTGGAGACGCGGCCGAGCCTGAGCGCAGTGCCGAGCTTCACTGCAGAAGCTGCGCCTTCACCCAGTTCAATTCGCGTGCGATGGCCGTGCTCAGATCGCGATCGCGGTAGACCGGCGGCAGCACGTCCCAGGTGTAGGTCTCGACCTCGAGGTGCTGGCTGATCGGCTCGGCACGGTGCATGGCGAGGATCGACGACAAGAACGACTGCGTGGTATCGAAGTGCAGCATCTGTTCGAGGAAGATCGGCACATGGAAGTGAATGCGCCACTCGGCGCCGGCTGCGCCGTCCGCAGCGGCCAGGGCCTGCGGCAAGTCGGCAAAGCGCTGCAGTACGCCGTGCGATCGCTGCACGACCTGGTGCAGATACACCGGTTCGGCAAACGCCGCGAGCTGCCGCGCACTTTGCGCGTTGAATGACGCGACGCGCAGCGCCGAGCTGAGCTGCAGCTTGGCGATCAAGATGCCGTTGCCGCGCAGTTGCGCGATGCTTTGCGCCGGATCTTCGAACTCGACGGCTGCGTGGCAGACGTCGTAGCACACGCCGATGTGCCGGCGCATGGCCGCCTCGGCTTGCGGCAGGGCCAGGCTGGTTAGCGCGGCCAGCGCCGCGACGCCCTTTCGGTCGAACAGCCGCTGGTTGAAGAACGCGACCGTCTCGGCGATGGTTTCGAGGTGGCAGAACGGTTCGGGTTCGAGCGCGAGCGCGATCGTCTGGCCGGTCTTGGCGGCGATGCCGACGAGATGCGCCACATGGCGAATCAACTGCTCGGTGATCGCGTCCATGCGGCCCGGTGCCCAAGGCTTGAAGGTGCAGGGCACGGTGCTGACGCTGCCTTGCTGGCCCGCGGGAAGTAGTGCGCTCAGGATGTCAGCCAACTGGTTTGTGTAGGTGAGGCGCCGCGGATCGCTCCAGTCGGGTTGGTAAGCGTCTTCCTTGACGGCGCGGCCGTGGAACGCGCCGTACGGAAAGCCGTTCAGCGTGAACACGTAATAGCCGCCCGCGGTCAGAAAATCCTTCAGGCGGGCCAGCGCGGCAGGAGTTTGCAGACTCTGCGCCGCGGCGTGGCCTAGCCGCAGGCCCACGCCGAATGGCAGCCCGCCGGCCACGGGTGCCTTGATTGCCGGCAGGTGCAGTGCCAGGCTCGCCAACACCTCATCGAACGGTTCTCCGGCGTGAATGTTGGTGCAATAGGTCAGGTGCCCGAGGTCAGGGCCTGCGCCTGCAACGGCGGCTAGGTGCATCAGGCGGCCCTCGAGCGATCGTTCAGCCAGACCATCGCCGCGCGCATGCGCTCGCGATCGATCTCGTGCACCTCGACACCGACGCCGATTCCGGCGAGCAGCGTGATCGTCAGTTCGCCGCCCAGATGCTCCTGAAAGTCGCGCAAGCCGTCGAGGATGACCCACTCGCCGCGCGTGCCGATCTTTGAAAGCGCCGGGTGCCAGAGGCAGAAGCCGAGGTACTCGAGCAGCGCGCAGATACGTTCTTCCGTGCCGGCCGGCAGCAGGCCCATCAGCACCGAGTAGCGCGCGTCCAACGCCATGCCGATGGCCACCGCCTCGCCATGCCGCACATGGTATCGGGTCAAGCTTTCGAGCTTGTGCGCCGACCAATGGCCGTAGTCGAGCGGGCGTGTGCTGCCCATCTCGAACGGGTCGCCGCCCTGGCCGATCTGGCGCATGTGCAACTCGGCGCAGCGGCGGATCAGCGTGGCCAGCGCCGGGCGCTGAAAGGTCGCCAGGGCGTCGACGTTGCGCTCGATCCAGCCAAAGAATTCGGCGTCGCGAATGAGCGCCACTTTCACCGCTTCGGCCATGCCGGCGATCTTGTCGCGTTCGGGCAGCGTCGTGATGAAGTCGAGGTCGTTCAGCACCGCGAACGGCGGCGCGAAGGTACCGACGAAGTTCTTCACGCCTTGCAGATTGACGCCGTTCTTCACACCCACGCCCGAGTCGTCTTGCGCGAGCACGGTGGTGGGAATGCGGATGTGGCGCACGCCGCGGTGCGTGGTGGCAGCAACCAGCCCCACCGCGTCGAGCACGGCGCCGCCACCGACCGCGACGACGTACGAATGGCGATCGATGTGCAGATCGAACAAGGTCTGCTGAAAGCTTTCGACAAAGTGCAGTTCGGATTTGACCTTCTCGCCGCCCGGCACGGCGATCGGAGCGCAGGCCAGTTCGATCGATTCGGCGTAGCGCTGCGCGTAGAGCGTGATCGCTGCGGCAAGCGATGCGTTCAAGCCATCGTCGACGAAGAACACCGCGCGGTGCCGCTTTGCGGGTTCGATTCGGCACATCACGTCGCGCAACGCCGCGTTGTCGGGGTTGAACACGCCTTCGGTGAACACCACCGGAAACTCGTACGGCACGGCAAAGCGCTGCCAGTGCGTCGCGGTTTGCGCCGTGGTCGATCGGACTTGCGCCGCCATTTGAAAGCCCTGCCCTGCGGATTTGGTTTCGGCCGAGCCGGACAGTTTACGCAGATTCGTACGCCTGCTCAGGAGCGGGATTGCCCCAACGCCCGGTGCGGCGCGCGCCGGCGCGGCGCGATGACCGCGTGTGCCGGCGGGCTATTCGATGATCAGGTTGTCCATCGAACGCCGGCCCTTGCCCTGCTGCTCGACGCGCGGTTCGCGCCCGCCGCGCAGGATCGAGTTGCCCTCGTACAGCGCGCGCTGGTCGATCGCCGCCGGGTTCAGCCAATCTTCTTCGTTCATCTGGCCGCTTTGGCCGTAGGCCGTCAGCGCGTTCTGATAGCAGGCCAGCCGCACCTGGTCTTCGGCGATTCCTTGTTGCAGCGCCAACTTCGCCGTCTTGGCCACGCCCAGCGGCTCGGAGATACCCCAGTCGCATGCCGAATCGACGATGACTTGCTTGGCGCCATATTGACGCAGGATCTCGACCATTCGCGAGTTGCCCATCTTGGTGCTCGGATAGATCGAGAACGCGGCCCAATAGCCGCGCTCGAGCGTTTCGCGAACGGTTTCTTCGTTGTTGTGGTCGACCACCACCTTCGAAGGATCGAGGCCATGCTCGTCGCACACGTCCATCGAGCGCGTGGTGCCGCGCTTCTTGTCGCGGTGCGGCGTATGGATCATCACCGGCAAATCGAGTTTTTTGGCCAGTTCGAGTTGCGCGCGATAGTACTTGTCTTCGAGCGCTGTCTGCTCGTCGTAGCCGATCTCGCCGATCGCCACGACGCCTTCTTTCAGCGCGAAGCGCGGGATCAGTTCCATCACGCCTTCGGCGAGCTCCTCATTGTTGGCTTCCTTCGAGTTCAGGCCGATCGTGCAGTAGTGGCGGATGCCGAACTGGCTCGCGCGAAAGCGCTCGAAGCCGACGATCGACGACAGGTAGTCGAGATACGAACCGACGTTGGTGCGCGGCTGGCCGATCCAGAACGCCGGCTCGATGACGGCGACGATTCCCGAAGCGGCCATCGCCTCGTAGTCGTCGGTGGTACGCGAAATCATGTGCGCGTGCGGGTCGATCAGCATCATGGTAAGGGCCTCAGGTCCGATGGATTGAATGCAGTGTCGCCCAGCTCAGGCGGCGCTGCTCAATGTCGCTGCTGAACGCGGGGGCTTGCGCGAGCAACCTCGCGGCACGCGGGTCGGGGCTGGCGGCCAGCGCCAACGCGGCGGCGCGCATTTCGGTAGCGCTGCCTTCGTTCAGCACGCGCGCCAGATCGTCGAGCACCTGTCCGGTGGCGAACGGCCCGATGCAGCGCCAGATCTCGAACGGTACCGGCCGGCGCGCGGCGGCACGCTCGCGCGCGAAGTCGCACATGATGCGCGCGAGCTCGGCGTTGGCGCGCGCGTCCAGGCCCTGGATCGGCGCGAGCGGGCTCTCGATGAACAGAGCCTTCAGAACCATGTGGTTCCAGCGGTGTTCGTCGAAGTGTCTTCGCGGATACGGGTTGCGGTGCGCGATGGCTTCGAACACGACGCGCATGTTGCTGCGCAGGCCCTCGCCCACTTGCGGCTCGAGCGCAGTCGGATCGGGGTACAGCGGCAGGCCGCGGTACAGCGCAACCAGCTCGGTGGCGTCGGCCGTTTGGCACAACGCGCGCAAGCGCTCGGCGAAGGCGCGCCCGCCGCGCGGCAAGCCGCTGAGCAGCAGGATGCGCGCGGCCTCGCTGACGCTCCAGCCTTGCGGATCCCAACCATCCAATGCATGCGCTGCGGCCGCGAGGTCGGCGCTGGCCAGCGCCAACGGCGCGTGGCCGAGCCGCCTGGGAACGAGGCCGAGCGCGACCTCGAGCGCCGGATCGGCCGGGTCGGATTCGAACGACGCGATCTGTTCGGCAAGCCACGCGCTGCGCGGCGCGTCCAATTGGCGCCGCAGCCATTGGCGCAGCAGGGCGCGTGCAGCGTCGCTCATCGCATCCATGATCGGCTGATATTCTAGGTCGGATGCAAGCTTGCCTCGTGATCCTCGCCGTCGGCCTGTCGCCTGCCTTGGTGGGCATGCACACGCCCAACCTGCAACGTCTGGCGCAACGCGGCGGCTTGCGCCCATTGCGCACGATCACTCCGGCGCTCACGTGCAGCGCGCAATCGACGCTGCTCACCGGTACTCTGCCGAGCGCGCATGGCATCGTCGCGAACGGCTGGTACTTCCGCGATCTGGCCGAGGTGTGGCTGTGGCGCCAGTCGAACCGCCTGGTGGCCGGCGAAAAGATCTGGGACGCCGCGCGCGCGCTCGAGCCGGGCTTCACCTGCGCCAACATGTTCTGGTGGTACAACATGTACTCGGGCGCCGACTGGGGCGCAACGCCGCGGCCGATGTACCCGGCCGACGGGCGCAAGATCCCGGACCACTACGCGAACCCGTACGCGCTGCACGACGAACTCGACGCCAAGCTGGGCCAGTTTCCGCTGTTCAAGTTCTGGGGCCCGATGACCGACATCGGTTCGACCGAATGGATTGCGCGGGCCAGCCTGCACGTGATGCAAACGCGCAATCCGACGCTGACATTGGTCTACCTGCCGCATCTGGACTACAACCTGCAGCGTCTCGGCCCCGACCTTGCACACCCGCGCGTGCAGCAGGACTTGAAGGAAATCGACGCCGTCTGCGGCACGCTGATCGATCACGCGCAGGCCAGCGGGCGCTCGGTGATCGTCGTCTCCGAATACGGCATCACCCCAGTGCGCGAAGCGGTGCACATCAACCGCGCGCTGCGCCAGGCCGGGCTGATCCAGGTACGCCCCGAAGAGTTCGGCCGCGAGATCCTCGACCCCGGCGCGAGCGCCGCCTTTGCAGTGGCCGACCACCAGATCGCGCATGTCTATGTGAACGATCCGAAGCGCGTCAACGCAGTGCGCACGCTGCTCGAACGACTCGACGGAATCGACCAAGTGCTCGACGGCGCCGGCAAGGTCGCGTTCGGTCTGGACCACGAGCGCGCGGGCGAACTCGTCGCGATTTCGAAGGCCGATCGTTGGTTCAGCTACTACTACTGGCTCGACGACGCCAAGGCGCCCGACTTCGCGCGCACGGTCGATATCCATCGCAAACCGGGTTACGACCCGGTCGAGCTGTTCGTCGATCCTGCGTTGAAGCTGCCGCTGTTGGCCATCGCTTGGCGCCTGGCCAAACGCAAGCTCGGTCATCGCACGCTGCTGGACGTGATCTCGCTGAAGGACACCGCACTCGTCAAGGGCTCGCATGGGCGAATCACCGACGACGCGGGCCACGGCCCGCTCGTGATCAGTTCCGAGGCGGGCCATCTGCCTGCGGACGCGGTCGAGGCCACCGCGTTCAAGCAGCTGGTGCTCGACCACCTGCGCGCGTGACCCTGCACATCGGAGTCGTCGCTTGCTCGGCGGAGGGCGCCGCGCAGGCCGTCATCCAAAGCTTCAAAGCGTAGGCGTGTGACGCGGTGATCCTCGGCTATACCGAGATTCCGCTCGTCATCGACGACTCGAACTCGGCGCTGCCGACGTTCTAATCCCGTGGCCGCAATTCGCAGCGAGCTGGAGGCCGCAGCAAAGCGATTCGGCATCGGCCTGCGGTACCTGCCCGTGCACGGCCCAGGAGATTTCGACGGGGCGCTCCAGCAGGCGAAGCAGGCGGGTGCGACCGGCATCATCGCGCCGCTCGATGCCCTCACGCAGTTGCTGGTCCTCAAGGGAGCCAAGCCGGCCGATCTGCCCGTCGAGCAGCCGAGGACGTTCGAGAGCTGGTCATCAACCGCAAGACCGCCAAGGCGCTCGGCCTCACGATCCCGCAGTCGCTGCTGCTGCGTGCGCACGAGGTGATCGAATGATGCAGCGACGCACGTTTGTCGCTGTCGGCTTCCACGCCGACGTCGTGAAGTGCCGCCTTGCGGCGCCCGCAACAGCGCTGAGCCGCGCTCACGCCCGCTCGAAGATCGCGTTCAGGCGCTCCAGGTCGTTGATCACGCGCCACTCCTTGGCACCGGCGGCCAGCACGCGCTTTTCCCAGGCTTCGATGCGGCCGAGGTAGCGGCGCGGATCGATGTTGTCGGTGTTGAGCTTGACCACGTTGACCGCGATCACCCGGATGTTCTTCAGGTCGATCGGGAAGTTGCGCACCGTCACCTTGTCCAACTCCTCCTGCATGTCCGAAAAGATCACCAGGGTCCTGGTGCCGGCGCCGGTCTCGTTGAGGTATTCGGCGCCCTGCAGCAGGCCGCCGGTGATGTCGGTGAAGGCCGAGCCCTTGAGGCCCTTGAAGTAGCCGTCGGTCTTGTCGCGAAACGCGCGCTTCTGCGCATTGGCCTGCGACGGGCGCGTGTCGAAGGTGGCTTTGGCGACGATGTCCTTCTCGCTGAAGCTGCGGCTCTGCACCCTGGCCACGGCGAGCGAATCTCCCGGATTCAGCGTGCCGAGCAGGAAGTTCACGATCGCCTGCGCCTTGTCGGCTTCCAGCACGTAGGTGCCCGAGGTGTCGACCAGCATGTACACCGCCTGGCTGTGGCTGCGCGGGTCGCTGCAAGCCGAGGCCAGCCCCGCGGCCAGCCCCGCCGCGACCGCGCGCAACACCAGCCGGCGCGGCCGGCTCTGCGGGGCGCTCATGTTTCCTCCCTGGGCTGCAGCGAGATCGGGGCCGCATCGCGGCGCACCGGCGCGCCGCGTGCGCCCACGGCCGCGCGCTCGACCCACAGCGGCAACACGATGGCCACGTCGTACAGGTGCACCAGCACGCGACTGGCCTGGCGGATCAGGTTGCCGGCGATGCGCAGCAGCATCGCGAAGCCGCGCGCCAGCACCATCAGCAGCGCGCCGAACACCGTGCGCGCCGAATGGATCAACGACTCCAGCGGGATCGCCACGAACGTCAGCGCGAACGGCAGGATGAAGCCGAGCAGCATCTGCCCCACGGTGGGAATCTTGCCGACCCAGCTGTCGTTCAGCGCTGCCTGCTGCACGCTGGCCAGCGATTGCACCAGTGCCTGCTTGTCCTGGATCAGCATGTCGCGCATCAGCGCCAGCGCGGCCTCGATGCCGGCCAGCGTGACCAGCAAGGTCAACGCCACCCACATCATGCGGCGCCGCGCGCAGGTCGCTCAGGTTGCCGATCACCGGAAACAGCCGCGTGATGCGCAGCGTCTCCATCAGGAACAGGCCCATCGAGGCCTCGACCAGGATGATCACCAGCGCCGCCACTTCCGAGGTGCGGAGCGACGCCGTGATGTAGTCGGCCGCGCCCACCATCTCGGACATCGGCAGCGCGATCAGCTTGAAGTTGATGAAGGTGCCGCCGATGGCCACCACCATCACCATCAGCGCGATGCCGAACTGGGTCATCGCCGAGACCGTGAGCGCGTGCACCGCCTTGTCGGTCTTGGCCACGATCTGCTCGTACTGCGCCATCAGGTTGTCCACCGACGAGGCGCTGTTCAGCAGGCCATTGATGTTCTTGTCGACCTGCCCCAGCGTCTTTTCGATCGCGCGCCAGCACGGCATGAACTTCTCGAGGATCGCGTGCCGTGCCTCGTAGGACTTGCGGTACTCGGCCAGCGCCTTGTCGTGGATGCGATTGATCGACTGATTGATCCCTTCCAGGATCGACGTCGCCAGTTCGCCGCTGCCGCTCTTGATCTTGCCGACGGCGTCCACGGCTTCCACCCAGTCGGGCGGCGGTGGCGGCACCTCGCCGCACTTCTTGTAGTCCTCCTCGATCGTGGTCACTTCGTCGGCGAGCTTGCGTTGCAGCACCGGATAACCCTGCAGGTCACGGTTGACCAGCGTGGCGATGCGCTCGAACTCGCGCTCGACGCGCTTCTCGAGCTCGCGACTCCCCTGCGCCAGCAACACGGCCTTGTTCCGATCGTTGATCTCGGTGGCCGCGGCCAGCAGCCAGCGCGACGCGATGCGCAGCGGTCCGCCCACGGCATGGCCGGTGGCGCGGATGAGCTGGTGCATCGGCAGCCGCGCCGCATACAAGAAGGCCATCGCCAGCAGCGCCACCACCAGCAGCGACAAAGCCGGGTTGTCGGGCCAGATCAGCCAGAAACGCGAGACATCCATGACGCGTACCCCTCGAGCGGTCTCACCAGCCGCGCCGGCAATCGACCGCGGCGACAAGATAGTGCGGCTCGCTGCTCAGCGAGTTTGTATCTGGCGCTTTGTGGGGCAAAAGTCTCGCTCGATACGCGTGGTCTCAAGTCAGGATTCCTTGACACCAATGGCTACGAGACCGCTGACAGATGTGAGATGTTTCTTTGGCCTCGGCGGGCCACGCCGTTGTGCCTACAGCGCCATCGGCGCCCGCTGCGCCATGCCGGCGCGCCAGCGCACGAGGTGCGGGTGCTCGTCGCCCGGCTTGACCCTGACCACGCGCGCGAAGTCCACCGCCACCACCGCGGTGATGTCGGCGATGCTGAAGCGATCGGCGGCGATGAAGTCGCGGCCGTCCAACCGATCGTTCAGGTGGACGAAGAACTGCAGCAGCCGGGCGCGGCCACGCTCGGCCAGCGCCGGGATCTGTTCGTAGTTCACCGGCCCGGGCAGCGCGCGCCGTGCCATCGCCGGCGCGCTGTTGCGCATGGCCTCGGCAATCGCCATCAGGCCTTCGAACTCGATGCGCCAGTTCCAGCTCGCGATCTCGGCCTTTTCGGCCGGCGTCGTGCCCAGCAGCGGTGGCTCGGGATAACGTGCTTCCAGGTAGGCCGTGATCGCCGCGTTGTCGGTCAGCGTGAGGCCCTCGTCGGTGCGCAGCGTGGGCACGGTGCAGTGCGGGTTGATCCGGCGGTAGGCGTCGCCGAGTTGCTCGCCGTTGCGCAGGTCCACCTGCACCGTCTCGTGCACCACGCCTTTTTCGGCGAGCAGGATGCGCGCGCGGCGTGGGCTCGGCGCGGTGGAGCAGTCGTAGAGGGTGATCATCGGTGCTGCCCTCGTCTGTGAGGGCAGCAGTATGGGCCCGCTACGCAGCCAGCTTTTGCCGCACGTCGCCGCGCCGGACGCAGCGCATCAGGTTGCGCGCCTACAGCGCGTTGATCTTGTCCAGCATGCCCGGCGGCCACGACTTCGACAGCGGCGACTGCAGGTACTGCTTCTGCGCATACGTGCGGAACGCCGTCACCTCGGGCGTGTACACGTCCAGGTTGGCCGACTTGAAGAAGGCCACCAACTCCTGCTCCTGCTTCAGGTACTCGGCGGTGCTCCACGCGAACGCCTTGAACGCGGCGTCGCTCATGCGCTGCTGCTGCGCCGGCGTGAGCGCATCGAACAGCGGTGCACGCACGATCAGCAGGCCGAAGCCGACGTTGTGGCCAGTCAGCACGATCTGGTTGGTGACCTCGTGGAACTTCATCAGCCGCGTGTTGGGCAGCGGGTTGTCCTGCCCGTCGACCACGCCGGTCTGCAGGCCGACGTAGGTTTCGGCATAAGCCAGCGGCACAGGGTTGGCGCCGATCGAGCGACCGAGCAGTTGCCAGCTCTCGCCGCCGGGCATGCGCAGCTTCACGGCGGCCAGGTCTTCCGGCACACGCACCTTCTTGCTGCCCTTGAGGTTGAGTTGGCGCGTGCCGTAGTACGCCGGCGCCAGGATCACCACGTTGAGCTTCTCGCGCGCCAGCTTGACGAACGACTGGCCGACCTCGCTCTTGAACACACGTTCGAGGTGCGCCGCGTCGCGCACGACATAGGCCGCGCCGAGGATGTCGAACGCCGGCACTTGCTGTGCGAAGTCCGAAGGCGGCAGCAGCGCCATATCGAGGTTGCCGCGCTGCACCGCCACCAGCTCGGTGCCCTGCTTGAACAGCGTGCCGCCGAAGAATGGTTCGAACGTGAATGGGTCGCCAATCTCCTTGGCGAAGATGTTCACCAGCGCCAGCGAACGCGGCGCATCGGCGGTGGTCACGTCGGAGAACTTCAGGTTGATCTTGCTGGCGGTCTGCGCCAGCGCTTGCGCGCCCAGCAGCGCCGCGCCCGCGCCCAGCAGGGTGCGTCGTGTGAAGAGGGGGGTCATGTCGGGGTTGCTCCGTCGGTTGAAGGGTGGGGTCAATGACGCGTGAAGCGAAACCGGTGTTCCGGCAGGCCCTGCGCCAGGCCGTGGATCGCGAACAGGCTGCCGGCCAGCGGCTCCGCCGCGCGTTGCGCCGGGGTCAGGAACTTCGCCGCGCTGGTGACGTAGAGCGTGCGCAGATCGCGACCACCGAAACACACGCAGGTCGGATTGGTCACCGGCATCGGCACCACGATGTCGATGATGCCGTCGGGGCGGTAGCGCGCGACCCGGCGGCCGGCGAAGAACGCGGTCCAGATGCAGCCGTCGGCGTCGACGCAGGCGCCATCGGGGCGCTCGCCGGTCGCGCTGTGGTCGGCAAACACGCGGCGGTTCGACAGCGTGCCGTCGTCGAGGTGGAGGTCGAAGCACCAGCTGGTGTGGCGGCGCGTGTCGGTGAAGTACAGCGTCTTGCCGTCGGGCGCGAACGTGATGCCGTTGCTGACGATCACGCCGTCGACCATGCGCTGCACGCGGCCGTCGGGGTCCACGCGGTACAGCGCGCCGCTGGGCCGGTGCAGCTGGTTGTCCATCGTGCCGACCCAGAAGCGGCCGCGCACATCGACGCGGCCGTCGTTGAGCCGGTTGTCCAGGCCGTGTTCGATGCGCGCGAACAGCGACAGTGCGCCCGACGCGAGATCGCGGCGGTGCAGCTCGAGGTCCAGGGCCAGCAACTGCGAGCCGTCGTCGCCGAGCGCCTGGCTGCCGAGGAAGGTGGTGTGGTCGAACGGCACGACGTCGTGCGTGCCGCTCGACGGATCGAACGATTGCAGCCTGGGCCGCTCGATGTCGAGCCACCAAAGCTTGCCCTCGCGCTCGCACCATAGCGGCGTCTCGCCGAGCTGGTCGCTGCCGCGCACGACGCACTCGACGCACCGCGGCTCGACGGTCGTCGTCATCGGTGCCGGCTACCCCTTGTAGCCCAACAGCCGCGGCAGAGCCAGCGTGAGATCCGGGAACAGCATGATCGCCACCAGCGCGCCGATCATCACGTAGAGGAACGGCATCACCTCGCGGATGAGGGCGCCCAGCGGCACATTGGTGACCTTGTTCATCATGAACAGCAGCAGCCCATACGGCGGCGTGACCAGGCCGAGCATGATGTTGACGATGCACATGACGCCGAAGTGCACCGGGTCGATGCCGAGCGCGGCCGCCGTCGGCGTCAGCACCGGCAGGATCACCAGGATGATCGTCGTGCCCTCGAGGAAGCAGCCGAGCACCAGAAGCAGCACGTTGACACTGATCAGGAACATCAGCGGCGACAGCTGGTAGGCCGCGAGCGCGGCGCTCAGCGTCTTGGGGATGTTCTCCGACGTGATGACGAAGTTGAACACCAGCGCGCCGGCGATCAGCATGCCGATCGACACCGTGACACGCGCGCTGTTGGCCAGCGAGTGGTAGACGTCGCGCAGGCCCACGCTGCGGTACAGCAGCACCGACACCAGCAGCGCGTAGGCGGCGGCGACCGCCGCAGCCTCGGTGGGCGTGGTGATGCCGCTGTACATGCAGCCGAGCAGAATCACCGGCATCAGCAGCGCCGGCAGCGCCTCCCAGGTGACGCGCGGCATCTCGCGCAGCGGCACGCGCGCCTCGACCGGGAAGTGGCGCCGCTTGGCCACCACGGCGATGAGGCCGCTCTGCACCACGCCGAGCAGCAGGCCCGGGACGACGCCGCCGAGGAACAGGTAGCCGACCGAGGTGTCCGACACCAGCGCGTACAGCACCAGCGGGATCGACGGCGGGATGATCGGCCCGATCACCGACGACACGCAGGTCAGTGCGGCGGCGAACGCCGGCGGGTACTTGCCGTCGCGCGTCATCAGCGACTGCATCAGCTTGCCCGAGGCGGCGGCGTCGGCCAGCGCCGAACCCGACATGCTGGCGAAGATGATGCTCTGCACCACGTTGACCTGCGCGAGCCCACCGCGAAAGCGCCCGACCAGCGCGTTGCAGAAGCGCAGCAGCCTGTCCATGATGCTGCCGGTGTTCATGAACTCGGCGGCAAGGATGAACAGCGGGATCGCCAGCAGCAACTGGCTGGTCATCATGCCGTTGAGCAGCTGCTCGGCGGCGGTGCCCAGGTCGAGCCCCTTCATGGCCAGCCACAGGATCGAGCCGCCGATCATCGCGTAGGCCACCGGCAGCCCGGCGAGGCTGAGCACGACGATCGCGATCACCGACCACGCGAACGGTGAGGCGAAGTTCATAGCGCCGACACCGTCTTGGTGATGTCGCCTTCTTCGGGCGCTTCGCCGCGCACGAGGCTGACGATGGCGCCGAGGTAGCGCACGATGACCGCGAGCGCGAACACCACGTAGATGAAGTACAGGATGTCGAGGCGGATCTTCAGGTACGAGCTGCTTTCGACCTTCATGAACAGCACGTACTTCCAGGTGGCGGGCATCGCCATGCCGAACAACACCAATGCGGCGACGGCGACCACCAAGCCGAGCACGCGCCGCCCGCGCGGCCCCAGGCGCACCGAGATGAGGTCGAAGCGCACCTCCTCGTGCTCCTTGAGCCAGAACGCCGAGCCGATCAGCACGATGTACAGCCAGCAGATCACCGACAGCTCGGACGACCAGCCGATCGGAAAGTTGAAGAAGTAGCGAAAGACGATCTGGACGATGAAGGCGACGAACATGATGCCGAGCAGACCGGCCACCACGTTCTCGGCACGGCGCCGGATCCACTCGACCGCGCCTTGCACGCGCTTGTTCATGTTGTCCTTTCAGTCGCGCGCAAGGCGGCGCATGCGCCGCCTTGTCCGCTCGCCGCGGCGCGTGGCGCCGCCTTGCGCGCTTGCCGCGGCGTCTCGTGCCGCCACGGCCCACTTTGCGCCGCCCTCGCGGCGCCCCTTCACTTCAGCGCGTTGATCTTGTCCACCATGCCCGCGGGCCACGCCTTGGCGTCGTCGGACGCCAGGTACATCTTCTGGGCGTGCGTGCGGAAGGCGGCGATGTCCGGCGTGTAGACGTCCAGGCCCTGTTGCTTGAAGCCGTTAGCCAGCTCGGCCTCTTTCTTCAGGTGCTCGGCGGTGCTCCACGCGGTGGCCTTGTCCACCGCGGCCTGGAAGGTCTTCTGCTTGGCCGCGCCCATCGCGTTCCAGGCCTTCAGGTTCATCGTCAGCACGTCGAAGGCCACCAGGTGGTTGGTCAGCACGATCTGCTGCATCACCTCGTAGAACTTCATGTTCTGCACGTTGGGCAGCGGGTTGTCCTGGCCGTCGATGGCGCCGGTCTGCAGGCCGGTGTAGACCTCGGCATAGGCCATCGGCGTCGGGTTGGCGCCGAGCGAGCGGCCGAGCATCTGCCAGGCGTCGCCTCCCGGCATGCGCAGCTTGACGCCGGCAAGGTCGGCCGGCGTGTTGATCTTCTTCTTGCCTTTCAGGCCGACCTGGCGGGTGCCGAAGAACGTGGGCGCCAGGATCTTCACCTTGAGTTGGTCTTCGGCCAGGCGCTTCATCTCGGTGGCCAGTTCGCTGGCGAAGAACGTGTCGACGTGCTGCGCGTCGCGGAAGAGATACGCCGAGGTCAGGATCGACCACGCAGGCACTTGCTTGGCGATGTCCTGCGGCGCGACGTTGCCGAGCTCGAGGTTGTCGCGCTGCAGCGCCACCAGCTCGGTGCCCTGCTTGAACAGCGTGCCGCCGTAGTGGGGCTCGATGGTGAAGTCGGCTTCCACGTCCTTGGCCAGCATGCGCACCATGTCGGCGCGGATGTCCTTGTCGGAAAACACTGCGGCCAGGCGCAGCACCGGCTTGCCCTGCGCCAGCGCGGGCAGCGCCGAGGCGGCCGCCAGCGCGCCGCCGGCCTTGAGCAGTTCACGACGTCCGAAGTTCGATTTCATGCATGTCTCCTCGTTGGTGTAAAAAAACTCGGTGGTATCGGCATCACGAGCCGGCGCCGCGTTGCGTTGACAGTGCATCCGCCACCGCACGCACGGCCAGCAGGTAGCCGGTGGGCCCGAGCCCGCAGATCACGCCGCTGGCGGCCTGCGAAACGAGCGAGTGCGTGTACGGGGCAGGGCGCTGATGGATGTTGGTCAGGTGCACCTCGATCACCGGCCGGCGCAGCAGCTTCAGTGCGTCGAGCACCGGCACGCAGCCGAACGAGAAACCTGCCGGATTGATGATCACCGCGGCGTCACGCGTGAAGGCTTCCTGAATCCAGTCGACCATCACGCCCTCGTGATTGGTCTGGCGAAAGTCGCAGGCCAGGTTCAATTCGGCGGCCAGGCGCTCGGTGCGCTGCTGGATCTCGGCCAGCGTCGTCGTGCCGTACAGCTCCGGCTCGCGCCTGCCGAGCATGTTGAGGTTCGAGCCGTTGAGCACGAACAATGGAAAGGGCATGGTCAGATCATCCTTCGCGAGCGTCGGGCTAGACGTCCGGTGGTCGCCCGGGATTCTTGGAGTGGCGGCGCCATCAGTTTCCGATCCGGAAACATGTTCTGCCATGCGGCAAACCCGGGCCACTGTGCCTGCGCGTCACCTCAGTTCTCGGGTTCCGAGTCGTTCGCGCCGGGACCCGCCGGCACGGGCACGGCCCCACGTGGCACGCTCAGCGGCGTGACGTGGACACCGGGTGCCACCATCGTCGACAGGGACGGCGGCGGCGCAACCGGGGTCGGCGCCACGGCCACTTGCGGCGCGGCAGGCGCGAGCGACGTGGCCGCCGCTGGCGCGGGGGCAGGCTGCGCTGCGACCGGTGGCGCCGCGGGCGTGCGCGGCGCCACCGGCTCGTGTTCGACAGGGCTCAGCGCTGCCCACCAGATGGGCACTGACACCAGCGTCAACACTGCCGCGGCTGCGATCTGCCAGCCCGGTCGCTGCCACCACGCAGGCTCGTCGAAGATCACACGGCTCATCGCAACCTCTGCTCCAGCGGCGCGCCGATCAACACGATCGATCCGTCGGCGGCGCGGCGCCACAGGCGCTCGTTGCCGCGACCGTCGCCCGCCACGAAGGCCACTGTAGCGCCCCACGCGGTGAAGCGCGTCGCGATGCCGCCCGGCGGCGCCGGATGCCGCTCGATGCGCGTGCCCGACACGCTGCCGTCGCTCGACCAGGCGCGCGACGCCGTCGCACCGTCGAAGGCGGCGAACCAGATGCGTTCACCCACGCGCGCGAGATGCGCAGGCGACGACCCGGCCGCGCCCGGCGCGATGTCCTTCACCATCGACGTGCCCTCGGCGGTGCCGTCGCTCGTCCACAACTCGACGCCGTGCTCGCCGTCGGTGGCGGCGAAATACAAGCGGTCATGCAGCACCGCGAAGTGGCTCGGCAGCGAGTTGTGCGGGCCCGGCCGGATGTCCTTCACCAGCTTCGTGCCGGCGGCGCTGCCGTCGCTGCGCCACAACTCGATGCCGCTCTTGCCATCGTTGGCGGCGAAGTACAGCACGCCACCAGCGGCCACCAGGTGACTCGGGCGCGAGCCGTCGCGGCCGGGGCGCAGGTCGGCGACCAGTTTCGTGCCGGCTGCGGTGCCGTCGCTCTTCCACAGCTCGGCGCCGTGCACGCCGTCGTCGGTCGTGAAGACCAGCTGGTTGCCGAGCGCCACCGGCTGCTCGATGCGCGAGGACTCGGGGCCGCGCCGGATGTCTTTGACGCGGCGCGTGCCGGCGCGTGTGCCATCGGTGACCCACAGCTCGTGGCCGGCGGCGGCGTCGGAGGCGGTGAAGAACAGCCGCGCGCCAGCCGGCGTGAGCTGGCGCGCGACGGCGCCCTTGCCGTCGCTCGCATCGGCGCCGATGTCGCTGATGCGCTCGGTCGATGCCGCATCGCCGCGTGTCTTCCACAGCTGGAAGCCGCTCACGCCGTCGTCGGCGACGAACACCAGCGTGTCGCCCCAGCGCGTCATCGAGTTGGCCATCGAGGCCTGCGCGCCGGCTCGGATGTCGGCCACGCGCACGGTGCCGGCCGCCGTGCCGTCGCTCTTCCACAGCTCGACGCCGGACTCCCCGTCGTCGGCCGCAAAGTACAGCGCGCCGCCGAACAACACGTGGCCGCTCGGGAACGAGCCCTGGAAACCGGGCCGGATGTCTTTCACGATCGCGGTGCCTTGCGGCGTGCCGTCGCTGGCCCACAGCTCCTGCCCGCGCTGCACGTGAAAGGCCGAGAACAGCAGCTTGTCGCCGAGCACCGACAAGCCCACCGGCGCGACGAACGCGAGCGCCGCGCGCTGCTCGTCGAGCACCTCGCGCGGCGGTGCGTCGTCGACCGCGCCGTGCACGGCGGCCACGGCGCAGGCGGCCACCGTCGCGAGCGCGGCGATGGCGCGACCCGGCGACATCAACGGCAGAACGGCTTGTTGCCCATCGCCGACAGGATGCCGTTGACGATGAGCTGCTTGAACTGCGCCTGCCCCGGGAACCCCGAGCCGTCGGTGAACGCCTGGCCGTCGTGGCCCATCGTCGTCAGCCAAGCGCGCCCGCCGTCGTAGTACTGGCACCAGGCCACCGGGTGAAAGTCGCCGTGGCCGGGGTGCACCGTGCGGCGCGTGGCCAGCGAGTTCTCATCGACGGTGGCGAGGAACTTCACCCGCGTCGGAAACGGCACCAGGTTGTACCACTCGTCGCGGAAGGGGAAGCTGCCGAGGCCGGCGGTCGACGAGTCGTTGGCGACGATGTTGACCGTGCCGTTCTGGTTGGCGCCGTGGTCGTAGTAGTTGGCATTGCCGAGCAGGCCTTCGTACCACGGCCAGTTGTACTCGGTGCCGAAGGCGTTGTGGATGCCGACGAAACCGCCGCCGGCGCGGATGTACTGGCGCAGCGCGGTGCGCCCGGCGTCGAGGTGGGCGCCAGTCGTCGTGTTGACCGCCCGTGCCGGCTCGATGGCCGTGCCGTGCTTGAACAGCGTGTCGCGGCTGGTGCTGGCGAAGATCACCGCCTTGTACTGGTTGAGGTTCGACAGCTGCGTGACGTCTTCGGTCCAGTCCGCTTCCACGCCCTGTTCGGCCATCCACGCGATCAGCGCGTTCTGCACGATGTGCGATGGCGTCAGCGGCGGATTGCGGCCCGCCGGCAGCGCCGGCCCGAGGTTGGCGTGGCGTGGCCCCGCGGTGCGCGTGTAGATCAGCACCTTGTTCTGCCGCTCGTCCACCCACGGGTGGTAGCAGCGCGGGTCGGTGCCGCGGCACACGTTGTAGACGGGGTCGAAGTTGTCCCACGTGCCGGGCGCCGTGTGCGGGCCCGTGGGCTGCGCAACGGTCGGCTCGGCGGCCTGGTTGCGGCCACCATTGGCCCCGGCTGCCCCTGCGATCGCCAGCGAAACGAATGCCGCCGTCACGGCGGTCAAGCTCCAAGTCTTCGTCGACATGTGGTGTCTCCTGTTGTGTGGGTGGTGGAACGTGCTCAATAGACGACGATCTTCCCGGTGGGCCGCGGGCTGAAGCAGTCGTTGTAGAAGTACTCCCCCGGCTGCATGAACGTGTATTGCGCCGACTCGCCCGGTGCGAGCCTGAAGTTGAACAAGCCCTCGAAGAACTGCGTCGCGCAGTGCGTGTTGACGTTGTTGCCCGGGTTGATGAAGGTCACCGTGGTGTTCACCGGCACGCGCATCCAGGTGGGCGTCATGCCGTTGACGCCGGTCGACTCGGTGAGTCCGGGCGCGTTGGCCGTGGTCTGCGCGCGCGCCAGGAACACGGTGAACGGCGTCGGCAGCGCCGCGCCTTCGACCGCGTTGCCCGACACCGGGCGGCGCACGACCGGCGGTTCGGGTGTCGCCGCGGGCGGCACGCCGCCGCCGATCTTGAACGCCCACAGGTAGTCGCCGCGCGGCGCCGAGTTGCCGTACGGGATGCCGGTGCCGCCGGCATAGACGGCGATGTACTGCTCGCCATCGATCTCGTAGCTGACCGGGCTGGCGCTGATCGCGGCACCGGTCTGGAAGCGCCACAGCTCATCGCCGTCTTGGGCGTCCAGCGCGAGCAGGTGGCCGTCGGGCTGGCCGATGAACAGCAGGTCGCTGCGCGTGGTGAGGATGCCGTTGCCGTGCGCCAGCGAGTACGGCATGCGCTTCTTCCACTTCACGCGGTTGGTGCTCGGGTCGACCGCGACCACGGCACCCGTCTGGTACTCGCCGGGCGGGCGCAGGCCGTTGCTCGACTCGGTGAGCGAGTGCGCAGCCGCGACGAAGCCCATGCCGGTGTACATCAGGCCGGTGCGTGGGCTGTACGCTTGGTGGTTCCAGTCGGCGCCGCCGCCATGGCCCGGGATCGACAGCAGCGGGATGTCCCAGTGCGCGTCGTACAGGCAGCCCTGCAGGTAGTTCGGCACCGCGCGATTCGGATCACCGGGCACCGCGGTGCCCAGTGGCTGATCGACGATGCATTGCTCGGTCCAGCCGCCCTGGCGCGGGAACGGCTGCGTGGGCCAGCTCGCCTGTCGCGCGTCCTGCTTGACCGGCTGCTCCTCGATGCCCAGCGGCGCGCTGCCGTCGCGGCGGTCGAGGATGAAGTACATGCCCGACTTGCTGCCGTACACCACCACCTTGCGCTCGCGGCCGCGGATTCGCACGTCGGCCAGCACCGGCGACATCACGTTGTCCATGTCCCAGATGTCGTGGTGGATCGACTGGAAGTGCCACTTGTATTCGCCGGTCTTCAGGTCGAGCGCGACGATTGAGTTGGCGAACAGGTTCTCGCCCGGCCGCGTGGAGCCGTTTTGCGACGAGCCACCGCGCACGTTGCCGAAGGTCCAATAGACCATGTTGAGATCGGGATCGACCGCCGGGTGGATCCACGGCGTGGCGCCGGTGCGTGAGGTTTCGGGGGCACCGCCCCAGGTGTCGTAGCCCATCTCGCCGGGGCGCGGCACGCCCCAGAACGACGTGAGCAGGTCGCCGTTGGTGGCGTCCACCGACAGCGCCGAGCCGCGGTTGCCGTCGTTGGTGCCGATGTACAACCGCTTGCCGTGGTAGACCAGCGCCACCTTCTCGACGTTGCCCACGTAGCCCGGGTCGCTCGACGGCGGGTACTGCTTGATCCACAACACCTCGCCGGTGTCTTTGTTCAGCGCCACCAGGCGGTTGTCGTTGGCCAGCGTGTACACGAGGCCGAGGTCCTTGGCCACCGCCACGCCGCGGCGCGTGATGCTGCCGAACGGGGTGGTGTACTTCCATTTGGTGGCGCCGGTCTTGCCGTCGACGGCCACCAGGTTGCCGAGTGCCGACTCGATGTAGATCACGCCGTCGACCACCACCGTGGTGCTCTGGTTGGTGCCGCTGGTCAGGCCGCCTTCGATGCGGTTGACCCAGGCGGCGCCGAGCTTGCCGGCGCGCACCAGGCCCTTGTTGATCTGGTGCAGCCGCGAGTAGTTCTGGTTGCCGAGGTTGCCGCCGACTTTCGGGAAATCGTGGTCGCCGGGGGTGCAGCAGTCGGCCAGATCGGCCGCGCGATCGCGATCGCGGCCGTGGTGTCCGTGTCCGCGATCGTTGGCGTGGAGCGGCAGCGGCGCGAGTGCGCCCGCCGCCACCAGCAGGACAGCAAGACAGCTGTGGTTCATGCCGATGTCTCCTCGTTGATTGCCATGCCCTCAGCGGCATGCATGAACTGCGTGAAGCCCGCGGCGCCCATTCTGAAAACGCGCAAGAATCGCGTTCCCATTTGGAAACTGATGCCACATCACAAAATTCACCCATGACGCTCGCACTTGACCGCGGCCTCGCGTTGCTCGAGCGGCTGTGCGGGCAGCCGGAGGGCATGCCACTCACCGCGCTGGCCGACGAGCTCGACATTCCACACAGCGCCTGCCACCGCCTGCTGGTCGAACTGATGCGCCGCGGCTACGTGCGCCAGATGCGCAGCCAGGGTGACTACGTGCTGACTGCCAAGCTCGCGTCGATGGGCCTGGGCTTTCTCAGCAGCGCGGGCATTGTCGACATCGCCGAGCCGCTGCTCGAGCGCCTGGCCAAGGAGTCGGGCGAACTGGTGCGGCTGTCGATCATCGACGGCGACCGCTTGACGTGGGTGGCCAAGGCGCAGGGTTCGCGCAAGGGCCTGCGCTACGACCCCGACATGGGCATGGACGCGCGGCTGTCATGCACCGCCTCGGGCCATGCGTGGCTGCTGACGCTGAGCGATGAACGTGCGCTCGAACTCGTGAGCCTGCAGGGCTTCGGCTCGCCAAGGGACTACGGGCCCAACGCGCCGGCCACGGTGAAGGCGCTGCTGGGTTTCCTGCAGGTGGCGCGCGTGCGCGGCTACGCCACGATCGATGAAGTGTTTGCGCCCGGCATGGCCGCGCTGGCGGCGCCTGTGATGCGCCGCGGTGAAGCGATCGGCGTGATCAGCATCGCCGGCCCGCGTTCGAGGCTGACGCCGACACGCATGCAAGAGCTGGCGCCGGCGCTGCTGGCCGCCACCGCCGAACTGGGGCCGATCAGCCGCGCGTCGACGCTGTTCGGGCGGCCACCGCTGGGCAAGGCGTGACGGTCACATCGCGGCGGTGAACGCGCCGTCCACCGTCATCACCAGACCGCTCACGTAGGAAGCCTCGTCGGAGGCGAGGAACACGGCCGGTGGGCCGATCTCCGACAGCCGCCCCCAGCGGCCCGCGGGCGTGCGCTGCTGCACCCAGGCGTTGAACTCGGCGTTCTCGATCAGCACGGTGTTCATCTCGGTGGCAAAGAAGCCGGGCGCGATGCAGTTCACGGTGATGCCGTCGCGTGCCAGCTCCACGGCCAGCTGCTTGGTCAGCGCATGCACGGCACCCTTGGTGGCCACGTAGGCCGAGATCGTCGGGCGTGCATTGATCGCGCTGATCGAGCCGGTGAGGATCAGGCGCCCCTGCTTGCGCGGAATCATCTGCTGCGCGGCCGCCTTGCACAGCGCCCACACGGCGACCAGGTTGGTGTCGAGCACGCGCTGAAAGTCGGCCATCTCGAATCGGGTGATCGGCTGGCGGTGGTTGATGCCGGCATTGGCCACCAGGATGTCCAGCCGACCGTGGCGTTGTGCAAGGTCGGCCACTTGACGCTTGCGCGAGGTCGCTGTCGGTGACGTCGAAGGCGCAGGCTTCGCCCGACAGCCCTTGCGCAGCGAGCTCGGCCACGCGCGTGGCCAAGCGCGGCCTCGTCGCGCGCGTTCAGCGCCACGTGGGCGCCGGCCTGTGCCAGCGACTGCGCCATCGCCCAGCCGAGCCCGCGTGATGCGCCGGTGACCAGCGCCACCTTGCCGCTGAGATCAAACATCGTTGGTCACTTTGACCACCGACTTCGGCGTGCGCCCATTTGCAAAATCCGCCATGCAGCGCAGGCCCTCGCGCGCGATGGCGTCGAAGCACTCGTCGGTCCAGCACAGCGCGTGCGGCGTGACCAGCACGTTGGGCATCTTCAGCAGCGGGTTGTCAGGGGCCACCGGCTCCTGCTCGAACACGTCGATGCCGGCGCCGGCGATTGTGCCGCTTTGCAGCGCCGCGATCAGCGCCGGCTCGTCGACGATCGGCCCGCGCGACAGGTTGATGAAGTACGCGTCGCGCTTCATCTGCGCGAAGCGCTCGGCATTCATCATGTGGCGCGTCTGTCGTTCAGCAGCACCGTCGCGACGACGAAGTCCGAGTCGCGCAGCAGCCGCTCGAGCGGCATGCGTGTCGGCGCCGAGCGCCGCCACCGCCGCCGCATCGACGTACGGGTCGGCCACCAGCATCTTCCAGCCGAAGGGCCGCGCCAGCGCGAGCAGCTCGCGCCCGATGCCGCCGGCGCCGATGACGCCCAGCGTGCGTGTCGTCAAGCCCAGCCCCATGTGGCTGGTGCGCTCGTGCCAGCGGCCGGCGCGCGTGAGACGGTCCTTCTCGATCAGCTTGCCGGCGAGCGCGAAGATGAACGTCAGCGCCGCCACCGCCACCGGGCGGCGCACCGCCACCGGCGTGTTGGTGACGATCACGCCCTTCGCCGCCAGCGCGCGCACGTCCACCGAGTCGTAGCCCACGCCGTGGCGGCTCACGATGCGCACGCGGCAGTCGGCACGCGCCACCGACGCGGCGCTGACGCGCGGCGAGTTCACGTAGAGCGCCGTCGTAGCGCGCCATCACGTCGGGCGTGATCTCGTCGAGCATCGCAGGCAGAAACTCCCACTCGATGTGCGGGTCGCCGTCGATCAGCGCCAAGCGGGATGCGGCCGAACGACGGCTCGCCGCTGGCGGTGAGCAGGTCGCGCGTCAGGCCGACCCGAAAGCGCTGTTGTGCGCCGGCACTCATTGGGCCGGCGCCTCGATGCGGCCGACCAGGCTCTTCATCGCGGCTTCGAGCAGGCCGGTGTCGGTGCCACCGGCGATCATCGTGTAGCCCATCTCGCGCGCCCGCGCGACCCAGGCCGCGTCGGTGGCCATGAAGCCGGCCGCCTTGCCGTGCGCGGCGCGCCGACCTCGGCCACGTGGCGCATCGCGGCGTCGAAGCGCGGATCGTCGAAGCGCGCCGGGATACCCATGAAGTTGGACAGATCGAAGTGGCCGACCCACAGCACGTCGACACCGTCGACCGCGGCGATCTTCTCCACCTGGTCGAGGCCGCGTTCGGTCTCGATCTGCGCGATCACCATCGTGCGCTCGTGGTAGCGGCGGATCTTGTCGCTGACGTCGCCTCCGAGGTAATCGCACTGCGCAAAGCCGAAGGCCGCGCCGCGGCGGCCCACCGGCGGGTACCTGCAGGCCTGCACGATCGACTCGGCCTGCTGCTGCGACTCGACCATCGGAATCATCACGCCGCGCGCGCCCAGGTCGAGCGCGCGAGCCAGAAAGGTGTATTCGCCGCGCGGCACGCGCACCATCGGCTCGATCGGCAGGCCGCGGCAGCTCGCGAACAGCCACTTCAGCGTCTCGAAGCCGAGGCCGGTGTGCTCCATGTCGTAGAGCACGAAGCGGCAGCCGGCGTTGGCCAGGATGGCCGACATGCCCGGCGAGAAGAACTCGAACACCATCGCGCCGGCCACCGTCTTGCCGGCCAGCACGTCTTGTTTGATCGCGTTGGGTTTCATGCGGGCCTTTCGTTCGCTACGGCCGCTCGACGGTGGCAAACACCTTCTGCGCCACCACCCAGCGCCCGTCGACCTTGAGCAGGCTCAGGTAGTCGGTGAAGTAGCGCGGCGGGATCTGGCACTTGACCTTGACCAACGCAGTCGTCGGCCCGCACTGGTCGACCAACAGGATCGCATCGTCGCGCGCCAGACCCTTGGATAACGGCGAGCCGCGCTCGCGCACCCATTTCAGCCACTGGTCGCGCGGCAGCACGGTCAACTTGCCGCCCTGCTCGTAGGTGAGGGCGCTGGTTTCGTGGAAGACGCTGGCGAGCTTGTCGGCGTCGCCCTCGTAGAGCCCGTCGAGGTAGGTCTGGACAGTCTGCTCGATGGCCTTGCGCTCGTCGCTGTTCATCGTGTGTCTCCATTCGGGGAAGTCATCGTACCCGCTCAACCTCGCGGCGCAGCCACCTCCACCATCGCGCCTGCACGCGCACTGGCGGCGATCGCATCGAGCGTGGCCGTTATGTCCAGGCTCGCCTGCGCCGCGCGCTCGACCGCAGCAAAGTCCTTGGCCGCCACCACCGCAGCAAACGCCTCGGCGGCAAACCGAAAGCCGCTGCCGGTGGGGCTGGTTATGCTCTCGAACGGGCCGTTGCCGCTGCCGCGGCGCACGCGCAGCTGGCTCGGCTGGTAGGCCCACGGGTGCACGGTGCCGGGCTCGCTGGTGTGGTTGAGAAACTCGGTGGTGATCACGCCGTCGCTGCCCACGATGGTGGCGTGCCGGTGCAGCGCCAGGTCCATCGCGCACGAGAGTTGCGCCACCGCGCCATCGTCGAAGTGAAGCGTGGCGTGGGTGGCGATGTCCACGCCGGTGGGCCCCACGCGCGCGCTGGCGTGCACGCGCTGCGGCGCGCGGCCCATCACCAGTTGAATCAAGCTCAGGCAGTAGCTGCCGGCATCGAGCAACGCACCGCCCCCATACTGGGGCAGCGAGCGGATGTTGGTGCCCGCGGGGTCGCGCAGCGTGAAGCCGAAGGTCGACTGCACCAAGCGCACCGTGCCGATGGCGCCGCCGCGCAGCAGGCCGAGCAGCGCCGCCGTCTGCGGCTGGAACCACCACGGGTAGGCCTCGAGCAGCATCACACCATGCTGGCGCGCGGCGTCGAACATCGCGCGCGCTTCGGCGAGGTTCATCGCCAGCGGTTTTTCGCACAGCACGTGCAGCCCGTGCTGCGCGGCGCGCACGGCCCACGGGGCATGCAGGCTGTTGGGCAGCGGGATGTACACCGCATCGAGCGCGTCGTCGGCGAGCAGCAACTCGTAGCTGCCGTACGTGCGCGTGATGCCGAACTGCGCGGCGAATGCCGCGGCGTTGGCGGCATCGCGGCTGGCCACGGCGGTGATCGCACGAGTGGGCTCGGCGCCACGTCGCGCGCGAACTGGCGCGCGATGTTGGCGCAGCCGAGGATGCCCAGGCGCAGTGGCGTTTGTCGCGTGTGGCTCATCGAGGGGTTCTGCCGACGGGGCTGCAATGCATCAAGTCTACGATTGGCCCGCCGGTGGCCGGCGACGAGACTCAACCGCGCAGCATCAGCAGCACGCCCGTGACGGCCAATGCCGCCGTCCAGGCCTGGCGCAGCATGACGGTCGCTCGACAGGCGAGGGTGCAGGGCGACGCCGCGGCGACACGCCGGTGGCGATGACCCCGGTCGTGACCAGCATCGCCACCGTGTGGACGCCGACGGCCGCCGCTGCCAGCAGCAGCGAGCCCGACGCGGTGATCTCGCGCGCCGGATTGTCAGCCAAGCACAGCGGCACGAGCGCCGGGACCAGCATCAGCCCGGCACCGTGCGTAGTGGCCATCAGAAACGACCATCCTGCGAGGCCGGCGTGGCCGGCCTGCGTGCTGATGCGTGTGCGCCGCCCGGCGCCGCGCCGCATTCGCAACGCCGCCGCGCCGACGAGCAGCGCGCCGGCTCCGTGCTGGACCCACGCGCGGTCCAGCGCCATCCCCAGTGCCACGGCACAAGCCACGAGTGCGATCGATGCCGCGTGTCCGATAGCGATGGGCAGCAGGGCACGCCGCACTTGCGCGTCGCCGCCCGCATGCACGCCCCACGCGGCCGCGAACATCCAGCCGTTCGCCGGGCTCAATCCATGCAAGGTGCCGAGCCCGGCGAGGGCCAGCCAAGGCCACGGGTCGACCATGGCGGGCGCATCCGGGCTCAGGCTGGCCGAAGTCAAGTGTTCGTGTGGCAGCACGAATCCGATGCCGCCGTCGGCGCCGGCTCGTAGCGGTCGTGGTGGCGCACCCACTCCATCGTGTAGCTCTGGTTGTCCTCGTCGCGGCCCTTGGGCGTGAGGTCGAGCATGTTGTAGGTGCCCATCATCACTTCCACGCCGCGCCCGTAGGTCGAGTAGGTGTGAAAGAGGGTGCCCGCGTCGTCCTTGTAGAACACGCTGACGCCGGGCGCTTCCTCGGCCGGGAAATTCACCATGCCGTAGTTGTAGTAGACCGCGCCCTTGGCCCGTTCCTCCGGCGTGAACGAGACGTGGAAGTCGTGGTTGAAGTCGCTGCCGAACGACGACACCCACTTGAACCGCCAGCCCATGCGCTGGCGAAAGCGCACGATGTCGCCCAACGGCGCGCGTGAGATCGCCACCAGCGTGACGTCGCGATGCGCCAGGTGCACGCCATGCCGTCGCTGTGGTCGGCCATGAACGAGCAGCTCGGGCAGCCCTGCTCCCACTGCGGGCCGAACATGAAGTGCTGCACCAGCAGCTGGCGCCGGCCCTCGAACAGCGCGGCGAGCGTGCGCGTGCCCTCGGGCGTGTCGAAGACGTAGGGCTTGTCGATGCGCACCCACGGCAGCGCGCGGCGCTCGCGGGCGATCTGGTCGCGCAGGTGGGTCAGCTCCTTTTCGTGCGCCAGCAGCGCCTTGCGCTCGGCGATCCAGCGGTCCCTCGACACGACGGGATGGTTCACGGTGTTCACTTCGGCAATCGCGGTGTTCATGGTGTGCTCCTTGGTGGTCCATCAAGCTTTCGGACGTCGCACGGCGCGGACCTTGCCGCTCGATCCGCCGCCGCAATAGAAGAGGTCGGCGCCGTCGGACTCCATGCCGCTGACGGCCGTGCCGGCGGGCATCTCGAGCCGCTCGAGCACGGCACCGCTGTCGGGGTCGATGCGGCGGATGTCGCTCTCGTCGCCTTCCCAGGTGCCGTGCCACAGCTCGCCGTCGACCCAGGTGACGCCGGTGACGAAGCGGTTGGATTCGATGGTGCGCAGCACCGTGCCGGTGGCAGGGTCCACCTGGTGGATCTTGCGATCGCGGTACTGCCCCACCCACAGGCTGCCCTCGGCCCAGGCCATTCCCGAGTCGCCGCCCTTGCCCGGCGCCGGGATCGAGGCCACCACGTCGCCGGTGACGGGGTCGATCTTGTCGATGCGCGCCTCGGCGATCTGATAGAGGTGCGTGCCGTCGAACGCGGTGCCCGCGTCGCCGGCGCGATCGAGCGTGCGCGCCACCTGGCCGCTCGCGGGATCGAACGCGACGATCTTGGCGCCGGTGGCCGCCCACACGCGCTGGCCGTCGTGGGTGACGCCGCCGATGCGCTCGACGCCATCGAACGGGCCGTATTCACGAACGATCTCGGCGGGGCGCGCCGGTGCTTCTGCTCTTGATCTTGCCTGTCCTGCCATTCATCGCTGGGTTCCTTTCAGCGCGCTTGATCGGCGCCATGGAACGCAATCTACTCAAGCGGCAGCGAAGCTGGGAGTAACAAGATCGTCGTGAATCCGGCCAGCGGCGGCGCCAGCCAGCGTTGCGCACGGGCGCGCCCGATCGAACGCACGCGTCCGGCGCCCTCCAACTCGAGCAGCGCGCGCTGCACCGTGCGCTGGCTGGCATCGAGCGCCAGCGCGAGCGCCGAGGTCGACCAGGCCGCGCCATCGGCCAGCAGCGCCAGCAGCGACGCCTGCTCGCCATCGATCGGCGGCACCAGCACGACCACGGCGCGCTCGCCCTCGCGGCGTGAGCACGAAGCCGCGCGCGCGTGGCTTCGATGTGCGCGAGCGAAGCGACGAGCGCACGCAAGCGGCCGATCTCGACGCGCAGGCGCGCGCGGTGCGTCTCGTCGGGGTGGCGCGTGCGAAATGCACTCTCGATCAGCGTGTTGCGGTCTACGTCACCGGGCCATGCCTCGGCGAGAGCGCGCGCCAATGCAAACAGCACCGGCCGGCGCGCCAGAGGCAGCCAAGTGCCACCGGCGCGCAGGCCGCGACGGCACGCATCGACCACCAATGCTCCCGACGCGAGCAGCGCTTCGACTTCATCGAGGCGCAACGGCTGCTCATCACCCGCACGGATCTGCCGCGCAGCCGGGTGATCGAGCGCAGCGCGCGCCTCGGCCACCTCCGCCTGCAGTGCGGGCACGCGCGCGTGTTCGGCTGCCACTTCGGCGCGTGCGAGCGCCGCTCGCGCGGCGGCCGTGCGCAGCGAGCGCAGCGCCACCTCGGCAGCGGCCAGCTCGGCCACTGCGAGCAGCGACGGCGGCACGCCGCGTGCGTCGAGCTGGCCCAGCTCCGATGCGGCCTCGTCGAGGCGCCCGAGCAGCAGCAGCCGGCGCACCGCGATCAGGCGTGCGTGCAGCGCGTTGGCGCGATCGGCACGCGCCTCGAGCGTGGCGGCCGCGGCCGCCAGCGTGCGCGGCGAGCCACCGAGATCGCGCATCGCCAGCGCCACTTCGGCCTCCGCCACGACGCAGCGGGCGCGCGACAGCTCCTCGTGCGCGCCGAAGCCGCGCGCGGCGCGCCGCAGCAGCTCGCGGGCACGCGGGTGCTCGCCGAGCTGCGCCATCGCGATGCCGCGCAGCGCCAGCGCCGGCGGGTCGTCGCGCAGGCTCACGCGTTTGAGGGCGGCGAGCGAGTCGCCGGCAGCAAGAGCGCGCGCGGCAGCGGCGATCAGGGAATCCATCGCGAGAGACTACCGTGCGGCGCTGGCCGACACCCGGATGGCGACCTGGCCGCGAGGAGACCGGCGCATCGGGTACGCTGGCATTTGCGCAACGTACACGCGCGCAGGAGAGGGTCTTGAATCGAAGGATGGCGATCCTGTTGGGCGGGTTGGTCGCAGGCACGGCCTCGGCGCAGACGCGAACGCTCGATGACCTCATGAAGGAGCTCGGCAAGTTGCCCAAGCCCCCGACCGACGCCACGAAGACAGGTGCATCCGACGACAAGACGAACGCGGCGGGAATCAAAGAGGCGCTGGCCGTCGGCACCGAGCGGGCGGTGACGAGCCTGTCGCGGGTAAACGGCTACTTCGCAAACGCGGCCGTGAAGATCCTGATGCCGCCGAAACTCCAGCAGGTGGCGGACGTGGCGAGGATGGCGGGCTACCAGAAGCAGGTCGACGAGTTCATCCTCAGCATGAACCGCGCGGCCGAGGCCGCGGCACCGTTGGCGTCGCGCTACTTCGGTGACGCGATCCGCGACATGTCGTTGCACGACGTGCGCGGCATTCTCACCGGTGGCAATACCGCAGCCACCGAGTTCTTCCGCGGCAAGACGCACGACAACCTCTATGCGGCCTTCAAGCCGGTGGTGTCGCAGAAAGTCGGCGAGGTCGGGGCAGCACGCGCCTACACGAACATGATGCGACGCTACGAGAGCGTGCCGCTGGTGAGCCAGCATTCGCTGGACATCGACGACTACGTGACCAACAAGTCGCTCGACGGGCTGTTCTACATGGTCGGTGAGGAGGAGAAGAAGATCCGCGCCAACCCGGCTGCCCGCACCACCGAGCTGCTGCGAACGGTATTCGGCAAGTAGCGGTCAGCCGCGCCGGACGCGGCCGCCCGCAAAAAATCAAGCTTTCAGCCGCTCGTTCTGCGGGAACATGGCACGCCGCGCGTCGTCGTCCATCTCGGTCTTGAAAGTGTGCCGGTCCTTCAGCGCGGCGGCGCGCTGCGCAGCCGGCCGCTCGTTCACCGCATCGAACAGTCGCTTCACGTGGGGCAGTTGCGCCCAGGCTTCGGCACCGAGGGCAAAAGGCACTGCCCGGGCCCAACCCCACACGGCCATGTCGAGCAACGTGTAGCGCCCGCTGATCATCCACGGCCGGTCCGCCAGGTGGGCATCGAGGATCTTCCAGTGCCGCCAGGCCTCGAAGTCGTAGCGGTTGAGGGCGTAGGGGTTGGGTTCGGGCGCGTAGTGCTTGAAGTGCACGCACTGGCCGCTGAACGGCCCGATGCCCGAGGCCGTGAACATCAGCCACGAGAGCGCGGGGCCGCGGTCTTGCGGCGTGGGCAGGAACTGACCGGTCTTCTCGGCCAGGTACAGCAGGATCGCGTTGCTGTCGAACACCGTAGCGCCTTCGTCCACGATCACCGGCACCTTGGCGTTCGGATTCAGGGCCTTGAACGCAGCCGCGTGCTGCTCGCCCTTGCGCGTGTCTACCGGGATGGCGTGGTACGGCAAGCCGGCCTCCTCGAGAAACAGCGCGACTTTCATCGGATTGGGAGCCAGCGAGTAGTAGAACTTCAGCATGTGGGTCTGACCGGTGGTTGGGAAACCGAATATTCTGCCTGTACGGACATGGCCCCAATTCGCTCCGCTTCCCGCCGCGCCTTGCTCACGACCCTTGCGGCGCTCGCCGCATCGGCCCGCGCCCTCGGCCAGGCAGCGGCCTTTCCGCAGCGGCCGGTGAAGCTGATCGTGCCCAATGCGCCGGCGAGCTCGGTGGACACCATAGCCCGCGTCGTGAGCAATCTGCTCGCGCCGCTGCTGCAGCAGGCGATCGTGGTCGACAACCGGGCCGGCGCATCGGGCGCGTTAGGCGTCGAGGCAGGGCGCACGTCGGCGGCCGACGGCTACACGCTGATCGTCGCGTCAAGCAGCTCGATGACGGTGGCGCCGCTGCTGCAGCGCGCGGCGCGCTACGAGCCGCTGCAAGACTTCGACTTCATCACGCTGCTGGCGCAGCTGCCCAACGCACTGGTCTGTCACCCCGCGCTGCCGCTGCACAGCCTCGTCGAGTTGATCGCCTGGGCCAAGGCCAGGGAGGGCCGCTCGAACATGGCTTCGGCCGGCATCGGGTCGGTCAGCCATCTGGCCGGCGTGGCGCTGCAGTCGGTGGGCGGATTCCAATCGCTGCATGTGCCATACAAGGGCGGCAGCCAGGGTGTGGCATCGGTGGTCTCCGGCGAGACCGATTGGGTGCTCACCCCGGCGCCGGCGGCGATGGGGCTGGTTGCCGCGGGCCGGCTGCGCCTGCTGGCGCACAGCATGGCTGCCGACACGAGGCCGCTGGGTGACACACCCGCCATCGCGCAGACGCTGCCGGGCTTCGAGTTCTCGAGCTGGATCGGCCTGATGGCGCCCAAGGGCCTGGCGCCGGCGGTGAGCCAGGTGCTGCGGCAGTCGTTGCTGCAGCTGTTGCAGCAACCCGAGTTGCGCAAGGCCTTCGAGCCCCATGGCGCTGTGCCGTCGCCGGGCACGCCGGAGGCCTTTCGTGAGTTCCTGGTGCGCGACATCGAACGCAATCGCAAGGCGATCCAGCTCGCCGGCGTGCAGCCCGAATAGGCAGCGTCACGCTGCCCCGTTGAACGCAGCCGGTGAACGCGGAGCTCAGCCGCCTTGGGGCTCGGGCCGATACCAGCGCGGAAAGAACTGCGCCACCTGCGGGCTCGACGATTTCAGCGCATGGCAGCCGTCGATGCTGAACGGCTTCTCGTCGCCGGCCTGCGTCATCTCATCCCACAGCGCCTGCAGCACGGCGCTGCCCATCACGCCGGCAAGCTCGTTGATGTGCGTGCAGCCGGCGGTGCGGCCGAAGAGCTTGTGGATTGCATCGCGGTAGCCGCGCGCGACGCGCAGGCCCACGAGCTGGCCGTAGTCGGGCGCGATGGCGCCGCAGGCCTTGCCGTAAGGCCCCGCATCGGTGACGGCCTGCGCGGCCACGATGGTGGCGGTGCGGTCCACCGTGAGGCGCAACCACATCGAGTGCATCGGCTGGCCGGCAAGCAGCATGCCGCCGGCCATCGGCACGGGCTCGGGCCAGGCATCGGTGAGATGGCCTTCGATGTCCCACAGCCGGTCGGTGCGGGCATGGGCCTGGATTGTGATCGAACGCTGATGCGCGGCTTTGCGCGCGCAGTCGGGTGCAGGCAGGGGCATTTGAAGTGCGAGGGCCGTGAAGCGAAAGCGGTGCCTCAAGCCTACACCGGCGAAGGCGCCGCTCCGGCGCGTCTGCCTACGCTGCTTCGAGCGAACGCAAGCTCGCTTCGATCGCGGCGGCCGTGGCCACGGGCTTTTCCATCGGGAACAGGTGGCTGCCGTCGAGCATCGTGACGCGGCCGACGACCACGCGCTGCGTCATCGCCATGCCGACCTGGCGCATCTCCGCCGACTGCAAGCCGCCGATGAAGGCAACCGGGCACTCGAGCGGGTGCCTGCGCAGCAAGCGGTCGAGGTTGTCCGGCAGCGTGTTGTAGATCCGGGTCTCGATGTCACGGTCGAAACTGAGCGCTCGCTGGCCGTCTTCGTCGTGTGTGCCGTGCGCAACGTAGTCGTGCAGCACCTGCGGGTGCCAACGGCTGAAGGCCTTCTTGTGGCGAAAGTGCTCGAGGGCCTGCGCCTTGGACGCCCAGCGATTCTTGCGCTTGTGGCTCACCGCGCCCGGCGAAATCGAGCCCACGAGTTGCGTCATCTTGATCGCGCCCAGCGCGTGTGCTTTCCAGCCGCCCAGCAGCGGCGAGTCGAGCAGCAGCACGCCGCTGGCGAGCCGCGGGGTGCCGGGCCGCGCACATCAGGCTGAGGAAGCCACCGAGCGAGTGGCCGACGAGCCAGGCCGGCTCGCCGACTTTTTCCACTTCGCGTTGCGCGAAGTCGTGCAACTGCTGCACCAGGTGCGGCCAGTTGTCGGTGACGGGGTAGTGCGGGTCGTGGCCGAAGCGTTCGACTGCGCGCACTGTGAAGCCGCGGGCCCGCAGGCTCTTGAAGAGCACGCCGTAGGTGGAGGCGGCAAAGCTGTTGGCGTGCGAGAAGACAATCAGGGACAAGTCGGGGCGGTTCTCGTGGCGGCCGTTGCGAATGATAGTTGCGGCGGGCCCCTTGCATCGGGCGCCAAATCAATCATCATTCGGTTGGCGTCCAGCGCCACGGGCGCCGCAGGCGTAAAGTGACCGACATAGAAGGGGAACATCGATGACGTTTCAAAAACTCCTGGGGCTCGGCGTGCTGTCGCTGTCCCTGCTGGCCGGCGGCGCGGTTGCCCAAGACAAGGCAACCAAGCAGGCTGAGGTGATCAAGACGACACAGGCGACGCTGGAGCGCTTCTACAAGGAAAAGCCGGACCTGAAGGCCGCGGTCGAGAAGGCGCCGGGTTTCGGGGTCTTCACCACCTATGGCGTCAGCTTCCTGATCGGCGGCTCCGGCGGCACAGGCCTCGTACGCGACAACCAGACCAAGAAGAACACCTTCATGAAAGTCGGCGGCGCCAGCGCAGGCCTGCAACTCGGTGCATCGCAGACCGAGCTGCTGATCGTCTTCAAGACGGCCGCAGCGATGAACAAGTTCATCGACAAAGGCTGGGAAGCCGCTGGTGCCGTCACCGCGTCTGCCGGTGCCAGCGGCGCGGCGGTGGGTGGCGGCAAGGGCTCGTCCGCGATGGAAGACGCCAATACCTACACCCTGACGAAGACCGGCCTGGATGTCGGCATCGCGGGGGGCGCCTCGAAGTTCTGGAAGGACACGGACCTCAACTGAGGCCTGTCACGCGCGCGACGCGTTCGCGCGCATCGGATGACAACGGCGCGGGAGCGCCGATGAGGGCTTGTGCGCCCATGACCCTGCAGCGATTGATGCGACTGAGTCGTCGTTGCTGATGGGTACTTGGCGCAATAGCCTTTTGGGTTGTTCGGCGATATTCTTCGCGGGCTCAGCCGAGCGCTCGGCCAGAGCCAAGTACCGCAGGCGCAACCCTGCGGCGCCGATTCACACGGTCGTGAGACAGAGGACAAGCGAATGGCGACAAAGTTCACCCTGAATGGCAAAGCCGTTTCGTCGGCATCGGATCCGGACACCCCGTTGATGTGGGTGGTGCGCGATGAGTTTGGGCTGATCGGCACCAAGTTCGGTTGTGGCGTCGCCATTTGCGGCGCTTGCACGGTGCACGTCGGTGGCCAGGCGGTGAGATCCTGCACGACGCCTGTCTCCGCGGTCGCCGGCAAGAATGTCGTCACCATCGAAGGCCTTGCCGCCGACCGGATCGGCCGCATGGTCCAGGACGCATGGGTCGCCAACAACGTCCCGCAGTGCGGCTACTGCCAAGGCGGCCAATGCATGTCTGCCGCGGCCCTGCTGAAGTCCAAGAAGAATCCGAGCGACACGGAGATCGATCAGGCGATGAGCGGCAACATCTGTCGCTGCGGCTGCTACACGCGGATTCGTGCTTCCATCAAGCAAGTCGCCGAGAAGAGAGGTGCAGCATGAACGCGCGCCCGGATTTCCTCAACGCCGAGTCGCTCGACAACGCGGGCCGGCGCCGTTTTCTGCAGCAGGCTTCGGCCGCCGGTGGTCTTGTGCTGGTCGCCGGCTATGCGGGTGAAGGCCAGGCCCAGGAGCCGAAGAAGTACGGCGCCGACGGCATGCCCAACGGCTGGGTCGACAATGCGCTGGTGTTCGTGTCGCTCGCGGCCGACGGCACCGTGAGCATCGTCTGCCACCGTTCCGAGATGGGCCAGGGCGTGCGCACCAGCATGCCGATGATCGTCGCCGACGAACTCGAGGCCGACTGGGCACGTGTCAAGGTCGTTCAGGCGCCGGGCGACGAGAAACGCTACGGCAACCAGGACACCGACGGTTCGCGCAGCACGCGCCACTTCTTCATGCCGATGCGCACCTGCGGCGCGTCAGCGCGCATGATGCTCGAGCGCGCGGCCGCCGAACAATGGAACGTGCCTGTCAGCGAAGTCGCAGCGAAGAACCATCAGGTCGTGCATGCGAAGAGCGGCCGCAAGATCGGCTACGGCCAACTCGCCGCGGCCGCCGCGAAACAGCCGGTGCCGTCGCGCGACCAGGTCAAGCTGAAGGATCCCGTCGCAGTTCCGCTACATCGGCAAGAGCAACATCAGGCTGGTCGATGGCCGCGACATCGTCACCGGCAAGGCGGTCTATGGCCAGGACGTGCGCCTGCCCGGCATGCTGTACGCGGTCGTTGCGCGCCCCGCCGTGTATCTCGGCAAGGTCGTCAGCGTCGACTCGTCGGCCACGATGAAAGTGCCAGGAGTCGTCAAGGTCGTGCAGATCGAGCCGAGCGCCCCGCCTGCGAACTTCAACCCGCTCGGCGGCGTGGCGGTCGTCGCGAAGAACACGTGGGCCGCGCTCAAGGGGCGCGAGGCGCTGAAGATCGTCTGGGACGATGGCCCCAACGCGTCGTACGACTCGAAGGCCTATCGCGCGACGATGGAAGCGGCCGCGCGTGGCCCCGGCAAAGTGGTGCGCAAAGAGGGTGACTTCGACGCCGCGTATGCGAAGGCGGCCAAGAAGGTGCAGGCCGACTACTACCTGCCGCATCTGGCGCACGCCACGATGGAGCCGCCGGCTGCGGCCGCGCGCATCGTGGGCGGCAAGTGCGAGATCTGGTCGTCGGTGCAGTCACCTCAGGCGGCACGTGACCTGGTCGCCAAGCGGCTGGGCCTCGATCCGTCCAACGTCACGGTGAACGTCACGCTGCTCGGCGGCGGTTTCGGGCGCAAGTCGAAACCCGACTTCTGCGTCGAGGCTGCAGTGGTGTCGAAAGCGATGGACGGCCAGCCGGTCAAGGTGATCTGGACGCGCGAAGACGATCTGCGCCACGACTACCTTCACACCGTGTCGGCGGAGCACCTCGAAGCGGGCCTGGATGAAAACGGCAAGTGCGTTGCGTGGCTGCATCGTTCGGTGGCGCCGACCATCCTGTCGACTTTCGTCGAGGGTGCGAAGAACCAGTTCAACATCGAACTCGGCATGACGCTGCTGCAGGCCGCGCCGACGATCCCGAACATCCGGATCGAGAACCCGGAAGCCGCGGCGCACACGCGGATCGGCTGGTTCCGCTCGGTGTCGAACGTGCCGCATGCGTTTGCGACCCAGTCGTTCATCGCCGAGATGGCGCACGCCGCGGGCAAGGACCACCGCGACTACCTGCTCGAGTTGATCGGGCCGCCGCGCAAGATCGACACCCGCACGCAGGGCGACGACTGGAACCACGGCGAAGATCCGGAGCGCTACCCGATCGACACGGCGCGCCTGAGCCGGGTGATCGAAGTCGCCTCACGCATGGCCGGCTGGGGCCGGTCGATGCCCAAGGGCAGCGGGCTGGGGTTGGCCGCGACCTATTCGTTCGTCACGTATGTCGCCGCGGTGGCGCAGGTGGAGGTCGACGCCAAAGGCAATGTCAAGGTGCCGCGCATCGACATCGCAGTCGACTGCGGCGCGGTCGTCAATCCCGAACGCATCGAGTCGCAGATCGAAGGCGCGGCCGTGATGGGCATGGGTGTGGCGATGTTCAACGAGATCTCGTTCAAGAACGGCCGCGTCGAACAGGGCAACCTGAACGAGTTCGATCTCGCGCGCATCAGCACGTCGCCGGTGGACATTCGCGTGCACATCATGCCGGGCGACTACTCGCTCCCGCTCGGCGGTGTGGGCGAGCCCGCGGTGCCGCCGATCGCCCCCGCGATCTGCAACGCGATCTTCGCGGCGACCGGCAAGCGGATCCGGGCACTGCCGGTGCGGGATCAGCTGAAGACATAACGCACGGGCCGGTGCTCTCCCACTGACCTTCCGATTCGTCGGCGGGAGAGTGCCCGTGCGCGGCAGAGCCATGCCCCTGACGGAACTCGACCACTATTTCGTTCGCGCGAATGACCTCGAGCAGTCGCGGCGCTTCTACTGCGACGTGCTCGGCTTCGAGGAGATGCCGCGCCCGGACTTTCCGTTCCCTGGCCACTGGCTCGGGGTGGGCGGAAAGGTGCAGGTCCACATGGGCCCGCACCGCATCCCGAACGCGAATCTCTACTACCTCGGCACGACCGCGCAGTCTGCGACCGACAGCACAGGCGTGGTGGATCACATCGCGTTTCTGGCCACGCAGCCCGAGGTTTTCGCTGCGCGCTTCGACGCCGTCGGACTGAATGCTCGCAAGCGCTACTTCGCCGAGTTCCACCTGTTCCAGATGTTCATCGAAGACCCCAACGGGCTCACGATCGAGCTCAATTTCCACGGCATCGAGACGGAGCCGTCGTGGGGAGCGGCGAGCGAGAACTACGCGGACATGCCACGGCTGTCGCGCTGACGCCAAGGTCGCCGCTCAACGCAGTTCACCCGCGCTGCCGGACACGCATCGGGTCGTCACGTCGGTACGCGCCGCCGCGGCGTAACGTGCTGATGTGCTGGACGAGCTCGCGACCGAGTGGCCCGGGCGCCGCGTGGCATCCGCAGTCCTGCGGACGACAGTGAGCCGGTGACGACCTTGGGGATTGACCTGGCGCGCGTCGCTCGCGACCCTTGGCCGCATGTCGCCGCCGCAGCGCAGTGCGATCAGGGAGTCTCACCATGTCCATCTCCTTCGCCGGCAAGACCTTCGAGTTCACGCAACCCGACGGCAGCACCTTGCAAGTGCGCGGTTGGGGCGACCAGCACCACGCCGTGTTTGAAACGCTCGACGGCTACACGGTGACCCAGAACCCGGCCACCGGCTTCTTCGAGCTCGCCGCACCTCTCCACCGACGGCAGCCTCCTGCAGCCCTTGTCCGGCGCTGCGGCACGGTCCGATGGCGGACGCGGCATCGTGCCGCCGGGGGTTGCGCGTCACAGCAGCGGCGGCGCGCGCGACGGCCCGCGAGGCCGCCTCGATACTGGGCCCACGGCGCTGCGACGAACGCCGGCTCGAGCGACGGCTGCGGCGCCGCGCCATCCGCGCTGCCGCGGCGGCCGGCGGCATCCTGGCGGCACCGCCGCAGCGCACCACGGTGGGCGACTACATCGGCCTGTGCCTGCTGATCGACTTCGCTGACTCGCCGCAAACCATCAGCCGCGACGAAGTCGATCGCTTCTGCAATCAGGTGGGCTACAGCGGCTTCGGCAACAAGGGCTCGGTGCACGACTACTTTCTCGATCAGTCGATCGGCCGCTGCCGCTACACCAACATCGTTGCGCCGTATTACCGCGCGCGCTTTGCGAAGACGCATTACACCGATCCGGCCGTGCCCTACGGGCAGCGCGCGCAAGAGCTGATCCACGAAGCGCTGGCCTTCCACCAGGCACAGGGCCTGGACTTCTCGCAGCTCACGTCCGACGGCCAGGCCTTCGTCTACGCGATGAACGTCTACTACGCCGGGCCCAACGTCAACGCCTGGAGCAAGGGCCTGTGGCCGCACGCCTCGGCGTTGAGCAGCGCGGTGACTCTGGTGCCGGGCAAGGTGGCCAGGGACTATCAGTTCACCGACATGGGCAGCGAGCTCGAGCTGGGTACGTTCTGCCACGAAAACGGGCACATGTTGTGCGACTACCCCGACCTCTACGACTACGGCGACCAGAGCGCCGGTGTCGGCTACTTCTGCCTGATGTGCGCCGGCAATCAAGCCGACCCGAAGAACCCGGCGGGCATCAGTGCCTACCTGAAGCGCCTGTCGGGCTGGGCCGGTCCCATCACCACGCTCGAACATGGCAAGACCGTGACGCTGGAAGCCGGCGGCAACCAGATGGCCATGCTGGCGAAGAACGACGACGAGTACTTCCTGATCGAGAACCGCCAGCAGCTCTTGCGCGACGCCGCGCTGCCCGGCGCGGGCCTGGCGATCTGGCATGTCGACGAGCAAGGCAGCAACAGCGATGAAGCGATGACCGCTGCCAAGCACTACGAACTCTAGCCTCGAACAGGCCGATGGTCTGTTCGAGCTGGAGAAGTCGCGCGCCGAAAGCGGCGACGCCAATGACTTCTACGCCGGCGCTGCCGCGCGCTTCGCCGACGACACCACGCCGGCGAGTCGCTGGTGGGATGGCACGTCCTCGTTTCTGACGCTGGACCAGTTCACCGACAGCGGCGCGTCGATGAGCTTTCGCTGCAACTTCGCCAACGTGGTCACGCCGCCGGGCGGTGGGGGCACCATCGAGCGCGAGTCGGTGCCGAACAAAGTGATCCCCGACAACGACAACAACGGCATCAGCGACACGCTGCAGGTGGCCGATGCGGTCGACCTGGCCGACCTGAAGGTCGGCGTGGCCATCACCCACCCCTGGCGCGGCGATCTCGAAGTGCGCTTGATCGCGCCCTGGGGCGAAGCAATGGTGTTGCACCCCAAGGGCCGTGGCGGCGATGCAAGACGACCTGCGCGAGACTTTCGATGCCACAGGCACCCCGGCGCTGGCCACCTGGCGCGGGCGGCCCGCGGCGGGCGCCTGGCGGCTCGAAGTGCGCGACCTCGCCGGCAGCGACGTCGGCAAGCTCGAACGCTGGTGGCTCGAGATCGTGCCCGCCAGCGCGCCACCGGGCGTGGTGACGCTGGAGGAGTCGCCCGGTGCCGCCATCGCCGACTTCCCGGCCGCGGGCATCGAGCGCAGCCTGCTGGCTGCGGCCGCCGGGACGATCGCGCGGGTCGAGGTCGAACTCGACATCCTGCACAGCTACATCGGTGACCTGCGTGTCGTCCTGGTCTCACCCGCTGGCACGGCGACCGCGCTGCACGAGCGCAAAGGCGGGCAAGACGACAGCATCGTCGCCACCTACACCGTGGCCACCACACCGGCGCTGGCGAAACTGGCCGGGCAGCCGATGGCCGGCACCTGGCGGCTGCGTGTGTCCGACCACGAGGCGCAGGATGTGGGCAAGCTGCGACGATGGAAGGTGACGCTGCGCGCCTGAGCCGCCGACTCCGGCGTCCAGGCGCTGCGCTCGCCGAGTCGCCAAGCATGGAGGGAACGCCGCTTGCCACGGCGGCATCTGATGCCGTGCCCGGACGCACCCTCCAACAAGATGCAAGGAGCGAACCATGGAACCAGGGCTCGTACTTCTCACATCCACCGTGTTGCTGGCAATCGCTGCAGCCGGCGGACTGCTGATGGCCGGCATGCGATTCGTAGGGGATCGATCACCGCCCGCAGCGCTTGCCATGCTGCACGGGTTCCTCGCCGCCGCAGCGGTGACGTTGCTGCTCTACGCGGCCGCGACAGTCGGGCTTCCAACGACTGCGCTCCTTGCGCTCGCACTTTTTCTCGCGGCCGCCGGCGGTGGAGCGATCCTGAACCTGAACTACCACTGGAAGCAGTTGCCACTGCCCAAGGGGCTGGTGGTCGTGCACGCCGCCGCTGCCGTGCTCGGCTTTGTCTTGCTGGTGATGGCGACGTGGGCTGTGCGCGCGCGCTAGATCCACCAGGAAGGTCACGCGCGCCAAGAGGGACGAGCGCCGGCTAGCCAGCTGCCGGTGCCACCTTGTCTTGCGTCTTGCTCTCGAAGTCGCTCGCCTCGTGCCGCTCGTGCAACTGGCTCGTGGGCTGACCCCACGTGCGGTTGACCATGCGGCCGCGCTTGACGGCCGGGCGCTGGGCGATCAGTTCGGTCCAGCGCTGCACGTGCTTGTAATCCTGCACCTGCAGGAACTCGCCCGACTCGTAGAGCAGCCCCTTGGCGAGCGCCCCGTACCAGGGCCACACCGCGATGTCGGCGATCGTGTACGCATCACCGGCCAGATAGGCGCTCTCGGCGAGGCGCCGGTCCAGCACGTCGAGCTGGCGCTTCACCTCCATCGCGTAGCGGTCGATGGCGTATTCGATCTTGCTCGGTGCATAGGCGTAGAAGTGGCCGAAGCCGCCGCCCAGATACGGCGCTGCGCCCATCTGCCAGAACAGCCACGACAGGCACTCGGCGCGCTCCAGCGTGCCGATGTCCGGGAGCAGGGCGCCGCCGAACTTCTCTGCCAGGTACAGCAGGATCGCGCCGGACTCGAACACCCGCACCGGCTGCGCGCCGCTGCGGTCGAGCAGCGCCGGGATCTTGGAGTTGGGGTTCACCGCGACGAACCCGCTGCCGAACTGCTCGCCGCTGTTGATGCGGATCAGCCAGGCGTCGTACTGCGCGCCGACATGGCCCAGCGCCAGCAGCTCCTCGAGCATCACCGTGACCTTGACACCGTTGGGCGTGGCCAGCGAATACAGCTGCAGCGGGTGGCGGCCGACGGGCAGGTCCTTGTCGTGCGTGGGGCCCGCGGACGGACGGTTTATGTTCGCGAAGCGGCCACCGCTCTCTTTGGTCCAGGTCCAGATCTTGGGTGGGGTGTAGGGGGACGAGGCGTCCATGCGGGCGGCTCCTAACCGTGAGTGGGCGCAGTATGTGGCCTTCGTCAAGAAGCACTTGTGTGTGTCGATCATTCAGCCGCTGCGCGTGCGCTCCGCCCGCGCCGTCTTGTCAGCGGGCACGCCGCAAACGCTCTGCACGTGGCCCCGGCCGCAAGCTGGCGCTCGATCTCCTGCGGTACCGCCTGCGCCAGAAAGCCGCTGAGCGCGCGCACGCGGGCGTTGCCGCGCACGTCGGGGTGATTGAGCAGCCACAGGCCCATCTCGGGACCTTCGATGAGCGGTGTCACGCGCAGCAGCGCGGGCTCTTGTGCGGCGGCGAACGTGGGCAGCAGCACGGCGCCCACGCCCGCGGCGGCGGCCTTCAACAAGGCGGGCATCGAGTCCAGTCGCAGCCGCGGCCGTACCTGCGGCAACGCCTCACGAAACCACTTGGCGATCTGGAAGTGGGCGATGCGTTCGTCGAAGCCCACCCATGGCAAGTCCTGCAGCACGGGCGGCCCGCGCCGGCGGCCGATGACGGCCCGGGTGGCGTACACGGCGTAGCGCATCACGGCCACGCGGCGGCCCACCAGCGTCTCGGGCGGCTGCGTGGTGGCACGCAGCGCCAGGTCGGCCTCGCGCCGTGTCAGATTCACATTGCGGTTCGACACGTCGGCCTCGATCTCGATGTCGGGTTGCTCCTGCAGAAAGCGTCGCAGCAGTGACGGCAACAGGTAGCCCGCCAGCATCTCGCTGGTGGCGATGCGGATCACGCCCTCGAGCCGCGCGTCGGCGCCGCTGATTGCGCGCTCGGCGGCGAGTGCGGCGGTCTCCATCTCGGCCGCCGCGCGCGCCACGGCCTCGCCCTGCGCGTTGGGAGACCAGCCGCTGCGTGAGCGCTCGAAAAGGCGCGCGCCGAGCCTTCGCTCGGCCTGCTCGATGCGGCGAAACACCGTGGAGTGGCGCAGTTCGAGTGCGCGCGCCGCGCCGGCCAGCGTGCCAGCCCGCACCACCGCCAGCACGGTGCGCAGGTCGTTCCAGTCGAGTGCGCCCGTGCTGGATGTGCGTTCATGCAAAGTCTGTTTGCTCATTTTGAGAATGGGCTTGCGCAAAAGCGCATCGTACCGTGCTGCTTTCGACGTCATTCACGGCAATCAGCCCAACCCCAACCGAAAGGAATCTCCATGAACCGCTTCGAAGGCAAGACCGTCCTTGTCACCGGGGGCACCAGCGGCATCGGCCTGGCCACCGCGCAGCGCCTGGTGCGCGAAGGCGCGCGCGTGATCGTCACCGGCTCACGCGCGGCGTCGATCGAGCGCGCCAAGGGCGTGCTCGGCGAGCGCGCGCACTATTTGCTCAACGATGCCGGCGACGCTGGCTCCACCGCGGCGCTGTTGCAAGGCGTGAAGGCCGTGGTGCCACGGCTCGACGCCGTGTTCTTCAACGCCGGCTTCGGCCGCTTTCAGCCGCTCGAAGGCGTGTCGGCCGCCGAATTCGACGCGCAGTTCGCGGTCAATGTGCGCGGCCCGCTGTTGCAGGCGCAGGTGCTGGCACCGCTGCTCGCCGACGGCGGCGCGTTGCTGTTCAACACCTCGATCGCCCGCGAGATGGGTTTTCCGGCGATGGCGATCTATGCGTCGACCAAGGGTGCGTTGCGCACGCTCACGCGCGTGCTGGCGCGCGAGCTGGCGCCGCGCCGCATCCGCGTCAATGCGGTGAGCCCCGGCCCGATCGAGACCTCGTTCTTCGAGCGCACCGGCATGCCGCAGTCTTCGATCGACGAGTTCGGCGCCAACGTGCTCGCTGCGGTGCCACTGGGCCGTTTCGGCAAGCCCGAAGAGGTGGGTGCGGTGGCCGCCTTCCTGCTGTCGGACGACGCTTCGTTCGTGACCGGTGCCGAATACGCTGTCGACGGCGGCCTGGCGCAGCTCTGATCGCGGGCAGCACGTCGAGCAAGCGGCGCCTCGCAGGGGCGCCGCTTTCGTTTGGCCGCATCTGCCGCCATAACGCGTGGAACGCTGCTGAGGCGCCGCCGCGCACCGCGCATCGCCGCTGGAGACCCGCATGCCGCAGCCCCACACACCACCCGACCACGATCCGCGCGTGGCCTGGCTGATGGTGGCCGCGTGCACAGGGTTTGGTCGCCATGGGCTTTGGCGCGATCAACAACATCGCGGTGTTTCTGCTGCCGCTGGGCGTGGAGTTCGGCTGGTCACGCGCCGACCTGTCGCTGGCGTACTCGATCGCCACCCTCGGCACCGGCCTGGGCGGCATCGTGATGGGCCACTTCGCCGACCGCTTGCCGATTCGCCACGGTGCACCGGCCGCGCCGCACGGCGCACGCCGCGGCGTGATCACTGACCAGCGTGTTCATTGCATGCAACCGTGTTGATTTGTTGTGCTCGACGCCGGATGCCACGGCCTACCCCTTGGACTGCGAACGCCCTAGCCCTGATAGGTTTGCGCCCTGAGTTTGATCTTTCGGGCCATGTTCTCGACGGCCATCATTAGCGACAAAGAAAGGGCTGAACCCTTTCCAAAATCGGCAGGAACGAGGTTCGAGACACGTCCGTCTTCAATGAATCCCCATGCTCGGCCCCACTTCTGCTTTTCATGTTGATCGAAGACGCCGATAGCAATCCCACCGTTTCTCTTGACCAACGAGAAGCAAGGCACATCCGTAAGGCCATCACCAACGAAGATCATTTGATCAAACGGCACACGCAGCTTGGAGGAATCCACCTTCTTGTTGACATCGAACGGGTGGCCTCTCACTGCAGGCCCCGTGATTCCCTTTGAAATCTGAAACAGGTATCGCGTCTTGTCGGTGAAACTCACGACGTTCTTGGGAAATGCGATTCTCCCGTCGTCGCCGTAGTGGAAGTCGCACGACCAAATGTCATGAAAGTGCGCAGCAAGTTTGGTGTTTCGGATGATGTCTCCGATTCCGCTGCTGACCAGGTAGAACTCGACAACGACTTTGTCGTGAGTACTCTGGGCGTGCTTGCGCACGCGATCGAACACACGAGTTGCGCCTTGGTAGGGCTTGATTTTCTTGCCCCACTGTGTGAGCGTGGATTTCGTGATCTCGTGGCCATTTCCTGCGAGAGCAATCATTCGATAGAGATAGGCGGGTATTGGATCCCAACCGCTAGGGAAGGTCTGAACAAGTCCACCGACCATGTCCGCGAGTTCGTTGAGTGAGCGCAAGGAGCGAGCAGCGATGAGCCAGATCAGTTTCTCGGACGCGGAGTACGCCGGCAAGCGCAAGAAGACCCGGCGCGAGGTGTTCCTTGGAGGAGATGGAACTGGTGGTGCCGTGGAAGGCGCTGCTCGGGCTGATCGAGCCGCACTACCCGGTGGCCGGCCGCGGCCGCAGGCCGTACCCGCTGGAGTCGATGCTGCGGGTGCACCTGATGCAGAACTGGTTTGCGTTGAGCGACCCGGCGATGGAAGAGGCGCTGTACGAGATCGCCTCGCTTCGCGCCTTCGCGCAGCTGAGCCTGGGCGAGCCGATTCCCGACGAGACGACCATCCTGAACTTCCGCCACCTGCTCGAAGCCAACGACCTGGCCGAGGACATCCTCAAGGCGGTCAACGCGCACCTGGCGCGCAAGGGCCTGCTGCTCAAGCGAGGCAGCATCGTGGATGCCACCATCATCGCCGCGCCGAGTTCGACCAAGAACGCCGAGGGCGAGCGCGACCCGGAGATGCACCAGACCAAGAAGGGCAACCAGTGGCACTTCGGCATGAAGGCGCACATCGCGGTGGATGCCGACAGCGGCCTGGTGCACACGGTCACCACCACGGCGGCCAACGAAGCTGACGTCGAGCAGATCGCCGATCTGCTGCATGGCAAGGAACAGCACGTGTGGGCCGACTCCGGTTACCGAGGTGCCCAATGTCGCGTGGACCGCGACAATCTGCAATGGCACATCGCGGCCAGGCCCAGCGACATCGCCAAGCTGCCCGAGGGGCGCGCAAGCAACGGCTCAAGAAGCACGAGCACAGCAAGGCCAGCGTGCGCGCGAAGGTCGAGCACCCGTTTCGCGTCATCAAGCGCCAGTTCGGGCTGGTGAAGGTCAGGTTCCGCGGGCTGGCCAAGAACACCGCGCACGTGGTCACGCTGTTCGCGCTGTCGAACCTGTGGATGGCGCGAAGACAGTTGATGGCGATGGGCGCAGCAGTCCGTCCGAGAGCTGCATGAGGCGAGCAAGACGCGGCGCAAAGCCGCTCGAAACGCCCGTGTGCGAACGCCATCCGCCAGCCGCTGCAATTCGACGGGCCGAACGCGCTCGCGTTCTCACGTTGTTCAGACCTTCCCTAGCGACTAACGGCTGCACGTCCTCCCTCCAGAATGAAGGAACGTCTATCCCCAAACTCTCTAAGGAAAGTCTGAACAAGTCCACCGACCATGTCCCGAGTTCGTTGAGCAGCGCAAGGAGCGAGCACGATGGGGCAGATCAGTTTCTCGGACGCGGAGTACGCCGGCAAGCGCAAGAAGACCCGGCGCGAGGTGTTCTTGGAAGAGATGGATCAGGTGGTGCCGTGGAAGGCGCTGCTTGGACTGATCGAACCGCACTACCCGGTGGCCGGGCGCGGCCGCAGGCCGTACCCGCTGGAGTCGATGCTGCGGGTGCACCTGATGCAGAACTGGTTTGCGTTGAGCGACCCGGCGATGGAAGAGGCGCTGTACGAGATCGCCTCGCTTCGCGCCTTCGCGCAGCTGAGCCTGGGCGAGCCGATTCCCGACGAGACGACCATCCTGAACTTCCGCCACCTGCTCGAAGCCAACGACCTGGCCGAGGACATCCTCAAGGCGGTCAACGCGCACCTGGCGCGCAAGGGCCTGCTGCTCAAGCGAGGCAGCATCGTGGATGCGACCATCATCGCCGCGCCGAGTTCGACCAAGAACGCCGAGGGCGAGCGCGACCCGGAGATGCACCAGACCAAGAAGGGCAACCAGTGGCACTTCGGAATGAAGGCGCACATCGCAGTGGATGCCGACAGCGGCTTGGTGCATACGGTCACCACCACGGCGGCCAACGAAGCTGACGTGGAGCAGATCGCCGACCTGCTGCACGGCAAGGAACAGCACGTCTGGGCCGACTCCGGTTACCGAGGCGCCCAATGGCGCGTGGACCGCGACAACCTGCAATGGCACATCGCGGCCAAGCCCAGCGAGATCGCCAAGCTGCCCGAGGGGCGCTAGCAAGCAACGGCTCCAGAAGCAAGAGCACAGCAAGGCCAGTGTGCGCGCCAAGGTCGAGCACCCGTTCCGCGTCATCAAGCGCCAGTTCGGGTTGGTGAAGGTCCGGTTCCGCGGGCTGGCCAAGAACACGGCGCACGTGGTCACGCTGTTCGCGCTGTCGAACCTGTGGATGGCGCGAAGACAGTTGATGGCCATGGGCGCAGCAGTCCGTCCGAGAAGCTGCATGAAGCGAGCAAGACGCGGCGAAAGCCGATCGAAACGCCCGTGCGCGAACGCCATCCGGCAGCCGCTGCGATTCGACGGGCCGAACGCGCTCGCGTTCTCACGTTGTTCAGACCTTCCCTAAAACGACGACGTACTGTCAGGGGCAAGCGTGTCGTCAAAGTCAAACACAAGCGCGATGGTGTCCGACATCGTGGAGGCATCCTTTGAGTCGCCGGCGACAACAGGCATTTCTAGGTCGGGCCCGTAGTCGCGACTAGATTGTCGCTCGACAAAGCAGTCAGCCACCAAGAGCCCAATGCCGAGATTCGGAACGCCGCGCATCGCGATCCGTCGTCGCAACAATCGATAGTTTCAACCGGCACTTAGTCAGCTGGGCTCCGTGGTTCGCAGGTCAAGCAGGTAGGGCTTTGACCGGCGAGGCGTGCGCGTCATGTCAGCCCGTCGCCCTCCGCTTGAGCCGCACCCGTCGTGCCTCCTGCTGCTTCTCTTCCAGCACCTGACACTTCGGCCCCGCGAACTCCGCCTGCAGCGTGTCGAGAAACACCCGCGTGCGCGCCGGCATCAGCCGGCGCCCGGGGAACACGGCCCAAGCCACGGCCGGCGGCAACGACCAATCCTGCAACACCGGTTCCAGTTCGCCGCTGCGCACGTAAGGCGCCACGAAGTGGTGTCCACCGGCGCAGATGCCGGCGCCGTCGCGCGCCATGCGCATCAGCAGGTCCGGTGAGTTGGCGGTAGCGCGCCCAGGCGGGATGCCTTCCCAGCGCGCCTCGCCGCGCGTGAGCACCCAACGCATCGGCTCGCCGCTGCGCGTGAGCAGGCGCAGCGCATCGTGCTCCATCATCGCCTCGGGTTCTTCCGGCGCGCCGCGGCGCTTGAGATAAGCCGGCGACGCATACAGCCCGCCGGCAAAGGTCGCGAGGCGGCGCGCGGCCAGCGAGGCGTCGTCGGGCAACTCGCCCATACGCAGTGCGAGGTCGAAGTTCTCGCCGATCAGGTCCACGCGCCGCGGCGAGAGGTCGAGCTCCAGCGTGATCGCCGGGTGCTTGGCGACGAACTCCGACAGCAGTTGCGCCAACACGTTGTTGGCAAACTCGGCGGGCATCGACACGCGCAGCCGCCCGCTCGGCTTCACTTGCCGCTGCTGGGCCAGCGCCGAGGCTGCTTCCACTTCGGCCATCACCTGGTGCGCATGCTCGAGCACGCTGTGGCCGAAGTCGGTGACCGTGAGCTTGCGCGTGGTGCGCAACAGCAGCCGCTCGCCGAGCTGCGCTTCGAGCAGCGCCACGCGCCGCGACACGGTGGATTTGGGCAGCCCGGCGCGCTCGGCCGCGCGGCTGAAGCTGCCCGCGTCCACCACGCGGGCAAACAGCATCAGGTCGTTCGGTTCCAGGTTCATGTGGCTCCCAGGGCGGCTTTGCCACTGTCTCATCAGTGGAACGATGTTATCCGTCTTGACGTCTTCCGGTTTGATATTGGGATAACTACATTGACGCATCGTTAGCCAAACCAACCGGGAGTCCACATGAACATCCTCCAGATCCACTCCAGCGCACGGGCCGATGGCTCGCACTCCAGCCGCCTGGCCCGCAGCATCGTCGAGCGCGTGCAAGCCTCGTTGCCCGACCCCGCGGCGCCAAGATCACCGTGCGCGACCTCGGCCGCACGCCGCACCCCGAGCTGAACGAAACAGCGTTGCAAGCGCTCTTCACGCCGGCCGAGCAGCACACGCCGGAGCAAGCCGCGCGCGTGGCGCTCGACGACGCCTTGATCGCCGAGCTGCAGGCCGCCCACGTGGTGGTGCTGGGTGTGCCGATGTACAACTTCGGCGTGCCGGCGCCGCTGAAGAACTGGATCGATGCGATCTCGCGCGCCAAGGTGACGTTTCAGTACACCGCCAAGGGACCCGAAGGCTTGCTCACCGGCAAGAAGGTCTACATCGCGCTCACGCGCGGCGGCCAGTACCGCAACACGCCGGCCGACACGCAGGTGCCTTACCTGAAGACGGTGCTGTCGTTCCTCGGCATGACCGACATCCAGTTCGTCTACGCCGAAGGCCTGGCCATGGGGCCCGAGGCCGAGCAACAGGCGCTGGCCTCGGCGCAGGCGCAGATCGACGAGCTGGTGTTTGGTGAGGAGGCTGTGGCCGCGTGACGGCGAGCGGAGCCTGGGCTCCGCTCAGCGACGCCCCGCTGCCGGGGCACGCGTTGTACAACCGGGTCACAGCGTGCACCGTGGGCGCCCGGATTTCACGGAACCGCGCGGCGCGGGCGCGCGACGTGAGCAGCCCGCCGGGTGCAGCACAAGAATGTTGGCGAGCAACAAGGGGCTCGTCGATGCGCTCGTCCACCACCTTCGCACTGCTGCTGTCGCTGGCCACGCTGTGGAGCTGCTCGTCCCAACCGGTCACGGCGCCGGCGCTGCCGCGCGTGGACCTGCTGAGCTACAGCAAGTTGGGGCTGGTGGAGTTCGCATCCGACTCCGACGCCACGATCATCGCGCAGGCCACGCGCGAGTTCGAGTCGCACGTGCAAGCAGCGCAGCCGGGCACGCGCATGGTCGCGCTGGGCAGTCGCGAGTCGCTGCTGGCCGCCGTGGGCAGCCGGGAGCTCGACGCGATGGCGCTGCGCAAGATCGGCAGGAAGTACGGCGTCGACGCGATCTTCGTCGGCAACTTGAACTACTCCGAGCCGATGAACGAAGTCACCAAACCCGAAGACGGCGCGCGCGCGGAGCTGCGCGGCGATATCGCCTACACGCTGATGGAAACGCGCACCGGCGACAGCGTGTGGAGCAGCTCGGCATGGGCGCTGCGGCCACGCGGCCGCGTGAAGGTGTCGGCCGAGCAAGGCGTGAGCGGCGCGATGCGCGGCGCGTCGAACCCACGCGAGGAGATGGTGGCATCGCTGGTGTACGACCTCACCGGAGATTTTCGGCCGAGCTCGATGCGTTAGCTGCCCCCGCGGCCCATCCGGCACGGCCAAGGCGTGCCGCAATCGCCTGGCCGCGAAACGGGCGCCGGCGTTCGATGCGATGCTGCTTGCGTTGCTCCCATGTGTGCGGCCCGGTGAGCTCGGCGCGGTCGAGCAGCGCTGAGACGACCGCGTGGGTGAGGGTGCAGTGCAGCGGCAGGCGAGGGCACGCAAACGGCCAGCGTGATGCGCCGAACACCGCGGGCCAGTCCACGCACCGCTCGGCCACCCAATAGATGCAGTTGCGTTGCGCCCAATAGGCCTGGCGCTCGAACAACACGCGGCCGCCAATGCCCGACGCGGCGCCCAGCAGCACGGTGCGGCCCGCGGTCTGGATGAGGGCCGCCCGCACCTCGTTGGGCGACTCGCCCTCGCCGGCGTGCACCAGCGTCAACGCGCTCGATCCTGCGGGCGCGCAATCGATCGATCACCGGGTTGGCGTCGGGCCGGGGGTGGTGGTGCCCGTGGCGGCACAGCCGTCAGGGCGCTGCAGCCGCGTGGCTGCGTGCGCGGCGCCGGCTCGGTCTGGCCGCATCTGCGGCCATAACACGTGGAACGCTGTTGAGGCGCCGCCGCGCGCCGTGCATCGCCTCTGGAGACCCCCGCATGCCGCAGCCCCACACACCGCCCGACCACGACCCGCGTGTGGCCTGGCTCATGGTGGCCGCGTGCACGGGGTTGGTGGCCATGGGCTTTGGCGCGATCAACAACATCGCGGTCTTCCTGATGCCGCTGGGTATGGAGTTCGGCTGGTCGCGAGCCGAGCTGTCGTTGGCGTACTCGATCGCCACCTTCGGCACCGGCGTGGGTGGCATCGTGATGGGCCACTTCGCCGACCGTTTGCCGATCCGCCGCGTGGTGTTGTGCGGCGCGCTCGCGCCCGGCATCGCCTTCCTGCTGCTGTCGGGGCTGAACAGCACGCGCGAGCTCTACCTGTACCACGCACTGCTGGGCGTGCTCGGTCTCGGCGCCATCATGGCGCCGTTGAACAGCCTGGCCGCGCTGTGGATGCCGCGCAGGCCGGGGCTGGCGATCGGTGTGGTCTCCGCGGGCGGCGCGTTCGGCCAGGGGGTCATGCCGTTCCTGGCGCGCCATCTCGTGCTGATGCAGGACTGGCGCCACGCCTATGTGACGCTTGGCGTGCTGTCGCTGGTGATCATGGTTCCGCTGGCGTTGCTGCTGCGCAATCCGCCGCGTCCCACGCCGGGCCCGGGCGCCGTCGCGGCGCCGGCGGGCCGACGCTTCGGCGTCGCGCCGTCGTGGCTCATCGGGTGGCTGTGCGTGGCCGTGCTGTTCTGCTGCGTCTGCATGGCCACGCCGATCGTGCACGTGGCGGCGCTGGGGTCCGACCTCGGCCTGGGCGGGCGCGAGTCGGCAGGGCTGCTGGCCGTGATGATGGTGTGCGGCATGGCGGGCCGCCTCGCGTTCGGCCGCCTCGCCGACCGTGTGGGCAACCTACAGAGCTACATCGTCGCGTCGGGCGGACAGACCGCGCTGGCGGTGCTGTTCCCGTTGATGCAGACGCGGGCCGAGCTGTACTTGCTGTCGGCCGCGTTCGGGCTGGTCTTCAGCGGCGCGATGACGGCCTTCATCCTCTGTGCACGCGACTATTCGCCGCCGCACCGCACCGGCCTGTCGATCGGCGTCGTGATGTTCTTCGGCTGGTTCGGCATGGCACTCGGCGGCTGGCAGGGCGGTCTGTTCTTCGACCTGTGCGGCAGCTACGGGCCGTCGTTCGCCAATGCGTCGCTCGGCGGTGTGGCGAACCTGCTGGTACTCGCGCTGCTCTACCTCGTCACGGTGCACCAGCCGCGCCGCCCGGCGCCGGCCGTGGCGTGACCACTGAACGTCGGCGCCACGAGGTCCGGCGGGTGCCGGGCTGCCACCCACGTGTTCATTGCATGCACTCGTGTTGAATTGTTGCGCTCGACGCCGCATGCCACGGCCTGATGCCCCTGGTGGCGCCAGCAGTGTGCAAAACGCCCAGTAAGACTTACGAGCCCTCACAGGCCGACGGCGCCTGCTCCCCACAATCGCTGTCGCGAAGGTGAGGAACGTTGTGAATCGCGATTCGAAATGGACCGTCGTTGCCCTCGTGGCCACGCTGTCGGGGCTGCTGCTGGCGATGGTCGACCTCGCTTCGACCATCGCACACGGGGATGCGCTGTCGTTCGCCGCCTTCGTGGCGGCGCCGCTGCTGTGCGGGTTGACGTACGGCGGTGTCGTCTACCTGGTCGCACGCTGGGGCAGCCTGCGGCGCCAGGATGACCTGCGCGGCGTTGCACCGAATTGCCCGGATCGCCTGTACACCAGCAGAAAAGTGCCGCGCGTGTGCGTGCTGGTGCCGTCATTCAATGAGCCGCCGCGAGTGGTGCGGCAGACCGTGATCTCGGCCGCGTTGGCGGAGTACCCGTCGCGCCGCATCGTCGTGCTGATCGACGACGACCCGCGCGTGCAGGGTGCGCAGGCCGAAGCACTGGCCGCGATGCACCACACGGTGCGCGGGCTGCACCTTCAGTTCCGCCATGCCGCACAGGGCCTGAAGGCCGAGCGCGCCGCGTTCTTCACGCGGTCGGACCGGGGCCGCACGATCGATGTCCCCCAAGAGGTGCGGCGGCTCGTGCGCTTGTACGAGCAGCTGGCGGCGTGGGTCGACGCGCTGGCCGAGCACGACGGCGACTCCGCATTCGCGCACGTCGAACGATTCTTCAACCAGCAGATCGTGGGCGGCGCAGCCGATGTGCACCGCGAGCGCGCCGATCGGTTGGCGAATAGCGAGCGTGTCGACGCCGCGCGCATCCTCATCGAGTACCGGCGCTTGGCCTTGCTGCTGGACGTGGAGATCGGCACCTTCGCGCGCAAGGGCTACGCCAACCTGTCGCACGCGCCAAGCAAGGCGATGAACCTCAACAGCTACATCGGGCTGCTGGGCCGCAGCTTCACGGTCACCCCGACGCCCGAGGGCCTGGCGTTGAAGGCGTGCACGTCGGGCGAAGCCGACTTCGTGGTGCCGCGCGCCGACCTCCTGCTCGTGCTCGATGCCGACAGCGTGGTGCGGCACGACTACCTGCACAAGCTGGCGTCGATCATGCTGTCCGATAAGCGGCTCGCCGTCGTGCAGACGCCGCCTTCGACCTATCCCGACGCGCCGACGATGCTCGAGCGCACGGGCGGTGCGCAGACCGACCTGCTGTACTTCGTGCACCAGGGGTTGTCGTTCTTTCGTGCCGCATGGTGGGTGGGAGCCAACGCGCTGCTGCGGGTCGATGCGCTGCGCGACGTCCGACGCATCAAGCGCGAGCGTGGCCACGAAGTGCCGGTTTTCATCCAGGACAAGACCGTGGTCGAGGACACTGGCTCGTCGCTGGATCTCGTGCGCCGCGGCTGGAAGCTTCACAACCACCCGGAACGGCTGGCCCACAGCGCCACGCCGCCGGACTTCGGCGCACTGATCACTCAGCGGCGGCGCCGGGCCAGCGGCGGGCTCGTCCTGCTGGCCGATCTGCTGCGGTACACACAGCGCCCGCGCGGCAAACGGCCCGGCGTCGCCGAGCTGGCGATGCGGGCGCACCACCTCGTCTCGCCGATGCTATCGAGCCTGGGCGTGCTGTTGCTCGCGCTCACGCTGCTGCTGCACAGCGAGTTGGCCGGCCTCTGGCTGCCGCTGATCGTTTTGCCGTCCTTCGTGGCGTATGGCTTGGATTTGCAGCGCTGCGGATACGGATGGCGCGATCTGCTGCGCGTGTACACGCTCAACCTGATGCTGCTGCCGGTCAATCTGGCCGGCGTGCTCCGCTCGTTGCGCCAGATCTTCACCGGGCGCAAGTCGCCGTCCGCAGACGCGGCGACGGTGGGTCAGCGCACGCGCGCGCCCGCGGCGCACGTCGCGCTGCAGCTTGGCCTGTTGGGTGCCAGCGCGGCCACGGTGCCTTGGGCGCTGTCCACGTCGCAGCTGTTTCTCGGTGTGTTCTGCCTCTTCAACACCGCGTGCCTGCTCTACGGACTGGTGCGCTTCGTCGGTGTGCGCGAGGCATGGCAAGACCTGACGGCGGCGCTGCCGCCGCGTCAGAACTGGGTGGGCGCCAAGGGGGCGTTGAAGCCTGCGGCGGCAGCGTCGATGGCGACCGCGCCTGCGCTGGAACACCGCGAGGTTGCGCCGCAAGCGACCGCTCGCGGCTGAGGGCGCCGCCCGGTGCCGCGCAGCTCCAGCATTGGAGCTACCTCAGCACGATCTCGAGGGTCGCCTCGCTGCCGTTGCGGGCAGGTAAGGCTTGTGATAGCCAGAGCGCATTACAGGGATCAATGCAATCGACCCACAAAATGGTGCGGTGCCGCAATACTTCGTTCCATCGGTTCCCGATCGAACCCTGTACTGCAACCCACGGAGTCATCCATGTCGCTGATCAACACCCAGATCCAGCCGTTCAAGGCGCAAGCGTTTCACAACGGCAAGTTCGTCGAAATCACCGAGCAGAGCCTGAAGGGCAAATGGTCGGTGTTCATCTTCATGCCGGCGGCGTTCACGTTCAATTGCCCGACCGAAGTGGAGGACGCGGCCGACCACTACGAGACGTTCAAGGACCTGGGCGCCGAGGTCTACGTCGTCACCACCGACACCCATTTCTCTCACAAGGTCTGGCACGAGACCAGCCCGGCCGTGGGCAAGGCGCGCTTCCCGCTGGTCGGCGACCCGACGCACAAGCTGACCCGCATGTTCGGCGTGCACATCGACGAAGAGGGGCTGGCGCTGCGCGGTACCTTCGTGGTCAACCCCGAGGGCGTGATCAAGACCGCCGAGGTGCACGACAACGCGATCGCGCGTGACGTGAAGGAAACGCTGCGCAAGGTGAAGGCGGCCCAGTACGTGGCCAAGAATCCGGGACAGGTGTGCCCGGCCAAATGGCAAGAGGGCGCCGCCACGCTGAAGCCGTCACTCGACCTGGTCGGCAAGATCTAAGCGCTTCAGTGCTTCGACAGGACCTTCGGGCCCTGTCGACAGCCTGCCTCGTGCGGGCTGTCGATAGGGCCGGATCTGCCTCGCCCTGAATTCTTCGGAAAAGGACCTTGCACCATGTTGGATGCCAGCCTGAAAACCCAGCTCAAGGCCTATCTCGAGCGCCTGACCCAGCCGGTGGAGTTGGTGGCTTCGCTCGACGAGCGCCCGGCTTCGCAAGAGATGCGCACGCTGCTCGACGAGATCGCTGCGTTGAGCGACAAGATCAGCCTGCGTCACGACGGCAGCGATGCGCGCCGGCCGTCGTTCTCGATCAGCCGGGTCGGGCACGACATGGGCGTGCGCTTCGCGGCGATCCCGATGGGCCACGAGTTCAGCTCGCTGGTGCTGGCGCTGCTGCAAGCCGGCGGCCACCCGCCCAAGGTGCAGGCCGACGTGGTCGAACAGGTGCGGTCGCTCGAAGGCGACTTCGTCTTCGAGACCTACCTGTCCCTCAGCTGCCACAACTGCCCCGATGTCGTGCAAGCGCTCAACCTGATGGCGGTGTTGAACCCGCGGGTGCGCCACGTGGCCATCGACGGCGGCCTGTTCCCCGCCGAGGTCGAGGCACGCCAGATCATGGCGGTGCCCACCGTCTTCCTCAACGGCCAGCCGTTCACTTCGGGGCGCGTCGAGCTGGCCGACATCCTGGCCAAGATCGATCGCGGAGCCGCGGCGCGCGACGCCACGCGGCTCGGCGCCAAGCAGGCCTTCGACATGCTGATCGTCGGCGGCGGCCCGGCCGGCGCGGCGGCAGCGGTGTACGCCGCACGCAAGGGCATCCGCACCGGCATCGTGGCCGAGCGCTTCGGCGGCCAGACGCTCGACACGCTGGGCATCGAGAACTTCATCTCGGTGCAGCAGACGCAAGGGCCCCAGTTCGCTGCCGCGCTCGAAGCGCACGTGCGCAGCTACGGCGTCGATGTCATGAACCACCAGCGCGTCGCGGCCCTTGAGCCGGCACCCGGGCCGGGTGGCGGGGCCACGGTCACGCTGGCCAACGGCGCCGTGCTGAAGAGTCGCTCGGTGGTGCTGGCCACCGGTGCACGCTGGCGCCACGTCAACGTGCCGGGCGAGCAGGAGTACCGGAACAGGGGCGTGGCCTACTGCCCGCACTGCGACGGCCCGCTGTTCAAGGGCAAGCGCGTGGCGGTGATCGGCGGCGGCAACTCCGGCGTCGAGGCGGCCATCGATCTGGCGGGCGTGGTCGAGCACGTGACCTTGATCGAGTTCGCCGCGCAGCTCAAGGCCGACGCGGTGCTGGTCGACAAGCTCGAGAGCCTGCCCAACGTGGTGGTGCACACGAATGCGCAGACCACCGAGATCACTGGTGACGGCGGTAAGGTCAATGGCCTGGTCTACAAAGACCGCGCGAGCGGCCAGTCGCACCGCGTGGCGCTGGCCGGCGTGTTCGTGCAGATCGGCCTGGTGCCCAACACCGAGTGGCTGCGCGGCACGCTGGAGCTCTCCAAGCACGGCGAGATCGTCGTCGACGAGCGCGGCGCCACCAGCTTGCCCGGCGTGTTCGCGGCGGGTGACGCGACCACGGTGCCATACAAGCAGATCATCATCGCCAGCGGCGAGGGCTCCAAGGCCGCGCTGTCGGCGTTCGACCACCTGATCCGCAGTCCGGCGAAGCCGGCTGGCGCGACGGCGGCGCCGCCGCAGACTGTCGAACGATCGGACGCGCTGGTCGAAGCCTGAGCGACTGATCGCGGGGCCTCGCACGCCGACGGGGCGCAGCGCGGCCGATCCGCCGGCGCGCGCCCCGCGACTACCTCAACGTCATTGCGGCCTCACGGAGACAGGTTCGCCGCCGGCACCGCCACGTAGCTGCCCGTACCGGGCCTCAACCAGCGCAGTCGCATCACCGCGTTGCCGCCCTTTTCGTAGTACTCGACCGTGATCGTGACCTTCTGTCCGGCCGCCAGACTGATGGTGCCGCTGGTGTTGTTGGTCGCGCCGTGGTCGGTCCAGTTGTTGATGACGCGCGTGCCGTTGATCCACACCCGCACGCCGTCGTCGGACGACGTCTGGAAGCGATAGTTGCCGGCGGCTGCCGCAGCGACAGTGCCGGTCCAGCGCACGGAGAAGTTGTTGCTGTTCACACCCGCGCCGGGCGAACCGGTGCCCCAGTTGAAGTCGATCGCCTCGGTGCGCGACAACACCGGCGTGCCCGACAACGAAGTGTTGTTGTAGTAGCGCGCGCTCAGGCCGCTGCCCACCGGCGACGGAGCCGGGCCCTCGTCGGACCCGATCTCGCGCAGGTAGACGGCCAGCGACGCGATGTCGGCATCGGACAGGTTCACCGTGTTGTGGGCCTTCACCGCCGCCTCCAGCGTCGGCGCCGAGCCGTCGTGCAGGTACGGTGCCGTGGCCCACACGTCGCGCAAGGTCGGGATGTCGATGCCGTTGAGCGCCTCGCCCAGCCGCTTGCCGCTGCTTGCCTTCAGCGTGCCGATGTTCGACAGCGTGTTGGAGCCGCTCAGCGTGAACGAGGCGCCGCCGTGGCAGGACGCGCAATTCTGGCTGGTGAACAGCGCGCGGCCCGCAGTAGCCGCTGCCGACAGCTGCGTGGCTCCGGGCCGCAGTGGGCTCGGATCGAAGCTGTTCAGCGACGCGACGTAGGCGGCCAGTGCATCGAGGTCGGTGGACAGGCCGGCCTTGGTCGTGCCCAGCGGCTGGCTGCGCGTGCCGGCAAAGAACGCGCTGTCGGCCATCAGGCCGCTGCCGCCCGACAGGTTGCGGATCTGCCCTTCGAAGTCCTGCACTTCGTCGAAGTTGTTGCTCCAGTGCAGGAAGCCCTGGACGCCGGCGCGGCCGCGCAGGCTGACGGTGTTGCGCAGGCCCTCGCCGAAGCCGGTCAGATCCCACACGCGGCCGTCGTGGCCACCATCGTTGTGGCAGGCGGCGCAGCTCATGTAGCGGTCGCGCGCGAGGCGGGTGTCGCGGGCGTCGTAGAAGTAGCTGCTTGCCGAGCAGCACGTTGGCCGCGAGCTTCTCGGTGGTGACCGCGCCCAGGTTGGCGACGCAGCGGCACGCTCGATCAAGCCCTGGTCGAGCAGCGGCTTCAAGTCGAACACGCCGACGCTGCGGTCCATGAACTGGTTGACGTACAGCGTACGGCCATCCGGCGACAGCGCCAGTCCCTGCGGCGCGCGGCCGACGTCGAAGCGCAGCACCTGGCGCCCGCCGTAGGCATCGATCACCGCCACCTCGCGGCTGGTCTCCAGCGCCACGAACAGGTAGGCGCCGAGCTTGTCGAACACCGCGGCGCTGGCGACGCTGGAGTTGTCGTGGTCGATGCGCTTGGCCGAGTCTTCGGCGCCGCTGACCAGATCGATGCGCGAGCTGATCGCGCGCACGGTGTTCTGGAAGTTGAGCCCGATGCCGTCGCGCAGCGTGCCGCGCTGGATGTTGTCCTGCTTGGACGGCACCCAGGCCTGCGTGCCGTCGGGCGAGATGGCGGCTGCGCCCAGGTAGTTGGGCACGCCGCTGCCCGTGATCTCGGAGTCGGGCTTGTCGCTGTGGCGCAGCACCACGGTGCCGGCGACGGCCAGGCTCGCGGTGTCGACGACGAGCACTTCACCACCGGCCGCGCCGGGAGACACCGCCGCCGTGCCCTCGCCGGGCAGCGCTGGCGTCACGAAGCGCGACACGTAGGCGCGCGTGCCGTCGGCGCTGATCGACAGGTGGCGCGGGTTGGCGCCGATGGCCACGCTGCCCAGCACGGCGTAGTTGGCCGCGTCGAGCTTGAGCAACTGGCCGCTGGCCTCGAGCGTGACGAACGCCAGCCCCGCCACCGGCGACATCGCCACGCCATAGGGCTGCGAGCCGCGCGGCAGTGTGATGGTGGTCACCACGGTGCGCGTGGCCGGGTTGATGACGCTGATCGAACTGCCGCGCTTGTTGGCCACCCACAGCAGGCCGTTGGGGGCGCGTGCAATCGAGCGCGGTGCCAGGCCGACGTTCATCTCGCCAAGCCGCACACGGGTGGCGGCGTCGAAAGCGCTCACCGAGTCGTTGTCCTGGTTGACCACCCACAGCCGCGGGTTGCCGCCGGCCGCGCTCTCGAGCAGCAGGTTGGTCGACTGGGTCGGCTGCGTCGCCGTGGCTGGCAGGTAGACCTGCTGCAGGAAGCTGCGGCTTTGCACCACGCCGTAGTCGTCGGTCACGGTCAGCGTCACGTTGTAGACGCCCGGCTGCGTGTACGTGTGGGTCGCGTTGCCCACCGACAACCAGCCCGTCTCGGGGCTGCCGTCGCCGAAGTCCCACTTGTAGCGCGGGTTCAGCCCGGTCGCGGCGGCCGAGAACGTGGCGTTGCCGTTGGCCTGGGCCGGTGCGGGCATGGCCAGGGCGCTCAGCACCAGCGGCACCTCGTTGTTGATCGTCCAGACGAAGCTGGTGCTGGCGGCGTTGATGCCGTCGCTGGCCGACACGACGACGTTGTAGGTGCCGGCGAAGAGCGGCGTGCCGCCGATCAACCCGCTCGCGCTGTCGATCGTCAGTCCGGGCGGCAGCTCGGTGGCGCTGTAGGTCAGCGTGTCACCGTTGGGGTCGCTTGCGTCGAGCAGCAGGCTGTCGGCGATGGCGACGGTGCCCGTGCGCGCTGCCGGTGTGGAAATCGTCGGCATCACCGCCGGGTTAGGGTTGGCGGCGATGCCGACCCTCACCATCTTGGCGACCGATGGCACGCCGCTTTCGTTGAACACGAACATCATGTAGGAGCCCGGTGGCGCATCGGCGCCTCGCGTGGGCACCTGCACCGCCAGCCGCGGCCCGGTGCCGCTGAAGGTGAGGTCCAGGAAGCGCTGGTCCATGTTGAAGCTGTGCGTGGCCGAGCCGGTCTTGACCAGCGTGACGCGGCTGATGCTCTGCGCGTCGGCGGTGTCGACGGTGATCGTCTTGCCGATCTCCAGCCAGCTAGGGGCGGCCACGATGCTGGGCCGCGGCGCAGCACCGCCGGTCGACGTGAACAGGTAGGGCGGGTAGTAGATCTCGGCGTTCAGGTTGTTCAGCGGCCCCGACGGACCGGCGATCGCCGCCGAGGCGCCGCCGCCGGCCACCAGCACGCTGGCATCGGGCAGCAGCAGCGCGTTGCCGTGGTACAGGCGGGCGTTCGCGCCCTCGGCCCCGACGCGTCCACTGGCCGGTCTGCGGGTTCCACATCTCGGCGATGTTGTTGACGCCGGTCAGCTGGTTCCACACCGTGCTGCCGCCGGTGGCCAGCACGTGGCCGTTGGCCAGCACGGTGGCGTTGACGAGGCGGCGCTGCGACGACAACGAATTGGTCGGCGTCACAACCGGCGTGCCGTTGGTGATGTCGACCACCTGCGCGCCGGGTTCGAACCGCCGAACAGCACGATGCGGCCGGGCCGGAACATCGCCGCGCTGGCATCGTTGCCGGTGGGCGCGCCGAGCTGCCCGACCTGCGTCACCGAGCCGTTGCCGACCGGCGAGACGTAGTACATCCTGCCGGCGCTGTCGAAGCCGAACACCCGGCCGTCCGGAGCGACGAAATTGCGCGGGTACATGAAGTCGAATGCGCCGGTGCCGGCGCCAGTCAACAGGCGAAACGTTCCGTTGGTGCCACGGATCTCCGGGAAGTCGGTGCCGCCCGAGCCGCCCTGGATGTAGGTCTCGCCGTTGACCAGCGTGATCGAGCTGGAGTACCAGCGGGCGCGGTTCATGTTGGCGCCGCGGGCCAGCGAGTTGTCGGTGCCGTTGAAGAGGTTGCTGTTGTTGTTGGACCGTTCGTCGTGCGCAGCGCGGTGGCGTTCCAGACGTCGCCGCCGGCGATGAACACGGTCGGTGGTCGGCGACGTCGGCGGCAGCACGAGCTGGGAGCTGCAGAACAAATCGGTTCCGCTGCCGTTGGGCAAGGTCAGGTGGCCTGCGTCGGGCGCGCCGTTGTTGTCCCACACGTCGTAGATGAAGCTGCCGCCCTGGGTGCCGTCGGCCTTGCTGCCATAGGTCAGCACCCGTCCGTCGGGCAGCAGCACGGCATGCACGGCGATCAACGGCCAGTTGTAGACCGACGGACCACATGCCCTTCACCGATCGCATCGGCCGGCACCCCGGTGGCAGGTGCGAAGAACGCTTGGGGCCGCTCGCGCGCCGCATTGGCGACCACCGGGGCTTCGTCGCCGCCACCGCCTCCGCAGGCGACAAGTGCGCTCACCGAAGCGAGCACGACGGCGAACATGCGGATGCGCGGCAGTAGATCGTCCATGGGTTTTGGGCGGGCTACGCCGCAACAAAGTGTTACGGCGAGTCTGTGATGGATGACTCGCAGTGAGAACCCCCTGAACGCGAGGGAGATGCGCGTCTCACCTCGATCGGGTTGGTTCACCGCCGATGGCGAGTGCCGCCGCACCCCGTACAAACCCGCGCCGGTGTTTGTCATCGATCCAAGCTGTGCAACGCCCCATCGTTGGTAGCGTCAGCGTGACGTTGCTGCGCAAGCGGGGTTCAGTTTCCGGGCTCGGCTGCCGAGATCGTTGGCGTACCGCCGCATTCAGCCCATGACCGCTTCGAACCCGCACCTCACGCTGTTGCTGCGCATCGATCAGCGGCTGTCACTCGTGCTCGCGGGGTCGGGCAGCAGCGCGCAGGCCGCACCCAAGATCGTCGGCGCCTTTTGCGACGCGCTGGGTTGGGCCTGCGGCACGTTGTGGTCGCGCGATGCCGAGGTGGCCGACCGTCTGGTGTGCCTGGGTGCCTGGGGCATCGACACACCGGGCATCGCCGAGTACCTGGGGCTACACGCGCGGCCGACGGCCGATCCTCAACAACGCTGGCCTGGTCGGCGCGGCCTGGCTTGGCGCCAAGCCGGTGTGGGTGCCCGACATCGCCAAGGACGAGGGTTTTCGCAAGGTACCGATCGCGCTGCGCGCCGGGCTGCGCACCGCACTGGCGTTCCCGGTGGCCGTGGGCGACCAGGTGCTGGGCGTGGTGGAGATGTGCAGCACCGAGGTGCACGAGCCCGACGAAGCGCTGCTCGCGGGCGTGCGGCTGCTGGGCGGCCAAGTCGCGCAATTCCTGCTGCGCGCGCAGGCTCAAGCGCAACTCGCCGAGAGCGAAAAGCGCTTGCGCAGCCTGACCACGCTGTCGTCCGATTGGTTTTGGGAGCAGGACGCGCAGTTGCGCTTCATCCGCTTCGAGGGTCACGGCGTGACGCGGCCCGCAGCCGCGATGGCGCCGGCGCTGATTGGCCGCTGCCTCTGGGAGGTGGGTGGTCTCGTGCCCGGCAGCAGCGACTGGGACGAGCATCGCGCCGCGCTGCTGCGCCATCAGCCGTTTCGCGATTTCGAGACGGTGTATCGCGACGACAAGGGCGAGATGGTTCACATCAGCACCAATGGCGACCCGATCCACGACGCCAACGGGCAGTTCACCGGTTACCGCGGCACGGCGCGCGACATCACGGTGCACAAGCAGGCGGCGCAGCGCATTCAGTACCTCAGCACGCACGACGAGTTGACGGGGCTGCCCAATCGCGCCGCGCTGCGCCAGCTGGTGAGCCAGGCGGCCGAGCTTGCCAAGCGTTATGAGCGCCGCTTCGCGGTGCTGCTGCTCAACATCGACCGCTTCCAGCGCATGAATGACAGCCTCGGCCGCGATGCCGGCGACGCCTTGCTGCGCGAGTTCGCGCGGCGCCTGCAGAAGCAGCTGCGCGCCAGCGACGTCGTGGCCCGGCTCGACGGCGACGAGTTCGCGGTGCTGGCGCACGAGTTGCCCACGCCGCAAGACGCCGAGCCGATCGCACGCAAGCTGCTCGAGGCCGTCAACGAGCCGGTGGTCGTTCAAGGCCAGGAGTTCCGGCTCACCGCCTGTGTGGGCATCGCCACCTACCCGCAGGATGCGCAGGACGAGCGCTCGCTGATGAAGCAAGCCCACCTGGCGCTGCGTGCGGCCAAGCGCGACGGCACGAACAAACAGCGTTTCCACGACCCGATCGCCAAGACGCGAGCCGAGCGCAGTCCGGCGTAGCCGCTGCGGCGCAGCGCGCGCGGGCGACTGGTGTTTCACCATCGCCGCGGTAGCATCGTGCGGTGGAGGCGACCCGCTTCACGGTCAACGGCACGCCGCACGTGGTGCAGGCCGACCCCAAGACGCCGCTGCTCGACGTGCTGCGCGACGTGCTCGACCTCAAGGGCACCCGCTTCGGCTGCGGCGCCGGCGAATGCGGGTGCCTGTCACGTGCTGGTCGATGGCGTGTCGCAGGCCGCGTGCAACCTGCCGCTGTGGGCGCTGCAGGGCAAGGCGCTCACCACGGTCGAGGGTTTGCCGCCGGCGCTGGCCGACGCCTTCGTCGCCGAGCAGGCGCTGCAGTGCGGCTATTGCGGCTCGGGGGTGCTGGTGGCCGCTGCTGCACTGCTGCGCCGTCTGCCAGACCCGACGGATGCGGACGTGCGCAGCGCGCTCGACGGCCACTTGTGCCGCTGCGGCGCGCACAACCGCATCGTGCGCGCGGTGCTGCGCGCGGCGCAGAGCCTGCGATGAGGCTGCAATTCAGTGACGACGGCACGGTGCTCGTGCGCACCGGCAAGGTCGAGCTCGGCCAGGGCATTCTCACCGCGTTGACGCAGATCGCGGCCCACGAACTGGGCATCGCGCCCGAGCGCGTGCAGGTGCTGGCCGCCGACACGCTGCACGGGCCCGACGAGGGCGTGACCTCGGGCAGCAACTCGGTGCACGACGCCGGCGCGGCGCTGCGCCAGGCCTGCGTGCAAGCCCGCGAGCGCGCGAGCGGCTTGCGCGATGCCGCTGCCGCACCCGCGGTCGTCGGGCAATCGCTGCCGCGCGTCGACCTGGCGGCCAAGCTGGCGGGGCGGCCGAGCTACATCCACGATCTGTCGCCCGCTGGCCTGCTGCACGGCCGCGTGCTGCACCCGCCGCGGCCGGATTCGGATCTGCTCGCGGTGGACGTGGCCGCAGTCGACGGCGTGCCCGGGCTGATCGGCGCCTATCGCGATGGCCGCTTGCTCGGCGTGTTGTGCGAGACCAGTGCGCAGGCCGATCGTGCGATCGGCCTGCTGGCCGGCGCCGCGCGCTGGCAGGCCGACGTGCCGTGGACCGACGAGCACGACTCGCTCGAGCGTTTGCAGCAACTGCCGGTCAAGACGCACGTCGTGGCCGAGCACGGCCGGCGCGCCGAGAGCGGCGTGGTGCGCACGCTGACGGCGCGCTACAGCAAACCCTGGATCGCGCATGCATCGATCGGCACGTCGTGCGCGCTCGCGCGCTGGGACGATCAACGCGCCGGCGCGATTCGATTGCACGTGTGGAGCCACAGCCAGGGCATCTTCAATCTGCGCCGCGACTTGGCGCTGGCATTCGGCATCGAGCCCGACGCGGTGCGCGTGCAGCACGTGCAAGGGGCCGGCTGCTACGGGCACAACGGCGCCGACGACGTGGCCTTCGATGCCGCCTGGCTGGCGCGCCGCGTGCCGGGCCGGCCGGTGCGTGTGCTGTGGAGCCGCGCCGACGAACTGACGCGCTCGCCGCTCGGCCCGGCGATGGTGGTGGAGCTGCAAGCCGATCTCGACGAGCACGGGCGGGTTGTGCACTGGCGCCATCAGGTGTGGAGCACGGGGCACAGCCAACGCCCGGGGCGCAGCGCCACGCCGGCGCTGCTCGGCTGCTGGCAGATCGAGCACGCCTTCGCGCAACCACCGGCCATCAACATGCCGCTGTCGTCGGGCGGCGGCGCCGAACGCAACGCGATTCCCGGCTACGACCTGGCACGCCTGGCAGGTGTTGAGCCATCAGGTCACCGGGCCGCTGCCGCGCAGCTCGGCGCTGCGCTCGCTCGGCGCGCTGGCCAACGTGTTCGCGGCCGAGAGCTTCGTCGACGAGATCGCCGCCGCGACCGGCGAGGACCCGCTGGCCTGGCGGCGCCGCCACCTCGCACACGATCCGCGAGCGCTCGCCGTGCTCGAGCGGGCTGCGACGGCAGCCGGCTGGCCCGCGCGCTCGCGCGCCGAGGGTGTGGGCCACGGCATCGGCTTTGCCCGCTACAAGAACACCGGTGCCTGGTGCGCGGTGGTGGCCGAGGTCGAGGCCGGTGCGTCGCTGCGCGTGCGGCGCCTCACGGTCGCGGTGGACGTGGGGCTGGCGATCAACCCCGACGGCGTGCGCGCGCAGATCGAAGGCGGTGCGATCCAGGCCACCAGCTGGGTGCTGAAGGAAGCCGTGCGCTTTGACAGCGAGGGCATCACCAGCGACGCCTGGGAGCGTTATCCGATCCTGCGTTTCTCGGAGGTGCCGGCTGGTCGACGTGCACGTCGTGCCGTCGGATGCGCCATCGCTGGGCGCCGGCGAGGCCTCGCTCGGGCCTACCGCGGCGGCGATCGCCAACGCGCTGTTCGATGCACTCGCATGTGCGCGTGCGCGACTTGCCGCTGACGGCCGAACGCATCGTCGCGGCCATCGGGTAAGAGAGTAAATGTCGCGTGCCGCCGCACGCTGCCGGCGCAACAATGACAGGCGACCGCACGGCCGACATTGCAGCCTGATACCGACCGGGCACGATGCATGCCCGCGCAGCGCAAACGTCAGCTTCGCCCCTTCGAACCGTGCCGCTGTCCAGCACCGTCTTCCACGGCGCCGTCATCATTGCTGCGCTGGTTATGCCTGGATCCCGCTGGCGCAGGTCGATGGCGAGCAAGGGGCATCGAACGCGTGCCCGCCGGCCCCGCCGCGCACCGAATGGCGAATCGATCGCAGCACCGAGTTGGCCGTGACGTCACCACCCGATGGCCTCACGGTGGGTGTCGGCGGCCCGCCGGTCGACACGCCGTGGATCGTGAGCCCTGTGGTGCGCGGCAGCGCCGGCCTGCAAGGCTTGCTGACCGTGTGCGACGTGCCCGAGTTCCTGCTGCGCCTGGGCGCGGGCTGGACCGAGCTGCGCTCGACGCGCACGGCGCCGCCGTTTCAGGATGTTCCGGGGCGGCGAGTGGAATCTCGACGGCAGCGAACTCGCCGTGCGCCATGACGGCGGCGAGTTCTATGCGTCGGTGCAGCGACGCAACTGGGGACCCGGGCTGGACCGGCAGCCTGATCCTGGACGGCGCCGCGCCGCCGCTGGCCGCGGTGGGCTGGCGGCGTCCGCTGCCGCAAGTCAGCAGCAGCCCATGGCTGCAGTGGATGGGGCCGTGGATGGCCGACGTCTTCTTCGGGCGGCTGTTCGGCCACGACCCGCGGCTGCCGGCGTTGATCGGCCTTCGCCTGCAGCTGCAGCCGTTCGACCGCCTGCAACTGGGCCTGTCGCGCACGCTGCAATGGGGCGGTCACGGGCGCGACGAAAGCTTCGAGTCGCTGATGCACGGCCTGATCGGCTGGGACAACGTGGGCACCCGCGGCATCACCGCCGACAACCAACCGGGCAACCAGCTCGGCGGCTTCGACTGGCGGCTGGAGCTGGGCGACGAGCGCCGCGCTGGTCTTCTACGGCCAGATGGTCGGCGAGGACGAAAACGGCTACCTGCCCAGCGCCTACATCGCGCAGGCCGGGTTTCGAGGCCCGTTGGATGGTGCACGAAGCCGCGGTGCGCGGCTTCGTCGAGTACAACGACCTGATCGCCGGCCATGCCTACGGCACCTCGAGGCCGCCGGGCATCACCTACACCAGCAGCGTCTACCGGCACGGCTACACGCACGATCACATGCCGCTGGGCCATCCGGCGGGCGGCGACGTCACGCTGGCCAGCGTGGGCTTGCTGGTGCAGACCGCGGCCGCGCGCGTCGCGCTGGTCGGCTTCGCATGGCGATGCGTTGCCCACCTCGCAGCGTTTTGCCGCCGGCCCGATCTCGGGCCTGAACGGCAGCCTTCAACTCGACATCGACGCACGCCAGCAGCTGGGCGCCGGGGTCTGGTGGTGGCGCGACACGGCGCAGCGGCAGCGTGCGCTGCAGGTCTGGTGGCGGTGGCGGTTGTGAGCGGTGAGCATCTCGGCCGGGCACTGTCAAACCCGCACAACAGTGAACCGGCGTATCCGTGGCAAGCGCAGCAGCGGGTTCGTGCTATTGAGTCTCGAGGCGGCGAGGAGTAGCTTGCGCCTCTGAACTCGGGAGGAGAAATTATGCCTCCAAGACTCTGGGCGCCTTGGCTCCTGACTGAGCCTCACCGTGGCGTGCGCTGCACCGGGCGGCGACAGCGGCGCCCGCCTGGTGCGGACAGATCACCTCGTGAAAGTGCAGTCGAGCGCGCCGTCGATGGCGGGCCGAGAGGCGCAGCTCTACGTGCGCGAAGTGGCCGTGCCCTCTGCCGGTGGCGCGCGTGCCCCGGTGGTGCTGTTCGTGCACGGCGCGGGCACGCCAGCCGAAGTGGCGTTCGACGTGCCGCACGGCGACTACAGCTGGATGGCGTATCTCGCGCGCCGCCGGTTTCGCCGCGTTCTCGGTGGATCTCACGGGCTACGGACGCTCGACGCGCCCGCCGCCCATGAGTGAACCTGTGCAACCTCTCGAGGGAGTAGCAAGCGCAGTTCATTCCGAAGCACGTTCCCGCGCCGTGCAGCCCGACCTACCCAACGGCGATGACGACGATCGGATCGGACTGGGACGACATCGGCGCCGTGGTCGACTATCTGCGCAAACTGCGTGGCGTGGACAAGGTTTCGCTGGTGGCTTGGTCGCAAGGCGGGCCGCGCGTGGGTGGCTTTGCGCTGCGCAACTCCAGACAAGGTGGAGCGATTGGTCGCGCTCGCGCCGGTCTACAAGCTCGACACGCCGACGGATGCGCCCAATCCGCCTGCCACCGAACGCGAGCCCCGATTACGGCGCAGAAGCGCGGCCGCTTTCAAAGCCAACTGGGACCGTCAGGTCGGATGTCCTTACCAGTACGAGCCGGCCGTGAGTGCCCTCGGTGTGGTCGGAGATGTTGGCGTCCGACCGCAGTGGGTGCCGCCCGTGGAGGCTGCAGTGCGGCGGGCACCACAGGTGCCCGTGTGGGGGTGGAATCGGGCCGTCGTAGCGAGGGCTGCAGACGCCGGTTTCTGATGGTGGCTGGCGTGCACGACAAGCAAATCGTCCCGAGCTGAGGTGCGGCAGCTGTATGCCGATGTGGGGTCGAGGCAGAAGGTCTTTGTCGACCTGGCATGCGCGTCGCACAACGCGATGTGGGAGCGCAATCACCTGCTGCTGTTCAAGGCCTCGGCCGACTGGCTGAAGGATGGCAAGGTGAACGGGATGTCGGAAGGCGAGTTGAGGTTGGGCTATTGAGCCCGCGCTGCTCCGCCGCACGACTCGTTCATCCGGGTCAGCCGCCTCACAGGTCGCACTGACCGTCGCCGCCGGGCAGGCGCCGCAACGACGCTGGGGTCGCTCCCAGCTGGGATTGCTCCCAGCTGCGGATCTCCCAGTGCGTTTGTCTCCTTGCGGCCACGCTCCGTAGGTGCTCGGGTCGGCGCCATGTGGGGCCGATCGCCGCGCAGGCCGACGCCTGCATGCAGGAGCAGCCTCCATGACCACGTGCGACGTCAAGTTCACCGGGTTGCTCATCGCTCGATTGCCATCGCGATGCGGGCGAGCAGATCGGCTCCAACGTCGCGGCCGTCGCGTTGCGCGACCCGAAACAAGCCCGCAACATGCTCGAGGTGATGTTCACCGCGCTCAGCCATGGCAGCCAGCGGCGCGAGGTGGCGCGCGGCCTGGCCGAGTTGCCGCTGCCGGCGCTGATCGAGCTGGCCGAAAACAAGGACGGACGCGCCCTGCTGGAGCGTGCGCTCGCCGAGTTGAAGGGCGACCTGGGTGACGGCGACAACCGGTGGGCGGCCGATCAGATCGGCACCGCGCTGAAGACCGTCGACTTCAAGGCCAGCGAAGACTTCAAGAAGCTCGACTCGACCAGCCGACAAACCATTCTCGAGCGCCTGGGCCTGCCGGTGGCCCAGCCGGGCTCGGTGGACACGCTGATCGGATTGGCCAAGTCGCCCGGCTTCCACGGCGGCCACGCCGACACGCGCAGGGTGCTGTTGTCGGCGCTCGCCGAGCACGCGGGCGACGCCGTCTTCAGCGAGGGGCTGCAACTGCTGGCCGGCGATCCGGCATTCAAGAAGCTCACGCCCACGCAGCAGGCCAGCGCGATCGGCGCGTTCAAGGACGTCGCTGCCAGCGAGGCGTACCAAGGGCACAGCGGCAAGTTCGGCGTCGGCGGCACGTCGCCGAGCAAAGCCGACAAGCGCGATGTGCTCGACAACGCACGCCTGCTTGTCGTGTACCCGCTCGGTAAGACTTCCACTACGCGGGCGCGAGTACCAAGCGGGCGATCATGCAGGCGCTGGCCCAGCACCCCCGACCAGCGCCGATGTTCACGCCACCGCCTGCGCAGGTTGAGCACCAACGACTCCGGATTCCAGGCGATCAACGATGCGGGCAAGCAAGCCGCGTCGCTCGACGACTTCAGCAGCGAGCAGGGACTTCGCCAAGGGCATCTACACGCTGCTAGCCAGCGGTCGCTACAAGCGCGCTGGGTCGGGCTGCCGACCGTGCCAAGGTGCTGGCTGCTACGTGGTCAAGCTGCGCAGCCACACCGATTCTGTACAAGAAAGCCAGCGCCAGCCGGCGCAGCAGCAGGCGCTGGTGGAGATCATCGGCTGAGACATCCTCGGCGCCAAGCTGCCGGCGCGTCCTGGCGCAGACAAGACGCTGCGCAACACGCTGGATCAGGTGGTCGATGGCAAGATCCACATCGGCCTGTACGTAGCGCGACCCGCCCGGCGTCAACCTCTACAACTGGGGCAAGGCCAACGACGACGGCATCTGACCCGAACATCGAGTTGTGCGCCACGCGCGCCGAGGCCTGTGGCCGGCGTACAAACCAGTAGCATCGACACGTTGGCGCACGAAGTCAACCACAAGCTCACACTGCATCCACGCATGCTCTGCACGGCTCTATCGCTTTCTCTACGAGTACCGCGCCGCCATCGTGGGCAGGGCAACCGCCCTCGGCCGGGCCTTGACGCCGGCGCAGCAGAGAAGAGGGGCGCTCGACAACCTGGTGGACGGCACCAACCCCTACTATGCGCACCTGGCTCGACCTGTACAAGAAGGACGCCACAGTTCAAGGCCGCGGTCGACGGCATGTACACCGTGCTCAAGCGCACCAAGGAGCTGCCCCGACCGCACCTGTGACCACGCCGCCGGGCGGCCGTCTCGCCCCACAAGATGCGCGCAAGCGCTTGCGCTCTATGCGGGACAAATCCACAGCAGAGCTAGCCATACACACAGCCCGACAAGCTCGACGAGATCCATCGAATGCGCCGCGCGGCCTCGCGACCCTCGACGGCGCATCGCCGAGCCTGCGTCACAGCACGATCTGCGCGGACAGATGCTCGCCACAGTTCTTGCAGGATCTTGTCATCACGAACCTCTGCACCCGCAGCCACCAGCGCCTTTCGGCAACGGCGCGATCTGCGCACCTGTAGTTCGACCTTCGGCGTCAAGGCCGATGCCGTCGAGGTCTACTCGCGCCCTGACGCCGCGCCGGCCTGCCTGCCGGCGCGTCGGAGATGACGTACGTCGTAGGCCAAGGGCAGCCGCGACCACGACAACCACAACGTCGTGGTGTCGCGGCGACAAGGTCTATTGCTCGCGCGTCGACGGCGAAGTTCGCCTGCGCGCTGCGCGAGCAGGCGCTGCTCGAGGCGCAAGGACCTCAGCCCGCTGCGCAAGTGATGCGGCTGTACTCGCTGTTCGGATTGCCGCGCCAGTTGAAGTACATCGACGCGGACGTGCTCGCCCGCTCGGCGATCCGGCAGGGACTACCGCGCGTTCCCGCAGGTGCAGCCGACACGGTGGCCTTGACCCAGAGCGGCCCGACGGCGGCATGACGCTGACGTTCTTCGCGATCGTCCGCCGTGATGTCGGTCCAAGCCGGCCCGCTGGAGCGTGGCGGAACACCTCGGCGAGACCTACCAGGTGACGGTGACATGCAGACCAGTGCCGTCGGCAAGAAGCGCGACAAGCGCCTGCCGTCTCGAGGCGTGCGCCGGCCGGGCACGGCTGCAGCGCGCGTCAGTCGATGCGCACCCAGTGCCCGCGTACCGCGTTGTCGGGCATCACCACCGGGGTCACGTGGCGCCGCGCGGCCCAGGTGATCATCTGGCGGTGGATCGGCAGCACGTAGAACTGTGATTGCGTGCGGCGCTGCGCGTCGGCGATCAGCTGCGCGCGTTTGGGCACGTTCATCTCGCTGCCGGCGGCATCGATGATCGCGTCGAGCTGCTCGTCGCCGACCCGGCCATAGTTGTAGCTGCCTTTCTGCGTGCGCGCATCGGGCCGGTGCACGATCGGATCGAGGATGCCTTGCGCGTCGGTGGTGCCGCCACCCCAGCCGAGCAGGTACATGCTGGTGTCCAGGCGCTCGATCTTCTGGAAGAAGATCGTCTTCGGCCGCGCATCGACGCGCACCTTGACGCCCACGCGCCCGAGCATCGCGGCCACCGCGATGCAGATCGGCTGGTCGTTCACGTAGCGGTCGTTCGGGCAGTCGAGCGTGACCTCGAAGCCCTCGCCGTAGCCCGCGTCGGCCAGCAGACGGCGTGCGCGCGCGGGGTCGGCTTTCGGGCGCTGCTCGAGCTCGGGCGCCAGGCAGCCCACCGCCGCGGTGGCCAGGCACGCGGTGGTCACCGATTGGCCGCGCATCGTGCCGGCCTTCAGCGCCTCGGCGTCGATGGCCAGCGCGAAGGCCTCGCGCACGCGCACGTCCTTGAACGGATTCTTGCCCTTGACGCTGGCGTGCAGCAGCTCGTCGCGAAACTGGTCGAGCACGAAGAAGAGCACGCGGTTCTCGGGCCCTTGCACCAGCCTGACCGCGCTCTCGCCGGCCAGGCGCGTCAGATCCTGCGGCGGCGTGTCGTGCGTGAAGTCGATGTCGCCCGACAGCAGCGCCGCGGTGCGCGTGCCGTCGTTGCCGATCGGCGTGTAGACGATGCGGGTCACGTTGCCGTCGAATCGGTCCCACCACGCCGGGTGCTTGGCGAGCGTGACGCGGATGCCCGGCTCGAACCGCTCGAGCACGAAGGGCCCGGTGCCCATCGCATGGCGCGTCGAGTGGCCTTCTTCCTTCTTCGTGAAGTCGGGCACCTTGGCCACGCCATTGGCGCGGCACCAGGCGGCGCTCATGATGCGCACGTTGAGCTGGTGCTCCAGCAGCAGCGGGTTGGGCTTTTCGAGCTTCAGCTCGAACGTGCGCTCGTCGATCTGCGTGGGCTTGCCCAGCTGGCGCGCGAAGTAGGCCTGCTGCGAGCTGGCCTGCTGCGCGCGCTCGATCGAGAACACCGCGTCGGCGGCGGTGAGCGGGCTGCCGTCGGAGAACCTGACGCCGGCGCGCAGCGTGAAGCGCCAGGTGGTGTCGTTGACCACCGTCCAGCTCTCGGCCAGCGCGGGCTCGATCTGCTGCTGGCGGTTGCGCTGCGCGAGTTGCTCATAGATGTGGCCCACGATGTTGTCGGTGAGCCCCTCGTTGAACGAATGCGGGTCCATCGTGCCGATGTCGCCGCGCCCGGCCCAGCGCAGCGTGTTGGCCTGCGCCAATGCAGTCAGCAGGGTGAGGGTCAGCACGAACAGGCATCGCGTCATCGGGCTTCCCGGCGGGCGCGAGGCCGGCGCGTTGGCCGGCAACGGCTGTGCAACGACGAGTCGCTTCACTGCAGCTGAATCTCGCCGTCGAACTTCACCTCGAGCTGCAACCCGGCGATGTGCAAGGTCATCGTCGCCGCCAGCGTCTCGGCGCCTCGAATCGATCCGGCCGCGATCGCCTTGGCGACCGCCTGCTCGATCTCGCGCTGCGAATTGACGCCCACTGTCTTGAGGAACTTGCGGATGCTGAGGTTGAGGGTTTCGGGGTCCATGAAGGTCTCCTATGGCACGAACATCGTCGCCGGGTGTTCGAGATAGCCGCGCACCGCCTGGATGAAACGGGCGGCGTCGATGCCGTCGACGACGCGGTGGTCGAACGACGACGACAGGTTCATCGTCTGCCGCGCGACGATCGCGCCGCCGCGCATCACGGGCCGCTCGACGATGCGGTTGACGCCGACGATGGCAACTTCGGGGTGGTTGATGACCGGTGTCGACACGATGCCGCCCAGCGCGCCGAGGCTGCTGATCGTGATGGTCGAGCCGGTCAATTCGGCGCGCGTGGCGCGTCCCGCGCGAGCGCCTTCGGCCAGGCGCGCCACTTCGGCCGCCGTCGACCACAGGTCGCGCGCCTCGGCGTGCCGCACCACCGTGACCATGAGACCGTTGGAAGTCTGCGTCGCCACGCCCAGGTGCACGGCGCCGAACCGGGTGACGACACCGGCCTCGTCGTCGAAACGCGCATTGACCACCGGATGCTCGCGCACGGCCAGCACGATGGCCCGTGCCAGCAGCGGCAGCAGTGTCAGCCGCCCACGCTGATCTGCCCACCTCGAATTGAGCTGCACACGCAGCGCCTCGACCTCGGTGACGTCGATCTCCTCGACGTAGGCGAAATGCGGGATGCGGCGCTTGGACTCCTGCATCTTCATCGCGATGCGCCGGCGCAGGCCGATGACCGGGATCGCTTCTTCGCCACTGCGCTCGGCGTAGCCGGTGGCGACAGCCGCCCCGTCGGGCGAGGCCGCAGGATTCGAAGCCGCAACGGCCTCGACGTCGGCATGCGTGACGCGGCCACCGGGGCCGGTGGCTGCAACGGTCTTCAAGTCGACACCGAGCTCCCAGGCACGCCGGCGCACCGAGGGCGACGCGATCGGGCGGTCGGTGGCGACGACAGCGCCCTTTGGCCGCAGCGGCCGCCGGTGCCTTCGCAGACTGCGGCGCGGCCTTGGGCGGGGGCTGCGTGGCGACCGGCGGCGCCGGCGCAGGTCGTATCCGCCGTCACCGGCTGCGCCGGCGGTGAGGGTGCACGGGTGACGACCGTCTCCGGCGCCGCAGGCGCAGCTGCGGCGTCGGCCCATGTGGCGCGCGCGGCTTGCGAACCCGCGACCTCGATGCGTATCAACTCGGCGCCGACGGCGAGCGTCTGGCCGACTTCGCCGCCCAGCGCGACGACCTGACCGGCCAGCGGCGACGGCACCTCGACGGCGGCCTTGTCGGTCATCACCTCGGCGAGGATCTGATCCTCGGCCACCTGGTCGCCGGGCTTGACGTGCCATGCGACGAGTTCGACTTCGGCGATGCCTTCGCCGATGTCGGGCACCTTGATCGTGCGGACCGTCATGGCGCGCTCACACTTCCACGACGCGCCGCAACGCGGCGGCGACACGCGCGGGCCCGGGAAAGTAGGCCCACTCCAGCGCGTGCGGATACGGCGTGTCCCAGCCGGTCACGCGCTCGATCGGCGCCTCCAGGTGATAGAAGCACTGTTCCTGCACCAGCGCCGAGAGCTCGGCGCCGAAGCCGGTGCTGCGCGTGGCTTCGTGGACGATGACGCAGCGACCGGTCTTCTTCACCGAAGCGACGATCGTCGGCAGGTCCAGCGGCCACAGGCTTCGCAGGTCGATGATCTCGGCGTCGATGCCGCTCTCGTGCGCGGCGGCCTCGCAGACGAAGATCATCGTGCCGTAGGTCAACACCGTCACTGCCTGGCCGGGTCGAAACACCGACGCCGACTCCAGCGGCACCGTGAAGTGGCCCTCGGGCACGTCACCCAGCGGGTGCTTGGACCACGGCACCATCGGCCGGTCGTGATGGCCGTCGAACGGGCCGTTGTACAGGCGCTTGGGCTCGAGAAAGATGACCGGGTCGTCGCTCTCGATCGATGCGATCAGCAGTCCCTTGGCGTCGTACGGATTGCTCGGCAGGACGGTGCGAATGCCGCACACGTGGGTGAACAGCGCCTCCGGGCTCTGGCTGTGCGTCTGCCCGCCGAAGATGCCGCCGCCGCACGGCATGCGGATGGTCAGCGGCGCGCTGAAGTCGTTGACCGACCGGTAACGCAGGCGGGCCGCCTCCGAGACGATCTGGTCCGAAGCGGGATAGAAGTAGTCGGCGAACTGGATCTCGGCCACCGGCCGCAACCCATACGCCGCCATGCCGACCGCGATGCCGACGATGCCGCCTTCGGAGATCGGCGTGTCGAAGACGCGCGACGTGCCGTACTTGGCCTGCAAGCCCTCGGTGCAGCGGAACACGCCACCGAAGTAGCCGACGTCCTCGCCGAACACCACCACGTCGGGGTCGCGCTCGAGCATGACGTCCATCGCCGAGCGCAGCGCCTGGATCATCGTCATCTGGGGCATGTCAGTGGCTCCGCTGTGCTGACCTGCGTCTCGCTCGTTGCCAGCAATGGCAATCGCCCTGAGAACTGCGTCGTTTGGAGCGAGGCAAAGCCGCGGGCGGGTATGCGCCGGCGCTCGAATGCGGCAGCCCCTCGCTGCGCGAGGGGTTCCCTGCGGTGCTCGATCTCATGGCCCGCCGAGAAACTCGCTTCACTCCCTGCGGTCGTTGCGCTCAAACAGTCTCGGCGAGTCAGAGGACGAAGCGCGCGCTGCGCGCGCGCGGCCATGAGCTCTGCGCTCCTCGGCGCCGCATATGTCGCTGCCGACGCACACCCACCCACGGCTTTGCCGGCACCACCGTGCCCTTCGACGAACAGCACGAGCGTTGCTGCGCGGTGGGCGGTGCCCGGGGTGGGCGACTTGTGGGGCGGCGAGAAGCGCAGCGGCGGGGTCGGCGCGCGCAGCGCGCTTCGTTCATCTGACTCGCCGCGATTGTCCGAGCGCAACGACCGCAGGGAGTGAAGCGAGTTTCGCGGCGCGACCCCGGCGCGAGCATCGCAGCGGAGTCGGCACGCAGTGCCGACCGCCACAGTAGGAGCCCACACCGGGCACCGCCCGCCGCGCCGCGCCGACCCTTTGCATGAAGGGCGATCAGCAGCGAGCCACCGCGCCGGCCCACTCGAAGCTCCGTAGCCGTTCAAGTCAAGCTCCTCCCGCCTGGCGCAGCTGCTCGTGCAGGTGCGGCGGCATCGTCTTGTAGACGTCCTCGAACATCGACGCCAGCGGCGGGTTGTGGCCGTCGAGCAGCGTGCCGTAGCGCTCGGCCTCCTTCTGCGCGGCCATCACCTCGGCCTCGAGCTCCTTCGTCGCGGCCTCGTGTTCGGGCTCGGACCAGGCGCCGAGGCTGATCAGGTGCTGCTTCAGGCGGGCGATCGGGTCGCCGAGCGGAAAGTGCTGCCAGTCGTCGGCCGGGCGATAGCGCGAGGGATCGTCGGAGGTCGAGTGGGCTCCGGCGCGGTAGGTGAGCCACTCGATCAACGTCGGCCCGAGGTTGCCACGCGCGCGCTCGGCGGCCCAGCGCGACGCCGCGAGCACGGCCAGGAAGTCGTTGCCGTCGACGCGCAACGACGCGATGCCGCAGCCGATGCCGCGCCCCGCAAAGGTCGTCGCCTCGCCGCCGGCGATCGACTGGAAGGTCGAGATCGCCCACTGGTTGTTGACGACGTTGAGGATCACCGGGGCGCGGTACACGTGCGCGAAGGTCAGCGCGGTGTGGAAATCGGCCTCGGCGGTGGCGCCGTCGCCGATCCACGCCGAGGCGATCTTGGTGTCGCCCTTGATCGCCGAGGCCATGCCCCAGCCGACCGCCTGGATGAATTGCGTCGCCAGGTTGCCCGAGATGCTGAAGAAGCCGAACCGCTTGTACGAGTACATCACCGGCAGCTGGCGCCCGCGCATCGGGTCGCGCTGGTTCGACAGCAGCTGGCACATCATGTCGACCATCGAGACGTCGTCGCGCGCCAGCAGCAGGCCCTGCTGGCGATAGGTCGGAAAGCACATGTCGCCGGCTTGCAGCGCGAAGGCGTGCGCGGTGGCGATGGCCTCCTCGCCGAGGCACTGCATGTAAAACGAGATCTTCTTCTGCCGCTGCGCGATCAGCATGCGGGCGTCGAAGATGCGCGTCTTCAGCATGGCGCGCAGGCCGCGACGCAGCAGCTCGACGTCGGGTGGCGGCGCCCAGGGGCCGACCGCATGACCGTCGCCGTCGAGCACCCGCACCAGCGAGTGGGCGAGGTCGCTGGTGTCGACCGGCGCCACGTCGATCGGCGGGCGGCGCACGGCACCGGCGGGCGACAGATGCAGGTAGGAGAAATCGGTCTCGCGACCGGGGCGCCCGGTCGGCTCGGGCACATAGAGCTGCAACGGTGCGCGTTTGGCCATTCGTCCACTCCTCGGCGCTCGATCCGCGAATCGCATCTTAGTTGTCGCGAAGGCGAACCCAGGGCATCTCGCCAGATCCCATCGCACACCGTAGGCGAACGCACGGGTTTGCACGGATGCGGATGTCGGCAAGCCGGCGCAGAACACGCGTTTCGCCAACCCCTGGCGAGCAGGTCCACCCGAGGAGACAAGACATGTGCAGACTCTGTGACCGGGGATTTCCCCAAGACCACGCCGGTTCGCGCCGCAACTTCTTGAAGACTGCCGCGGCCACCGGCGTCGCCGCGTCGGCGCTCGACCTGCTGATGGCCGGCCAGGCCAAGGCGCACAACGACCGCGAGCCCGAAGACAGCGGCCACCACGGCCGACGCTTGCTCATCCGCGGCGGCGCCGTGATGTCGATGGATCCCGAGCTGGTGGGCGACTTTGCCCAGGCCGACGTGCTGATCGAAGGCAAGAAGATCGTCGCCATCGGGCCCCACCTGCATGCCGGTGGCGCCGCGGTGATCGACGCGCGCGACCGCATCGTGATGCCCGGCTTCGTCGACACCCATCACCACCTGTTCGAGACCGCGCTGCGCAGCTATCTGGCCGACGGCCTGCTGTTCGACGGGCTCGACCCGGCCACGACCAACAACTACTTCCAGAAGATCCTGCTGGCCTTCGCGCCGGTGTACCGGCCCGACGATGTCTACATCAGCACGCTGTTCGGCTCGCTCAGCCAGCTCGACGCCGGCGTGACGACGGTGCACGACATCTCGCAGATCCACCACTCGCCGACGCACAGCGACGCCTCGATCGCGGCGCTGAAAGACTCGCAGCGGCGCGCCGTGTTCGGCTACTTCGAGAGCGCCGGCGGCGTGCCGGGCAACCAGTACCCCACCGACGCCAGGCGCATCAAGACGCAGTACTTCAGCTCGACCGACCAGCTGCTGACGATGACCATGGGCGGCGAGATCTACCTGCCCGGCTACGAGGCGGCCTGGCAGATCGGGCGCGAGCTCGGCCTGCAGGTGGCGGCGCACATCGTCGGCACCTTCGGCATGCGTCGCGACCTTCGACGCGCTGGCCGCCGCCGGCGCCTTCGGTGCCGACAACCTGTTCATCCACATGACCGGCATGTCCGACTTCGCGTGGAGCAAGGCGCGCGACGCCGGCGTCGGCGTGTCGCTGGCGGTGCCGATCGAGATGAACATGCGGCACGGCACGCCGCCGATCCAGAAGGCGCTGGATCTCGGCTTCCAGCCCTCGCTGTCGACCGACGTCGAGTGCACGCTGACGGCCGACATGTTCACGCAGATGCGCTCGGCGATGGCGCTGCAGCGCATGTTCATCAACGGCCGCGCGCTCGGCGAAAACGGCCCGCCCGAGGCCAACCTGCCGCCGCTGGTGACCACGCGCGACGTGTTGCGCTGGGCCACCGTCAACGGCGCACGCGACCTCAGGCTGCGGGCCAAGACCGGCTCGCTGACCCCGGGCAAGGAGGCCGACATCGTGATCCTCGACGCCGAGGCGATCAACGTCGCGCCGTTGAACCATGTGCCGGGCGCCGTGGTGTCGCTGATGGAGCGCAGCAACGTCGAGACGGTGATCGTGGCCGGCAAGATCCGCAAGTGGAAGGGCCGCCTGCTCGAATGCCAACATCGGCCGCCTGCGCCGCGAGCTCGAGGCCTCGCGCGACTACCTGTTCTCGGACGCCGGCATCGCGAAGGATCTGTTCCGGCCCCGCTGAGGCGTCGCCACGCGGCGGGCCGTGCAAGCCCGCCGCTGCCCAGTGCGCGGCCTATACTGGGCGTCACCGAATGCGGTGACGCCGATGGCCGTTTCGAAGCAGCAGTTTCGCTTTGCGCGCAGTCACGACGGCGTGCGTCTGGCCTGGGCCACGCTGGGCTCGGGACCGCCGCTGATCAAGGTGGCGACCTGGCTGTCGCACCTCGAGTACGACATCGACAGCCCCGTGTGGGGCCACCTGGTGCGCGAGCTTGCCGAGCAGTGCACCTACGTGCGCTACGACGAGCGCGGCTGCGGCCTGTCGGACTGGGCAGTCGACGACCTGAGTTTCGAGAGCTGGGTGGTCGACCTCGAGGCCGTGGTCGAGGCCGCCGGGCTCGACCGCTTCGCGCTGCTCGGCATTTCGCAGGGTGCGCCGATCGCCATCGCCTACGCCGTGCGCCACCCCGAGCGCGTGACGCACCTGGTGATGCACGGCGGTTACGCGCGCGGCCGCCTGGTGCGCAGCGACACGCCCGAGCAGCGCGAGGAGGGCGAGATGATGATCAAGCTCGCCGAGCTCGGCTGGGGCAAGGCCGACCCGGCGTTCCGCCAGTTCTTCACCACGCAGTTCATCCCCGGCGGCACCCATGAGCAACATCGCTGGTTCAACGAGCACGAGCGCATCTCGACCTCGCCCATCAATGCGGCGCGCTTCATGCGCGAGTTCGGGCGCATCGACGTCGTCTCGCTGCTGCCGCGCGTGGTGTGCCCGACGCTGGTGCTGCACAGCCGGCACGACGTGCGGGTGCCGTTCGACGAGGGCCGCCTGATTGCCGGCGGCATACCCAACGCGCGCTTCGTGCCGATCGAAAGCCGCAACCACCTGCTGCTCGAAAGCGAGCCCGGTTGGCGCCACTGGATCGACGAGGTGCGCGCCTTCCTGCCGCGCATGCAGGAGACGGCGGTCGGCGCACCATTCGACAGCCTCACCGAGCGGCAGCGCGAGCTGCTGGAGTTGATCGCGCAGGGCCGCGACAACGCGCAGATCGCGGCGCTGCTCGGCGTGTCCGAGAAGACCGTGCGCAACCACATCACCGGCATCTTTGCGCGCCTGGCGGTGGAGAACCGCTCGCAAGCCATCGTGCGGGCCCGTGAGGCGGGCTTCGGTCAGCGCAACAGCCTGAGGTAGGCCACCATGTCGCGCTGATCCTGCTCGGTGAGCTCGATCGGCGAGATGGCGGCGAAGAAGCGCGCGTAGTGGCGCGCCACGTCCTCCAGCGTCCGGGCCGAGTTGTCGTGAAAGTACGGCGCCGTGCGCGCCGCGCCCCACAGCGTGGGAATCTTGAAGGCGTTGCGGCTCTGCGGGTCGTTGGCGTCGCCGGTGATCAGCGCGCGGCCCGGGTCGGCGCTGTCGAACTCGGTGGTGCTGCCGTCGGCGTTCCTGAACACGTAGCGCCGCACCGGGTTGCCGGCGGCGTTGAACTCGGACACCGCCACGCTCTGGAAACGGCCGCCGGCGTCGAACGGCGGCGCCGGGATGAAGTCGTTGGTCTGGTTGAGCATCGGTCCGCTGTGGCAGGCGGCGCACAGGCCGGTCTTCAGGTCGCCCGCTGGCGCGGCATCGACGAAGAAGCGGCGGCCGCGCCGCTCGGCATCGCTGCGCCCCGCCGGCAGCTTGGGGGTCGCCCCGGTGAAAGCGAACTTCAGCATCGCGAACGAGCTGAAGAAGGTTGGTGTGTGCTGGAACGCCGCGATCTGCTGCAGTTCAGCGGTTGCAGGCACCCGCGTGGCCTGCGCATGGTCGGCGATCGCACTCTTGGCCTGCTGCAGCAGGTCGGGCTGCCGACCGTCGAGCATCAACACCGTGTCGAGCGCCGGCGTATTCAGCGTGGTCGGGATGCCTCGGCGCAGCACCACGCTGCGCGCGCCCGGGTCGTCGGCCAGGCTCACGTTGTCGGGCAGCTTGATGTGCACCAGCACCGTGGCGTCGTTGAGCATGCGGGTGACACCCTGACCCTGGCCGTCATCGCTGCCGTCCCCGGCGAACAGCGGGTCGCGCGGGCTGGCGGCGAAGCGTTGCTGCGCATCGTGCGGCGACACGGTGCCGGTGTCCCTGCTGTGGCAGGTGAGGCAGGTGCGGCCGTTGCCGCCGAAAGTTTCGCGTTCAAACAGTTGCTTGCCCTTCAACAGGTCGAGCAGGCCCAGGTCCGGGCGGCGAAAACGCACGAGCTCGGGCAACTCCCAGGCGAGCAGATCCTGCTCCTCTCGTGCGTCGAGCGCGGCCTGAGTCTGCTCGTCGTGCGGGTTCGCCTGCGCCGATTGACGGGGCGCTGGCCGCGGCCGACGGCACGTCGGCGCTGCCCGCTGCCGACGGCCCAGGGTCCTGCTCGCCGCCGCCGCACGCTGCAAAACCGATAACGCTGGCTGCCACGACGGCGGCCAGACCGAAGGATGTCGCTGATCGCATGGGTACTCCTGAACTGCTGGGAATCGAAAGCGGCGCACTGTGCCGAACGCGCACCCCGCGGTCTTGGACGTTTGCGACATGGGACCACGGTCCCAGGCGCAGACAGCGGCGCGTCATCTGCAATAGGGACGCACAGGGCCACGGTCCCGAGACGGGCATGTCCGGATTGCCAAGAATCCGCTGCCACCGCTTCAGGCGGATCGCGACGGCTGAAAAGGCTGTGTGTTCACCGGCCGGGCCGTTGCCAGGGAGACCACCACGATGTGCACTGCACCGCTGCCGGCGGCCGCGCCGGCCTTGTCGCATGAGATGTCGGCCTTCCGGTCGCGCTCGTTCGCCGTTCCTGCCGCGCTGCGCCCTTACGTGAGCGCGTTGCTGGCAACCGAAGTGGGCACGATCGCCCAGCGCCCGATGTTCGTCGCGCCGCACGAATCGCTGGTGCTGACCGTGCAGCTCGGCCGCGCGAGTGATGCCTGCATCGAGGCCAAGGGCGAGCACGGCCGGAACACCTGCCTCACCGGCATCCGGCGGGGCACCGGCTCGTTCGTGCCGGCCGGTCGCTGCATCACGCTCTTTGCGTTGCTGACGCCGCTCGGCTCGGTGCAGGTGCTCGACGGCCAGCCGCTGGCGACGCTGCCGCTCATCCGCGCGCATGTGGCCGAGTTGCTCGACCGACGCACCACCATGCGGCTGGAGTCCGACGTGGCGCTGGCCGACGGCATCGACGCCAAGCTGCAGGTGCTGGCGCACTGGATCGAATCGCGCCTGGTGGCGCATCGCCGGCTGGCATCGGCCGCGGTGCGCGCCGCGCGCGTGGCGATGCGCCTGCTCGAGCAGCCGGGTGTGGCGATCGACGAGCTGGCGCGCGAGGCCGCGGTGTCACGCCGCCAGCTCGAGCGCAACTTCGCCCACTGGATCGGCACCTCGCCGCGCCACCTGGCGCAGGTGGCGCGACTGCAGGCGGTGTCACGCCACGCGCAGACCGGCGCCTCACTGGCCGACATCGCGGCACACACCGGCTACGCAGACCAGGCACACATGACGCGTGTGGTGCGCCAGCTGACCGGCCTCACGCCACGCCAGTTCGTGCAGTCGATGCGTTCGCCGCTGGCCAGCGCGTTTCGTGCCGCCACGCACGGAGGCACGGTTTACCTGTGATGCCGTTGCATGAGCGCCGGTCGACGTTGCTGTCGCAATCGTCCAAGACAAACCGGTCCATCGGTGGCGAAATCGACGATCAGCCATTCACCGCCTTCGCAGCCTGGAGCGCCATGCATCACCCGATCGAACTGGTCAGCCATGAACTGTGCCCCTTCGTGCAGCGCGCCGAAATCGTGCTGCGCGAGAAGGGGGTGCCGTTCGCCCGCACCGTCGTCGATCTCGACAACCGCCCGCAGTGGTTCAGAGACATCTCGCCGCTGGGCAAGGTGCCGCTGATGCGTGTGCAAGGCGAGGTGATCTTCGAATCCGCAGTGATCCTCGAGTACCTGGACGAGACGCACGCGCCGCCGCTGCACCCGCGCGACCCGCTGGTGCGCGCCAGGCACCGCGGCTGGATCGAATACAGCTCGAGCCTGCTGATGGACAACTACGCCTTCGCGCTCGCCCCAGACGCACAAGCGATGTTCGCAAGGCTCGACACCGTGCGCGACAAGGTCGAGCGCCTGAGCCGCGAACTCGGACGGGGTCCGTACTTCGCCGGCGCCTCGTTCTCGCTGGTCGACGCGGCATTCGCCCCGTTCCTGCGCTACTGGGCCGTGTTCGAGAGGATCGGCCGCTTCGGCTTGTTCGACCAGCTGCCGGCGATGCAGGCTTGGGCGCGTGCGCTCGCGCAGCGCGACTCGGTGCAAGCGTCGTTCGCGGCCGACTTCGACGCGCGCATGCGCGGCGCCATGCTGCGACGCGGCGGCCACCTGGCGACGTTGTCGCTGCGCCCCGCGGTCGAGGCGTGAACGGGCTCTAAGGGGGGAGGGGCACCGCGAAGCCCCGCGCGCGGAGTCAGTCCGACGCCGCCTCGATCAGGCCCAGATCCGATGCGGTGGCCGTGGTGCGCAGGCGGCGCAGCCCCGCGTCGTGCAGCAGCACCTCGTACTGGGCTTGCGTACGCTCCTGGCCGCCCGCCGTCACCAGCTCATGCACGATGACGATGCCAGTCTTGGCGCGTGCCGTCTTGAACGATTGCGACATGCACACGTCGCATCCGCCGATTCACCTGGAGCCCAACGGGCAGATGAGCCTGCAGTTTCAGGTGGCGCGCTGCGAGGTGGCGTCGAGGCCGCCGTGCCAACTGCTTCGGCGCAGGCTGTTCAGTAGTTGCCGTTGCAATGCTGCAGCGCCCGCGCACACGCCGCTGCGCTGGCCCAGGCCCACTGGAAGTTGTAGCCGCCCAACCATCCGGTGACGTCGACCACTTCACCGATGAAGTACAGGCCCGGCACGCGGCGGCTCTGCATCGACTGGCCACTCAGCTCGCGCGTGTCCACGCCGCCGGCGGTGACCTCGGCCTTGCGGTAGCCCTCGCTGCCGCTCGGCGTGACGGCCCAGCGCTGCAACTGCCTCGCCAGCGCGGCGAGATCGCGGTCGCGCATCTCGGGCAGCATGGCGCCGGGTGATGCGTCGTGCAGGGCGAGCCAGGCGTCGGCGAGCCGGCGTGGCATCAGCCCGGCGAGCACCTGGCCCAGGCGACGTTGCGCACCCTGCTTGGCGGCGATCAGTTCGTTTTCCAGGTCTTGCCCCGGTGCCAAGTCGATGCGCAGCGCGTCGCCCGCGCGCCAGTGGTTCGAGATCTGCAGGATGGCCGGGCCGCTCAAGCCGCGATGCGTGAACAACAGGTCTTCGTGAAACTCGGACCGGGCGTTGCCATCGACCGCCACCGTGACGCCGAGCGACAGCCCGGCCAGCGCGGCGAAAGGCGCCCACGACGCGGCGTCGAAAGTCAGCGGCACCAGCCCCGGGCGGGTCTCGACGATGGTGTGGCCGAACTGGCGCGCCAGCCGATAGCCAAAGTCGCTGGCGCCGATCTTGGGGATCGACAGGCCACCGGTGGCCACCACCACCTGCGCTGCGGCGACGCTGCCGCGATCGGTGTCGAGCTCGAAGCCTTTGTCGCCGCGGCGCACCGCCGCCACCGTGCAAGGCTGCCAGCGCTGCACGTGGCCGAGCGCGCATTCTGCCAGCAGCATGTCGATGACCTGCTGGCTGGAGTCATCGCAGAACAACTGGCCCTTGTGCTTCTCGTGCCAGGCGATCGTGTGGCGATCCACCAGCTCGATGAAGTGGCGTGGCGTGTAGCGCGCGAGTGCCGAGCGGCAGAAATCGGGGTTGGCCGATATGAAGTGCGCCGGCGTGGCCTCGCGGTTGGTGAAGTTGCAGCGCCCGCCGCCCGAGATGCGGATCTTCTCGGCCACCGCGCTCGCGTGGTCGATCAGCAGCACGCGGATGCCGCGTTGCCCGGCGATCGCCGCACAGTGCAACCCGGCCGCACCGGCCCCGATGATGACCGCGTCGGCCTCGTGCATCGGCGCGATGATAGGGTGCACGGATTTCACATGCCTGCCCGTCGGGCGCAGCACCGATGCTCGATCTGGCACCATGGCGCGAACCGACGTCCCCGCAACCGAGGAGCCCTGCATGGATGGAGACGATGTCCGCCTCGCCGATGGACGCGAGCGAGCGCTGGCGCTGGAGCGCGAGGTCGGCCGGGCGGTGATCGGCCAGGCCGACGTGATCCGGCTCGTCACCACCGCGGTGTTCGCGCGCGGACACGTGCTGCTGCAGGGCGACGTCGGGGTGGGCAAGACGACGCTGCTGCGTGCGCTCGCGCGCGTGCTCGGTGGCGCGTTCGCGCGCACCGAGGGCACGATCGACCTGATGCCGGCCGACCTCGTGTACTACACCTACATCAATGCCGACGGCCGCCCGGCCGTCGAGCCGGGGCCGCTGATCCGCCACAGCGAGGACCTGGCGATCTTCTTCTTCAACGAGATCAATCGCGCGCGGCCGCAGGTGCACGCGCTGCTGCTGCGCGTGATGGCCGAGCGCAGCGTGCAGGCCTTCAACCGCGAGTACCGCTTTCCGCACCTGCTGGTGTTCGCCGACCGCAACCGCGTCGAGCGCGAGGAGACCTTCGAGATCTCGTCGGCCGCGCGCGACCGCTTCATGGCCGAAGTCACGATCGAGCTGCCCGCCGGCGACGACGAGCGCCGCGCGCTGATGCTCGACCCGCGCTTCCACGACACCGAGCGGCTGATCGACGGCTTGCGCCCGGGGCTGGTGGATCACCGCGAGCTCAATGTGCTGGCCCCCTGCATCCAACGCAGCGTGCGCGCATCCGATGCGCTGCAGCGCTACGGGCTCAACCTGTGGCGGGCGACCACGCAGCCGCATGAATTCGGCATCCGCATCTCCGGCATCGACAGCGCCGGCCTGATGCTGGCCGGCGCGAGCCCGCGCGGCATGAGCATGCTGCTGAGCGCCGCGCGCGTGGCGGCGTGGCTCGACGGGCCGCGACCACGTCACGCCCGAAGACGTGCAGGCGGTGTTCGCCGCGACGATCGCGCACCGGCTGGTGCTACCAGCCGGTGCACGAGATGCACCGCCACGACATCTCGCCGCGCCTGATGGCTGGCATCCTGGCCGCGGTGGCTGCGCCCTGAAGGCTCCGTGGTGCGCGCGATCCCCGAGCTGCACTATCGCGTCGCCGGCGCGGTGCGCGGCCGCTTGGCCCGGTGCGCACCGCAGCCGGCGCGGCGACGGCGGCTCGGAGTTCCGCGCGCCATGCGCCGCTGATCGACGTGCCCGACGTGCGCCGGCTCGACCTGCATGCGAGCCTGCGCGATCCGTTGGGCCAGTGGCTGGTGCGCGTGAACAGCGAGCGCATGGCGATCCCGGTTGCGGTGGTCGCCGATCTGTCGGCTTCGGTGGGCTTCGAGGGAGGCCAGCGCAAGCTCGACGTGCTGGCCGACTTCGTCGAGAGCCTGTCGTGGTCGGCCTGGCGCAATGGCGACAGTTTCGGCTTCGTCGGCTGCGACGAGGGAGTGCGCGACGAGCTGATGCTGCCGCAAACGCGCGCGCGCGGCGCCGGCATCGCGCTGGCCGCCTCGCTGCGCAGGCTGGCGCCCGCCGGCCGCTCGGCGCAGGGGCTGCTGGCAGCGCACCGGCACTTGATGCGCCAGCGCTCGCTGCTGTTCTTGGTCTCCGACTTCCACCTGCCGCTCGAGCTCGTTGCGCGCGCGCTCGACAGCCTGGCCGACCACGAAGTGGTGCCGGTCGTGCTGTGGCAGCCGCAGGAGTTCGGGCTCGGGTCCGCCACGGGCATCGCCGACGTGATCGATCCCGAGAGCGGCCTGCGCCGAGCGTTGTGGTGGCGGCCGTCGCTGCGGGCGCGCTGGCAGGCGGCGCAGCGCGATCGCCGCGCCGCGCTGCTGGGCGAATTCGGCAGGCGGCGCCTCGCCCCGCTGCTGATCGAGGGCGCGTTCGATGCCGATGCCGTGACGCGGCACTTTCTGTCATGAGCGCCGCTGGGCCGCTCCCGAGGCGATCGCTCCCCCTCGGGGGGAAGGCGCGCAGCGCCAAGGGGGTGCCATGAGCTTTCGGCACGAATCGATCCGTCGCGTGGCTGCCGCGTGCTGGCTGGTTGCGGCGTGTGCGGCGCGTGCCGGCGAGGTGTCGCAGCTCGAGGCCGTCACCATCGAGCCGCGTGCATTCGGCTACCAGGTGGGCGACGTCCTGCAGCGGCGCATCGTGGTGCAGGTGCCCGCAGGGCTCGCGCTCGACGCAGCGAGCTTGCCGCGCCCCGGCGCGCGCGGTCACGCGCTGGAGCTGCGTGCGCTGCACCGGCAGTCGGGGGCAGGGCGCGAGGAACTGCGGTTGGACTACCAGGTGTTCCTCGCGCCGCCGTCGGTGCGCACGCTCGAGATGCCGCCGTTCAATCTGCACTTCGAAGGGCAGCCGCGCGCGCAGTCCTTGCGCGTCGATGTCTGGCCGGTGACCGTGGCGCCGCTGGTGCCGCTGGAGGTGTCGCCGCGCCACGGCCTGGGCGAGCTGCAGCCCGACGCGCCGGTGCCGCACATCGCCACGCAGGCGCTGCGCGCGCGACTGTGGGCTTACGCCGCGGTTGCGGCGTTGGCGCTCGCGATGCTCGCGTTCGTGCATGGCGCCGGGTCCTGGTGGGGGCGCCGCCAGCGTCCGTTCGCACGCGCGTGGCGGTCGATGCGTCGTTTGCCGCCTGGCAACGACGCGGCGGCCTGGCGCGCCGCCTGCGAGCAACTGCATGCGGCTTTCAACGAGGCCGGCGGCGAGGTTCTGTTCGAGCACGGCATTGACCGCTTCGCCACGCGCCGCCCGGCGTTCCAGGCGTTGCAGGACGACATGCGCCGTTTTCTGCGCCTGTCGCGGCGCGGCTTCTTCGCTGATGGTGCGCCCGAGCCAGGCGAGGCTGGCGTGGCTGATCGGACTGGGGCGTCGCTGCCGGGATGCGGAGCGTTTCTCGTGAGCTTTGCGAACGTGTGGGTGCTGTGGTTGCTGCCGCTTGCGGCGCTGCCGTTCATCGTGCGTTCCGGCGAGCCGCTGCGCAACGCGTGGATCGCGTTCGCGCCGCGCGATGCGGCCTCGGTGGCGCTGGGCTGGGCGCTGCGTGCGCTGGCCGCGCTCGCCTTGGCCGCGCTGGTGCTCGCGGTGGCCGATCCGCACCGCCCCGAGTACAGCGTCGAGCGCATCGGCAAGGGTGCGGAGATCGTGTTGCTGCTCGACCGCAGCCGCAGCATGGACCAAGGCTTCGCCGGCGCCGCGCCGCGCGTGCCGGCCGGGCGCCGCAACGGCCCCGAGATGCTGAACTACTACTTCAGCCAGACGCCGGCGCGGCTGCGCGAGTCGAAGGGCCAGGTGGCGCGCCAGCTGCTCGGCGAGTTCACCGCCAAGCGTTCGCAGGACCGCTTCGCACTGATCGTCTTCAGCGCGCTGCCGATACCGGTGCTCGGCTTCACGCAGAAGCAGGAAGTGATTCAGGCCGCGATCTCCGCGGGCAACGTGGGCCGCGGGCTGTCGGAGACGAACATCGGCATCGCGCTGGAAAAAGCGCTGGCGATGTTCGAGGATCGGCCCTACACCGGCTCGCGCATCGTGATGCTGGTATCCGACGGTGGCGACCGCCTCGACCTCGATGTGCGCGAGCGCGTGGCCGCGGCGGCGCGCAAGCACCGTGTCGCGATCTACTGGCTCTACCTGCGTTCGGGCAACAGCCCGGGGCTGCAGCCCGCCAAGGGCGACTCGCCGGCGGCGATCGAAAGCGTTCCCGAATTGATGCTCAACCGCTTCTTCGAGTCGCTCGAGACGCCGTATCGCGCCTATGAGGCCGGCAACAGCGAGGCGCTGCAGCAGGCCATCGCCGACGTCGACCGGCTGGAGAATCTGCCGATTGCCTACCTCGACCTCGTGCCGCAGCGCGATCTCGCTCCGTGGTGCCACGGCGTGGCGTTGGCCTGCGTGCTGCTGCTGCTCGGCTGCGAGCGTGAAGGAGCTGCGCCGATGGGCCTGATCACACGCACGCGCGTGCGAGTCGTGTGGGTGCTGCTGGCCGGCTTGGCAGTGGCAGGGGCAGTCGACGGCGTGCGGCTCGTGCAGGCGCAGCGCTGGAACGCGCAGATCGACGCCGGCGTCTCGACGCTCGCCGCGGCGGCGCCGCCGCAGGTGCGCTTCGCATTGGCCGCGGCACAGGCCGCCAGCGGTGCGCAAGACGCCGCGCTGCGCCAGTACGGCACGCTGCAGGACGATCGCCGCGGTCGGGCAGGCCGCGCGCTACAACGGTGCCAACCTGCTGATGCGGCAGGCCATCGCGCTGCGCGAGCAGTCGCTGTCCGGCCAGGCGCTCGCGCTGGTGGAACTGGCCAAGGAGCACTACCGCGAGGTGCTGCGCCGCGACCCGGGCCACTGGCACGCGCGCTACAACCTCGAGCGCGCGCAACGCCTCGTGCCGGACCCCGAAGAACTCGAGCCCGAGCCGGCCGGCCCGCAGCGCGCCGCCGAACGCGCGGCGACCACGATGCGCGGCTACTCGCCGGGGCTGCCATGAGCGGCCAAGGGGGCGGAGCGAAAACCGGCGAGCGGCTGCGCCACCTGCGCATCGGCGACTCGCGCCGTCTGCGCATGGTGCTCGTGGTGCTGCTGCTCGCGCTGACCTTTGCGCAGCCGGTGATCCACCTCGAGCGCCCGCGCTTCGAGATGGTCGTCGTGCTCGACGTGACGCAAAGCATGGACGTGCAGGACCAGGCGTTCGCCGGCCGCCCGGTTTCGCGCCTGGTGTTCGCGCGCCAGGCGCTGCGCGGCGCGATCGAGCAGTTGCCGTGCGGCTCGAAGGTCGGCTGGGCGGTCTTCACCGAATACCGCAGCTTCCTGTTGTTCGCGCCGGTCGAGACCTGCGCGAATCGCACCGAGTTGCGCGCCACGCTGGAGGGCATCGACAACCGCATGGCCTGGACCGGCGCGAGCGAGATCGCAAAGGGCCTGCACAGCGCGATCGGCATCGCCAAGGCACTGCCTGGCGCGCCGTCGCTGGTGTTCGTCACCGACGGTCACGAAGCGCCGCCGCTGAACCCGCGGCACCGGCCCGCGTTCGATGACAAGCCGGGCGAGGTGGGCGGGCTGGTCGTCGGCGTCGGCGGGCCCACGCCGGTGCCGATTCCGAAGAGCGACCCCGCCGGACGACCGCTCGGCTTCTGGTCGGCCGACGAAGTGCCGCAGACCGACCCGCGCAGCCAGGGGCGCGGGGCGAGCGTGCGAGGCGAGACGATGACTGAAGACGGCGATGCGGCGCCGGCAGTCGGCCTCGGCGCGACCCCGGGAGCGGAGCATCTTTCGTCGCTGCGCGAGCCCTACTTGCAACTGCTCGCGGCCGAGAACGGGCTGACCTATCACCATTTGTTGGAGCCGCAGGGCCTGGCCGAGGCGCTGCAGGCGCCGACGCTGGCACGACCGGTGTTGGCGCGCATCGACGCACGCGTGCCGCTGTCTGCGCTGGCGCTGGCGCTGCTGCTGTCGCTGTGGCTGCCGTGGCGGTCGGCAGCCGGCGGGCCGAGGCAAGGACAACACTGAACGGCGTACCCGATGCAGGCCCGATCGATGTGCAAAGCGGCCGGCGTCCGGTTGTTTCCCACGGTGTGTGGATGCATTCACTCGGGCATGGGCGTAAGTTGGATCGGCATAACGCCGATCGCACAGGAGACCCCATGAAACTCGATTCGGTTCGCGAACTCAAGCAGATGCTCCCCGGCCACTTGAACAAGACGTTTGCCGTCCGGGCCGCTGCCGGCAAGACCGCCAGCCTCGCGGTGGCCAGCGCCGCTGCGCTGTCGCGGCTGGCGCCGAGTTACTTCCTCGGAGTCTCGGCGCGCGGCAAGAAGGACTATCGGCTGGCGGTCCGCCTGCAAGACAGGGCCCTGGAGAGAAGCGAACTGGTGAGCCAGATCGCGGCCAAGGCCAAAGGCGAAGTCGACGTGCGCTACGTGGGCCGCATCCGTGCCCGCGCCACGCCGTGGTACCGATTGCGGCAGCGCCCGCTGCTCATCGGCTCGTCGACCGGGTTCCTGGCCAACGGGTTCATCATGGCCGGCACGCTGGGGTGCTTCGTCAAGTCGGGCTCGTCGAACAGCCTGTACATCCTGTCGAACAACCACGTTCTGGCGGATGAGAACCGGTACCCGAAGGGCGGGCACATCGTCCAGCCCGGCACGCTCGATGGCGGCAGCGCGACAGCAGACCGCGTGGCCAAGCTCACCCGGTTCATCCGTCTCGACCCCGCGCAGACGAACTTCGTCGACTGCGCCATCGCCAAGCTGAATGCGGCGATCCAGGTCGAAGTGCACAAACTCAAGGGCATCGGCACGCTGGCGGGCCTGCGCCCCGACGTCCTGCAGGTGGGAGACGTCGTGCACAAGGTGGGGCGCACGACAGGCGTGCGCCACGGCCGAGTCACCGCCTTCGAACTGGACGGCGTGCCGGTCGAATACGACATCGGCATCGTGACCTTCGACGATCAGATCGAAATCGAAGGCGCCGGGAAGAGGTCGTTCAGTGACTCCGGGGACAGCGGCTCCTTGATCGTCGATAGCCAGTTGCAGGCTGCCGCGCTACTCTTCGCCGGCGGCGACCATGGCGGGTCCAACGGCAAGGGCCTGACGTACGCCAATCCGATCGCTGCCGTGTTGAAGGCACTCAAGGTGAAACTCGCATAGGACGATGCATGCCCATCAGCCTCGAACAGGCAAGGGCCGCGAAGGAATCCGCCAAGACGCTGCTGGCTTCTCTGCCGGGCAAGGTGGGGCTCGGCATCACCAAGGTGGGCGACGACTATGCGCTGAAGGTCAACCTCAGCCAGCCGCTGCCCGCTGGGGTGTCTGCGCCTGAGCGCATCGGCGGTGTGCCGTTGTGCATCGAGGTGGTCGGCAAGATCAAGAAGGGCGGCTGAGCCTGCGGGTGCGGTTCGCAGGCAGGCAGCCCATGTTCAGTGATTGATCGTGCTCGTCGGGCTGCAGGCGACCACCACATCTTGCGGCGCCGCGGCAACCTGGGCCACCTGGCGCGGCGCGCTGCGTGCCATCAACTGGCTTTGCTCGGGTTCGGCGATCGCGATCATGGAGTTGAGCATCGTGAACGTCATGAACACGGCGAGCGCGGCTGCGGTGGCGCGGACGGCGATGGGCAGTTGTGCGGGGTTCATGCGTGTTCCTCTTGGGTTGGCGAGGTTCGGTGGTGGCACTGTGCGCCCCGATGTGCTGGGAGTCGATTGCACAGTGGTGGTCCGCACGTTCAATAGTGAACGGTGACGTTTCATCGGCAATACCAGCCCGCCCGCCGGGCCCGCCTCCAACACCCAGGCAGCGGCATCGCGCATGGGGCGCGCCGCCGCGGTAACCTCTGGCACCTCCAATCTGGTCCGGCCACCATGGACGCACTCGTCATTCACGCCCCGGGCGATCTTCGTGTCGAGGACGTCCCCACGCCTGCAGTGGGCCCCGACGACCTGCGCGTGCGCGTGCGCGCGGGCGGCATCTGCGGGTCGGACCTGCACTACTTTCAGCACGGCGGCTTCGGCACCATCCGCATCCAGCAGCCGATGGTGCTGGGCCACGAGGTGGCCGGCGTCATCGAGGAGATGGGTTCTGCGGTCAGCGGCTTTGCGGTGGGCGAGCGCATCGCCATCTGCCCCAGCCACCCGTGCGGCCTGTGCAAGTACTGCCAGCTCGGCCTGCAGAATCATTGCCTCGACATGCGCTACTTCGGCAGCGCGATGCGCATGCCGCACGTGCAGGGTGCGTTTCGCCGTGAGATCGTGGTCGGTGTGCGCCAGGCCTATCGCCTGGCCGACGGCGTAAGCGATGCCGAAGGCGCGATGGCCGAGCCGCTGGCGGTGGCGCTGCACGCGGTCAACCGTGCCGGCCCGCTGCTCGGCAAATCGGTCCTCGTCACCGGCTGCGGCCCGATCGGCGCGCTGGTGGTGGTGGCGGCACGCCGCGCCGGCGCGGCGTTCATCGCCGTCACCGACGTCGTGGCGCAGCCGCTGCGCAGTGCGCGCAAGGTGGGAGCCAATCAAACCCTCAACGTCGCCGAGCAGCCCGACGCGTTGCAGCCGTTCAGCGCCGACAAGGGCCACTTCGACGTGCTGTTCGAAGCCAGCGGCAACGAGCGCGCGTTGCGCGCGGGCCTCGACGTGCTGCGGCCGCGCGGCGTGATCGTGCAGGTGGGTTTGAGCGGCGGCGAGATGAACCTGCCGATCAACACCGTCGTCGCCAAGGAGTTCGATCTGCGCGGCACCTTCCGCTTTCACGAGGAGTTCGGCGTCGCGGTCGAGTTGATCAATCGCGGCCTGGTCGATCTGAAGCCGTTGGTCTCGGCGACCTTGCCGTATCGCGACGCGGGCCGAGCCTTTGCGCTGGCGGCCGACCGTTCGCAGTCGATGAAGGTGCTGCTCGACTTCGATTGAACGGCGCGGCGCTCGGGCCCTGCTGGCCGCGTCTTCGATGATCCCGAGCCGCAGTCCGCAGGCGTTCGTATTTCGCTGTTGGTCATGGGGGTGGCGCCCAGGCCGCGGCGAGACCGGGTACAATGCGGCCTTCTTGTCGCGCCTTGCTCACTAGCGCGGCAGTTGTCGTCTGACACGGCCCCGGCCTCAATTTGGCCCGCGCCACGACCCCCGGCCTCACCGGCTTTCGCGGTTGTCAGCAACACCCAAGCGGCGAGCTCTTCCTCCGGTCCCGTTGTTGCATCGTGGCCGGGCCATTGCATGGCGGCCTTGGGTCGCCCCATCGATTCGGGTTGCCCGCTGGCACCCTCACTTTCTTACGCGCCGCCCGCTTCGGGCTCCGCGCGACGGCTACGTTCATGAAAACCACAAAAGAAGACACCTTCGCGGTGGGCAAGTTCCTTGTCTCGCCAATCGTCACACGCACCGACTCCGGCCGCTATGCCGCATCGGTTTCCATCCGCAGCGGCCATGGCAGCGCCACGCACCACCGCGTGCTGCGATTCGTGCCCCGTTTCGACACGCGCGACGTTGCGCAGCGTTATGCCGTCGAGCACGGCCTGGCGTGGCTGCAACGCACATCACACACATCCTAGAAGGAGCTCGATTGGCCAAGGAAGAACTGATTGAAATGCGCGGCAAGGTCGCCGAAGTGCTGCCCGACTCGCGCTTTCGCGTGATCCTCGACAACGGCCACACCCTGGTGGCCTACACCGCAGGGAAGATGCGCAAGCATCACATCCGCATCCTGGCGGGAGACAACGTCTCGCTGGAGCTGTCGCCCTACGATCTGAGCAAGGGCCGCATCACCTTCAGGCACATCGAAAACCGGCAGCAAGGCCCAGCGCTGCGGCCGGGGCAACGCAATTTCCGTTGAGCGGCTCGCCTCGAGACACCGCTCTTTCCCCCGCGTCGCACGCCAGGATTGGCCGCTGCGCACGCTTACTTTGAAAGGCTCCCAAGTGGGCAACAAACTCTACGTCGGCAACCTGGCTTACTCCGTGACCGACGAAAACCTTCAACAACGCTTTGCCGAGTTCGGCACCGTCACCTCCGCCAAGGTGATGATGGATCGCGAGACTGGCCGCTCCAAGGGCTTCGGTTTCGTCGAGATGAGCTCGCCGGCGGAGGCGCAGGCCTCGATCCGCGGTCTCAACGGCCAGTCGCTGGACGGCCGCGCCATCGTGGTCAACGAAGCGCGTCCCAAGGAAGCCGGCGCTGGTGGCGGTGGCTACGGCGGTGGCGGCAAGAGCGGTGGCGGCGGTGGCTACGGCGGCGGCCGTCGCGCCTACTGATCGCGACTGACCTTTGATCTGAGCGCCGGATAGCCGGCGCGTTGACGCCCGGCGCTCTGCCGGGCGCGATGTCATCGGAGCGGGCCCTGGTCGGCTCGGGTCAGGGCTTCTTCGCGCGGTGCGCGACGGTCGCCGACTCGGCCTCGATGGGGCGGCCTTCGAGGGTCAGCGCCGAGCCGGACGAAACCCGCAGGTTGCCGCTGCTGCGTGGGTCATCGCCCTCGAGCGCCAACCCTTGCACGACGCCCCAGCCTGTCGGCACACGCGCGACGCGGCCGGCCGGGTGTGGTTGCGCGGCGAAAAGCGTCGACTCGTTCAGCCACGCGAACACCTGCAGCAACGTGACACCGGGATCGCTGTCGTTGTGCTGCGTCCAGGCGGGCGTGGATTCATCCCGCGGTTGGGCTTGCCGAGCGGTGGCATGCAGTGGATCCGTGTCCGCCGGCGCTGTCGTGACGCCTTCGATGGGTTTCACTTGGCACGGGATTTCGGTGATGTAGACACCGGGATACAGGCGTTCGACCATCGTGCGACTCGCTTTCGTGTGGTGCGCCAAACGCACCGGCGCGAGTGATGGGTTGCGCAGGGCAGGCAGCCGGTTCAACGTCACGGCCGCGCATCGACTTGGGCGTCCCGCGGTAAGCTGCCGTTAGAGCGAACCCATGGTTGCAAGATTCCTTGCCGGCTTGTTGGCGGCCGCACTGGCCGCCGACTGCCACGCCGCGTCGGTGGATGCCAACACGGCGACGCAGGCCGAACTCGAATCGGTCGGGGCCGTCGGGCCCTCGATCGCGCAGGAGATCCTGCGCGAGCGGCGCAAGCGTGCGTTCAGGGACTGGGCAGAGCTGATCGATCGCGTCAAGGGCGTCGGCCAGCACAACGCCGCAAAGTTCTCTGCCGAGGGCCTGACGGTCAACGGAGAGTCCTACCGTGGCGCGGCGCCGGCGCACAAGAAATAAGACGAAGCGGCCCGATAGGGCCGCTGTCGTCGGCATCGAGGCTGCTGTCAGCCCGCGCCTTCGCCCTGCCTGACCTTCTCGGCCGTGTCCTTGAGGAAGGCGACTTCCGCCGCCGAGAAACCGTCGCTCTCGGTGATCTGGCCGTCGTCCTTCAGCGCGATGCCGATGTCTTCCATGGCCTTGGCCCGTTGCTCATCGTTCATCGACTCGAACGACTGGCCGTCGGCCAGTGCGGCCTCCCAGTCGTAGGCGCCGTTGCGGTCACCGCCGGTGATCCAGGCCCATGCCTGTGCGCCCAGTGCGTTGCCGATGTAGTCACCGCCGCCGTTCTGGTTCTGCCAGACGTGAGCCACTTCGTGGCCGAGGGTCTCGAGGCCGGCGGCAGTCAGCTTGCCGTCCTTGTCGAACTGGTCATCGGGCATGTACACCGTGTTGCCCACGGTGTGCGGCGCCATCACGTTGGTCAGCGGGCCGCCCTTCTTGACGCGGATCTCGTCGTAGTCGATCGAGTCGCCGTAGATCGACTCGAGGTACGCACGCTCGTCGGCAGTCAACCGGCGTGCCGGCGCTTCGACACCCACGGCGGTCTGCGCGATGCTGGCAATGCCCTGCAGCGCCCGCATCACGATGCCGGTCGCGCTGCCCAGCAGGTGCCCGGGCACGTTGACGAACGCCATGCCGAACTGCTTGGCGGCGTCGCCCCAGCGGCCGTCTGCGGCCAGCTTGATCGCGCGCTCCATGTCACCGACGAAACCGTTCACCGTGTCGGGGATCATGCGGAATGCGTCGCGAGCGATGCCGAACGTCGTGTCGAGCGCGGTGTGGCCGATGTCGAACGCCCGGTCGGTGACCCAGCGCAGCGGCTTGCCGATCGGGCCCAGTGCATCGGTGATGCCGTTGGTCACCGACTGCATGCCACGCAGCACACCGGAAGCTAGGCGCTGGGTGGACTGGAAGACCGCGCGGTCGACGCCACGCACCACCGAGTTGAGCGCCTCGCTGATGTTGCCCTGGAAGAGGTTCGACAGGAAGCCGCCGGTCATGTCCCACAAGCCATGCCCGATGTCTTTGGCCGCGCCCCAGATGCCCGAGGCGACGTCCTTGACACCGTTCCAGACGCCCTTGCCCACGTCGGCGATGGCGCCACCCACGGCCTTGGCGCCGTCAACGATGGCACCGCCCACGGCCTTGGCGCCGTCGACGATGGCACCACCCACGGCCTTGGCACCATCGACGATGGCGCCGCCGACCGCCTTGGCGGCGTCGCCGATGGCCTTGAACGGGTTCCAGAATTCGACCTGCACCTGCTTGCCGTCGACGGTGATGGTGCCCTTGTCGTTCTCGTTGCGGATGTCGGTGACCTGCTGCGCGGACAGTTGCTCGCCGCCCAGCACGCGGCGGAACATCTCGCCCTCGTCGCCCTGCGTGTCGACCGTGTTGAGCTGGGCATCCAGGTGGTGGCCGGCTTCCTCGACGAAGGTCTGCGCGGCCGTGGCCGGATCGCTGGCCGCCATGTCCTTGTTGATGTAGACCACGCCTTCCTCGGCGTTGTAGGCGCCATTGGCGCCGCCCAGCGTGTCGGCATCGACGAACTTGACCTCCGGCAGGAAGGAGAAGTCGCCGGCCAGCGCCTGCTGCCTGAACTGCTCGGCGGTGTTCTTGTCGTACTTGTTGCCGAACACCTGCTGCATGAAGGCATCGAACTCTTGCTTGTTGGCGGCCTTGGCGGCGAACTGTTCCTGGAACGCGCTCGTCACCTGCTCCTTGTTGGCTGCGTCGCTGCGTGCCGCGTTGTCGGCACCCGTCGAAGCGGCGTTGCGCAAGCCTGGGTGCGCGATCTGCTGGGCAACCTGGTTGACCCAGCCGGCCGGGCCCTGCGCGACGGAGAACAACGCGTCGCGGATGCGGCCGAGTTGGTCGTGCGGATGGGTGCCGAGCGCGCTCAACAGGTCGCGCCCCGGAGGCGTCTGCGACAGGCCGTGAAGGGCGTGATCGTCCAGCCCCGCGGTCACCGAGGAGGCGAGCTCACGGTTCGAGGCATCGGGCAGCGACGGCATCAGATCGCGGACGAACTGTGCGGCGGCACCGGGGTCCGACGTCACCAGGCGGGCGATGTCGTTGGCCAACTGTTGAATGTCGGGGGGTAGAAAGCTGGTTGCCACGCCGTTGTTCGACGTGGACTGCGCGATGGCGAAGGTCATGCTCGGCTCCTTTTTGCACGAGCAGGTGGGTTGCGCGCAGGCGGCCTGCGGTTCAAGTTTTCTTTGCCGCCCGCATCACGCGTCGCGATGCGCCCGCAGCGGCGTCGCGGCGAAAGTCCTATGCTCACGGTGTCCTCGCGTGGAGACCTTCATCATGGCCGCGATCCGTCCCCCAGCGTTTTATCGTGCAGGCGAGCGCAGCCGCTGTCGTGCTGCTAGCCGGTTGCGCGTCCACCCGGCTGGATGCGCAGTGGTCCGATCCGCAACTCGCGCCGGGCAGCCTGCGCGGCGCACGCGTGATGGTTGCCTGCGAGGCCTACGACCTGGTGATCAGGCGCATCTGCCAGGACCAGATGGCCGCCGAGGTCACGGCGCGCGGCGGCACGCCGGTGGCAGCGCCCAACACCACCAATGAGGCGCCGGGCCGGCCGTTGGGCGCCGAGCAATACTTGCCCGCCGCGCGCAATGCGGACGCGAAAGCGGTGCTGACGCATTACGTCACGCAGGCGGATGTCAGCGTCAGCCAGCCGTCGAGTGTTTCGTTCGGCATCGGGGGCTCCGGCTTCGGCGGCGGCGGGGGCGGCGTCAGGACCGGCGGCGTCGGCGTCACCGCGCCGGTCGGTGGTGGCCGCACCAGTGTCGGCTATGCCGTCAGCAGCAACGTCACCGAAACGAGCAGCGGTCGGCTGTTGTTGACGGCCAAGGCCAGCGCGCCGCCGTCGGGAGACGTGAACGCACAACTCAGCGAACTGACGAAGATCGTGTTCGGAGCCGCGGACAACGCCAAGCTCTTTTGATGGTTGCACGCAGTGCGCGAGCGGTAAGAAAGCGTAAGCAACGCACGCACGCCCGCAGATCCTAACGCGTTGGCACGCGTGATCTGGGCAGGCCGACCGGCACGTCTCGATGCACAATCGGCGCATGCCAAACATTGCATCCATCCTTAAAAGCGAAATCGCCCGCGTCGCTCGCAAGGAAATCCGCGGCGAGACCCTGCAACTCAAAAAGGCCGTTGGCGTCTATCGTTCGCAAATCGCGGCGTTGAAGCGCCGTGCACAGGCGCTCGAGAAACAGTTGCGCGGTCTGCGCAAGGGCGGCGCCAAGCCGGAGCCGGCCCAGGCCGACGACGAGGCCATCGGGGTCGTTCCGCTTCAGTGCCAAGGGCTTGGCTTCGCACCGCAAGCGCCTGGGCCTGTCGGCCCATGACTGCGGCATCTTGCTCGGCGCGTCGGGCCAATCGGTCTACAAGTGGGAAGACGGCAAGGCCCGGCCGCGGGCCAAGCACTTGCCGGCCATTGCCGCGCTCAGGACCTTCGGCAAGAAACAAGCCGCCGCGATCCTGGCGCAGCGCCGCTAGCGGTCACTGGCCCGCCGGGCCCTGGTGGCGCCTGGCGCGCCGCGGCAGCAGCATGCCCACCTGTTGTCGATACAGGCGATAGCGGTCGCCGAACTGCGCGATCAGGTCGCGCTCCTCGAACCAGATGCCGACGAAGATGTAGCCGGTGGCCGCCGCGGCGAACAGCAAGTGGCCGGCGCTCATGTGCGGCGTGGCCCAGAAGCCGAGCACGAAGCCGAGGTAGATCGGATGCCGCACGTGGCGATAGAACAGCGGCGTCCTGAACTCCGGCGCCGGAATGGCCCGTCCGAGCAGCCGTGCGAACACCTGGCGCAGCCCGAACAACTCGAAGTGGTTGATCAGGAACGTGCTGATCAACAGCACCGCCCAGCCGATGGCGAACACGGCCCACAGCGCCGACGGCGGCCGGCCGGGCTCTCGACGTGCCAGATCACCGGCTCGGCGATCGGCCGCCATTGCCACAGCAGCAGCGCCAACGCGAGCGTGGCGGCCAGCACGAAGGTGCTGCGTTCCACCGCTTCGGGCACGACGCGCGTCCACCAGCGCTTGAAGCCGCGCCGTGCCATCACGCTGTGCTGCACGGCGAACACGCCGAGCAACAGCAGGTTGACGATCACCGCTTCGAGCAGCGGCACCGCGGTGCCGCCGTCGATGCCCTTGGGCACCAGCAGGTTGCCGACGAAACCGATCGCGTAGACGAAGGTGGCGAGAAAGAACACGTAGACGACCAATCCATACAACAGACCGATGGCTGCCATGACGGACCTCCAACAAGAACGTGAGGACGAGCGCAGGCCAGCGACCGTTGCCGGGGCGGCAAGTCGAGCGCGACCACACCCATCGCGGGCGAGATCAAAATGCGGACTGAAGCGGCAGTGCCGCGACGCCGCGCTAGGGCACTTCGCTGCCCGGCGGCGCGTGCGGCGGGCGGCCCGGCCCCGGGCGGCAGCGGCCGCGGCGTTGCGTTGGGCCGCAGGTGAACGCGTCGATCTCATCGTGCGCCGCCTCTCACCGCGCCCAGTGGCGGTTGTCGAGCACCTGGGCGATGCGCAGGGCCGCGCGCGCCGCGCCGTCGGTCTCGACCGGTCGGTAACGCACCGGCTCGTGCATCGCGGCCAGCGCACGCTCGGCCAGCGTGTCGGGGTCGAGCGTGGGGTAGTCCAGCGAGCGGTCGGCGCCGTAGTTGGCCAGCCGCCGCCGCACGTGCACGCATTGCTCGAAGTGCCGCTGCAGCGGAAAGCTCAGGAACGGCCGCCGCGTGGCCACCAGTTCCATCGTGGTCGACAGGCCGCCTTGCACCAGCGCGAGGTCGCAGCAGGCGAGGTGCTCGAACAGGTTGTGCACGTAGGGCCTGATCTCCAGGCCCGGCAGCGGCGCGAAGTCGTTGGCGTCCATGCGCGGGCCGGTCACCAGGATCAGGCGCAGTTCGGGCAGCTGCGCGCTTCATGCGCGGGAATGCCTGGGCGATGCGCTGCAGCAGGTGACGCCCGATGGCCGTGCCGCCGACGGCGGCGATGGCGATCTTCTCGTCGCGGCCGATAGCCGTGGCGCGCGCGCAGCCGCTCGGTGTCGGCCAGCGTCTTGGGGTCGAACGGCAGCGCGTAGCCGCAGTAGCAGAAATTGCGGTCGGTCCACTCGCGGATGCCGGGCAGGCCGGGGCCGAACGGCTGCTCGGTCACGTCGTCGCGGTTGCCGACGAAGATCGCCGCGTCGCGCAGGTACGGGTAGCGCGCCACGTGCTCGATGTCGTCGGCGTTGCGGTCGGCGCACAGGATGCGCCTCGCGCTCGTTGTCGCTCTCCATCGGCAGGCAGCCGACGAAGTCGGTGAGGAAGACGAACGGCTGGCGCTTCAGTTCCGGGTTCTCGTGGTAGTAGTAGTCGACGTCCCAGGCCTCGTCGCCGATCACGATGTCGTAGTGCTCGGCCTCGCAGCAGGTCGACGAAGGTCATGAAGTTGTGGGCCATGATCTCGTCCATCGTGCGCAGCGCGAAGAACGCCTGCAGGTCGTGCTCGCCGGCCACGCTCTCGAAGTGCCGGCTCTCGTTGGCCAGGCGCTGCGTGATCGGGTGCAGCCGCTCGCCTTCGTGCTCGAGGTAGCGCGCGGCAGGGTCGACGGTGAACCAGTCGATCGCCAGATCGGGCTGCAGCTTGCGCAGCTCGCGCGCGATCGCCAGGTCGCGCTGCGCGTGGCCGAGGCCGATCGGGCTGGAGATGAACAGCGCCTTGCGCTGGCGCTTCATGCGCGCGCACCCAGGTTCGCTTGGCGCGGTGCACCGCCGACGAAGTCGCGCAGCGCGCGGTTGAAGACCACCGGGTCGCGCGCCAGCGGTCACGTGGCCGCCGCCGCCGATGGTGAGCAGCTTGGCGCCGGGCACCAGCGCGTGGATCTCCTCGCCCTTGACGTGCGGCACGCGCCGGTCGTCGTCGCCGTGGATCACCAGCGTCGGGCACGCACGCGGCGCGCCAGTTCGCGCACGTCGTTGTCGATCCACGCGTTGCGAACCCAATGCGATCACCTCGGCGTCGGTGGCCCAGCCGTAGCGCACGCCGTCCTCGAACGGCTTGGTCGAATGCGGCTCGGTGAAGATCACCGACATGAAGTAGTCGAGGTAGCCCGGCCAGTCGGCCTGCACGCAGCTCGCCTTCGATCTGCATGCGCTTGGCCATGCGCTCGCCATGCACCAGCGATTCGGCAAAGCCGCCGGCGGTGACCACGTGCGTCACGCGCTGCGGCTGCTCGGCAGCCAGCCGAGCGCGATCATCGCGGCCGCGGAGATGCCCACCACCGCCAGCGCGGTCGATCGCCAGGCGCGTCGAGCACGGCCACGAAGTCGGCATGGAAGTGGTCGAGGCTGTAGGCCTCCTGCCCGCGCGGCCGGTCGGAGCGGCCGTTGCCGCGGCCGTCCATCGTGAGCACGCGAAAGTGCTGCGACAGGTACGGCACGGTGGCCTTGAGCAGCTGCGAATGCACGATCTGGAACTGCGGCGCGAAAGGCGATCCACGGCCCGCTGTCGCCCCACACCGCGTACCAGAGCTTGACGCCGTCGCGTTCGACGAAGCCTTCGCGTGCCGGCAGCACGGTCTGAAAGGGCAGGGCGTCGCACTGGGGCACCGCGCCTGCTGCGGGCAGCGCGCCAACCCATTGGCGAAACTTTGGCGGTTCGGGGCGCGTGGTCATCAGCGGGCCTTGGGTTTCGGGGTGGCGCTCGGCTTGGCCGCCCGCCCCCTGGTGTGGGCGGGCGCTGAACGCGCGGCGGACTTCGGCTTCTTCGGCGTGGCGTTGCGAACGCGCGGCCGACCCTTTGCGCGCGCCGCTGCGGCGACGCGGTTGCTCTGCGTGTCGAGCCAGCGCAGCAGCCACTGCACGGCGTCGAGCGCGGCGCCGTGCACTGCACGCTCCTGCTTGACGTCGAGCAAGTCGGCCCACTCCATGCCGAGCCAGAACTGCGAGATCCAGCAGGCCACCACCTCGGCGGTGATGGTGGGCGGCAACGCCACGCCGTGCAGCTCGGCCGTCGCCATGGCGTCGCGCACGGCATCGAGCACGAGCTGCTTCCAGGCCAGCACGCGCGGCAGGAACTTCTCGCGCAACTCGGCGTTGGCCAGGCTCGCGGCCCACAGCTCGGCCTGCACGCGCACGAAGCCCGACGCAAGGTCGTTTTCGTAGAAGCGGCGCGCCTCGGACCACTTCTCGGCAAAGCTGCCGGGCCCGCGATACATCGCGCTCTGGCGCGCCAGCAGGCGGCGGTTGGCGGCGTCGAGCACCTCGATCACGAGCTGGTCCTTGGTGCGAAAGTGGTAGTTGATCAGCGCATGGTTGACGCCGGCATCCTTGGCGATCTCGCGCACGCTCAACGCGGCATAACCCTCGGTGGCGAGGCGGCGAAAGGCGGCGTCGAGGATCTTGGCGCGGGTGTCGCTGCGATCGGCCTCGTCGAACAAGCGCAACTCCGGCGTGGCTGGGGCCGGCGTGCGTGCGGCTGGGGAGCGGTCCATGGTTGAACGATTGGTTTATACAGTCGTTCAAATTGTAGGTGCCACGTCGGCGCTGTCAAGCCCCCCGATCCCTAGGGTCTTGCCGCGCCCGTCAATCGCTGCAGGATCCGCAGCGCCGCCTGGCGGCCGGTTTCGGCGGCGCCGTTCATGTAGCCCTGCGACGCCGTGGCGCAGTGCTCGCCGGCGAAGTAGAGGTTGCCCACGGGAGTGGCCTCGTCGCCGGCGATGGTGGTCCACTGACCCGGCCGGTAGCAGGTGTAGGAGCCCAGCGCAAACGGCTCGCTCGGCCAGTGCACGCGCTGCACGCTGCCGGTGAGCTGCGACTGAAACCCCGGGTAGATGCGCTCGGCTTGCGCAGCGAGCCTGCGGCCATGGGCGTGTGCGCCGCCGCTGCCGAGGTCGCGCCCCTCGCGGCCGCCCAGATAGCAGGTGAGGATGCCGCGTTCGCCGGCACGCAGCCGGCTGGCATCCCAGCCACACTGCAGCGGCATGTCGGTGTACAGGCTGCCCGACTCCCCCTGCTCGCGCCAGAAGCGCTGCTGCACGCCGATCAGCAGCTTGGCGTTGTCGCCATAGCCGAGTTCGTGAATCACCTTGCGCTTGAACGGCGGCAGCTCGCAGCGCAGCTCCACCTGGCGCAGCAGCGTGAACGGCAGCGCCAGCACCACCGCGTCGGCATCGATTTCCACCACTTTCGACGAGGGGGACTGCAAGGCCAGCCGATAGCCCGCTGCGCGGTCGCTCAGCCGCAGCAGGTGATGTTCGGTGAAGACGCGCCCATCGAGACGGCGCGCGAGGCCGGCGGCGATGCGGTCGGCGCCGTCGCGGACCTTGTAGCGCTCGTCGCTGCTGCCGAACACCGCAAAGCCGTCGGACACCTCGGTGCCGATCAGCGACAGCAGGTTGATGCTCGATTGCTCGTCGGCGTCGCCCCCGTACACGGTGACGAACGCCACCTCGAGTAGCGCGCGCAGCCAGGGCGCCATGTCCAGGCCGGCCAGGTATTCGGCCACCGAGAGGTGGTCGAGGCGGCCATCGGCCGGCGTGTGGCGACGTCGCGAGACGCGCGGCGAAAGGCTGGCGACGTCGCGCGCGATGCGCGGCGCCACGTCGGCATACGCGGCATTCACTTCGGCTTCGCTGCGGTGCATGCCGCCGAAGTGATAGGCCGTGGCCAGCTTGGACTCGGCCGGCGTGCCGGTGTCGATCAACTCGAGCTCCAGCAGCGTGGCCAGCGCCATGATGTCGTGGTGCGCGGTGTCGATGAACTCGCCACCGTGCTCGGTGATCAGGCCCGGCTCCTGCAACCCGTGGTCGGTGCGCACGCGGCCGCCCACCCGCGGCGCGGCCTCGAACACCGCGGGCGCGAGACCGGCCTGCTGCAGCACGTGCGCAGCGGCAAGCCCGGCCAGGCCGGCGCCGATGACGGCCACGCGTGGCGTGAACGACGTCAGCCGCGGCAGCGCCGAGCCATCGTAGGCAGCGAGGACCGCGCGCGTCCGGCGGGCGCGCGGCGGCATCACGTTCATGACGGCGCGATGTCGCGCCGGCCCCCCTCGCGATCGAACGTGTATTCGCGCGTCGGCTTGCAGACCTGGATGTGGTACTCGGAGAAGTGGTCGCGGCGCGCCGCCTCCTGCACCTGCAGGTGCTCGGGATGGTTGCGCCACGCCAGCAGCGTCGGCTCGTCTTTGAATTGCACCAGCGTCAGCGACTCGCCGTCGCTGGCGGCGTAATCCTTGTACGACACGAAGCCCGGCATCTGCGAGGCCAGCTCGTACATGCGTATCCCGGCGCGCTCGAGCGCCGCCATGTCGGCATCGGGACGAACGCGCGCTCGAAAGACAACAACCACCATCGTGAACCTCCTGGGGTGTGCAGCCTCGCCAATGCGGATGCGAATGCTACCCCCACAATGCGAGCCGTTGCTCGTCAACGCCAGGAGCCCATCATGTCGGTGCCCGCCATCCCGCTCGATGCCCAGGTCGTGCAAGCCCTGTCGGGCGTGTCGACCGCCACGCTGACCACCGTGCTGCTCAAGCACGGGCTGCGCAACGTGTGGCTGCGCGGCACGCGGCCGCTTGCGCCCAACCTGCCGCGGCTGATCGGCCGTGCCTTCACGTTGCGCTTCGTGCCGGCGCGCGAAGACCTGGCCACCCCGGCGTCGTGGGGATCGCCGATCTCCACCCGCGCGGCGATCGAGGCCATGCCCGGCGGCTGCATCGCGGTGGTGGGCGCGTTGGGCTGCACCGACGCCGGCATCTTCGGCGACATCCTGTGCGCGCGCATGCGCCGGCGCGGCGTGGCCGCGCTGATCACCGACGGCGTGGTACGCGACGTCGCCGGCGTGCTCGGCACCGGCTTGCCGGTGTGGTGCCAGGGCACGGCCGCGCCGCCGTCGGTGGCCGGGCTCACGTTCGTCGGCTGGCAGGAGCCGATCGACTGCGGCGGTGTCGCGGTGTTCCCCAACGACGTGATCAGCGTCGATCAGGACGGCGCGGTGCTGATCCCGGCCGCCCTGCTCGACGAGGTGATCGCCGCCGCGGTGGAACAAGAGCGGCTCGAGGGCTGGATCATGAATCAAGTGGACGCCGGCGCGTCGTTGCCGGGCCTGTACCCGCCCAACGACGACAACAAGGCGCGTTACCAGGCCTGGGCCAAGGGGCAGGCGGGCAAGCGCTGAAGCCGGCCCCGACGCGCCGCCAGACTCGGATCAAAGGAGACACGTTCATGATCGAACACCACATCGACATCACCACCGCCGACGGCGCGATGAACACCTTCGTCGTGCACCCCGAGGAGGGCGGGCCGTTCCCCGCGGTGCTGTTCTACATGGACGCGCCGGGCAAGCGCGAAGAGCTGCACGACATGGCGCGGCGCATCGCCGCGGTCGGCTACTTCGTCGTGCTGCCCAACCTCTACTACCGGCGCTCGCGCGACTACGTCCTGAAAGAGCGCACCGAAGAGCAGATGGCGGTGATGTTCGAGCACATGCGCTCGCTCGGCTACAAGACCACCGAAATGCGACACGCGGGCGATGCTGCAGTTCGTCGACGCGCAGCCGCTGGCCGATCCCACGGCGCATCGGCGCCGTCGGCTACTGCATGAGCGGCCCGATCGTGGTGTGGGCCGCGGCGGCCTTTCCCGAGCGGCTGCGCTGCATCGCATCGATCTACGGCGCCAACATGGTCAACGACAAGCCCACGTCGCCGCACCGCATGGTGGGCAAGCTGCGCTGCGAGAGCTACTTCGCCTGCGCCGAGATCGACAAGTGGGCGTCGAAGGCCGACATCGACGTGCTGCAGGCCGCGCTGAAAGACGCCGGCGGGCCGCACCGCGTCGAGTGGTACCCCGGGGCCGAACACGGCTTCGCATTTCCGCAGCGACCGGCCTACCACAAGCCGTCGGCCGAGCGTCACTGGGAGCGGTTGTTTCCGCTGTTCGAGCGCAACCTGCGCCGCTAGTGGCGCACGCGACTAGCGGTCGCAGCGGCCGGCGCCCACCGGGTGGCGCGCCTTCACGCAGTGGCCCATCTGCACGTCCATCACGCGCAGCTTGTTGTTGTCGCTGCGCCAGGCCAGCACGAAGGGCTTCAGCTGGCCCGAGGTCGTCACCACGTAGGTGTAGGCCATGTGGCCCGTCGAGCCGTCTTCGAAACTGGCCTCGGTGACCCGCATCTGCGAGTCCAGCCGTTGGGTGTCGGCGAAGAACGGGATCACCTCGCTGGTGAGGAAGTGCCTGATCGCCGCCTCGCCATTGGCCCGCACCGGCACGTCGTCGAACGACATCAGCAGCGCCTCCAGGTTGTGCGCCGCGGCCAGGCGGACGAAGCCCTCGACAGCGGGCGCGTGGCTGGGAGCGGGGCTCGGTGTCTTGCGCAGCGTCAGCACGTTGCCCCGACGCGGCGCGCTCGCCGCGTCGCCGCCGTCGGCCGCGCCGGCGCCCGCGCGGGCAGCGACGGCTGCCAGCGTGCAGACCATCGCGAGAAACAAACCAGCCAGTCGAGCGTTCATCCGGTGCCTCGTGCGCGCAGCGACGCGCGGACTCGACTGTCGGTGTCGTGCCGCGCGGCCGTCAACGGCCCTGCGGCACGAAATGGCGGCGATGCGGTGCTTTTTGGCTGTGGCGGCATGCGCGCCACAATCGCGGCGGGCACGCCGCGCCGGCGCGCTCTCTTTCAACCCGCTGAGGCAACCATGGCCAAGCCCGACGACACGCCGAAGACGCCAGCCGATGCAGCGGTCGACACCGGCATGCGCAAAGGCCTCACCAGCTACGGCGATGCCGGCTTCTCGCTGTTCCTGCGCAAGGCCTTCATCAAGGGCGCGGGCTACACCGACGCGGCGCTCGACCGCCCGGTGATCGGCATCACCGACACCGGCAGCGGCTACAACCCGTGCCACGGCAACATGCCGCAGCTGGTGGAGGCGGTGCAGCGCGGCATCCTGATGGCCGGCGGCCTGCCGGTGAAGTTTCCGACCATCTCGATCGGCGAGAGCTTCGCGCACCCGACCAGCATGTTCCTGCGCAACCTGATGTCGATCGACACCGAGGAGATGATCCGCGCGCAGCCGATGGACGCGGTGGTGCTGATCGGCGGCTGCGACAAGACGGTGCCGGCGCAACTGATGGGCGCGGCTTCGGCCGGCATGCCGGCGATCCAGCTCGTCACCGGCTCGATGCTCACCGGCTCGCACCGCGGCGAGACGGTGGGCGCCTGCACCGACTGCCGGCGCTACTGGGGCCGCTACCGCGCCGACGAGATCGACGCCGCGGAGATCGCGGCGGTCAACGATCAGCTGGTCGCCAGCGTCGGCACCTGCTCGGTGATGGGCACCGCCAGCACGATGGCCTGCATCGTCGAGGCGCTGGGCATGTGCGTGCCCGGTGGTGCCTCGCCGCCCGCGGTGACGGCCGACCGCATGCGCATCGCCGAGCGCAGCGGCGTCACTGCCGTGCAGATGGCGCAGCAGCGCCTGACGATCGACAAGATCCTCACCGCCAAGGCGTTCGAGAACGCGATGCGCGTGCTGCTGGCGATCGGCGGCTCGACCAACGGCATCGTGCACCTCACCGCGATCGCCGGCCGCTGCGGCTTCGAGGTCGACCTGCCGGCGCTCGACCGCATGGGCCGCGAGACGCCGGTGCTGGTGGATCTGAAGCCCTCGGGCGCGCACTACATGGAAGACTTCCATGCCGCAGGCGGCATGACCACGCTGCTGCGCGAGTTGAAGCCGCTGCTGCACCTGGATGCGCTGACGGTCACCGGGCGCACGCTCGGCGAGGAGATCGAGACGCGCCGGCCGCCGCTTCAAGCAGGACGTGGTGCAGCCGATCGCCAACCCGCTGTACCGCGAGGGCGGCATCGCGGTGCTGAAGGGCAACCTCGCGCCGGGCGGCGCGATCATCAAGCAGTCGGCGGCCGACCCGAAGCTGATGGAGCACGAAGGCCGCGCGGTGGTGTTCGAGGACGCTGCCGACCTGGCGCAGCGCATCGACAGCGACGACCTCGACGTGACAGCCGAGCGACGTGCTGGTGCTGAAGAACATCGGGCCCAAGGGCGCGCCGGGCATGCCGGAGGCCGGCTACATCCCGATCCCGCGCAAGCTGGCGCGCGCCGGCGTGAAGGACATCGTGCGCATCTCCGACGGCCGCATGAGCGGCACCGCGTTCGGCACCATCGTGCTGCACGTGACGCCCGAATCGGCCATCGGCGGGCCGCTGGCGCACGTGCGCAACGGCGATCGCATCCGGCTGTCGGTGGCGCGGCGCGAGATCAGCCTGCTGGTGTCGCGACGAGGAGCTGGCGCGCCGCGCGCAGCGAGCAGCCGGTCGCCGAGCCGACGCGCCGAGCGCGGCTACCGCAAGCTGTTCCTGTCGAGCGTGACGCAGGCCGACCAGGGCGTCGATTTCGACTTCCTGCGCGCGGCGCGCATGACCGGCCGGGTACCGCGCCGATGATCGCGGTGCTGCGGGCGCGCGTGAAGCGCGCCATCGACCGGCTCTACGAGGTGTTCGGTCGCGGCGTCGTGCTGACGGTCACCCTGCTGCTGCTGATCGGCCTGGGCGTCGCCCTGGCGTCATTTGGCTTCTTCGATGCTGCGGCACCGAGCGAGCTGACGATCGCCAGCGGCCCCGACGGCAGCTCGTTCAGGCGCACCGCAGACCAATACCAGAAGATCCTGGCGCGCGAAGGCGTGACGCTGAAGATCGTGCCCAGCGAAGGCTCACGCGACAACCTGGCCCGACTGTCCGACCCGAACACCAAGGTCGACGTCGGCTTCGTGCTCGGCGGCGAGGCCACCAGCAAGCAGGTGGACAACCTGATGTCGCTCGGCAGCATCTCGTACCAGCCGCTGATGATCTTCTACCGTGGCGAACCGAAGCGGCTGCTGTCGGAATTCAAGGGCCTGCGCCTGGACATCGGGCCCGATGGCAGCGGCGCCAACAACCTGGCGCGCACGTTGCTGACGGCCAATGGCATCAAAGACGGCGACGGCACCCGCTATGTCGACACCGCGGCCGATGACACCGTGCGTGCGCTCCACGAAGGCCGGATCGACGCCTTCTTCGCGATGAGCGACTCGACGCCCAACACGCTGATGCGCCAACTGCTGCGCACGCCCGACGTCCACCTGTTCCACTTCACTCAGGCCGATGGCTACGCAAGGCGCTACACCTACCTGAACAAGCTGCTGCTGCCCAAGGGCGCGCTCGACTTCGGCGAAAACATTCCGCGCGAGGACGTGCAGCTGATCGGCCCGACGGTGGAGCTGATCGCACGCGACGGCCTGCACCCTGCGCTGTCCGACGTGCTGCTCGAGGCTGCGCGCGAAGTGCACGGCCGGCCTGGCTTGTACAAGAAGCGCGGCGAGTTTCCGGCGCCGCTGGAGCACGAGTTCCGCATCAGCCCGGATGCGGCCCGCTACTACGCGTCGGGTAAGGGGTTCTTGTACCGCACGTTTCCGTTCTGGATCGCGAGCCTGATCGCGCGCCTCGTCGCGCTGCTGATTCCGGTGATCCTGGTACTGATCCCGGCGATGCGCATCGTGCCTGCGCTGTACCGCTGGCGCATGACGTCGCGCATCTACCGCTGGTACGGCGCGCTGCAGCGCCTCGAGCGCGACGCGCTGAAGGCAGACGTCGACGCCGGGCGCCGGCAGGAGCTGGTGCAGCAACTCGATCAGATCGAGCGCGCGGTGGTCAAGATCACGGTGCCGGCCGCGTTCGGCGACGTGTTGTACGGCCTGCGCGGCCACATCGCGTCGGTGCGCGAGAGCTTGAAGTCCGAGTCGGTGCTGTCGGCGCTGCCGGCCGACGCGATTGCCGGCCCGCGCTGACGCGTGACGCGCCAGGCGGCCAGCGCAAGTAGGGTCGCTCCCAGCTAGGGTCGTCGGCAGTTAGCGGGCGCCCGACATTGCGCGTCCGAACGGTGCTGCCTACCGTAACACCCCCTTCAGCAGTACTTCAAGGAGGTGTGCGATGGCTGGACCCGATGGTGTGCGCGCCGGCGCTGGCGGCCCGATCACAGCGACACAGGCAGCGCCCGGCGATGCCCTGCCGACGCAAGCGCGCGACGTGCGCGCGCCCGTCACGCCGTCGACGGACCGGGGCGTGACCGTGCGCACGCAGCGCGGCGACACGCTCGACAGCGTGCGCCGAGAGGCGCTGGGCCAGATGGCCGATGCGGCGGGCCTGGGTGCGGCAGCGCGCGCCGAGTTCATCGAACGTGCGCTCAAGCTCGACGGCGGTACCTTGAATGTGCCTGCCGCCACGCCTCCCGCACAGGCGCGCGCACTGAGCGCCAGCGACGCGCAGCGCGCCATCGAGCGCGGCACGGTGGTGGTGGCCCCGACGCTGGCGCAGGCCGGCTTGCTCAAGCTGATGCAGTCGCGCGAGGCCGACCCATCGGTGCCGGCCGGCGCGGCGGTGGGCCTGGTGCTGCCGCAGGCGCAGAACCGCTTGCCCGGCGTGCCGGGCCGCGCCGGCGTCCTCCCTGAGGTGGCGCAAAGCATCCTCGGCAACGTGGCGCAGGGCAGGCCTCCGTTCAACCCCGATCTCGGCCAGGTGGGCCGCGTGTCGTGGTTCGTGACGCAGGGCGATCCGTACGTCGGCAACAACACCGCCAAGAGCGTGACGATGCCGGTGGAGGTCGCCAACACCTCGGGCAAGCCCCCCGTTCACTTCGGCGAACGGCAGTTGCTCGAGATCTTCAACCGCAGGATGACCGAGGCCATGGCGACGGCTGAAGCGCAGTTGCGCGAGCGCACCGGCAAGGTCAACAACAGCGAGCCGTTGTCCAAGACCAACCTCAAGGAGATCTCGCGCAACGCCAGGGGCATCGCCGAACTTGCGATGTGGACCGAAGTCGGCGAGACGGTGCGCGCCAGCGAAAGCGGCATCGGCAAGGTGAAGCTGGACAAGAGCGTGTTCTCCAAGAGCGGGGACGGCGAGTTCACGCTAACCAGCAAGGCCGAGAACGTGCGCCTGCCCAAGGCAGCGCCGCGCAGCTGGTGGAGGCCATCAAGGCGCGTGCAGCGCCCGCCGAAGCCGGTGTGCTCGAGGCGGCCGAAAAACTCGCATCGAACGAAAAGTGGGGCGGCCGCGTGCAGGGCGCGTTTCGCGTCGGCGGCAAGGTGCTGATCGTGGTCGGTCTCACGACCGACGCCTACCGCATCTACACCGCCACCGACAAGGTGAAGACCAGCGTCGAGGTGGCCGGCGGCTGGACCGGCGCTGCGATTGCCGGCGGCGCGTTCGCGGCTTGGTACGCGCCGGCCGATTTGGCCGGCCCATGGGCCTGGGTCGGCCACGGCGTGGGTACGCTGGTGGCCGGTGGCATCGGCTACTTCGCGGGCTCGGAGATTGCCAAGACGGCTTACGAACTCACCATCGAAGGCAAGCCGCTCGAGATCGGGGTGCCGCGATGAACCTCGCCGACGAACGCTGGCGCCAGCTCGTGTTGATGCACGGGCCGCTCGGGCGTTGGCGCACGCTGCCGGGCAGCCACACCAACCTGTTCGAGGAGTTCATCGAGTTTCGTGTCGACGGCAGCGGCGAGCTGTACACGCACAGCGTGCTGCGCGGCGGCGACGCGTTGCGTTTCACCTGGCGCCTGGTGAACCCTGGCGTGGTGGAATGCCAGCCGATCTACGACATACCCGAGATCGGCGACGACGGTGAGCCCGAGGCGGCCGACTGGTTCAAGCTGCCGTACGTGATCGAAGAACAGCGCACCGACGCCGGTTCGTACTGGGTGCTGAAGGAGCGCAACGCCGCCGGCTTCTGGGAACTCAGCGCGCCATTGGTGCCGCTGGAGCCGGGCGCACGCTGAAGACGCAGCGGGGCTGCACCGCTGACGCGGTGCAGCCCCGGTGGTGGACTGCCGGCCCTCAGGCGATCACTCGTTCCCGTGCGAGCCACCGACGCCGGGCGGCGGCGGCAACGGCTTGCCGCCGGGCCCATGGGCGAAGGTCAGTGGCGAGCGTGCCGGCTGCTGGCCGATGCCGGGCTTGCTCCAGTCGCACACGCCGTCGGGGAAGGTGGCGTAAAGCCGGTTCAGCTGCTCGGCGCTGAAGGTCGCCGGCAGGTAGTCGGCGGTGTTGATGGCTTTCAGCCGGCACTTCAGGATGTTCTCGGTCAGCGCGCCGCCGGCCACCTGGCGCGGCGACGCGTGCTTCTGCAGCCGCGTGTCGGCGTCGCACACCGCCATGTCGGCGATCGGGGTCTGATAGTTCAAATCGCCCGTCAAGTAGCACAGGTCGAAGGCGAGCGCCGTCAGGTCGCTCGGCGCGGGCTTGGCGGCGATCACCTGGGCCTGCGTGCGCACGTCGTTGATCCAGTCCTTCGGCGCGTCGACCAGCAGCTTGGATAGCCAGGTGTCCATCGTCAGGAACGACCTCACCGTCACGTTGGTCACCTGCGCCGGCAGCGCTGGCACGAGCGCAAAGCCATAGCGCCAGATCACCTGGTTGCCGTGGTTGCCGCCGTTGGCCTCGGCGATGCGTGCACGTTCGGAATAGGCGCGCCAGGTGAAGTGGATACCGCTCTCGTCGTAGCCGCGCGAGTCGATGATCGGCACCTTGCCGAGGTTGGCGCCGCTGGACACGATGCCGGCGCGGTAGGCAGTCGGCAATGCACCCAGGTCGGCCGTGGTGCGTTGCGCGCGCAGCTTCGAATCGCTGTCGGTGCCGCCGATCTTCTCGTTGAGCAGGATGAACTCCTCGGCGGTGATCGCGCCCGACGTGAGCGCGCCCAGGCCGTACTGGATGCCGACGTTGTCGGCGGTCTGCAGCGCGCGCTTGCCGCTCGGTGCCAGCTCGTTGTGCGTGGTGCCCCACACGGCGGCGGCGTTGTCGGGGTCGCTGCAGCGGGTGCCGGTGGGGTTGGTCACCGGGTCGTACACCAGCGCCGCCGGCAGCAGGCAGTTGTTGCGCGACTCGTTCAGCGTGGTCAACTTGCCGGTGGCGCTGTCGGCCGGCAGGACCTGCACGCGTGCGTAGTTGCCCGGCTGGTTGGCGAAGCCGAACGCGTTGTTCCACGACTGGCAGCCCAGGTGGTCGAGGTGGCCGTTGATGGCCGTCTTCTTGGCGTTGATCTGATCCTGCGTCAGGCCCTGGCTCTGCATCAGCGCCTTCCACTCGGCGCTGTCGTAGAGGTTGACCAGCAGCACGCAGTCGCCGACTTCCATGCCGGTGGTGATCGAGTCCGGGTAGGTGCACGCGGGCTGGATGCCGTCGAGCAGCCCGGGGAAGATCGACGACACGGTGTTTTGCTGGATCGAGCCGCCCGAGCAGCCGTTGCCGACGAGGTACTTGATCTCGCCGTAGGTGTCGGTGATGTGTTCCTTCATCATCATCACCGTCTCGGCGACCAGCACGCGGTTGGAGTTGTGCAGCGAGTCGGTGAGGCTGTTGTCGATCACCATGAAGCCGCGCGACAGCGCCTGCTGGTCGGCCCAGTTCTGCGAGGTACGGGTCTGCAGCCGCGTGTGGCCCGTGGACGCGCCGAAGGTGTGCACCACCTTGCCGTTCCATTGCGGTTGCGGCGACGTCGCCGTCCACGGCTGAGTCGGGTCGAACAGCACCGCGATGTCGTAGATGCCGCGGTTCAGCGTGCCGCGTTCGACGCGCACGATGTAGGGCACGGTGAGGCCGTGGTCGTGACGGTGGTCGCCAGGTCCGGTGGCGTCACGCCCGGCGTGTAGGGCTTGAAGCAGTTGGTGGGCGACGGCGTCGCCGGCGGGCTCGGGTCGGGCAGCGCGGTCGAGCAAGTCGTGGCGGTGGTCCGATAGAACAGCTTGGTCTCGGTCGCGATGTTGCAAGCCGCGTCGACCGCGAAGGTCGACAGGCCGCTGGCGTTGGAAGCCGGCGTGTCGCCGCTGGCCGGCACCGCCGTCGGCGTGGCGCAGATCCACGGTGTCGTCTGCGAGCCCAGCAGGATCGGCCCGCCGCGCGGGTGGTTGGTGATGATCAGGTGCGCGTCGTCGTCGTAGCCGTGCAGGAAGCCCCACAGGTCGCTGCCGGGCGTGGTGGCATCGACGCGCAGCAGGTTGTGGCCGGTGCGCAGCCCGGTGACCACGCCGCGCAGCGTGCGCTTGGCAGCATCGGCGACCTTGAAGACCGAGCTCACGTTCTTGCCGTTGAGCATGACCTTCACTTTGTCGAGCGGCACCTTGGCCGGCACCTGCACCTCGACCAGCGCGTCGCCGTTGCTGATCAGGTCGGCGCGGTTGCCGAGCGTGCGGATCACGAATTTCTGGATGCCGCCGAAAAAGTGATCGGCCGTCGCGTCGTGCGCGGCGGCGCCGGTGGTCTCATTGCGTGCACCGACGGTTTGTGTGTCGGCGCTGGTGTCGCCACCGCCGCAGGCCGAGAGGGCGAGTGCGGTGAATGCAGCGCCGCCAAGCCGCCAGAAGTTCCAGCGCTGGGAATGCATGATTTGTCTCCTCGTTGTGGCGACGATTGAACTGCCGCACTGGAAGTGCGGGCAGCGGAGATTCCCTAGCGCCAAGGTGACACCGGTGCGTTGCCGCAGGCACCTCGATTGCCGTGCGCCATGCGGCGCCAGATCCCGATGCGGCGATGTCGGCTCAGAACCCGAACGTCAGCCCCACCATCGCCTCGACCTGCGTCATCGCATCGCCCTGGATCGAGACCACGCAGCCGCCGGAACAGAAGAACTGGCCGGAGCTGTTGATCAGCGTGACGTAGCCGCGCAGTTCGGTGCGCAGCGACACCGACGGGCCGAGGGCCCACTGGTAGCCGATCCCCACGTTCATCGACGGCTTGATCTGGGTCGAGGTGCCCTGCAGGCTGGGGCTGAGCACGGTGGCGCCGAGCCCGCCCACGATGTAGGGCCCGCGCAGCCCACCCTCGAAGAAGTTGAGGCCGCCGATGTGGATGTAGGTCACCTGCAGCGCCATCTCGGTGGGAGCGCCCGGCGTGCTGGTGGCGCTGGTCAGGTCGAGCTTCGTGCGCTGCGTGGACAGGAACAACTGGTACGTGCGGCCTGCATCGGCAGGCCACTCGATGCCCACCGAGCCGGCGGCGCTGTTGCTCATCTCGATGTCTTCGTTGGGTGGCTCGGCCTGCTGGAACCCGCTGCTGGTGCGGCCGCCGCCGTAGAGCGTGAAGGCGTTCTGCGCGGCCGCCGGCGCGGCGACATCGAGCGCGGCCACGCAGGCGAGGGCGATGAAGGCAGGGTGTCTAGTCATGCGGCGATGGTAGCCGCGCACCGCCGGACACCGAAACTGCCGTAGCATCGCGTCGCGCCGGGAGCTTTCGCATGCCGCTGCCCGAACCCTCCGACCCGCACGCAGCCAGCGCGTTGCGCCGCGGCATCGCACAGAGCGTCGCCGACGCGCACGAGCCGCTGCTGCCCGGGGCGATCACCGCGATGGTGTTCGGCTCCACCGGCGAGGGTCTGGCCGACATCCGCTCGGACATCGACATGAGCATCGTGTTCGAGCAGTTGCCCGATGAAGCCGAGCTGGCCGCCGCGTGCCGCAGCGCCGGCGGCAGCGCCTGGACCTGGCAAAGCGGCAATCTGCACGAAGAGGGGTTGGCCGTGAGTTTCCCGCTCGACGGCATCGAAGTGCAGGTGGTCTACACCGACCCGCGCATCCTGCAGGCCGACCTCGACGAACTGCTGGTCCAGCACAAGCCCGACACGCTGAACCACAAGGTCGCCGAGGGCCTGCTGAAGGCGCAGCCGCTGATCGCGCCCGAGCGGGTGGAAACGTGGCGCACCAAGGTGGCGGCGTTCCCGCCCGCGCTCGGCGACGCGATGATGCGCCACTACCTGGCCGAGCCCACGCCGTGGCGGTGGTTCGGGCTGATGCTGCACCGCGATGCGCAGTTGTGGAGCCGCCAGTTGCTGGTCGAGGCGGGTTATCGCCTGTTCGGCGTGCTGGCCGGCCTCAACCGCTGCTACTTCACGACGTATCAGTTCAAGCGCGTGCGGCGCTTTGCTGCGCAACTGGCGATCGCGCCGCCGCAGCTTGTCGATCGCATAGAGGCGTTGCTGGTGGCGCCCCAGCCCGAGGCATTCACGGCGCTGTACACGCTGGACGGCGAGGTGCTGGCCTTGCTGGCAGAGCATGCGCCGCAGATCGATCTCAGCGCGCCTCGGGACCGGCGCACACGATTTTCGCTGACCAGCACCACGCGCTAGAGGCGCGCGCCGCTCACGGCCCCGCCTTCTCCATCTCGGCATACGCGTGGTTCATCCACAGCCTGAGGCGTTGGCGCTCCATGATGCCTAGCACCGGTCCCGTCACGGCGGCGGTGGTGTTCTTGGCGGCCCAGAAACTGCTGTTGCGCGCGTCGATCTTCTGCACCAGCGGGCTGTGCAACTGCTTGAGGTCGACCACCTTGGCGCCGAGCGCCGCGGCGCGCTCGAGCTGGCCTGATTTCTCCAGCATGCTGAAGTCGCTGCCGCGCAGCTGGTTGCGCACCACCACGTAGTGCACGCGATGGCCAAAACGGTCGAGCAGCTTGGCCAGCAGATCGATCGAGTCGCGCCCGCTGTCCATCACGTGCCAATACTTGAGCGTGAAGCCGGAGACGTTGCCCATGTCGAGCACGCCCGACTCGTCCATCCACCTCACCAGCGGCTCGTGGGTCTGGGCAGCCAGGTCCACCAGCACGCGCACGCCGGCGCGTGCCAGCGCCGACTCGACGATGCGGTCGAGCGCTTCGTACTGATCGACCAGTGCCTCCGACGCATACTCGGCGTAGAAGCGGCGCAGCGAACCGTGCGACCGGTCGGTGTCGAAGCCCACGAAGGGCCACTCGCGGTCGATGAAGTACTGCGCCAGGATGCGCGAGACCATCGACTTGCCGACCCCGCCCTTCTCGCCGCCGATGAGGTGGATGACCGACGTGGGGCTGTGTTCGAGCGTGGGTATTGTCATGGCGGTGCAGGCAAGGGCGACGGCCCGGATTGTGCACGGCGGCAGGCCGCCCCTTGGCGCCCCGCTCACGCGCGGTTGTAGTGGTCCTGCAGGCGCTGGCGCAGTTCGCGCTTGAGCAGCTTGCCGCTCGGGTTCTTGGGCAGCGCGTCGACGAACACCACCGCCTTCGGGCACTTGAAGCTCGCCAGCTGCTGCGCCGCGTGCGCCAGCACGCGCGCTTCGTCGAGCGTGTGGCCGGACTTGACCACCACCACCGCGGTGACCGCCTCGATCCAGCGCGGGTGCGGCAGGCCGATCACCGCGACCTCGCTGACACCCTCCAGCCGGTACAACGCCTCTTCGACTTCGCGGCTGGCCACGTTTTCGCCGCCGCTCTTGATCATGTCCTTCTTGCGGTCGACCACCGTGATGTAGCCCTCGGTGTCGATGGTGGCGAGGTCGCCCGAGTGGAACCAGCCACCCTCGAACGCCGCCGCCGTGCGTTCGGGGTCGTTGAAGTAGCCCTGCAGCAGCTGCGGCGAGCGGTGCACGATCTCGCCGACCTCGCCCGGCACGATGTCGCGCATCGCATCGTCGACCACGCGCGTCTCCACGTTCAGCGCCGGCCGGCCGGCCGAGCCCGGCTTGCGCAACTGGTCTTCGGGCTTCAGCACGGTGGCCAGCGGCGCGATCTCGGTCTGGCCGTAGAAGTTCCACAGCCGCATGCCGGGCAGCCGCTCGGTCAGCTCGCGCATCACCGCCACCGGCATGATCGACGCGCCGTAGTAGCCCTTGCGCAGCTGGCTCAGGTCGCTGCGGTCGAACAGCGGCGAGCGCAGCAGGCCGATCCACACCGTGGGCGGCGCGAAGAACGCGCTGATGCGGTGGCGCTCGAGCAGCGGCAGCAGGTTATCGGGCGTCGGCGCCGCAGTGATGTGGCTGCTCGAGCCCAGGTACACGCAAGGGCCGAGAAAGACATCGAGCTGCGCGCAGTGGTACAGCGGCAGCGCGTGCAGCACCACGTCGCCCTCGGCCATCTCGCCGTCGACGATGCAGCTCACGTACTGGTCGATCACCGCGCCGTGCGTGAGCATCGCGCCCTTGGGCGCCGACTCGGTGCCGCTGGTGTAGACGATCTGCAGCAGGTCGTCGCGGCCGATGTCGGGCTCGGGCGGCGTTGCCGAGGCGTCGAGCAGCGCGTCGAAACGCAGCGCCACGCCATCCGGCGGTGACGACGGCTGCTCCGACGGCAGCCACAGCAGCCGCTCGACGCGCGTGTCGCGCGACGCCGCGTCGCGGCCCAGCGCCGCCAGGCCGCTGTCCACCGCCAGCAGCCGGGCACCGGCGTGGCGCAGGATGTAGGCGGCCTCGTCGGCGTTGAGCATGAAGTTCACCGGCACCAGCACCGCACCGAGCCGTGCCAGCGCGAAACGCAGCGCGGCGAAGCCATGCGAGTTGCGCGCCAGCACCGCGACGCGGTCGCCTGGGGCCACACCCTCGGCGTGCAGGCCGGCGGCCAGGCGCGAGACGACGGCATCGAACTGCGCCCAAGTCCAGGCGGTGTCGCCGCATCGGACGGCAGGTTTGTCCGGCAGACGCGCCGCGGTGCGGCGCAGCAGGTCGGCGAGGGTCTGGCGGCGCACGGCGTGGTGGGTCATGGCGGGCTTTCGCGACTTGCAAGCCACTGTAGGTGCAACACGGCGAAGCGGCGTCAGGGACTGTCCTAGCGGCGCTGGCGCGACGGTTCCTGCTGCCTAGCGGGCCTGCTGGGCCGGGCGGGCGGCGCCGTTGCGGCCAATCGCACGCAGCACGGCACTCAGCGTCGGGTCGCCGTGCGGGCCCGCCTCGGCGGGCTCCACGCGCAGGCGCGGCACAAACGCCTCGCGGGGTGTGCCGTTCACGTGAAAGAGCTGCTCTTGGCCGAGCTCGACGATGGCGCCAGACTCGGGCAGCGTCTCGCGAAACATCGCCCCCAGCAGGTGACCCATCGGCGAGCCGGCGGTCTGCGCGCCGATGGCGTCGAAACCGATCACCATGCCTTCGCCCATGCTGCCAGTCCAGCGCCCGCCGAGCACGATCACCCGGCCGCGGTAGATCGGCTCGAGCGGCAGCACGTATTCGACGAACTTGCGCGGCACGCCGTGGCGCCGCGCCTCGCCCGGCACCACGTGCACCTGATAGGGCCGTTCGCGGCCGACGAATGGCCGAGCACGCCGCGCGCCACCGTGGTGTTGCCGCCGCTGGGTGTGTTGCGCAGGTCGATCACCAGCGCACGGGTGTCGAGCAGCGGCTGCAACGCGCGCGAAAACGCGGCGATCGTGTCATCGCGTCCGAGCGAGTTGTTGAAGCCGATGATGCCGACGTCGCCGTGCCGCTGGCTCGTCAGCGCGGGTGCTGCAGCCACCGCGCTGGCCTGTTCGCCGGCGCTGCGCAGCGCGAACTCGCGCAGGCCGCTGCGACCGCTGGTCACCAGCCGCCGCGGCCGATCGCGCACCCCGGCCAGCGCAGTGGTAAGCCCGAACGCCGCCTGCTCGCGCGACAGCGCTGCGATCGGTCGCCCGAGCAGCAACTCCACCGCCACGGCCGGAACTCGGCCGTCGATCGACACCACCGCATCGCCGGGCGTGACCCCTTGCCGGCTGGCGTCGCTGTCGGCGCGAACGTCGCGAATCACGAAGCGACCGTCGACCCAGTCGCCGGCAAGGTCGGAGGCCGTGGGCACCAGGCTTGGGCCATCGGGTGCCGCCGGGCCCACGTTCAAGTGCGGGTCGGCGAAGTTGCGCGCCATCTGCTGGATCAGCGCGATGAACTCGCCTCGAGTCGTCGCGGTGGCCGCGCGCCGCGCGAAGTGCGACACGATCGCCGGGCCATCGACGCCCTGACGCTGAAAGTAGCCATAGTCGAGCGCTCAACAGTTGCGTCCATTCGCGCCAGGCCCGCTGGGCGTCGAAAGCCCGCGCATCGGCAGGCGCGCCCGCCTGCGCGGCGGGCTCATCACCCGCCGCGGCGCTGCCGCACGGCGCGAGCGCGCAAAACGTCGCCACGATGACGACGATCGTGCGGCTGACCGTTTTGCGCATGGAGATTGGCAGTCCGGCTTGCGTGGCCAACGATCGTAGCGGACACTGCTGCGCACTTCGACGCTCGTGCGCGAGCATCGTTTCGATCGGCATCAGCGCAGGCTGTGATGAAAGCTATGACCTCTTGCGCCAGGTGCCTGGCTGCGCGGCAACGCGGCCGCCGCCGGCTTGGCGTCGCCGCGTGGTTGTCGATCGTGTTGGCGGCAGGCTCCACGCAGGCGTTGGCCGCGGACGCCGCCGCGTTGCGCGCCAAGCACGATGCGCTGCGTGCTTCGTTGGCCAGCAGCCCGTTCAAACAACCGCTGCTGCTGCAGGCAGCGCCGGGCGAAGACGGCCTGAAGGGCGAGGTCTACGCGGTGGTCGATCAGCCATTCAGCATCACCGGCCCGGCGCTGCAGGATCGCGCGCGCTGGTGCGACGTGCTGATCCTGCACCTCAATGTCAAGCAATGCCGGGTGCCCGGCGGCAGCGGCAGCGCAACGATGTCGCTGATGGTCGGCCGCAAGTTCGAGCAGCCGGCCGGCAGCGGGCGTGCAGTGGACTTTGCGTTCCGGGTGCTCAGCGCCGGCCCCGACTACGTGCGCGTGCAGATGGCGGCCGAGAATGCGCCGAGCGATGCCCGCGACCGGATAGTGCTCGAAGCGGCGCCGCTCGACGACAAACGCAGCTTCCTGCGCGTGTCGTACGCCTACGTGTTCGGCACGATGGAGTACATGGCCATGCAGGCGTACCTGTCGACGCTCGCTCGCGACAAGGTCGGCTTCACCACCACCGGCACCGCCGCCGACGGCAAGCCGGCCTACGTGGGTGGCGTGCGCGGCATGGTCGAGCGCAACGTGATGCGCTACTACCTGGCGGTGGTGGCCTACGTCGATTCATTGTCGGTGGCGCCCGCCGAACGGCAGGAGAAGCGCTTGCAGGACTGGTTCGCCGCCACCGAACGCCATGCGTTGCAGCTGCACGAGATGGGGCGCGACGAGTACCTGACGATGAAGCGCAACGAGACGCGCGGCATGCCGTGACGCGGCCGCGCCGCAGCGCGGCCGCGTCACCGGGCGTCAACGGATCTGCATCGCCGCGCGAGGCGGCAGCGGCTGCGGGTTCAGCGCGACGGCGTCGAGGCGGCGCAGCAGCGAGCCGATACCCAGTTCATGCGGCGGCAAGGGCTGCGGATTGAGTGCCACGGCATTCAGACGCCCGTGCAGCGACCCGCCCAGCTCGCGCGGTGGCAGCGGCTGCGGGTTCAGCGCGACGGCGTCGAGGCGGCGCAGCAGCGAGCCGATGCCCAGTTCATGCGGCGGCAAGGGCTGCGGATTGAGTGCCACGGCATTCAGACGCGACCCGCCCAGCTCGCGCGGCGGCAGCGGCTGCGGGTTCAGCGCCACGGCGTCGAGGCGGCGCAGCAGCGCGCCGATGCCCAGTTCGTGCGGCGGCAAAGGCTGCGGATTGAGCGCCACGGCATTCAAACGGCCGAGCAGCGAACCGCCCAGCTCGCGCGGTGGCAGCGGCTGCGGGTTCAGCGCCACGGCGTCCAACGGCTGCCCGATCGCTGCGGGTGATTCGGGCGCGATCGGGTCGTTCGGAACAGCGAAGCGGGCCACGCTCGCGGCGGCGCTGGCGATCAGGTTGAGTGACATGGGTGGCTCCTGGCGGTGGTGGCGCGGCCGGTACGTCCCGCGAGACGCATTGGACGCACTCGGCGCGGGTTCGCCAAGACGGGGCGTGCCGCAGTTGGGAGTGGCACCCACTAGGGGTACTCCCAACCCCCGCCCGCGCCGAGCCGGGCGCTACCGCTCGAGGATCCGCTCGACCCAGGCGCGCGCCGCGTCGAGCGCGGTGTCCAGCACCTGCGCGTCGGTGCGGCCCGACTTGGCGGGCACGTGCAACGAGTGGTCGCCCTCGGGCACCCAGTGCAGCGTGGCGGTGGCGCGCAGCGCCTCGACCGTGGGCTCGATCAGGCCGGCATCGGCCAACTCGTCGCGAGTGCCCTGCACGAACAGCATCGGCACTTTGATGCCGGCCAGGTGCTGTGCGCGGTCGATCGATGGCTTGCCGGCCGGGTGCAGCGGAAAGCCGAAGAACAGCAGGCCCACCACGCCGGGCAACGGCGAAGCCGATTGCGCCTGCGAGGTCATGCGCCCGCCGAACGACTTGCCGCCGGCGATCAGCGGCAGGCGAGGCAGGCGCCGTGCCGCCTCGGCCACCGCGGCGCGCACGGCGGCGTGGGCCACCTTGGGCACGTCGGGCCGGCGCGAGCCGCGCTCCATGTACGGGAACTGGTAGCGCAGCGTCGCGATGCCGCGTTCGCCCAAGCCGAGCGCCACGCGCGCCATGAACGGGTGCGCCATGCCGGCGCCGGCGCCGTGCCCGAACACGTAGCAGGCCTGTGGCGAGTCGGGTGACTCGAACAGGCCCGAAATCGCGTCGCTGCCGTCGATGAGGATGCGGATCGGCTCGGGCATGATCCCTAACGTTGCAACCGGCGGTACGCGCTGAAATGCCGCAGCGCCAGTTGCCCTTTGCCGAGCTGCTCGTACAGGCGCGCCGCGTTGAAGTGCGCGTCGGCGAAATCGGGTGCCAGCTTCAGGCACGCCTGGTACGCCGACAGCGCCGCGTCGTCGCGGTGCAGGTCTTCGAGTGCCAGCGCGCGGTTGTAGTGCAGGCGCGGCTCAGCGGGCGCCCGTGCCAGGCCGCGGTCGTAGACCTGCAAGGCCTCGTCGATGCGGCCCGCCTCGTACAGCAACGCACCCAGGTTCAGGTACGCGTCGGCCGAGTCGGCGGCCTGCTCGATGGCCTCGCGGTAGGCGCGTTCTGCGGCCGCGGGGTCGCTGGCTTCGAGCTCGCGCGCGTGCGCAAGCTGAGCGTCGGCGCTCGACGTGGCGGCCGGTCGGGCCGGCGGCGCTGCCGGTCCGGCGTCGAGCTCGCGTGCGATCAACGCCACCGTGCCGCCGCTGGGCGCGACCTCGAAGTCGAGCAGCATCTGCCTGGACTCGGCGTTCCACAACACGCCGCCTTCCTGCACCGCGACGTCGTTGCCCACCGCGCTGATGCGCAGGCCGCTCAACGGCAGCTGCTCGGGCAGCTGCTCGCGCAGGCTGGCCAGCGCCTTGACGATCTTGCGCGGCGCGATCTTGGCCGCCTGCAGGCGGTGCGCGGTGCGCAGCAGCACCACGTCCTGGAACGAGAACTGGTATTCGTTGCGCGGCCCGCGGTCCGGCGTCACGAAACCGGCGTCGACCAGCCGCGACACCGTGGTCGCCGACAGTCCGAGCATGTCGCGCACGCTCTTCAGCGAGTGCGCGGCTTTGGCCACGGCGCTGCATCCACGTGCGGGACCCGCAGCACAGCGGCAGCGACTCGGGCAGTCACCCGCGAGCGGTTGGCGGCTGCGCGGATGGGTTCACGCGGTTGCTACTTCTTGGCGCGCGCGCGCACCGGAGTCGCCGCGGCCTCGACCACGACGGCACGCCGCACACCCTTGCGCTCTTTGAGCGCGTCGGCCGGCGCGGCCTCGGGCTTGGCCTTCGCGGGCGCGGTCTTGCCGTTGCCCGCCGCGCCGCGTTTGCCGAGGCTCGCGCGCAGCGCTTCCATCAGGTCGATCACCTGGCCGCTGGCCGGCGACTCGACCTCTTCGTGCGCGACGATCTGCTCGCCGGCGATCTTGCGGTCGATCGCCGCCAGGATGCGCTCTTTCTCTTCGTCCTTGAAGGCTTTCGGGTCGTACGCATCCTCGGCGATCTGTTCGATCAGCTGCATCGCCAGCCCGAGCTCGGCCTGCGTGACGTCGACCTTCTCGATGTCGAGGTCCTTCAGCGAGCGCACCTCGTCGGCGAAGTACAGCTGCTGCAGCATCAGGCCGTCTTCGGCCGGCCGCACCTGCACCACGTGGCGCTTGGTCTTCCACGACCAGCGCGCCAGCGCGCAGCGGTTGCTCTTGCGCATGGCCTGCATCAACAGCGTGTACGGCTTGCCGCCCCGCTTGTCGGGCGCCAGCATGTAGGCCTTGTCGTAGTAGATCGGGTCGATCGACTTTTCGGGCACGAAGGCCACGATGTCGATCACGTGGTCACTGCCTTCCTCGAGCGCCTTCAGCTCGTCGGGCTGGAACAGCACGAACTTGTCTTTCTCGAACTCGTAGCCCTTGACCATGTCGGCGCGCTCGACCACCTTGCCGTCTTTCTCCGACACGTACTGCTGCTTGACGCGCGAGCCGTCCTTGGCCAGCAGGTTGAAGCGCACGGATGCCGAACTCTCGGTGGCCGAATAGAGCTTGACCGGGATCGACACCAAGCCGAAGCCCAGCGTCAACGATGCAATCGATCGGGCTGCCATATGGTTCTCCACACACGGGCCGCGCGGGTTGCCACCACGGGCGCGAACGGCAAGCATAAGCCCGGCGATTGAATCGCACCCTTTGAAAGGCCTTCAAAGGCGTCGAAAGGCCTCATGCCGGCTCGGTGCTGTTGTATCCGAGCCGCTTCATGGCCCGGGCCAGGGGCTGGCGGGTGCTCCAGTAGTCGGCCCAGGGGTCGGCCTTCTGGAACGACAGGTGCTCGCGCGCGGTCGCGACCGTCCACTGCGCGCCCGACTTCAACGTGCTCAACTGATCCCACGACACCGGCATCGACACGCCCAGGCCGGGGCGGGCGCGCGCCGAGTACGCCGCCGCGGTGGTGGCGCCGTGAGAGTTGCGGATGTAGTCGACGAAGACCTTGCCGACGCGGTTTTGCGCGCCGCTCTTGGCCGAGAAGCGGTTGGGCACCACGCTGGCCAGATGCTCGACCACCGCCTGCGAGAAGCCCTTCACGGTGTCCCAGTCGTGGCGTGGCGCGAGCGGCACCACCACGTGCAGGCCCTTGCCGCCGCTGGTCTTCAGCCACGCCTGCAGGCCGAGTTCCTCGAGGAACGAGTGCACCAGCGTCGCGGCCTCCTGCACGCGCGACCACGACACGCCCTCGCCAGGGTCGAGGTCGAACACCATGCGGTCGGGCTTGTGGATCGTGCGCGCCAGCGCGTTCCAAGTGTGGAACTCGATCACGTTCATCTGCGCGGCACTCAAGATGCCTTGCGTCGTACCCACCTCGAGCAGCGGCTCGTGCTCGGGCCACAACGCCGGGTCGAGTGTCTTGACGCCGGGCAGCTTCAGCTTGCCCAGGTGCTTCTGAAAGAACAACTCGCCGGTCACGCCCTCGGGGCCGCGCACCAGCGAACACGGTCGGCCCTTCAAGTGCGGCAGCAACCAGTCGGCCACGCTCTCGTAGTAGCGCACCAGGTCGAGCTTGGTCAGCTTGCTGGCCGGGTCGATCACGCGGTCGGGGTGTGTCACCTTGGTCTGCTTGACGGCGCGTTTCAGCGGCATCGCACCGGCGGGCGTGGCCACCGTCTCGCGAATCACCTGCCGGGCGGGCTTGTCGGTGCGCAGGCCCACGTACTTGGCGTGGCGGATGTGGCCATCGGGCGTCCAGTCGGCGAACACGATCTCGGCCACCAGTTGCGGCTTGACCCAGCGTTCGGGCACGCCGGCGCGACGCACCCAACGTTTGCTGCCGGCCGGCGCGGTGGCGAACGGGGTCTTGCCGATCTCGAGCTTGAGCAGCCGCTGCTTCAACTCCGCGGCCGTCTTGCCCGACCAGCCGGTGCCGACGTTGCCCGCCGGCACCAGCCGGCCGCTGTCGTCGTGCACGCCGAGCAGCAGGCTGCCGATCTCGCGGGACGCCGCGTCGCCGCCGCGGTCGGTGAAGCCGGCGATCACGAACTCCTGGCGCTGCTGCGCCTTCAGCTTCAGCCAGCTGTCGGTGCGGCGCGACACGTACGGCGCGTCGTCGCGCTTGGCGAGGATGCCTTCGAGCTTGAGCTGTTCGGCCGAGCGCATCAGGTTCGCCGGGTCGGCGTCGAAGCCGCTGCTGAAACGAACGTGCTCGCTCGGATGCTGCTCGAGAAACGCTTCGAGCAATGCGCGGCGCTCGCGCAACGGCGCCGCGCGCAGGTCGTGGCCCTCGAAGTAGGGCACGTCGAACACGAAGTAAGTGATGTCGCTGGTGGCCTTGCCGTCGAACGCGTTTTGCAGCGCGTTGAAGTGGGGCAGGCCGTCGGGACCGAACACGACGACTTCACCATCGAGCCACGTGCCCTTGAGCTTCAGCGCGGCCAATTCGTCGATCAGCGCCGGCATCTTCGACGACCAGTCGTGCCCGTTGCGCGTGAACAGGCGCGGCTTCGCGGCGCCGTCGAAGCGCGCCAGCATGCGGTAGCCGTCGAACTTGATCTCGAAGATCCATTGCCCGTTGGCGGGCAATCCGCTTGCCTGCGTGGCCAGTTGCGGCGACAGCGACGCCGGCGGTGCGGCCGGCTACTGCGGCGTCGGGCAGCGGCAGCCCGGCGGCCTTGCGCGGCGCCTTGCCACGGCCTGTGCGCGCGGTGGCGGGCTTGTCCTGTTCGGGCGCGGGTGGCGGCGTCGGGCCCACGCTGTCGGGCAGCGCGCGCACGACGTCGTAGTCCGTGCGCGGGCGCGCGTGGCCGTCGCGCTTCTTGAACAGGATCCACGGGTCCTGGCGCTCGTTGTCCTTGGGCTTGATGCGCACCAGCTCCCACTGGCCGTGCAGCTTTTGCCCGTGCAGCGTGAACAGCAGCTTGCCGTCGGCCAGCCCCTGCGCCGGGTCGCCCACCGGCTCCCAGGTGCCACGGTCCCACACGAGCACGGTGCCGGCGCCGTATTGGCCTTTCGGGATCGTGCCCTCGAAGCTGTTGTACGAGATCGGGTGGTCCTCGGTCTTGATGGCCACGCGCTTGTCCACCGGGTCGTAGCTCGGGCCCTTGGGCACCGCCCACGACCACATCACGCCGCCGTGCTCGAGCCGCAGGTCGTAGTGCAGTCGCGTGGCAGCGTGCTTCTGGATCACGTAGGCCAGCGGGCCTCGACGCTGGGTGACCTCGTCACCGGCGGGCTCTGGCGTGGCGGCGAAGTTGCGCTTGGCGCGATACGCACCGAGCGGCTGGGCGGGGCGGGCCTGGGTGGGGCGGGCACACATGCGTGTGTGCGATTGTCGATGACGCGCCGACCCTGCCGCGGGTGGGCCCTGCCACGCCGTGCCGCCTCCGCGCCGACGTGCGGCGGCATACTGCCTGGCCACGCCAGTTGAGGACTCCCCGATGAAATACCGCCACCTCGGCGCCAGCCCGTTGAAGATCTCGCCGCTGTGCCTGGGCACGATGATGTTCGCCGACCAGACCGACCTCGGCGTCGCGCGCGAGATCGTCGCCCATGCGCGCGAGCACGGCGTCAACTTCATCGACACCGCCGACGTCTACAGCCTCGGCAAGTCGGAGTCGATGGTCGGCGAGTTGCTCAAGGGCCAGCATGACCACTGGATCGTCGCCACCAAGCTCGGCAACCGCATGTCGGACCAGCCCAACGAGATGGGCTACTCGCGGCGCTGGGTGCAACGGGCGTGCGACGCCAGCCTCGAGCGCCTGGGCGTCGACTGCATCGACATCTACTACCTGCACCGCGACTTCAACGGCATGCCGCTCGACGAGCCGCTGCGCGCGATCGACGACCTGCTGCGCGCGGGCAAGATCCGCTACTGGGGCCTGAGCAACTTTCGCGGCTGGCGCATCGCCGAGGTGGTGCACGCCGCGCGCGCCATCAACATGCCGGCGCCGGTGGTGTGCCAGCCGTACTACAACCTGCTGAACCGGCAGCCCGAGGTCGAGGTGCTGCCCGCCTGCGCGCACCACGGCCTGGGCGTGGTGCCGTACAGCCCGATCGCGCGCGGCGTGTTGTCGGGCAAGTACGCGCCGGGCGCCAAGCCGTCGCAGGACACGCGTGCCGGGCGCGGCGACAAGCGCATGATGGAAACCGAGTTTCGCGACGAGTCGCTGCGGGCCGCGCAGACGCTGAAGGCGCACTGCGACCGCAAGGGCGTGTCGCTGACGCACTTCGCCACTGCCTGGGTGCTGGCGCACCAGGCGGTGAGCGCGGTGATCGCCGGCCCGCGCACGCTGCAGCAGTGGCAGGACTACTTCGGCGCGCTCGAGTGCACGATCGATGCCGAAGACGAAGCGCTGGTCGATTCGCTGGTCAGCCCCGGTCACCCGTCGACGCCGGGCTACAACGACCCGGCGTATCCGCTGCCGGCGCGCTGCGCGCCGCGCTGAGCCCTTTCAGCCGTTGCGCATGCGCCGGTAGCGCAGCGAGTCGATCAGACGACTCCGCGTTGTGCGGCACGGTGTGCTCCTGCACGATCTCGACCAAGCCGCGACTGGCCATCTGCTTGAACTCGCGGGCCACCGCGTCGTACACGAAGGGGTTTTCCAGCGTGCTGCCGGCGTGCGGCAGCTCCTGTTCGACACGCAGTTCGGAGTCGAGGAACAACGATTGCGCGAGGCTCAGCATCGTGGCGATCTCCCGAGTGGGCAAGGGTCCGGTGGGGTGGCCGACGAAAGAACTCCGGGCCACGGCGAAGACTTTGCCATGGTCGCGAACCCTGGTGTCCATCAAACCGATCGTGGGTCGGACATGCGCCACATGCCGTCCGCGCAACATGACGGTGCGCGCCAATGCGCACGTGCACTGATCGCTTAGCGCCCGCTCACTTGGCAGCCCCTCGTGCGAGTCCTCTTGACGCGCGTGCCGATGACCCCTATACGCGCACGGCCCCGATCACTTGCGCGGCCCGAGGCGCCGCAGAGCGAGCCAGGCGATCAGCCCGGTGCCCGCGGCGATCAACGACAGCACGAGCCAGAAGCCGATCGGGTGTTGATTGAACGGCACGCCGCCGACGTTCATGCCGAACAGGCCCGACACCAGGTTGATCGGCAGCGCCAGCACGGTGACCATCGTCAGCAGGAACAGGCTGCGATTGTTCTCCTCGGCCACGCGTGCGGCCGATTCATCCTGCAACAGCTTGATGCGCTCCTGCAGCGCGCCGATGTCGCGCAGCACGACCGAGAACTCCTCGCTCGCCTGCTGCAGTCGCTGGCGGTCGTCGGCGGCCACCCAGGCCGGCGGATTCGCCAGCATGCGAAAGAAGCGCACCCGGTTCCGGCGCCAGCAGCCGCTGCAGCCGCACGCTCATGCGGCGCAACTGCGCCAACTCGGCGCTCAGCCGCGTCAGTACGACCCGCCAGCAACGCGTCCTCGATCTCGTCGACGCGGTCGGTGGCCTTGCGCGCGATGCGCTGCAGTTCGTCGGCCTGATCGCGCAACAGGTGATCCAGCAGCGCGGCGGCGCTGGCGATCGGCTCGCCGCGCTTGACGGCCGCGCGCAGGCGGTCCACCGAGCGCAGCGGGCTGCGCCGCGCCGTGATCACGACGTGCGAGCGCACGCTGATCCACAGCGTGGCGACGTCGCTGGCCTCGAACGCGAAATCGAATGTGACGTCGTTGAGCACCGCGAACAGCGTGTCGAGCACACGCTCGATGCGCGTCGAGCGCGAGCCCTCGTGCAGCGCCTCGTAGAACGAGTCGTCGAGGCCCGAGTGCGCACGCAGCCACGGTTCGGCGGCGGTGTGCGACAGGTTGAAGTGCAGCCACACGAAGCTGCCGTCGCTCGTCGGGGCCGCCAGGAAGTTGGCGCCGGCCAGCGAGTCGATCGGCTCGGTGCTTCCGTCGCTGCGGAATCGAAAGCCGCAGATCAGGCCGTTGGCATCGGCGCCATAGGTGGCCGACAGCGCGCTCGGATCGGTGGTGGCCAAGGCTGGGCTCCTTCACGTGGATCGGGCAGGGTGGCGCCGCGCATTGTCCGCGGGCCGGGTGACAGCGGCGTCGCATCGGGTCGGCGATGCACCACCTTGAGCCGCGGTGCGTCGTGATGGATCGAAGGCCGCACCGAGCCGGCGCAGGTGCTGGCGTCGCCTGCCGCAGGGCGGTGCGGCGCCCGATCCGCCGTCGCTACGAGGACGCCTCGGCGAGCAACCGCCCGAGGTAGGCGCGCACGCGCCGGGCGTTGGTGCCGAAGTCGCTGCCACCCACGCGCGACAGCGAGCGCACGTCGACCACGCTGCCGCTGGCGCCTGCGGCGTGATGCGCACGACCATGTCATCCTTGAAGCCGAACAGCAGCGTCGTGTCGGTGGCCTCGAGGCGCAGTCGCTCGGGCGCGCTGGCGACGATGTCCCAGCCCATCGCGCGGGCCGCCCGCACGGCGCGCTCGAACGCCTGCGGCGGCGCCAGCGGCAGCAGCAGCGGCGCGATGTCGGGATAGCCCTTGCGCTGCTCGGCCGCCGTGCTCGGCGGGTAGTCGACCGCGTTGCGCGCTCCCTGGCGCAGCGGCAGCACCGCTTCGAAGGCCGGCGGGTCGTCGGGGTTGGTGGTGATGTCGTGGATCTTCGGCAGCTGCTGCAGCTGCGTGTACAGGTACAGCGGCGGCGCGGCGGCCGCGATGCCGAGCACGAGCGCGAGCGCCGCCCGACCGCGCGCGGTTCGCAGGCCGCTGCGCGCGAGCGACAGCAGCAGCATCAACAGCGCCACCGCCGCAGCGCCCAATGCGACGGTGGCAGCCCAGCGCATGGCCTGGATCGCGATGCCGAGCGGCAGCGCCCCGATGCGATAGGCCGGGCCCGCCAGCAACTCGGTCAGCGCACACAGCGCGGCGACGACCAGCGCCACCATCGCCAGCCCGCGGGTGATGCGGGCTGGCCGGCTCGCGGCATCAGAGTGGGGCGGCGTGGCAATCATCGGGTCGCGCACGGGTGACCAGCGGCCGCATGCTGCCAGAAGGCATCGCCCAGCGCTTCCGCCCGACCTGTGACCCTGATGGCGTCTCGCAGCGGCACGGTTGGCACGCGCTTTGCGAGCAGAATCTGCCATCGTCGACTGATCGCTTGCGAGGCCACCATGCCATCGAAGAACCTGCTGCGCCTGGCCTTGTCGTCGCCGGCTCGTCGCAACGCGCTGCGCGTGGGCATGGCCGGCGCGCTGGCGGCGCCCGCCATCGCGCACGCGCAAGGCAGCTTCAGCTGGAAGATGACCAGCGCCTATGCGCAAGGGCGCGCCGTTCTACATGGACGGCCCGGGCAGCGCCACCGACCTCGCCAAACGCATCGAGGCGATGTCCAACGGGCGGCTCAAGATCCAGGTGTTCGGCGCCGGCGAGCTGATCCCGGCGCTCGAAGGCTTCGACGCCGTGCGTGCCGGCACCGTGGAGATGAACCACGCCAACAGCTACTTCTGGACCGGCAAGACGTTTGCCGCGCAGTACTTCACCGCGGTGCCGTTCGGCCTCAACTTCCAGGGCATCAACGGCTGGCTCTACGACGGCGGCGGCCAACAACTGTGGAACGAGGTCTACGCGCCGTTCGGCATGGTGGCGATGCCGTGCGGCAACACCGGCGTGCAGATGACCGGCTGGTTCAAGAAGGAGATCAAGTCCAGCGCCGACCTCAAGGGCCTGAAGATGCGCATCCCGGGCCTCGCCGGCCGCGTCTACGCGGCGCTCGGCGTCGACGTGAAGCTGCTGCCCGGCGGCGAGATCTTCCCGGCGCTGGAGCGCGGCGTCATCGACGCCGCCGAGTTCGTCGGCCCGTTCCAGGACCGCAAGCTCGGCCTGAACAAGGCCGCCAAGTACTACTACACCACCGGCTGGCACGAGACCGCCACGGTGTCGGAGCTGCTGATCAACAAGGCCGCGTGGGACAAGCTGCCGAAAGACCTGCAGGCGATCGTCGAGAACGCGGCAGCCGCCTGCAACGTGATCAGCGAGGCCTGGTGCCAGCGCAACAACGCCGAGGCGATGGACGACCTGGTCAAGAACCAGGGCGTGATCGCGAGGCCGCTGCCCGACGAGGTGCTGAAGAAACTGCGCGAGGTCACCGACCAGGTGCTGGCCGACGCGGTGGCCAAGGATGCCACCACGAAGAAGGTGCACGAGTCGTACATGGCCTACAAGAAGAAGTACGACGCCTGGGCCGGCTACAGCGAAGGGCCGTACCACGACAAGATCCTGACCGCCTGAAGGCCGCGCGGTGACGCAACCGATGCCGCCGGCCGGATGGGCCGCCCGGGTCGACCACGCGGTCGAGCGCATCGGCCATGCGGCGTCGTGGCTGACGCTGGCCATCGTGGTGCTGATGGCGGTCAACGTGTTGCTGCGTTATGCCTTCAGCATCGGCTCGGTGTGGTCGCAGGAGCTCGAGTGGCACCTGCTGGCGCCGCTGGTGCTGGTGGGCATGACCTACGCGCTGCAGCAGGGTGAACACGTGCGCGTCGACATCTTCTACGCGCGCTATCCCGCGCGCGCGAAGGCGGCGGTCGACCTCGTGGCCGCCATGCTGGCGGTGGCCTCGCGCTGCTGGTGATCCGCTACAGCATCAACTACGTGCAGCAGTCGTATGTGATCGCCGAGATCTCGTCGGACCCCGGCGGGCTGACGCACCGCTGGCTGCTGAAGGCGCTGATCCCGCTGGGCTTTGCGCTGTTCGCCGTGCAGGCGCTGGCCCTGTGCGTGGGCGCGGCGCGGCGCCTGTCCGACCGGTCCGCGCGATGACGCCCCACGAGTGGCTGGCGATCGGCCTGCTGATCGGCTTTTTCGTGCTGCTGATGGCTGGGTGTGCCGGTGGGCATCACGCTGGCCACCGAGCGGCTTCGTGTTCGGCTTTCTCGGCTTCGGCGAGACGCTGTTCCACCTGCTGCCGGCGCGCATCTACGGCGTGGTCGCCAACTACCAGTGGCTGGCGATCCCGCTGTTCGTGTTCATGGGCGTGATGCTCGAGAAGTCGCGCCTGGCCGAAGACCTGCTCGACGTGATCGGGCACCTGGCCGGCGGCCTGCGCGGCGGCATGGCGCTGGGCATCATCGGCGTGGGCGTGCTGATGGGGGCGACCACCGGCATCGTCGGCGCCACCGTGATCACGCTCGGCCTGCTGACGCTGCCGACGCTGCTGCGCCGCGGCTACGACCCGTCGATCACCTGCGGCGCGATCTGCGCGTCGGGCACGCTCGGGCAGATCATTCCGCCGAGCCTGGTGCTGATCCTGCTGTCGGACATCATGCAGCAGTCGGTGGGCACGCTGTTCGCGGCGGCCGTGCTGCCGGGGTTGATGCTGGCGGCGCTGTACTGCGTGTACATCGTCGCCTACGGGCTCGTTCGGCCCAACGCCATGCCGCCGCTGCCGCGGGCCGAACGCGACGCGATGCCGCGCGGCGTGCTGTGGCTGCGGGTGTTCAAGGTGGCGCTGCCGCCGCTGGCCCTGGTGCTGTCGGTGCTCGGTTCGATCATCGGCGGCGTCGCCGCGCCGACCGAAGCCGCCTCGATGGGCGCGCTGGGTTCGATCATCGTCGTCGCGCTGGCGCGCCGCCTCACGCTCGCTGTGCTGCGCGACGTCATGCGCACCACCGCACGCATCTCGGCGATGGTGCTGTTCATCCTGATCTGCGCGCAGGTGTTCAGCCTGGCGTTTCGCGGCCTGCAGGGCGAGAAGCTGATCGAGGACCTGTTCGCCTTCCTGCCCGGCGGCGTCAATGCCGGAGATCTGGTTCCTGATGGCGCTGATCTTCGTGCTCGGCTTCTTTCTCGAGTGGATCGAGATCAGCTACATCGCGGTGCCGCTGTTCCTGCCGATCTTCAACGCCGCGAGCGTCGACCCGGTGTGGCTGGCGATGCTGATCACGGTGAACCTGCAGACCGTCGTTCCTGACGCCGCCGTTCGGCTGGGCGTTGTTCTTCCTGCGCGGCGTGGCGCCGCCGCAGATCACGACGCGGCACATCTACGTCGGCATCATCCCGTTCGTCGCGCTGCAGGTGCTGGGTGTCGTGCTGGTGTTCTTCTTCCCGGCGATCGCGACGTGGCTGCCGAAGGCGATCGGCTGGTGACTCTTCGGGGCCCGGTCAGCGGCCATCCAGTGCCAAGGCGGTCGGTCGTGCCCGTGGTCGGGGGCGAGCAACGTCTCGCCGTGGTCCTTGCTCAGTTCGAGCGACTGGCAGTCGTGCTCTTCGAGCGAGGCATGAGCAGCTTGGAGAACCCGAAGACTCTCGTGGAGCGGCCTCGCCGATCGCACGGCCCGACGGAAGTTGGTCGGGAATGCGGCTGTTCTCCGAAGAGGTCGTCGATGGCTTTTTGCAGATCGGCGCCTTCTGGCGCAGCGGGTACGTGCGCGAGGTGGCGATCTAACCCCGATGGACGCGGCATCGGCGCGAAGTGTCGGCCCAGCATCTGGATCGAACTGTCGCGCTCGCCGGCCGAATCGTCCGCGCGACGGTGCGTCGGCAGCGGCGCGCCAGCAGCGCCTGGCGAGGCCAGTACGCAAGTGCCGCAGATTGAAACTGACATCCGCTCGTGGACCAATGCGCCTGACGTCGGCGGCCGTCGCGGGTGGCAAAACTGGCATCGGCCGTCGCTGAGACGCAGTTCGGCGATCATGCCTCGCTCCGCTCGGGCTGGCCGACGGTCGATCTGTCTCCGCTGCGCCGCCTGTCCGAGTGGATGACGCTAGGGCCGACCCAGCGGCGCCGCCAAGGTCAAATTGCCGGTGTCAAGTCGAAAGGCGCGCGACCAAACGAGACGGTAAGCAAATGAAGAGACTATTGCGTGATGCGGCTGAAGTTTCTGGCGAAGCACTCGGGCTCGAGGTGTTTGTGTGGCTAGTCCTGCGCCCCTCGTCAAGCAAGTCTGCGCCGTATCACATGGATTTCTTGGGCTACCGGTCACGTTTTCTGACGAAGCAAGCCGCTGAACCGAACACACTCAAGACATGGGCTAAATGACCAGCTACAAACGCAACGACATCGATCAGGCTACACCGTTGCGCGCCGCTGACTCATCGGTACAACTCCGTGTTCAGGTAGACGCGAAATCCGCTAAAACCTCAACCTAACCGGGGGGGCCAATCTCGCTGTGCGTGGACGCAAGTCCCGCGCCAGCAGGAAAACGGGCCCATGAATCCGCGACCAAAAACAGTCACGGCCCCTCAAGCGGTAGCTGCCAAGGCGGCAGCTCCGCCGCCGTCCGGCGCCAGTCCGACGCGACGACGCGCCATCGACCCGACACCAATCGACGTGGCGGCCTGCCCACGACCAGGCCATCGCTTGATCGACATTCCGATCGCGTTCGAGCAAGGCTCGACTTGAGAATCGCTCGCGTTGCCATCGTGGGGATGGGTCCGCGCGGTCTGACCGTGCTCGAGAGGCTCGTTGCCAATCAGCGTGCGCAGAAACTGCGCACCATTCACATCTACATCTTCGATCCCAATCCGCCGGGCATCGGCTGCCACGACCCCGACCAGGCTGGGCACCTTCTGGTCAACACAGTGGCTGGGCAGATCACCCAGTTCTCCGATCCGACGGTGGTCAATGCAGGTCCGGTCCTGGAAGGCCCTTCCTTTCACGAATGGCTGACCGCGGAGGAGCTGCGCAAGGGCACGGGAATCCCAGCACACCCCGACGGGTACTACTCGCGCGCTGCGTTCGGGCGGTATTTGCACTGGTGCTATCACTACCTGGTCGCGCTGGCTCCCGCCGAACACCCCATCACGTTCTTTCGCGACGAAGTGTTGAGCCTGGATCGGGTCGACGAGTCCTGGGTCCTGCGCACGGGGACCGGCACCGTCTGGACCGACTTCGTGGTCTGACCACCGGCCATACCAAGGCGGCCGCGCGCAGCGCGCGGCAGCCGACAGCGAGCGGCACCCTGGTGATCGACGATCCCTATCCGATCCGCGAGCAACTCGCTTGCGTCTCGCCCGGCATGACCGTGGGCATCGAAGGCCTCGGCTTGACCAGCATGGACGTGATCTCCGAGCTCACCGTGGGACGTGGCGGGCGATTCCACGTCGATGCCTCGGGCCGGCACACCTACACCGCGTCGGGGCGCGAGCCGCACCTGGCCGTCTACTCGAGGTCAGGCCTGCCGTTGACGGCGCGCGCACGCAATCAGAAGGGCGTCTCGACGCAATACCGGGCGCGGTTTCTGAAGCTCGACGTGGTGCGGGCGCTGCGCGCCCAGCGCAAGCTGGATTTCCGCAACGACATCCTGCCCCTGCTGTGGGCCGACATGCAGTATGCGTACTACGAGGCCTATGCGCGCCTCAAGCGCGACACCTTGCTGTCCGTGCTCTTGCTCAATCAGTTCGTGGCCACTGATTCAGCCGACGCAGCGTGACCAGATGGTGCGCCAGTACATTCCCGAAGAAGACCGCTTCGACTGGGAGTCGCTGGTCGACCCGGTCCCTGCGCAAGCGCTCAGGTCGGGACCGGCGTTCGATGCTTGGCTGCGCCAGCACATCGAGGGCGACCTGGCCGAGGCCGCAAGGGGCAACGTCGACAGCCCGCATCAAGGCAGCGTGTGACGTGGTGCGAGACCTGCGCGACATCCTGCGCGCCGCCATCGACCTCTGCCGGCTTGACCGAGCAGTCTCATCGGTGGCTGATGGCCGAGTTCGTGCCGTTCATGAACCGCATCGCGGTCGGCCCGCCGTCGTCGCGCATGGCCGAGCTGCTGGCGCTGGTCGACGCCGGCGTGGCCGACATCGGATTCGGGCCCGGCGCGCACTGTGTCAAGCCGACGCAGGGACGCTGGAAGATCGTCTCGGCGCAGTGGCCCGAGCGAAGGACGCAGGTCGATGCTCACGTCAAGGCGCGCGTCTCGATGCACAGCCCTGCCGACGACGGTTCTGCGTTGCTGCGCGGCTTGTTGTCCGATGGCATTGCACGCCTGTTCAACGAACGGTGGGTTCCATCCTGGAGGCATCGAAGTCGACCGCAATTTCAATGTCGTGAGCGGCTCCGGCACCGCCGACGACCAACCTGTGGGCGCTGGGCATTCCGACCGAGGGCCCGAAGTTCTACACCTTCGTGGTGCCTCGCACGGGTGTGAACTCCACGGCGCTGGTCGACGCCGGACGCGTGGTGCTCGACCTGCTCGGGCAGATCGGGCACCGGCAGACGCCTGCGCCGCAGGCACCGGTCGAAAGAGACGACGCGCCGGTGCCGACCACCGAGTACGCGTCCGCGTTCGCATCCATGTACGCGACGCTCTGAGCCATGCGACGCGCACTGAACGGACTCAGCCTCGCCGGCCTGTCCGCAACCCTGGTCGGCAACGGCGTCGGGCGCTTCGCTTTCATCGCGCTGATGCCCGCGGTGATCGATGCCGCGTGGTTCACGAAGGCGCAAGCGTCGCACTTGAGCGTGGCCACGCTGCTGGGCTACATCCTGGGTGCCTGGTGCTCCGACTGGCTGGCGCGCCGCTGGTCGTCGTCCACGTTGATTCGCTGGTGCATGCTGGTGACGGCGCTCAGCTTCTTTGCGTCGGCGTTCGCCGGCGGGCCGCTGTGGTGGTACTACGCCTGGCGCCTCGTGGCGGGCGCATGCGGGGCCGTGCTGATGGTGCTTCCCGCACCGGTGGTGCTGCCCAGGCATGACGCATCGGTGCGCGCACGTGCGAGCGCTGTCGTGTTTTCGGGCGTGGGCCTCGGCGCTGCGCTGTCCGGGCTGGTGGTGCCGGCCCTGATCGGCGGTGTCGGCGTGACCCTGGTGTATGGCAGCACTTCATTGCCGCTGGTTTTCAGGGGCGTGACGGGGGCCTGGTTGGGTCTGGGCACGGTCTGCCTCATCCTCACGATCGCCTCGTGGCGTCGCTGGCCTGCGGACAGCCGGGACGGCAAACTTCCGCGCCTGCCGCGTCTGCAACCACGGCGCCCACGTCGCCAGCCAGTGCGGTGGCCGTGCGCCTCATCGTGGCCGCGCACGCGCTCAACGCCGTGGGCTACCTGGCCCACACCCTGTTCCTCGTCGACTACGTCGTGCACGAGGTCGGCGCTGTCGCTCGCAGCGGGTGGCTTCTATTGGTCGATGTTCGGTCTCGGTGCCGCCGTCGGCCCGATGATCACCGGCCCGCTGGCAGACCGCTTCGGTACCAAGCGGTGCCTGGCCGTCGGCTTTGCCGCGAAGTCGCTCGCCGCCGTCCTGCCGGTCTGGTCGAGCGGCCCGTCGATGTTGCTCGCATCCGCTCTGCTGATGGGCGTGTGCACCCCAGGGTTGCTGGCACTGGTCTCGGCCTACACCCTGGAGACCGTCGGCGCAAAGGAGTACCGACCGGCATGGGGCCAGGCGACCTTTGGCTTCTCGGTCGCCCAGGGCCTCGGTGGCTTCGCGATGGCCATCGCAGCGAGTCACCTCGACAGCTACAAGCCGCTGATGGTGGCCAGCGCCCTGGCGCTCGTGGGTGCCATCGGCTGCCTGCTTGCCATCCCTGCCCGACGGATCAGTGTGACACCCAGCGAGGCGACCGGGGCAACGCCGTAGGGCGCGCGCAGCGCCGCAGTCATGTGAAAAGTCCCAAAACATGTACTGAGCCGCGAGTCCACTTGACAGTTGTGCCGGCTAAACTGGAACGTTACTGGCCGATGTTGCCAATGGTCACAAACTTCGGATATCCGAAGGCGTTGGCCGGGAGGCTTCGATGATCAAGTTTTCAGCAAGAGCAGTGTGGATCGCCGCGGTTGCCATGAACCTCTTCGTGGTCGGCACCGCCGCAGCGCAGATTCGCATTGGCCAGACAACCGGCATCACGGGCCCTGTCGCCGCCCCGGTGAAGGAAATCAACATCGGCGCGATGCTCTATCTGGACCACATCAATGCCCAAGGCGGCATTGCCGGCCAGCAAATCGAGCTGGTCACGCTGGACGACAAGAACCAGGCGCCGTTGTCGGCCGAGAACGCAAAGAAGCTGGCGGCGGATCCGCATGTGGTCGCCCTGTTCCTCAACCGGGGTACCCCGCATGCACAAGCCATGCTGCCTGTGCTCGAAGAGTCGCGCATCGTGCTGCTGGCGCCATCCACCGGCGCGATGGCGCTGCACAAGCCGGTTCACCCCTATGTGTTCAACGTCCGGGCGACGTACCAGCGCGAGGCCGAACGCCTGACTCGACACTTGGGCATGGCGGGCCTGGACCGCGTCGGCATCTGCTACGTCGACGACTCGTTCGGTCTCGATGCCCTGCAGGGCGCGCTGAGTGTCTACAAGGGGGCTGACGGGCAACCCGCACTGAACGAGAAGATCGACAAGTTCAAGCCCGACTACACAAATGCGTCGAGCGCACACTCGCCACCAAGCCGCTCGGGCTGGTCATCATCGGCACCACCGTGTCTGTGGCTGCCGGGGTGAAGGCCGTGCGCGAGGCCGGCTCACGGGTCACGATCGGCACCCTGTCGAACAACGCCGCGAAGGGCTTCATCGATGCGTTGGGGGAGTACAAGACCGGGGTCATCGTCAGCCAGGTGTTCCCATCGGAGCGCCGACTTGCCGTGCCGATGATTGCGGAGGCAGCGCGGCTCGGCTCGGCAAAGAACATCCAGACGCTGACCCCCGCGATGATGGAAGGGTATGCGGCCGCCAAGACCCTGGTGCTGGCCCTGCGGCGAGCGGCCAAGGACAAGGACGGCATCACCCGCGCTTCGATCAAGCGGACGCTGGAGTCGTTTGGCGAGGTCGACATCGGCGGCATCGACCTGACCTACAGCCCGACCGATCACTCCGGACTCGAGTATGTCGACCTGTCGTTCATCGCGGCAGACGGCACCTTCAGGCGTTGAGTGCCGATAGCCCTCAACGGCTGGCCGCGGATGCGGCCGACGGTGGGCGGTTGATGCAGGCCCAGGCCGCGCGACTCATTGACTGCCGCAGATCAGGCAATTCAGGCGGCGCATAGACGGCTTCGGCCATCGCGCTGATCAGCGCCGCCGGATACAGCTCGCGCGACGTCAATCGCGCCTGCACCTTGGACACTGCGGTCTGGCGCACCACATGGTTGCTGCGCTCCAAGTGCAGGAAGAACACGATGTCGGTGCGCGTGAAGCACAGCGCGACCTGCTGCCGCGGCGCGCCGACGGCGATCTTGCGTTGCGCGGCGCACTCGAACAGCACGTCGGCAGCCGCCTCGCCGGGGTGGCGGATCTCCTCGGCCTCGGCGCGACGGAAGATCTCCTCGGCCATCGCCTCGGCCGCCGCGTCGCCCTTCAGGTGAGGGACCACGGCCCGCCGGTCGCGCCCGGTCATCAGGTAGTTGCGTGCGATGTTGAGCGCCAGGAACGCCTTGCCATCGCAGACGCGAAACGACTCGCGCGCGGCATTCGCGGCATCGGCGGCGGTTTGCGCCTGCACCGGCGCACTCACGGCAGCGGCCCCCAGCAACAGCATCGCCCGCAGGCAGGCCGTCGGCCATGACGCCATCGTCGAGTTCCTCGGCTGTGAATCGGTCATCGGGCCGCAACGATAGCGTCAAATCGGCGTCGCACCGAGCGCGCGGGCAGCGTCGGGCCGGTGCGCGTGCGCCGCCGTGACGCGCGTCACGGCGGCACGCGCCGGCGGTGCCCTGGTCCGTGACGGCCGGCTACGGCGCAGGCTGCGTCATCGCCTGGTAGACCTTGGCCAATTCGCCGGGCAGCGCGGCCAGGTCACTGATCACCACGATAACGCTGCGGCGGACACATGCGGCGCAGGTAGTCGTGGCCGGCGGGGTCGATCGACAAGCAGAACGTCTGCACGCCCGACGCCTGCGCCTCGCGCAGCGCGTGGGCCGTGTCTTCGAGTCCGTAGCGCAGGTCGCGCGGCTGCGGGCCGTAGTCGATGTCTTCCGGATAGCCGTCGGTCACCACGATCAACACGCGGCGCCGTTGCGACTGGCGCACGAGCTGTGCAGTGGCATGGCGGATCGCGGCGCCGCTGCGGGTGGCGCCATGCGGCCGCAGAGCCGCGAGTGAGCCGGCGGTGCGCGACGACACCGCCTCGTCGAACGACTTGACGATGCGAAAGTCCACCCGCGCGCGGCCATGGCCCGAGAACGTGTAGACCGCGAAGCAATCGCCCAGCGTGTGCAGCGCATTGCACATCAACGCAAGCGCATCCTTGGCCACGTCGATCACGCGCCGCTTCGGCGGCAACGGCGCCGGCGCGCTCAGCGCGAGGTCGTACAGGTACACCGCGTCGGCCTGCACCGAGGGCGCCGGCCGCGGCGGCCCCACCATCCCGTCGGGCAGCACGAAGTCGGTCGACGCGCTGGTGTCGACCAGGAACGCGGTCGCCACGTCGCGCTGCGCGCGGTCGCGCCGCACGTACCACGCGCGGTCGTCGAACACGCCGGCGCGGCGATTCACCATCGCCTCGATCACGCGGTCGAGCTCGACTTCGTCGCCGTCGCTGGCGCCGTGCACCCGCTGCAGCCCTTCGGGGCGCCATGCTGCAAACTGGCGGTGCACGCGGCGCGCCAGCTCGGCGTGGCGGCGGCGCACGCTGTGGATGAATGCGGTGTCGCCGCCATGCTGGCGGTGTTCGATCAGCGTGCACCAGTGCGCGCAGCAAACGCTGCTGCCGATAGTCCCATTCGTCGATCGGATGAGCGTGCCCGCCGGGTTCGCCTTTCCTCGCGCTGCAGCTCCGGTGCGGGATCGATCGGTGCAGCGGGCGACTGTCGTGCGTGCAGCTTGGCCATGTCAGGGCGATCGTCCCCGATCGTGGCGGCCGCGCGGTGCATGGTGTGCTTCGCGAGGATCGCGCCGCGGGCGGGCGTGGCCGCCAGCCGCTCGATGGCACGAGGGTCGCGCCAGCGCCTTGCGCGGCGTTCGCGGCGATGCCCGCGCCTGGGTCGGACGGCTTTGCACCCGGTGTTTATCGAGCGCCGCCGCCGGTAGCGCCGGCGGCGGCGCTTGCGGGTGCGCGACCCTCTGGCCAGCGCCGGCACACCCAGTGCGGCGCAGATGTGCGACGCCACCCGGGCGCTGTCGAGCGGCCCGACGTCGCCGGTGCGCAGGGCATCCGCATGATCGAGCAGCGTCTGCATGACCGGCGGCGTCAGCGGTGGTTGCGGCGGTCGCGTCGCCCAGCGCATGTCGCGCCAACGTGTCGAGCGTGCGCGTCAGTGGCCAGCGTCGCAGCGGCGCCTGCTGGCGTTGCGCCAGCTCGTGCACACGCTGTCGGGTCAGGTCGGCGCGTGCGCCGGGGTAGTTGCGGGCGATCGCCGCGTCGATGCGCAGGCGTTCGAGGCAACTGCCAGATCCGCCGCCAGCAGACCGACCGCCCGGACAGCGCCGCCTGCAGCGACTCGTCACCGTGGCCCGCGAGTGCCTGCCGCATCACCGCGATCCGGTAGGCGCCGCGGTTGTCGGATTCGTTTGCGAACCAGGCGACTTGCGGCGGCAGCGTGACGGGGCCTGCGGCAAGGGCCTGCGCAAACAGCGCCAGCGCGGGCTTCTGCTCTGCCATCGAGGCCGCTGCCGGCGGCGCTGCCACGGTTGGCGTCACGGCAGCGATCACGTCGGCCAGTTCGGTGATGGCCTGCCGCAGCTCGGGCTCGCCGCCGACGGCGAGCGTGATTGCGGCCTCGACCGCACGGCGCGGCGCGATGCCCTGCGCCACCAGTTGCGCGGCATACACCAGCAGCCGCGTGCCCACCTGGCCGGAGCCGCCATGGCCTTCGAGCTGCCGCAGCTTCGAGCCCAGCAGCGCGAGCTGCTGCGCGAGCGCGGCGTCGACGCCGCCTTCGTGCGCGATGATGGTGGCCTCGGCCTGCAGCGGCGGATAGCCGAACGGCAGCGTCACGAAGCGTTGGCGCGTCGACGGCTTCAGGTCCTTCAACGCGCTCTGGTAGCCCGGGTTGTAGGAGATGACGAGCAGGAAGTTCGGGTGCGCGGCCAGCATCTCGCCGGTCTTCTCGATCGGCAGCACGCGGCGGTGGTCGGTCAGCGAGTGGATGACGACCGTGGTGTCCTTGCGCGCCTCGACCACTCTCGTCGAGGTAGCAGATCGCGCCGCCGTGGCGCACCGCGCGCGTCAACGGCCCGTCGCTCCACACGGTCTGGTCGTCGATCAGCAGGTAGCGGCCCACCAGGTCGGTGGCGGTGAGGTCTTCGTGGCAGGCCACCGTGATCAGCGGCGCCTCGGGCACGCCGTGCGCGGCGGTCGCGCTCGATACAGTCGCCGACGCCATGTGCTCGACGAAGCGGGTCTTGCCGCAACCGGTGGGCCCTTCGAGCAGCACCGGCAGGCGCGCGCGCCAGGCCGCTTCGAAGACCGCGACCTCGTCGGCCAGCGGCAGATACCACGGTGCCGTGCGCGGCGGCGCGTTGCTCATCCTTGACTCATGGCGCGGCGCCAATCGGTGCGCGCCAGCGCCGCGGCGTTGAACAGGCCATACGCCACCATGGCGGCGGCGACCAGCGCGAAGTAGGCCCACGCCGGCGCCTGCGACTGCCACAACACGGCGCCACCCAGCGCGATCACCGCCAGCCGCATGGTGGCGCCCAGCACCGGCCCCAACACCTGACCGGCACCCTGCGACGCGAAGTACAGCGTGATGCCGAGGCCATAGAACGCAAACCCGGGGCCGGCCCAGCGCAGGTACAGCTCGGCATGCGCCAGCACCTGCGGCTGGTCGGTGAACAGCGATGCCCACGCGTGCGGCCAGATGCAGGCCCACACGCCGATCGTGCCCACCACGGCAGCGGCCAGCAGACCACCGGTCCAGGCGACGCGCCGTGCACGCGCCACATCGCCGCGGCCGAGCGCCATGCCGACCATCGGCACCAGCGTGACGCCGACGCCGAACGACAGCGGCAGCAGCAGGAACTCCAGTCGCGCGCCGATGCCATAGCCGGCCAGTGCGTCGACGCCCAGGCGCGCCACCAGACCGGTGAGCACCAGCACGGTCAACACGTTTTGCACCGGCGACAGCGCGGCCAGCAGGCCGATGCGCAGGATCTGCCCGAACGACTCGCGCTGCAGCCGCATGCCGCGCCAGACCAGCTGCACGCGGGGCAGCGGCGAGCGCAGGTACAGCAGCACCGCCAACGTGGCCGCGCTGGCCGCCAGCACCTGGCCGAGCGCCACGCCCGCCATGCCCCAGCGCGGGAACGGCCCGAGGCCGAGCCCCAGGCCGGCACCGAGCACCACCTGGATCAGGGTGGCGCCCACGATCAGCAGCGCCGAGAAGCGGATGTTGCCGCTGCCGCGCACCACCGACACCAGCGCGTTGCTGAGCCATGTGAACGGCGCGCCCAGGAACAACACGTTGGAATAGATCAGCGCCTGCTGCAGCACCGTGTCGCGCGCACCGAGCAGGTGGTACAGCATCGGGCCGAACAGCGTGAAGACGACCAGGAAGATCAGACCCCCGACGAGCCCGATGACGGCGGCATGCAGCGCCAGTGAGCGCGCAGCGTCGTCGCGGTTGGCGCCCACGGCGCGGCTCACCGCGGCCGAGATGGCGCCGCCCATCGCGCCGCCCGACACGGTTTGCATCAGCATCACGAACGGGAACACCACCGCCATCGCGGCCAACGCGTCGCGGCCGAGCGCGCCGACATACGCCGTTTCGGCGATGCTCACTGCGGCCGCCGACAGCATGGCCACCATGTTCGGCAACGCCAACGACAACATCACCGGCAGCACCGGCCCTTGGGTCAGCCGGTCAGCCGGCGAGGGCAGGGCGGCGGCAGGCGCGCTGCTCATGCGAAGGTGTCCGCTCGATGGATGGGTTTGTGTCATGGGCATGAGATCGATGGGCGGACACGGCAACGTGTGCATGCCGGCGCGGAAAGTGTAGGCCGCGCCCGCTGGCGATGTTTGTCCCGGCCGCGACAAGGCGGGCAGCGGCACCTGCATGCGCGCAGCGCATGCATCGCCTGCAAGCCAGCGTGTCAGGGCGTCGCGTGCGCGAGGTGGTGCGCGAGGCGGTCGAGGTCGGCGTCGCTCAAGCCACGCAACGTGGCGGCCATGATGGTGTCGCGGCCCGGGCCTGGGGAGTCGCGCAACTGCTTCATCGCCTGCAGCAGATAGGCCTCGTCCTGCCCGGCCAGGCGCGGCACCTGCTGCTGGCCGGCGTAGTTGGGCAAGTGGCAGTTGCCGCACAGGCAGGCGCTGCGCGATCGCGGCGCCGGCGCGCGCCTTGTCGGGCTGTGGCGGCGGCGTCAGCGCCCTTGGCGCCTGCGCAGCGTAGTAGGTGGCGAGCGCAACGATCTCCTCGTCGGCCATGCCGGCGAGAAACGGTTTCATCGCCGGCACGTCGCGCAGGCCCTCGCGGATGATGACCAGCTGGTTCTCGATGAAGAGTTTCGGCTGCCCGGCCAGCGACGGCGTGCCGGGCAGCGCCGATTGCCCGCCCGGCCCATGGCACGCTGCGCACGCCGCCAGTCGCTCGGCGCGCGGCTGCGCGTGCGCCACCACGCGCGCCGCCCAGCAGCAGCGCCGCCAGCGGCGCGGCCGCGACGCGACGCTCATCGCGCGTAGCTGATGCGGTAGATCGCGCCCAGTTGCTCGTCGGACACCAGCAGCGAGCCGTCGGGCAACTGCAGGAAGTAGGTCGGCCGGCCGCTGAAGGCCTGGGTGTTGGCATCCATGAAGCCGGTCATGAACGGCGTGATGCCGGTGCTGTTGCCGCTGGCGTCGGTGCGCACGGTGACCACGTCGTAGCCGAACTTCTTGGTGCGGTTCCACGAGCCCTTGCGCGCCACGAACAGCGTGTTCCGGTACTCCGCGGGGAACATGTTGCCGGTGTAGAAGTGCACGCCCATCGCCGCTGCGTGCGGGCCCATCGTCTGCGCCGGCAGCGTCACGCCGTCGCAGGCGTTGGACTTCTTGATGTCCTTGTCGGGCACCGCGCCGGCATGGCAGTACGGAAAGCCGAAGTTCAAGCCGGCGCGCGGCATGCGGTTGAGCTCGTCCTCGGGTGTGTCGTCACCCATCCAGTCGCGGCCATGGTCGGTGAACCACATCTCGCCGGTGGTCGGATGCCAGGCGAAGCCCTGCGTGTTGCGCACGCCGCGGGCGATCACCTCCATGCCCGAGCCGTCGGCGTTGTAGCGGCGGATCTGCGCGTACTCGGCCGTCGGCTCGCAGATGTTGCACGGCGCGCCGAACGGCACGTACAGCTTGCCGTCGGGGCCGAAGGCGATGTACTTCCAGTTGTGGTGCTGCTCCTTGGGCAACTGGAACGCCGCCGTCATGTCCACCGGCTGCGCGCCGGGGTTGGCTTCGATGCCGTCGAAGCGCAGCACCTTGTCGATCGCGAACACGTACAGCGAGCCGCCGCGCATCGTCACGCCGGCAGGTTGCGTCAGCTTGTCGACCACCACGCGGCTGCTGCGCGTGCTGCCGTTGTCGGTGACTCTCGTAGACGCGGCCGATGCCGCGCGTGCCCATGTAGATCTTGCCGCTGTCGCCGCGCGCCATCGCGCGTCCGCCGACCACGCCGGTGGCCCACACCTCGGCCTTGAAGCCGGGCGGCAGCTTGAAGTTGGCGATCGGAATGTCGGCGGCTGCGGTGGCCGTCATCTTGCCGGGCACCGGCGCCAGCGTGGAGCTGGCCTGCTCGGCGCTGCGGCCCTGCTGCCACGCCGGCGGCGGCAGCGCGGTGGTGTGGCGGCTGGCGCGGCGGGCGCCTGGGTGGTGGTCATCGACTGGCACGCCACCAGCGTCAGTGCGCTGGCGGCCAAGGTGATTCTGGCGAGCATCGGTGTCTCCTCGTTGCGTTGTCGTGGCCTTGTCGATGCGGGCAAGCGCTCAGCAAGTGCCTCGCATCGCGGCGCATTATGGCCACGGGCCGGATGCAACGCATCCGGCCCGTCGTTCAACAGGGTCACCGAGGTTGCTGCGAGCTCAGAAGCGGATCGCGATGTCGAGCAGCGCCGGCCCGCTGGCGCCGCCGATCTGGTTCAGCGCCGCGTTGCCGGAGGTGTTGCGGTACAGCGTGGCCGCGCCGCGTGGTCGAGCGACACCGAGTACAGCGTGAACGGGCCGCTGGCGCCGCTGCGCAACGCCGCCAGCGCCAGGCCGTTGGCGCCGCCGGCGATGTCGAAGCCGGCCATGCCCGAGATGTCGACGCCGAGCGCACCGACGTCGGCCAGCGTGCCGTCGTTGGGCGGCGCCTGCAACGTCAGCACGTCGCTCGCGGCGTCGAGGTTGAACAGCATCGTGGCCGCGGCGCCGTCGAACGAGTTGGTGTAGGCCGATGCCAACAGCATCGGTGCGCTGCCGGCGCGGTTGATCGTGCCGTCGGTGGTGGTGGCGCCGCTGTCGACGTTGATGCGCAGGTTCTGGCCGCCGTCGCCGATCACGCGCAGGCGGTCGGCCACCGGGTTGAAGTCGACGCTGAACACGTTGCCGGCCAGCGCGGTGAACGGCGCGGTGGTGTCGGCCGGGTCGGCGCTCAGCGTGGCCTTCAGCGTCGCCGCGCCGGTGGCCGGGTTCACGGTGTAGAGCGTGCCGGCACGCGTCAACGCGTACAGCAGGCCGTCCTTGGGCCGCGTGTCGATGCCGATCACCGTGTCGCCGGCGTTGAGGCCGCTGATCGCGGTGGTGCTGGTGATCGTGTTCGGCGCTTTCGGATCGAACGCGACCAGCTGGTTGGCGGTCGTCAGCCCGAGCACCGTGGGTGCGCCGGGCTGCACCAGCGCCAGGCCGCGGATCGCTTCACCGCCGGCCAGCGGCCCCACCGCGGTGGCGGCGCCGCTGGCGATGTTCACGCGGTACAGCGTCGACGTGCCCGCCACCGTGAGTGCCGCGTAGCCGACGTGGTTGCGCGCATCGATGTCGAAGCCGTTGACCTGCCCACCGCTGACGCCGAGCGCCAGGCCAGCCGCCAGCGTGCCGTTGTTCGGAGGGTCCTGCAGGTGCAGCAAGCCGCTGGCGGCATCGATGTCGAACAACTGCGTCGTGGTGGTGCCGAAGAAGGCGTTGCTGTAGGCCGCGGCCGTGACGTGCGGCGTGCCGCCGGCCAGGCTGATCACGCCGTCGGTGGTGGCCTCGCCGCTGTCGACGTTGATGCGCAGGTTCTGGCCGGAGTTCGACACCACGCGCAGGCGGTCGGCCACCGGGTTGAAGTCGACCGCGAAGTCGCTGCCGGCCAGCGCGACGAAGGGGTCGTCGTCGTTGGCCACGGCTTTCAGTGCGGCCTTCAGCGTCGCGACGCCGGTGGACGGCTCGACCGTGTAGACGTTGCCCGCGCTGCCGAGCGCATAGAGCGCGCCATCGGCGGGACGGCTGTCGATGCCCAGCAGCGTCTCGCCCGCGGCCAGGCCACTGACATTGATGCTGCCCACCATCGTGCCCGGAGTGGCGCGGTTGAACGACATCAGCCTGCCGGATGCGGTGAGGGCCACCGTGTCGCCGACCGGCACGGGGTTCGGTGCCGGTGCTGGCATCGGCGCCGGCGCCGGCGCGGGGTTGTCGTAGTCGCTGCCGCCACAGGCGGTCAACAGCGCGGCGGCGGTGGAGGCCACCGCCGTGAGTTTGAAAATCGTGCGACGCATTCAAGGCTCCATCGGGTGGATTGAAGAATCGTCCCGATGCACAGCGGCGTGCGCATCGTCGACGGTGGGGCCTGATACGCCCAACCTCGACGAAGTGGATGCATGAATGTCCCTTCAGCGGCTCGACCTTTCGGATGGGAACCGCGACGCGCAACGGCACGCTGCCTCAGCGGCGCGTGCACGGTCCGGCCTGCGGCTCGAGCTGCTCGACCGACAACTGCTGATCGCCGTTGGCAAGCTGCCCTTGAGCAGGTTGTGGTCGTTGAACTGGCTGCCGAAGTCGGCGTAAGGTGAGGCCCGTCCGAGGCTCCGGTCGAGGTGTCTGACTCGCTCACAAGCGCCGCGAGCTGCGCAGCACGCAGTCATACTGTGTCGGGCCGGGGCCGAAGGGGTTGACGCGGATGGTCAGGCCCTGTGCGGTGACGATCCACTCGACGGTGAAGCGGTCGTTCCCATTGAGCATCGTGAAGTCGGCGTACTGGTTCTCGCCGCGGAAGGAATACTGCGCGGTGGACGACGCCACGGTGCCGGCGGTGTAGTAGATGAAGCTGCCGTTGCCGATGACGCCTGTGATCTGCGGCGTGGGTCCGGGGCCCCAGACCGCACCACTGGAAGCGACTGCCTCCACCTGCATCGTCATCACCGCATTGAGGCCTCCGATGTTGCAGTCGAACACGAACTCGGCCGCGTTGGACCCGCCACCGCCTCCGCCACTCCCCCTCCGCCACCACCGCCGCCGCCGTCGCCCCCGCCGCCGCAGGCGGCCAGCGCCAGCGCGCACAACACAGCGAATGATCGATGCAACCAAATGCTCTTCATGGTCAGTCTCCCAGTGGGTGGTGTGTGTGGCTCGGCTGTGCGCGGCGCGTGTCAGCAGTTGCCGGTCATCACGCTCGAGCCGTTGGGGTGCATGTAGTACGAGCAGCTGCCGTCGCTGCCCGAGCTGCCGAACAGGCCGCGCTGCAGCGTGCTGCCGCCTTGCCGTGACTGGCGCGCCGCTGCCAGGTTGAATTGGGGCGGTCCACCCTCGTAGCCGGCGATGCCGCGTGCATTGAGCCAGTAGCGCGCGCGCACGACGTTGCCGTACAGGGCGCGCAGGTACTGCAACTCGTCGGGATGGATCTCGCGCCCGTTGACGAAGACGCCGGTGATGCCCGCGAAGCGGCCGACGCTGGCGCGTGCGTCGAGCGCACCACCCAGCGACAGGCCCGGCGCGATCACGCCGACCGACGGGCCGCCTTGCAGCCCCCACAGGCCGGAGGCGCGGTCGTACCAGTAGCGGCCGGGAACCAAGCGCGTGCGGTACGCCGATTCGAGCGCTGCGGCGCTGCGCTCGTCGAGCGCGACGCCGTTGACGAAGACGCCGCGCGCTTGCGCGCTGGCGGCGGCCGCCAGCGCCATCAGGCACAGCGCGACGACGCTGGCGAAGATGGTACGAAGCAGGAGAGCGGCGTTCATGATGGACCTTTCGCGGATGCCACTGCCACGTCAGCGATGGCCGTGTGGCGGGTGCGCAGCGGTGTTCGTGCAGCCACCGTGCCAACCGACGCAGCGCCGGACGCGACTCGGCTAAGTGACTGATTTGCAAGGCGAAGCCCGGGTCTTGAGCGATGCACGGCGGGGCGCGCCGTCGCATCCGTGAGAGCCGCGCGCCGGGCCGCGTCTCAACCCTGCGACGCGAAAGCACTGATCTGCGAGCGCAGACACGCGGTTAATCTGATGGCCCGGGTCTTGCAGCCTTGAGCGCCGCGACTGTCCGACCCGAGGCCCGCATGCACGAGTCACCCGCCAACGATGCAGCCACCGCGCAGGGCAACGACGCCGCGGCGCCGCTGCATCTGCTGGTGATCGAAGACGACGAGCCCTTCCGCGGCGGCCTGGTCGCCACGTTGCGGCTGGCCGGCTTGAAGGTGCAGGCGTTCGGCCGCGCCGGCGCCGGCCTGCGCTTGTTGCCCGAGGGCGCATTCGACATCGTGTTGAGCGACCTGCGCCTGCCCGACATGGACGGCCTGCAGGTGCTCGCGCACTGCCGCGAGTTCGATGCCGAGCTGCCGGTGATCCTGATGACCGGGCACGCCGACATCGACACCGCGGTGGCGGCGATCAAGCAGGGCGCCTACGACTTCATCGAGAAGCCGTTCGGCCGCGACCGCCTGATCACGCTGGTGCAGCGCGCGGGGCGGCAGTTCCGCCTGGCGCGCGAGAACCGCAGCCTGCGCTCGCGCCTGGCCAGCGGCGCCGGCCTGGCCGACGTGCTGTGCGGCGACAGCGCGGCGATGCGCGCGCTGCGCGAGCTGATCGTGCGCATCGCGCCGACGCCGGTGGACGTGCTGGTGTGCGGCGAGACCGGCTCGGGCAAGGAGCTGGTGGCCCGCGCGCTGCACGACCACGCGGGCCGCAGCGGCCCGTTCGTGCCGATCAACTGCGCCGCGCTGCCGGAGGCGCTGATCGAGAGCGAGCTGTTCGGCCACGAGGCCGGCGCCTTCACCGGCGCCGCCAAGGCGCGCATCGGCCGCATCGAACACGCGCACCGCGGCACGCTGTTCCTCGACGAGATCGAGGCGATGCCGGCGGCGCTGCAGGCCAAGCTGCTGCGCGTGCTGCAGGAGCGCGAAGTGCCGCGCCTGGGCACCAACCAGGCGCAGCCGGTGGACGTGCGGGTGGTCGCGGCGAGCAACGCCGAGCTCGAGCCGCTGGTGGCGCAGGGGCGCTTTCGCGCCGACCTGTTCTACCGCCTGAACGTCGTGCAGCTCGTGCTGCCGCCGCTGCGCGAGCGGCGCGACGACGTGTTGCCGCTGTTTCGCCACTTCATGCGCGGCGCGGCGCTGCGCTTCCAGCGCGAGCCCGGCGAGCGCGACGAGCTGCCGGCGCCGCTGGTGGAACGCTTGCTGGCTCATTCATGGCCGGGCAACGTGCGCGAACTGAAGAGCGCCGCCGAGCGCCATGTGCTGGGCTTGCCCGCGCTGTGGGCGAGCGACCCCGCGGCCGCGAACGCTCACGCGTCGCTGCAGTCGACGCTCGATGCGCTCGAGGCTCTGCTGATCGAAGACGCGCTCAAGCGTTGCAAGGGGCACGTCGAGTCGGTGTGCCGGGCGCTCGACGTGTCGCCGGCCACGCTGTATCGCAAGCTCAAGGCGCACGGCCTGCGGCTCGAGGGCCACCGCGACGAGTGAGCCGTCGCGCGGGCCTGGAGAGGCTTTCAGCCGGCGCGCAGCTGGATCGTGAAGCGCGCGCCGCCGCCGGCGCGGTTGTCGGCGCGGATGCGCCCACCCATCGCGGCCAACGACTCGGCGCTCAGCGCGAGGCCCAGACCGAGCCCCTTGCCTTCGGGCTTGGTGGTGAAGAACGGCTCGAACAGCCGTTCGCGCACCGACGGCGACAGGCCCGGCCCGCTGTCGTCGATGTGCAGCACCACGTCGGCGCCGTCGCGCGCGGCGTGCACGCGGATCGCGCGCTCGTCGCGGCCCGCCATCGCGTCGGCCGCATTGAACACCAGGTTAGCCACCGCCAGCGCCAGCCGCTGCGGATCGACCTGCACGGTGAGCTCGGGCAACTCTTCCAGATAGGCCACACGATCGATGGCCAGACGCGGCGCGAACAACTGACGCGCATCGGCCATCACGCCGCGCAACGCGTGCGCGGCCAGGCGCGGCGGCTCGGCGCGCGCGAAGTCGCGCAGGCGGCCGACGAACTGCTGCAGCCGTCGCGTCTCGCCGACCAGGCTGTGCACTGTGCTGCGCACGTCGTCGTCGGCATCGTGCAGCCGCTCGGCCAGCGCTTCGGCGAGCAGCAGCAAGGTGCCCACCGGGTGGCTCATCTCGTGCACCACGCCGCTGGCCAGCCGGCCCACCGCGACCATCTTGCCGGCGTGCACCAGCAACGATTGCAGGCGCTCTTTCTCCAGCGCGGCCTGGGTCGAGGTCAGTTGGGCGCGCAACTCGCTCGCCTCGGCCAGCACCCGCTGGCGCTGCGCCTCGGCCTCGGCGCGCTCGGTGCGGTGGCGCACCACCAGCGCGGTGGCCATGTCCTCGGCGTGGCGGGCCTGCGCCTGCTGGCGCGCCAGACGAAGCCCGGCGTTCGAACGCCAGTGCGAGCGCGGCGTGCCCGGCCGCCTCGTGGGCCGCCGACAACTCGGCCAGCCAGTCGGCCGGCGCCTGAAAGCCGGGCAGCCGCCCGCCCAGCGCCAGCGCCTGCTCCAGGTGATGGATGGCGCCGCTGGCGGCGCTCGAGCCCGCCGGCGGCGCCAGCTTCGACGTGCGCGCGATCTCGGCCAGCACGTGGTGCGCGGTGGCGGCACGCTGCCAGTCGCCGTGCGTCTCGGACACCTGCAGCGCCTCGGCGGCCGCCTGCAAGGCTTCGTCGACGCGGCCCAGGCGCGACAGCGCGAGCGCCTTGAAGCGCAGCGCGCCGCACACGAGATCGGGGAAGTCCAGGCGGTGCGCTCCGGCCAGCGCGGTGTTGCTCCAGATCAGCGCCTCGTCGTCGCGCCGCAGCTCGAGTGCCGCTTCGGACAGGATCTGGCAGGCCAGCGCATGGTTGCGCGAGCCTTCGGTGCCCTGCAGCTGCGGCAGGCCTTCGAGCAGCAGCGTCATCGCCGCGTCGGCGCGCTTCAGCCCCAGCAGGATCGAGCCGGTCTGCATCAGGCACCAGCCGGTGGTGTGCGGCCAGCCGGTGGGCTGCACCAGCGTGCGCGCGCGCTCGACCCAGGCCAGCGCGCCTTCGTGGTCGTTGAGGATGCTGAACGCGATGGCGATGTTCTGCGCCAGCGTCACCGCCGACTGCAGCTGGCCCGAGCGCTGCGCCGCGTCGAAGCCGCGCTGAAAGGCCTCGATCGCGGCCGCCGGGTCGCTGCGCCGCCAGGCCAGCGTGCCGATCGCGCCGCCGACGTAGGTGGCCAGGCCCGCGTGTTGCCAGACCCCGGGGTCGTGCAGCACCGCGCCCCAGCGCCGCTCGGCATCGTCGGGGTCGGCGGTGGCTTGCACGCAGGCCGCCCAGGTGGCAGCCACGCGCGTGCGCAGCTCGTCGCCGGCCCGCCGGTAGTGCCCGTGCGCGGCGTCGATGGCCGACAGGCGGTCGCCGCCCACCTGGTCGAGCCACATCGCGCGCAGCAGCTCGGTGTCACCCAGGCCGACCGCGTCACCGAGGGCGGTGAACTCGCGGTGCGCGCGCTCGATCAGACGCTGGGTTTCGTCGAGGCGGTTGAACAGCAACTCGGCCTCGGCATGGACCAGGGTCAGCCGTGCCGCCCAGCGGCGCGAGCCGCCGTCGGTGATCAGCGCCTCGGCCTGCGCGGCGTGGCGCAGCGCGGCGTGGGTGTCGCGCTGCCGCAGGACCCACGCCAGGGTCGCGTGCAAGGCCGCCTGCGCGGCGGCGTCGGCGGACGTTGCCGGGTCGAGCGCAGCCTGCGCCGCTGCCACCTCTTCGACTGAGCCGAAAAAGTCGGGCGCGGCGAGGTCGGGCGACATGGCGTGCGGCGTCGGCACAGCTCCGGTTGGCGTGGCTGCGCCCCAGTATCCAAGCGGCCCCGGCACGCCACAAGCCTTCGAACTGGGTGCTGTCGCGCAGCCGCGCACTAGCGCTTGACCACCGCCACCAGATAACGGCACGGCGCGCGAGCGCGATTGGCGAACACGCAGTCGGCGGCAGGCCCGAGCTCCAGGCAGTCACCGGGCCGCAGGCGGTGCAGGTGCGTGCCCTCGGCGAAGTCCAGGGTGCCGGCGATCACCCAGATCGCCTGCCGAATGAAGGCGAACGCCGCGGCCGGGTAGGCCACTTCGGCGCCGGGCGGGAACTCCACCTCGATCAGCTGCACCGGCAGGTCCGACAGCGGCGACACCTGGCGCCGCAGGTAGCCGGTGTCCGGGTCGCGCCAGGTGGGCTGCGCGTCGCGGCGCACCAGGCGCGAGCCGGGCGCGTCGTCGGCCGCGAGCAGCGTGCTCAGCGTCATGCCCAGCGCGCCGCTGATGCGGCCGAGCAGCGCCGCGGTCGGGCTGGCCTCGCAACGCTCGAGCTTGCTCAGCATCGCCTTGGAGACGCCGGCGCGCTGCGCCAGCTCGTCGAGCGTCCAGCCGCGGCGGGCGCGCTCGTCGCGCAGGCGGCGGGCGATCAGCGGGGTGGGGTCGTCGGTCGCCATGGTGTTATCCACTATCGTTGACGCAAGTTGACTATCGTGGAATCATGCCAGCAAACGTCCAGCCAGACGAGGCACCGATGACAGCGCTCACCGTGCGCGCCGCCCGCGCCGACGACGTGGCGGCGATGGCCGCGATCTACAACGACGTCGTCGCCTCGTCGACCGCGATCTACACCTCGCAGCCGAGCACGCTGGCCGAGCGGCTCGACTGGTTCGACCACCGCACCGCGGCCGGTTTTCCGGTGCTGGCCGCGGTGCAGGACGACGAGCTCGTCGGCTACGCATCGTTTGCCGAGTTTCGCGGCGCCTGGCCCGGCTACCTGCACTCGGTGGAGCACTCGGTGTACGTGCGCGCCGACCGCTGGCGCCACGGCGTGGGCAGCACGCTGGTGCGCGCGCTCTTTCCGCTGGCCGCGGCGCTGGACAAGCACGTGATGATCGGCGGCATCGACGCCGCCAACGACGGCTCGCTGCGTTTGCACGAGCGGCTGGGGTTCCAGCGCGTGGCGCACTTTCGCGAGGTCGGCCGCAAGTTCGGCCGCTGGCTCGACCTGGTGTTCGTGCAGCGGTTTCTCGACGCGCCGGGCGCGCCGCGAGCCGGCTGACGGCTTGCGCTACAGGCGCGAGTGTTCGGGCAGCAGCCCGCGGCCGGCGTCGACGAGGCTGCGCACGAAGTCGCTGCCGTCGGCGCCGGCACCCTGCGCCAACGCCTCGGCGCTGCGCCACGCCGCAGATGCCCTGCACGCACTGCTGGTGGTAGGCGTCGACGGCGCGCTGGTAGTCGAGCATCTCGTAGACCACCCACACGGTGCAGGCCAGGAAGATCGCCACGCCGGTGTCGAACGCGATCATCCCGGAGGCGATCAGCGTGAAGACCACCGCCACGAAGATCGGCGCCAGGCCGACGGCCACGCTGGCGCGGCGGTCGCTCGGCGGTTCGTAGGCGGGCAGGATCATCATGCGCATCACCATAGCGCGCAGCACGCCGCAGTGGTGCGATGAACAGCGGCGCCAACCGTGTGGAATTGGCGCGATCGCGGATCTGTTGATCGCGGCGCCGCCGCGCTCGCGCGGCTACCCCGCGGATGCGTTGCGCGCGAACGAGTGGTCTGCGAGCCAGGCTTCGGCCAGCCGCACCCAGTAGGTGGCGCCCAGCGGAATCAACGCGTCGTTGAAGTCGTAGCTCGGGTTGTGCAACATGCACGGTCCCGCACCATGGCCGAGCGCGCGGTGGTCGCCGTCGCCGTTGCCGATGAAGCAGTAGCAGCCGGCCTTGGCCTGCAGCATGTAGGCGAAGTCCTCCGACGGCATCGACGGCTCCTGCACCCGCACGTTGGCGGCGCCGACGATGCCGCGCATCACCTCGGCGGCGAACAGCGCCTCGCGCGTGTGGTTCACCACCGGCGGTGCGCGGCGGTTGAACTCGAACTCGCAGCGCGCCTCGTAGGCCGCGCAGGTGTGCTCGGCGATCTCGCGCATGCGCCGCTCGATCAGGTCGAGCACGTCTTCACGAAAGGCACGCACCGTGCCTTCGATGGTGCAGTGCTCGGGCACCACGTTGGTGGCCTCGCCGCCGTGGATCATCGTCACCGACAGCACCGCGGTGTCGATCGGCCGCTTGTTGCGGCTGACGATGGTCTGCAGTGCCTGCACGATCTGGCAGGCCACCGGCATCGGGTCGACGGCCAGATGGGGCAGTGCCGCGTGGCTGCCCTGGCCGCGCACGACGATCCTGAAGGTGTTGGCCGACGCCATCACCGGCCCCGGGCTCACCGCCAGCGTGCCCACCGGGTAGCCCGGCCAGTTGTGCATGCCGAACACCGCCTCCATCGGGTAACGCTCGAACAGGCCGTCGCCGATCATCGCCAGCGCGCCGCCGCGGCCCTCTTCGGCGGGCTGGAAGATCAGGTAGACGGTGCCGTCGAAGTCGCGCGTGCGGGCCAGGTGCTGCGCGGCCGCCAGCAGCATCGCGGTGTGGCCGTCGTGGCCGCAGGCGTGCATCGTGCCGGCGGTCTGGCTGCGGTGCGCGAAGGTGTTGATCTCCTGGATCGGCAGCGCGTCCATGTCGGCGCGCAGGCCGACGGCGCGACCCGAGGCACCGCCGTCGCGGCCGTGCACGATGCCCACCACGCCGGTCTTGGCCAAGCTGCGGTCGATCGGGATGCCCCAGGCGCTGAGGCGCTCGGCCACCAGATCGGACGTGTGTTGCTCTTCGAAGCCGAGCTCGGGCCGCGCATGGATGGCGCGGCGGAGGGCGGTGATCTCGTCGGGCAGCGTGGCGAGCGGCTCGAGCAGCGGCATGCGCTTCAGCCGTGCGCGCGCTGCCAGCGCCTGCTCGAGGTCGGCGATCAGGTCGCCGATGTCCTCGATGCCCACCGACAGCCGCAGCAAGTCGGGCGGCGCCGGCGTGCCCGCGCCCTCGACGCTGGCGCGGTGCTCGACCAGGCTCTCGGTGCCGCCGAGCGAGGTGGCGCGCTTCCACAGCGCGATGTGCGCCGCGGTGGCGATGGCCGCCGCCTCGCCGCCCTTGACGCGGATCGACAGCATGCCGCCGAAGCCGCCTTGCATCTGGCGCGCCGCCACCGCGTGGCCGGGTGCATCGGGCAGACCGGGGTAGAGCACCGCTTCGACGTGCGGGTGGCGCGCGAAGTGTTCGGCGATGCGCTGCGCCGACGCCGATGCGCAGCGCACGCGCAGGTACAGCGTGCGCATGCCGCGCAGCAGCAGCCACGATTCGAACGAGCCGAGCGTGCCGCCGAGCTGGGCGCGCAGCGTCTTCACGCGCTGCCAGAAGTCGTCGTCCTTGCGCGTCACCAGCACGCCGGCGATGAGGTCGGAGTGGCCGTTCAGGTATTTGGTGGCGGCGTGCATCACGATGTCGGCGCCGAGCTCGATCGGCCGCGTCAGCACCGGCGTGGCGACCGTCGAATCGACCGCCACCCGCGCGCCGGCGGCGTGCGCGAGCGCGCTGGTGGCCGCGATGTCGGTGATCGTCCACAGCGGGTTGGCCGGCGTTTCGATCCACACCAGCTTCGTGCGCCCGGGCTCGCAGCGCCGTGCGCACCGCGGCCGGGTCGGTCATGTCGATCAGCTCGACCTGCAGCCCCCAGGCGGTGGCGAAGTTCATCAGCCAGTTGCGCAGCGACCAGTACATCACCTTGGGCGCCAGCACATGATCGCCGGGTGCGCAGCGACTGGAACACCGCGGTCGCCGCCGCCATGCCCGACGCGAACAGCGCGCCCTGGGCGCCGCCTTCGAGGCGGGCGATCAGTTGTTCGGCCTGGTCGAACGCCGGGTTGTCGGCGCGTGCGTAGGCGCGCCCCGTGCGGTACTGGTTGTCGGCGTCGCGGATGAAGGTGGTCGATGCGTGGATCGGCGGCGAGATCGCGCGCGTCGTGGCATCGACCCAGCCGAGCGCCTGCGCGGCCAGCGATTCGGGCTTCAGAGGCGAGGTGTCCATGCGGCCATTGTCGATGCCGACATGCGAGGGTCCACCCAGCCCTTGGGCGCGAGACGCCCAAGGCCTTCGCCAGGCTCTCGCGAGCCCGCAGTGGGCTCGCTCGGTCCGGGCTCAGCCACCCGATTCGATCAGCGCGATGCGCCGGCGCACGGCGTCGGCCGCCGCGGTGTCGCCCGCCGCCTGGGCACGCTGCGCCTGCAGCGTCAGCCAGGCCAGCAGCGGGCGGCGCCAGCCTTGCGCCGAGGCGTTGTCGATGGCCAGCGCGATCACCGCCGGATTGGCGCGCCCGGTCTCGAGCAGCACGGCGGCGCCGATCTGGCGCGACAGCGGATCGGGCATCGACTGCAGCGCCGACACGGCCGCCGCGTCGGTGATGCCCAGCGTCGCCACGGCACGATGGTGTGGCGGCAACTGCGGCAAGTCGGCCGCCGTGCTGCGCCCTGCCAGGTAGGCGGCGTAGGCGAGCTCGGCAGGTGGCGCGTCGGCGCGCAGCGCGTCGAACGCCGGTGCAGGGCTCGAAGGCCAGGCTCGCCGTCTGCGCGGCGCAGCGCATCAGCTCGGCGCGCGCCATCAGATCGGGGCGCCCGGTGCGCGCGATCTCGGCGCGCGCGCTGCGCGAACTCGCGCTCGGCGATCGCTGTGCGCCCCTCGAGGTACGCGCTGGCGGCGCGCTCGAGCGCGCCCTGCGCATTGAGCTTCCAGTCGGGTGTGGGCGGGTTGTTCGCGCAACGCGTGCAGCAGCAGCGGCGCACAGCACGTCGCCATCCGCAGAGATGCCGTGAGCGCCGCGTCATGGCAGCTTGATCTCCGTCTCGCGCGCGAACGGCCACTTGCGGTTGATCTCGTTGATCATCTGCTCGATCTTGCGCAGGTTGGCCTCGACCTCGCTGCGCAGCGCGCCGAGGTCGGTGGTGGCGTTCCTGGCGCTGCCCGAGATGGCCTGGGCGTCGTCGAGGATGGCGTCCACCTTCTTCAGGCTGGCGCTGGTGGAGCCGAGCAACGCCTTCAACTGCACGATCGGTGTCGCGGACCTCGGGCATCACGCCGCCGGCGCCGAACACCTGCGTGTCGGCCTTGACGGCCATGCCGTCCAGCCGCGCCAGCAGCGCGTTGGTGCGCTCCAGCGTGTTGACGATGCGCTGCGCGTCGCGCTCGTTGCCGAACAGCACCCCGAGCGCCCCGCGCTGCCCGTTGAGCTTCTCGCTGGTGGCCTCCAGGTTGGCCAGCGTGCGCGACAGCGCCGAATCGGCGCCGACCAGCGAGTTGAGGTTGGCCATCAGGTCCTTGGTGGCGGCCACCAGCTTGGGAATCTCTTCGGTCGAGTCGCCGCGCAGCACGTGGCGCACCGCGCCGTCCTTCAGCGGCGGGTCGGTCAGGATGCCGGTGTAGGCGCGCAGGTTGGTGCCGCCCACCAGCCCGCGCACCAGCGTGAAGACGCTCGACTCCTTGAGCCAGCGCGCATCCTTGGTGGGCACGCCGACGTGGATGTGCGCCTTGCCGTCGTCGCCGAGTTCGACGCTGCAGCACGCGCCCGATCGGAAAGCCCGAGAACGTGAGGTCCATGCCGACCACCACGCCTTCGGAGTCGTCGGCCACCAGCACCAGGCGTTGCGTGGCCTCGAACACACCGCGTGCGTAGAGCAGGTACACCACCGACACCAGCACCAGCAGCGCCAGCGCAGCCAGCAGCAGGCCGGCCTTGAAGCCGAGGTGGCGGATCGGCGGTGGCCGGTCGATCGCGTCGTCGACGGTGGGCGGCGCATCAGACATAGTTGCCCACCAGCGAGGTCGCCTCGATCAGCAGCAGCAACGCGAACAGGCGCACCAGGCCGCGCACCTCGGCGCTGATGCGCGAGCGCGTCGCGTCGTACAGCGCCGAGCCCAGCGGCACCAGCACGACCGCCAGCGCGAACATGAAGGTCTTGAGCAGGAACACCACCACCATGGTCGGCGCGAACACGCGGCCCACCGTGCGCGTGTAGCCGGCCAGCGCCCAGGTCGTGAAGCCGTAGGTCGCCAGGTAGGCCAGCACCAGGGCCACCACGCCGGCCAGCACCGCGAGCAGCGCGACGGTGAACATGCCGGCCACCGCACGCGGCAGCACTTCGTGGCGCAGCGGGTCGACGCCGCGCGCGCGCTCGGCCTGCAGCACGCCGCGCAAGCGCAGCACGGCCACCTCGGCGCCGTGCGGAATCGTGCAGCGCACCGCGACGAACAGCGCCGCGGTGAGCGGGATCAGCTCGATCACCAGCACCCGCACCAGCATCTCGTGCGCGTACTGCGTGAGGCCGTAGCTCAGCGCAGTGGCCACCACGATGCGCGCGATCACCATGCAGATCAGCGACGACAGCAGCGTGAACCACACCAGCACCGGCGCGGTGTCGAGCACGATGTGGCGGGCGATCCGGCGGCGCTGCGCGGCCGAATAGCTGGCCGGCGACAAGGCCATCACGCCGATCACCGCGCCGAAGTAGACGATCTGCCACCAGCCGAGCAGAGCCAGATGCGGCGCAGCGCACGGCGGCTGCGAAGCCGGACACCTGCGGCTCATCGCGACGGTGCCGGCGCGCGCGCGCAGCGACGCGCGTGCCCGTGCGCGGCGATGTTCATGGCGGGATGACAGCGGCCGGCCGCGGCTTGCGGCCGCGCAGGTGCGGCTGCCGCGCTGCCGGCAGTCGGCCGTCCTGAGCGTGGCCCAGTCGACCACCGTGAGCGCGCGCCAGCACGATCCAGCGCGTCGCCGAGCGGCCGCAGCACCGCCGCCTCGCCTTCGACGAGGTGCGGCGGGCCGGCCACCGCACGGAACGGAGTGCCGTGACCGACCATCCAGCGGTTGGCGCCCGGCCGGCACCGGCGCCGACAGCAGGCGCTTCAGGCCGACGAACTCGCCGTCGCTCGCTTCGCGCATCGGGTGCGTCGGCGTGGCCCTGCCGAGCATCAGCCGGCGCGTGCTCCATCGTGCGGCACATCGGGCTGGCCAGGACTTCACCGAGCGGCAGCCGCAGTGCGCGATGCGCGGCCGATCGTGCGTGCGTCGCGGCGACCCTGGTCGTTCAGCGGCCGTTGGTTCGCGCAGTCGTCGAAGCCGCGCATCGCTGGTCGTTCTTCGAGAAGTCGGTCGCGGTGTGGCGGAAGTAAATGATCAGCCCGCCGTCGCGCAGCGCACGCACCAACGCCGCACCCTGCAACCGATGGCGCGCATCGGGGGCCGACGATCGTTCCGGCGCGCTGGCGCCAGGCGCCGCGGCTGGGGTCTGCGCCAGGCCCGTTTCGCCGGCCACCCAGAGCCACGCCACGACGAGCCATGCAGCGAAGCGGCAGAGGGCGGCGCGCAGGTGGGTCATGGCTCGCAGCGGTCGGCTCACTGCGGCGGCCAGCGACGCGACGATCTCGTACGAACGCAGGCGGGCCGCATGGTCGTGGATCGCGCCGGCGATGATCAGTTCATCGGCGCGGGTGCGCTGCACGATGGCGTCGAGTTCGCGCCGCACCTTCGCGGGCCCGCCGCTGGCGGTGGCCGCCAGCATGTGTTCGACGCCGGCGCGCTCGGAGTCGCTCCACAAGCCGTCCATCGACGCGCACCGGCCGCGGCAGCGGCCCGCGCACGCCGCGCCGCATGCCCAGGAAGCGCTGCTGCAGCGAGGTCAGCAGGCGCGCGCCTTCGGCGTCGCTGTCGGCGGCGACCACGTTGACGCCGACCATCGCATGCGGCTCGGGCCAGCGCGCCGACGGCCGATAGGTCTCGCGATAGATCGCGAGCGCCTGCTCGAGCAGCTCGGGCGCGAAGTGCGACGCGAACGCGTAGGGCAGCCCGAGGTAGGCGGCCAGTTGCGCGCCATAGAGGCTCGAACCGAGGATCCACACCGGCACCTGCGTGCCGACGCCGGGGATCGCGCGCACCGGCATGCCCGGCTGCGGCGCATCGAGGTAGGCCATCAACTCGACCACGTCGCGCGGGAAGTCGTCTTCCTCGTTGCTGTTCAGGTGGCGGCGCAGTGCGCGCGCGGTCAGCTGGTCGGTGCCCGGCGCGCGGCCGAGGCCGAGGTCGATGCGGCCCGGGAACAGCGTGGCCAGCGTGCCGAACTGCTCGGCGATCACCAGCGGCGCATGGTTGGGCAGCATGATGCCGCCCGAGCCGACGCGGATGGTGCGCGTGCCGCCGGCCACGTGGGCGATCAGCACCGCGGTGGCCGAGCTGGCGACGCCGTCCATGTTGTGGTGCTCGGCAACCCAGAAACGCCGGTAGCCCCAGCGTTCGGCGTGCTGCGCGAGGTCGAGGCTGTTGCGCAACGCCGTGGCGGCATCGCTGCCTTCGACGATGGGGGCGAGGTCGAGGATCGAAAGGGGCACCATGGCATGGATCATGCACTGTGCGCTCATGCCTGACGCCGGCCAGTGGTATGTTCGTGTACTGCGCCGCTCATTCCACCACCCATGTCCGACATCGTCGTCCGCCGCCTGCTGATCGACCTCGACACGCCGCCTGCGCGCCACTGGTGCGGCGGCGATGCCTTTCGCACCGCGTGGTTCAACGCGCTGTCGATGAGCTTTCCGTCGGGCGAGCAGTTCTTCATCGACGCGGTGCGTGCCGGCGTGCAGGCGCTGCCCGAGGCCGAGCGCGCGCGCTTCGAGCCGGCGGTCAAGGGCTTCATCGGCCAGGAGGCCACGCACCGGCGCATCCACGCGCTGTTCAACGCGCCACCTGGCGGCGCAAGGGCTCGTCAACCGCTGGGAGGCGCGTGCGCTGCGCGCGCATCCGGCAGCTCGAGGGCGCCGACCTGCGCATCGCCGTCGGAGCCACCGCAGCCACCGAGCACATCACCGCGATCCTGGCCGAGTACCTTTTGTCCGATCCGGCGTCGCTGCGCGGTGCCGAGCCGCGGTGGGTCACGTTGTGGCGGTGGCACGCCAGCGAAGAAACGGAACACCGCGCCACTGCGTTCGACCTCTATCGGGCCATGGACGGCAACGAGGAGTGGCGCCTGCGGCTGTTGCGCCTGGTGACCTGGCACTTCGTCACCGACTCGTTGCGCCAGACGGTGAACAACCTGTGGCACGACGGCAGCTTCTGGCGCGCGCGTACGTGGCTCGACGGCTGGCGCTTCCTGTTCGGCCGAGCGCGGCATCGTGCGCGCGCTGGCCGGCCCGTGGCGCCGCTACCGCCGCGCCGACTTCCACCCGGCGCAGCAGGACGAGTCGCGCGCCGTGTCATGGTTGCGCGACAACGCTGCGCAGTTCGAGCCGGTCGGCCGGCCGGCGCATGCTGCCACAGTAGCGAGGGCCACGACCTGAGCGACAGCAACGTTGCGCGCATTGCTTGCACGGTGAGCGGCTCCGCTGCGCCTGCCGTGCGTCAGAGCTTCAGTTCAAGCCGCAACTGCCATTGCACATAGGTGGTCGCCACGCTGCGCGAAGTCTCGCGCGTCAGCGCGCCGGACGCCGACTCGAAGTCGAGGCTGCCGCCGGTGGTGTAGTCGCGTGCCGCCCAGTTGTTGGCCGACAGGCGCAGCGCCACGCCGGGCTTGAAGGTCCACAGCGCGTAGGCGTCGAACACCAGCTTGTCGCCCACCAGCGCGGTCTGTTCCTCCGACAGCCGCGTCTCGTAGCCGGGCGTGAAGTTGAGGTTGCCGCCGAGAGTCAACGGCACGGCGCGAAAACGATAGTCGGCGCCGAGGTTGGCCGTCATGTTGGGCTGCTGGTCGAGCCGGTTGTCGGGGCCGGGCACGCTCTTGACACGCGAATCGAAGAAGCTCAGGTTGCTGCGCAGCTCCAGCGGCGGTGCGTCGGCCATCACCTCGCTCAGGCGGAACTTCGCCTCCAGCTCGAGGCCGCTGGTCCACGCGTCGCCGACGTTTTGCGGCCGCGACACCCAGCGCGGCACCGGTGACCACGATACCGTCTCGAGCGTGGTGACGCTGCGCATGTAGTTGCTGATCTGGCGCACGAACACGCTGGCGCTCAGCAGCCCGCCGGCCGCCAGGTAGCGCTCGGCCGCGACGTCGATGCCGGTGGCCAGCTCGGGCTTCAGGTCGGGGTTGCCGGCGAGGTCGGGCGAGGTCGGCGTGTTGGGGCAGTCGGGGTCGGTGGCGCAGCCGATGGTCGGAAAGCGAAACGAGATCGCCGGCCGCGCGAGCAGGCTCTGCAGCGTCGGCGACTTGTAGCTGCGCGTCAGGCTCATGCGGACCTGGTCGCGGCCCTTCGGGTCGGGCTTCCACACCGCGTGCAGCAGTGGCGACCACACGCTGCTGCGGTTGCTGACCTGCTCGCCGTTCTCGCCGGTGCCGGTGGTGGTGATGCCTTCCCAGCGCAGGCCGGCATGCGCGCCCCAGTGGGGGTTGACCGTCCACTCGTCCTGCACGTACAGCGCCGTGCGCGACGTCGACGCCTCGAGGTTGTCGCCGAAGTCGGTGAGCAGCGGCACGCCGTTGCGCACGTTGCTGCGGGTCTCGAGGCGCCGCACGCCCTCGAGCTCGGCACCGCCGACCAGGCTGTGGTCGTTGTCGAGCAGCTTGGACGCCTTGAGTCCGAGGCTCAGCGAGCGATCGCGGATGCGGGCGTGTCGTCGACGGTGCCGGTCAGCGAGTCGCCGGCATCGAACTCGTTGCGCAGCGTGTGGACGTGGTTGCGCGCCTCGCCGCCGTTGCCGCGCCACTCCAGGCGCGTGCCGTCGCTCAGGCGATGCCGCCATTGGCCGAGCACGCGCAGCAGCGAATACTCCCAGTCGGTGGCCAGCACGGCATGGTCGTACGGCGCGGGCGGGTCGTTGCCGATCGGCTGGCTGAAGGTGTTGAAGCGGTCCCGGTGGCCCCGCGACGCGACGAGGAACGGCGCCAGGAAGCCGAAGTCGCCCTGGTTCTGGTACTGCGCCCGCGTCGGACAGGTGCACGTTCTCGCGGCGTTCGAGCGCCGAGCTGGTTTCTTCGGACAGCCGCGTCAGCGCGCCGCTGGCGAGGTCGATGTCGGTGGTGGTGGTGGTGCTGAAGCTTTCCAGCTTGCCGTTCGACGCCGTCAGCGAGCTGGTGAGCGTCCAGTCGTCGCTGAGCTTGTCGTTGCGCGTCCAGCTGAAGGCCGGCGCCCGCGTGATCGCTCTCGTACTGGCCGCCGATCTTCAGGTCGTTCAGCTTCCTGGCGTAGCCCTCGCGCGTGATGATGTTGATGGTGCCGCCGATCGCGCGCGCGCCGGTCTCCGCGGTGGGCGCGCGCAGGATCTCGATGCGCTCGATCTGCTCCGGGCTCAGCGAATCGATCGAAAAGCCCGGCGGCATGCGGTCGCCGTCGAGCAGGATCTGCGTGTAGCCGGCGCCCAGGCCGCGAAAGCGGATCTGCCCGCCGCGGCCCGGCGGGCCGCCGAGCGTGACGCCGGGCAGGCGCTTCAGGATCTCGCCGAGCGTGGCGTCGCCCTGGCGCTCGATCTCGTCGCGGCCGATGATGATCTTCGACGCGGTCGATTGGCGGCGCTGCTCGGTGTCGCTGCCGCGGCCGCCGGTGATTTCGACGCGCTGCGAGTCGGGCTGCCGTCGGGTGCTGCGCTCTCGGTGCGTCGGCGGCAGCGGGCTCGGCAGCGCTCGGCGCGTCCGCCTTGCGGTGGCCGCGGCGCCGCGCCGCATGCGCGCTGCCGGTGCAGCCGGCGCGCTGGCCGGCGTGCCGGCGGCTGGCGCGCTGCGCTGGCCGCTGCGCCGGGCAGTGCGCTGGCCGCGCGCCTGCGCGGGCTCACGCGCACGCGCCTGCGCCTGAGCCGCGCTGGCCGCGAACAATGCGCAGGCCAGCGCGAACGGGCACCCACCGTCACGCGGCAACCGCCTTGGGTGCGCGGTAGAAGGTGATCGGTTGTGCTGGCGTGTCGTTGAGCACGTGGCGCTTGATGCGGCCCACCACGTGCATCTCGCAAGGCTTGCAGTCGAAGCGCAGCGTCAGCGTGTCGCCGCCGCTGGTCATCGTCAGCGGCTCGGCGCGGATGGTGCCTTGCACGCCGGTCACGCCCTTGGCCTGCTTGGGGCACAGGCTGAGCGACCAGCGCACGCAGTGCTTGGTGATCATCAGGCTGACGTCGCCGAGCTCCTGGTGGCTCTCGTACGCGGCGTCGACGATGCGCACGCCGTGCTGGACGTAGAAGTCGTGCGCGGCGTGGTTGTAGACGTTGGCCAGGTAGGTCAGCGCGTCGCCGGGGTAGGGCGCCGGCGGCTCGACCGCTGCCGCACGCGCGGGCCGCTGCAGCGCGGCGGCGCGCGCCGCTTCGAGCGCGGCGATGGCGTCGCGGCGCAGCGTGTTGAGCACGCTGGCCGGCACGAACCAGGGCTGCGCGAAGGCGATCTCGATGCTGCGTGGCCTCGAAGATCGTGTTGCCGAGGCGGCCGAGTTGCTCGCGGATCGATGCCGTGCGCCTGCGCCGGCGTCGCGCGCCGGCTGCTTGGCGAGCGCCGCTTCGCTGCGCGGCGCTGCACGCCGTCGGCGTCGCTGGCGTCGAGCGCGAAGCCGTGTTCGGTGTCGCGCAGGCGCAGCGTCACGCCGATGCGGCGCTCGGCGCTCTTGTGGGCGAGCTGGCGGTCCCACGCCTGGTCGCGATTGCGGTTGAGCGCGGTGCCGGCGCGCAGGCCCTTCAGCGACTCGATCGGTTCGTTGGGCCGCGCGCGCCACAGCCGGCCTTCGATGCGCTGCGCGGTGTTGACCTGCCAGCCGACCAGGTTGTTGTGCAGGTCGTAGTGCGTGAGGCCGTCGCCGTTGGCCAGCGCCAGCGCGTCGTCGGCCAGCTCGATGTCGATGTGCGTGGGCGCCACCCGCGCCACGTGGCCGATCGGCAGGCCCGGCGTGCTTGGGACTGTCGAAGGTGCCGAGGTCGTCGGTGCGGCCGTTGACGAAGTAGTCGGTGGCGCCGCGGTTGAAGTTGCGCTGCGGGTCGGGCGTGAACGTGAAGGTCGTGCGCCCCGACGACGTGGCGCGCAGGCCGGGGCTGCCCTCGAGCAGCGAGTCGAGCAGCCGCCGGTAGTGCGCGGTGACGTTCTTGACGTAGCCCAAGTCCTTGTAGCGGCCTTCGATCTTGAAGCTGCGCACGCCGGCGTCGATCAGCGCGCCCAGGTTGGCGCTCTGGTCGTTGTCCTTGATCGACAGCACGTGTTTTTCGTGGGCGATCACGCGGCCTTGGCCGTCGGTCACCGTGTAGGGCAGCCGGCACTCCTGCGAGCAGCTGCCGCGGTTGGCGCTGCGCCCGGTGTGGGCGTGGCTGATGAAGCACTGCCCCGAATAGGCCACGCACAGCGCGCCGTGGATGAAGAACTCGAGCGTCGCGCGATCCACCGCCGCGCGCACGTCGCGGATCTGCTGCAGATCGACAGCTCGCGCGCCAGGATGATCTTGGAAAAGCCCACGTCCTGCAGGAAGCGCGCCTTCTCGGGCGTGCGGGTGTCGCATTGCGTGCTGGCGTGCAGCTGGATCGGCGGCAGGTCGATCTGCAGCAGCCCCATGTCCTGCACGATCAGCGCGTCGACGCCCGCGTGGTACAGGTCCCAGGCCTGGCGGCGCGCGGTGTCGAGCTCGTCGTCGCGCAGGATCGTGTTCAGCGTGACGTAGATGCGCGCGTGATAACGATGCGCATGGCGCACCAGCCGCTCGAGGTCGGCGATCGAATTGGGCGCCTTGTCGCGCGCGCCGAACGCCGGCCCGCCGATGTACACCGCGTCGGCGCCGTGATTGACGGCCTCGATGCCGATGTCGGCGTCGCGCGCCGGCGCCAGCAGTTCGATGGCATGCGCGGCCATGTCAGTGCGCGTGGACAACCGGGCCGCGGCAGCATCGAATGCGGCCCTCAGCTCGGCATACGACTGCGTCACCGGAAACTGCGGAAACTGCTCGACGATCGACTCCGGCGGGTGGATGAAGAAGCCCGCGTCGGCGGCGCCCAGCATGCCGGTGTCGTTGTACGAGTCGCCGGCTGCCATCACCTTGAAGTTCAGGCCCTTCAGTGCCATCACGGCCTGGCGCTTCTGCTCGGGCTGGCGCAGCTTGTAGTCGACGATGCGGCCGTCGGCGTCGGCGATCAGGCGGTGGCAAAACAGCGTGGGCCGCCCGAGCTGCTGCATCAGCGGGTCGGCGAACTCGTAGAAGGTGTCCGACAGGATCAGCACCTGGTAGCGTGTGCGCAACTCGTCGAGAAAGGCGCGTGCGCCGTCGAGCGGCTGCATGCCGCCGATGACGCGCTGGATGTCGGGCAGCTTCAGGGCGTGCTGCTCGAGCAAGGCCGATGCGATAGCGCATCAGCTTGTCGTAGTCGGGCTCGTCGCGCGTGGTGCGCCGGAACGCAGCGATGCCGGTGCGCTCGGCAAACGCGATCCAGATCTCGGGCACCAGCACGCCTTCGAGATCGAGGCAGACGACCAGCACGATGAGGGCTCCACAAGGCGCGGCCCGGCGCGCCGCGATGGGGCGGAATCGTACCGCAGCGCCTGTGAAGAACTGTGTCCGCGGGCGTGATCGAGATCGCGCCGGCCGCCTGCGGCGCTACCTGGCTCTGCCGCCCCAGCTCGCGCAGCTTCTCGAACCACTTGGCGCGGCGCCTTGTCGTCCATCCCTTCGACCAGGCCGATCAACGTCTCTTCGATCGGGCCGATGCCCACGAAGCCGAGGATGTTGCGCTCCAGCGCCTTGATGCTGTGCGCGCGGAAGTAGTAACGGTACACCACCGCGGGCATGCCCATCGTGACCACCAGCCGCGCCGAGCGGCCCTTGAGCAGCTTGGCGCCCATCGGACTCCTGGCGTCCTTGGCGAACGCGAAGCCTTCGCGCGCGACTTGTTCGAGAAAGCCCTTCAGCAGCGCCGGCATGCCGCCCAGCCACAGCGGAAAGAAGAACACCATGTGGTCGGCCCAGCGGATCGCCTCCTGCGCCGGCAGCAGTGCCGGTGGCAGCGGCTCGTGCGCCCAGGCGTGCTGGCTGCGCAGCAACGGAAAGTCCAGCTGCGCGACGTCGAGCGTGCGCACCTCGTGGCCGGCTGTCGCGCGCGCCCTCGGCATAGGCTTGCGCCAGCGCATGGCACAGGTGGCCGCCCGCGGGATCGGGGTGGCCCTGGATCAACAGCACCTGGGTGGACATCGCGCGGTCCGCTCGAGTTTCGACGCGTCGATGATGCGCCGCCACCGCGCGCGACGCCTTGATGACCGGGCAAGGTCGTTGCTCGGCACCGCGTGCGCGACGCGCTCAGCCGTTGCGCCGGTGCAGGCGCACGATCGACTGCGCCGCGGGCTGCTCTGTTGCGCGCCTGGCCGGCCTGCTCGCAGCCGTCGCAGCCACAGGCCGACGCCGGGTCGCCCGCCTGGACCAGGCGCGTGCCAGGCAGCAGGCAACCCCATGCCGCCAGCCGGATCGCAACCCGCCGTCGGGCCGCAGCGCCCATCAGGTTCCACACCGCGATCAGCGTGCACAGCGGCACGATGATGCCTACCGCGACCCACTGCACCGTCATGCGCCCGCTCCGAGCGCCAGCGCGACGCGGTAAGTGATGAACGCCGCCACGTAGGCCAGCGCGAACAGGTAGCCCGCCATGATCAGAGGGTAGCGCCAGCCGTTGGTCTCGCGCTTGACGACCACCAGCGTCGACAGGCATTGCGGCGCGAACACGTACCACGCCAGCAGCGAGTAGGCGGTGGCCAGCGACCAGGTCTGGGCGATCACCGGCGTCAGGCTCTGCGCGACCTCGTCCCCGGCGGCCGACAGTGCGTAGACAGTGCCGAGCGCGCCCACCGCCACCTCGCGCGCCGCCAGCCCCGGCACCAGCGCGATCGAGATCTGCCAGTTGAAGCCGATCGGCGCAAAGACATGCTGCAGCCCCTGGCCGAGCCAGCCGGCGATGCTGTACTGGATCGCCGGGCCGGTGGCGCCGTCGGGCGGCGCCGGATAGCTCGACAGGAACCACAGCACCACCATCAGCGAGAAGATGATGCCGCCGACGCGGCGCAGGAAGATGCGCGCGCGCTCGAGCAGGCCGATCGCCAGGTTGCGCAGCCCCGGCATGCGATACGGCGGCAGCTCGAGCATCAGCGGCTGGTAGCGGCTCTTCAGCCAGCGGCGCTTCAGCACCCAGGCCACTGCCATCGCCGACACCACGCCGGCCACGTAGAGCACGAACAGCGTCAGCCCCTGCAGGTTGAACGGGCCGACGTCGCGCTCGGCGACGAAGGCGCCGATCAGCAGCGCGTACACCGGCAGCCGCGCCGAGCAGGTCATCAGCGGCGCGATCAGGATCGTCACCAGCCGGTCGCGCGGGTTGGCGATCGTGCGTGTGGCCATGATGCCGGGGATCGCGCACGCGAAGCTCGACAGCAGCGGGATGAACGCGCGCCCGGACAGGCCCACCTTGCCCATCACGTTGTCGAGCAGGAAGGCGGCGCGCGGCAGGTAGCCCGAGTCCTCGAGCAGCAGGACGAAGAAAAACAGGATGATGATCTGCGGCAGGAACACCAGCACGCTGCCGGCGCCGGCGATCACGCCGTCGACCAGCAGGCTGCGCAGCGGGCCGTCGGCCATCGACGCGTTGACCCAGTCGCCCAGGCCCGCCATCGCGGCCTTGATGGCGTCCATCGGCACGTTGGCCCAAGAGAACACCGCCTGGAAGATCAGGAACAGCGTCACCGCCAGCAGCACCAGGCCCCACACCGGGTGCATCACCAGCGCATCGATGCGGTGTTGAAAGCGCTCGATCTGCATCGCGCGCGGCGCCGCGGCCGCGAGAATGCGGCGCACCTCGTGCTGCAGCTCGGCGGCGTCGTGCACCGGCGGCAGCTCCGGCTCGCGCAGCGTCGGCAGGTCGTGCGTGGCGAGCAACTCCAGCAGCGCTGCATGGCCGTTGTGGCGCACGCCCACCGTCTGCACCACCGGGCAGCCGAGTTCGGCGCTCAGGCGCCAGGTATCGATCGCCAGGCCCTTGGCCTGCGCCACGTCGGCCATGTTGAGCGCCACCACCAGCGGCCGGCCGAGCTGTTTCAGCTCGAGCACCAGGCGCAGGTTCATGCGCAGGTTGGTGGCATCGACCACCGCGACGATGAGGTCGGGCTGCGCCTCGCCGGCGCGCCTGCCCTCGATCACCTCCAGCGTGATGCGCTCGTCGGGCGTGGCCGGCGTCAGGCTGTAGGTGCCGGGCAGGTCGATCACCTGCACGCTGGTGCCGTTGGCCAGCCTGGCGGTGCCGGCCTTGCGCTCCACCGTCACGCCGGCGTAGTTGGCCACCTTCTGTCGCGCACCGGTGAGCAGGTTGAACAGCGCGGTCTTGCCGCAGTTGGGGTTGCCCACCAGCACCACGGTGGCGCCGGAGCCCAGCAGACGCGCCGGGTGCGACAGGTCAGGCACGGCCCACCTCGGTCTGCACGTCGACGCAGCGCGCCTCGACCCAGCGCAACGCGAACAGCGTGTCGCCCACCTGCACCGCGATCGGCTCGCGGCCGCCCGGACCGCGCCGCATCAGCCGCACCGGCTCGCCGGGCAGGAAGCCGAGTTCGTGCAAACGCTGCACGGTGGCCGCATCGACCAGGTCGCTGGCCGCCTGCACGCGTGTGATCACGCCGCGCTGGCCGGTGGCCAGCTCGGTGAGGGCAATCGCCTCAGGCTGTGTCACGCGGGGTCGGGCGGTTGGAGTGCGGCGGCGGCACCGCGAAGGTTGGAGTCTTCACCGGCACCGCCCCGCACGCGGGGCCGCCGGCGTGAATCATGCGTCGGCCATTGCCGACGCCTGCGCCATGCGGCCGCAGCGGCTCGCGCACGGCGACGCCATCGCCGCGTCGAACACCTCGCGCGCGCAGTCGTGGCAGCTGCCGCACGACGACGCCAGCCGCGTTTCGTCTTGCAGCACCTCGAAGCAATGCACGCCGGTGGCCACGGCGCGCTCGATGTCGCGTTCGGAGACCCGGTGGCATAGGCAGATGATCATTGCGGCGGGCAGGCAGTTTGGTCGTTGGATGGCCAGTCTAATACAAATGCGAATATGTCTCAATAGAGTTCCCGCACCAGTTTTTCACCCTTTTTCGGGGGTTTAACCCCGTCGGCCCGCGCCGCCCGTTCAACGCCAGGCCAGCGGTGCGGCGCCGGGCTCCCAGTGGGGCTGGGAGGGTCCGCCAGCGGCACCTTCCAACCCGTTTGCGGAGCCTGCGATGACGATCCACCGTCGGACCCTCTTGACCAGCAGCCTGGCCCTGGCCGTGGCGGGGCCACTGGCCCCACCCGCGCGAGCGCGGCCGGCCAGCCACCTGCTGGCCTACGACAGCGAGGCGCAGATGCGCGAGGCGCTCGAGCGCTGGCAACAGCGTTCGCTGCGCCTGCGCCAGGACGGCGTGCGGCGCCGGGCCGAGTCGGCGGCCGGGCAAGACGGCGCGGCGCTGAACAGCCTGAGCATGGACGCTGCCAAGAGCATGGCGGCGCCGGCAGCGGCGCCGACTGCGGTGGCCGAAGCGGCCGGCGCCGAGTCGATCACCAATGTGCAGACAGCCGGTGTCGACGAGGGCGGCATCGTCAAGCGCGCCGGCGACTTCCTGATCGTGCTGCGGCGCGGCCGGCTGTTCACGGTGCGGGTGGGCGGCGATGCCTTGCAGCCAATCGCTGCCGTCGACGCCTACGCGCCGGGCAGCAACCCGCAGGGCGCCTGGTACGACGAACTGCTGGTGTCGGGCCGCGACGTGGTGGTGATCGGCTACTCGTATGCGCGCGGCGGCACCGAGATCGGCCTCTTCGAGATCGACGGCGACGGCAGCCTGCGCTACCGCGCGACGCATCACCTGCGCTCGTTCGACTACTACAGTTCGCGCAACTACGCGAGCCGGCTGATCGGCCGCAAGCTGGTGTTCTACACGCCGACCCTGCTGTCGCCCTGGGCAGCGCAGCCGTGGCAGCAGTTTCCGGCCGCGCGGCGCTGGCAGGGCGAGGCCGACACGCTGGGCTTCCAGCGCATCCTGCCGGCCACGCGCGTGTACCGCACCGACGACGAGTTCGAGCCGGGCGAGCCGCTGGCGCTGCACACCGTGACCACGTGCGAACTCGGTGGCGACGATCTGCGCTGCGAATCCACCGCCGTGCTCGGCCCGGCGGGGCGTGTGTTCTACGTGTCGCAGGGCTCGGTCTATGTGTGGACCAGCAGTTGGCGCCGCCTGCCGGTGGTGCCCGGCCAACGCGTCGAGCCGCGTTCGCTGTCGGCCGTGTTCCGTCTGCCGCTCGATGGCGCTGCGCCGAGCGCGCTCAAGACCGCCGGCGTGCCGATCGACCAGATGTCGTTTCTCGAGGAGGGCGGCCACCTGAACGTGTTGCTGAGGGAATCGGGCCGCGGCGAGAGCATGTGGGGCAGCGAATCGACGCACGGTGCGATGGCGCTGCTGCGGGTGCCGCTGGCCGACTTCGGCGATGGCCGCGGCGCCGCCCGCCGCGAGCACTACCGCCGCATGCCTGGTGAACGTGGCGGCGCGGTGCAGAACCGCTTCGTCGGCGATTGGCTGCTGTGGGGCGGCCTGGCCGACGGCAGCGGCGCGTCGGCCTGGGCGGTGCGCTATGCGTCGTCTGCCGATGCGCTCGCGCTGTCGCCCGGCCATGCGATCGAGCGCATCGAAGCGCTTGGGCGCGACGCGGTGCTGGTGGGCTCCCAGGGCGCAGACCTGCACTTCAGCGCCGTGCGCCTGGCGCGCGGCGAGGCCCGGCCGGCCGGCCGTCACGTGCAGCCCGGCGTGGCGCAGGGCGAGACGCGCACGCACGGCTTCTTCTATCGGCCGCAAACCGAGGCAGAAGGCGTGCTCGGCCTGCCGGTGCTCGGCGGTGGCGCGCGGCGCCGCGGCGTGTATGCCGGCGGGCACGGCGCCGCGGCCGTGCTGTTCTTGCGCAATCGCGACCTGCGCTTCAGCGCGCTCGGGCAGCTGAAGGCCGGCGAAGGCGCTGTGCGCGACGACGGCTGCAAGGCCAGTTGCGTCGACTGGTACGGCAACGCGCGGCCGATTTTCCTCGGCGAGCGCGTGCTCGCGCTGATGGGCTACGACATCGTCGAGGGCCGCATCGAGAGCGCGGGCTGGCGCTTCGCGGAGGGCCCCGACACGCCGTTGCACGAGCAGATCGTCGAGCGGCGGCGCATCAGCTTCGCGCCGCAGCCCGGCGTGGCGAGAAGGGCGGTACTCGCCGTTCAACTGACGCGCACGCCCTTGGCTGCGGCCGGCGCTTCGCGCCTTCACTTCGCTCGCGCGAAGTGAGCCTCGCCGAAACGGCCTCTCGGCCGTTTTCAACTGACGACGTAAGCGGCGGCCGCGGTGGCGATCAGCGTGCCTTCGTCGTTGACCAGGCGCATCTGCGTGGTGCCGACGCGGCCGCCGAGGCGCAGCACCTCGGCGCTGGCGATGAAGTGCTTGCCCAGACCCGGGCGCAGGTAGTCGACGCGCAGGTCGATCGTGCCGAGCCTGGAGAAGCGTTGCATCACCTGCGCGGCCGGCTCGTCGGCGTGTTTCTCGCCGATCGCCCACATCAACGCCAGGCCGCCCATCGCGTCGAGCGTGGCCGAGATCACGCCGCCGTGCAGGCGTCCGTACAGGTGGTGACCCACCAGCTCGGGCCGCATCTCGAAGCGCAGCGTCGGGCCCTGCGGCCCCTGGCCGGTGAACTTCAGGCCGAGCAGCTGGTTGAAATGGATCTGCTGCTCGAACAGCGTCGTCAGCGCGGTGTCGAGCCGGGCTTGTTCGGCCGCATTGCGGCGGGTTGCGTGGCCATGGGTCATCGGCCGCCAGCATAGCCGTGCGCCAGGCGCAAGGCGGCCTGGCGCGTGGCCGCGCTCAGCGGGTCGAAGCGACCGGTGTCGACGGCGTCGGCACGCGGCTCACCAGGTGGCTGACGAAAGCCTGTCCGCTGTGGCGGTCGAACGTCGACATGCGAAACACCACCGATGACGGTGCGCCGTCGCAGCGCCAGCTGGCAGTGATCGGAGTGATGAGCGTCACGCTCGAGTCGGGCCGGCCGCTCAGGCGCACGGACTGGTTGGCATCGGCGAGGCCACGTTCGCGCAGCGCGCGCATCAGCACCTCGGGGTCTTCGCCGCCGGGCAGCGCGTCGCTGCCTGCGCAGCCGTTGAGCGCAAAGCCGTCGTTGTCGACCCACACCACGTCGGCGGGGGCGGCCACGGCCGTGGCGCTCGCAAGCGCGAGCACGAGCGTTGCTGAACTGAAGAGTCGGTGTGTGGTGGACATGGTGTTGTCTCCGCTTTGGTTGCGCATGTGCCCACGGTAGGCCGAGCGAATCGGCTTGCATGCCCCCTCGCCAGGGGGTCGCGCGCGTGCGCAGGTGCCTGTCGTTGAATCCCACACGGTTGCGGCAACACGCGCGCTGCGCGCACGCCACGCTGCCTTCGCGGCGAGCGTGACGAAGTGCCGGGCCGGCGTCAGGCTTGCAGCCCGCGCCGGCGCCTGCGTGTCCCGCTCAGGCTTGCACGCCGTGCTTCTCGCGGTGCGCGGCACGCAGCTGGCGCAGCACCAGCAGCGCCTGCGCGAACTCGAAGCGCTGCAGCAGGCCGCGCATGCGGCGCGCGCCCGGACCCAGCGACCCTTGCAACGCCTCCTGCAGTTCGCGATAGCGGCTCAGGGCCGCGAAGTCGGCCTTTTCGAGCAACGACTCGAGGCGGTCGAGTTCGCTGTCCAGCCATGCCTGGTCGGTGGCTTGCGCGGGTGCGTTCGACGGCGTGGTGGCCAGCCGCTCGTCGATCGCGGCCACCACCTGCACCAACTCGCGCAACAGCGCCTGCGCGTCGGTGCCCAGCTCGCCGGCGCCGATGCCGTCGACCACGTCGCGTTCGAACGACGCGGCGTGCGCCGACAGCGCACGCGCGCCGATCGCCGCGCTGGCGCCCTTCAACGAGTGCGCCTGGCGGCGTGCTGCGTCGCGCGCATCGTCGGCGAGCGGGCCGTTCAGCACGGCGATGCCGTTGCGGTAGGTCAGCACGAATTGTTTGAGCACGCGCTCGTAGACATCGGTGCGGCCGGCGAAGTAGCGGGCCACCACCGATTCGTCGAGGCCGTGCACCGGCTCGCTCGCTCGTGCGGGCTCGGGTGCCCGTGCCGCCGGCGTCGGTGCCGCGTCCGTTGCGGTCATCGCGCCGGGCGGCAACCAGCGCAACAGCGTGCGGTAGAGAAGCTCCGGGTCGACCGGCTTGACGATGTGGTCCTGCATGCCGGCCTGCTCGCACGCCAGCCGGTCTTCCCCGAACGCGTTGGCCGTCATCGACAGCACCGGCGTCTCGCGGTGCGCCGGCATGGCGCGGATCTCGCGGGTGGCCTGCAGCCCGTCGATGCCCGGCAGCTGCACGTCCATCAAGATGAGGTCGTAGCGATCGCGTTGTGCCGCCTGCACGGCCTCCTCGCCGGTCAATGCGACGTCGACCCGCAGGTCGGCAGCGCGCAGCCACTCGAGGGCCACCTCGAGGTTGGCCGCGTTGTCTTCGGTCAGCAAGACGCGTGCGCCGGCGTGCCGCTCGCGCAACCGCGACTCCACCGTGCGCAGCGACTCGCCGGGTTCGGCTTCGAGGTCGTCGCCGAACACGGTGTCGCCGGTGCGCTCCTGTTGCGCCTGCTCGAGCCGCGCCTCGAACCAGAAGCGGCTGCCGTGCCCCGGTTCGCTCGCCACGCCGGCGTCGCCGCCCATCAACTGTGCCAGGTGGCGCGTGATGGCCAGGCCCAGGCCGGTGCCGCCAAAGCGGCGGGTGGTGGTGCTGTCGGCCTGCTCGAAGGCGGCGAACAGCTTTTGAATCTGGTCGGGCTCGATGCCGATGCCGGTGTCGGCGACCGTGAAGCGCACGCGCAGCGCGCCATCGCCGTCGTCATCGGCCTGCACCTGCATCTGAATGCCGCCGCTGTCAGTGAACTTCACCGCATTGCTCAGCAGGTTGAGCAGTGCCTGCGACAACCGCGTCGGGTCGCCGCGCAAGCGGTCGACCACGCTGCCGGCGTCGATCGTGATGGTCAGGCCCTTGACGCGCGCACGTTCGGCCACCATCGCCTCGGCACGGCGCAGCATCGCACGCAGCGAAAAGTTGGTGCGCTCGAGGGTCAGCTTGCCCGACTCGATCTTCGACAGGTCGAGGATGTCGTCGATCACCTGCGACAGATGCTGCGCGGCGTCGTGGATCTTGTCGAGGCGATCGGCCTGCGACGGGCGCGGGTTGTCGCGCCGCAGCAGGTGTGCCAGGCCGATCACCGCATTCATCGGCGTGCGGATCTCGTGACTCATGTTGGCCAGGAAGGCGCTCTTGGCGCGTGTGGCCGCCTCGGCCTTGTCGCGTGCCTCGATCAGCTCGGCATTGAGCTCCTTGAGCCGTGCCTGTGCCCCCTTGACCTCGCTGATGTCGGTGATCAGCACGAAGAAGCCGTGCACGGCACCGTCACGCGTGTCGGGCACGTAGTGCGCCAACGCCGGCAGCACCTTGCCCGTCGGCGAACGCGCCTCGAGCTCGATCCGTTGCGCGTGGCCGCCCAACACATCGATCGCCAGGCCGAGCAGTGCGCCGTAGCGCTCGTCACCCAGCACGTCGCGCGCGTGTTTGCCGAGCATCTGCTCGGGCGTGAGGTCGAACCAGCGCGCGTAGTCGATGTTGGCGAATCGGCAGCGCAAGTCGCGATCCCAGTAGCAGAACATGCCGGGTATGTTGGCGGCCAACAGCCGCATGAACGCCTCCGACTGCTCCAGGCGCGCCGCCGCCAACTGCAGTTCGGCGGTGCGTGCGTCCACCAGCTCCTGCAGGCGATGCCGGTGCTGCGCCAGTTCGTCGGCGATGCGCTCGCGTTCGGTGATGTCGCGCGCGATGCCGAACACGCCGATCACCGTGCCATGGCCGTCGCGCAGCGGCCCTTTGGTGGACTGAAAGGTGCGGCTGCCTTTGGCCGTGGTGAACTGCTCGACCAGACTGATCGTGCGCCCTTCGTTGACTATGCGCAGATCGTTGGCGCGCAACTGGGCGATCTCTGCCTCCGGCAGCGCCAGATCCTGCAGCAAAACGCCGCTCGCACTCTTGTAAGGCAGCGCTTCGAGCGCCGCCCGGTTGCGCAACAGGAAGCGGCCTTGCAGGTCGCGCGCGAAGATCGAATCGGTGGAGCCCTCGGTCAAGGAGTCGAGCAGCGCCAGTGCCCGCAGTTTGGCCTCGCGCTCGCCGCCTTGCGCCAGCGCCACGCGCAGCGCTTCGCGCTCGCGTGCGGCGTACAGGCCCAGCGCCAGCGCAAACAACGCCAGCAGGCCGGCGGCGATGATCCACACCGAGTTGCCCGCGGCGTTGGCCATCAACTCGCTGTGGTCGATCTTGACCACCAGGTACCAATCGGTGCCGCGCACGCGACGCACCACGCCTGTCACCGCCACACCGCGAAAGTCGACGCCGTCGTAGGCCGTGCCGAGCGGCTGCTCGCCGCGGATGGCCTGTGCCGACAACAGATCGGGCGTGCTCAGCGACCGCGGCGGCGCGCGTCCCATCGTGCCGCCGACCATGCCGTCGCTGGCGCGCACGAGCAGCGACTCGGCGGTCTGGCTGGGCACCGGCCAGCCGCGCAGCAGCGGGCCGAGGAAGACGCCGATGTCCACGCGCAGCACCGCCACCGCACGCGACGGTGCGCCGGTGCGGATCAGCGGCGCCACGATGTCGAGCCGTTGCGGCGGCTTGGCCGCGTCCACGCTGTAGATCTCGCTGTGCTGCACGTCGCCAGTGGCGACCGCACGCAACACCGCGGCGCGCAGGTTCGGCGGCACGTCGCGATCGGTGTTGGGCTCGCTGGCCACGGGCAGCGCCGCAGCGTCGAGCAGCAGCCAACCGTGGTAGTGGTTGGACTGCGTGAATTCGCTCATGCGTTCGAGCAGGCGGTCGCCGGCCTTGCGGTCGCGCTGGTCCTGCCACTGCAGGTAGGCCGACGACAGGTATTCGCTGTTGCGCAGGAACAGCGCCTCGGAGGTGCGGTCGGTCAGCCAGTCGTCGATCTGCTTGGCGCGCAGGTCCGACACCGCCTCCAGGCGCGCCACCTCGCGGCCGCGCTCGAGCCGGTAGTTCAGCGTCACCGCGCTGGCCGTCAGGCCGATCGTCAGCACCGCCAGCAGGGCCAGCTGGGAAACGAAGCCAGGCCCCGGCGACTCGAACGCCACGCCGCTGTGCAGGCGCCAGATCAGCCAGTACAGCAGCGCCGAGGTCACCACCACGAAGGCCCAACCCTTGTAGAGCTCCAGCGTGCCGCGTTGCTGCGCATCGGTGACCAGCTTGTCCAACGCGAGGTCGGAGCCGTGGATCCACAGCGCCGCGAACAGCGCGTAGACGAACACCACCCACAGGATGCGCCGCCGCGGCAGCAGCGGGCGAATCGGGGTCGCGGCCGGCGTGTTGGCGGTCATGGCGCCGAGCGCGCCACCACGGCATCGGCGTCGCCCGCGGGCAGCGCTCGCAGGCGGGCCTCCTTGGCGGCCAGGTCATCGTCGGAGTCGGCGTGCCGCTCGGCGATCGTGCGGAAGGTCTCGAAGTCGGCCAGGAAGGCGTCGACCACGTCGGGATCCAGGTGCGTGCCGCGGCTGCCGGCGATGATGTCGCGCGCGCGGGCGTAGGGCAGGGCTGGTTTGTAGACGCGCCGCGAGATCAGCGCATCGAACACGTCGGCCAGCGCCATCAACCGCGCCGCCAGCGGAATCGCGTCGCCGGCCAGGCCATCGGGGTAGCCATGGCCGTCCCAGCGCTCGTGGTGGTGGCGCGCGATCTGCTTGGCCACCGCCAGAAACTCGATCGGCTGCTGCGCGTCGGCTTCGGCGCGCTCGATCGCCTCGGCGCCGATCGCGGCATGTGTCTTCATGATCTCCCACTCGGCGGCGTCCAGGCGCCCGGGCTTGAGCAGGATGTGATCGGGAATGCCGACCTTGCCGATGTCGTGCAGCGGCGCCGACTTGGCCAGCAGGTCGATCTCGTGTTCGTCCAGCGACGCCGCGAAGCGCGGGTGCTTGCACAACAGTTGTCCGAGGCGCCGCACGTACTCCTGCGTGCGCAGGATGTGGTTGCCGGTTTCGGGGTCGCGCGTCTCGGCCAGCCGTGCCAGCGCGTGGATGCTGGCGTCCTGCGCGCACTGGTTCTCGCGCATGCGACGCGCCACCTCGGCCTCGAGGAACGCGTTCTGGTTGGCCAGCTTGTCGCGCGCGCGCTTGAGTTCGATCTGCGTGCGCACGCGTGCCAGCACCACCGGCGGACGCAGCGGCTTGGCGATGTAGTCCACCGCCCCCAGCGACAGGCCGCGCTCTTCTTCTTCGGTGGCGTTGAGCGCGGTGACGCAGATCACCGGGATGTCGCGCGTCAGCGGGTCGTCGCGCAGGCGTCGCATCACCTCGTAGCCGTCCATGCCCGGCATCATCAGGTCGAGCAGGATCAGGTCGGGCCGCGGGTGGGTGGCCGCCAGCCGCAGCGCCGCCGGGCCCGAGTTGGCGGCGCGCACCGTGTACTCGCGCACCAGCAACTCGCCCAGAACCGTGAGGTTCTCGGGCACATCGTCGACAACGAGCACGGTCGGCACGGTCATGGTCCGGATGGCCGGCTTCGCCGCGTCAGTGCCGCGTTGACCGCTGGGCGCCGCGGCGAGGCCGTGTCGCAGCCCTTTCGCACCGCGACCCCGTCATTGTCGTGATCTCGGTGCGGCTCGCCCACAACGATCGGCGTGGATTGCTGGTGGTTTTCCCGCGAGTCGTTGCTGCGCTGCCGCAGTCGCGTTGCGAGAGGCCCTGTGCGTCGCGCTTACCGGCAATGACCCGCCGTTACCAAAGACCTCGGTGACGCCCCGGCAATCGTTCACGCGCCGCGGGGGGGTCCAGCCCGTCCGGCGTGTGCAGCGTGTCACGCTTGGCGCTCGGGATCCCAGACCAAAACAACGGCCGCCAGCGCCGACCTGCATGTCGCTCTCTCTTCGTTCCTTGCCCGGTGTCACGTGGGCCCTGACCCGCCTGGGGCTCGCCGGCTGCGTGCTGGGGCTGGCCGGTTGCTCGGGTCCTGCCGCCGTGATCGGCGTGATCGGCATCGCCACCGACACCAGCGTCAGCTGGTCGATCGCCAAGCACTTCCACGACAAGTGGGTCGAGGGCGGCCCGGTGCCGTGCTACTACCTCAACAGCGTCGAGCGCGCGCTGGCGCCGCATTGCCTGCCCTACCAGCCCGGCCTGATGAAAGCGGCCGACCTGGCCGCCACGCACAAGCTGCCGCTGTGTCCGCTGGCGATGGCGGCGCGCGACCCGCGCCTGTGGCCCGCGCTGCCCGAGTTGATCGCCAAGGGCGTCGATGCCCGAGGCTTGTGCGCGCGCGCCGTTGGTGGAGTTGGCGCAGGTCGACGCCTGCCCCGACTTCAGCGCCGCCAAGCCGGAGGTGCGCGAGTCGCTGGCCTGGCTGGCGCAGGCCGACGCGCGGGCGATCCATCACGATGTGGTGCGCATGCTGAGCTGCCCCAACGCGCGCGCGGTCGGGTTTCACCAGGTGATCGGGCGCTGGGTGGCGCAGGGCCAGATGCCGGCCGGGCGCCTGGGCTTCAGCCCGCTGTCGGCGCTGCACCCCGACCTGTTGAACACGCCGCTGTCGGCGCAGCTCGAAGCCGGCGGCCACGAGCGTGCGCACCGCGCTGGACCCGTTCGACGGCAAGCTGCGGCCCGGCTTCGAGGAGGCGTTTCGCAGCGGCCACTACGCTGCGCTCGACTGGTGGCTGGCGCGCGCGCCCGAGTTGGCCAACCGCGTGCCGCCGCGGCAGGGCGATCAGTTGCCGTGGGTGCCGCTGGCCAAGTCGCTGAGCGGCGAGTGGCTCGATCAGCCGAGCCAGCAGCAGCCGATGGTGGCGTTCCTGCTCGCGCGTGGCGCCAACCCGGGGTACCGGCTGCCGCAGCAGCCCGACATGACCGTGCTGCGGCTGGCGCGCCAGATGAACAGCCCGCTGCTTCCGCTGCTGGAAAAGGCGCCGGCGCGCGCTCGCGTCGCCGGCCGCGGCTTGCCCGGCGCGCCGTAACCGGGCCCAGCCGCCGCGGCGGGCGTTCGCCCGTTCGCCGCATTGGCGATACTGGCCGGTCAACCGCCGGACCAGGAGACCGCGATGGGGTTTGCCGTGACGGAGCACCTGCTCGAGACGCCGCGCCACACGACCTTCTACCTCGCGTGCGGCGCCGCCGATGCAGCGCCGATCATCTTCGTGCACGGCTGGCCCGAGTTGTCGCTGAGCTGGCGGCACCAGTTGCCGTGTTTCGCGAGCCTGGGCTTTCGGGCCATCGCTCCCGACATGCGCGGCTACGGCCGCTCGAGCGTGTATCCACGACACGAAGACTACGCGCTCGAGCACGCGGTGGCCGACATGCTGGAGCTGCTGGCGTCGCTCGGCCGCGAGCAGGCGGTGTGGGTCGGCCACGATTGGGGCGCGCCGGTGGTGTGGGCTCTCGCGAGCCACCACCCCGAGCGCTGCATCGCGGTGGCCAACCTGTGCGTGCCGTACTTCGCCAACGGCTTTTCGCCGGAGCACGTGTCGCCCTACGTGGCGCGCGACATCTACCCCGAGGCGGAGTTCCCGGTCGGGCAGTGGGACTACATGCTCCACTACGAAGAGAACTTCGACGCCACCGTGCGCGAGTTCGAAGCCGACGTGCGCGCGACCCTGCGGGTGAACTTTCGCAAGGGCAATCCCGCGCGCATTCGTCAACCGTCGCCGCTGGCGTCGATCCGCCGGCGCGGCAGCTGGTTCGGCGCGGCCGGCCGCGCGCCGGATCTGCCGCTGGACAGCGATGTGTTGAGTGAACAGGACCTCGAGCACTACGCCGCTGCGCTGCAGCGCAACGGTTTCTTCGGCCCCAACGCCTGGTACATGAATCACCGGCGCAACATCGAGTACGCGGCGCGCTCGGTCGACGGCGGCAGGCTCGCGATGCCGGTGCTGTTCCTGCACGCCAAGTACGACGCCACCTGCGAGACGCTGATGTCGCGCCTGGCCGAGCCGATGCGGCGCGACTGCGCGCGGCTGCGCGAAGCGGTCGTGCCTTCGGGTCACTGGATGGCGCAGGAGCAGCCGGTGGCAGTGAATGCCGCGCTCGCGCGCTGGCTGGCGTGCGACGTGCCCGCCGCGTGGCCGGCCTGAGTGTCTGCAGCAGCTACTGCGGCTGCGGCGCGGCCAGCGCCAGCGCCTGCTTGCGCGTCTTGCCGGCACGCCACAGCGTCAGCGTGACGCTGTCGCCGGGCTGGTGCCCCTCCAGTTGCGTCAGCAGGTCGTCCAGGTTGGCCACCGGCTGATCGTCGACCGCAGTGATCACGTCGCCGGGCACGACACCGCCGGCGTCGCCGCGCCGGAACGGCTGCATGCCGGCACGCGCGGCCGGGCCGCCGGCCGTGACCTGCGCGATGCCCACGCCCTTGGGCAGCTTGAGCGCCTCGTTCACGTTCTGCGGCAGTGCCGCGATGCCCAGCGCCGGACGCACGACGCTTGCCGTCGCGGATCAGCCGCGGCACCACGCGGTTGACCTCGTCGACCGGGATCGCGAAGCCGATGCCGGCGCTGGCGCCGCTCGGGCTGGCGATCTGCGCGTTGACGCCGATCAGGCGGCCGGCCGAGTCGAGCAGCGGCCCGCCCGAGTTGCCGGGGTTGATGGCGGCGTCGGTCTGGATCACGCCGCGGATCAGCCGCTCGTTGAACGACTCGATCTCGCGGTTGAGCGCGCTCACGATGCCGGTGGTCAGTGTCTGGTCGAGGCCGAACGGGTTGCCGATCGCATAGACGCGCTGGCCGACCACCAGGTCGCGGCTGGTGCCCACCGGGATCGGCGGCAGCTTGTCTTTCGGTGCATCGATGCGCAGCACCGCGAGGTCGCGGTCGGGGAACGCACCCACCAGCTGAGCGGGGTAACTGCTCTGATCGGCCAGCGTCACGCGCGCCCCGCTGCCGCCCTGGATGACGTGGAAGTTGGTGACGACGTGGCCGGCGTCGTCCCAGATGAAGCCCGAGCCGGTGCCGCGCGGCACCTGCTGCACATTGAGCGAGAACATCTCGCGCTGCGTGGCCAGCGTGGTGATGTGCACCACCGACGGCCCGATGCGCTTGAAGACGTCGATGTGGGCGATCTCGTCGGCCGCCAGCGCGCCGCGCGCGGCCACCGCACGCGGCGCGGCGTCGGTGCGGCCGTTCGAGCTGTGAATCGGCCACAGCAGGGCCGCCAAGGCGGCGAGCGCGGCCACCACGGTGGCCACACGCCAGGTCGAGCGTGGGAGGCGATTCATCGTCGGGACCTCCGATGATTCAGGCTTCGGCCTCAACCGGGGCACGAACCGTGCCCGTGGGCCGCGCGTTCAAGGCTTGTGCGCCGCCTTCAGCCGCGCGGCGTAGTGGTCGGCGCGTGCGGTGTCGCCGCGGGCGCGGTAGATCTTTTCCAGCTCCTCGAACACGTAGGGGTCGGGTTCGTTGTCGGCGTCCCACTCGCGCTCCAGGCGCTGCTGGATCTCCAACGCTGCATAGAGGCGGCCCATGTGGCGCAACGTCATCGCGATCATCCAGTGTGCGATGCGGATGCTGCGCACGTCGCCCTGGCGCTCGCGTGCGGCCAACGCGCGCTTGAACTCGGCCAGCGCCTCGTCGTTGCGGCCGAGCTGGTGCAGCGCGTAGCCGCGGTTGTTGCGCAGCGACGCTTCCCACTGCTTGGCGTTGGCCTGCGTCGATGCCTCCACCACGGCCAAGTGCACGGTCGGCCCACTTCAGTTCATTCTCGGGCGTGCGGTCGACGAAGGCGTACATGTGCATCGTGTCGATCGCCAGGTAGTCGAGCTTGTTCGCAGTCGCCACCGCCAGCGCGTTGTCGTACGCGGTGCGCGCGCGGGCCTTCGTGTCTTCGGTCTGCGAGGCGGGGTCGTGCGTGGCCGACGAGTAAGTGCGGCCGAGCTCGAGCCAGTAGTGCGCCTCCACTGCGGTACCGGCCGTATTGAGCTGCGGCTCCACCTCGGCCAGGATGGCGCGCGCCTGGTCGAAGTCGCGCCGGATGCCCCAGCTGCGCGCGATCTGCGTGCGCAGGATCAGCGCATCGTCGCCCGTGGCGGTGGCCAGCGCCGCGCGAAAGCGCTCTTCGCTCAGCGCGGGCTTGCTGTGATCCCACAGTGCGTTGACGTCGATGGCCATGGCGGATGTTGTTGCTGACAGCAGGAGTGTCAGCAACCAGCGCGTCGCGCGCAAGGCGCCTCCCCCTAGTGCATGCCCTTGGGCATTGTGCCTTCGAGCTTGCAGATGATGCCGAGCATCACCTCGTCGGCGCCGCCGCCGATCGAGCCGAGCCGCCCGTCGCGAAAAGCCTGCGACACCGGGTTGTCCCACGTGAAGCCCATGCCGCCCCAGTATTGCAGACAGGCGTCGTTGACCTCGCGGGCAAGGCGGCCGCACTTGAGCTTGGCCATCGACGCCAGCTTGGTGACGTCTTTGCCGCCGGTGTAGAGCTCGACCGCCCGATAGGTGAGGGCGCGCAGCGCCTCGACCTCGGTGCGCAGCTCGGCCAGGCGAAAGTGCACCACCTGGTTGTCGAGGATGCTCTTGCCGAACGCCTGGCGCTGGCGCGTGTACTCGATGGTCTGGTCGATCGTGAGGTCCAGGCCGGTGATGCCCGAGGCCGCGGCCCACAGCCGCTCCTCCTGGAACTGCATCATCTGGTAGATGAAGCCCGCGCCCTCCTGGCCCACCAGGTTGCGCCGCGGCACGCGCACGTTGTCGAAGAACAGTTGCGCGGTGTCGCTCGACCACATGCCGATCTTGTGGATCTTCTGCTTGGTGATGCCCTTGCTGTCCATCGGCACGATGATCAGGCTCTTGTTCTTGTGCGGGCCGCCTTCCTGGCTGGTGTTGGCGAGCAGGCAGCACCAGTCGGCCTGCAGGCCGTTGGTGATCCACATCTTGCTGCCGTTGATCACGTAGTCGTCGCCATCCTTGCGCGCAAAGGTCTTCAGGGCCGCCACGTCGGAGCCGCCGCCGGCCTCGCTGACGCCGATGCAGCTGACCATGTCGCCGGCGATCGCCGGCGACAGGTATTGCTTGCGCAGCTCGTCGCTGCCGAAGCGGGCCAGCGCCGGCGTGGCCATGTCGGTCTGCACGCCGATCGACATCGGCACGCCGCCGCAGTCGCAATAGCCCAGCGCCTCGGCCATCACCATCGAGTAGCTGAAGTCGAGGTTGGCGCCGCCGTCGGCCTCGGGGTACTTCAGGCCCAGCATGCCGAGCTCGCCGAGCCGCTTCATCACCTGGTGGGCGGGGTACTGCTGCGCCTTCTCCCACTCGGGCACCTGCGGGTTGATCTCGTTGATCACGAAGCGCTTGATGGTGTCGCGGATCTGCTCGTGCTCGGGGGTGAATTTCATGAGGTGGCTCTCGGCGGAGGTCGTGTGGCAGAATTAGGCAAGAGGCTTACGTTAACGTCAACCAAGTAACCCATAGGTGATTACGAGGGTGTGCGCTGGCGAAGCGCTCGCTAGCATGGTCGCACCGCAACCGGAGAGCCGCCCCATGGACTTGCAAACCGCCACCACCGCCCTGCGCAGCAAGGTGGGCACCAGCAGCGAGCTGGGCGCGACCCTCAAGTTCGACTGCGGCGACGACGGCGTCATCGTCATCGACGGCGCGTCGACACCGAGCAGCGTGGACAACACCGACCGCGACACCGACTGCACGATCACGTTGTCGGTCGATACGCTCGGCGAAATGATGTCCGGCGAGCTCAACCCGACCACCGCGTTCATGACCGGCCGCATCAAGGTCAGCGGCGACATGGGCGTGGCGCTCAAGCTGCAAAGCGTGTTCTGAGCAAGGAAGCCCGAGTGGCCGAGACCCTGGTTCGCAAACGCGCGGCGGCCAAAGAGCCTGCGCACGACGCGCACGCGGCGGTGGCCTCGCACCACGAGGCGGGCGGCGACGAGCTCTACGGCATCGGCGACCTGTGCAGCGAGTTCGGAATCACGCGCGCGCGCGGTGCGCTTCTACGAAGACAAAGGCCTGCTGAAGCCCCGCCGCGTCAACAACACGCGCATCTACACGCGGCGCGACCGCACGCGGCTGGCGCTGATCCTGCGCAGCAAGGCCATCGGCGCGCCGCTGTCGGAGATCAAGACCTTTCTCGAGCTGTACGGCGCGCACGGCGAAGGCCGCGTGCAGCAGATGAAGTGGGTGCTGTCGCGCACCGACAAGGCCATCGCCGACCTCGAAGCCAAGCGCGCCCACATCGACGCCACGCTGGCCGAGCTGCGCGTGATCAACGACACCGTGCGCCGCGGGCTGCAAGCCAAAGCCTAGGAGTTTCATGATCCAGAACTTCCCCTCGGTCTGGATGACCGACGAGCACCGCATGCTGCAAGACTCGGCGGCGCGGTTCTTCCGCGAGCGCTGGGTGCCGCAGGCGGCCAAGTGGCGCGAAGAAGGGCAGATGCCGCTCGAAACCTGGCGCGAGGCCGGTGCCAACGGCCTGCTGTGCCTGAGCACGCCCAGCGACTACGGCGGCGGTGGCGGCGACTTCGGCCACGACGCGGTGATCTTCATGGAGTCGTCGCGCGCGGTGTTGAGCGGCTTCGGCGGCGGGCTGCATTCGTCGATCGTGGCGCCGTACTTCTACGAGTGCGGCACCGAGGAGCAAAAGCGCCGCTGGCTGCCCAAGATGGCCAAGGGCGAGCTGGTCGGCGCCATCGCGATGACCGAGCCCGGCACGGGCAGCGACCTGCAGGCCGTGCGCACGAGCGCCGTGCGCGAGGGCGACCACTACGTGATCAACGGGTCGAAGACCTTCATCACCAACGGCCAGAACGCCAACGTCATCATCGTGGTGTGCAAGACCGACAAGGCGCTCGGCGCCAAGGGCACGTCGCTGATCGTGGTGGAGACCGACACGCTGGGCGAGCGCAACTCCACGCCGGGCTTTCGGCGCGGGCGGCGGCTCGACAAGGTGGGCCTGAAGTCGCAGGACACCAGCGAACTCTTCTTCGACGGCGTGCGCGTGCCGGCCGACAACCTGATCGGCGGCCGCGAAGGCCAGGGCTTCATCCAGCTGATGCAGCAGCTGCCGCAGGAGCGGCTGCAGATCTGCCTGAGCGGCATCGCCGCGATGGAGCGCGCGCTCGACGAGACGCTCGCCTACGTCAAGGAGCGCAAGGCCTTCGGCAAGGCGATCTGGGAGTTCCAGAACACGCGCTTCAAGCTCGCCGAGGTGAATGCCATCGTGCTGGCCGCACGAGCCTTCGTCGACGCCTGCATGGTGGCGCATCTCAAGGGCGAGCTCGACGCGCCGCGCGCGGCGCTGGCCAAGGCCTGGGTCAGCGAGCAGCAGGGCAAGGTGATGGACGAGTGCCTGCAGCTCTTCGGCGGCTACGGGTACATGATGGAGTACCCGATCGCCGAGCTGTACGTCAACGCGCGGGTGCAGCGCATCTACGGCGGCACCAACGAGATCATGAAAGAGCTCGCGTCGCGGTCGATGTGACCCGCCGCGAAGAATGCCGTGACAGCTCTCACGCTCGATGTAAGGAGCGAACGATGGACGTTTCCGACCTCCCCCTGGCCCAACGCCTGAGCGCCGCGCTCGCGCAGCAGCGCGCCGCCTACCACGCGCACCCGGTGCCGAGCTACGAAGAACGGCGCCAGGACCTGAAACGCCTGCAGGCTTTTCTGCGCGACCACCAGCAGGCGATCGCCGACGCGATCAGCGCCGACTACGGCCACCGCTCGCGCCACGAGACGCGGCTGGCCGAGATCGCGCCGGCGGTGGACGGCATCAGCCATGCGCTGAAGCACCTGAAATCGTGGATGAAGGTGCAGCGCCGCAGCGCCGACTGGATCAGCTTTCCGCTCGCGCGCAACCGCGTGATCCCGCAGCCGCTGGGCGTGGTGGGCGTGATCGTGCCGTGGAACTTTCCGGTCAACCTGAGCTTCGTGCCGCTGACGGCCATCTTCGCCGCGGGCAACCGCGCGATGGTCAAGCTGAGCGAGAACTCGCGCCACCTGGCGGCGCTGCTGATCGACAAGGTGCCGGCGTACTTTCCGCCCGAGAAGCTGCAGTTCTTCGACGAGAGCGGCGGCGTGGGCATCGCCTTCTCGCAGCTGCCGTTCGACCACCTGCTGTTCACCGGCTCCGGCACCACCGGCCGCGCGGTGATGGCGGCGGCGGCGCAGAACCTGTGCCCGGTGACGCTGGAGCTGGGCGGCAAGTCGCCGGCGGTCGTGGCGCCGGATTTCCCGCTCGCCACCGCCGCCGAGCGCATCCTGTTCGTCAAGTGCATGAACGCCGGCCAGATCTGCACCACGGTCGACCATGCCTGGCTGCCGGCCGACAAGGTCGACGAGTTCGTGCGCCTGGCGCAGCAGATCGTGCCGCGCATGTTCGCATCGCTGGCCTCGCCCGACTACACGTCGATCATCGATGCCAAGTCGTTCGAGCGCCTGCTCGGCGCGCTCGACGAGGCGCGCGAGCGCGGCGCGCGCGTGATCCCGCTGCTGCCGGGGCCGGCCTTCGACGCCGCCACGCGCAAGATCGCGCCGCACATCGTGCTCGATGCCCCGGCCGATTCGGCGCTGATGCGGCGCGAGATCTTCGGCCCCATCCTGCCGCTGCGGCCCTACCGGGCGCTCGACGAGGTGATCGCCGCCATCAACGCCGGCGACCGCCCGCTCGCGCTGTATCCGTTCAGCAAGGACAAGGCGGTCGTGCAGCGCCTGCTCGACCACGTGATGTCGGGCGGCGTTTCGGTCAACGACGCGCTGTTCCACGTCGCCCAGCACGACCTGCCGTTCGGCGGCGTCGGCCCCTCGGGCATGGGCCACTACCACGGCCGCGAGGGCTTCGAGACCTTCTCCAAGCTGCGGCCGGTGTTCCGGCAGGCGCCGATATCGGCACTGAAGTACCTCGGCCCGCCCTACGGCGCGCGCATGGACGCGCTGCTCAAATTCCTGATCAAGTGACATGCTCAAGCACACGCCCCTGAACACGCCACTGCCCGAGCTGCTCGCGCAGATGGACGAAGACGGCTACGTGATCCTGCCGTCGCTGCTGCCGCCGAGCCAGGTCAAAGCCATCCGCGACGCGCTCGCGCCGTACCTGCAGCGCAAGCAGATGGGCCGCAACGACTTCGAAGGCTACGAGAGCGAGCGCGTCTATGCGCTGCTGGCCAAGAGCCCGGTGTTCGCCGACCTCGCCGCGCACCCGCTGGTGCTCGACGTCTGCGAACACGTGCTCGGCCCCAACTTCATGCTGAGCGCGTGCCTGGCGATCAACACCTACCCGGGCGAGAACGCGCAGCCGCTGCACTTCGACGACAGCTTCTACAAGGTGCCGCGCCCGCGCCCCGCGTACGGCGTGAGCTGCTTCTGGGCGATCGACGAGTTCACCGCCGACAACGGCCCCACCGAGATCATCCCCGGCAGCCACAAGTGGGGCAGCGACGCGCCGATCGGCGCGTCAGCTTCTACGACGCCTTCGTCAACGGCAAGAAGGTGCCGGTCGAAGACCACCCCGATCTCGAACAAGTGATCATGCCCAGCGGCTCGCTGATGCTCACCCCCGGCACCCTGTGGCACCGCGGCGGCGAGAACAAGAGCAACGCGTCGCGCCTGGTGATCACGCCGCAATACTGCGTGGCCTGGGGCCGCCAGATGGAGAGCATGCTGCTCTCCGTGCCGCCACACATCGTGGCCACCTATCCCGAACGGGTGCAGCAGCTGCTCGGCTACAGCATCCATCCGCCGTTCATGGGCCACGCCAACGGCATGCACCCGATGAGAACCCTGAAGGAGCTACATCAATGAGCCACGCCTACATCTACGACCACCTGCGCACGCCGCGCGGCAAGGGCAAGAAGGACGGCAGCCTGCACCAGGCCACGCCCACGTGGCTGCTGCGCACGCTGCTCAAGGAGATGGAGCGCCGCAACGAGCTCGACACCTCGCTGGTCGACGACGTGGTGCTCGGCTGCGTCACGCCCATCGGCGAGCAGGGCGCCGACATCGCGCGCACCGCGGTGCTCGATGCCGAATGGGCGCAGACCTGCGCCGGCGTCACGCAAAGCCGCTTCTGCGCATCGGGCCTCGAGAGCGTGAACCTCGCCGCCGCCAAGGTGGCCAGCGGCTTCGAAGACCTGGTGGTGGGCGGCGGCGTCGAGAGCATGAGCCGCTGGAAGATGGGCTCCGACGGCGGCGCCTGGGCGATGGACCCGCGCGTCAACGACAAGCTGGGCTTCATGCCGCAAGGCATCGGCGCCGACCTGATCGCCACGATGGAAGGCTTCAGCCGCACCGACGTCGACACCTTTGCGCTCAACTCGCACAAGCAGCGCCGCGGCCGCGCGCGCTGCAGGGCACTTCAAGCGCGCCGTGATCCCGGTGACCGACATCGCCGGCCTGCCGCTGCTCGACCGCGACGAGACCATCCGCGACAACGCCAGCCTCGAAGCGATGGCCAAGCTGGAGGCCAGCTTCATCACCATCGGCCAGATGGGCTTCGACGCCACCGCGCTGCGCAAGTACACCACGGTGGAGAAGATCAACCACGTGCACCACGCCGGCAACTCCAGCGGCATCGTCGACGGCGCCGCGCTGATGCTGATCGGCAGCCAAGAGGGCGGCAAGAAGGCGGGCCTGAAAGCCCCGCGCGCGCATCCGCGCCGCGGCGGTGATCGGCAGCGAGCCCACCATCATGCTCACCGGCCCCACGGCGGCGTGCCGCAAGGCGCTGGCCAAGGCGGGCATGGACCCCAAGGACATCGACCTCTTCGAGATCAACGAGGCGTTTGCCGTGGTGCCGATGCAGACCGCGCGCAACCTCGGCGTGGAGCTCGACCGCGTCAACGTGAACGGCGGCGCCATCGCGATGGGCCACCCGCTCGGCGCCACGGGCTGCATCATCCTCGGCACCTTGCTCGACGAGCTCGAGCGCCGCAACCTGAGCACCGGCCTCGCCACGCTTGTGCGTCGGCGGCGGCATGGGCATCGCCACCATCATCGAACGAGTCTGAGCACCATCATGAGCAACGCAGTGAATCTCGAAGTGGGCGACGACGGCATCCTCGTCGCCACGATGGACGTGCCCGGCCGCCCGATGAACGTGGTGGGCGATGGCTTGATGGCCGGCATCCAGGCCGCGGTGGAGAAGCTCGCCGACCCCGCGGTGAAAGGCCTCGATCCTCACCAGCGGCAAGGCCGACTTCTGCGCCGGCGGCGACCTCGACAACATGAGCAAGTGGACGACGCCCGAGGAGCCGTTCAACGCCTCGATGGCGATGAAGACCGTGCTGCGCAAGATGGAGCTGCAGGGCAAGCCGGTGGTGGCCGCCATCAACGGCCACGCGCTCGGCGGCGGGCTGGAGCTCGCGCTCGCGTGCCACGCGCGTTTCGCCATCGACGACCCGCGGCTCAAGATCGGCCAGCCCGAGGTCAAGCTCGGCCTGCTTGCCCGGTGGCGGCGGCACGCAGCGCCTGCCGCGGCTGCTGGGCATCCAGCAGGGCCTGCAGCTGTGCGCCGAGGGCAACGACCTGGCGCCCGCCAAGGCCAAGCAGATGGGCCTGCTGGCCGACACCGCCACCGACCAGGCCGACCTGATGGCCAAGGCCAAGGCCTGGATCGCGGCCAACCCCAAGGCGCAGCAGCCGTGGGACAACCCCAAGTTCAAGTGGCCGGGCGGCGACAGCCGCAGCGAAGGCGCCAAGCAGATGTTTGCGATCGCGCCCAGCATCGCCAGCGCCAAGAGCTACGGCAACTACCCCGCCGTGAAGCACATCATGAGCAGCGTGTTCGAGGGCGGCCTGCTCGACTTCGACTCCGCGTGCGTGGTGGAGAGCCGCTACTTTGCCGCCTGCGTGATGAGCCAGGAGAGCAAGAACCTCATCAACACGCTGTGGTACCAGCTCAACGCCATCAAGAAGGGCGCCTCGCGCCCGAAGGACGTGGCGCCGAGCAAAGTGAAGAAGGTGGGCATCCTCGGCGCCGGCATGATGGGCGGCGGCATCGCCTACGTGTCGGCCAAGGCCGGCATCGACGTGGTGCTGCTCGACAGCACGCAAGAGCTGGCCGACAAAGGCAAGGCGTATTCGCAAGGCCTGCTCGACGGCGCCATCAAGAAGGGCCGAAGCACGCGCCGAGAAGCGCGACGCGCATCTGGCCAAGATCAAAGCCACCACCAGCTACGACGAGCTCAAGGGCTGCGACCTGATCATCGAAGCCGTGTTCGAAGACCGCGCCGTGAAGGCCGGCGTCACGGCCAAGGCCGAGAAGCAGATCGCCGCATCGGCGGTGTTTGCCTCCAACACCAGCACGCTTGCCGATCACCGGCCTGGCCAAGGCCAGCGAGCGGCCCAAGAACTTCATCGGGCTGCACTTCTTCAGCCCGGTGGACAAGATGCCGCTGGTGGAAATCATCGTCGGCAAGGAGACCAGCGACGACACGCTGGCCAAGGGCTTCGACTACGTGCTGCAGATCGGCAAGACGCCGATCGTGGTGAACGACTCGCGCGGCTTCTACACCAGCCGCGTGTTCGGCACCTACGTGACCGAAGGCATCGCCATGCTCAAGGAGGGCGTGCACCCGCGCAGCATCGAGGTGGCCGGCCTGCAGGCCGGCATGCCGATGCCGCCGCTGGCGCTGCAGGACGAAGTGAGCCTGTCACTCAGCCTGCACGTGCAGGAGCAAACGCGCAAAGACCTGGCCGCCGAAGGCAAGACCTACCCCGAGCACCCGGGCGCGAGCGTGATCCGCCAGATGTGCGAGATCGGCCGCATCGGCAAGAAGGCGGGCAAGGGCTTCTACGACTGGGGCCAGGGCGCCGACGGCAAGGGCAAGAGCCTGTGGCCCGAGCTGACCAAGATGTACCCCACCAAGCCCGAGCAGCCCGAGCAGCAGGAGCTGATCGACCGCCTGATGTTCGCCCAGGCCAACGAGGCCGCGCGCTGCTACGAAGAGAAGGTGCTGCGCTCGGTGGCCGACGGCAACATCGGCTCGATCTTCGGCTGGGGCTTCGCGCCGTTCCAGGGCGGGGCGCTGCAGTTCATCAACGCGGTCGGGCCCAAGAAGTTTGTGGAGCGGGCGCGGGAGCTGGCGAAGAAGTACGGGGCGCGGTTCGAGCCGGCGGGGGTGGTGGTGAGGATGGCGGGGGAGGGGAAGGGGTTTGCGGATTAAGTGACTACGGATCGAAACTCTACCCTCCCACTGATTCGGACTCGAGGACAACTTCGTCTACACGTCGGTCACGCTCCTTTCTAGGTCAATTCGTGCATTCAGGACATCGCCCGCGTCGCTCCTGCATCCTCCGGACTGTTGGATCCGAAGAAGTGCCTGTCTCCGTACCGCAGATCTGCCGCATCGGCCTGGTTCTTCACGATGCAGCAATTGCTGATCAGAGAGGTAGCGCCTTGTGCTGCCGGGCACTCCAAGGACGTAGCCAGCATTGCTGTATGGGATGCGTGAGGCAATCCACAGGCGCCCATCGGAGTGCCAACCAAAGCTCAAGAGGCGCTTCTCGTTTGGCGAGGATGCGTTTGCCTGTCGTAGCGCCTCAACCGCAGCAGGGTCGACACGCACACCACGTAGCTTCCAGACGTCAAGGCTGACATGTTCAACGATGGGGCTGTACGTGAGGAAGACGGAGATACTGTTCTCATTGAGGCCGCGAGCCAAGCAGGCTTGCGTGACACTTCGCCGGTCGAGAACCCCGCTCGGAGTCGCTCGAAGTCACTTCGAAAGCGTTCGATCAACGTCGCCCAGCTCGGTCAGGTAACTCAAGCTCTGTACAGAACTGACTAAGTCGTCTCCCAGTTTGAACTCTGGGCTGCGCCGAAAGAAAGCTGCAAGGACATCCGCAGGCGGTGGAGTGAGCGTCTCGTACCTGGCGTGAGACTTTGCTCTGTAGGTGAAAGCGCGACGTATTCTGTCCCTTATCGAGATGAGGTCTTTGCTGGCGAAGCGACGCTCAATATCTTCTTGGTGACGTTACTCAATCGGTTACGGCGAACTGGAATATCCGTAACCCAATACCAATCCTCGTTGAGAAACTCAACATTGGGCAGGAGATGCAGGACCGCGCGAACCGCTTGCTCGTTTGGTCGAGCCGATAGCGGTAGAGCTCGTCAAGCAGCTGAAAGACGCTACTCACACCAGATTGACCGGCAAGCCTTCTTGCCGCTCGCGCGACAGATCGCGTCGCAAGCGAATCCGATGAACCAAGGGATCGTCCCTTTTGCGATACGTATCGATCTCGACGTCGGTTTCACGCCCGCGCATCTTGCAGTTCCCCTTACGGTCTCAATTGGAAATTGCTTCCTGCACACACCGTGCTTCGACAAGCATCTGCTCATGCAGCAGGTACAAGGAGCGGAGCACTCCGCTCAAGTAATTCGATAGCCGCATCGAGCTTGGGCAAGAAGACACGGTCGGTAGCCCTTTTAGAGAATCGCGTCTCGATCTGACGGACGCGTTCGCGAGTCACCCCGATGGTCCTCGATGCTTCCTCCAGATGTCACGGGCGGCTCGCCAGCCCAGCCAAAGCGAGCGGCTAGCGGATCGAATTGGTTTCGCCTGTTGCTGGTGGCCGCATGGAGCAATTCAGCGAGCGAATCCTCGAGAAGCAGCGCTTCTATCCCGGCGATTGCGGTTCCGATCCTTCGGACCACCGTGGCCAGTTCTCTTCCTCGTTCAATTGTGGCGACAGAGGCCGGGTCGGCAAGGCACCGCTCAATGCGTTCACCGGTTGTCCCCTTCTCACGTGTTGCTAGAAGATCTCGAAAGCGTGGGTCAAGTTCGCTTATCTCCTCGGTCCAAGGCTCTTGGCCAATTCGAGATAGTTCCGCCATCCATTCAAGGTGAGGTTCGTCGAGAGAAATGCTGTTCAGCTCGCCGAGCATTACCGCGTGCACTTCGATGATTGCCTCCACCACACAAGAGATTTCGAGCGCGCTGCGAATACCGAGTGCAGGCAAGCGCAGCAGTTGGCCAAAGGTCATCTCAATCAGGCCCTGCGGTTTTGATAGGAGCCCCGCTGCCCTTAGCGTGTTTCGACTGCGTGTCGAGAATGGCGCTTGAGCTAAATCGACTCCATCGGGCCAGGTGGCCGCTAGGACGCAGCGCTCCGACAACGTTTCGCGCGGACGCGATCTCACCAAATTGACGATCGCGTTCCTCACCCTCTCAGTTATGCCAACCGGATCGTGGCGCCCGTCGAGGGCTGCATAGGTGGCATCGGCAGGGAGTCCAAGAATCGCTGCTAAGCCACCTCGGAAGTGACTCACCGGCCCATCTCAGTCTGAGAGCCGAAGGCAGCAACGGGACAGCAAGACGGGCGTTCGCAGATCTGCATGTCAATGATTTATGGTTGACTTTTTGTTTGCACTCCGTACGCTCACTCGAGCGCGATCAAAAGTCCATCGGTAAATCACTTGACAGACACTGCCTTTCGACTCTTTGAGATCACGGTCGCGGCCGTCTTTCACTTGGGCGGTGCAGAGCGATCGGTCGATACCGAAGACATCGCGATTCGGTGCCACGAGATCGCCGCCACACCGTTTGCATGGCGGAAGTACCCCGATCAGGTGAACTTGGAACTCGTTCGCGTGTGCCTCTCGGATGCCAAGAAGGTCAAGAACGGCGCACTACTTTCTGGGACCGGCCGAGACGGCTGGCGCTTGACCCGCAAAGGACTCGCGTGGATCGGGACGGCGGCAGCGAATCGAGCCACTCCGCGCCCAACCAGTGGCAAGCGATCTGGCGGGTCCATTGACACGGTGCTAAGAGACCGCGAGATCCGTCGAATTGAAGGATCGGTCGCTTGGTCTCCGTGGCAGGGCGGGCATGGTATCCAAGCCGGCGATGCTCGCGCACTGTTCCGCATAGACAGCTACGCGAACAACCAAATGGTCGAGATATAGCTGACGCGTTTGCTAGCGCTCTTCGATCAAGGATCTGAGCACCACAGATTCCTGGAAGCGGCTGCAAAGGTATTGGAAGACGGAGGAGATCTCAATGCGTGACTTGCGCTCAAACTGACGTCTCATGTGGGGCGCGACCTTCTGGTCGTCAGCCGCCTCGTTCAAAACCGAACAGGCCGTTGTTTGGGAGTACGTTGTCAACGGACTTCAATATCTAGACGACGGCGTGGCTCCCAGGATCAATGTCCTAGTCTCACAAAAAGACAAGAGGATCGAGATCAGCGACAACGGTCGAGGCATGTCAGAGGAAGACCTAAGGCGCTTCTTCATGATGCACGCTGAAAACATGGATCGACTGCGTGGGCGACCCAGTAGAGGCAAGTTCGGGACGGGCAAATCCGCAGCATTGGGAATCGCAAGAACGCTTGTCGTTGATACGCGGCGGAATGGCGTGCGCAACAAGGTTGTCCTCAATCGGGAGGCGATCGATTCCTCATCGGGAAAGGAAGTACCGCTTGAGTGGCAAGTTCGCAACGAATCGACTGGATTGGCCAACGGAACCACAATTAGCGTCGAGCGCGTTGAGATAGCTAGGCTGCTAACGCCACCCATCATTGACTACATCGAGCGGCATCTGCAATTCTTTTCGTGCCGTCGCACCAGAGGTCGCAGTCAATCAGCATGTCTGCCAACTTAGAGAGCCGGAGATCGCCCAGTCATTCGACTTTGAGCCAACGGATGCGCAGGCTGCCGTGATCGGCCGGGTGCAACTTCGGCTGAAGGTTTCAAGGTGCCCACTACCGGACACTGAGGTTGGTGTGGCAATTACTGCTGGTCTCGGTGCCCTTGTAGCGATCGAAACAGGAGGAATAGAACAGGAAGGAGTTCGGTGAGTATCTCTTTGGTGAAGTGGACTGCCCTGCACTCGAGCAATCCGGAAGCAGCATCGAGCCGTACGATGCGACGCGAAATCTTCAGCTCAATGTACGCAACCCCGTGTGTGCGGTGTTGGTCCCGTTCATTGCGTCTAAAGCTCGAGGAGATAAGACTCGCTCAGGTGAGACGTTTGCAGGAGGCGCGAAGGACGGAGCAAGCGCGCAGGCTGGAGCAAGAAGCAAGTCGAATTGCTGATCTGCTGAATCGTGACTTCGAGACGATGGTCGGTCGTCTTCAAGGTATACAGGCCGCCGCTTCGACATCGGCAAGCGCTCTGGCTATATTCGGGGCGAAAGGGCCTGCGGGATCAGAAGAGTCTGACTATGTGGAGGGCATTCAAACGCCTGCGACCATCGAGTCAGCAGATAAGCGCGCAAAGGGTGGCCGTGGTTCTGGTGATCGAGAGTCACCCAATGTCCCGAGGCGTGCTTCGGCGCGCGGTGACGGTGATTGCATCGGCCGATCCTGCTGGGGGCGGGGGGGCGAGCAAGAAAGCCAACTCCGCGGTGGTTTCAGGGTGGCGTATCGCGAGCTAGGAGAGCGTGAGTATCGGTCACGGTACGATCCTTCCACACTTACGATACTGATCAATTTGGATCATGCTGCGGTAAAGAACGCACTATCGGCTGCGGAGGAGGGAACACAGACGATGTCAGCTTTCGTCTGCGACGACTTGGCATTTCAGAGTACGCCCTTGCCCTATGAAATAGGAATCGCGATCCGCTTGCAGACGATTTGCTCTACGAGTTCGTTATTCATTGAATCGTGTGAGCGCTGCTGCGGCGACCTAGACGCGACAAGCTGAGTGTTCCGGAGTTTCGTGACAGCACCTTGGCTCACCGCTAGCACTGCGGCGCCCAACAGCCATGCGCACGCTGGCGACCGAACAGGAAATCCCGTGATCACCCGCGCGCCGCCGCGGCCTCGTCGCTGTTGAGCCGAGGCGACGTCCAAGTCGGCGAACATGCGAGGATGCACCTGTCCGATCCCTGACCACACCTCCGGACACAGACCAGGAACTCTCCAATGACCACGATCGCCTTCCTCGGCACCGGCCTGATGGGCACGGGCTTCATGCGCCGCGCGCGCGCCAACGGCCTCACCGTGCGCGCATGGAACCGCAGCGCGGCCAAGGCGCAGGCGCTGGCCGCCAACGACGCCGCGGGAGTCACCGCCTGCGCCACCGTGGCCGAGGCGGTGCGCGGCGCCGAGCGCATCCACCTCTCGCTGGCGGACGACGCGTCGGTCGACGCCGTGCTCGAGCCGCTGGCCGGCGCGCTGCCGGCCGGCGCCTGGGTGGTCGACCACACCACCACCGCGGTGCGCCCCACCGCCGAGCGCGTGGCGCGCTGGAACGCGCGCGGCGTGCGCTACGTGCATGCGCCGGTGTTCATGGCGCCGGCCAATTGCGCCGAGGGCACCGGCTGGATGTTGATCTCGGGCGACCCCGCGCGGCACGAGGCGCTGCAGCCCGCGCTCAAGGCGATGACCGGCTCGCTGGTCTACCTGGGCCCGCAGCCCGAGCGCGCGGCCGCCTTCAAGCTCTTCGGCAACCTCACGCTGCTGGGCATTCTGGGTGTGCTGGGCGACGTGGGCCGGCTGGCCGCCGCGGTGGGCATCGACATGAAAGACGCGTTCAGCCTGTTCGAGCACTTCAACCCCGGCCAGACGCTGCCGCAGCGCGCCAAGCGCATCAGCTCGCGGCCAGTGGGAGCCGCCGTCGTTCGAGATGTCGATGGCGCGCAAGGATCTGCGGCTGATGGTGGAAGAGGCCGCGCGCGGCGGGCAGACGCTGGCGATGGTTCCGGCGTTGGCGGCGTTGCTGGATGAAGGCATCGCGCGTGGGGAGGGTGGGCTGGATGTGGCGGCGGCGGTGAGGGTGCCCTGAACTGCCTGCCGCCACCTTGGACTCAGCTGACGCCCAGCTGGAACCAGTTGGCCCAACCGCTGCCGCCGTGCCACCAGGTGCTCCACACTTTGCCGTCGGTACCTACGGTGAACACGTCGATGTGTTCGGCAAACCTTGAGATCGCGGCCACCTGTCCGCCGGCCTGCCCGACGCCACCGGAGACGTTGAACCACGAGGCCCACCCGGTGCCTTCGTGCCACCAGGTGCTGTACACGCGCCGGTCGGTGCCGATGACGAACAGGTCCAGGTGACCGCTGTAGCGGGCGATGGCCGTCACCGGTGAGCCGGGCGAGGCCACGCCACCGGAGACCTGGAACCAGTTGCCCCAACCGGTGTTGACGTTCCACCAGGTCGACACGATGCGGCCCGCCGGGTCGGTCGTGAACAGGTCGAGCTGGTCGGCATGGCGAGCGACAACCGTGACGGTGGCGTTGCTCCGCGCGCGCTGGGCTCCGATGGCGAACCAGTTTGACCAGCCGCTGCGCTCGTCCCACCAGACGCTGTAGATGCGGTTGTCGGTACCGACCGTGAACACGTCGAGGTGGTGCGGGTAACGGGCCACCGCGGTCACGGTCGCGCCGTTCGCTGCCACGCCACCCTGCAAGTGGAACCAGTCGGCCGCCCAGCCGGTGCGCGCGTCCCACCAGATCGACATCACACGGCCGTCGGAGGCGGTGGTGAAGAGATCGATGTGGTCGTCGTAGCGCGACAGGGCGCTCACGGTCGAACCCGGGCGGCACACCAGGCTGCCGATCCTGAACCACGGCCGCCAGCCGCCGTTGCCGTCCCACCAGGCGCTATAGACGCGGTTGTCGGTGCCCACCGTGAACAGATCGATGTGGCCGGCATAGCGGTGAATCGCCGTGACCGGCGAGCCTGCGCCGCCGGGCGAGGCGATGCCGCCCATCACATGGAACCAGCCTGCCCAACCGCTGGCAGGGCTCCACCAGTCGCTCATGGTGCGGCCGTCGCTGGCGATGGCGAACACGTCGAGGTGCTCGGGGAAGCGCGCGATCACCGAGATCGGCGTGCGACGGCGCGCCGACAACGTGGTCAGCGGCCCGATGCGGTTCCAGATCGCCTGGCGGCAGATGCGACAGAACGGCACGCTCAGGTTGCGCATCTTGCAGTCGTACTCGGGCCGATGTCCGCCGCAGTGGTAGTAGTGCGCGCCCTCGAACAGGCCGACGGTGCCCGCCGGGACCGGGCTGGCCCGGCTGTCGACCACGCCGCAGTTCGGGTTGCTCATCGTCGGGACCGCCGTGGTCGCGGCCACTGCCCAGTTCCACTTCAGCGTGCTGCGGTTCGTGTTGGCGGTGACGTTCGGTTCCGAGGGCTCGCCCGCGGGATGGTGGTCGTGCCCCGTCTCGGCGCCGCCGGCGTAGTAGGGGTACTCGTCGGCCAGGCCGAAGGCGGTGTGGCCCATCTCGTGGATGGCGATCTCGGTGGCGCCGCCTGCCAGCGAATAGGTGCCGACCGAACCGCCCGCACCGCCATAGATCGTGGAGTTCACGACGACGAGCACGACCGAGAACTCCGGCACCTGCGCGGCGGCCACCTGGAGGACCGTGGTGTTGTTGCACAGCAGCAGGCGGCGGATGCCGTTGCCACCGAAACTGGCATCGAAGTAGGTGCGCGCGGTGGCGCCGGTGCCACCGGCCGCGGCCGGATCGTCTGCACCCGCGTCGGTGGAGCGCACGTTGACACGAAATACGTTGATCGCCGGGCGCAGGTCGTCGAAAGGCGGCGTGGCGAAGAACGCGGTGACAAACGCGTTGCAGGCGGTGTTGAAGGCGGTTTGCTGCGCGGCCGTGAATCCTTCGGCCAGCAGGACGACGTTGAATGCGCGATTGCGCGGCTGAGCGCCCGCGATCTGCGTCATGCCAAGCACTGCACCATCGGCAATAGTCATGATGTGCCCCCGCTCAACGCTTGCGTTCCAAGGGGAACGACGCGAGATCGGTGGCCTGCAGCGTGGGCGCCGCATCCGAGGCGCTGGCAGCACGGGCCATCGCGGGCGCTGCAGCACTCGACTTCACTCGGACCACCGCAACGCGTGCCGCGGCCTTGGGCGCCGGCAGGACCACCGTAAAGGCGCCCTGCGGCCGGTCGACCTTGACACGCTCGATGGGCTCGCCGTGTTTCTCGGGGAACACTTCCATTGAGCCGTCGGACACGCCGTGTGCGTGCACGCGCGCCAAAGTGCGGCCAGCGGCGTCGCGGGCATCGACGAAGGTGCCGGCCGCATGCACCTGAGCCAAGTCGGCGCCGGTGACGACCATGTCCACCGGCTGCTGGCTGACCAGGCGCACGCTGTCACCGTCGTACTCGAAGATCAGGCGCACTGCCGGCGCGGGCGGCTGCGGCGCGGACGGGGCAGGAGACTTCTTACGGCTGGGCATGTGGTTTCTCCTGGCCGGGGTGTGGACTCCTGGGCAATGTAGATCTCGCCCAGACGGCCTACAAGCGACAGCCTCCTCAATCGGGATGAAGGAAGGTGTCCGTCATCCCGCGCGTCGAGTACGTGTTGACCGACAAGGGCAAGCGCCTGGGGCCGATCGTGAAGACGATGCGGGAGTAGGGGACGAAGCGCCCCTGAGCATTGGTCTGCCAACAGCGCGGCAAGCTCGACTGTCGGCCAGTAGGTGATACGCGGCGCCTTGCGTTAGTCGCGGTACAAGGTCCCGACACTAGGGACTAGGGACTAGTGGCCTCGGATCCTCAGGCGTGGGGATGAAGTGACTGGCGGGCCGTGGCCTGATGACGCAGCCGCGTGGCCACTGGCCGCTACGCGTTGCTCTCGAATCGGGCCGACGAAGGGCCCTCTGAGATCACGAAACTTCGCCTGACGGCGTTCCAGGGGGTCTGAAATGTTCTGGGGTGGTCACCTCGAATGGAGGGATCTGGTGAGCGCCGTTTGGGTTGTCGCAGGGATGGCCGTTTGCGCCTCGATCGGCCTGCTGGTCTGGGCACGAAGGGCGGGAACCATTCACTACGTCGTAGAGAGCGGGGGCTTGTGCTTCCGCCAGCGACGCGGCGCCGTCGCTGCGCGTGGATTGGCCGTGGGCGCGCTCCTGGGGTTGCTTCCCTCCTACGTTTTCTTCGATAACGTTGGTCCGCTCGCCCAGGGCGGGATGCCGCTGGTCCTCGGGTTCCTGATTGGCACGACGGTCTATAGCCAGTGGATCATGAGGCACTGGAACGGGCTCGACACATGCCGGGATTGCGGCGAGGTCAAGCGACGCCTGCACGCGCTCCACGTCGCGGTCACCACCCTCGGGTTGCTGTTGATCGTGGTGCTGCTTGCTCTCGCGTGGCCGCAGTCGTAGCGGCAGTGGAGGATGCCTGTGAAGCCCAAGCTCTACGGAATCGGGAAATGCGGTAGTCGCATTGTTTTCGACTTCTCTGCATTCACGTACGGTCATCCCACGGCCTTCGAAGTGCGCGTGCAGCCACAGGCAGTGGGTCACGTCGTGTCACTCTACAACCGCCTCCAGCAGGGCGTCGCGATGGTGCGCGATGTAATCGTCCGACCCGACGTCACGCCGGTGCGCATCTATACGCCGTATTCGTCCGTCGCCATCGAGTCGGACATGAACGGCAACGAGGTGACGAAACTCCTCGTCGAGACCGTCTCGGACCAAAGTCACGTTCGCCCCATTGAGAACGTCTGTCAGCTGGGCGATCGCACTGGCGGCTGCGGCTTCGGCGCGATCAGCGAGCACCTCGCCAAGCGCTGGATCGAATCGGGCAAGTATCCGGACGTCATGGCGCTCGACGCCACGCAAGACACCGTTGCGTTCGTCGCGGCCTCGCTCGGCGGCGGAACGGGCAGCGGCTCGGCGCTCGTCGTCGCCCGGAAAATCGGCCGAGACTACGCCGCCCGAAGTCTGAATCGCCCGTGCCACATCATGATGATCGGGATCCTGCCCATGACAGATCTCGCGTACGGCAGTGAGGCGATCCCAGTCTTCGACTTCGCCGACAGCATCAATACCGGCCGCGCGCTGGCGGCGTTCCTGGGCAGTACGCTCACAGACACCGGTCACGCCGACCCGAGCCTGTGGCTCGTCTCAAACGATCTCTTGCGACTGCGGACGACGGTCGGACCGCGAATCGAGACCAGCACCAACGACCGGAGTATCTCCGTCGTCAACTGGCACGTTGCGTCCGTGGCTTGCCTGCTCTCGAACGTCGGTGGCGCCGGCGACATCCACACGCACGGCGCGTCGCTCGTCCGCGCGGAGTCGAACTTCGACTCCACCGAGATGAACCAGCATCTCAGTGGCCGGACGTTCTTCACCGGGTACGCAAGCCAGCCGTACGAGCCAGCGAATGATCGTCGGTTCGCACGCACGTTGTGCCGGCGGGCGTTGGAACCGCTTGACCTCTCCTACAGCTTCTCGCCCCAGACAGCGCCGATGGGCGCGGGAATCCCGTTCCGAAGTCAGTACTGGAAGCCAGACGAGCTCGATCGCTGGTGTGATGCCTCGAGGCGGCCCCAGGGTCGCTGGCGTTGCCGGCAGAGTTGCGCACCGCCGGTTGGGTCGGCGTCCTGTACGGTCAGCCGGTCAATGCGGAGAGCGGCGAGCGCCTGGCGGCCGTGCTGGAGGCGGTAGGCGAACTGTTCCCGGCGGCCCGAGTCCAGTCGTACCGGTTCATTCACCAGTACGACAAGCAGGACCACCTCTGCTTGTTCGTCGTCGATTCGTTCTCGACGGTGGCGTTCACTGCGTTGTGCCACTACGCCATGCATGCCTTCGGCGGCAGCGACGAGTTCGTCCAGAGCATGGAAGCGGCAGTGGCAGGCGGCGATGAGCACAGCTGCAATCGTTGCTGTCCCCGCTTCGAGAGCGCGAGGAGTACACCGCCGACCCCTTCGGAGACGAGATGGCTCGCCTCGACGAGCGCGATCGGCTCTCACGCGACACCCTGAGCGCCGCGTTCCAGCGATTGTTCCGCTCCTACAACCGAGAGCCACGGCGGGTAGTTCGGCCCAGGATCGGTTGAGACCCGACCGCCGGATGCCCATGCTGGCAACGTCCCGGCGATTGATGCGTCGAGCGCCGGCCAGTGGGAGCCGCCGTCGTTCGAGATGTCGATGGCGCGCAAGGATCTGCGCCTGATGGTGGAAGAGGCGGCGCGTGGCGGGCAGACGCTGGCGTGGTTCCGGCGTTGGCGGCGTTGTTGGATGAGGGGATTGCGCGTGGGGAGGGGCACCTTGATGTGGCGGCGGGGGTGCGGGTGCCGGGGTGATCGCCTGACGATGCGCTCTCCGCAGGGAGGCAGGGCAGCCACTGTGCAAAATTACCGCTAGCGCTGAGCGCCGCACCTGGGGTCTCGCCCCGGCGTCGACAATCCAAACTGGAGTCGTCGATGCGCTGGCATATCGATCATCTGACTGGCCTGCACAACCGGGAAGCGTTCGCGCGCAGGTTGCGGCATGCAAGGTCTCTCGCAGTGAGCGGCACGGTCGCGCTGATCGACATCGACCACTTCAAGATGGTCAATGACCGTCATGGCCACGAGATGGGCGACGAGGCCCTGCGCCTGGTCGCCCGGCGTCTGAGCGAGTCGTTGCCACAAGACGCCGTGCTGGCGAGGATTGGCGGAGACGAGTTCATGGTGTTTCTGCCGGGCGTCGACACCCACGCCGCCGAGGGCGTGATGCGTCGTTGTCTCGACCATGTGAAGGAACCTCTGGAGCGGCCGGACGACATGGCGCCACTCACGATGTCGGGCGGCTTGGTCGACTTCGACGGACACGGCATCGACGATTTGTTCAAGGCATGCGACATCGCGATGTACGCAGCCAAGTCGCACGGCCGCGATCGGGTGGTGGCCTTCGACGATCGCATTCAGCCGCTGGCGCAGGCGCGGCGCGAACTCGCCTCGATGGTCATCGAGCTGCAGCAGCGCAACCGCGCGCTCGAAGACGAAGTTCACATCGACGCGTTGACGGAGCTCCGCAACCGTCGAGCGCTCGACAAGGTGCTCGATCGCGTCACCGGCGCACCGGGCTCATTCGGACCCGATACGGCCGTTGCCTTCATCGACATCGATCACTTCGGTGCCTACAACCATGCCTACGGCGACCCCGCGGGCGACGAGGCACTCAAGGCTGTGGCAAGGGCCATCAGCGAGGCCACGCGCGAAGGCGATCTTGTCTATCGCAAGGGTGGCGAAGAGTTCGTGGCCATCTTGCAGGGTGCGGGAGGCGAGGCCGCGCACGCCGCCGCCGAGCGCATTCGCGACCGGGTGCAGGGTCTTCGCGTGCCACACAGAGAGTCCAGCGTTGCGCAAGTCGTGACGGTCACGGTGGGTGTGGCTTCGGCTCGCCGCGGGCGCCCAGTGCGCGAACTGATGAACGCTGCGGCCGAGCAGACGATGGGTGCCAAAGTCAGCCAGGAGCGCAACCGCGTTCATCGGGTTGTGCTCTGACGAGCCGTCGATGACCAGCTCGCCGGTCACCTGGGCCGCAGCCCGAGCGCCGGCGGGAGGGCGGCAAACCCGAAAGGGTTCGTGCACGCCCACAGCAAAGGGGCGCCAACGACGCAACTGACCGATGCTGAGAGCGATCCCGCAGCTGAGACGAATTGCGCCGCTACGGGTGCGCGGCGCGATAGTCGTCCCGCTTGGCTCGGTGGGCCGTCACCCTTTCCGCGGCACCGACCAGCCCACGCTTGGCATCGCGCACGGCATCCTTCAGTCGGTCACGCAGCACGTGAAGGCGGGCGCGGTGCTTGTGGGCCTTGATCGATTTCGACATCGGGAGCCTTGAACGGGTTATGACGTGACAGCGTATACGCCATGCGGCGCTGTTTGTCTGTTGTGTGCCCCACGAATCCACTTCAGCGCTCGAAATCGCCGTGCTCTGATCCGTCAGCCGCTCGCCAGTCCCAGCAGCCGCACCACACCGGCGGCGATCAGCACCAGCCCGAGCAGCGCGGCCAGCCGTTCGCCGTGCGGCAGCAGCTTCTCGATAGCCACGGCGATCGACAATGCAGCGATCCAGGCCAGGTTCATCGCTCCGCCGACGAACAGCAAGGCCATCAACGCCCAACAGCAGCCGAGGCAGAACAGGCCGTGCCGCAGTCCCATCACGAAGCCGCCGTACATGCCAGGCCGCCATTCGCCGAGCAGGAATCCCATCGGCGTGCGGCACTTGGCCAGGCACAGCCGCTTCAACGGCGAAAACTGGTACACGCCGGCGATCACCAGCAACGCAGCGGTGAGGAGCGCCGAGGTGCTGACGATCATCGGATCCAGCCAACCCCACGGCTTGCAACATCCATTGCAGCGCGATGGCGGCGACGCTGAACGCCACCACACCAGCATGTAGGCGGCAACGAAGCTTCGCGAGCGCGCATGTTCACCCTGTCGCGCAGAGAGCTCGACGAACGCCAGGGTCATCGGCAGCGCCGATGGCAGCATCATCGCGGCCATCATCATCGCCCACATGGACCAGATGGCCAGCACGTTGGCCGCGCTCCAGTGGGCAGAAGCGGCATCGTGAGTCGCGCGATCGGGTGGCCCATGTCGAACGCGATCCAGGCCAGCAAGGCCCAGCCCACCGCGCTGATGGCCAGCAGCCACAACGCTGGCTTGGGTTGCTGCGTGATGAGCGACCCAGGCGCTGCGCGCAGCTGTCATCGGCCGAGCAGCCTCGCTTTCTGCGGCTCGCACCGATTCGAGCTCTCCTGGGCTTGCACGCGCCCTGCGATCTGCATCGGCCTTCGGAGCGCGAGGATCATAGGAGCGGCATCGCCACGAGGAGTATGACCATGGCCGGTTGGCAAATCAGAGGCGAGTACATGGAGACGTGCAACTGCACGTTGCTGTGCCCCTGCATCCGGTCCAACATGTCCGCGCAGCCGACCGAAGGCGACTGCAAGGCGGCGGTGGCGCTGCGCATCGACAAGGGCGCCAAGGACGGCGTGGCGCTCGACGGCCTGTCGTTCATCGTCATGCTGCACTCGCCAGGTGCGATGGGAACGGCAACATGACGGTAGGCCTCATCGTCGACGAGCGCGCCTCCGAGCCGCAGGTGGAGGCGATCAAGGCCATCGCCACGGGTGCGGCCGGCGGCCCGATGGCGGCCCTCGCCCGCTGGTGGGCCGTATCGCGGGCATCGAGCGGCGGCCGATCCAGTTCGACATGAATGGCCTGGATCGCGTGGTGCGCGCGGGCGAGTTGGTCGATCAGGCATGCGAGGGCCTGCCCAGCGCCACGGCACCCGGCCAGGCCATCGGCGTGGACAACACGGCTCACCCGGTGAACAGCCGGCTCTCGCTGGCCAAGGCCACGCGCAGCCGCTTCAACGTGTTCGGCATCCGCTGGGACGATTCGAGCGGAACGCGCAACGGGCACTTCGCGCCGTTTGCGTGGTCGGGCTAGCGAAGCCGGCTGACCAGCACGGCGCATAGAGCACCATGCCCTTGCGCGAGGGCGGCGTGCCTTGCTCGCTCCACGCCAACAGCGCCTTCAACGTGGCAGCCGTGGTGCGCGTGCCGCGTTGACGATCATGGGATCTGCTTTGGCAGCAGGGCGTCGGTCACCTGCGGGACCGCCTGCTCCGCCTGAGCGCCGTAGACGAAGAGCTTGAACGGATTGAACTCCTGGTACTTCTCCATCAGCTTCACGTAGGCGAGCGCGCGCGGGGCGCCAGGGTCGGGCTTTCGGGGTGCCGTGCCTGCGCCGCCTTGAGCGTGGCCGCGGCCAGCTCGTGCCGGCCGTCCTTGATCATCCGTTGGGCCGCCGCGGCGATCTGCGCATCGGAAAGGCCCAGATAGTCGACCAGCGCGGCACCGTGATCGGCGTCGGTCAGTGCATCCAGGCCGTGCAGGCCGTTCTGCCAATAGCCGCTGCTTTGCTGGAATACGCGGTTGATCAGGTTCTCGCGCAGCAGCAGATAGGCCAGGTGCACTTCCGACGTGCTCGCTTCGAGCGTGGGCGGCATCAGGTTGGCCTGCTGGATCGCGGCGCGCGGCGTGCCGCGCTTCATCGCCGCCAGCACCTCGTCGCGCAGCCATTGCAGTGAGGGCGCAGCTCGTCCAACATCGCCGTGGACGCGAAGCTGCGTGTCAGCGGCTCGTGCCCGTGCAGCAGCAGCCGCGGCTTGAGCGCATGCACCTGGTCGATCGCCGCCAGCATGCCGTCGACGCTGCCCTCTGGCATGAACGGTGCGCCGAAGTACGGCATCAGGATGTCGCCGACGAACAGCACGCCCTGATCGGGCATGTGCACCAGCAGCGCGTCGTCGGTCTCGCCCCCGCGCGTGGGCAGCAGGCTGAAGCGCGTGCCGCCGATCACCAGCGCCGTGGCGCGGTCCACCGTCACGTCGGGCTTGTAGCTGAGCACGTCTTCGAGGCGAAAGCGCTCGCCGAAGAACCGCCGCAACACGGCCGGGTCGGCCATGGCGTCGATCGCGAGCTCGTCCTGGTAGTTGCTGCGGCCGATGAAGCGCACGGCCGGGTTCAGGCTGCGAAAGTACGAATGCCCGCCCACGTGGTCCCAGTGGGCGTGGGTGACCAACACGGTGGTGAGCGGGGGCAGTGACGGCACGGCCGCCTTCAGCGCCTCAAAGGCCGCCCGCGCCGAGTCGGGCCGCGTGCCGGCGTCGATGGCGATCAGCTCGCGCCGGTCGGCCGAGATGATGAAGTAGTACTCGGTGAACTCGAAGCCCGAGAGCACGTAGACCGAGTCTTTCACCACCTCGCGAATCGCTTGCGGCGCAAAGGTGCCGCCCGTCGACGCCTGGGTGCCGAACGGGGTGGTGAAGATCGCCGGGCGGCTTTCGGTGGTGTAGCCGCTCAGTGCGAGGTAGCGCGCGGCCTGGGCACCGTCGCCGCGCGCACGGTGGACGTCCGCCAGCTTGGCATACACCTCGCGCAGCCAGTCGCGATGCGGGGCGAGGGCCGCGTTGTCGACGCACCATTGCAAGTCGGCGAGCGCCGTGTCGCCTTGCGAAAGAAAGGCGGGCAGCTGGGCCCGGACCACCCCCGACATCCAGCGCGAGACGAACATCTGGCGGCCCGTGCTCAGGCGCTTGGCGTCGTCGAGCAGCGCCATCGTGTCGCGCACCCAGCCGATGCGCTTGAGCAGGAACACGTCGTTGGCGTGGCCCGCGCGCAGCGACGCGATGGCCAGCAGGTATTGCGCCTTCTGGTTGTCGCTCAATTGAGGGCCAAAGCGCTTCAAGAGCGTCTTCGAAATACGCGATGCCCTCGAGGTGGCGCCCGGCGTTGGCGAACTGGCCCATCAGCAGGAAGTGAAGTTGCGGGTCGGTGGGCGGCCGCCACCGATTCACCTGCTTCAGGTAGGCGAGCTCGGGTGAAGGTCGGTGCCCTGTGGCTCCGGTTGCGCGTGGGTCATCTTTGCGCCAGCGACGAGGATCAGGAACAGAACCGCGAGCAGGCTGATCCACAGGCCATGCGCGGGGAGGTTGCGGTGCGAGAGGTTCATGGATGCGTCCTTGGCTGTGACTTGCAGGGTGCAAGTCAGTAGCGAAAGAATAGTGAGTTGCAAAAAGAAAGTCAAATGACTATGCTTCAACCATGGCCAAGACCTACGACATCCCCGATTGCCCCGTGGCCCTCACGCTCGACCTGATCGGCGAGCGCTGGACCATCCTGCTGCTGCGCGATCTGCTGCTCGAAGGGCCGCGGCGCTTTCAGGACTTTCAGGCCTCGCTGCCGGGCGTGGCGCCCAACATCCTGTCGGCGCGGCTCAAGGCGATGGAAGACAACGGCCTGATTCGCCGCCAGCTCTACAGCGAGCGGCCGCCGCGCGTGGAGTACCTGCTGACCGACAAGGGCAAGAGCCTGGGGCCGATCGTGAAGGCGATGCGCGAATGGGGAACGAAGAATCTCTGATGTGAGGCCGCCGCGATCTGAAGAGTCGCCGACGGACAGCACGACGTGCGCTTCTCCTACACGGCGAGCGCAGCGCGGGATCTACGCTTTGCGCCGTTGATCGACTCCGGTTGGAGCTGGACAGGTACTGCTGCCGACAACTAGCGCCGCTGACCGCTTCGATCAACTGAGACAGGAGACTCTGATGACCACACGATCCCGCGCCCGATCGACCACGAAACCCATTCCACCTGCCAAGCAGCGCGAAGATCTGCTCGACTCCGAGCGCAAGGCCAATCGCGACGAACCGCGCAACTTCAAGGAAGATGCGCTGACCGACAAGATCATCACCGTGGAGCCCGACGGAACCGGCCCCACGCCTACAGAGACTTTCGACCCCGAACAGGATCGCAAGGGCGAGCCCAACCAGGATCCTCAGCGGGCTGCGAAGACCCGCAAGCCCTGAAAGTGACAGGACACCGCGTCCTCAGTTCGTGCTGCAGCTAAAGCTCGCCGCCGCCTTCGGATCCCCGCTCCCGTTGTAGCGCGGGTAGGCCGGGTGCTTGCACATCGGCCGCGTGGCCACGGGCTTGCCGGCGCTGTCGAGTTGCGTGAGCACCATGCCCTGGCGCGAGGGCGGTGTGCCTTGCTCGGACCACGCCACCAGCGCCTTCATCAAGTCCACGCGGTCGGGCCCGGGGCCGCCGAAGCAGTGGCCCACGCCCGGCGCGAGAAAGAGCTCCACCGTCTCGTCGGCGGCGGGCTGGCCCATCTTCTGCACCACGGCGTCGTAGTAGCGCGCGGTGTCTTTCGGGCTCACGGCGGTGTCTTGCTGGCCGTTCCACAGGATCATCTTCACGCCGCGCGCTTTCAGCGCCGCGAGGTCGGGGTTGAAGGCGTTGAAGGTGGTGCCCACCAGGCTGAGCGCAGCGCGCCACTCGTCGGGGTTGAACTTGGTGGGGTCGTAGTTCGGGTCGCGCGTCACGAACGAGCGCACGAAGCCGTCGGAGAACACCGCCGCCAGCGGCTGGCCGTTGAACGGCGCCGGCGCCAGCGGCCACAGGTATTCGCCCCAGCCCTTGGTGGCGTTGTCTTCGCCGCCCCAGTTGGCGCCGGGGTGCGACCACGCGCCGTCGCTGGTCTTGAAGCCCGTGGCCGCGGCGCGCACGGTGCGGATCTGCGCGTCGCTCAAGCACTGGTCGCCCGCATCGGCGCCGCCGGCGCAGCGCAGCGTGGCGGGGTCGAAGTTGCACGCCGCGGGCTTGGAGACGATGCCGTCGGCCAGGCCGTCCATCGCGTCGCACTGCTGCAGCACGGCCTTGCCGAGCAGCTGCTGCTTGGCGGTGTTGAGCGTGCCGCCCGGCGCGCGGCTCGCCTTGGCCACGTTGTTGAACTGCAGGAACAGGCCCATGAAGTTGCCGGCCGGCGCGCGCGCCACGATGCCGTCGAAGTCGCCCGGAAAGCGCTGCGACAGCATCATCGCCTCGTGGCCACCGGCCGAGCAGCCCTCGAAGTAGTTCTTCTTGGCCGGCGTGCCGTAGAAGCGGCCGACCAGCTCTTTGCCCAACGGCAGCGCCCGATGGATCGAGAGGTTGGTGTAGTCGGCAAACTTGATCGGGTCGTACGCAAACTCGGCCTTGAAGTAGCCGGCGTCGCGCGTGGCGTAGTCGTAGCCGCCGTTGGTGGCGATGGTGGCGTAGCGCTCGCTGATGATCGACGGGCTGAAGAACGGCAGCGTGGGCACGAACACCGCGCCCTTGAAGCCGCCGCCGCCCAGCGTGACGAGCTTGCCGTTCCAGCCCGCGGTGGGCAGGCGCGCCTCGACGCGCAGGGTGGAGTCGTTGAGCGCGATGTTGACGGCGCAGTGCGCGGGCACGTTGGCGGCCTCGGGCACGAGCTTGGCGTCGGTGATGGTGGCTTGCTGTTGGCCGAGGGTTTGGCCTTTGAGGTTGGTGCAGGCGTCGGCGGTCGCGGGTGACTGAGACGAGGGCCCGGCGCAAGCGGTAAGCAGGGCAGCCGCGGCGATGGCGCTGGCCGCATTGCGCGCATGGGCCTTGTGAGGCGAAACGTGGTTCATGGTTTCTTCTCCGTGCGGGCGACGCGTCGCGGGATGGGCGCAGGATGTTACGCCGCGGTGCCAGATGCCCATGCTGGCAACAGTCCCGGCGATTGATGCGTCGAGCGCGAATGGTTCAGACTGCTGCCAGTTCCGTGGGATGCAGCACCCGCCTCTTGACCCGCGTGCCGATCACTTCTGCCAGGGAGATCGTCATGATTTCATCGCGTCTGTCCCAGTACTTCGATCAGCGTGGCGTGCAGTACGAAGTCAGCGAGCATCGCTTGAGCCGCAGCAGCGCCCAGACCGCTCGCGTGGCCCATGTGCCGCCGCGGCTGGTGGCCAAGTCGGTGATCCTCGAAGACGACGGCGGATTCGTCATGGCGGTGATCCCGGCCGACCGCTGCGTCATGGTCGGCCATCTGGCCAGCCTGCTGGGCCGGCGCGAGCTGCGTCTGTCCGACGAGAACCGCATTGCGGCGGTCTTCGGCGATTGCGATCGTGGTGCGGTGCCGCCGGTGGGCATGGCATGGGGCATCGAAACGGTCGTCGACGAAGAGCTGGAGGGGCATGAAGTCGTCTACCTCGAGGGCGGCGATCACAGGCGCCTGCTCAAGATGTTGGGCGAACAGTTCGCCGAGCTGATGCGTGCGGCGCGGCATGGTCGTTTCAGCAAGTCGCCGTTGCACTAGGCCACGCCACCGCTCTTGACAAAGCGTGCCTTCAGGTCACGTTGCAGCCAGAGCTCGACGCCGCCTTCGGGTCCCCGCCGCCGCGGCGATCGGTGCCACGACGAGGCGTTGTCCTACAGGGCCATGGCCGACGCACCGATGCGCACGATCGAGGCAGGTTCCTACATTGAATGGAAGAAGTGCCCAGTCAAGGCGCTCTTCAAACGAAGGAACACGTCATGCGCGGTCGTTTCTACCTCTCGGTTCTGCCGCTGCTGTTGGGGCTGGTGCCGCCGCCGGCCTCGGCCGCGGTGGGCGTCAGCGTGGGCATCAGCGTGCCCGGCGTTCAGATCGGCATCAACGTGCCGGCGTATCCCGACGTTGCTGCCGGTGTCCGGCGCTACCCCGTCTACTACGCGCCGCGGACTCGCCGGCCAACTACTTCTTCTATGACGGCTTGTACTGGGTGTACGCGAACGACACCTGGTACTCGAGCTCTGGTACAACGGCCCGTGGTACCTGGTGGAGCCGGCGGTCGTGCCGGTGTACGTGCTGCGCGTGCCGGTGCGCTACTACCGCGTGCTGCCGCCGTACTTCCGCGGCTGGGCGGTTGCCGAACCACCGCGCTGGGGGGCGCACTGGGGCCCGCACTGGGAAGCGCGGCATCGCGGCTGGGACCGCTGGGACCATCGCCACGCGCCTGCGCCGGCCCCGTTGCCGGTGTACCAACGTCAATACGCTGGCGACCGCTATCCGACGGGCGAACGGCAGCACGCCATTCGCCAACAGCAGTATCACTTCGAGCCGCGTGATGCCCAGGTGCGCGAGCGCCTGGTCGCCGAAGCGCGCCACGATGCCGAGCGCGATCGGCGTGGCGCCGCGGCCGCAGGGCCGACGCAACAGGAGCGCGAGCAGCGAGGCATGCAACAGCAGCAGCAAGCCCGCCAGCAGCAACGGGCGCACCAGCAACAGCAGCGCGAGCCGCAGGCCCGCGAGCAGCAGGTTCGCCAACGGCACCAGGTGCAAGAGCGTGAGCAACAGCAGGTGCGCCAGCAGCAACAGTCGCATGAGCGGCAACAGCAGCAGGCGCGCGAGCAGCAGCAACAAAAACAGGCCGAGCGCCACGCCGCGGAGCGGGCGCGTGCGCAGAAGCAGCCACGTCCACCCGAGCGAGGCGAATCGCCGCGCGACGGCAACGGCGGCGGCTGACGGGCGTGGTCGCTTCGAGCGGGTTCACTGCGTGAGCTTCGTCCGTGGCAGCATGAGGTCCGTCGAGCTGCGCTTCGAGCAGCGCTGCAACGGTGCCGGGCCGGCCTTCAGGGAGACCAATCGCCAGAGGAGTAGATGGTGCAGCCACAAACCTTCGTGAAGGGTTTTCATGGCGTTCGATACCAGGTGAGCGACGTGGCCCGCGCGGTCGCGTTCTACACCGAGCGCCTGGGCTTCAAGTTGGAACGGCAGCAACTGCCGGCATTCGCCAACGTGCAGCTCGGCGCGCTGCAGATTCTGCTGAGCGGCCCCGGCGCGTCGGGCTCGCGCCCGCTGCCCGATGGGCGGCAGCAGGAGCCCGGTGGATGGAACCGCGTGGTCCTGCGCGTGGAGGATCTGCCCGGCCTCATCGCCGCGCTGTCGAAAGCCGGGCTGCACTTTCGCAACAAGATGGAAAGCGGCCCCGGCGGCAAACAGATCCAGCTGGAAGATCCCGACGGCAACCCGATCGAACTGTTCGAGCCGGCGCAGCACTAGCGTGTGCGGCCGGCGCCGCTTCTTGCGCGTCCGTGCAGGTGGACTCGCGTGACAATGCGCAGCCACCTAGGCTGCCCGATGAAACGTCGTCCGCTCGTTGTGCCCATCTTCGCGGGTGCGTGCGCTGCGACGCTCGCGTCGTTGACGCGGGCACAGCAAGCGGTGACTCGCCCCAAACGCATCGGCGTGCTGCTGCTCGGCGACGCACAGGGGTCGACGGCGGCGCTTTCGGTCGTCATCAGCCTCAAAGCCGCGTTGCGCGAGCTGGGTTGGATCGAGGGCGAGAACATCGTCTTCGAGGTCAGGTCGGCGCACGGCCGGGCCGAACGGCTGCCCGACGTGGCGCGCGAGTTGGTGGCGCTAGCGCCCGATCTCGTGTGGACCGCGCTCACCCCGGGCGCTTTGGCCTTGAGGCAAGCGACCACGTCGATTCCGATCGTGATCGGCAACGCCGCCGATCCCGTGGGCGTGGGGCTGGCGCAAACCCTCGCCAGACCGGGCGGCAATGTCACCGGGCTCTCGGCAGTCAGCAGCGAGTTGGCACCGAAGTCGCTCGAGCTGTTGCGCGCGGCCTTGCCCAAACTCACCCGTGTGGCCGTGCTGTCGAATCCCGGTGACCCCACCAATGCGGCGCTGATGCAGGGCCTGCCGGCCGCAGCGCGAGCACTCAACGTTCAACTCGTCACCGTCACGATTCGCACGCCCGACGAAATCGAACCTGCTCTGGCAAGACTGCCGCGAGAAGCGGTCGATGCGGTGGTCGTGCCGGGTGGCGCCATCTTCTTCACCCACCAAGCGCGCATTGGCCGCTTGCTGAAGCAGCTCAAGCTGCCGTCGGCCAACGCCGGCGACGAGTCGCTGCTGACCTTCCGCCAGGATTTCGGCGAGGCGTTCGTCCGATCCGCATCGCAGGTCGACCGCATCCTCAAGGGGGCCAACCCCGCCGACGTGCCGATCGAGCAGCCCACGCGCCTGGAGCTGGTGATCAACCTGCAAACCGCGAGAGCGCTCGGCGTGACGATCCCGCAGTCGCTCAAGTTGCGCGCCGACAAGCTGATTGAGTGATGAAAGCGCCGCGCCCAAAGGGCGTGGCAGCCGCGGCGGTGAACGCAAGCGGCGCAAGGCCTTACAGGTTCAGTGCTCGAACTCGGCGATCACGCGGCCCGCGAGTGGCGCATCGTTGCGCACGCCATCATCATGGGCGACTTGCTCCCCATTGACCCACACCCCATGCACTCCCATCGCATCGGTGTGCAGCCGCGGCGCACCACCGGGCAGGTCGAACACACGGTGGCTGCGACCTCGCCCCACCGTTGCCGGATCGAACAGCAGCAGATCCGCCGCATACCCCTCGCGCAGCAGCCCGCGCTCCGGCATCCCAAAGATTTGCGCGCTCTGGTGCGTCAAGCGCCGCACCGCATCCTGCAGCCGCATCGCACCGCGCTCGCGCACCCAGTGGCCCAGCAGGTGCAGGCCGAAGCCGGCGTCGTTGAAGAAGGTGAGGTGCGCGCCGGCATCCGACAGCGAGATCAGGCTGTGCGGGTGGTTGAGCAGCCGCGCCACCGCGGCCTCGTCGCTGTTGAGCAGCTGCGCGGTGAAGATGGTGGCCAGGTCTTCGTCGAGCGCGAGGTCGAGCATCGCATCGAGCGGGTCCTTGCCCAGGCGCTGCGCGATGTCGCGCACGCTGCGCTGCTCCAGCTCGCGGTGGCGCGGCTGCGCCACCTCGACCACGTGCACCTTGTCCCACTCGCCGTTGAAGAGGCGAAACGCCGATGGCGCGGCCAGCTCATCGCGCACGCCCTGGCGGAACGCCGGGCTGGCGAGCACCGCGCACAACTGCTTGCCCTGCAGGCCGAGCGCGGGCTTCCAGCTCGCCAGGCCTTCCACCGGGTAGGGCGAGGCCATGGTGTAGTCCATCGTCAGCGGGCAGCACGACACCTGCCCGATCAGTCGGTGGCCGCGCTGGTTGGCGGCGCTGATGGCATCGAGGTCGGCGAACACCGCGTTTGGGTTGGTGCTGTTGTGCAGCAGCGCGGCGATCATCACCGGGCGGCGCGAGCGCGCGGCCATCTGCTCGAGCAGCGCCACCGGCATCTGCGCGCCCTTGGTCACCATGTAGACGCCGCGGCCGCCGGCGCCCATGGCCTCGATGAGCGCCAGGTGCTCGTCGTCGCTGGCCAGGCGCGAGGGCATCGGCGTGCCGCCGGCGCCGTTGTGCGCCGGGCTGGTGGAGCTGGCCAGGCCCACCGCGCCGGCGGCCATGGCCTCGCGCACGAGCGCGGCCATCTGCGCGATCTCGTCCGCGCTGGCTCGCGCTGGGTGGCGTCGGCGCCCATCACGTACGTGCGCAGCGACGAGTGGCCCACGTAGGCGGCCAGGTTGATCGCGCAGCCGGTGCGGCGCAGCTGCGCCAGGTATTCGGCAAAGGTCTCGAACTCCCAGCGCACGCCGCGCTGCAGCACCTCGAACGACATGCCCTCCACCTGCGTGAGGTTGCGCATCGTCAGCTCGCGGTCTTGCGGCCGGCACGGCGCGATGGTGAAGCCGCAGTTGCCGATCACCGCCGTGGTCACGCCCAGCGCCGGCGAGGGGCGCGCGTACGGGTCCCACGTGAGCTGGGCGTCGTAGTGCGTGTGGCTGTCGATGATGCCGGGCATCAGCGCAAGGCCGTCGGCGTCGATGACTTGTTTGGCGTCTTTGGGCAGCGATGCGCCGATGGCGCGGATGCGGCCGGCGCGCACGGCGAGGTCGGCGCGCAGCGGGTCGGCGCCGCTGCCGTCGTAGAGGGTGGCTTGTCGGATCAGGAGGTCGTCCATTGGGGGCTCCGCGGGTCTGCCGGACCGCAAGGAAAGCCTACCCGGAATCGGTGACCTCGGCCGACGCCGCGGCGGACGAGCCGACAGGTCGCGCCGCCGGTGGTGCACAGTGCGTGCTGGCGGCCGGCTTCTGACCCTTCGGCCGGCCGGAGGAGACACCATGCATCTCAACACGGGCAAGGTCGGCGCCGACAACCCGGCCAAGCCGAACAAGATCGTCAGCGCCGCCGAGGCGGTGCGCCTGATCCACGACGGCGACACCGTCGCCACCGGCGGCTTTGTCGGCATCGGCTTTGCCGAGGCGATCGCCGTGGCGCTCGAGCAGCGCTTTCTCACCGCCCAGGCCGAGACCGGCAGCGGCTCGCCGCGCAACCTGACGCTGGTCTACGCCGCCGGCCAGGGCGACGGCAAGTCGCGCGGCCTCAACCACCTCGGCCACCGCGGCCTCGTCAAGCGCGTGGTCGGCGGGCACTGGGGGCTGGTGCCGCGGCTGCAGGCGCTGGCGGTGGCAGGCGAGATCGAGGCCTACAACCTGCCGCAGGGTGTCATTTCTCACCTGCTGCGCGACATCGCTGCCGGCAAGCCAGGCACGCTGTCGCGCATCGGTCTGGACACCTTCGTCGACCCGCATCACGGCGGCGGCCGCATCAATGCCGCCACCACCGAGGAGCTGGTGCGGCGCATCGAGATCGACGGCGAGGAACTGCTCTTCTACAAGGCCTTTCCGATTCAGGTGGGGATCATCCGCGCCACCACCGCCGACCCCGACGGCAACCTGACGATGGAGCGCGAGGCGCTGACGCTGGAGGCGCTGGCCATCGCGATGGCCGCGCACAACAGCGGCGGCATCGTCATCGCGCAGGTCGAACGCCTGGCCGAGCGGGGCTCGCTGAATCCGCGCCAGGTCAAGGTGCCGGGCGTGCTGGTCGACGCGGTGGTCGTCGCCGAGGATCCGGCGCACCACATGCAGACCTTCGCCACCGCCTACAACCCGGCGTATGCCGGCGAGCTGCGCGTGCCGATGAGCACGCTGGTTCCGCTGCCCTTGTCGGCGCGCAAGGTGATCGCCCGTCGCGCCGCGCTGGAGCTGACACGCAACGCCGTGGTCAACCTCGGCATCGGCATGCCCGAGGCGTGGCCGACGTGGCCGCCGAGGAAGAGGTGATCGACCTCGTGACGCTCACCGCCGAGCCCGGCGTGATCGGCGGCATCCCGGCCAGCGGGCTGAACTTCGGCGCCGCCGTCAACACGCAGGCGGTCATCGACCAGCCCAGCCAGTTCGACTTCTACGACGGCGGCGGGCTGGACATCGCCGTGCTCGGCCTGGCCCAGGCCGACGCCGAGGGCAACGTCAACGTCAGCCGCTTCGGCAGCCGGCTCGCCGGCGCCGGCGGCTTCATCAACATCAGCCAGTCGGCGCGCACGGTGGTCTTCGTCGGCACCTTCAAGGCCGGCAACCCACGCTTGCGCATCGCCGATGGCCAGCTGCATATCGACAGCATCGGCGGTGAGCCGAAGTTCGTGGCCGCCGTGGAGCACCGCACCTTCAGCGGCGAGCGCGCCAGGCACGGCGGCCAGCGCGTGCTGTACGTGACCGAACGGTGCGTCTTCAGGCTGGCCGACAGCGGCGGGCTCGAGCTGATCGAGATCGCCCCCGGGCGCCGATCTGGAGCGCGACATCCTGGGCCAGATGGCGTTCCGCCCCGCCGTCAGCCCGGCGCTGCGTGCTGATGTCCGCCGAGCTGTTCGCCGCGCCGGCGATCCGGCTGCGCCGTCGCATGCTGGTGGTGCCGCTGGCCGAACGGCTGCACCTCGATACCGAAGCGCGGCGCCTGTTCATCGACTTCGCCGGCCTCGCCGTCGACAGCGAGGCCGACATCGAGGAGATCGAAACCGGCATCGAGGACCTGCTGGCGCCGCTGGGCGCACGGGTCGACGCGGTCGTCAACTACGACCACTTCAGCATCCGGCCCGATCTCGTGGATCGTTACGGGGCGATGGTGCAGCGGGTGGTCGAGCGCCACTATCGCCACGTGACGCGCTACGCCGCGAGCGGCTTTCTCAAGGCCAGGCTCGAAGGCGTCGGCACCGCGCGTGGCTGATGGCGATGGGGCCGTTGCGCCATGTCGCTCGTCGGCTGGTATGGCCAAGCCACGGCGCGCGATGCCGCCGGCCAACTCGCGCAGGTGAGCGAAGACCACGTGCGCGGCCTCGATGGCCGCTGGCGCAAACGCCTGCCCGCGCACACGCGACCCAACTGCTACGCTCGCGGCGCATGAGCAACACGATCGCCGGCCCCGACGGCAAGCTGCGCTGCGGTTGGTGCGCAGCGGCGCCCGAGTTCTTGCACTACCACGACACCGAGTGGGGCTTTCCGGTGAGCGACGACCGCCGGCTGTTCGAGAAGCTGAGCCTCGAGGGCTTTCAGTCGGGGCTGAGCTGGCGCACGATACTCGCCAAGCGCGACAACTTCCGCGCCGCGTTTCACCACTTCGATTTCGAGCGCTTGGCGCGCTTCGGCGCGCTCGACGTCGAGCGCCTGCTCAAGAACGAAGGCATCGTGCGCCACCGCGGCAAGATCGAGGCGGTGATCAACAACGCCAGGCGCGCGCGCGAGCTGGTGCAGCGCGAGGGCTCGCTGGCCACGTTCGTCTGGCGCCACGAGCCTGCCGCCGAGGACGCTCGCCGATCCGCAGACGGCATCGACCTCGGCGATGTCGATCGCGCTGTCCAAGGAGCTGAAGAAGCAGGGCTGGCAGTTCGTGGGGCCGACGACCGTCTATGCATTCATGCAGGCGATGGGGCTGGTCAACGACCACGTTCAGGCGTGCGTCGTCCGCGCCGAGGTCGAGCGCGCGCGCAAGCGCTTCGTGCTGCCGCGAGGCTGACCCGGCGCGCGCCTCGCGTCGCGCTGGTCAAGCAACGGTTGAGAGGCGCAGACCGACGGCGGCGTGGTTGAGGAAGCGCATTGCAACGCGGGCAGCGTGGAGGCTCGCATCGACGCGCGCGTTGCGCGTCACCGCTCCGCGATGTAGTGCTGCATCGTGACCGCCTCGCCCTCCGGCACGAACGTGCGCACGCGCGCCTCGAGCTCCTGGTCGGCCAGCGTGGCGCGGCTGCGCTGGTGCAGGTAGTCGGCCCAGCTGGTGACGATGAAACGCTCGCAGTAGCGTGACGGGTCGCCCAGGTCGCGGTAGATGCGCCAGAACGTCGCGCCGTCGCGCCGCCGCGGCACGCGCAGCTGGCTCAACGCGTCGAGAAACGCCGGCGCGTCGGCGGCGCGAATGCGGTAGGCGATCTCCACCGCCACCGGGCCGGCCTGCGGGTCGGGCTCGTGCGCCACGAACAGGTCTTCCCACGGCGCGGCGGTGACCTCTCGCTCCTGCCCCATGCGCAGCGGGAACGGCCGCGCCAGCAGCATGCCGGCGAGCATGGCGAGCGTGGCGATCGTGAGCGCGGCCTGCAGGCCGAAGACGCTCGACACGACTCCCCAGAACGCCGAGCCGAACGCAAACGCACCGAGCGCCGAGAGTGCGTGCATCGCCGCCGCGCGTGAACGCACCCACGGCGGGGCGCTGGTCTGCGTGGCGATGTTGAAGGTGGACATCACGCTCATCCACGCCGCACCGCCAGCCACCAGCGCCACGTAGACCAGCGCATGCACGCGCGACCACGCCGCGATGGCCATGGTCGCCGCGAAGATCACGCAGCCCGCGAGCACCAGCGTCTCCAGCCCGAGCCGTGCGCGCGCCCGGCCCACCAGCAGGCCGGCACCGACCGCGCCGATGCCCAGGCAGCCGATCAGCGCGCCGAAGCCGGCCGCGCCGGTGCCGAGCTGCTGTTGCCCGATCACCGGCAGCAACGCCCACAGCGCCGATCCGGCGGCGCTGTAGGCCATGGTGCGCAACAGCTGCGCGAGGATCAAATCGGAGTGGCGCGCGAAGCGCAAGGCCGCGAGCGTGCCGCCCCACAGCCGTTCGGCCGGCAGGCGCGACGGCGGGTGCGGCTTGGGCGGCCAGCGCCGGATCGACTCCCACATCAACAGCGTGGTGACCACCGCGATGCCGAACACCCAGTCGCTGCCCACGTAGGCGAACACCACGCCGGCCAGCGTGGGGCCGAGCGCACGCGCGCCGTTGTAGGCGATCGACACGGTGGTGATCGCCTGCGGCATCTCGTCGCGCGGCACGCTGTCGGCCACCGTGGTGTTCCAGGCCGGCGACAGCAGCGCCGTGCAGCAACCGGTGGCAAACGTGAACAACAGCAGTGCCGTGGCCCCGGCCAGGTCGGCCAGCAGCAGCACGGTGAGCAGCGCCACCAGCGCGGCCTGCGTCAGCAGCGCCGCCACCAGCAGGCGGCGCCGATCGGTGACGTCGGCCAACACACCGGCCGGCAGCGACAGCAGGAACATCGGCAGGAACACCGCCGTCTGCACCAGCGCCGTGAGGATGGCCGACCCGGTGAGCTCGATCATCAGCCACGAGGTGGCCATCAACTGCATCGCGTTGCCGACGAAGTACAGCAACCCGCCCGTGCACAACCCGCGAAACGTGGGGTGGGCCCGCAGGGTGTGGCGGATGGAGGCGCTGGCCGTCATGGGAGCGGCCGATTGTCCACGGGCGGCCGTGGTGGGTCCGCTGCGGCACCGAAGTGTCGCGCTGGAAAGGCAAACCTGGCCCGGGGTCGTCGACCCCGAGCAAAGGTCGTGTCAGGGCAGGGTGAGCGTCACCGGCGGCACGGCAGCCTTGGTGTCGATGGCCTGACTCTCCGTGTCGCTACCCGACCGCGCCTCGATCGTGTACAGGCCCAATGCCAGGGGGTCTGGCGTGAGGATCACCGCCGCCGGATTGACCGCGTAGGTGGTCCGCACCGGCGGATCGATCGGCAGCGTGAAGGCGAAGTCGCCCGAGGCCGCGTCGACCGCGGCCCAATGGGTTTCGATGGTGGGGCCGCCGTTCAGCGCCTGCAGCGCGCGCACGCTCGCAGTCGCGGGCGCCACGGTGCCCGTCACAGCGCGTGTTGCCTGTGCGAGCGCCGGTGGCGTGAGGGCCGTCGCCAGCGCGTTGACCGTGGTGACAGTGGTGGTGGTGACCGGCACGCCGGTCATCACCGCGGTCGCGCGACCCGCCGACGTGACGACCAGATCGTACATACCGGCGGGAACCGGATAGAGCACGAAGCTGCCGTTGGCGCCCGGCACCGTACCCTTGACCGGCACGCCGCCCTGCTGCAACGAGATGCTTGTGCTGCCCACCGCGATGGCCGGGTCCACGTAGCCGATCACCCGCTGCGCCGCGCTCGACACGATGGGCGTCACCGTGAGCACCGGCTTCAGGATGTACTTGCCCGAGGTGCCGGACTTGACGAACGACTTGCAGGCGTCGAAGTCGATCGCGAAGTCGGCCACCTGCCCGGCCGGCACGGTGATGTTCACGTTCATCTTCAGGCCGCTTTGCTGGCCGCTCGGCGTGGTGAGCTCGGTTTCGCTGCCGCCGGTGGGCTTGATCGAGTTGGCCAGCGTCCCTTGCGGCGAACCCGGCGGCGGCTTGTTGCCGAGCACCAGCCGCATCTGCGTGTAGATGCCGGCCGCCAGCTCGGCTTGGCCCAGCGGCAGCAGCGTGCCGTTGGTCAGCGTGAGCAGGTCGACGCGTTGCGGTGTCGGCAGCACGACCTCGGCCCAACCGCCATCGTTGTCGTCGGCACCGCCGCTCTGGTGCACGCGCACCTTCTCGACCGTCACGAACACGTTGTCGTAGCCGCACGCGGGCGAGTCGGTGAGCGACAGGCGCATCGTGCCGGTTGGGGTGCCGCCGCCGCCACCGCAAGCGGTGAGCGCAGTGGCGAATGCGAACGGGAGCGCGAGCTTCAGAGACTTCATGGGTGTACTGCTGTGATGTGTGATGTGCCGGCCCACGGCGTGGGCTCGAGCGGCAGTGCGCAATCTCGCATCGCGGCTCTCTCAGGTGAAAGTGAACTTTGCACAGTGCACCTGCAAGTTGCAGTCGAAGACAAAATTCACAGCTGGCACTGAATGGAACCGCCATGACCACCACCCCGATCGACCTGCGCTCCGACACCGTCACCCGCCCCACCGACGGCATGCGCGCCGCGATCGCCGCGGCGCCGGTGGGCGACGACCAGTACGGCGAAGACTTGAGCACCAACCGCTTGCAGGCCCGCATGGCCGAGCTGCTGGGCAAGGAGGCCGCGCTGTGGCTGCCCACCGGCACCATGGCCAACCAGGTGGCGCTGCGCACGCTCACGCGGCCGGGCGACGAGGTGGTGGCCAGCCGCGAGTCGCACCTGGCGTGGCACGAGCTGGGCGGTGCGGCGGCCAATGCCGGCGTGCAGATCGTCGAGGTGGGGCGCGCCGGCGTGTTCACGGCCGACGAGCTGCGCGCCGCCGCCAAGCCGAGGAACTTTCCGATCTTTCCGACCAGCACGCTGGTGACGATCGAGAACACGCACAACCGCGCCGGCGGCGTGGTGGTGCCGCAAGCCGAAGTGCTGCGCATCTGCGCCGCGGCGCGCGAGCTCGGCATGGCCACCTTTCTCGACGGCGCGCGGCTGTGGAATGCCAGCGTGGCCAGCGGCGTGGCGCTGCACGAGCTGGCCGCGCCGTTCGACCTCGTGGCCGTGGCCTTCAGCAAGGGGTTGGGGGCACCGGGCGGCTCGCTGCTCGCCGGGTCGAAGGCGCTGATCGCGTCAGCGCACCGGCACCGCCACCGCATGGGCGGTGCGATGCGGCAAAACGGCATCTTCGGTGCCGCCGCGTTGTATGCGCTGGACCATCACCTGCAGCGTCTCGCGGAAGACCACGCCAACGCGCGCGTGTTCGCCGAGCGGTTGCGCGCCGGCGCACCGGTGGAGCTGGATCTCGCCACCGTGCAGACCAACATCGTGGTGTTCCAACTGCCGGCCTCGATGCCGGTGGACGCGCCCACGCTGAGCGCACGCGCGCGCGAGCGCGGCGTGCTCGTCAACGCGATGGGGCCGCGCACGGTGCGGGCGGTGACGCATCTCGACGTGAGCCGCGCGCAGTGCGAGACGGCGGCGGCGCTGTTGGCCGAATTGCTGGCCGACTGGCGCTAGCGGGGCACGCACCCGGTTCAACCCGGGTGCAGCCCCAGCCGTCAGCTCAAGGCCGCACCTCGAGCACGATGTTGAACGGTGTCTCCGCCGCCCGCCTGCACCGGCTGAAGCCACCGTCGGACACCACCTCGCGCAGCCGCTGCTCGCCGGCCTGCGCGCCGAGCGCGAGCCCCACCTCCTGCGCCAGAGAGCACGGCGTGCACACCATTGTCGACGCGGCGTAGTAGACGCGTCCCACCGGATTCAGGTTGTCGCGCAGGCGGTCGTTGGCAAACGGCTCGACGATCATCCAGGTGCCGTCGGGCTTGAGCGCCTCGCGCACGTGCGCGGCGGCGCCCACCGGGTCGCCCATGTCGTGCAGGCAGTCGAAGAACGCGACGAGGTCGAAGCGGCCGGCAAAGTTCTTGGCATGTGCGACCTCGAAGCGCACGTTGCTCACGCCGGCATTGCGCGCCCGCTCGGTGGCGGCCTGCACCGAGGGTGCGTGGTAGTCGAAACCGACGAACTGCGAGTTCGGGAACGCGCGCGCCATCACGATGGTCGACGCACCATGGCCGCAACCCACGTCGGCCACGGTGGCGCCGCGCTGAAGCTTGTCGACCATGCCGTCGAGCGCGGGCAGCCACGACGGCACCAGATTGGCGTTGTAGCCGGGCCGGAAGAACCGTTCGGTGCCGCGGAACAGGCACTGGCTGTGCTCGTGCCAGCCCAGGCCGCGCCCGTGTCGGAACGCTTCGGCCACCTTGGGCTCGTCGAGCCACAGGCTCGATAGCGCCTCGAAGGCGCCGGCCATCGACGCGGGGCTGTCGTCATCGGCGAAGACGGCGGCCTGCTCGGGGTTGAGGTGGAAAGTGCCCGCCGCGTCGTCGTAGTCCACGTAGCCGGCCGCGGCCTGCCCCGCGAGCCACTCGCGCACGTAGCGTTCGTGGGTGCCGGTGCGCTGCGCGAGTTCGTCGGGCGTCATCGGCTCACCCAAGCGCATGGCGCGGTACAGGCCGAGCCGGTCGCCGAGCAACACCAGCGCCCCGCTGGCGATCGCGCCGAGGTCGCCGACCATGCGGCCGAGAAAGGCGTTCAGCTTGTCCGGGTCCGCGGGCTGCGTGACCGGGGCGGGTTCGGCGTGCACAACGTTCATGACGGGTCCTTTCCGATGCTGTGGCTGTGTCGGTGCGCGCGTTTCCGGTTGGATTCGCGCGGCTATGTCATTGCAGCAGCGCAAACCTTTCGCGTGGGTTCAATAGTGAACAGGCAGCAGGTCAAGGTTGTCGCGAGGCCGCCGTCGGCGGGCCATGGCCCCCGACGCTGTCGTCGCCCGAACTGGCGCCGCGTGCCCGTCAGCGCGCGGCCCCCACCGTCTGCGGGGCCGCCATCGCGACGCACGCGCCCTCGTCGATCGGCCTGCCGACCGTCAGCGTCGCGCGCAACGATTCGTCCAACGCGAGCAAAGGCGGGTCGGGCAGCACGCCCAGCGCGTCGAGCAGCTTGGCGAAGAACGCGCGCCCGGCCGCGGTGGCGGCGATGTCGAAGATCTCGGCATCGCTGTAGCCGTGTTGCCGCAGCGCGGCCACCTGGCCCGCGGTGGTGCGCGTGGCATCGTCGGCGGTCTGCCGCGCGAACGCCACCATGGCCTGCTCGGCCTCGGAGAGGATCGCGTCGTACCGGCCCTCGGCGATGGCGAGGATCTGCTCGTCGCTGAAGAACTCCCTGAGCGCCTTGCCGTGCACGAGCGCGCAGGCCGAGTTGCGCAGCTCGAGCGCCGCGACGAAGGTGATCAGCTCGAAACGCCGCTTGTCCATCGGCCGCCGGATCTCGGCCAGCAGTTGGCCCCAGCGCGCCAGCACTTCCGGGCGCAGGCTGAACACCTTGGCGTAGTTGGGGATGTAGCCCCAGTTGGACTGCTGGCGCAGGTACATCGCCGCGACCGCGCCCTCGGCGGCTTCAGGCGGTGTCGTCTCGATGAAGCTCATGACGTGATGCTCGTGCTGGACTACTGGCTGTACTACGCACGGTAGTGGTGGATCTGGACTTCCTCGCCGACGTCGGCGTAGTCGCCCGCGGCACGCAGGCTGCGGAACTCGCGCCACTGGATGCGCCGGTAGGCCGCCGGCTGGTCGCTCGTCACCGTGGCCGGCAGCGGCTCGTAGGTCGTCTCGTACGACGGGTTCAGGAAGAACGGCATGCTGTAGCGGTCTGCGGTCGGGTTGGCGACGATCACGCGGTGCAGCGCCGCCTGGTAGCGGTCGTTCGACCACACCTGGACGATGTCGCCGATGTTGATCACCAGCGCTCCGGCCACCGGCTCCACCAGGTGCCAGCGGCCGTCGCGTTGCACCTCGAGGCCGGGGTGCTCGTCCTGCATCAGGATCGTCAGCGCGCCCGAGTCGGTGTGCTCGCCCACGCCGAAGGGCCGCAGCAGCCCGACCGGATCATCGTTGTCGGCGGTCTGGCGCGGATAGAAGTTCAGGCGCAGGAAGCTCGTCTGCGCGCCGGGTTCGAAGCCGCGCGCCAGCACCTGCGGGCTGACGCCGAGGTTCGACGCGATCACCGCGAGCAGGCGCAGCGCCAGCGCCGAGCAGCTGTCGTAGCAGGCGCGCACGGCCGGCTCGAAGCGCTCGCGCAAGGGCCCCTGCGGCCAGCGCGGTGCGCGGCCGTCGCCCGTGTCGGGGCCGAAGTCGTAGATCTCCTTGTTGTCCTGCCGGTTCTTCGTGAGCTCCCTGTCGTAGTAGCCCCACGGGTTGTCGGCGTCGCGCAGGATGCGGCGCTTGTCGACGGCAGGCTAGCGCGAAGAACGCGCGCGACACCGCGAAGATCTCGTCGATCACCGAGGGGTCCATGCCGTGGCCGGTGACCTGGAAGAAGCCCCAGTCCCTGCACGCCCGGTCGATCGCGGCGCGCGCCGGCGCGCTGTCGAGATCGCGGATATCAATGACGGGGACGGAGTCGCTCATGGTCACGCTCGCCGCATCAGGCGGTCTTGCGCGGGTGCAGCCACTTGGGCAGCAGGCTGTACGGGTCGAGCTCCGCGCCGCGGTCGTGCGCGACGCCGGCGGCGTCGAGCAGCTTGCTGCATGCGGCCGGCGCGCATCGCGTCGAACAGGTCGGTCGCGCCGCCGACGTGGCTGCCGCCGATGTAGATCTGCGGGATGGTCGGCGAGCCGGTGCGCTCTTTCAGCACGGCGCGCACCTTGGTGCCCATGTCGCCCTGCTGGAACGCCACCGAGTCGATGTCGACGCTGCGGTAGGCGATGCCCAGCCGCGCGAACAGCTTGCGCACGGCCCAGCAGAACTCGCACCACTCGAGCGCGAACATCACCACCGCGTTGTCGCGCACGACCTCGGTGACCAGGGTCTCGGCGTCGCCGTCGAGCACGGCGGCGGTTTCGGGCTGCTGGATCACTACCGGCGCCGCCGGCGCGGCGGCGCCGCGTCGAAGCGATAGCCCGGCGTCGAGCGCGAGAGCTCCAGCTCGGCGTCGTTCATGTCGACGTCGATGCCGTCGAACAGCGGCGTCGACAGGTAGCGCTCGCCGGTGTCGGGCAGCATGCAGACGATGTGGCTGCCCGCGGGCGCGCGCGCGCGCCACGTCGAGCGCCGCGGCGAGCGTGGCGCCGCTGGAGGTGCCGACGAAGATGCCTTCCTGCGTGGCCAGCTCGCGCGCCAGGCGCATCGCCTCGTTGCCGTTGACCGGCACGATCTCGTCGACCAGCCCCTCGGCCACGGCCTTCTCGGTGAGGCTCGACACGAAGTCCGGGCTCCAGCCCTGCATCAGGTGCGGGCGGAACTGCGGATGGCTGGCCGACGGCTGGCCGTCGGCATCGCGCGGCTGCGCGATGCCGCTGCCGAGCAGCGGCGAGTTGTCGGGTTCGGCCGCGACCACGCGGATGCGCGCATCGGCCGCCTTGAGGCCGCGCGCCATGCCGAGCAGCGTGCCGCCGGTGCCGAAGCCCGACACGAACGCGTGGATCCGCTCGCCCGCGAAGTCGGCCAGGATCTCGCGCGCCGTGGTGCGCGTGTGCACCTCGGCGTTGGCCTCGTTGTCGAACTGGCGGCACAGGAACCAGCCGTGCGTGTCGGCCAGCTCGATGGCCTTGTTCAGCATGCCGGTGCCCTTTTCGGCGGCGGGCGTCAGCACCACCCGCGCGCCCAGAAAGCGCAGCAGCTTGCGGCGCTCGACGCTGAAGCTCTCGGCCATCGTGACCACCAGCGGGTAGCCCTTTTGCGCGCACACCATCGCCAGGCCGATGCCGGTGTTGCCGCTGGTCGCCTCGACCACGGTCTGGCCGGGCTTCAGCGCGCCGGTGCGCTCGGCGTGCTCGATGACGGCGCGGGCCATGCGGTCCTTCACCGAGCCCAGCGGGTTGAACGACTCCACCTTGACGTGGACGTTGACGCCCTGCGGGCGCCAGCTTGTTGAGCCTGACCAGCGGCGTGTTGCCGATGGTCTCCAGAATGTTGGCGTAGCGGGCCATGGCCGCCTCCCCGGGTCGGACGGTTGGAACACGGGCGGCATCGTCCGCCCGGCGCGTGGGAGCAGGCGTGTGAGCCGGCGTGGAATCGTACGACGCAGCGCGGTGCGGCGCCACCCCCACGTTCCATACCACGCAGCGGTAGCAGAATCCGGACACGGCCGAGTCCATTTCAGATGCAATTTGGGTTCCGGCCGCTTTCGTGTCAGGTTCCGGATGAGCGCTGCGTTATTGCAGGTCTCCGGACCGCTTTTTTTGTGTCACTCCGGATTCACCTCATCACTGTCACCAGGAGCACGACCCATGACCACGACCCAGACCAAGACCGCCGACAACGGCGTCAACGTCGCCGCACTGCTCGGCGCCCGCGAGGCGCTGACCGCGGCGCCGGAAGCCGCGCAGTTCAAGTGGCGCGCCACCAGCGAGTGGCTGAACGGCACGCACAGCCGCGCCACCGTGGACGGCTTCTTCGGCCTCGGCGGCGAGCAGAAGCACCGCCAGACCTACCAGTTCGAATCCGACCACCCGGAGATCTTCGCGTCCCAGGACAACGGCGCGACGCCGGTCGAGTTCGTGCTCGTCGGCCTGGCCGGCTGCCTGACGGCGGGCATCGCCGCGGTCGCGCAGAACCGCAACATCCAGCTCAGCTCGGTCAAGGCGACGCTCGAGGCCGGCATGGACTTGCAGGGCATCCTCGGCATCGACGCGAACGTGCGCAACGGCTTCGACGGCATCAAGGTGCACTACGAGATCGACGCCGACGCCACGCCCGAGGAGATCGCCGCGCTGGTCGCGCAGTCGCAGAAGCGCTCGGCGGTGTTCGACATCGTCACCAACCCGACCGACGTCACGGTCACCGTCGAGCAAGGCCTGATGACGCGGCGCGTGCAGCCGCGCGGCCGGCATCGTCGACGTCGTCGTCATCGGTGCCGGCCACTCCGGCCTGGCGATGAGCCATGAGCTCGGGCGGCGCGCGCATCGACCACGTCGTGCTCGAGCGCGGCGAGGTCGCGAACTCCTGGCGCACCGAGCGCTGGGACTCGCTGCGCCTGCTGACGCCGAACTGGATGAGCCGGCTGCCCGGCCACAGCTACGCCGGGCGACGACCCCGACGGCTACATGAGCGCCGGCGAGGTCGTCGACTTCGTGTCCGCCTACGCCCAGCGGCTGTCGGCGCCCGTCGTCACGCACACGACGGTGACTCGCGTCGCGCCGCACGACGGCGGCTACCGGGTCGTCGACCGATCGCGGCGACTGGCTGCTGCCGCGCCGTCGTGCTCGCGAGCGGCGCGTTCAACAAGCCGGTCGTGCCGCGCGTCGCCGAGGGCGTGCCCGCCGGCGTCGCGCAGCTGTCGGCGCACGAGCTACCGCAATCCGCAGCAGCTCGCCGCGGGCGGCGTGCTGGTGGTCGGCGGCTCGGCCACCGGCGTGCAGCTCGCGCAGGAGATCCAGCGCAGCGGCCGGCCAGGTGACGCTGGCGGTCGGCGAGCACGTGCGCATGCCGCGCGTCTATCGCGGTCGCGACATCCAGTGGTGGATGCTCGCGGCGGGCCTGCTCGACCAGCGCATCGAAGAGGTGGACGACCCGACGCGCGCGCGGCGCGTGCCTCGCCGCAGCTCGTCGGGCACGCCCGAGCGCGCCACGCTCGACCTCAATGCCCTGCGCGCGCAGGGCGTCGAGGTCGTCGGCCGCCTGGCCGGCATCCGCGACGGCAAGGCGCAGTTCTCCGGCTCGCTGCGCAACGTCTGCGCGCTCGCCGACCTCAAGATGAACCGCCTGCTCGACGCGATCGACGAGTGGGCGAGGGCCACACGGCTGGCCGGCGAGGCCGGCCCCGTCGAGCGCTACGCGCCGACCGACGTCGGCGCGTCACCCCGGCTCGGGCTCGAGCTGGGCGAGCACGTTCGCACGGTGGTCTGGGCCACCGGCTTGCGCCCCGACTACTCGTGGCTCGACGTGCCGGTGTTCGACCGCAAGGGCAGCGCTGAAGCACGACCGCGGCGTCGTCGACGCGCCGGGACTGTACGTGCTGGGGCTGCCGTTTCTGCGCCGGCGCAAGTCGAGCTTCATGCACGGCGCCGAAGACGACGTGCGCGAGCTCGGCGTGCACCTCGCCGCCCACCTCGAGCGGACGGCGCGGCTGCAGGCGGCCGTGGCCGCGGCATGACGGAAGCGTTCGCGAGGTAGCTGGCGCGGTGCCAAGCCGGCACTGGTCGGCTGCCAGCAGTGCGAAGCAGAGCGATTACGCTGTCGTACCGGGCCGCGACCCAGGCCCGCCGTGTGGAGGCTCCAGTGAGCATGCGCCATGTTCGCCTGCTGATGATTGCCGCGTCGCTGCTGGCGGCTTGCGGCACTCAGGTCGTCAACCCCGTCACCGGGCGCACCGAGCGCACGGTGATGGACGAGCAGACCGAGATCACCGAAGGTGCCAAGGCGCACCAGGAGGTGCTGCAGGAGTACGGCGCCTACGCCGACCCCAAGCTGCAGGCCTACGTCGACGACCTGGGCCAGAGGCTCGCCAAGCAATCGCACCGCGCCAACCTGAAGTGGACCTTCACGGTGCTCGACAGCCCGGAGGTCAACGCCTTCGCGCTGCCCGGCGGCTACGTCTACGTCACGCGCGGGATCATGGCTTACCTCGACAGCGAGGCCGAGCTGGCCGGCGTGATGGGCCACGAGATCGGCCACGTCACCGCCCGCCACGGCGCGCAGCGCGCCACGCGCCAGCAGACGGCCGGCGTGGGCGTGCTCGCGGCCACCGTGCTCGGCGCGGTGCTCGAGGTCGGCGGCTTGAGCGGCGCCACAGCATCGCCAGCCAGATGTCGCAGACGGTGGCGGCGGGCTACGTCGCGTCGTACAGCCGCGAGCAGGAGACGCAGGCCGACGAGTTGGGCGCCGAGTACCTGGCGCGCAACCGCTACGACCCGCAGAACATGATCGACGTGATCCAGGTGCTGAAGAGCCAGGAGCAGTTCGCCGCCGAGGTGGCCAAGGCCGAGGGCAAGCCCGCGCGTCCGGCACGAGCTGGCTCGCCTCGCACCCGAGCAACGACAAGCGGCTGGCCGACATCAAGCAGTTCGCCGTCAAGTACCAGGGGCAGAGCGGTTACGCCGACGACGCGCGCACGCGCTACCTGCAGGCCGTCGCAGGCATGACCTTCGGCGACAGCCGCGAGCAGGGGGTGGTGCGGGGGCGCAACTTCTACCACGAGGGCCTGGGCATCGCGCTCACGGCGCCGGCGGGCTGGCAGGTGCAAAACGACACAGCAGGCGATCTTGCTGGTCAACGGCGCCGCTGACGCGGGCCTGATCGTGCGGCTGGTGCCGCCCAAGGCCGGCAGCACGCACGAGGAGGTGATCCGCAACGTCGTCAAGCCGACCGAAGGCCGCAACGAGCGGCGCACGCTGCACGGCCTGGCGGCCACGCACTTCGAAGGGTCGGCTCCGCAACCAGCAGGGCCAGACCCGGCCGGTGAGCCTGACGCTCGTCACCGGGCCGGGCGAGCGCATCTACCTGCTGCAGTACGCGGGCAAGGATGCCGCCGCGCGGCAGCGCGCTGACGCGGGGATGCTGGAAGCCGAATCGTCGTTTCGGGCGCTGACGGCGGCCGACCGTGCCGCGGCACGGCCGTGGAGCGTGAACACGGTGCCCTATCCGCGCGGTGGCTTCGCCGAACTGGCGCGCTCGTCGCCGCTGCCGGCGCGGGCGGAGTCGCAGCTGAGGCTGATGAACAGCGCCTACGGCGGCGGCGCAGAACCCAGGCCGGGGCAGCCGGTGAAGGTGGTGAACTGACGGGACTTGGTCGATGCAGAGCTGAAAGAAAGTGTTCTACGCAGTGCGTGAGCCTGCGCATCGACGGCGCCCGGGGTCTAATACGCAGGCGGTGCACGCCTGCGGCACCCACCCGTCGGTGTGTCGCCCGCATGCCGTTGTCACCTTCGATGTCAAGACAAGGCACACATGAACGCTCGGTCACTCATGCAGCGATGGCTGCCCTCCCGATCGCACGACGAGTTCCTCGTGGTCGAAAGCGAGTCGCCAGCCACGCTCACGCTGCGTCAGGGGCGGCAGGTCACCGCATTCGACCGCCTGTCGCGCACGGTGACGCAGCAAGGCAAGCTGGTCGCCCGCTTCGGGGCGATTCGCCACGTGCAGGTCCAGCAGGAGGGCGCGCAGGCCGGCGCGCTCGAGTGGTGGGTGAGCCTGCAGTTGGCCGGCACCGGCCTGGTCAAGGTCGGCCGTTGCCCTGAATCGTCGAGCGCCGCGCAGCTGGCGGCGCGCATCGGGAGCGTCACCGGAGTGAATGTGCTGTCGTAGCGCCGGTCTCGATGAACGAAGGCGTGCTCGCAGGCATCCGGGTGCTCGACTTCGGGCGCTTCATCGCCGGCCCGTTCTGCGGTGCGCTGCTGGCCGACCACGGCGCCGACGTGATCCGCGTCGACAAGGTCGGCGGCAGCGAAGACCGCTTCGTGCTGCCGCTGGCCGACAGCGGCGAGGGCGGCCTGTACATGCAGGTCAACCGCGGCAAGCGTTCGTTGTCGCTCGATCCCACCGCGCCGGCAGGCCGCGAGATCGTGAAGCAGCTGATCGCGCGCGCCGACATCGTGATCGCCAACCTGCCGGGTGCCACGCTGCAATCGATGGGGCTCGACTATGCGAGCGTGTCGGCCATCAACGCGCGCGCGATCCTGGTGGCGACCAACGCATTCGGCCAGGCCGGCCCGTATGCGCACCGGCTCGGCTTCGACGGCCTCGGCCAGGCGCTGTCGGGTGCGGTGTTCATGAGCGGCGAGCCCGGCGCGCCGCGCCGCGCCAGCGTGAACTGGGTCGACTTCGGCACCGCCACCGCGGCCGCGTTCGGCGCGCTGCTCGCGCTGATGGCGCGCGAGCGCAGCGGCCGCGGCCAGGAGGTGAGCGGCTCGCTGATGGCGACCGCGCTGACGTTCTCTAACGCGGTGCTGATCGAGCAGGCGATCGCCAAGCCCGATCGGGTGCCGCAGGGCAACCTCGGCTACGGTTCTGCGCCAACCGATCTCTTCGCCTGTGCCGATGGCCAGTGGCTGATCGTGCAGGCGGTCGGTCAGCCGTTGTGGCAGCGTTTCTGCCGCATGCTCGGCGCGCCGGAGTGGATCGACGACCCGAGGTTCGCCGACGACGTGGCGCGCGGCCGGCACGCGCACGTGGTGAGCGAGCGCCTGGCCGCCTGGTGCGCAGCGCGCTCACGCGCCGACGCGATCCAGGCGTTCGAAGCCGCGCGCATTCCAGCCGGGCCGGTGCACAGCCCGCAGCAAGCGCTCGATGACGCCCACATCCGCGCCAGCGGCATCCTGCGCGAGATCGTTTTTCCCGGCACCCCGAAGCCTGCGCCGGTGGTGGACACGCCGATCCGGCTGTCCGACACGCCCGGCGGAATCCGCGGCCGCGCGCCGCTGCTTGGCGAGCACACCGAGGCGATCCTGGCGGAGATCGGCTACTCGCCGGCCGAGGTCGCGCGCTTGCGCGAGGCCGGGATCGTCTGAGCCCGCGACGGCGGCGGGGTGGCGCGCCCCGCGCGCACCGGGCGCTGCTCACCGGACCGGCTTGCAGCGCGATTTCTCGCGCGCGACCAGCGCGTCGTCGACGCGTCGCGCCTGCGGTTGGCCCGCCGTTCTCCTCGAATCCGCTGGTGCGGCAGAGGGCCTTGCGCGCGGCGGTGATTGTCTGGCAGTCTGCGCGTCTCTTCGCTTCGAGGCGGAACGATGTCGTTGCTCGGCACTGCGGCGCTTGCGATGTGGTGGGAGGTGGCTCGCGACATGCGCGCGGAGTTCGAGCACTGGCACTCGCACGAGCATTTTCCCGAGCGGCTGGGCATTGCGGGGTTTCGGCGCGCGTCGCGCTGGCGCAGCGCGAGCGACGATGACGGCGTGTTCGTGATGTACGAGCTCGACAGCCACGACGTGCTGTCGTCGCCGGCGTACCTGGCGAGCCTGAATGCGCCCTCGCCGTGGTCGACGAAGTTGATGCCGCACCACCGCCACATGATCCGCACGCAGTGCCGAGTGCTGCACACGCGCGGCGGTGCCGTGGCGCGGCACGCACTCACCGTGCGGTTGTCGCCGGCCGTCGGAGCTGAAGTGCCGCTGCGCGGCGCGCTGCGTTCGCTGATCGATACGCTCGCGGTGCGCGCCGGGTTGGCCGGTGCCCACCTGCTGCAGCACGAAAGGCCGCCGATCGCCACCACCACCGAGCAGCGCATCCGCGGCCACGACCAGGAGGCCGACTGGGTGCTGGTGGTGCACGGCTACGACGCCCCCGTGCTCGAAGCGCTGGCCGCAGCGGAGCTCGAAGTGCAATCACTGGCCCGCATCGGTGCGGCACCTGGTGCGGTGAGCGGGCTGTACACGCTGTCGCACAGCGCGACGCCGGCAGACATTCAAACCCGCGAAGACACGCGCTGAACCGTCGTCGCACGGATTGCGCTGAAGCGGCGCCTGCGTATACTGTACGCATGTCCAGCTATGAAGGTGCAGCCCAGGTAATCAAGCCTGCGGCGGTGGGCGATGCACGCAAGCCGCGGTCCAGCGTGGCGTTCAGTTTCGGCTCGCCGGCCGACGACAGCGGCGTCGGCCGCATCGATCTCAACGACATCCTGATCCGGCATGTTCAGGCCACCTTCGTGATGCGCGTCGCAGGCAGCGCGATGCGCGAGGCCGGCATCGACGATGGCGACCTCGTGCTCGTCGATCGCGCCATCACGCCGGTGCACGACCACGTGGTGATCGCCATCATCGACGACGGCTTCGTCTGCCGGAGTCTGGTCACGCAGCCGCACGATGTGCGGCTGCGTGCGGCCGACGCATCGGTGCCCGACATCGTGGTGTCGGCGGATACCGGGCTGCAGGTGTGGGGCGTGGTGACGCACGCGATCAAATCGCTGTCGGTCTGAGAGGCACGCCGTGCTGGCGCTGGTCGACGTCAACAACATGTACGTCAGTTGCGAGCGAGTGTTCCGGCCGTCGCTCATGGGCCGGCCGGTGGTCGTGCTGTCGCACAACGACGGCGTGTGCGTGGCGCGCAGCAACGAGGCCAAGGACCTGGGCGTCGAGATGGCGCAGCCGTGGTTCCAGGTGCGCCATCTGCAGCGCCGGGCCGGCCTGGTGGCGCTGTCGGCCAACTTCGAGCTCTATGGCGACATGTCCAACCGCATGATGACGCTGGCCGCCTCCTATGCACCGCGTCAGGAGATCTACAGCATCGACGAGTGTTTTCTCGACTTCGCCGGCGTGCGCGGCGACCTCACCCTGCTGGGCCGTGCGCTGCGCGCGCAGGTGCTGCAGTGGACCGGCCTGCCCACCAGCGTGGGCCTGGCCGCCACCAAGACGCTGGCCAAACTCGCCAATCACGTGGCCAAGACAGCCGACCGCAAGCCCGGCAGCTACCCGCGCGCAGCTGGCACAGGTGTGCAACTTCGGCGAGCTGTCGACTGCGCAGCTCGAGGCGGTGATGCGCGCCACCGACGTCGGTGCGGTGTGGGGCATCGGCCGCAAGACCAGTGCGCGGCTGCGCGACGGCGGCATGCACTCGGTGCTCGACGTGATCCGCGCCGATCCGGTGGTGTTGCGCCAGCAGTTCAACGTGGTGCTCGAGCGCACGGTGCGCGAGTTGCGCGGGCAGCCGTGCCTTGGCGTCGACGATGCGCCCGACGCCAACCAGCAGATCATGTGCTCGCGCAGCTTCGGCGAGCCGGTCACGAGCCTGGCGAGCCTCACCGAATCGGTGAACGGTTTTGCTTCGCGCGTGGCGCGACAAGCTGCGCAGCCAGCGCAGCGTGGCCGGCGCGGTGCAGGTGTTTCTGTCGACCAGCCCGTTTCGCCAGCAAGACCGCCAGCACAGCCCGAGCGCCACGCTGGCGCTCAAGCCGCCCACCGCCGACACGCGGTTGCTCGCGGCGGCGGCCACACGCACGCTCGAGGCCATGTTCCGGCCGGGCTATCGCTACGTGAAGGCCGGTGTCGTGCTGGTCGACTTGCAGCCGCATGCGCGCACGGCCGACGAGCCCGATCTATTCGGCGACGACACGCTGCAGCCCGCTGCCAGGCGCGACCGCACGCGTCTGATGCGGGCGATGGACGCGCTCAACCAGCGCTTCGGTCGCGGTGCCGTCGACGTCGCGAGTGCCGTGCGCGCTGCGCAACGCCCATCGTCCGCCGCCAGGCAGGAGCAACGCTCACCGCGCTACACCACGCGGCTCGACGAGGTGATCACCGCGCGCGCTTGAGGCCCCGAGGCGCACTCGAGCTCGCGGCCGTGCAGCAGGTGGGCGTCGCCAGCGCTCAAGGCGTCCGGCAGCTGAAGCTTGCAGCGTCTTCGGCGTTGCCGCCGTCGTAGTGGGCGTCCGCGCTGAACGCGGCCTCGTCGTTGCAGCGGGCGGACGCCAACGCGTCCGAACAACTCACGGAATTGAACGGTGACGACCTCGACGTCGAGGGCTGGTGCGGCACGGTGCCTCGCAAGCTTCCGGTGCCGCCACCTTCGCCGCTGGGCCCGCGCCAGCTCGGTGACCTGATGCGCGACGTGCTTGGTGCGCCCGCGCAGTTCGGCAACCAGGTGGGCAGCGAGGGCTGACGCCGGCGCTGCCGGAGGGCCCGCGAGCGCCACGTCAGCGCCCGACAGCCCAACATCGTCATTTCCACCGAGGAGAGGGCCTTTCCGCCGCCGCTCCCACTTTCCCGCTGTCCGGCGCAGACTGCGCCGGTCCGGTCGAGGGAGCTGCC
>CAWHBZ010000051.1:0-40874 GCA_963827645.1 uncultured beta proteobacterium | reverse complement strand
AGTTCCTCGGCACGCCGCCCGGCTTCGGCTCGCGCAGCGGCAGCTCGGCGTGGGTGAACCTGCTGCTGCAGCTCGAGCGCTCCCCGGGGGATCGCAAGTCGCTGGTGCTCAAGCCCGAATTCGCCAGCCTGCGAACCCTGCTCGACGCCAAGCGCAACTTCTGGCGGGATGGCCTCGCGCGCTGGAAGATCACCGACGTCGTTCCCTACGTCATCGGCGCACGGCCTAGCGCCGGGCTCATCGCCCGGGAAGAAGCCGAGCGGAAGCGCGCCTCGCCGAGGAGACCGAGCGGCTAAGCGCCACTACGCACGACCGATGCGCCACAGTCATGGCGGCCATGCCGCCGAGCCGATGCCGAGCGGGGCCGATCGAAAGGAAGCCCGGGTGCCGCCTACGTCCTTCGTCAAGTCGCCGCCGAGGACGCTCGACGACGGCTTTCAGTTCGAGTCCGTGCGGCCGGTCGAGCGGCGTGCCGCTGGTGGTCTCGCGGTTCGACAGCATGACGGGCGCGACGACGGGGCTGGCCCTGCGGCTCGACGGCGTTCCGCGGGACCAGCTCCGTTACCTGTCCCTGCTTCCCGACCTGCTCACCGCGTCGGCGTGATCGAGAACGGCCAGCCCTCCCCTACGAGGGATGAGCGAACGCCTGCGCAGGGAAATCTCGGATGCACGGCCACCTTCGCGGCGAACCCCCGGACCGGCCGGGTGGAGCTGGTGCTGCGCGGCTCGGGTGTGGGTGCGGACGAATCCCGCGGCGCTCGACTGGATGGCGTTGGTGCTTTATCGCCCGACTGGCGCAGGAGAACCTGCCGCGCCTGCGCGATCTGGTCGATCAGTCCCTCGCGGCTTGCGCAACACGATGCAGGGCCCCGAGGAGGCCTGGGTCATCGACCCGGCCAACGCCTGGCGCATGCAGGCCAGCCCGGTTTGGCTCGCCGAGCGACTCCGCGCTGACCCGCACCACAACGCCCTGCGCCTGCGCTGGCAGTTCGAGGACCCGGCTCCGGGCGACGGCGAAGCGGTCGCGGCCTTCCTGACGCGGCTCGCGGATAGCGGCCGCACGCTCGACCTCAAGCGCCTGAAGGAGCAGCGCGCCGAGGGCAAGTCGCCTGGCTGGGAGTCGCTCTCGACCGCTCAGCGCACGCTCGCCGGCGAAGCCGTGCGCGACCTCGACCTGAGCCTGGCCGAGATCCCCGACGTCTGCCCCGGCGCCGACTGCGCCTATCTCGCGCAGGCCCTTCGCGACGATCTGTCGCTACCGGCGAGCGAGGCTCTGGCGAAGCTGGAGGGGCTCGCCGGCTCCTGCTCGGCGAGCGGGGCACGAGTTCCTGGCTTCTTCGGCAGGAGATGCGCGGCGCGCTCGCGCCTCAGGTCGAATCCTTCGCGGCGTGGCTGGATGCCGGCACCGTTCGGAGCGTCCTCCTAGCACCGAGGCGCCGATCGGCGCCGCGTCTGAGCCCGGGCGGAGCGCCGGAGTCGCCGCTGCACGTCGGCCTGCATGCGCCGAACAAGCAGGGCGGCGTGATCCTCACCTCGGTGCCGGCGGTGCACTTCGCGGATGCGGCCGACAAGGACAAGCTGCTCGACTACCTGGCCACCCGCTCTACGGGGGCGGCGGCCGCACGGCTTCTTCCCCAAGACCGTCGGCGCGGGTCTGGCCTACAGCAACGGGCTGCGCGGCTGGTGTCGGGGGGCCGCGTCGGCTACTACGCCGAGCGCACGCCCGAGCTGCCGCAGACCGTTCGCTTCGTCATCGGCGTGATCAAGGACGGCCAGCGCGACCCCAGCCTCGGCGAGTACGTGATGGCGCAGGCCTTCGGCGAATCGCGCGCCTCGCAGACCTACGAGGCCCGCGCCGAAGGCATTGCGGCCGACCTCGCCGACGGTCAGGCGCCCGAGATGGTGCGGCGTCTTCCGCACGGCGATCCTGGCCTTGCGCAGCGACCCGCAGCTCGTCGACAAGCTCTACGAACGCAAGGACCGTGTCCACAGCCGCCTGCTGCCGGGCTACGACGCCAAGGGGCTCGACCGCAGCGACGGCAGCTTCTTCGTGATCGGGCCCGACAAGCAGCTCGACGCCTGGGAGCAGTACCTGCGCGAGGTCGAAGGCCCGGGCGCACGCCTGCAGCGGCTCTACGGGCGCGATTTCTGGATGCCCTGACAGTCGGCAGAGCGCGGAATCGACGCCGCATGGAAAATCGCGGCTGACACGTCCGAGGTGCTCAGCGTCGTCGAGCGAATGGAGGGCGACATGAAGAAACTCATCAGGCCGAGTCTGCTTCGGGTTGCTGATCGCGGCGCTGCTGCAGCCCGTTCTGGCGCAGGTCGGAGCCGGCGGCGGCATCGGCGGCCGGCGCGTGCAGGGTCAGGGCATCGACTATTCGCCGCAGCCCGAGGTCTACGCCGTGCTGTCTGTCGACGCATCTGATCGCACCCTGGAGCTGCGCGCGGCGGACGGACGGACGGGCTTCGTCCACGTCGGCGAGTCGGTGTACTGACCTGTCCAAGATCAAGGCCGGCGACAAGGTCCGGGTCGATTTCGTCCTGCCGGGCGAGAAAGACACCCAGTTGCGCGCGGCATCGATCTGGCCGGCGAAGTGACGGGTGCGCGGGACCGCGTCCAGCCGCCGCCTCCCGCCTGCCCCTCCTGGTCAGCAGTGAGGTCGGCCGCCTGGCCACCTCCGGAACCAGCGCTGTTCCAGCCATGACGTCGAAGAACTGCAGTCGCATGTCGGAAGGATCATGTGCGTCAAGCCAAGGCCGCCGCCTTGATCCAGCGCAAGACCATGCGACGCTTCGCCGCGTACCTTCGTGGCAGCCTCAGGAGCTCTCCATGTACCGCCATCTGCTCGTTCCCGTCGACGACACCGACCTTTCGGTCGAGGTGGTCGGCAACGCCGTCGCGCTGGCTCGCCCGCTCGGCGCGCGCATCACCTTCTTCCATGCCCTCGCAGATACCGCCAGCCTGTTTCGCAGTGACGCCGAGGTGCTGCGCATGACCGCACGCGACACCTACGAATACGCCTATCTCGGCAAGCCGCGCGAGTTGCTGGCCAAGGCGGAAGCCGCGGCGCGCGCCCTGGGCGTGCCCTGCGAATCGCGTCACGTCGTGAGCGACAAGCCGGCGCAGGCCATCGTCGAGGCGGCGCGCGCGGGCGGCTGCGACCTCATCTTCATGGCCTCGCATGGCGGACGCGGCAAGCTGGGCATGGCTTTCATGTCCGAGACGCTGTCCGTGCTGGTGAAGGCCGGCCTGCCGGTGCTGGTGTCGTCCACCGGCGAGCCCACGGCGCCGGCACGGGCGATCGGCATCATTCGCGACGAGCATCGTTCACTGGCTGCGGTGATGCATGCCTGGATGCACGCTCTGGCCGACGCGCGCGAAGCGGGCACGGCGGTCGATGCGGCGCTGATGCGCGCCATCGTGCGCTACGTGCAGCAATTCCCGGTGAAGCTACATCACCCCAAGGAAGAGGAGCATCTGTTCCGGCGGCTGCGCGAACGCACGACGAGCTGCAACGCACAGCTCGATGAGCTCGACCGCCAGCACGAGCGGGACCACCAGCTCGTCGCGGCGCTGGCGGAGCAGGTCGAGGCACTGATCGCGACCGATGCCGAAGGCCGACTGCGCGCGACCCGCACGCTCGAGGACGAAGTCGCACGCTACGCCGCCTTCCTGTGGGACCACCTGGGTCGCGAGGAAGCGGTGATCCTGCCGGCGGCACAGCGCCACCTGCTGCCCGAAGACTGGGCGGCGATCGACGCCGCGTTCAGCGAGAACCGCGACCCGAACTTCCGCGGCGACACCGACAAGGAGTATCGGAAGCTCTTCTCGCGCATCGTCAACCTGGGGGACAGGGAAACCAAGCACCCCGTCACCTCGTCGTAGGCGAGCGCGATCCCTGCCCTGTCCGGCTCCTCCACTCGGAGGCGGTGCCGGGTTCACCCAGCACGCATGAGCCCGGGCGGGCCGGGGGAATTCAACTGCTCTGTTTCTGGCCCGTGACCTCATGCCGACGGCGACGCGCAGCGAAACCGACGGCCGCCAGGCCGGCAAGCATCAGGGCGTAGGTTTCGGGCTCCGGCACCGCGGCGAGCACATCGCCGGGGCGCACGGCCATCGCGTAACAGGGAGTTCTCCTTGCCGCCGATGTCCTGGTCGCCCTGGTCGATATTGAAGTGCCACGCCTGGGTCGCATCGGGCGCGTAGGTGGTACCCGACCAGTACGCGTAGAGCTGCATGTTCCCGAACCTGCCGGTGTTCGGCGTCAGATCTCCCGCCAGGTTGCCGAGCTCGACGTACCACAAATGGCCCATCTCGCTCGCCGGTGCAATTGAATCCGGCGCAAGCGGCGCTCGTCGGTAGTCGCCAGTCGGTATAGCCTCCGAAAGTCATGTTGTCGGCCCAGCTGACGGCATTGGCCCAGCTCATCAAGCCGTTCAGGTTGGCGTTCCTCCGCCAGGTGATGTCCAGGTCGGTGTCGTAGAAGGCGTCGACGTTGCCGTCGCCGTTCAGATCACGTCCCTGGAGGGCGGCCTGTGCAGTGCCGCTCAGGACAGCCGCGGCCAAAGCCACGGCGAGTGTCGCGTTCTTCATGGAGTCTCCACTGTCGTGCCAACAACGTCATCGGATGCACGTCAGTAGCGACCGCCTTGGCAGTCCGACAGGACACGGTGCGCATGTTCGTGTCCGTCCGCAGCGAGTGTCAGTGTCGGCCCGCGAAGGGGGCGCGGGGGTTTTCCTGTCCCCCTTGAACGCGGGATGCGTTTGCGACGCTCAGCGCCGAGCGCCACCCTTCAGCCGTCGCGATACCAGCTGTGAACTGAAGACAGGTCGTTCGCCCAGCCGGAGAGCGACACCACCAGGTTGCGGTTCGCACCCGCCACCTGCGGGCGATAGACCAGCGGCAGGATGTGGTGCTCGCTGACCACGAGGTCGTTCATGCGGATGAAGGTGGCGACGCGCTTCACCGGGTCGAGCTCGACCTCGGCGGCGCGGTAGAGGCGGTCGTACTCGTCGTTGCGCCAGCGGCTGACGTTGCGGCCTTGCCACTTGTTGGCCTTGGTCGCGAACTCCCAGCTCACGTAGCGGTCCATGAAGCGCCCGGGGTCGGGCGGCCCATGTTCTGCGTGTACATCTGCATGTCGGCCCAGAACTTCGCGTTGGTGTCGGGATTGGCGACGTCGGCGCCGAAGTAGACCGCGGCAACCACGCCCTTCAGCTCGATCTCCATGCCGGCACGCTGGCAGGCCAGCTTGACGATCTGCTGCGCCTTCTGCCGCGCGCTGTTGATCGCGGTCTGGAAGAGGAAGCGCAGCTTGCGACCGTCCTTCTCGCGCACGCCGTCGCTGCCGCGCTTCCAGCCGGCACTGTCGAGAAGGGCGTTGGCCTTGTCGACGTTGAACTCGAACTTCGTGTTCGGGCTGCGAAAGCGCGCCGGGTTGTTGACCACGCTGCCGGTGGCGATGCCGGCGCGGCCGTAGACGAAGTCCTGCACGCTTTGGCGATCGAGCAGCAGCGTCATCGCCTGTCGCACCGCGGGGTCGCGCCACACCGGATGACGCGACTTGGCGCTGCCGCGCTCGCCGTCGACTTCCGAGTACGGGTCGTGCCAGGCGAGCTCGATGAACTCGAGCGCGCCGCCGGGCGAGATGTGCACCCGCCCCTTGCCGCCGTTCTCCATGCGCCGCAGCACGTCGTCCTCGACCTGCAGGTTCCAGGCGAAGTCGAACTCGCCGGTCTGCAGCACCGCGCGCGCCGCCGACGCGGCATCGCCGCCGCCCTTGACCTCGATGGTGTCGAAGTGGGGCCGGTTCGGCTGGTGATAGGTCGGGTTGATCTCGCCGCGCAGCAGGTCGCCTGGCCTGAAGTCGCCGAAGCGGAAGGGCCCGGTGCCGACGGGCTTGAGATTCGCGGGTGCCTCACGCGACTTGGCGCCCAGGTACGCGACCGAAGAGATGCTTCGGGATCAGCCCGATGATGCAGTAGCTGCGCGGCCAGAACGGCGTCGGTCGGTCGAAGAGGAGACGCACGGTGTGCGAGTCGACGCGCTCGACCTTCATGTCGCTGAAGGCGCCGAGCGTGGTCGCGGCGGTGGCAGGGTCGGTGGCGAACTGCCAATTGAAGACGAAGTCGTCGGCGGTGAAGGGCGTGCCGTCGTGCCAGGTGACTCCGCGCTTGAGCTTCCAGATCACCGATCGGCCGTCGGCAGCGACCCCGCCGTTCTCGCGGCTCGGGATCTCGGCCGCGAGGATCGGCTGCAGCACGCCTTCGGCGTCGAAGCGGGCGAGCGCGTCGTAGAAAACCTGCGCGCCGAGCTCGTCCTTGGTGCCGGTGGCGAAGTGCGGGTTCAGCAGCGTCGGCGCCTGCCAAAGCAGCACGCGCAGCGGCCCGCCGCCGCCACGTTTGGTGGGCTTGTAGGGCGGCTCTGCCGAAGGCTGAGCGACGCCGGCATCGGCAAGCAGCAGCCATGCCGTCGGCGCGGCGATGCCGAAGGCGGCGAGACGCGCCACGAAGCGGCGTCGCGGCAGCGTGCCGCGACGAACCGACTCGATCTGACGACGGAGTTCGCTTTCGTTCATCGCCGTCCTCCTGGGCAAGTCAGCGAACGCCGATCGGGCGCAAGCATAGCGAGCGCCAGGGGCTCGACGGGACCGGGCCCCCTCGATCCCGGCCCGAGCAACTGTGGTCGAGACGGTGCCCGCCTGTCGATCATGAGACCGGCCTGGAGGAGCACGAGAAGAAACCCGCAACAACTCCACTGCCGGCACGGGCTTTGCCCGCGCCGGCCGCGCGGAGTGCAAGACTCCCGATCCCAACGGAGGAGCTGCCATGAACAAGCTCGGATCCGTGTTGCTGTGGGCGGCGGTGGCCATCGTCGGCGCCATTCTCGTTCGCTGCACTGGCGCTCGGGCGCGGCGAGAGCGTCAACGCGGTGTGGCTGGTGACGGCGGCGCTCAGCGTCTACTTCATCGCCTACCGCTTCTACAGCAAGTTCATCGCCGACAAGGTGCTGCAGCTCGACGACTCGCGGCCCACGCCGGCGGTGCGGCACAACGACGGCATGGACTACGTGCCGACCAACAAGTGTCGTGCTGTACGGCCACCACTTCGCGGCCATCGCCGGGCGCGGGCCCGCTGGTCGGGCCGGTGCTGGCGGCGCAGATGGGCTACCTGCCCGGCACGTTGTGGATCCTGGTCGGGCGTGGTGATCGCCGGCGCGGTGCAGGACTTCATCGTCCTGTTCGCGTCGATGCGGCGCGACGGCAAGTCGCTCGGCGAGATGATCAAGATGGAGCTCGGCCCGATCCCCGGCGCGCTGGCGCTGGTGGGCGTGCTGGCGATCATGATCATCATCCTGGCCGTGCTCGCGCTGGTGGTGGTCAAGGCGCTCACCGATAGCCCGTGGGGCCTGTTCACGATCGCGGCCACGATCCCGATCGCGCTGCTGATGGGCGTGTACATGCGCGTGATCCGCCCCGGGCGCGTCGGCGAAGCCTCGGCCTTCGGCGTGGTGCTGCTGCTGGCGTCGATCTTCGTCGGCCGCCTGGTCGCCGAAAGCCCGACCTGGGCGCCGCTGTTCACGCTCACCGGCACGCAACTCGCCTGGGCGCTCATCCTCTACGGCGCCATCGCCGCCAGCCTGCCGGTGTGGCTGATGCTCGCGCCGCGCGACTACCTGAGCACCTTCCTGAAGATCGGCACGATCGTCGCGCTGGCGCTCGGCATCTACGTCGTCGCGCCGACGCTGGCGATGCCGGCGACCACGCGCTTCCTCGACGGCACCGGGCCGGTGTTCTCCGGCCAGCTGTTCCCGTTCCTGTTCATCACCATCGCCTGCGGCGCGGTGTCGGGCTTCCACTCGCTGATCTCGTCGGGCACGACGCCCAAGATGATCGAGAAGGAATCGCACGCGCGCTTCATCGGCTTCGGCGGCATGCTGGCCGAATCGTTCGTCGCGGTGATGGCGCTCACGGCGGCGTGCGTGCTCGACCCCGGCATCTACTTCGCGATGAACGCGCCGGCGGCGGTGATCGGCACCACCGCCGGCGCAGGCCGCGCAGGTGATCTCGAGCTGGGGCTTCACGATCACGCCGGAGCTGATCGAGCAGACCGCCAAGGACATCGGCGAGACCAGCATCCTGTCGCGCGCCGGCGGCGCGCCCACGCTGGCCGTGGGCATGGCGCAGATCCTCGGCGCCGGCGGTGGGCGGCAAGGCGATGGAGGCGTTCTGGTACCACTTCGCGATCCTGTTCGAGGCGCTGTTCATCCTGACCGCGGTCGACGCCGGCACGCGCGTCGGCCGCTTCATGATCCAGGACATGCTCGGCCACGTGTACCGGCCGCTCGGCAACACCGAGTACCTGCCGGCCAACGTGCTCGGCACCGCGCTGTGCGTGGGGCTGTGGGGCTACTTCCTGTACCAGGGCGTGGTCGATCCGCTCGGCGGCATCAACACGCTGTGGCAGCTGTTCGGCGTGGGCAACCAGATGCTGGCCGGCATCGCGCTGCTGCTGTGCACCAGCATGCTGGTGAAGATGAAGCGCGAGCGCTACGTGTGGGTCACGCTGGTGCCGACCGCCTGGCTGCTGATCACCACGCTGACCGCCGGCGTGCAGAAGATCTTCAGCAGCGACCCGGCCATCGGCTTCATCGCGCTGGCGCGCAAGTTCAGCGACGCCGCCGCGCAGGGCACGGTGCTCGCGCCGGCCAAGTCGATCGCGGAGATGCAGCGCGTGGCGTTCAACAACTACCTCGACGCCGCGGTGTGCGCGTTCTTCGTGCTGCTGGTGATGGCGATGTGCGTCTTCGCGGCCAAGATCTGCCTGCAGGCGCTCAAGCAGGCCTACCCCACGGCGCAGGAGATTCCGCCGGCGGCGGCCGTGGCCGGAGGGGCGTCGGCATGAACGCGCTGCGTGATCCAGCGCTCGCGCTGCGGCCGCGCCTGCGCGCCTTCTGTTCGGGCTGTCGGCAGGTGTTCGGCCTGCCCGACTACGAACGCTACCTGGTGCACGCCGCGCAGCGCCATCCCGGCGCGCCGGTGCTCACGCGCGGCGAGTTCTGCGCGCGCGAGATCGAGCGCAAATACGGGCGCGGCGGTGCGCGCTGCTGCTGATTCGACGGGCTGAAGCGATGAATTGACCGTGCAACCGGCGCTATTCCAGACACGGGCAAGCGGCTGAGCACCGAACATGGGAACCGGGAGCGCCTGCGCTTGGGCAGGCGTCGAGGAGCCCATGTTGACTTTCTTGACCATCACCCAGCTGTATGGCGCGCTGGCCGTCGCCCTCGGCCTCATCGGCGCCGGCGTGGCGTGGGCGGTGCGCGGCCGCGTTCGTCAGATGGTGCGGCGGTGCAGCACGCCAATGCCGCACCGGCAGCCGTCGATGCGATCACCGGCCTGATGTCGCGCCAGGCGTTCGAAACCGAGCTCGCGCACGCGCTCGACACCGAGCGTGGTGCCGACCGCACTGGCGCGCTGCTGTACGCGGGGCTCGACGGCTTTCGCCTCGTCAATGAGGGCCACGGCCATGCGCAAGGCGACAAGGTGCTCGGTGCGGCGGCACGACGCCTGCGCGAGCTGTGCGGCCAGCGGGTGCCGATGTGCCGCATGGCCGGCGACGAATTCGCGATCTGGCTCAACGCCGGCGCGTCCACCTGCGACGTGATGGCGCGCCGCGTGGCCGAGGAGTTGGCCGGCGGCGTGGAGCTCGACGGCCAGCGCTTTGCCACCGGCATCTCGGTGGGCGTGGCGCTGTTTCCGAAGCACGGCAGCAGCGCGCAGTTGATCGCCCGCGCTGCGGCGGCGATGCGCTCGGTCAAGCGTGCCGGCGGTGGCTCGCATGCGTCGTTCGATCCGCGCGTCGAGACCGAGCAGCGCGAGGAACACAAGATTGCGCAAGACCTGCGGCAGGCCATCACCCGGCACGAGCTCGAGCTGGTGTACCAGCCCAAGATCGATGCCGCCAGCCTGCAGGTGACGGCGGCCGAGGCGCTGCTGCGCTGGAAGCATCCGCACCTGGGCATGGTGAGCCCGGCGCGCTTCATCCCGATCGCCGAGAAATACGGCTTGATCGGCGCCATCGGCAACTGGGTGCTCGAAGCGGCGCTCGAGCAGGCCGCGCTCTGGCGCAAGGCCGGCATGCGCATGCGGGTGGCGATCAACGTGTCGGGCTACCAGATGCGCCAGGACAACTTCGCCCGCCTGTTGGAAACCGGCTTGCGCGCTCACGGTCTGCAGCCCAACCGCTTCACTTGCGAGATCACCGAGTCGGTGGCGATGGAAGACACCCAGGTCACGCGGCATGCCCTGGCGCGACTGGGCAAGCTCGGCGTGCATGTGTCGATCGATGACTTCGGCACCGGGCACTCGAGCCTGGCCACGCTGCGCCGCCTGCCGGCGCAGGAACTGAAGATCGATCGCGCCTTCGTGGTCGACATGGTTCACGATGCCGACGCCCGGGCCATCGTCGAGGCGATCCTCACGATGGCGCGCACGCTCGGCCTGCGCGTCGTGGCCGAGGGCGTGGAAACCACCGCGCAGCGCGACCTGCTGGTGCAGATGGGCTGCGACGAGTTGCAGGGCTACCTGTTCGCCAAGCCGATGAGCGCGCGCGCCATCGCGCTGTGGGCGATGGATGCGCCGGCCTCGCTGGCGCAGACTTTCAACCCGTCGCTGTTCAAGGATACGCAGGTCACCGGTTCGGCGCCGACGCAGATCATGTCGCGCTGAGCGCGGTCGTCGCCGACCTGCGCGAGCGCCGGGCAAGGCGCCGGCGCGCCCTGGGTGCCGGCGGACCCCGCCGCTGGCCTATATATTGCGTCGCCGTCGTCATGACGGACCTTCCCGACGTTGCCCGCACCGCCACCGTGCCACGAGCCACCGCCCCGACCAATGCCCGCCGCAGCGACGGCCGCGGCCAAGAATGCGCCGCTGGTGGAGGACATCCGCCTGCTCGGGCGCATCCTCGGCAGCGTGATTCGCGAGCAGGAGGGCGAGCCGGCGTACGAGCTGATCGAGCGCATCCGCCAACCTGTCGGTGGCCTACCGGCTCAAGCGCGATCACAACGCCGGGCGCGACCTCACCGCGCTGCTCAAAGCGCCTGTCGGCCGACCAGACGGTGAGCGTGATCCGCGCCTACAGCTACTTCAGCCACCTGGCCAACATTGCCGAAGACCGCCACCACGTGCGGCGCCGTCGCCACCACGAGCGCGCCGGGCACCAGCACCCGGGTTCGCTGGCGATGAGCTTCGAGCGCCTGCGGCGCGCCGGCGTGCGGCCGGCGCAGGTGGCGGCGACGCTGGCACGCGCGCACATCTCGCCGGTGCTGACCGCGCACCCCACCGAGGTGCAGCGCAAGAGCATCCTCGATGCCGAGTTCGCCATCGCGCGGCTGGTCGGCGAGCGCGACGGCCTGGAGACGCCGCGCGAACGCGAAGACAACGAGGCTGCGATCCGCGCGCGCATCACGCAGCTGTGGCAGACGCGCATGCTGCGCTACACCAAGCTCACCGTGGCCGACGAGGTGGAGAACGTGTTGTCGTACTACCCGGTGACGTTCCTGCGCCAGGTGCCGCGGCTGTATGCCGAGATCGAACGCGAGCTGGCCGGGCACGAGCTGGCGCCGTTTTTTCGCATGGGCCACTGGATCGGCGGCGACCGCGACGGCAACCCCAACGTCGGCGCGCACACGATTGCGCGGCGCGCTGGCGCGGCAGGCCGAGGTGGCGCTGCGCTTTTACCTGACCGAGGTGCACGAGCTCGGCGCGGAACTCTCGATCTCGCAGACGCTGGCGCCGGTGACCGACGCGATGCAGGCGCTGGCCGAGCGCTCGCCCGATCGCAACCCGCATCGCGAGGACGAGCCGTATCGCCGCGCGTTGACGGGCATGTACGCGCGCCTGGCCGCGACGTTGCAGCGGCTCACCGGCACCGAAGCGCTGCGCCACGCAGTGGCACCGCAGGAGCCGTACGACAACGCCGACGAGTTGCTCGCCGACCTGCGGGTGATCGAGGCGTCGCTGCGCCACCACCATGCCGACGCACTGATCGCGCCGCGCCTGAAGCCGCTGCAGCGCGCCGTGCAGGTGTTCGGCTTTCACCTGGCCACACTCGATCTGCGGCAGAGCTCCGACCAGCACGAGGCGGTGATCGCCGAGCTGCTGCGCGTCGCGCGGCTCGAAGCCGACTATGCCGCGCTGCCCGAGGCCGAGCGGTGCGCGCTGCTGATGCGGCTGCTGCACGACGCGCGGCCGCTGCGCGTGGTGGGCTACCGGTACAGCGACTGGACCAGCAGCGAACTCGCGGTGTTCGAAGCCGCGCGTGACGCGCTGCAGTGCCTACGGCGCCGGCGCGCTGCGACACTACATCATCTCGCACACCGAGGCGGTGAGCGACCTGCTGGAGGTGTTGCTGCTGCTCAAGGAGGTGGGCCTGGCCAGCGGCACGCTCGGCGAGGACCTGCGCAGTGCGCTGATCGTGGTGCCGCTGTTCGAGACCATCGGCGACCTGCGCGAGGCCGCGGGCATCATGCGCGCGTACTACGCGCTGCCGGGCATCGCCGCGATGGTGCGCGCCGGCGGCGGCGAGCAGGACGTGATGCTCGGCTACAGCGACAGCAACAAGGACGGCGGCTTCTTCACCAGCAACTGGGAGCTCTACCGCGCCGAGGTCGCGCTGGTGCAGCTGTTCGACGAGCTGCAGGCCACGCATGGCCTCACGCTGCGGCTGTTCCATGGCCGCGGCGGCACCGTGGGGCGCGGCGGCGGGCCGAGCTACGAGGCCATCCTGGCGCAGCCGCCCGGCACGGTGAAGGGCCAGATCCGCCTCACCGAGCAGGGCGAGGTGATCGCCAGCAAGTACGCCAATCCCGAGATCGGCCTGCGCAACCTCGAGACGCTGGTGGCGGCCACGCTCGAGGCGACGCTGCTGCACCCGACGCGTCCGGCGCCGCGGGCGTTTCTCGATGCGGCCGAGGCGATCTCGCAAGCGAGCATGGCGGCGTACAGAAAGCTGGTGTACGAGACACCCGGCTTCACCGACTACTTCTTCGCAGCGACACCGATCCGCGAGATCGCCGAGCTCAACATCGGCTCGCGCCCGGCGTCGCGCAAGGCGACGCGCGCGATCGAGGACCTGCGCGCCATTCCGTGGGGCTTCAGCTGGGGCCAGTGCCGGGTGGCGCTGCCGGGGTGGTATGGCTTCGGCTCGGGCGTGGCGGCGTTTCTCGACGCCAGCGATGGCGGCGCGTCGCGCACGCAACGGCTGGCCTTGCTCAAGCGCATGGTCAAGCAGTGGCCGTTCTTTCGCACGCTGCTGTCGAACCTGGACATGGTGCTAGCCAAGACCGATCTCGGCATCGCCGCCCGCTACGTGGAGCTGGTCGAAGACACGCGGCTGGGCAAGCGCGTGTTCGCCGCGATCGAGACCGAGTGGCAGCGTGTCTCCGACGCGCTGGAGACAATCACCGGCGAGCCGCGGCGTCTGGCCGGCAACCCGAGCCTGGCGCGCTCGATCGAGCACCGCTTTCCGTACCTCGACCCGCTGAACCACCTGCAGGTGGAACTGATGCGCCGCTACCGCGCGCGCGACGACAGCGAGCCGGTCAACGAGCGGGTGCAGCGCGGCATCCACATCTCGATCAACGGCATCGCCGCGGGGTTGCGCAACACCGGGTGAGAGGGCCTTAGCGCCGGTCGGCGATGTCGAGTGAACGCAGCGTCTCGGGGTCGAGCCGGCCGGATGGGGTCAAGCCGCGCTGCTGCTGATACGAGCGCAACGCGGCCTGCGTTCGACGGCCGACGATGCCGTCGATCGGGCCGACCGGAAATCCGCGGCTCTCCAGCGCCTCCTGCGCATGACGAACCGTGACGTCGCCCACGCAGGCCCGCAACCCCGGCACGCCCTTCAGCCACGTCTCGGCATCGGTTGGGTTGTAGTCGTTGGCGCGCCTGGGCTGCACGTCGCGCGCCTTCAGTTGCGCCAGCAGCGAGGGCAAGCTGTCGCGGAACGCGCGAGGCATGCCCTGGACGAACGCGGGTTTGGCGCGCTCGGTGACCGTGCCTCTGTCCGCACCCTTGCGCGAGTAGGTGCGTCCGGTGGCAACCGCCACTCGGTTGATGCTCGGGCCGGCAGCGGTGAGCGCGAACGCACTGCCTTGCTCGACGAAGAATTCGCCTTCGTCGTCGGCGACTCGCAGCACGGCGACGCCACCCTCGGTCAGCAAAACGAAGTGCGGCGTGTCGATGCGGTAGGGTCGTGCCTTCTCTCGCTTGGGCACCGTGACCTTGGCCCAGCCCGAAATCAGGAAGTGGGGTCCGACCACCGACTCTTCGCCCTGCGGCAGCTCGAACACGAAGCGGCTGTCATGACCCAGTTCGATCTTGCCCCCATCCTCGAACTCGACCTGCACGAATGCCTGCGGCCCGGTGTGCACCACGTCGCACGGGTTCAAGCGAACGCCGGCACCAGGCAGGTACGCGGCACCACCGGAGACGAGTGCGCTCTTGCCTTCGGCGATCGTCACCATCGGCGGTGCGGCCCGCGCCGCTGGCAGCCACAGCACAAGCGCCGCCATCACGGCACTGCACACGGGTGAACGGTATTGCATGCAGCGTCCTCGGGGTCGGCCAGCAGGGCGCACGGCCGCGGTGCTCGCAGGTCGGCACGCAGACTTTAGGAGGAAGCCTCCGCATGTCAATCCTGATCGTCGCAGCCCGCGCAGGGCCTCGCAGCCCTGAGGCACGGGCGCGGCCGGCGCGACGGCGGCATCGCTGCGGGGTCGCGCAACGGCGGGTGAAAAAAGTCGCGTTTGCAGCCTGCAGCGCCCCCGGCGCTGAGTTGTTCAGTGCATTTCCACAGGCCATCCACCGGCTGTCCACTGGCCCGACGCGGCCTTCGCCGATAGCATCGAAGCGCAAGGCGGGGGGCCAGGCATGGAGAAACAGCTCAAGTTGATTTGTCCAACGTGCCGTGGCTCGGGCTGGTTGTGCGACGAGCACCCCACGCTGCCTTGGGACCATGACGACTGCGACGGTGCCGGTGTGGCCTGCAGCTGCAATGCCTTTGCCGTCGTGCCGCACAAAGTGGTGTTCGTCGAGTACGACGCGCTGGACGAGGGCAGCCTGTAGCTGCTTGCCGTGGCAGGCTCACATCGCCGGCGCCTGGTGCACGGTGATGTGCGCGGCGATGCAGAGCCAGCGGCCGTTGCGCTTGTGCCAGATGTCGGTATAGCGGCTCACCCCTTTGCGACCATCCTTGAGTTCGTAGGCGTTCTCGGCGTGGATCAAGGCCACGTCGTGAAAGCGGCGCACGGTCACCTTGTCGACCGGAAACGATCGCATCGAGGTGGCAAACGTCGGCTGCGCGAAGTGCGCCAGTGCGGCTGCCCGGTCCTGGAACGAGCCGTCGCCGGATACCACCACGTAGTCCGGCGCGAGGTGAGCGCCGTACCAGGCCACGTCGGCCTCGCGGAATGCCTTCACGTAGTTGTCGTTCAGCGCATGCAGCACGGTCGCGTCGTCGCCGACCGGGTCTTGCCCCTGCCACCGCGGGTGCGCGGTTGCGATGCCCTTGCGCATCGGCACGGCAACGGAGCCTTTGAGCGGCGTGTTCTGGACGCTCACCAGCTGCCAGGCCGTGGCGTTCCAGACGTAGACGTCGGTGTAGCGCAGCTTGGCCGCCTTGCCCGCCTTGTCGGTGACCACGAAGACGCCGTGCACCAACGCGACGGGCCCGAACAGGCGCACGCGCATGTCTTCGCCGGCTGCGTTGTCCAACGGCGGTTGCCGGCGCATGTGGGCGACGAACTCGGCACGATCGCGCCAGGAGCCGTCGCCTTGAGTCATCAGGAAGTCTTCATGGGTCAACGTCTCCATGAGATCGCCAGTGACGTCGACGGTGGCGCTGACGAAACGATGGTTGATGGCGCGCAAGCTGCGCCTCGGCGATCTCGTGCGGGGGTACCGGCAGCAGCATGAGCCGCGCTGGCGACGAGCCCGGAGAGCACGAACAGTGCTGGGAGCGCTGACACAGGCATTCGAATCTCCTCGACGAGGAGACGAATCTATGCAGGGGCCAGCTCTCGCGCTGTCACGATCCTGCGCAGTTCGCGTGCCGTGGCGCCGCGCACGCTGCGCCGCAACTCCTGCGGTGTCTGCCCGAAGAGCGCGCGAAACTTCGCCGTGAAGTGGCTGTGGCTGGCAAAGCCCGCATCGAGCGCGATCTCGGTGAGGCCGCTGTCGGAGTCGAGCACGGCGTCCAGCGCTCGCGACAGCCGCGAGCGCACCACGTAGCCGTACACCGAAATGCCCATCTCGCCGCGAAACACGTGCGCCAGGTGGCTGGGCGACACGCTGGCCAGGGCGGCCAGATCGCCCAGCGTCCATGGGCGTTCGGGCTCGGTCCAGATCGCCTCCAGGGTGCGCTGAACATGGCGCTGGCGGCGCCCCGAGCCGCCGCGCACGGCGCGGCCGCGGCCTGGCATCACGCGCCGCCTGCGCGCGGCGCGCAACGAGGCGTCGAGCAGGTGAATGCCGAGTTCTTCGGCCTCCAGCGCGTCCACCTCGCCGTGCGCCAAGCGACGCCAGAGCTGGCTGCGCGCCAGCATCACCGTCGGTGGCAGCAGCGTGTGGGCGGCAAAGGTCGAATCATCGAAGCCGTCGCCCGACATCGCTTCGGGCATCACGTGCGCCAGCGCTGCACTGGTAAACCGCAGCGCCAGGCAGCGGTCGCCAATGCGGCCTGGAAAGCTGAGGCGGTAGGGCCGATCAGCCGAGATGAGCAGCGCATGGCTGGGCGTGGCGATCGCCTGCTGGCGCGGCCCATCGTGCTTGGCGAACACGCCCGCCAGCGGCAACGCCAGCACGTTGAGCTCCGAGGTCTCGATCTCGCCGCACTCGCTCGACGTGGGGCGCACGGCGATGTAGCCGATCTGCAGCCAATCGCCGTCGAACAAGGTGCGCTTCACGAGTGATGGCTGGGTCACGTGGTTCATCAAGCTGCGATGGGCCCGAAGCCAGGCGCCTGCTGGGATGTCGGACGCACCAGCGCCGTGATCTGAGCCAGTTGTGCCCGCGCCGCACGACGCCCGGCCTCGAACAGATACGGCATCGCGCGAGTTTCCCACAGCCCGACATGCCGCTCCAGCCCGAGCTCGAGTTCGAGCACACGCTGGCCAGCGTTGCGCGCGGCATCGATGCGGGCCTGCTGCAGGTTGTTGATGAGCGCCGTGCTCGCCTGCGCCACCAGGCGAGACGGGCGGTTGATCCGTCGCGGCATGACGCCCTTGAAGCCCAGCGTGAGCACCACCGCGGCATCGGATGCCACCGCGATCGGCAATGGATCGGACACCACGCCGTCGACCAGCCTGCGGCCATCGACCTCGACGCTCGGAAAGATCACCGGCACCGCGATGCTGGCGCGCAGCGCCTGCGCCAGTGCGCCGTGGCGCAGCACCACACGTTCGCCGCTCCTGGCTTCGGTAGCGACCACCCGCAGCGGCGTGGGCAGGTCTTCCAGTCGGCGGTCGCCGAAGGCGCGCTGGATGCGCTCGGCGATGCGCCGATCGTCGCGCAAGGCGAAGCCGGCGTCGAAACCGAACCACCGGGGCGCCAGCAGTTGCGCATAGGCGCGCCAGCGGTGCTGCTGCGTGAGCTCGGCCGACCAAAGGGTCGTCGCGGCATCGAGTGCCTCGCGGCTCGACAAGCCCAGCGCGATCGTGGCGCCGAACAGCGCCCCCGAACTGCAACCGACGATCAGATCGGGCCGCATGCCCTCGGCCGCCAGCACCTCGGCGATGCCCACCGCCGCGATGCTGCGCACGCCGCCGCTGCCCAGGACCAGGGCCAGACGCGGCCGCGGGTTTGTGTTGTCCAACTCGTATCTCCTTGGCAAAGGCGCGAGACTAGGCGAATGGCGCGGTGCGCGCTGTCATGATCCTGCGCAAGCCGCGGGGTCGCTGCCGCGTTGCTGACGTTTGCATACCCGCACCCGGCCGTTTGCGCTCAGAGTGGGCGGGTTGGATCTCGCCTTTGCAGGAGGTGTGCGATGCACACGATGCGCATGGAGCTGTTGCAGCAGATGCCGATCTTCGGCGCCGTCGAGGACGCTGCGCTGAAGTTCCTGCTCGAACCGGTGCCGTCGATCACCGTGCCGGCGGGGCAGTTCTTCTTCCGCGAGCGCGATCCCGCCGATTGCATGTACGTGCTGGAGTCCGGCCGGGTGGCCGTGCTGAAAGACTGGGCGGGTCGCGAGATGCTGTTGCGCCACCTCGATCCAGGCGACTGCTTCGGCGAGATGGCCTTGCTCGACCTCTTTCCACGCAGTGCCTCGGTGCGCGCCGTCGACGAATGCCGCGCGATGGCGCTGACGCCGGTGCACCTGTACCGGCTGTTCGAACACAACGCCGAGCAGTTCGCGCTGGTCCAGATGAACATCGGGCGCGAGATGAGCCGCAGGCTGCGCGACGCCGACGAGCGGCTGTTCCAGGCCACGATGGGCGCCGAGCGCGCTGCGCCCGACACGGCGTTTCAGACGATCTGACCGACGCCACCGCCGCCGATGGCCGCGGCAGCCGTGGGGTCACGTGGCAACCCCAATGGCGGGGCACGAAGGGGTCGGCGCAGACTGCGTGGCGCAGACAGGAGAACACCATGTTCAAGTCGGGCATCGATCAGGACGCACTCATCGACCTGTTCGCCAAGTCCAGCGCGCAGCAGGGCGAGGCGCTGCGCAAAGCAGTCAGCCAGGCGACACTCAAGGCGCTGCAAGGCCGCGAGCTGACGGTCGCCAACATCCGCAACGTGTTGAAGTCGGTCACGCAGGCCGCCTCGAGCGGTGCGGCCAAGAACATCCTGCCCGCGGTCGACGCCGAGGCGCTGCTCGAGAAGGCCTTTGCCGGGATGGATGCGGCGCTGCTGCAGGCCGTGCAGGCGCAGCGCGCGGCGCTTCAGCAGTTCGTCAGCCAGGGCGTCGAGATGAACAACAAGCAGATGAAGGGCGCGCTGGCCAACCTCGAGAAGATGGAAGACGTGTTCTTCAGCACCGTCGGCAAAGCCGCTGAGAGCGCCGGCGGTGCGCTCAAGGGCCCGTGGGAGCAGGTGCTCGAGACGATGAAGGTCAAGGGCACCGACACCGGCGCGCAGGCCAAGATGAGCGTCGAGACGCTGATGTCGCAGGGGCAGGCTGCGCTGCGCGCAGGGCGCGCGAGCGGACTGCGCGGCGCCCAGGTGATGATGGACAGCTACGCTGCGCTGGTGAGCGGCGTGCTGATCGGCATGTCGGAGGGCCTGCAGTCGGGCAAGCCGGCTGGGAAGACGCGCGCCAAGTAGCGCGGGCGCATCGCACGAAGGTCGAGCAGCCGGCTCGCTACCTGGTCGATACCCGCACCGGGATGCGCCGGCGGCCGAAGCCGCGTTCGAAGCGTGGCGCAAAGCGGCCGGCGATGCGCGTGCCGCAGTGCGGGCAGCCGCCGTGCGCATCGAGTGCGTAGTGCAGCACCGCGTGCCAATCACGCTCGATCAGCGCTGCGGCGCAGCCGGGGCAATACGTGGTGCCGCCCTCGGTGTCGTGCACGTTGCCGGTGTAGACGTGGCGCAGCCCGTTGGCCAGTGCGATCCGGCGCGCGCGCGTCAGCGTGCCGGGCGGCGTGGCCGGGATGTCGATCATCTTGTAGTCGGGGTGAAAGGCGGTGAAGTGCAGCGGCACGTCCGCACCCAGGTGTTCGGCGATCCAGCGCGTCATCGCGTCGAGCTCGGGCGTGCCGTCGTTCAGGCCCGGGATCAGCAACGTGGTGATCTCCAGCCAGCATGACGTCTCGTGCTGGATGTGCTGCAGCGTGTCGAGCACCGGCGCGAGGTGCGATCCGGTCTGCTGGTGGTAGAAGTCTTCGCTGAACGCCTTCAGATCGACATTGGCCGCGTCCATCTTGTCGAAGAACTCGCGCCGCGGCGCGGCGTGGATGTAGCCCGCGGTCACCGCCACCGTCTGCAGGCCCAGCGCGTGACAGGCGTCGGCCGTGTCCAGCGCGTACTCGGCAAAGATCACCGGGTCGTTGTAGGTGAAGGCCACGCTGGCCGCGCCATTGGCCCGCGCGGCCTCGGCGATGCGCTGCGGCGACGCGGCGTCGAGCAGCCGGTCCATTTCGCGGCTCTTGGAGATGTCCCAGTTCTGGCAGAACTTGCAGGCCAGGTTGCAGCCCGCGGTGCCGAACGAGAACACGCTGGAGCCGGGCAGAAAGTGGTTGAGCGGCTTCTTCTCGATCGGGTCGATGCAGAAGCCCGAGCTGCGGCCGTAAGTGGCCAGCACCATCGCGCCGCCGACGCGCTGGCGCACGAAACACATGCCGCGCTGGCCTTCGTGCAGCTTGCAGTCGCGCGGGCACAGATCACACTGGATGCGACCGTCGGGCAATGCGTGCCACCAACGAGCCGGAGCGCTGGGCTCGAGTGCAGGCAGGTCGGTGCGCGCGTTCACGGGGTCACGCAGCCCGGCTCGGGGTCGGCGAAGCACCGCACCCGGTAACGCGACAGCCGGATGCCGGCCGGCCAGGAGCCCGCCGCCACGCCGGCCTTGCGCTTGAGCGCGGCGATGAAGTCGGCCGCATGGGGCAACTGCCGCCAAACCTGCGGCAGCAGCGTCGCGCGCACGCCGCGCCACTCGAAGACCACGCCGTCGATGCCCGGGCGCAGCGCGGCCACCGCCTCGGCCTCGCTGCGCACGGGCAGCGGTTCGGCCGGGTCCAGCAGCGACACCTCGACCTGCAGGCACGGCCACTCGCTGGCGCGCAACGGTGCGAAGCGGGGGTCGTTGAATGCCGCGGCGAGCGCATTGGCGCGCACGTCGTCGCCCAGCGAGCGGGTGGCCTCGAGCTGTCCGACGCAACCGCGCAGCTGGCCGTTGGCGCCATGCAGCGTGACGAAGGTGGCCCCGGGACGGCGCAGCGCCGGGTGGTCGGCCACTGCCTCGGCCAGCGAAGCCGGCACGCCCAGCGCCCGGGCGATGGTCTGCCGCGCGGTGGACACCAGCGAGTGACCCAGCGCGTCGTCGTTCTCGCCCACGGCCTCGGGCCCGTGGTCGAACGCGATCGCGCCGTAGCCGACCACGCGGTCGCGGTCGGCGCGCGACGTGCCGGCCGCGTCGGCCGAGTTGCGCAGACCCAGCAGGCGCGGCACCAGGCCGTGCCGGCGCGCCACCTGCAGCGCGCCGTTCAGCGGCGCCGCGCCGCAGGCCTCTTCGCCTCGCAGGTCGTTGGAGAACTGCAGGATGCGCTGCACGGTGGCGTGGTCGCGGGCCTGCGCCTGCACGTAGGGCAGGTAATGCGACAGGTCGGAGCTGATCACGATCAGCGTCTCGTCGCCGCCCCACAGCCGCTCGAGCACCTCGGCCACGTCGGCCGGACTGGCGTGCCCCACTGCCAGCGGCACCAGCGTGAAACCGCCGCCGAGCACGCTCTGCAAGAACGGCAGCTGCACCTCCAGAGAGTGCTCGTCGACGTGCGGGACGTCGCTCCATGCCACTTGGCGCAGATCGCCCAGGGAATGCAAAGCGCCCGAGTCGAGCGGCACGACCCCGAGCGGCGTTTCGAACGCGTTGACTGTCGGTGCCGCAAGGCCCTGCACCGCCACCCGGTGCACGGGGCCGAGCAGCACGATGCGGGTGATGCGTCCGCGCCAACGCGCCAGCGGCGCATAGGCCAGCGCGGCCACATCGCCGGAGTAGACATAGCCCGCATGCGGCGCCACCAGCAGCTTGGGCGGGCGATCGGCACCATCGGCCGCGGCCGCATCGGCCGCTGCGAGATGGCGGCTCACCGCCGCGCGCAACTTGTCCGGGTCGCGCGGGTAGAAGGTGCCGGCGACAGCGGCCGGACGGATGGCAGGCTGCATGGCAACTCCATTGTGCGGGCACTTCGATGGCGATCAAGCCTTGCCGGTAGGCAAAGGCAGCACACGACGGCACGATTCAGCGACGCAGTACATTGCCAAGCCGCGCCTGCCCGCGCCCGCCTGACGCCGAATGACCTCACCCGCCAAGCAGCCGTTGCGCTCGAGCCTCATCGTCGAGGGCCTCGATCGGGTGCCGCACCGCGCCTTCCTGCGCGCGGTGGGCATCGCCGACGAGGACTTCGGCAAGCCGATGGTCGGCATCGTCAGCCAGCACGGCGAGAACACGCCGTGCTCGATGTCGCTGGGCGTGCAGGCCGATGCGGCGCGGTTGGGCGTGGCCGCGGGGCAGGGCATCGCGGTGCCGTTCACCACCATCTCGGTGTCCGATGGCGTGTCGATGAACCACAAGGGCATGCGCATGAGCCTGGTGTCGCGCGAGCTGATCGCCGACTCGATCGAGGCCGTGGTGCGCGCCCATTGTTACGACGCGCTGGTCGGCTTTGCCGGCTGCGACAAGACCTTGCCCGGCGTGATGATGGCGATGGCGCGGCTGAATTGCCCGAGCGTGTTCGTCTACGGCGGCGCGATGCTGCCCGGCCACTGGCGCGGGCGCGACGTGACCATCCTCACCGCCTACGAGGGCGTGGGCTCGGTGCTCAACGGCACGATGACCGAGGACGAGCTCGACCAACTCGGCCACGACTGCGCGCCCACTCTGGGCTCGTGCCCGGGTCAGTTCACCGCCAACACGATGGCGATGGTGGCCGAGACGCTGGGCCTGGCCATCCCCGGCTCGGCAATGCTGCCGGCCGCGTATTCACAGCGGCTCGCGTTGGCGCGCCAGGCGGGCCGGCGCGCCACCGAGCTGGTGCGCGATGGCGGCCCGCTGCCGCGCGACCTGGTCACGCGCAAGGCGCTGGAGAACGCGGCTGCCGCGGTGGCAGCCACCGGCGGCTCCACCAACGCCGGGCTGCACCTGCCGGCGATCGCGCACGAGGCCGGCGTGCGCTTCACGCTCGACGACGTGGCCGAGGTGTTTGCGCGCACGCCGCTGATCGCCAACCTGCAGCCCGGCGGCCGATACCTCGCGCTCGACCTGCATCGCGTGGGCGGCGTCAGCGTGGTGCTCAAGGCCCTGCTCGACAGCGGCCACCTGCACGGCGACGCGCTCACGTTGTCGGGGCGTACGCTGACCGAGGAGCTGGCGAACGTGCCCGCACCCGATGGCGAGGTGGTGCACACCAGCGCCCACGCACTGCTGCCCAGCGGCGGCGTGGTGGTGCTCAAGGGCAACCTCGCGCCCGACGGCGCGTTGATCAAGGTGGCCGGCCTCAAGAACCCGCTGTTCGAAGGGCCGGCGCGGGTGTTCGAGTCGGAGGAGGACGCGTTCGCCGCGGTCAAGGCGCAGGCCTACGCGACCGGTGACGTGCTCGTCATCCGCAACGAGGGCCCGCAAGGCGGCCCCGGCATGCGCGAGATGCTCGGCGTCACCGCGCTGGTGTATGGCCAGGGCATGGGCGAGCAGGTGGCGCTGATCACCGACGGGCGCTTCTCCGGCGCCACGCGCGGCCTGATGGTCGGCTACATCGGGCCCGAGGCTGCGCGCGGCGGCCCGATCGCGCTGGTGCGCAACGGCGATGTGGTTCGCATCGACGGGGCGGCTCGCACGCTGACCCTGCGCGTCGATGATGCCGAGATCGCGCGCCGCCGCGCGGCATGGCAGCCGCGCACCGCCGAGCGCCTGGCCGGCGTGCTCGAGAAGTACGCCAAGCTCGTGGGCCCGGCGCACCTGGGGGCGGTGACGCACTCGGGGGCGATGGAGTGGCCGCCGGGGTAGGGTGGGCCGGCGGGAGGTGGCTCGAGGCCCTACGCAGGCTTGCGTATTCAGCGTTGGCGGCAGCTGCTCTACAAATCGCGGCACGGCACCGCAGGCGGTGTCGATCCATCACGCAAGGAGCGCAGCGATGTGCCATTCCTTCCATTCTCATGCGATCGTTGCCGTCGTCGCGGCGATCACGGTCTCCGCAGCGCCAGCCATGGCGCAAACGGCGGGCCAGGCCACCTTCGTGCCGGTGTCGCAGGTCGCGTGGGTCAACGCCGGCGTGCCCGGTGTGCACACCGCCGCCGTGCGCGGCGACATGAAGAGCGGGCCCAGCCACTTCTATCTCAAGTACGCAGCCGGATTCGTCGCCCCGCTGCACCATCACTCGCCGGACCACTTCGCCACCACCGTCTCCGGCAACCTGGTGCTGATCGCCGGCGGCAAGGAGTACGCGCTGCCGCCCGGCTCGCACTTTGCGTTCACCGGCAAGGCGCAGCACGCGGCCCGCTGCGAGGGCACGCAAGACTGCGTCATGTTCATCGACGCGCGTGGCCCCTGGGACGTGGTGGCCGAGAAGCACTAGGTTCCGCGGCCGCGACACAGCAGCCCTCGCACCGGGGGGCTGCGATCAGCGCGTCGTCCGCGTTCAACGTGATGCAGGCTGCGAGGCACAATCGTCGGGCCTGTCACCGCTGCCATGAACGATCCCGTCGACGCGCTGGTCATCGATCTGCTGGAGTGGATCGGCCCCGCGCCGCGCCCCTATGCCGAGGTGCTCGAAGCCTGGCGCACGTCGTGCCCGCGCTTGCCCGTGTGGGAGGAGGCCAACGCGCGCGGCTTCATCGATCATCAGCACCCCAGCGGTGCGCAGCGACCGTGTCGTTGAGCGCGGCAGGACGACGGCACTTGGATGCTTCTCGATCGCGCACCTCGGCCAGGTGAGGATCCCCGGTGCCGCTGGGTCGGCCGGCGGTCAACGGCCCATCGAGCAACCATGCGGTTGTGGCCGTGATCATGGCCGTGCGGCGGTCGGTACCATCACCGCTTTGCACAACTGAGTCGCGCGATATGGGTCTTGATACTGGATTTCGGCTGCCCCACATCTGTCTGCCGCGGCCGGGCATCGATCTGCGCAGGTGGGCCGTGATCGCCTGCGACCAGCACACCGCGGAGCCGGAGTATTGGCAGCAGGTGGCGCAGGAGGTGGGCGCTGCGCCGTCCACCCTGCAGTTGATCTTTCCCGAGGTCTACCTGGGGTCGCCCGATGCGCCGGCGCGCATCGGCCGCATTCAAGAGGCGATGCGCCGCTACCTGGCCGACGGGCTGTTCATCGAGCGCGACGGTGCGGTGCTGGTGGAGCGCACGGTGGACGGGCGCACGCGCCGCGGGCTGATGCTGGAGCTCGACCTCGAGCACTACGACTACAGCGTCGGTTCTTCAAGCCTGATTCGTCCCACCGAGGGCACGATGGTGGCGCGGTTGGCGCCGCGCATCGAGGTGCGGCGCGGCGCGGCGCTGGAGTTGCCGCACATCCTGGTGCTGATCGACGACCCCGATCGCACGGTGATCGAGCCGCTGGCCGCCGCGCGCCCGACGCTGCCGCGGTTGTACGAGACCGAGCTGATGTGCGGCGGCGGCCATGTGGCCGGCCATGCGGTGGATGGCGCCCACAGCGTGCGCGCGGTGCAGGCGCTGCAGGCGCTGGCCGATCCGCAAGCCTTTGCCGCGCGCTACGGCGTGGCACCCGGCACGCCGCCGATGCTGTTCGCGATGGGCGACGGCAACCACTCGCTGGCCACCGCCAAGTCGATCTGGCAGAGCGCGCGGGCCACCGTCGGCATGGATCACCCCAGCCGCTACGCGCTGGTGGAGGTGGTGAACATCCACGACCCCGCGCTCGACTTCGCGCCGATCCACCGCCTGCTGTTCGGCGTGACGGCCGATGTGCGCCTGGCGCTGGCGCAGACATTCGGCGCGCGCGCGCTGTGCACCGATGTGTCCTCGGCCGCCGCGATGCGCGAGCGGGTGGCCGCCGCTGCAGGCGGCGCGCGCCTGACCGCAGGGCTCATCGGCCCGGGGTCGCGCTTCAGCGTGGTCGAGATCGCCGAGCCGCCATCGACGTTGGCGGTGGCGACCTGGCAGCCGTTCATCGACGGCTTCATCGAGCAAGGCGGTGCCAGCGAAGTGGACTACGTGCACGGCGACGACGCGCTCGAACGCCTGGCGCAGCAAGCGGGTCACGTGGCGTGTTCTTCGCAGGCATCGGCAAGAGCGAGCTGATGCGCCGCGTGGTGCACGAAGGGCCGACGCCGCGCAAGACCTTCTCGATGGGCGAGGCGCACGAGAAGCGCTTCTACATCGAGGCACGCCGCATCGCGCGCTGACGTCGGCAGGGTCGGCGCCGATGGCCCAGGCGCCTTTGGCATGACACCATGCTATCCGCAGGCATGGGATCGACGCCACGCCCGGCAACAGGAGGCATTCTCGTGAAGCGACGCCATCTCATCGCCGGCGCGGCGGGGCTGCTTGCGGTGTCAGGCAGCGTGCAGGCGCAGGACATTCCGAAGAAGCAGATCACCATCGTCGTCGGCTTCGAGGCCGGTGGTGCAGCCGACCACGCGGCGCGCACCGTCGCCAAGAAGCTGACCGAGAACCTGGGCACCACCGTCGTGGTCGACAACAAGCCCGGCGCGGGCGGCAACATCGCGCACGGGCTCGTCGCACGCGCCGAATCCGATGGCTCGATCATCCTGCTCGGTTCGGTGGGGCCGCTGGCCATCGCGCCGCACCTGACCAAGCTGCGCTACGACCCCGAGAAAGATTTGGCGCCGCTGACCATGGGCATGAACTTTCCCAACGTGCTGGTGGTGCCGCCGTCGCTGGGCGTCAAGACCTTTGCCGAGTTCATGACGCTGGCCAAGAACAACCCGGGCAAGCTCAACTACGGCTCCACTGGTGTCGGCTCGGCGTCGCATCTGGCGGGCGAGCTGTTCAATGCGATCGGCGGCGTGGAGATCGTCCACATTCCGTTCAAGGGCGGTGCGCCCGCAGTCAACGAGCTGTTGGCGGGCCGCCTGTCGATGTACTTCGCCACCATGTCGACAGCCGGCCCGCACATCGCCGCTGGCAAGCTGGTGCCGCTGGCCACCACCGGCGGGCAGCGCGCGCCGTTCCTGCCCGACGTACCCACCGTGTCGGAGGCCGGCCTCAAAGGCTTCAGGGCGACCAACTGGTATGCCTTCGTCGCACCGGGCAAGACAGCCGTGCCCATCCTCGAGCGCTGGAACGAGGAGCTGGTCAAGGCGCTCAAGGCGCCCGAGGTGGCCGACGAGCTGACCCGTGCCGGCCTGCTGCCGGCGCCGGGCAGCCGCGATGAGCTCGCGCGCACGATCGCCGAGGAGTCCAAGACCTGGGGCAAGGTGATTGCCGAGCGCAAGATCACGGCGGAGTGATCGGTCTGCGCCCGGCCGCGTCGCGCCGCGAACTCACGGCCAGCCGGCGCCCGGTGCCGGCGCACCGACCACCAACACCTGGCCCGAACGCTTGGCCAGCATGGCGTCGAACTGATCGACGCCGAGAAACCGGTTGGCCATGATGAACAGCGTGCGCCGGTCCGGGCCGCCGAGCATGGTGGCGAAGCAGGCGCGGTCGAGCTGGATGCGCCCGAGGATCTTGCCGCCTTCGGCCACCCGCACGCATTCGTTGTTGCGCGTCGATGTCCAGATGGCGCCGTCGGCGTCCAGGCAGATGCCGTCGGGGGCGATGCCTTCGGCCCACACACGCCGGCCCGACAGGCTGCCGTCCTCGGCGATGTCGAAAGCGAGCAACCTGCCGGCGAACGACTCGGCGACGATCAGCGTGCGGTTGTCTGGCGTGACGACCATGCCGTTGGGGAATGCGATCTCGCCGGCCACCTGGCGCGCGGTGCCGTCGGCCGTGACCAGCGCGATCAGGCCGATCGCCGAACCGGACGGATCCTTCACCCGCTCGGGCATTTCGCTGAAGTCAAAGCCGATGCTGTTGACGTAGACGTTGCCGCGGCCGTCGATCGTCATCTCGCTCCAGCTGTGCGGCGTGATGCGGCTGAGGTCTGCATGCACCAAGGTCAACCCGTCGGGTTCGTGGCGCGTGAGCTGATGGCCGGTCACCAGCATGCGGCCATCCGGCAGCCAGCCGATCGAGTGGCCCAGGCCTGCAGGCCCCTCGGCCATCACCTGCGAGTGACCGTCGAGGTCGACGGCCAGGATCTGTGGCGTGCCCCATTGCGGAAACCACAGCCGTCCGCCGTGCCAGCGTGGCGACTCGACCATCGTCAGGCCGTCGAGCAGTACGCGAGGCGTGATGGCGGAGGGCACCGCATCGAGCGCTGCCCCGGGATCCTCTTCGCCGGCCACCGATTGGGCAGCTTGCGGGCCGGTGGTCGATCGGGGTGATGCCTTGCGTGTCATGGCGCGCCTCTTGGGTCGTGCTTTGGTTGCCCATGCATCGCGGCAACGCACATGCCTGGCGCGCTGCTTGGGCGGCCTTGCGCGCCGCTTGCGACAGGGCGGTGCTCAGCGCAGGGGCGGCACGATCTTCCTGAAGCGCGCCACGTCGAGCGGCTTGTGCATCAAGAAGTCGACGCCGGCGGCCTCGGCCGCTGATTGGTCTTGGGGGTCGACCGAGCCGGTGACGGCGATCACCACCAGCGAGTTGCCGAGGTGGGTCCGCAGGCTCTTGGCCAGTTCGATGCCGCTGGTGCCGGGCAAGTGAAGGTCGAGGATCACGCAAACAGGGTCGTGCTCGTGAATGATGGCCATGGCCCGCTCGGCGTTGGCCGCCGTCCGCACGTTGTAGCCGTCGAGCTCGATGAGCATCCTCAGCGCCTCGCAGGCGTCGGCGTCGTCTTCCACGATGACGACCCGCACCTCTTCTTGGGCCGCGTGCCCGCCGCCGCGTCTGCCGGCTGCGGTGTCCATGGGAAGTGCCATGTCTAACGTAGCGGCCGAGAGATGCGAGGAGGAGTCTTGTCCGCGACTGCGGCGTCATCGCGGCCCGGTGCCTTGTCGTCATGCTGCACCGGGTCCTGCACTGGCACGGGCTGCTTGTCGTCGCTGAGGGGACGGGGCGGCGGCTCGGGGCGGGGTGGTTCGGGGGAGGGTTTCCTGCGAGTGGGGTTCGGCATGCAGTGCTCCTGAAGCCGTCGGCGATGGTGCCGACAGGCCCCAAGGGCAAGCGATGTGCCCCCGGCCCGCTCGGGCGGGCCCCTCTCTCGCGTGACCGGAAGCGATGAAGCTACCGTTTCGCCCTGTCGCGGCCGGCTTGCTCGGCGCGCGCGAGGGCATCGGCCTCGCGCGGCTCCTTCGGCTTGGCGGCCTGCGCGGCCTGCGCCACCTTGCCCGACTTCACGAACTGCTGCTGCGCCTTGTCGAAGCGGCGTGCGGCGGCGTAGCTGCCTTCGCCTTGCATCGGCGGGTCGTCGTCGACGCGCGGCTGGTCGGGCTGATTCGGCTTCGTCGCTGCAGTTCCTTTTTGCGCTTGCTCGCGCGCAGGTGCCGGCTCGGCGGACACCGACACCAGGTGGTCGATGCCCTGCACGATGGCATCGCGAACGGCCTTTTCTGCATATGCCGGCAAAGCGGGCGAGGTGATCGGGATTTCGCCGTGGATCTCCCGTTGAGGCTCCTCGCCCTGGCGCACCTGCGCGTGCCAATGGATCGTGTCACCGCTCACGTCGAAATCGGCCTCGTAGGTGTAGACCTTGGCGCTGTGGCTCTGCTCGTGGGTGCTCGGCTCGATGTGCATGCGGACAGCTTTCGACGGTTGGCCCTGGAATGGTTGCAGCGTAGGGGCGCGGCGCCGGCCGCGGTAGGGGCTGATGCCGCCATCGCACGTAGGCCGCCGCCTACCTCTGCGCGCGGCGGCCGATCGCCAGCAGCTCACGCCTTGCGTGCTTCGGGCGCCGGTGTGGGCGCGTCGATGGCGGCCGTCCAGCCGGCCACGTCGTCGGTGGTCATCGTGCTGTGCGGCCCCAGCCGCACGTCCTCGTAGCCCTTGTGCGCGACGTCGGGCAGGTACTGTTCGCGCGACAGCAGCGTGCCGGCGCAGTGCTCGCTGGGCTCGGGCGCGCTGCGGGTTTCGGCGCGCAGGCGCTCGGTCAATTCGTCCATCAGCCAGCGCGGCACCAGCGAACGCTCGCCGGGGTAGATGAAGCCGAACAGCACCAGGTGCGACAACAGCACGCGCCAGTGCGGGCCGAAGCGCCACAGCAGGCGCACCCAGTCCATGCGCAGCGCGCAGGCGTGGATCAGGTGTGCCACGTCGGCGCCGTCGTAGCGCTCGCGCTCCATGATGAAGGCCTTGCTCCAGATCTTCTCTTCGACCGGCACCACTTTCACGTCGCAGCCCGAGCACGTGAGCATCGAGCGCGTGCTCGAACCAGTCGTCGTCCACCGGCGAGACGCCGTTGCCGGAATTGAAGATGACGTCGACGAAGCCGCTGTCGTCGACGATCTTGCCCAGCCAGTGCGGATAGGCCAGCTCGGCGCGGTGGCCGGCCTCGGTGGCGATCTGCGCCAGGCGCTCCCAGTCACCCTGGCGCACGAAGATGTCGAGATCCTTGGTCGGGCGCCGGATGCCGGTGAGGTGAGCGAAGCCGTAGGCCCCGCCGACCAGGAACGGCAAGCGGTGCCGCTGCAGCGTTTTCAGCAGCCGCACGTAGAAACGTCGCGCCTTGCCCGTGTCGCATCGGTTGCCCATTGCCTTTAGGGGGCAAGCGCTGTGCCGCGTGTGGCTGTTGGCCGACTATCCGGTGCGCAACGGCACCGGCTGGCCCGGTGGCTGGCCGCGCTCGATGCGTTCGTATTCAGCGATCACCTGCGCGCCGAGCAGCAGCAGCGCAGCGGCCATTTCCAGGCTGAGCAACACCACGATCGCTGTCGTCAGGGATCCGTAGACCAGGCTCACCTGCGACAAGGTGCTGAAGTACCACACCAGCAGATGGCGCGTCACCTCCCACAGCGCGGCCGCAGTCACCGCGCCGATCAGCGCATGGCGCAGCGCCAGCCGCCCCACCGGCATCACCAGGTACACCGAGGTCAGCACCAAGACCTCGCCGACGAAGCCCAGCAGGTACAGCAGCAGCCCCGAGAAGCCGCTGAGCGACCATTGGCGGCCGAACAGTTGCACCGATTCTTCGCCCATCGCCTGCAGGCTGCCCGCCACCAGCGTGACCAGCAGCAGGCCCGCACCCAGGCTGAGGATGTAGCCGTAGGGCAGCAGCGCCGACACCAAGAAGTGGCGCCGCCGCACGGCGACCCGGTGCAGGAAGATCACCGACATCGCGTTTTCGAGCACCGTGAAGGCCAGCGAACTGAAGAAGACCATGGTCGCCAGCAGCACCCAGCCGATGACGTCGCGGTGGGTCACGAACTTGGCGAGTTCCTCGACGATGGCGTTCGACTGCCCCGGCAGCAGCCACGCCAGGTAGTGGCCGATGGTGGCCAGCAGGTCGGCCTGGTCGGTGACGTGCGACAGCGCGATCACGATCAGGATCAGCAGCGGCACGATCGACAGCAAGGCGTAGTACGCCACCGCGCCCGCCAGCAGGAGGCCCTGGTTGGCGCGGAAGGCCTTCAGCGTCTGCAGCGCAAAGCGGCCCGGATGGGCCATCACGTGGCGTGCTTGCGGGCCGGGACGCAGCATGGTCGACCTGGCAACCGGCAAGCCGCGTGCCCCCGGGAGCGCCGTTTGCCGCAAACTCGCCAAAGAACCCGCGATGGACGACAAGAAGGAAGTCCGCTTCGCCGCCGTTGGCGACCTGCATTGCAACGAGGCCTCGGCCGGCACGCTGCGCGGCTTCTTCGCGCAGGCCAACGAAGCGGCCGACGCGCTGCTGCTGTGCGGCGACCTCACCGACTACGGCACGCTGAAGGAGGCCAAGGTGCTGGCCGACGAACTGAGCATCGTCTCGGTGCCGGTGATCGCGGTGTTGGGCAACCACGACTACGAGTGCAATGCCGCCGACGAGGTGCGGCGCACGCTGCAGGGCGTCGGCGTGCAGGTGCTCGACGGCGAGGCCGTCGAGGTGCACGGCATCGGCATCGCGGGGGCCAAGGGCTTTGCCGGCGGCTTCGGCCGTGCATCGCTCGGCTCTTGGGGCGAGAGCGCGATCAAGCAGTTCGTCGCCGAGGCCGTGCAGGAGGCCTTCAAGCTCGAGTCGGCGCTGGCCAAGCTGCGCACGCCGCACCGCATCGCGCTGCTGCACTACGCGCCGATCGCCGGCACCGTGCAGGGCGAGCCGCCGGAGATCTATGCCTTCCTCGGCAGCAGCCGGCTGGAAGACCCGCTGCTGCGTTATCCGGTGGACATGGTGGTGCACGGCCACGCGCACCGCGGCGCGCTCGAGGGTCGCACGATGGGCGGCACGCCGGTCTACAACGTGGCCAAGCCGCTGCTACTGCGCAGCTTTCCCGACCAGCCGCCGTTTCGCGTGCTCAGCTTGCCCGCGCAGGCGCAGATAGCGACCAGCGCATAGGCGCAACCAGGGCGGCGCGGGCTTTGTGCCGTTGCTCTGCGCCGCCTGCCGCTAGGCCGCCTGCAGAAAGTCGCACGCCAGGTGCGCGAGCGAGCGCACGCCGAGCAGCAACGCCCGCTCGTCGACGTGGAAGCGCGGCGAATGGTTCGGCGCCGCCTTGGCCGCATCGACCTCCGGCGGCGTGACGCCGACGAAGAAGAACATCCCGGGCACGAGCTTCTGGAAGTACGAGAAGTCCTCCGAGCCGGTGACCTTGGGGACGAGCTGCACCTTGTCGGCGCCGGCCACGCGCTGCAGCGTGGGCAGCATCGCCTCGGTGAGCGCCGGGTCGTTCACCGTGACGGGGTAGTTCTTCTCGATGCACACCGTGCAGCCGGCGCGCGAGCCGCGCGCCACCGCCTCGGCCAGCGTGGTGACCCGCTCGTGCACGTCGTCGCGCATCGCTTCGTCGAAGGTGCGGATGGTGCCGCGCATCTCGACGTTGTCGGGGATGATGTTCTCGCGCACGCCGCCCTTGATCATGCCCACCGTCACGACCGCGGGCTCGCGCGAGATGTCGACGCCGCGGCTGACCACGGTCTGCAGGCCCAGGATCACCTGCGCCGACGTGACGATCGGGTCGACGCCGAGCCACGGCGCGGCGCCGTGCGTCTGCCGGCCGTGCACGGTGATGCTGAAGCGGTCGGAGCTGGCCATCGTCGGCCCGGTGCGATAGCCGATGGTGCCGACGTTCTGGCGCGACGTGACGTGCAGCCCGAAGATCGCCTGCGGCGCCGGATCCTGCAGCGCGCCCTCTTGAATCATCATCTTCGCGCCGCCTTCCTCGCCTTGGGGCGGCATCTCCTCGGCCGGCTGGAAGATGAACTTGACGCTGCCGCGCAAGTGCTCGCGCAAGCCCGGCCAGCACCGTGGCCACGCCCATCAGGATCGCGGTGTGGCAATCGTGGCCGCAGGCGTGCATCACGCCCACCGACTCGCCGTTCCAGATGGCGCGCACCTTCGACGCGAACGGCACGTCGACCTCTTCGGCCACCGGCAAGCGCATCCATGTCGGCGCGCAGCGCCACCACGCGCCCGGGCAGCTTGCCCTTCAGCAGGCCGACCACGCCGGTGTGGGCGATGCCGGTCAGGACGCTGTCCAGGCCGAGGCTGCGCAGGTGCTCGGCGACGATGGCCGCGGTGCGCGTCTCGCGATTGCCGAGCTCGGGATGTTGGTGAAAGTCGCGCCGCCACGCGATGACGCGGGGTTCGACCGCCGCGGCAGCGTCGTCGATGCGCCGGGTCAGTTCGGCGGGGCGGGTGATCGTGTCGGTGCTCATGGCGGGGACACTATCACAAGCGCTTTCCGGGTCGAGGCGGTCCGCAAGAGGGAGAATCGGCACCCGTTCGCCAAGAAGGCCATGCGAGTTCTTTGCGTTTGTTGTCTGCTGTCGGTGGCGGTCTGGGCTGCCGGCGCTGCACACGCGGCGGACATGAGCCGCGAGCAAGCCCTGCAGGCGGTTGAGCAGCCCGAGGCCAGCACGCGCCTGGCCGCGGTGAACCGGCTGGCCGAAATCGGCCAGATGGCCGACGCCGACCGCTTGCTCGGCCGGCTCGGCGATGCCGACCCGCAGGTGCGCGACTCCGCCGCGCAAGCCATGTGGCGGATCTGGAGCCGCTCGGGCGATCCCGCCATCGACCAACTGTTTGCGCGCGGCGTCGAGTCGATGCAGGCCGGCGAGTATGAGCAGGCGTTGGCGGTGTTCCATGGCATCGTCGCGCGCAAACCCGATTTCGCGGAAGGCTGGAACAAGCGCGCCACGCTGTACTTTCTGCTCGGCCGCAATCGCGAGTCGCTGCAGGACTGCGATGAAGTCCTCAAGCGCAATCCCAACCACTTCGGCGCGCTGTCGGGGGCCGGCCAGATTCACCTGGCGTTGGGCAACCCGCAGCTCGCGCTCGAGTTCTTCCGGCGCGCGTTGAAGGTCAATCCGAACCTCGACAGCCTGCGGCAGGTGATCCCGCTGCTCGAACACCATCTGCGCGACAAGGGCCGCAGCACGACCTGATGCTCTCGACGCCCCGGCGGCGCCTGCCTGGGCCGCGTCAGTGTGGCGCCTCGCCGACCGTGATCCGATGCAGCAGCCTGCGGTGGCCCTGATAGCCGCCGGTGGCAGCGTGCACCAGGCAGCGGTTGTCCCACAGCACCAGCATGCCCTGGGTCCAGTGGTGGCGGTAGACGAACTCGGGCCGGGCCTGGTGCGCGAACAACTCGTTGAGCAGCGCCGCGCCTTCGTCGTCGGGCATGCCGTCGATGCCGATCGTGTAGCCGGGGCTGACGAACAGCGCCACGCGGCCGGTTTCCGGGTGGCGCCGGGCGATCGGATGTGTCTGCGTGGCCAGCGCCGAGTCGTCGTAGCGAATGGCCATCGAGCGGCCCTGGTCGCGCTCGCCGTAGCGGCCTTGCCGCGAATAGCCGCGCCGCGCCGAGTGCACGCCCAGGCGGCCTTGTACGGCGGCCCTCAGCGCCGCAGGCAGCGCGCTGAAGGCGTCGTACTGGTTCGCGAACAGCGTGTCGCCGCCCACTGGCGGGATGACGTCACCGTACAGCAAGGTGCCCGCCGGCGGGCTGGCCAGGAAGCTCCAGTCGGAGTGCCAGTTGTCGGCGAACAGCGTGCTCGTCTCGTCGGCTTCGCGCTTGACCTGCGCCACGTGCGGGTGGCCGGGAATCGATTCGAAGTACGGGTCGGGCCCGAACGGGCCGATGGTCAGCGCGAAGCGCTCGAGGTCAGCCACCGTCAGCGGCTGGTCGGGAAAGGCCAGCACCTGGTGCGCGAGCCATGCCGATCGCACCTCGGCGCTCTGCTCGCGGGTCAACGGCCGCGTCAGGTCGATGCCTCGCACGAGTGCGCCGCACGGCTGCGGCTGCACGGTCACGTCCAGCGCCATGGCTGCCCCTTCAGCAATCGGGAACCGTGTTGGGAACGATCGGCGACTCGTCGGCCGCCGCGATCGAATCGGGCAGCACCTCGGGGCGCAGCGGCAGCGGCGGCCCGAGCCAGATGGCGTGCACCAGATGGTCTGCGCGCGGCGCCAGCGTGTTGGGGTGCACGAGCACGCTCAAGCCTTCGCGGTGCAGGGCCAGCCACGGCACCAGCGCAGCGAACACGCCGACGTCGAAGGCCACCTGGTACATCGCCTGCGTGTGCGGGCCGATCGGCACCTCGTGCCAGCGACCCAGTTGCACGCGAAACCGCTGCGCGATGGCGTCGCGCACACGTTGCGCGTGCAGGCGCGTCGTCGCCGGGTCGAAGTAGACGTGCGCGTGCCAACTGACGATGGCGGGCTCAGGTTCGGCACTCATGGCCGGGCAGTATGCCGCCTGGCCTGCAGCCGGGTGACGCCCCTTCCCGTGAACCGGGAAGGGGCTGTCACGGTTCGATCAGCGGAACGACTGCGCCGCGGCGGCGAGGTCGAGCCATGGCTGCGGCGGCGTCGGCGGGATCGGGCCCGGCAACGGACGCGGCTTGGTGCCGCACCAGTCGATGTCGTCCAGGGTGGCCAGGGGTAGAGGACCCGGCAACGGCCGCGGCTTGGTGCCGCACCAGTCGCCGTCCAGCTGCGCCATCGACTTTGCGCCGATCGCGAATTCGGCGAGCGGCTCGGGTGGCGGCGGCGGGACCTTGGGCGCCTGGAGAACCGGAAGGTCGGCGAGCATGTCGGCGTTGAACCGATGTGCCACTGCGGAGAGGGCGAAAGACATGATGAAACTCCTTGGAGGTTGATGCGGCGTGTTTCAACATGCACGGCCGCTGCGCGCATTGGATGCCGCGCGAAAGCGGACGCCTAGTCGGCATGTATGGCAGTTGGCGTCGCTACTGATTGGGGCGGCTACCAACCGCGAACGAGAGGCACGTCCGCACACTTGTGGATGCGCGTGCGTTCGTTCCGTGTCAGGGGTGTTCGCGTTCGTTCATCCACTGCACGAGCAGCGTGTAGGCCACCGCCAGCACCACCGGGCCGACGAACAGGCCGATGATGCCGAAGGCGATCAGGCCGCCGATGACGCCGGCGAAGATCAGTAGCAGCGGCAAGTCGGCACCTTTGCGGATGAGGTACGGGCGCAGCACGTTGTCCATGGTGCCGACGATGAGCGTCCACACCAGCAGTGCGCTCCCCCAGCCGGTCTGGTCGTCCCAGAAGAGCCAGATCACCGCCGGGATCATCACGATCATCGGTCCGACCTGCGCGATGCAGAACAGCAGGATCAGCGCGGTCAGAAGGCCGGCGAACGGGATGCCCGCGATCGCCAGGCCCAGGCCGCCGAGCACGGTTTGCGCCAATGCCGTCACGATGACGCCCAGTGCCACCGCACGGATCGACGCGCCGGCGAGCAGCACCACGCGTTCGCCGCTGTCGCCGGCGAGACGGCGACCGAAACGGATCAGGCTGTTCCTGGCCTGCTCGCCATGGCTGTACAGGATCACCGAGATGATCAGGGTCAGCACCAGTTGCACGCCGAGCAAGCCGAGGCCGCCTGCCGCGCGCGCCAGCCACTTCGCCGCGTCGGCGGCGTAGGGTGTGACCCGCGCAGCAAGCGCACCCTTGCCGGCGTCGGCCAGCGCCATCCAGGCGGCGGCGACCCTGTCGCCCACCAACGGGATGTTCTGCACCCATTGCGGCGGCGGCGGGATCGGCTCGGTGGACAGCGAATGCGCCCAGCCGACGAGGGTGTCGCCGTGCTCGGCCAGGGTCTGGATCATCAGCAGCACCGGTGCGATGAACACCACCAGCATGGCGACCGACATCACGGTCACCGCCAGCGCGCGCCGACGCAGCCGGGCCTGCACCTGGAGCATCAGCGGCCAGGTGGCGACCACGATCATCATCGACCAGACGAGCGACAACAGGAACGGGCTCAGGACCCAGAACGACGCCACCATCAGCATCACGATCAGCAGCACGGCGAGCACCGTGCGCGTGATGTCGCGCAGCATCACCGGAACCAGGGCTGGCGCTTGCTCGGCGGGTTCAGCAACGGGCACGACTTTGTCGGCATCGGTCACGACGATCCCCTTTCTTCTTGCGCATCGGCGGATTTGTGCGCGTCGGCCTCGCTGCGCATTGTCGCTCGCCGCAAGCGTTGGCCAGCGCGGGCTCCCTGAGCCATGCGGGGCCGGCGGTTGACGGTGCGACCGGGTTGCCGCCCGCTCGACGACACTCAGTCGTGCGAGTCCTTCACGTCGCTGCGCTTGCCGAACAGCGCGTCGGCCTCATCGAACAGCAGCAGCGCGCAGGATCGTTGCGCGTGCCCGAGTGCCGAGTCGAGGTGCTTTTCTGTTTCGCCGATGTATTTGCTGGCGACCCGCGAAGTGTCCACCGAAGCGGGGTTCGACATCGCCTGCAACTGACGCTCGCTCGTCGCGGCCACGGCGAGCCAGCTTTCGCAGGCCTGCACGAGGCCGTCATCCGCAGCGGGCGCTGGTTGTTGGGCGCTGTCGAGCGCGGCGAGCCGTTCGACGATCGCGCCGCCCGCGGCGGCCCGCTCGCGATGGCGCGCCGCGTTGACAGCGCCACCCAGTTCGAACTCGGACAGGTGGTCGATCACCTGCCAATGGTCGCGTGCTGCGCCGGCCGAGTTCACCATCGTCCTCAACTCGGCTGGCTGGATCGAAACGCGCATACACGCCGCCTTTGGGTTGCCGGCCGCCCTGGCCGATGGCCCGTGGGTTGCGCGGCCGCGCATGGCGGTTCAAGCCACCGGCCGCTCGCGCCGCGCGGTGGCTCTCCAGGCGCTACCAATCAGTCGCGATGCCCGCTGCGCCTCGAGTCGATCTGGCCACGAATCTCTCCGGCCGGCCACTGCGTGCTGTGCACGTTGACGTAGGTGACCTCCGAGCGCAGCGCTTCCAGCAGCGCGGCGAACTCGCCGCCCGAGATGCCTTGGCCCGCGGGGCCGATCACCTGATTTGGCGTGATCATGCCGGTCACCCTGCCGCTGCGCAGCGGACAGGCTTGTGTATCCGCAGGCCCATTGGCCAGGTTCGTGCACAGGAAGGCCGAGATCCCGCCGTTGACGCCCATCTGTCCGAAGTGGATGTGCGCCTGAGTGGCGTCGGCCTCCAGCGCCGAGTAGCTCAGGTCATAGTGGATGACGTTGTTGTCCGGAAAGACCACCAGCCGCAAGTGGCCGCGGCCGGTGGTGGAGACGCGAGTCTCCACCACCGGCCGCGGCCGCTACTGCGGCTGGTGGTCTTTCCGGACAACGACGTCATCCACTATGACCTGAGCTACTCGGCGCTGGAGGACCGAAGCGCCCCATCAGGCGCACATCCACTTCGGACAGATGGGCGTCAACAGCGGGATCTTGGCCTTCCTGTGCACGAACCTGGCCAATGGGCCTGCGGATACACAAGCCTGTCCGCTGCGCAGGCGCAGGGTAACCGGCATGATCACGCCAAATCAGGTGATCGGCCCCGCGGGCCAAGGCGTCTCGGGCGGCGAGTTGGCCCCCCTGCTGGAAGCGCTGCGCTCGGAGGGTGGCCTACGTCAACGTGCACAGCACGCAGTGGCCGGCCGGGGGGACCCGTGGCCAGGTGGAACCGAGGCGCAGCGGGCGTAGCGCTGATTGGTAGCGCCTGGAGAGCCACCGCGCAGCGCGAGCGGCCCCATGGCCTGAACCGCCCTGCGCGGCCGCGCAACCCACGGGCCATCGGCCAGGGCAGCCGCCCCCTCGGCGGCGTGTATGCGCGTTTCGATCCAGCCAGCCGAGTTGAGGACGATGGTGAACTCGGCCGGCGCGGCGCGCGACACATTGGGCAGGTGATCGACCACCTGTCCGAGTTCGAACTGGGTGGCGCTGTCAACGCGGCGCGCCATAATCAGCGAGCGCACCCCCGCGCGCGGCGCGATGCGCTCGAACGGCTCGCCGCGCTCGACAGCGCCCAACAACCAGCGCCCGCTGCGGATGACGGCCTCAGTGCAGGCCTGCGAAAGCTGGCTCGCCGTGGCACGACGAGCGAGCGGCAGTTGCAGGCGATGTCGAACCCCGCTTCGGTGGACACTTCGCGGGTCGCCAGCAAATACATCGGCGAAACAGAAAAGCACCTCGACTCGGCACTCGGCCACGCGCAACGATCCTGCGCGCTCCTTCCCCCGATGAGGCCGAAGCGCGCTGTTCGGCAAGCGCAGCGACGTGAAGGACTCGCACGACTGAGTGTCATCAAGCGGGCGGCCGGAGACCCCGTAGCGCGCCGTCAACCGCCCCCCCGCCATGGCTCAGGGAGCCCGCGCTGGCCAACGCTTGCGGCGAGCGACAAATGAGCCGCGAGGCCGAAGCGCGCGAATCCGCCGATGCGCAAGAAGAAAGGGGATCGTCGTGACCGATGCCGACAAAGTCGTGCCCGTTGCTGAACCCGCCGAGCAAGCGCCAGCCCTGGTTCCGGTGATGCTGCGCGACATCACGCGCACGGTGCTCGCCGTGCCTGTGATCGTGATGGTGAATTTATCGTCGTTGTGGGTCCTGAGCCCGTCCCTGTGTCGCTCGTCTGGTCGATGATGATCGTGGTCGCCACCTGGCCGCTGATGCTCCAGGTGCAGGCCCGGCTGCGTCGGCGCGCGCTGGCGGTGACCGTGATGTCGGTCGCCATGCTGGTGGTGTTCATCGCACCGGTGCTGCTGATGATCCAAGCCCCTGGCTGGAGCACGGCGACTCGTCGGCTGGGCGCGTTCGCTGTCCACCGAGCCGATCCCGCCGCCGCCGCAATGGGTGCCGACACGTCCCCCGTTGGTGAGCAACGGGCTCGCTCCGCCCGCCTGGATGGCGCTGGCCGACGCCGGCAAGGGCTCTCTTGCTGCGCGGGTCACACCCTACGCCGCCGACGCGGCGAAGTGGCTGGCGCGCGCGGCAGGCGGCCTCGGCTTGCTCGGCGTGCAGCTGGTGCTGACCCTGATCATCTCGGTGATCATGGCGAGCAGGCCAGGAACAGCCTGATCCGTTTCGGTCGCCGTCTCGCCGGCGACAGCGGCGAACGCGTGGTCGCAGGCACGTGGTCCGTCGGTGGCACTGGGCGTCGTCGTGACGGCATTGGCGCAAACCGTGCTCGGCGGCCTGGGCCTGGCGATCGCGGGCGTCCCGTTCGCATTCCTTCTGACCGCGCTGATCCTGCTGTTCTGCATCGCGCAGGTCGGACCGATGATCGTGATGATCCCGGCGGTGATCTGGCTCTTCTGGGACGACCAGACCGGCTGGGGGACCGCTGTGCTGGTGTGGACGCTCATCGTCGGCACCATGGACAACGTGCTGCGCCCGTACCTCATCCGCAAAGGTGCCGACTTGCCGCTGCTTTTTTCTTCGCCGGCGTAGTCGGCAGCCTGATCGCCTTCGGCATCATCAGGCACGGTGGCGCTGGCGGTGGCCTACACGCTGCTCGTGCAGTGGATGAACAGAACACGAACACCCCTGACACACGGAACGAACGCACGCGCCGTCCACAAGTGTGCGGACGTGCCTCTCGTTCGCGGTTGGTAGTCACCCCTTTGTGGCCGACGCCAACTCGCATGCATGCCCGACTAGGCGGCCGCTTTCGCGCGGCATCCAATGCGCGCAGCGGCCGTGCATGTCGAAACACGCCGCATCAACCTCCAAGGAGTTTCATCATGTCTTTCGCC
>CAWHBZ010000050.1:0-579332 GCA_963827645.1 uncultured beta proteobacterium | reverse complement strand
GCTTCGCTGGCGTCCTGCTGGCCCACCGCGGTGTTGGTGGTCAGCTGAAACGGGCCGTAGCTGGTGGTCTCCGTACCGGTGTTCCAGTAGCCGTCGGTCGACAGGATCGCGTAGTTGCGCTGACAGGAGTACTGCATCGGATCGTAGGTCTGGCCCGACGCCTTGTTGGCGAAGTAGCGGCCGACCTTGGCGAGCGACGGGCGCAGCGGCGTGGTGGAGTTGCCGGTGGCGTACAGGCTGCTGTAGAACGCCGCCTTCTTGGTCGCGTCGAAGTCGCCGATGTTGACGAACTTGCTGCTCCCTTCGGTCACTCCGCTGTCGCTGATCGTCGTGAAGCCGATCGATACGACGAAGACAAGTTCGAGAACGCGAACCCGGTGGCGGTGCGCGTCATCAGCCGGCGCGTGCGGTAGTACGAGTACCAGTTCGCGTACTTGGTCTTGTCGGCAGCCACCGACGCGTTTGTCACCGTCACCGCGGTGAACACGTTCGCGGGGGTCGTGGCGCTGCCCACGTTGGTCTGACACTGCGTGTAGAACGCGGTGCTGTTCTGCACGCTGCCGCTGGAGTTGTAGGTCCAGTTCATCCGGGTCTCGGAGCCCGAGTAGTTGTAGTACGTGCTGTTGTTCAGATTGGCGGCCAGGCTCACGGTCCACGACGAATGCGTGCCGCTGCCGGATGTGCCGGTGACGTTGACGACCAGATTCCTGGAGCCCGAGTCGTTCCAGCCCGTCACGGTGCCCGACATCCAGACCGTGGCATCGGTCTGCGACGTGATGACCACTCGATCGCCGTTGTCGTAGTCGTTGTTGCCGCCCGATGGAATGTTGACGGTCTTGCTGCCGGTGCCCACCGTGATCGACGAGCCGCTCGAACGCGGAAGGGCGCCCGCAAAACCATCGTTGGCGGCGAAGTTGAAGTTGGCATCCGGGTAGGACGTGCCGTCGGCCTTGATCGGCGGCGTGTAGTCCAGCGTCGGGTCGAACGCCACGCCGTTGCACTGCGCTGACCTGAAGCCGTACTTGCCGCGTGCCGTTCATGTCATCGGGCATGTAGTCGCTGTGTCATGCTGCCCGAGTTGTCCAGGATGAACATGATGTTGGGCTTCACCACGACCGTCGACGTCGTCGCCAGCGGCTGGTTGTAGATGTCCGTGATCGCGGCATGCACGTCGACCACGGTGATGGCCGAAGCCATCAGAGCGGCGAGCAGCCGTTTGCTGTGACGGGCAACTTTCATGATTCTCCTCGGATCTCTCGTATCTCACGAAGCCAGGTTGACGATCGTCTCGGTGTAGGTCACCGCATTGCGCGGGCCCTTGACACGGACCACGATGCGATAGAAGGGCTGCTGGTTCTGCAACTCGAAGCCGCCGCCGGTGGACTGGTTGGGGGCGCCTGCGCTGGCGTCCTTCATCAAGCTGGCCTTCAGTGCGACCGCGCAGTTGTTGTTGCTCGAGCCCTTGGCATCGATGCCGGCAGTGCCGCACAGGCGTGTGATCAACCAGCGTGCCTCGATGCGCGCGCTCGCGTCGACCGTGACGCTGTCGCTCGGCCGCGTCTGCGCGTCGCAGGTGCCGGAGGTCGCATAGGCGCAACTGCCATCGACGTCCCAGTTGACGAGCTTGCGGTTCGGATCTGTGCGGTCGAACCCGGTGATGTCGTAGTCTTCCTTCGACGTCGCGTAGTAGCCCTGGTTGGGTTGGTCGATCAGGCGTGTCGCCTCGGTCATGTCGGGACCAGGTAATTGATCGCTTCTGGGTCGCGCGATCGGCAGCTGCCGCGGTGGCTTTCTTGGACCCGAGGTTGCCCATCACCACCGCGCCGGTGTCGACCGAGCGCACCAGGGCGGTGCGGCCAGTGCCAGCGCGACCAGCGTGACCAGTGCGAACAGCAACGATGCGCCGTGCTGCTGCCCTGCGAGTGGCGCGCTCGCAGCGAGGCCTTCGAATGCTTCTTCATGTCGCTCCGTCCTCCTCGACGTTCCACATCAGGTTGCGCACCTGCACCGCGGTATCGAACACCTTGTAGCGGTAGTGCTTCCAGTCGCTCAGATGACTGATCGGCAGCGGCAGGTCGCACGTCGCGCGCCGGCCGCGCAGGTGGTCTTGCGCCGGGGTAGGCGTCGTAGGTCACCGCGCGCCGGCCGGCCGCACTCCAGGTCGGCTCGGCGGTCGTGACCTCGTCACGCTCGCGTTGACCGCTGCGCGCCACGATCGCCAGGCGCACCGCCAGCAGTTGCGCCACGAGCGCGTTGTCGGTCGGCGTGGTGGTGTCGTAGACGTCGACCGTGCCGTTGCCGTCGGTGTCGCGGCCTACAAGGCCTTCAACAGCACGATGCCCGAGTTCAGCTTCTCGCCGCCGGCCATGCCGTCCTGCGTCCAGGTGTCCACCTGGAACGTGTCGCCCGAGACGCTGAAGTCCATGCGGCGGGGGTTGCCGAAGTTGAGGATCAGGGCTTCGGCTGGAATCCGCCCGTCGGCCAGTCGCCGTGTTGGTCGCGTTCCACGACGATGCGCTCGGCGAAGGCGACGTGCGGGATGCGCGTGCGGCTCAGCGTGGTGTCGGTCACGGACGTGTCTTCCTTGACCGTGAGCAGCAGACACTTGGTCGTGGCGCTCCAGTTCGGCGGCACGCCAGGATCGTGTCGTCGCACCTTCACGCCGTGCGACGACCCTTCGACGACCACGAACGATGCGTACGGCGTCGCCCGCGGTGGGTCGCGTCGCCTTCACGGGCGCCGCGAAGCTCGACTTGGTGCTCGTCAGCACCGCCACCGTGTCGCTGGGCGCGACGCGCTGGTGCCCGGCGTGATCACCAGCGGCGCCAGCACCATCGTCGGGGCGGCCTAGCTGCTGCCCGACGTGCCGTAGCGGCCGGTGATGGGCAACCCAGGGCGCTCGGCGCCAGACCACGCCGTAACCGGCGCTCATGATGTGGCGACGCAGGTGTGCAGGGCCACCGAGCCGTTCACTTGAGCATCCGAGCCGAAGGTGGCGGTGCGCTTCTGCGCCCTCGGCGAGCGCGAACACCTGCGCAATGAAGTACGTGGTGACCAGCCCCAGCAGCAGGGCCACCATCAACTCCACCAGGGTCATGCCACGCTGGCGAGCGACGCTCGCGACGAGGCCCGCGTGGGCGCCCGGGGAGATGGGATATGTTGGTGCACGATGCGTACCTCGCTCACGGCGAGGCGTTTTGCGCGACGTTGAACGTCGAGACGTACTTGTGCGTGCTGCCGTTCGGCAGCGACCACTGCAGGGTGACGGTCGACCATGCCGTGATTGGTGTCCCAGGTGTCGGCCACGTCGTTGAACGCGAGGTCGTCAGCGTGCCGCCGGGCAAGGTATTGCCCAACTTGGTCAGCCAGGCATTGCAGGCGGTGCTGCCCGAGCATCCGGTGGTGCTGAACGCCGCCAGCTTGGCGATCGTGGTTTTGTTGCCGAGTTCGCCCCCATCACCGTGGCCAGCTCGTCGACCAGATTGGCCGGCGTCGGCGCGCACCTTGCTCTCGGTCTGCGTCTGCGTCATCGGTCGCCTGCAGGCCCACCAGGCCGCAGGATCCCGATCGTGAACAGCAGCACCGCGACCAGCACTTCGACCAACGCGAAACCCGGCCGCGCGACGCTGGCCGATGCGCGCTTGCACCGACGTCGATGGATTGAGAGGTCTTCATCGTAGTTCCACTGAGATGGACGTTTCAGCTGCAGGCCCGCGAGGCAGCGCGGGTCGATTGGTGCCGTCCGTACCTTGGGTCGCACATGCGGATCTGGCCGCCGGCGCCGACTGCGATGTTCAGCGCGCGGGCCGACGCGTCGCTCGGGTTGCTCAGCTCGGATGCAGTTGATCGGCGTCGCGTTCGAGATCTGCCCGTAGCCATTGAACGTGACGGTGGTGGCGTTCGCGGAGGCCTTAACACGCGAGCCCGCCGGCGGTGTCACCCGGCGGCCGCAGCGCCGACGAAGGTGTCGCGGTCGGTGGCGCACTTGCCGGCCGGCGATGCCATCGCCACCACCCATCCCGAGCTGGTGGCCGACAGCGCGCAGCTATCGGACATCGACACGGCGTCGCTGTCCGACACCAGGAAGAAGCTGACCGGCTGGTTGCGGCGAACGGCTTCGTTGCGCGCCTGCATCAGGCCGTTGGAATCGATTCGGCCGCCGTGCGGATGCGTGTGTTGCGCATCCACGAGCGACGCTCGGCATCCGGCGGCATCAGGAAGCCCGCGATCGTGACCGCGATGATCACCTCGAGATCGTGAAGCCGCGTTGTTTCATCATCGGCTCCATCAGTTGTCGCAGGAGCTGGCTTTGGTCAGCCAGCAAGCCGCTGTCGACGCGTTGTTGGCGAACTTGGTGGTTCCCTTGGTGCCCGCCTGGTTCAGCGTGTAGTCGTAGCCGGTGGTCAGGCCGCCAGTGCCTGTGGCCGTCAGCGTGTAGGTCTGCGACGGTGCCGCGCCGGCCGTGCAACTCAGCGTGAAGTACTTGCTCGAGACCGGAAAAGCCGCGTAGCCAGGCAGCGTGGCGCACGTCGTCGTAGTTGAGGTCCGTGCCGTAGAACTTGTTGTCCTGGTAGTACTGCTCCATCTTCACCCGCATGTCGGCGAGCGACTTGAAGGCGTCCGCCAGTTGACCGCGCCGCACATAGGCCTGGTACGAAGGCATGGCGATCGACCAGGATCGCGACGATCGCCACGGTGATCATCACTTCGATCAGCGTGAAGCCCGCCTGGGGCCGCTGGGAGCGAAGTCGTTGGTTCGAAGTCATGCGCTGGTTCCGGCTGTTGAATGAACGTGGAGCCCACGTGGTGAAAACAGCTTGGGCCATGCACCGTGGAACGAACGGTCACAACCGCGGATCGAGGGGCCCGAAAAGCGGAAGAAGTTGGCACTGCGCAGCACACGTTCGTGTGCCGACAAAAGTGCTTACAAAAGGGCCGTGCCGCCCATCGGAGACGCGCGACCGCTCATCGCGGCGTCAAGACTTCACGCTTCGCGGGCGTCGCTGCTCGGCTCTGTCGAGATGGTGGATGTCACCCCAGCCGACCAGCATCAGGCCCTGGTCGCCGTGCAGCAGCCGGTTGATCGACGCGTTGTCCAACGTCCAGGTGCGTGGTGCGTCGAGCGCCATGCGGGTGGCGGCGCGGTACAGGCAGTCGAGCACGCCGCCATGCGTGACCCACACGATCGCGCGGCCGGCGTGCTGGTCGGCCAGCCGCTCGGCCACGCTGACGCAGCGTTCGTAGAAGCCGCGCAGGCTTTCGCCGCGCGCCGGCGCAAACGCGGCATCGCGCGCGCGCCAGCGCGCGTTGTCGTCGGGCCAGTGCCGCGCGATGTCGGCGTAGGTGAAGCCCTCGAAGACCCCGAAGCAGCGCTCGCGCAAACCGCGCTCGGCGCTGCACGCGCAGCCCTCGCGCAGCGGCCAACGGGGCTGCGGTCTGCATCGCACGCGACAGATCGCTCGCCACGATGGCATCGATCGGCTCGTGCGCCAGCGCCTGCGCCAACTGCTGCGCCTGCCAGCGGCCGAGCGCATCGAGCGCGGTGTCGAGCTGCCCCTGCATGCGCGTCTCCGCGTTCCAGGCGGTCTGCCCGTGGCGGATCGCGATGATGCGGGTGGCTTCCTTCAACGCCGCTTCAGCGCGCCAGCCGGCGGTTGAGCGTGTAGGTGCCCGACAGCGTGGCCTCGCCGAGCACCTTGCCCGCCAGCGCCTCGCGCACCTGCGGCCCGGTGAACGCGCCTTCGACCGGCAGGCGATCGACCGACACCGCATACAGCGTGAACACGTAGTGGTGCACCAGCGAGTCGTTGAACGGCGGGAACGGGCCGTCGTAGCCGAAGTATTGGCCGGCCATCTGCGCATCGCCGGCGAACCAGCCGGTGTAGTCGTTCAGGCCATGGCGCGCACCGTGTCCGGCAGCCGGCCCGGGCTTGCCGCGCGCCGTGAAGCCGCGGCTGAACTGGCCCTCGCCGATGGCGCCGAGGCCGGGCGCGATGTCGACCATCACCCAATGGAAGAAGTCCACCCGCGGCAGGTCGGCCGGCATCTCGCGGTCGCTCTTGTTGACGTCGTCGCCGCGGCTGGGCACGTCGAAGTCGTGGCAGATCAACACCAGCGAGCGGGTGCCCGCCGGCAACTCGCTCCACGCCAGGTGCGGGTTGACGTTGTCGGAGAAGCCGACGCCGCCCGCCGCCTCGATCTTGCCCGCGGCATAACGCGCCGGAATCGCGTCGCCGTTGGCCCAGCTGTCGCTCCACAACTTCATCGCTGCACTCGCCTTGTGTTGTCAAACGCCCCAGACGATCGGCTCGCCCGCGGCCAACGAGCGCTTCATCATCTCGATCATCGGCCAGACACGCTGCTTGAGGCCGACCGCGCGTTCGCCTTCGCGCGTCGGGCGGCGCCTCGGCTAGCGCCGCCGCCTCTTGCAGCGCGCGGATGGCCGCTGGCATGTCGGCGGTTTCGATGATGCCCTTGGCAGCCGGCTCGCGGCCGATCAGCCGCATCAGCTGGTCGCCGTGCGGCTGCAGCATGATCACGTCGCCGGCCGCCTTGCTCTTGAACTTGTAGATCATCGCTGCAGCGCGCGGCGCTTCACTTGTACATGTAGCCGCGCTGGAACGGAAACGGCGATTGCGCGCCGCGCATCGGCCCGTCGCCGACGTTGCCGCTCGGCCGCGCCGCCAGCATCTGGTGCAGCGAGATCCAGCCGCGCTCGAAGCTCATCGCGCGAACCCGCGAGGTACAGCCGGTAGGCGCGCACCACCCTTTCGCCAGCCACCTCGGCGGCGTGCGCCAGCCGCGACTCCAGCGCATCGGACCAGGCCCACAGCGTGCGCGCGTAGTGCGGCCGCAGGTTCTCGACGTCCAGCGCCTCGAGCCCCGCGTCGGCCATCTCGCGCAGCACGTGCGACACGTGCATCAGCTCGCCGCCCGGGAAGATGTAGCGCTCGATGAAGTCGCCGATGCCCGCGCCCAGCTGCGAGTTGCGCGTGCCGCCGGCCGTGATGCCGTGGTTCATCAGCAGCCCGCCCGGCTTGAGCAGGCGGCGGATCTTGGCGAAATAGGTCGGCAGCATCGCGCGGCCGACGTGCTCGAACATGCCGATCGAGGCGATCTTGTCCCACGGCTCGTCTTCGGGCAGCGCCGCGATAGTCGAGCAGCTTCATCTCGACGCGGCCCTGCAGGCCGCGCTCGCTCGATCAGCCGGCTCACATGGGCATGCTGGTTCTTCGACAGCGTGATGCCGGTGGCCTTGACGCCGTAGTGCTCGGCCGCCCACAGCAGCAGGCCGCCCCAGCCGGCGCCGATGTCGAGAAAACGTTCGCCCTCGCGCAGCATCAGCTTGCGGCACACGTGGTCGAGCTTGGCTTCCTGCGCCTGCGCCAGCGGCATGCCGGCGTCGCGGTAGTAGGCGCACGAGTAGACGCGTCGCGCATCGAGCCACAGCGCATAGAAGTCATCGGACACGTCGTAGTGAAACTGCACTTTCCGCGCATCGGCGTCGGCGTTGTGGTGGCCCACCGACTTGGTTGTGCGCAGCAACTGGCGCCACCACGAGCTCGCGCCGCCCGCCGTGGGGTCGCCGGGAATCATCTGCGCGGCTGCGGCCATGACGTTGCGCATGTTGCCGTCGATCTGCAGGCGTCCTTCGACGTAGTCGCCCGCCAGCAGGCCCACCTGGCCGGCCGCCAGGTGGGCGAGCGGCCCCAGTTCGTGCACGGTCAGTGTCACCTCGGCGTCGGCGGCGCCCAATCGGCGTCCGCCGGGCAGCACCACCGCCGTGCTGGTCTGCAGGTTGGCAAACTTGCGTTCGATCAGGTTGTCGATGGGGTTCATGGCCACGCACGAGAACGACGGTCGTGGCATGACTGTACGGTGAAATCCGCCCTTCGCAATCGGGCGCCGACAGTACACCGGCGCCGTGCAGGGGCGAGCCCCGCGCGGGACCACAGCCGTCAGCGCGACACGACGCGCAAGTGCCGGCCGTGGGTCGCCTGCTGGCGCAGGCGCTGCTCGAAGCTGAACGGGTCGAGCGCGGGCGCGAGCAGAAAACCCTGCAGCTCGTCGCAGCCCTCGTCGGCCAGGAAGTGGCGCTGCGACTCGGTCTCCACGCCTTCAGCGTTGACCTTCAGGTTCAGGGCCCGCGCCATCTGGATGACGGCGCGCACGATCGCCGCGTCGCTGTCGTCGCCGGGCAGGTTGTGGATGAAGCTGCTTGTCGATCTTCAGCTTTTCGATCGGGAAGCGCTTCAGATAGGCCAGGCTCGAGTAGCCGGTGCCGAAGTCGTCGATCGCCAGCTTCACGCCCAGCTGAGACAGCGCGTACAGGCGCTGCAGGGCCTCGCCGGCATCGCGCACCAGGATCGATTCGGTCAGTTCCAGCTCGAGCAGTGCGCCGGGCAGGTTGGCCCCTGCCAGTGCCGCCGCGACGCGATCGACGAAGTCGGCTTGCTGGAACTGCAGTGCCGAGACGTTGACCGCAACCTTCAGTGGCATGCCCGCGCTGCGCCAGCTCGCCGCCTGCCGCACCGCCTGCGCGAGCACCCAATCGCCCAGCGTGATGATGAAGCCCGATTCCTCGGCCACCGCGATGAAATGCGTCGGCGCCACCTCGCCCAGCTCCGGATCGCGCCAACGCAGCAACGCTTCGGCGCCGATGATGGTGTCACCGTGGATGCCGAACTGCGGCTGGTAGGCCAGACGAAATCGTTGCGCCGTCAGCGCCTGGCGCATCGCATGGTCCAGCCGCATGCGGGTGCGCAGGTCGGCGTCGTGGCTGGGCTGGTGAAAACGAAACGCCGCGCGGCCGCCTTGTTTGGCGCGCTGCATCGCCGTTTCCGCATGGCGGATCAATTCGCCGCTCTCGCCGCCATCACCCGGGAACAGCGTGATGCCGATGCTGCAGGTCAGCGTGAACTGGCTGCCGTCGATGGCGTAGCCACGTCCGGTGACGTCGAGCACGCGCGCGGCCGCCGCTTCGGCGCCACGCTGGTCCGACCCGTGCACCAGCAGCGCGAACTGGTCGCCGCCCAGGCGCGCCAGCAGGTCACCTTGTCGCAGGCAGGTCTTGATGCGTTCGCCCACTTCGATCAGCACGCGGTCGCCGATTTCGCTGCCCAGGCTGTCGTTGATCTGCTTGAAGCGATCGAGGTCGAGCAGCAGCAGCGCGAAGCCGGTGCCGTCGCGCCGCGCGTGCGCCAACGCCAGCTCCAGCGCGTCACCCAGGTGGCGGCGGTTGGGCAGGCCGGTCAGGGCATCGGTGGTGATCAGCGTCTCGATGCGCCGGCCGGCCTTGACCAGCTCGGTGCGGTCGCGAAACGCCCACACGCGCCCGATCGGGCGCCCGCGGCAGACCTGCGGCTGCGTCACCATCTCCAGCGTGCAGCCCGACAGCAGTTGCAACGTGCATTCGGCGCGCATCAGCGCCGACGTCCTGCAAGGCCGCCAGCTGGTGCTGGTGGCTGCGGCCGTCGGCAACGTTGCGCCGCATCCAGTCGAACACCGCGTCGTCCTGCGAGCCGTCCAGCAAGTCTTTCGGCAAGCCCCAGAGCACCGCGAAGCGCTGGTTGAAGGCGCGGATGCGCCCGGCCAGATCGGTGACCAGAATGCCGTCGGCGGTGGATTCGAGCGTCGCCTGCAACTCGGCCACCAGCGTTTCACGGTCGAGTTGCTCGCGTTGCTGTTCGCTGCGGTCGCGCACCACCACCAGGTAGTGCGACGGGCTGCCTTCGCGCCACCGTCAACGGCGAGATGCGCCGCGTCACGTGCAGCAGTCGCCCATCAGCCGCCAGAGTCACCGCCTCGGATTCGAGTTGGCCGCCGCGGCCCGCCTTCACGTCGTTCCAGAACGCCAGGTCCTCGGGTGTGGCCATCAGCGCCGGGGCACCGAGCTCATGCAGTTCGGCCACGTTCAGCCCGAGCAGCTCCACTGCCGCGTGGTTGATGCCGGCCAGCGTGAGGCCGCGGGCGTCGACGATCCACGCCGCATCGCCCAACACATGCAGCATCGCCAGCCAGGCCGGCAGCGCCGCACGGGTCTTGGGCGCGCGACCCCCGCTGGCCGCGCGGGCGCCGCGCTCGCTGCTCAAGCCGCGATCTCCTGCCCGAATTCCGATCGCGGCGGCAGCGCCGGCTCGAAGAAATAGATCACCCGCTGCTGCGGCGCCAGGTAGTGCAGGGCGTCGTCGGGCAGTTGCTGCGCGCGCAGGCTGCGACGAATTCCCAGGTCGGAGTGCTGTTCCAGGTTGAGGTGCAATGCTTCGTCGGCCGGCACCTGGCCGTCGAACACCAGCACCCGCGGCTTCAGCGGGCGCGTGGAGTTGACGTTGGTGACCAGCGCAAAGCGGTCGTCCGTGAGTTGCACCACCGAGCCCGGCGGATACACGCCCATCATGCGGATGAAGGCGTTGAGCATCGAGGCATCGAACTTCGAGCGCGTCTGCGCGAAGATCAGCGACAACGCCTCGTGCGGTGTCAAGGCATGGGCCGGCAGCGCCGGGTCGCACAGGTTGTCGTAGCGGTTGACCAGCGCGACGATGCGCGCCGCCGCGTGCATGCGATCGACGTTGAGCCCCTTGGGGAAGCCCGAGCCGTCGGCCATCTCGTGGTGCTGGCCGATCAACAGCAAGGCCCCGGGATTGAGCCCCATGCGCTTGCCGATCGCCACGCCGCGCACCACATGCTCGCGGTACAGCGCCTGATCGGCCGGCGCCGCCTGTGGATCGGGCTGACGCACACGATCGGGCAACTCCAGCTTGCCGATGTCGTGCAGCAGCGCACCGACGCCGACATCGAGCATCTCGTCCTCGCCGAAGCCGAAGACGCGGCCCATCAACAGCGAGATCACGGCCACGTTCAAGGCGTGCGCGGTGGCACGGTCGGCCCGGGCGTCGGCGAGCACGCGAATGCACAACTCGTCGTCGATCAGCATCTTGTCGAGCAGCGCGCGGGTCAGACCTTCGGCCGCCTGGCGTGCCGCCTCGGGTTGGCTGAACACGCTGTCGGTCGCCGCCTTCAACGACTTGGCGGCCTCGCTGTACTGCCGCGTGCACACGCGGCTGGCCTCGCGCTGCGCCGCCAGCTGCGCGCGCCGCTGTTGTGCCTGCACCGCCGCGCTGGACTCGCGGCTGTGCAGCGCAGAACTTGCCGGCGACAGCGCCGTCTTCCCGGCTGCCGTGCCGGTTGTTGAGCCTTCCGAGGCGGCGTCCGGCGCGACCGTTTGTTCGGCGGTCCCCCGGCCGGGCCCTTCTTCTTGTGCGGGATCCGCCGCTGCCTCATCGTTGGCTGCCGCCGCGGGCGAGGCCTCACCCTGATCGAACGTGCTCTTCTCCGGGCTCCAGCGCACCTGCGTCAGGCCGAGGCCGCGAATGGTGGCGATCTGGTCTGCCGACGTCAGCTTGAAGCTCGACAGCGCGAACGGATGAGCCCACCACCTCAGGTCGAGGTGCACGAACATTCCGACACGCAGCTCATCGACGGCGATCTTGGCCGACATCTCATCGTTCCCTTCGTCAGGCCTGCGCCATGCGGGGGCCCCAGCGCGTACATCGGCAACCGGCGGATCCAACTTGAACGGCAGCGGCCGGCGCGCGCCGCCGGCGCCGACCCGCCGAAGCGCATGGTGTGAGCCATCGCACGCTGCGCCGGCCAGCGCCGGGCAGCTCGATTGCAAGCAAGCGTCACGCAGCCGCGACGCGCTCAGCGATCGATGCGGGTCGACAGCACGATCGCCGACGTGGTGCGCTCCACTCCATCGAGCGCGCCGATGCGATCGATCAGGTGATCGAGCTCACCGATCGACGATGCCGCCACGATGGCGATCAGGTCGAACGGGCCGCTCACCGAATGCAGCGTGCGCAACTCGGGAATGCGCCGCAGCGCCGTCTCGATGGCCAGCGATTTGCGCGGCTCCAGCGTGATCAGGATGTGGGCGCGCACCTGCCCGGCCTCGGCCTGCGGGTCCACCGTCACCGTGTAGCCCGCGATCACGCGCTCGCGCTCGAGGCGTGCCAGCCGGCTTTGCACCGTGGTGCGCGACAGCTGGAGCTTGCGCGCCAGGTCGGCCGTCGGCGCGCGCGCGTTGTCGCGCAGCAGCGCGAGCAGGGCCTGGTCGGTTGCGTCGAGTCGGGTTGTGCTCATCGCCGATCGATTGTCGTCGAACTGACGAGCCAATTGCGACGGATCGTCAGGTTGCTTTGTTCAGTTTGCAGCGTCCCCGCCGAAAATCCCGACGACAACGAACAGGCTCGGAGGCCATGCCATGAAGGACATCCTGATCATCGGCGCCGGCAAGATCGGCCAGGTCGCGGCCGACTTGCTCGCCCACGCCGGCAGCGACTACCAGGTGACCCTGGCCGACCGTTCGCTGGCCGCGCTGCGCGCGGTGGCCTCGGGCCAGCGGCTGCACACGCAAGTGGTCGACGTCGCCGACGCGGCGGCGCTCGAGCAGGCGCTGCACGGGCGATTCGCGGTGTTGAGCGCGGCGCCCTACCACCTGACCACCGCCATCGCCGCGGCGGCGCGCGCCGCGAAGACACACTACCTGGACCTCACCGAAGACGTCGCCAGCACGCGGCGCATCCGCGAACTTGCCGCCGGCGCCGACACCGCGTTCATTCCGCAATGCGGCCTGGCGCCCGGCTTCGTCTCGATCGTTGCCGCCGACCTGGCGCGCCGCTTCGACAAGCTCGACAGCGTGCGCATGCGCGTCGGCGCCTTGCCGGCCTACCCGAGCAATGCGCTGAACTACAACCTGACGTGGAGCACCGAAGGCGTCATCAACGAGTACATCGAGCCGTGCGAGGCCATCGTCGACGGCCGCCGCGTCGAGGTGGCAGCGCTCGAGGAGCGCGAGGAGTTTTCGCTCGACGGCGTGTTGTACGAAGCCTTCAACACCTCCGGCGGCCTGGGCACGCTGGCCGAGACGCTCGAGGGCAAGGTGCGCACGCTCAACTACCGGACCATCCGCTACCCCGGGCACGCGGCGATCATGAAGGCGCTGCTGCACGACCTGCGGCTGCGCGAGCGGCGCGACCTGTTGAAGGACATCCTCGAGAACGCGGTGCCGGCGACGATGCAGGACGTGGTGGTGATCTTCGTCACCGTCAGCGGCTGGCGTGACGGCCGCCTGATGCAGGAGACCTACGCGCGCAAGATCTACGCACAGGTGCTGGCCGGCAAGCTGCGCAGCGGCATCCAGGTCACCACGGCCGCCAGCGCATGCGCGATGCTCGACTTGCTGGCCCAGGGGCAGCCTGCCGCAGCGCGGCTTCCTGCGCCAGGAAGACGTGCCGCTGGCCGACTTCCTGGGCAACCGCTTCGGCAGCGTCTACGCGCAGGTGGATCAGGCCCGCGCAGCTTGAGGCTGCGCGTTCGAGCGCGCCCGGCTTGAAGCCGCGCTTTCAAGCACGTGCGGCGTAGGCCTGCCCGCGCCACTGGGTCGGCGTGCGGCCCGACAGGCGCTGGAAAAAGCGCGTGAAGTAGCCGGCGTCGCCGAAGCCCAGGCCGAGCGCGATCTGCTTGATGCTGAGCGTGGTGTAGGCGAGGTCGCGCTGCGCCTCGAGCAGCACGCGCGCGTGCAGCAGCGCCAGCGCCGGCCGCCCGGTGAGTTGCCGACACACCCGGTTGAGCTGAGTCGGCGTGATGCCCAGTTGCGGCGCCAGCGCCGCGAGCGACGGCTGCGTGCGGAACGACGCATCGACCAGCTCACGATAACGCTGCAGGTGCATCGCCGCGCGCGAGCCCCGTTGTGCACGCTGCGCCGGCACGCGCGGCGCGGCGCGCTCCAGTGCCACCAGCAACGAGCACAACGCGGCGTCGATGGCCAGCGCGCGCCATGCCTGCGTGCCGAGGAACTCGGCCTTGAGCTGCGCTGCCGCGCGCTCGATGGCCGCGGCGTCGACGCCGCACAAGCCGATCACCCGCGGCTGCAGCAGCCGCGGCGGCAGCGCCGGCGCCGCCGCCAGCAGCTGCTCCACGTGCGCTTGCAACACCGTGAAGACGGTGCCGTCGATGCCCGGCTTGAAGCGAAAGCCATGCGGCACCAACGCCGGCACGCTGAGCACACAGGGTCCGCGCAGCGGCCATGCCTGACCGTCGACCGTGGCACGGCCGCTGCCGCGGCGGATGTACAAAATTTGAAAGAGCGATCCGTGACGATGGGCCTGGATCTCCCAGTTGTGGCGTCGGCTGCGCTCGGCGATCGACTCGCAGTGCAGCCAGTCGGTGGCCGGCCGTTGATCGGCCTCTCCGTACAGCGTGTAGGTTGGCAGGTGGGCGGCGTCGACGGCGCTCATGGTGCGTTGCTGCCGCGGCTTGGCAGCGAATGTTCGAATTGTGAAAGACCTGGTGCCATCCGTCCATTGAGGATCGGCCGCTACGCACTTACGCTTGCCGGCCATCGGACGGGCCCGCACGCGAACGGGCCGCAGGAGACAAGCCACCATGGCCACCACGCGCACCCAGGTCGTCATCGTGGGCGCAGGCCCGTCGGGCCTGCTGTTGGGTGCCTTGCTCGGCAAGGCCGGCATTGACAACACCATCGTCGAACAGCGCAGCGCCGACTACGTGCTCGGGCGCATCCGCGCCGGCGTGCTGGAGCAGGTCACCGTCGACCTGCTCGACGAGCTGGGCGTGGGCGCGCGCATGCACGCCGAGGGCTTGCCGCACGACGGCTTCGACCTGTGCTTTCGGGGGTCAGCGCCACCGCATCGACCTGCACGGCCTCACCGGCAAGCGCGTGATGGTGTATGGCCAGACCGAAATCACGCGCGACCTGATGCACGCGCGCGCGGCCGCGGGGCAGTCCACCGTCTACGAAGCCGACGACGTCAGCGTGCACGACTTCGACGGCGCACGCCCGAGCGTGCGCTATCGCAAGGACGGGCAGGCGCACACGATCGAGTGCGACTTCATCGCCGGCTGCGACGGCTTTCACGGCGTGTGCCGCGCCAGCGTGCCCAAGGACCGCATCACGCTGCACGAGAAGGTCTACCCGTTCGGCTGGCTCGGCGTGCTGGCCGACGTGCCGCCGGTGTCGCACGAGCTGATCTACCTGAACCACGAGCGCGGCTTCGGCCTGTGCAGCATGCGCAGCCGCACGCGCAGCCGCTACTACGTGCAGTGCTCGCTCGACGACAAGATCGAGCAATGGTCCGACGAGGCGTTCTGGAACGAGCTGCGTGCACGCTTGCCAGCCGATGCGACGGCGAACCTGGTCACCGGGCCGTCGCTCGAGAAGAGCATTGCGCCGCTGCGCAGCTTCGTCGCCGAGCCGATGCGTTTCGGCCGCCTGTTCCTGGCCGGCGACGCCGCGCACATCGTGCCGCCCACCGGCGCCAAGGGCCTGAACCTGGCGGCCACCGACGTCGGCTACCTCGGGCAGGGACTGATCGGTCACTACAAGGGCCAGGCGGCGGAGTTGGACCGCTATTCCGAGCGCTGCCTGCGCCGCATCTGGCGCGCCGAGCGCTTCTCGTGGTGGATGACCTCGCTGATGCACAACTTCCCCACCAGCGGCTCGTTCGACCGCAAGGTGCAACTGGCCGAGCTCGACTACCTGGTGCACTCCGAAGCCGCGTCGCGCGCGCTGGCCGAGAACTACGTCGGCCTGCCGATGTAGCGCCGGCACCGCGCAAGTCCCCATGCGGCGGGCACAAGGCCGCTGGCATGATGCGGCATGCCCTCCCGCGCCGACGCCTTGGCTGCCGCCGCGCGTGAGTTCGACAGCGGCGCCTTCGAACGCACGCTGGCGCGCCGCGTCGCGCACCGCACCGAAAGCCAGAACCCGGAACGTGCAGCGGCACTGCGCAGCTACCTGAGCGACGAGATCGCGCCCGCACTGGCGGCGATCGGCGTGCCGGCCGAGGTGCATGACAACCCGCTGCCCGGCGCCCAGCCGCTGTTGATCGGGCGTCGCGTCGAGCACGCCGCCTTGCCCACCGTCTTGGTGTACGGCCACGGCGACGTGGTGCGCGGGCTCGAGGGGCGTTGGCGCGACGGCCTCGACCCCTGGACGCTCACCAGTCGCGAAGGGCGCTGGTACGGTCGCGGCAGCGCCGACAACAAAGGCCAGCACAGCATCAACCTCGCCGCCCTGGCCGCCGTGCTGGCGGCGCGCGGCGGGCGCCTGGGGTTCAACGTCGTCTGGCTGCTCGAGATGGGCGAAGAAACCGGTTCACCCGGGTTGGCCGAGTTCTGCCGCGCGCACCGCGACGTGCTCGCCGCCGACGTGCTGATCGCCAGCGACGGCCCGCGGCTGCGCGCCGACCGACCGACGGTCTACCTCGGCACCCGCGGTGTCGCCAACTTCGAGCTGACCCTGCGCTTGCGCGAGGGCGGCCATCATTCGGGCAACTGGGGCGGCCTGCTGCGCAATCCGGGGACCGTGCTGTCGCACGCGATCGCGAGCCTGGTCGACGCTCGCGGCCGCATCACGATCGATGCGCTGCGGCCACCGCCGATCCCGGCTTCGGTGAAGCGTGCGCTGGCCGACATCGAGGTCGGCGGTGGCCCCGATGACCCCGCAATCGATGCCGACTGGGGCGAGCCGGGCCTGACGGCCGCCGAACGTGTGTTCGGCTGGAACACCGTCGAGGTGCTGGCCATCGGCGTGGGCAACGCGGCGCAGCCGGTCAATGCAATCCCCCACGAGGCGCGCGCGACGCTGCAATTGCGCTTCGTGGTCGGCACCGATGCCGCGCGTCTGCGCGAGCACGTGGCGGCGCACTTGCAGCAGCACGGCTTTGCCGGCATCGACGTCAGCGAGCCGATCGTGATGGCGGCGACACGCCTGGACCCCGACAACGACTGGGTGCGCTTCGCGCTGCGCTCGATCGAGCAGACCACCGGCCAGAAGCCCGCCCTGCTGCCCAACCTCGGTGGCTCGCTGCCCAACGACGTGTTCGCCGACATCCTGGGCCTGCCGACCGTGTGGGTGCCGCACTCGTATCCGGCCTGTTCGCAGCACGCGCCCAACGAGCATGTGCTCGCGCCGCTGGTGCGCGAAGGCCTGTTGATGATGACCGGCCTGTTCTACGACCTCGGCGAGCAGGCGGCTAGCCTGCCGCGGCGCCGCTGACGCGATCGGCGCGCGTCGACAAGCCCGATTCGCCGAAGCAACACCTTTACGCTGCACTTGCACCGTTGGCGAGTGCAATGATCTACAGCGGTGCACCCGGCTCGGTGACAGCGGACCTGAAATCCCTGCCGTACCGCCACGTTCGGCGGCCCAAATGGGGCCTTTAGCCCGCCGCGGTTCCTCCGGGCCCCGGTGTTTGTCCGGTATGGGCCACAGCGTCTGCGCTCCGCACAATCGGCCGGGTCGGCAGGCACGCGTCGTGCATCCGGCCCCCGCACCCCTGAAAGGCCCGCTCATGAAGACCTTGCGCAAGACCCTGGCCGCCCTGCTGCTCGTGGGCGGCACGTTGTCCGGCTCGCTGACTTGGGCGCAGACCGTGCTGCGCGTCGTGCCGCACAGCAACCTGGCGATCCTCGATCCGATCTGGACCACCGCCTACATGAGCCGCAACCACGGCTACATGATCTACGACACGTTGTTCGGCACCGACGAGAACGCCAAGATCAAGCCGCAGATGGTCGAGAGCTGGAACGAGAGCGGCGACCACCGGCTGTGGACCTTCAAGCTGCGCCGGGCCTGCGAGTTCCACGACGGCAAGCCGGTCACCGGCGACGACGTGATCGCGTCGCTGCAGCGCTGGGGCAAGCGCGACGCGATGGGCTCGGCGCTGATGCAGTTCGTGCAGCGAATGGATTCGCCGACCCCCGACACCTTCCGCATCTTCCTCGGCGAGGCCTGCGGCTTCGTGCTCGAGGCGCTGGGCAAGCCGAGTTCCAACGTGCCGTTCATCATGCCCAAGCGCGTCGCCGAGACCGACGCCTTCAAGCAGATCGAGGAGCACATCGGCTCGGGCCCCTACATCTTCAAGCGCGACGAGTTCAAGCCCGGCGACAAGGCGGTGTACCTGAAGAACACCAAGTACGTGCCGCGCAGCGAGCCGCCGTCGGGCAGCGCGGGCGGCAAGCAGGTGTTCGTCGACCGCGTGGAGTGGAACCTCGCGCTGCGCGACGCGCAGGCGCAGGTCAACGCGCTGCAAAAGGGCGAGGTCGACATCATCGAGGCCCTCGGCTTCGACTTCTACGAGACGGTGAAGGCCGACAACTCGCTGCAGATCCCGAAGTACGCCAACCTCGGCCTGCAGTACATGGCGCGCTTCAACCACCTCAACAAGCCGTTCGACAACGCCAAGGTGCGCCAGGCCGCGCTGGCCGCGTTCGCGCAGGAGCCGTTCCTGCGTGCGCAGGTCGGTGTCAAGGAGCTGTACCGCACCTGCCCGAGCATGTTCATCTGCAACACGCCGTATGGATCGATCGCCGGCAGCGAGATCCAGGCCAAGAGCAACATGAAGAAGGCGCAAGACCTGCTCAAGGCCTCGGGCTACGACGGCACGCCGATCGTGCTGATGAAGCCGACCGACCTGGCCAGCATCCAGAAGCTGCCCGACGTGGCCGCACAGCTGATGCGCCAGGCCGGCTTCAAGGTCGACCTGCAGGCGATGGACTGGCAGACGCTGGTCGGCCGCCGCGCCAAGAAGGATCCCATCGACAAGGGCGGCTGGCACATGTTCCTGACCGCCTGGAACGTTTCGACGTCTGGAGCCCGATCGCCAACCCGACGATGGACACCCGCGGCGAGAAGAGCGGCTGGTTCGGCTGGGCCAGCGACGACAAGCTGACCGAGCTGCGCAACCAGTTCATGCGCGCCACCGACGAGCCGACGAAGAAGAAGCTGGCCGACCAGATCCACGCCCGCGCGTTCGAGATCGGCACCCATGCGCCGTTGGGCGAGTACGACCAGCCGATGGCGGCGCGCAAGAACATCAGCGGCTTCTTCATCACCAACGGCAACATCTACTGGAACCTGAAGAAGAACGGCGCTTGACGACGCCCACGTTGAACGGCCGGCGCCGAGCGCGATGCTGAACTTCCTGGCGCGGCGGCTGCTGGCCACGCTGCCGGTGCTGCTGATCGTCTCGGTGCTGGTGTTCGCGCTGCTGCGCCTGACGCCGGGCGACCCGGCGGCCGTGCTGGCCGGCGACGCCGCCTCCACCGAGCAGATCGCGCAGATCCGCGCCGGGCTCGGGCTCGATCGTTCGATCCCCGAGCAGTTCGCGATCTGGTTCGGCCGCCTGCTCACCGGCGACCTCGGCCAGAGCTTCTACTACAAGACCGCCGTCACCACCTTGATCGGCCAGCGCCTGGAGCCCACGGTGTCGCTGGCGCTGATCACGATCACGTTCGCGGTGCTCGTCGCGGTGCCGCTGGGCGTGCTGGCCGCGTGGCGCTTCGGCGGCTGGTTGGACCGCGCGCTGATGGCCTTCTCGGTGCTCGGCTTCTCGGTGCCGGTGTTCGTGCTGGCCTACGTGCTGATCTGGCTGGTGTCGCTGAAGCTCGGCTGGCTGCCGGTGCAGGGCTACCAGCGGCTCGCCGATGGCGCGGGACTCTGGCTGTACCACCTGATCCTGCCGGCGATCACGCTGTCAGCCTGATCTACATCGCGCTGATCGCCCGCGTGACGCGCGCGTCGGTGCTCGAGACCCTCGGCGAAGACTACATCCGCACCGCACGCGCCAAGGGCCTGCCCGAGAGCGTTGTGCTGATGCGCCACGCGCTGGCCAATGCCGCGGTGCCGATCGCCACCGTCATCGGCATCGGCATTGCGCTGCTGATCGGCGGCGTGGTGGTCACCGAGTCGGTGTACGCGATCCCCGGCCTCGGGCGGCTCACGGTCGACGCGGTGCTGGCGCGCGACTTTCCCACCATCCAGGGCGTGATCCTGCTGTTCTCGTTCGTCTACGTGGTGATCAACCTGCTGGTCGACCTGAGCTACGTGTTCTTCGATCCGAGGATCCGGTATTGAGCACCTGCCACGCTCGCCGTCGTCCCCCACGCTCACGCTTCGGGCGAGAGCGCCGACATGACGCTTCCGCCTTCGAAGCACTGTCGATCGAGTCGGCCACCATCGTCGAGCAGCCGAGCGCGTGGTCGCGGGTGCGGCGCAGCGTGTCGGTGCGCATCGGCGCCAGCGTGCTGGTCGTGCTGGTGCTGGTCGCGCTGCTGGCGCCGTGGCTCGGCACGGTCGACCCGTCGCTGTTCGATCCGGCCAGCCGCGACCTGCGGCCCGGCCAGCGCGGCGAGATCACCACGCTCGAGGGCCAGACGATCGAAGCACCGCTTCCTGATGGGCTCCGACAGCTTCGGCCGCGACATCTACAGCCGCGTGATCTACGGCACCCAGGTGTCGCTGATCGTCGGCATCGCCACCGCGGCGGTGGCGCTCGCCTTCGGCATCGTGCTCGGCCTCATGGCCGGCACCTGCGGCGCCTCGACGGCGTGCTGATGCGCGTGATGGACGGCGTGATGGCGATCCCCGCGATCCTGATCGCGATCGCGCTGGTGGCGATGTGGAAGGGCAGCCTGCTGACGGTGGTGGTGGCCATCGCGATCCCCGAGATCCCGCGCGTGACGCGGCTGGTGCGCTCGCTGGTGTTGAGCATCCGCGAGGAGCCGTACGTCGAGGCCGCCATCTCGCTCGGCACGCCGACCGCGCGATCATGTGGCGCCACATCCTGCCCAACTGCATGGCGCCGCTGGTGGTGCAGGGCACCTTCATCTGCGCGTCGGGCATCCTGACCGAGGCGATCCTGAGCTTCCTCGGCGTCGGCCTGCCGCCCGACATCCCGACCTGGGGCAACGTGATGGCCGAGGGGCGCGCGCAGTTCACGCAGTACCCGCACAACATCTTCTTCCCCGGCGTCTTTCTCGCGGTGACGGTGTTGGCGGTCAACATCCTCGGCGACGGGTTGCGCGACACGCTCGACCCCAAGATGGCACGACGGGTATGACGATCGGCCCCGCATACCTCCGGGCCGGTTCTCGAGGTGCGCGACCTCACGATCGCGCTGCCGCCCGGCAGCGACCGCGGCATCGCGGTGCGCAACGTCAGCTTCGACGTCGGCCGCGGCGAGATCGTCTGCCTGGTCGGCGAGTCGGGATCGGGCAAATCGGTGATCGCGCAGGGCGGTGATGGGCCTGCTGCCGACGCGCGCTGCCGGTCACCGCCGGGCGCATCGTGCTGCAGGGCGAGGACATCACGCAGGCGAGCGCGGCGCGGCTGCGCGAATTGCGCGCGACGCGTATGTCGATGATCTTCCAGGAGCCGATGACGGCGCTCAATCCGGTGATGACCTGCGGCGACCAGATCGACGAGGTGCTGCGGCAGCACACGCGGCTGTCCGCCGACGAGCGGCGCCAGAAGGTGCTCGGCATCGTGCGCGAGGTGCTGCTGCCCGAACCCGAGCGCATGGTCGCGAGCTATCCGCACCAGCTGTCGGGCGGCCAGCGCCAGCGCATCATGATCGCGATGGCGCTGGTGCTCGATCCGGTGCTGCTGATCGCCGACGAGCCGACCACCGCGCTGGACGTCACCACGCAGGCGCAGATCCTGCACCTGATCCTGCAGCTGCAGCAGCGCCACGGCACCGGGGTGTTGTTCATCACGCACGACTTCGGCGTCGTCGCCGAGATCGCGCAGCGCGTCGCGGTGTTGCGACTGGGCGAGCTGGTCGAGCTGGGCAGCAAGGCGGCGGTGCTGCAGCGGCCGCAACACGCCTACACGCAGATGCTGATGGCCAGCGTGCCGACGCTGCGCGTCGCAGGCGCGCCCGGTCGACCCCACGGCGCCGCTGGTGCTGCAGGTGCGCGGCCTGAACAAGACCTACGCCGATCGGCGCTGGTTCGGCAAGCGGCGCACCGTGCACGCGGCCAAGGACGTCGACCTCGAGATCCGCCGCGGCCAGACGCTGGGCATCGTCGGCGAATCGGGCTCGGGCAAGAGCACGGTGGCGCGCTGCATCGTGCGCCTGATCGATCCGAGCGGCGGCTCGGTGCAGCTCCACGGCGACGACATCGCACGTTTGTCGCGCCCGCTCGCTGCGACCGCTGCGCCGGCGCGTGCAGATCGTGTTCCAGGATCCGTACCGATCGCTGAACCCGCGCCGCACGGTGGCCGATGCGATGGTCGAAGGGCCGATGAACTTCGGGCTGTCGCGCGACGCGGCGCTGCGCCGCGCGCACGGCCTGCTCGAGATGGTGCGTATGGACGCCTCGGCGATGCCGCGCTATCCGCACCAGTTCTCGGGCGGCCAGCGCCAGCGCATCTGCATCGCCCGCGCGCTGATGATGGAGCCCGAGCTGCTGGTCGCCGACGAGGCGGTCAGCGCGCTCGACGTGTCGGTGCAGGCGCAGGTGCTCAGGCTGTTCGCCGAGATCCGCGCGCGCCTGAACCTGGCGATGCTGTTCATCACCCACGACCTGCGCGTCGCGTCGCAGGTGTGCGACACGCTGGCGGTGATGAGTCGCGGCGAGGTGGTCGAGATGGGCCCGGCGCACGCAGGTCTTCAGCGCGCCCCGGCACGCCTACACCCGCGCGCTGTTCGCGGCCGCGCCGGGCCGCGACTTCGCGTTCGGCGCGGCCGGCGCGACGCCTCGCTCGCCCTATAGTGCGCAGCCTTGTTCGGCTGCCACACCACCCCATGACGCGTGTCCTGATCGCCGGCTACCAGCACGAGACCAACACCTTCGCACCGAGCCTGGCCGATTGGGCGGCGTTCACGCGCGGCGATTCGTTCCCGGCATTCGTGCGCGGGCCGGCGATGCAGCAGCTGCACAGCGGCGTCAACATCCCGATCAGCGGCTTCATCGAGGCCGCCAAGCGCCGCGGCTGGACGCTGTTGCCGTCGGCGCTGGGCCGGCGCGATCCCGTCGTCGTACGTCACGCGTGACGCCTTCGAGCGCATCGCCGCTGCGATCTGCGACGACGCGCTGGCCGCGCGCGACCGCGGCGGGCTGGATGCGATCTACCTCGACCTGCACGGCGCCGCGGTGGCCGAGCACGCGGCCGACAGCGAAGGCGAGCTGCTGGCGCGGCTGCGCGCGATCGTCGGGCCGCAGCTGCCGATCGTCGCCAGCCTCGACCTGCACGCCAACGTGACGCAGCGCATGCTGCGCGAGGCCGACGCGCTGGTGGCCTATCGCACCTATCCGCACGTCGACATGGCCACCACCGGCGAACGCGCAGCCGAGCTGCTGGCGCGGCGCCTGCAAACGGGCCGCAAGAGACACGCTGCACGCGCGCCGACTGCCGTTCCTGATCCCGCTGAACGCGCAGAGCACCTGGCTGGAGCCGGCGCGCAGCGCTGTACGACGAGCTCGCTGCGCTCGACCGCGAGCACGGCACGGTGCTCAGCTTCTGCATGGGCTTCCCGGCGTCGGACTTCGACGAGTGCGCGCCGATGGTCTGGGGCCACGGCGAAAGCGCGCAGCGCGCGGTCGAGCGCGCTGTACGAACGCGTCGCCGAGCCGACGCAGTGGCGCCAGGACGTGTTGAGCGCACGCGACGCGGTGGCGCAGGCGATCACGCTGGCCGCCGACGCCGCCAAGCCGGTGGTGATCGCCGACACGCAGGACAACCCCGGCGCCGGCGGCGACAGCAACACCACCGGCCTGCTGCATGCGCTGCTGCTCGCAAGGCGCCGGGCGCCGCTACCCGGGCCAGGTGGCGCTCGGCCTGCTGTTCGACCCGAAGGCCGCCGCACAGCCGCGCGCGAAGCCGGCGTCGGCGCCGAGATCGAACTCGCGCTGGGCACCGCGGTGCCGACCTTCAGCGGCCAGGCGAGCGATCCGCCGCTGCGCGGCCGCTTCAAGGTCGTGCAGGTCGCACGACGGCCGCTGCACGCTGACGGGCCCGATGATGACCGGCCTGACGGTGCAGCTCGGCGCCGAGCGCCTGCCTGGAGATCGACGGCATCCGCATCGCGGTGGTCAGCGGCAAGAAGCAGCTGCTCGACCGCCAGCTGCTGCGCATGGTCGGCATCCACGCCGAGCAGATGCGCATCATCGTCGTCAAGAGCTCCAACCATTTCCGCGCCGACTTCCAGCCGCATCGCCAGCCATGTGCTGGTGGCCAAGGCGGCCGGGCCGATGGCCGCCGATCCGGGCGACCTGCCGTGGCGGCACCTGCCGCCATCGACGCGCACGCGGCCCTGAGCGCCGAGCCGGTCGCCTCGAGGCGCTTCAGCGCGGGCGTGCCGGTGCGATGATGCCGCGCTGACCAGCGGGCTGCCGCCCGCGCGGAGGAACCGTGACCGCCACCCACCTCGCCGACTGCACCGCCACCGAACTGCTTGCGCTGTACCGCTCGGGCCAGGCCTCGCCGGTGGAGGCCACCCAGGCCGTGCTCACTCGCATCGAGCGCGTCAACCCGGCGCTGCTGGCGTTCTGCTTCGTCGCCGCCGACGACGCGCTGAGCCAGCGCGCGCGCCAGCGAAGCGCGCTGGCAACGCGGCGAGCCGATCGGCGCGCTCGACGGCGTGCCCACCTCGATCAAGGACCTGATCCTCACCAAGGGCTGGCCCACGCTGCGCGGCAGCCGCACGGTCGACGCCAACCAGCCGTGGGACGTCGACGCGCCGGCCACCGCGCGGCTGCGCGAGGCCGGCGCCGTGCTGCTCGGCAAGACCAGCACGCCGGAGTTCGGCTGCAAGGGCGAGACCAACTCGCCGCGCACCGGCATCACGCGCAACCCTTGGGACCCGAGCAAGACGCCGGGCGGCTCCTCCGGCGGCACGGCGGCCGCGGTGGCGGCCGGCCTGGGACCGTTGTCGGTGGGCACCGACGGTGCCGGCAGCGTGCGCATCCCGGCTGCGTTCTGCGGCAACTTCGGCTTGAAGCCGAGCTTCGGCCGTGTGCCGGCGTATCCGCTGTCGCCGTTCGGCACCGTGGCGCACCTGGGGCCGCACACGATGAGCGTGCGCGACGCCGCGCTGATGCTCAACGTGCTGGCGCAGCCCGATGCGCGCGACTGGACGTCGCTGCCGTACGACGGCCGCGACTACACGGTGGGCCTGGACGACGGCATCCGCGGCCTGCGCATCGCCTGGTCGCCGGCGCTGGGCTACGCGAAGAACGTGCATCCGGAGGTCGCCGCCGCCTGCGCGAAGGCGGTCGAGGACCTGCGCTGCACTCGGCGCGCATGTCGAAGCCGTCGATCCCGGCTTCGATGATCCGCTGGAGATCACCTGCGGGCTGTGGTTCGTCGGCGCCTGGACGCTGTGGAACACGCTCACGCCCGAGCAGCAGAAGCGTCACCGACCCCGACTTCGCCGCCGAGGCCGAGCTCGGCGCCAAGATCAGCGCGCTCGACGTGCAGCGGCTGAACCTGCGTCGCGGCGCGCTCGGCTCGTCGATGCGCCAGTTCATGCAGCGCTTCGACCTGCTGGTCACGCCCAGCGGTCGCGGTGCCGGCGTTCGACGCCCGCCCGGCCGGCCACACGCCGTTCGACACCGCGTCGATGCTCGGCTGGACGCCGTTCTCGTACCCGTTCAACCTGACGCAGCAGCCGGCCTGCACGATTCCGTGCGGGCTCACGTCGGCCGGCCTGCCGATCGGCCTGCAGTTCGTCGGCCCGATGTTCGGCGACGCGCTGGTGCTGCGCGCGGCGCGCGCCTACGAGTCGGTGCGCCCGATCCCGCGGCCGGATCTGAGCAAGCTCATGTGATCGCTGCCGGGCCGTGGGCGCCGATCCGATCACCGACCTCGACGCGCATGCGCTGTCGCGTGCGATCCATGCGCGCGAGGTGTCGTGCGTCGAGGTGATGCAGGCGTACCTGGCGCGCATCCACCGGCTGAACCCGCTGCTTCAACGCGATCGTCAACCTGGCCGACGACGACTCGCTGCTGGCGCAGGCCGCCGAACGCGACGCCGAACTGGCGCGCGGCGCCAGCCGCGGCTGGATGCACGGCATGCCGCAGGCGATCAAGGACGCGGCCAGCGCCGCCGGATTCCCCACCACGTATGGCAGCGTGCTGCTGAAGGACAACGTGGCGCGCGTCGACGGCGTGATGGTCGAGCGCATGAAGGCCGCCGGCTGCATCGTGATCGGCAAGACCAACATGCCCGAGTTCGGCCTCGGCTCGCACACCTACAACAACCTGTTCGGCGTCACCGGCAACGCCTGGGACCCGGCGGCGTCAGCGCCGGTGGCTCCAGCGGCGGCGCCGCGGTGTGCCTGGCGCAGCGCCTGCTGCCGGTGGCCGACGGCTCCGACTTCATGGGCAGCCTGCGCAACCCCGCCGGCTGGAACCACGTGTTCGGCCTGCGGCCGAGCCAGGGCCGCGTGCCGCTGTGGCCCGCCACCGACGTCTGGATCGCGCAACTCGGCACCGAAGGCCCGATGGCGCGCAGCGTGCGCGACCTCGCGGCCGCTGCTGTCGATCCAGGCCGGCCACGATCCGCGCGCGCCGCTGTCGATCGCACAGGGTCCGCAAGACTTCTCGCCGCACGGCGCCGACCACTCTGCGCGGCGCGCGCATCGCCTGGCTCGGCGATCTGGGTGGGCATCTGGCGCTCGAGCCCGGCATCGCGCAGGCGTGCGAGCAGGCGCTGCGGGTGATGGCCGACGACGGTGCGGTCATCGAGCCGTTGAGCTCGATCGGCATTCGACCTCGACCGTGTGTGGCAGGCCTGGCTCGTCTGGCGGCGCATGCTGGTGGCGCCGCGCGTCGGCGCAGCGCTGCGCGCATGCCGGGCGCCACGCGCGAGCAGATCAAGCCCGAGGCGCTGTGGGAGTACGACCAGGCGCAGGCACTGCAGGCCGTCGAGCTGATGCGCGCCAGCGAGGTGCGCACGCGGTTGCACGCGCAACTGCTGCGGGCTGTTCGATCGCTTCGACGCGCTGGCGCTGCCGGTGGCGCAGGTGTGGCCGTTCGACGTGAATCAGCACTGGCCGCGCGAGATCGCGGGCCGCACGATGGACACCTATCACCGCTGGATGGAGACCACGCTGTACGCCACCTTCGCCGGCCTGCCGGCGATCAGCGTGCCGGCCGGCTTCGACGCCAGCGAGCGGCCTGCCCGCCGGCCTGCAGCTGATCGGGCGCGCGCAGGGCGATGCCGCGCTGCTGGCGCTGGCCGCCGCCTACGAGGCGCTGATCGGGCACTGGCTGCAACGCCGCCCGCCCGAGCCCGACGGCCACGCCGCCTGACCGCGGTCGACGGCCCGGTTCGTGCTGCGGCGACGCCCGCGGGTCATCGACGCGCAGCGGCACAATCGACGGCTTCGCCGCCACCCACCGACCACCCGATGAACGCTCGCTTGCCGTCACCGTATCGCGAAGAAGCCCCGATCGTGGGCGAACTGCTGCGGTCGCTGTCGGGCCGGCTCGACTGGGCGGCTGCCGCGGTGCAAGCCGCTGCGTGGGTGCAGGCCGTGCGCGACAAGCCGGCAGCCGTTCTGGGCGCTCGAATCGCTGCTGCGCGAATATCCGATCAGCAGCGCCGAAGGCCTCGCCCTGATGCGCCTGGCCGAGGCGCTGCTGCGCGTGCCCGACGTCGAGACCGCCGTCGCGCTGACGGCCGATCAACTGGGCCGCGCCAGATTCGACGGCGACGGCGATTCACCGCATCGCCTGCTGGCCACGCTGTCGTCCAGTGCGATCGGACTGGCCAAGCGCTGGTTGCCCGAGGTCGGCGAGCCGCCCGGCTTGCTCGAGCGCCTCGGCGCGAAGGACGGTGGTCGCGGCCACCGTGCGCGCGATCCAGCTGCTCGGCCGCCAGTTCGTGCTCGGCCGCAACATCGACGAGGCGCTCGACGAGGCCGCGGGGCAGCGGCGCGAGCAGCCGCGCCTGCGCTTTTCGTTCGACATGCTCGGCGAGGGCGCGCGCACCGAGCGCGACGCGCTGCGCTATCTCGGCTCGTACGACAAGGCGATCCGCGCCATCGTCGCCCGGCAAGGCGAAGCGGCGTCCGGCACGCCGTCGGGCGCCGGCAACGGTGCACTCGAGCGCGACGGCATCTCGATCAAGCTGTCGGCGCTGCACCCGCGCTACGAAGACGCGCACCACGCGCGCGTGATGGCCGAGCTGGTGCCGCGCCTGACGCCGCTGCTGGATCTCGCCGCCGCGGCCGACATCAACCTCACCATCGACGCCGAAGAGAGCGATCGCCTCGAGCTCTCGCTGCGGGTGTTCGATGCATTGGCGGTCGCATGTGCAGCAGCACGCGCCGCGCTGGCGCGGCTTCGGCCTGGCGGTGCAGGCATACCAAACGCGCGTGCTCGAGGTCATCGACGAGGTGGCGCGCATCGCGCGCGCACGCCAGCTCCAGTTCATGGTGCGCCTGGTCAAGGGCGCGTACTGGGATGGCGAGATCAAGCGCGCGCAGGAAGCCGGCCTCGAGGGCTACCCGGTGTTCACCCACAAGCAGCACACCGACATCGCCTATCTCGCCGCGGCGCGTGCGCTGCTCGGGCACGACGCGGTGATCGTGCCGCAGTTCGCCACCCACAACGCAGGCACGATCGCCGCGATCGTGCAGATGGCCGGCGCGCGCAGCGCCCGCTTCGAGATGCAGCGCCTGCACGGCATGGGCGAGGGCGTCTACCGCGAGGTGCTGGCCGCGCTGCCGGAGCTGGCGCTGCGCGTCTACGCGCCGGTGGGTGAGCACCGCGACCTGCTGGCCTACCTGGTGCGCCGCCTGCTGGAAAACGGCGCCAACTCGTCGTTCGTGCACCAGCTGGCCGAATGCCGCAGTGCCCGTCGAGGAGTTGCTGCGCTCGCCGCTGCACGCGCTGCCGGGCGTGGGGCAGCCGCTGCCGATCGACCTTTACGGCCCGGCGCGCCGCAACCCGTTGGGCGTGGACCTCGCGGTCGCGGCGCAGCGCGAGCCGCTGTCGAACGCCTGGGCCCAGTGCGTGGTGCCGACGGTGCGCGAAACGCAGCCGCCACAGGTCGACGCCACGATGCAGCGCCTGCATCAAGGGTTGGTCCGCCTGGAACGCGATGCCGGTGAGCGAGCGGGCGGCATTGCTGGAGCGCGCAGCCGACCGGCTGGAGGCCCGCCTGCCCGCCTTTGCGGCCTTGCTCGTGCGTGAGGGCAAGAAGACCTGGGGCGACTGCGTGGCCGAGGTGCGCGAGGCGATCGACTTTTGCCGCTACTACGCGCTGCAGGCACGCACGCGCCTGGCGCCGATGCCGTTGCCCGGGCCCACCGGCGAAAGCAACGAGCTGCGGCTGCACGGGCGCGGCGTCTTCGTGTGCATCTCGCCGTGGAATTTCCCGCTGGCGATCTTCGCCGGCCAGGTGGTGGCCGCGCTGGTGGCGGGCAACGCGGTGGCCGCCAAGCCGGCCGAACAAACGCCCGCAGTGGCGGCGGCGTTCGTCGAGCTGCTGCACGAAGTGGGTGTGCCCGCCGATGCGCTGGCGCTGCTGCACGGGCCCGGCGAGACGGTGGGTGCGGCGCTCGTGGGCCATCCGCTGAACGCCGGCGTGTGCTTCACCGGTTCGACGCAGGTCGCCAAGGCGATCCAGCGCGGCCTCGCCGCATCCGACGGCCCCATCGTGCCGCTGATCGCCGAGACCGGCGGCCTGAACGTGATGGTGGTCGACTCCACCGCGCTGCCCGAGCAGGTGGTCGACGCGGTGGTGCAAAGCGCGTTCCGCTCGGCAGGCCAGCGCTGCTCGGCGCTGCGCCTGCTGTGCGTGCACGACAGCATCGCCACGCCGTTGATCGAGATGCTGGCCGGCGCGATGGCCGAGCTGCGGATCGGCGCGCCCGAGGAGTTGGCCACCGATGTCGGCCCGGTGATCGACGCCGAGGCCCATGCCAACCTGTCGCGCCACGTGCGGCGGCTGGAGCGCGAGGCACGGCTGCTGGCGCGCACGCCGCTGGACGATCGGTTCGCGCAGACCCACATCGCGCCGGTGGCCTTCGAGATCGACGCGGTCGAAGCGCTGCGCGAGGAAGTCTTCGGCCCGGTGCTGCACGTGGTGCGCTGGAGCGGCGAGGTCGACGCGCTGGTGGCGCGCATCAACGCGCTCGGCTACGGCCTGACGCTGGGCGTGCAGACGCGCATCGACAGCCGCGCGCTGCGCATCGCGGAGCTCGCTGCCGTCGGCAACGTCTACGTCAACCGCAACATGATCGGCGCGGTGGTCGGCGTGCAGCCGTTCGGCGGCGAAGGCCTGTCGGGCACCGGCCCCAAGGCCGGCGGGCCGCACTACCTGTATCGCTTCTGCGCCGAGCAGACGCTGACCATCAACACCGCGGCGGCCGGCGGCAACGCGGCGCTGCTCGCCGGCGACGCGTAGCCACTGCCGCAACCTCTCGTCAGCGCGGCAGGCGCTGCTCGCGCCACAGCGCGGTGGCCGTCTGCACCGGCCGATCGGAGAAGCTGAACAGCACGCACTCGTCGCGCGCTTGCAGCGCCAGTGTCTGCCATGACGGCACGACGAAGTGGTCGCGCGGCGCAAACTCGAAGCGTTGAGCGCCGGCTCCGTCGCCGACGATCGCCTCGCCGTGCCCTTCGACCACGCTGAACACAGCGCCATCGGTCTGCCGGTACGGCTTGCCGGCGAAGCCGGCGGGCAGCAGCTGCAGGAAGGCAGCCATCGTCGGCGTTGCCGCGCCGCCGCTGGCCGGGTTGATGTACTGCAGCTTGACGCCGTCCCACTCATCGATCGCACCGCCGCGCTGCAGCCGCGTCAATGCATCGCGCGAGCGTGCGTACGGGTAGCTGAAGATCGGCGACGTGGCGCCGTGCGGCGATGCCTCGCGCAGCGGTGCCATGTTGGCGCCGTAGCGCGCCAGGTTGTGCCCTTCAGGCCGTGCGATCGTCTGTTGCTCGACATCGAGGTTCTCGGCGAAGCCGGCGTCGAGAAACCGCACCAGCGGGATGTCCAGGCCATCGAGCCACACCACCGGGCCGTCGGCTTCGCTGCCGTGGTCGTGCCAGGTCCAGCTCGGCGTGATGATGAAGTCGCCCGGCGCCATCGTCGTGCGCTCGCCATTGACCGCCGTGTAGGCGCCGCGCCCTTCGACCACGAAACGCAGTGCCGACTGGGTGTGCCGGTGCGCCGGCGCCACCTCGCCCGGCAGGATCAGCTGCAGCCCCGCGTAGAGCGATTGCGTGACGCTGGCCAGCCCGGGCAGCGCAGGATTCTCGAGCACCAGCACGCGGCGCACGGCTTCGGCTGCGCTGATGATCGTGCCCGACCGCATCAGGTGCGGGCGCAGCGCCTCGTAGCGCCAGTGCGCCGCCACGCACGGCGTGTGCGGCTGCGGCGGCACCAGCGCATGCAGCTGCTCCCACAGCGGGCTCAGGTGCAGCGGCCGGATCGCCGCGTAGTAGGCCTCGCGCCCGGCAGCGGCGGACGCGCGTTGTTCGGTGTGTGCAGACATGCCAGGCTTTCGGAATCGTCGCGCGCGGCAGCGGATCAGTCGAAGGGGCGATCGGAATCGATGCCCTGGTACAGCCAATGCGTCCCGATGAAGCCGGCCGCCTCGCTGCTCGATTGGAACATGCGGTTGCGCAGCTCGCGCATCACGCCGCTGGCATGGTAGATCTCGCCGTAGAAGCGCGCCGTCAGCTGCACGCGACCGGTGCGCAGGTAACGCGCCTGCTGGTAGGCGCGGAAGGCGGCAGCGATGTCGTGTGGCGTGGCGCGCAGCGCAGCGCCGAGCGTCACCGCGTCCTCGATCGCCATGCAAGCGCCCTGCGCCAGGTATTGCAGCATCGGGTGCGCGGCGTCGCCGAGCAGCGTGACGTTGCCCTGCGACCAGTTGGCCACCGGCTCGCGGTCGCACAGCACCCACATCTTCCAAGTCTCGATCTTGTTCAACAGCTGCTTCACCGGTGCCGCGGCCTGCGCAAAACGCAGATGCAGTTCTTCCGGGTCGCCGAAGGTGTTCCAGCCTTCCTCGTAGCGGTCGCTGTGGAACACGGCCACCAGGTTGAACAGCTCGCCGCGCCGCAGCGGGTAGTGCACGAGGTGCGTCTTCTCGCCGCCCCACAGCGTGACGTCGGGGCTGTAAAGGTGCGGCGGCACCTCGGCCATCGGCAACACCGCGCGGTAGGCAATGTGGCCCGACACCCGCGGCTTGCCGTCGCCGACGATCTGCTCGCGCACGCGGCTCCACAGGCCGTCGGCGCCGATCAGTGCCGTGGCTTGCAGCCGCCTGCCGTCGGCCAGCTGCACCTCGACGCCGCCGTCACGCGGCGTGAAGGCGGTGACCTTGCTCTTCACCTGCAGCGTGATCGTCGGCAAAACGCTGCAGGCGTCGAGGAACACCTGATGCAGGTCGGCGCGATAGATCACGCCATAGGGCTGGCCGTAGGTGGCCAATGCCTGCTCGCCAACCGGCGAGCTCACCACCAGCTCACCGCTGCGCACGTCGCGCATCACCAGGTTGGGCGGAAAATAGGCGACGCGCCGGATCGGCTCGGTGAGGCCCAGGTGCCCGAACAAACGAAACACGTTCGGCCCGAGCTGGATGCCGGCGCCGATCTCGCCCAAGGCGTCGGCTTGCTCGAGCACTTGCACGGCATGGCCCTGTCGCGCCAGCACCAGCGCGACGGCCAGGCCCCCGATGCCGCCGCCAGCGACGATGAAGGACGTGGACGCCATTGCCTGCGAGGGTTCAGCGTGCCTCGTTGAGCGACCAGCGCCCGCCCGATTCGACGGCACGCCCGTCGGCGCGCAACTTCAACAGGTGCGCGCGCAGCGAGCGCGCCGCCACCGGGTGCAAACGCTCGGGCACGTCGCTGTAGACGATCGGCAGCAGCGCATCGACGTCCCCTTCACCGACGCTGCGAATGGCGTCGACCACCTTCGACTCGCGCTGCAACCGGTGCGCGATGGTGCGATGGACCACGGCGTGCGGCTGGTCGATCAGGAAGCCGTGACCCGGCGCCAGCCACTCGAGCTCGAGCTCGAGCAGTGCGCGCAGCGATTGCAGGTACGCCTGCATGTCGCCGTCGGGTGGATTGATCACGACGGTCGAGCCCTGCATCAGGTGGTCGCCGGTGAACAGCAGCTTCTCCTGCTCGAGCAGGTAGCACAGATGATTCGACGCGTGGCCCGGCGTGTGCACCACGCGCAGCGTGCAGTCTTGGCCCAGCACCACACGCTCGCCGTGCGCCAGCACGGTGTGCGGCATGAACGCGGCGTCCTGCCACTCCGGGTGGTCGGCCACGCGGCCGAACAACGGCGCCCCGGTGGCCCTGTGCATGGCCTGCGCGGCGGGCGAGTGGTCCTTGTGGGTGTGCGTGACCAGGATGCGCGTGATCGGCCCCGGTGCCGCGGCGAGCAGCGCCTTCACGTGCGCCGGATCGTCGGGACCGGGATCGATCAGTGCGCACGGGCCACCGGGATCGCCGACGAAGTAGCTGTTGGTGCCCGGCCCGGTCATCACGCCGCCGTTGTCGGCCGTGACCCGCACGATGCGCGGCGACAGGCGCACGGCGCGGCCCGGCACCAGCTCGAGGCCGACGTCGCCGCGGCCATCGGGGTCGAGGTGGCCGACTTCGGCATAGGCCCAATGCGACGGCAACACCGGCCGCATGCCTTTGGCACCGCTGCCGATGCGCGGCATCGTCAACGGCACTGTGCGCGTCGTGGCGGCGAAGGCGATCGCGTCGTCGGCGCGCTGAAACCTGGCGAGCGTGCGCAGCGTCTCTTCGGTCACCAGCATCAGCTTGAGGTTGCGCTCGGCAGCCAGCGCGTCAGCGGGCTTCAGCCACATCAGCTCGGCCGATTCGGTTTCGTCGGCGCTGGCGCGTTGGCGCGGCGGCGCGACCGTGATCAGGAAGCGCGTGTCGAATCGTTTGGGCCGCCCCGGTGGCGTCAGCCAGTGGCTGAAGTAGTGCAGGCGATCGGTGGCCAGGCGCCAGCCATGGCGCTGGCACAGCGTGGCGAGGTCGACGCGGCCGGCATGCAGGTCGTGACGCATCGCGAGCACGGGCTCGTCGCCGAGCGCAGCGAGGTCGACCCATTTGCCGCCGGCATCGACGGCGAGCAGCAGGCCCGCTTCCTCGAAGCACTCACGGATGGCGGCGACCCAGTAGTCGAGCCCGCTTGCCGGAGTGCCGAGCAGCGCACTGGCGCGGCCATCGTCGAGGCCGTTGGCGAATGGGTGAGCGAGCTTGTCCTCGGCGTCCAAGTGGCCGCCCGGGAACACCGCCGCGCCGCTGTTCTGGTCGCCTGCGCGCTCGGCACGACGCAGCATCAGCACTTCGACGCCGTCATCGGCATCGCGCAACACGATCAACGATGCCGAATGGCGTGGCTGTCGGCGGCGCCTTGCGCTCGGCGCCCACGATTGAGCCGGCATCACTGGCCATCACCGAGCCTGCGCCGAGGGCAGCGCAACACGCCAGCAGCGCGCAGCGCCTGCACCTCGGCCTCGCTGAAACCCGCTTCGCTCAACACCGCCTCGCCTTCGCTGCCGGCGGGCCGCGTGGCGCGCGGCGCGGCAGCCGCGCTGCGCGAGAAGCGCGGCGCCGGCGCGGCCTGCATCACCCCGGCCACCTCGACGAATGCGCCGCGCGCCTGCGCGTGCGCGTGCGACGGCGCCTCGCGCAGCGTCAGCACCGGCGCCACGCAGGCGTCGCCGTGCGCGAACACGCGCGCCCACTCGTCGCGCGCGACGGGTCGACCAACTTGGCAGCAATGGCCTCGCGCATCGCGGGCCACAGGCGTGTGTCGTACTGGCCCTTGACGAAGCGCTCGTCCAGGCCGATGCGTCCGAGCAAACTCGGCGAAGAACTTCGGCTCGAGCGCACCCACCGCGACGTAGCGGCCGTCGGCGGTGGCGTAGGTGCCGTAGAAGGGCGCGCCGCCGTCGAGCAGGTTGGCGCCGCGCCGCGCATCGTCCCAGCGGCCGGCGGCCAGCATGCCGTGAAAGATCGACAGCAGCGACGACGCGCCGTCGACCATCGCGGCGTCGACCACCTGGCCGCGGCCCGAGCGCTGGCGCTCGAACAGCGCGGCCATCAGGCCGAACGCCAGGTACAGCGCGCCGCCGCCGTAGTCGCCGACCAGGTTCAGCGGCGGCACGCGGCTTGCCGTCGGCAGGGCCGATCGCGTGCAACGCGCCGGTCAGCGCGATGTAGTTGATGTCGTGGCCGGCGGCCTGCGCCAGCGGGCCGCTCTGCCCATAGCCCGTCATGCGCCCGTAGACCAGCTTGCGGGTTGCGCGCGGCGCAATCGTCGGGGCCGAGGCCCAGGCGCTCCGCCACGCCCGGACGCCAGCCTTCGATCAGCACGTCGGCGCCGTCGATCAAGCGCAGCACGCGCATCGCGCCCGGCCGGCTGCTTGAGGTCCAGCGCGATCGAACGGCGGCCGCGGCCGGTGACGTCGAAGCGCGGATCGAGCGCCACGCCCAGGCCGCTCGGTTCGACACGATCGACGCGGATCACGTCGGCGCCCTGGTCAGCCAACAGCATCGCGCACATCGGTCCGGGGCCGATGCTGGCCAGCTCGATCACGCGCAATCCACTGAGGGGGCCGCTCATGCCCGCAGTGTGCCCGAGTCGGGCGCCCGCTTGCAGCGGCGCGGGCTTGGATTGCGGGGCGCTCAGGCCACTTCGAGCAGCAGGCGCGCGAGCGGACCGGGGGCACTGACCATCGCGTCGTGGCCGGTGGCCAGCTCGCGCACGCGCCAGCCCGGCTCGCTGCGCACGCGCCGGCGCATCGGTGCGACGCTCGGCCACGCCGGCGTCGTGCAATCGATGAACGTGCGCGCCACGCTGGCCACACGCATCGCGTCGAATACCAACGGCTCCTGATACTGTCCGAAAGGGTGCGGCGTCTGCCGTCGATTGACCCAGTCGCAATCGGCGCCGGTGAGGCCGTACAGCACAGCATCGGGCGCTGGCAGCGCGCCTTGCGGATGGGCAGCCGCAGCCGCCAGCCTTGATGCCACCAGCTCCGGCGCGTGGTGCGTGGCCCAGCTCTCGCCGGGGTGCGGCACCACGGCATCGACATACACCAGATGCCGCACGCGCGCGGGCTGGCCAGCCAGCACACGATCAGCGGCACCGGTGATCGCCAAGCCGCCGTAGCTGTGGCCGACCAGAATCAACTCGTCGAGCTCTTCACACTGCACCAGGTTGACGACGTCGCTGACATGCGTGTCGAGGGTGATGCCGCGCTCCAGCAGGTGCGCCCGTTCGCCGACACCCGTGAGCGTGACCGCGTGCGCCGTGTGACCGGCCGCACGCAACAGCGGCAGCACACGCGACCAGCACCAGGCGCCGTGCCAGGCACCGTGGACGAGCACGAAGGCCGCCATCGCTCCAGGCGCCGGAGGTGGCGCGCCATAGCGACGCAGGAACGCAGAGCGTGGGGCCATACGCCTCAACTCAGCGTGACGCGCGCAAACTTGCGCTTGCCCACCTGGACCACGAAGGTGCCCGCTCCGACCTTGAGCGCCTTGTCGCTGACCACGGCGCCGTCGATGCGCACGCCGCCCTGATCGATCAACCGCAGCGCCTCGCTGGTCGACGGCGCCAGGCGCGACTGCTTGAGCAGCTGGCCGATCGCCAATGGCGCGCCGGTCAGCGTCACCTCGTCGATCTCGTCGGGCACGCCGCCACGCGCGCGCAGCGCGAAGTCCTGCGCGGCGGCTGCGGCCGCTGCCGCGCTGTGGAAGCGCGCGACGATCTCATGGGCCAGCGCGGCCTTGGCATCCTTCGGGTTGCGGCCTGCATCCACCTCGCGACGCAACACCGCGATATCGGCCAACGGCTTGAAGCTCAGCAGCTCGTACCAACGCCACATCAGCGGGTCGCTGATCGACAGCACCTTGGCGTACATCGTGTTCGGCATCTTCGGCGATGCCGACGTAGTTGTTCTTCGACTTCGACATCTTCTCGACGCCGTCGGTCCCCTCGAGCAGCGGCATCGTCAGGATGCACTGCGGCTCCTGGCCGTACTCCTGCTGCAGGTGGCGGCCCATCAGCAGGTTGAACTTCTGGTCGGTGCCGCCGAGCTCGAGGTCGCTCTTCAGCGCCACCGAGTCGTAACCCTGCATCAGCGGGTAGAGAAACTCGTGCACGCTGATCGGCGTGTTGGCGGAAAAGCGCTTGGCGAAGTCGTCGCGCTCCATCATGCGCGCCACCGTGTAGCGGGCGGCGAGCTGGATCATGCCGCGCGCGCCCAGCGGATCGCTCCACTCGCTGTTGTAGCGGACCTCGGCGCGGTGAATGTCGAGCACCAGCCCGATCTGGTCGAAGTAGGTCTTGGCGTTGGCCTCGATCTGCTCGCGCGTCAGCGGCGGCCGCGTGCTGTTGCGTCCCGAGGGGTCGCCGATCATCGAGGTGAAGTCGCCGATCAGCGGGATCACGGTGTGGCCCAGGTCCTGGAGTTGCCGCATCTTGTTGAACACCACCGTGTGCCCCAGATGCAGGTCGGGTGCGGTGGGGTCGAGCCCGAACTTGATGCGCAACGGCTTGCCGGTGGCCTGCGAGCGGGCCAGCTTGCGCAGCCAGTCGGGCTCCGGCAGCAGTTCGGCGCAGCCCCGCAACGACACCGCCATCGCCTCGCGGACGGCGTCGGTAACATGAAATTCTGGCGCGCTGGTCATCTGGGCAGGGTTGGACGAGTTGGCAGTGCGTGCTTTTCCGCAGGTCGTCCGCGGGGCGGTCGGTATACTCGGGAGCCGTTACACCGGCGCACGTAGCGCCTACTCACTTCGCCTGGACCACGCCGCAGCGACCAGCAAGACGCGGCGGCGATTGTAGGGGCCGCGGTAAAGGGATCGCTGCCTTTGGCGCATGGCTGCACTGCAGGCATGCCGCCTGCTGTCGAACCAGCAAACGTGGACACACCGTGGGATTCGTTGAGACCACACAGTCGATGGGCCAGCGCGCCGTGCTCGGCGCGGCCGCCACGTTGCACCGCCACCGGCGGCGTGTGGCCGTGACCTCCTCGGTATTGTTGGCGGGCACCGCGTTGACGGCGTTCGGCATCGCGCCGATGGCGCCCGACGCTGCGCAGCTGCCGCGGCGCCAGATCATCGAGACCCTCGAGCCTTCGGGCCTGCCGGCGCAACTGCTGGCGCTGGCGTCGTACGACATGGTGCTGTCGCGCGCCGACCAAACCCGCGCCAGCGACAGCGTCGAGAGCCTGTTGCGGCGGCTCGGCGTGTTCGATCCGCAGTTGGCCACCTTCATGCGCGCCAACAACGACACGCGACGCCTGTTCGAAGGACGTCCCGGCAAGCAGGTGCAGGCCCGCGTGAACAGCGACGGCCACCCGCTGGAGCTGGTGGCCCGCTTCGCGCCGCCCAGCACCGAGCTGGCGAACACGCATTTCACGCGACTGACCATCAAGCGCGACGGCGACCAGTGGCGCGCCGACAGCGAGTTGGCCAAGCTCGACACGCAGGTGAAGGTCGCCGGCGGAACGATCGAGACGTCGTTGTTCGCTGCCACCGACGAAGCCCGGTTGAGCGACCAGATCGCGATCCAGATGGTCGAGTTGTTCGCGGGCGACATCGACTTCCACCGCGAGCTGCACCGGGGCGACACCTTCAGCGTGGTCTACGAGTCGCTCAGCGCCGACGGCCAGCCGGTCACCTGGGCCGACGAGGCAGGGCGCGTGTTGGCCGCGGAGTTCGTCAACGGCCCCAAGGTGCACCAGGTGATGTGGTACGCCGAGGGCGACGCCAAGGGCGGTTACTACGGCTTCGACGGGCAGAGCCGGCGCCGCGCCTTCCTGGCCAGCCCGATGGCGTTCTCGCGCGTGACCTCGGGCTTCTCGATGCGCATGCACCCGATCCTCAACACTTGGCGCCAGCATGGCGGCGTCGACTACGCAGCGCCCACCGGCACGTCGGTGCGCGTGGTGGGCGACGGTTGGGTTGCAGTTTGCCGGCTGGCAAAACGGCTACGGCAACGTGGTGCAGATCGCGCACGGCAACGACAAGCAGACCCTGTATGCCCATCTGAGCCGCATCGAAGTCAAGCAGGGACAGCGGGTCGAGCAGGGGCAGCGGGTGGGCAGCGTCGGCGCCACCGGCTGGGCCACCGGGCCGCACCTGCACTTCGAATTCCGCGTGCGTGGCCAGCACCAGGATCCGACCCGCATCGCGCGCAATTCGGAACCCGTGCTGATCATCGGCAGCCTGCGGCCTCGCTTCGAGGAGACCGTGCGCGCGGTGCAGCAGCAACTCGACATTGCCGAGACGCTGCGCGACTCGCCGGGTCAGGGCGAGTAGCCCGCTGACGCAGAAAAAACAGGCCCGAGGCGCACAGCCACCCATGAGCCTGTTCGTGGGCCTCATGTCGGGCACTTCGCTCGACGGCATCGATGGCGTGGCCGTGCGATGGCCGCGCGACGATGCGTCGGCTTTGCAGGTGCTGGGCCATGTGCATCGCCCATACGACGCACAGCTACGTGAGCGCTTGCTGGCGCTGAATGAGCCTGCTGCCAATGAGCTGGAGCTCGCCGCGATGGCTGCGATCGGGGTCGCCCAGGCCTATGCCGACGTGGTGAGCGAGTTGGTGTCGCGCGCCGGGCTGCGCGACGAGCCGGTGCGCGCGGTCGGGGCGCACGGCCAGACCGTGCGCCACTGCCCGCAAGCGCCCGGCGGCGGGTTCTCGATCCAACTTCTCAACGGCGCGGTACTGGCCGAACACTGCGGCATCGACGTGGTGTGCGACCTGCGCAGCCGCGACATCGCCGCCGGCGGCCAAGGCGCCCCTCTGGTGCCGGCCTTTCACGCCGATCGGTTCGGCGCGACGGGCGAGTCTCGCGCGGTGCTGAACCTCGGCGGCATTGCCAACCTCACGCTGCTGCACGGCGACGGCAAGCATCGGCGGCTTCGACACCGGGCCGGCCAACGTGCTGCTCGACGCCTGGGCTGCCGAGCACCGCGGCGTGCCCTATGACGCCGCCGGCCAGTGGGCGGCGTCAGGGCAGGTGGATGCGGCGCTGCTGCAACGCTTGCTGTCGGATCCGTACTTCCAGCGTCCGCCTCCCAAGAGCACCGGGCGCGATCTGTTCCAGGCCAACTGGTTGAAGGCCCATCTGGCCGCACTCGGCCGAACGCTCGCCGCCGCCGACGTGCAGGCCACGCTGGCCGAGCTGACGGCACGCTCGGTGGCGCAGGCGCTGCACCGTCACCTGCCCGATGCGCGGGGCCTGTGGGTGTGCGGCGGCGGTGCCTTCAACGCGCACCTGCTGGCGCGTCTGGCTGCGCTGTTGCCGCAGCTGCGCGTGCAGACCACCGATGCGCTGGGCTTGCCGCCGCTGCAGGTCGAGGCGGTGGCCTTTGCCTGGCTGGCGCGTGAGTTCGTCGAGCGCCGCGCCGGCAATCGGCCCGACGTCACCGGGGCCAAAGGTCCGCGCGTGCTGGGCTGCCTCTATCCGGCCTGAGCCAGCGCGCCTCGCAAACGCAAACGGCCGCGCTGGGCGCGGCCGTCTTGCCACATCGCGGACCGATCAGGCCGAGAAGCTCGAGCCGCAGCCGCAGGTGGTGGTGGCGTTCGGGTTCTTGATCACGAACTGGGCGCCCTGCAGGTCTTCCTTGTAGTCGATCTCGGCGCCGGTGAGGTATTGCAGGCTCATGGCGTCGATCAGCAGCGTGACGCCGTTCTTGTTCATCTGCGTGTCGTCTTCGTTGACCGCTTCGTCGAAGGTGAAGCCGTACTGGAAGCCCGAGCAGCCACCGCCTTGCACGAACACGCGCAGCTTCAGCTCAGGGTTGCCTTCCTCGTCGACCAGCTCTTTGACCTTCGCAGCCGCGCTGTCGGTGAAGACCAGCGGTGCGGGCATCTCTTGCAGGGTTTCGGCAACGGCACTCATGACAGCTCCTTCAACCCGCGCAGTGTAGGCCATTGGCCGAGGCGGCCGGGGCGCAGGGTCTTCCCCTGACCTGGGGCCTGGCCAGCCGGATTCAAGCGCCGTTGGACGCCGCCAGCACCAGCGGCGCGCGCTCGGCCGCTTTCAGCGGACGCAGCTCACCGTCGACCTGGGCTCCCTGGTGCATTTCGAGGGCCTCGTAGCGGATGTCGCCCACCACGCGGGCCTTGGGCTGGAGCTCGAGCAGCTCGTGCGACTCGATCGGGCCTTGCACCTCGCCGTTGACGATCACGTGCGCGGCACGCACCCGGCCGATGACCTTGGCTTTCTCACTGATCACCACCAGGCTCGCGGTGCCGTCGCCGGCGATCACGTCGCCTTGCACCTCGCCATCGATGCGCAGCCCGTCACTGAAACGGATCTCACCCTGCAGCACCGAGCCTTCACCGATCAATGTGCGAATCGGGGGTTGTGCCTTCTTGCTATTGAACATCGCTTGGTGCCTCCAACGATCGATCGATGCTGCCGGAGCAGCGGCTTCACAGTTGCACGGTTTGGGTGGCCCTCACGTCGCCGGATTGGTCGATCACCTTGACCTCCAGCGACCGGATCACCGCTTGTTCGGGGTACTCCAGCGTGCCTTCGACGCGGGCGTATTGCTTCAGCTGCAGCGGCTTGGCGCCGCCGGGCATCGGCAGGCTCCAGGGTTGCCCATCCACGGTGCCCGCCAGCGTCAATTCGTAACGGCCGCTGAATTCGCTCTTGGCCTTGCCGTTTTGCATCACCAGCATCTGGTAGCGCAACTGACCCGGCCCACGAGTCTCTGCCTGCAACGCGCGCACGGCGAGTTTGTCGCTGCCAGAGGGCGGAAACATGCGCTCGAAGAACCCGAGGTCCCCCTTCAGCGCCAGATGCTCGGTCTCCAACTCCTTGAGTTGCTGGACCAGGCGCTCCTGGGTGGCACGCTCGGCCTTGAGCAGGCTCTCCGAGGTGTCGGCCACGCTTTGTGCCTTGTCGCGCTGCTCGCGCAGCTGTTGCACCTCGACACGCAGGCGGGTCAGCTCTTCCTTGGCGTCGCGCTCCAGGCCAGCGATGTCCTTGCCGAATTCGAACGCCCACAGGCCGATCGCCGCCGAGAATCCGAACACCAGCGCGATCACCGCCCAGCGTAGCGGCCACGGCAGGTGCCGCGTGACGATGACACGCGGCGCAGTGATGGACAGCCGGCGGCGGAACAACTTCCAGCGCATGCGCAGTTAGGGACCACAAACGAACGAGGCCGCATGGTAGCGGCCTGCGCCCGGATGGTGCGTCGCGAAATGCCCGGTTAACGCTTGCTGAATTGCTTGCGGCGGCGCGCGCCGTGCAATCCGACCTTCTTGCGCTCGACTTCGCGTGCGTCGCGAGTGACGAAACCGGCGCGGCTGAGGTCGGGTTTCAGTGCGGTGTCGTAGTCGATCAGCGCCCGCGTGATGCCGTGGCGCACGGCGCCGGCCTGGCCGGATTCGCCACCGCCATGCACATTGACCTTGATGTCGAACGCGCCGTCGTTGTTGGTGAGCATCAGCGGCTGCTTGACCACCATGATCGAGGTCTGGCGGCCGAAGTACTGCTCCACCGGCTTGCCGTTGACGGTGATCTCGCCCTTGCCCTTCTTGAGGAAGACCCGCGCCACCGAAGACTTGCGACGGCCTGTGCCGTAGTTCCAATTGCCGATCATCGAGGTGTCCTTCAGAGCTGCAGCGCGCGTGGCTGCTGGGCGGTGTGCGGGTGCGAGGCACCGCCGTACACCTTGAGCTTCTTGATCATCGCGTAGCCCAGAGGGCCCTTGGGCAGCATGCCCTTGACGGCCTTCGTCAGCGCCCGGTCCGGGTGCCTGGCTTGCATGTCCTTGAACTTCACCGAGTAGATGCCGCCCGGATAGCCCGAATGGCGGTGGTACATCTTCTGCTCGGCCTTGTTGCCGGTGACGCGGATCTTGCTGGCGTTGACGACGATGATGAAGTCGCCGGTGTCGACGTGAGGCGTGTAGATGGCCTTGTGCTTGCCGCGCAATCGGAGTGCCACTTCGCTGGCAACACGTCCGAGCACCTTGTCGGTGGCGTCGAGCACAAACCACTCGTGCTTCACCTCGGCCGGTTTGGCACTGAAGGTTTTCATGAGTGTCTTTCTGATGCCGCGCGCCGCTTCGCGCGAGAAAAATGTGACGGTTGGCTCCGCGCCGACCTCCGGGGCACTGCTTGTGGATGCAGCCTCCCGTCGGTGCGTTGGCCCGGGGCTCCGCCTGCGGCGAAAGCCGGCGAGTATATCCGACCGGGACAAACGGTCCTGGGCCGGCTAGGGGCCACGCACCAATGGAGATCGACTGACTTGAACTACATTGGTGTAAACCCTAGGTAGTATCAATGGACTCTCTCGAAGCTCTAGCGGTGGCCGACACGCGCCACACCCCCGCAGCCCCAGCCCGCCGGCCGCCTGGAAGCTGGGTGCCGATCCGCTCGCTGGCGCCACGCCACCGCGAACGCATCGCCCAGCACCTGTTGGCGTTGCCTGAACACGACCGCTACCTGCGCTTCGGCTACATGGCATCGGACGACCAGATCATGAAGTATGTCCAACAGATCGATTTCGATCGCGACGAGGTGTTGGGCATCTTCAATCGGCATCTGCGGCTGCTGGCAATGGCCCACTTGGCGTACCTGCCCGCCGATAGCGGCCAGACGGCTCTCAGCGCCGAGTTCGGTGTGTCGGTGGCGGCGCACGCGCGCGGACGCGGCTACGGCAAGCGCCTGTTCGACCTCGCCGCGCTGCACGCCCGCAACCGCGGCGTGCAGACATTGTTGATTCACGCGCTCAGCGAGAACACGGCGATGCTGCGCATCGCTCGCAACGCCGGCGCCGAAGTGGTGCGCGAGGGCGGCGAATCACAAGCGCATCTGAGGCTGCCGGCCGACAGCCTGGCCTCGCAAGTCGAGCAGATCGTCGAGACCAATGCCGCCGAATGGGACTATCGGTTCAAGCAGCAGGCGCGCCGCTTGGAGCGCCTGAAGGCTGCGCTGTCGGCGCTGGCCGGGCCGCTGCAGTCGCCGACCGATTCGCCGCGCGATCCGCCCGCCTGATTCGCCGGCACGCCGGCGCCAGACGGCCGTGCCTTAGCACGCAAGCACGGGGTCGTCGGAGTCGCGCCAACGGTTAACATCGTGGCCAACATGCAACAAACGCTTCCCTGGATCGTGGCGCTGGTGGCCGTGGCGGTGCTGGCACCCGCGGTCGTGTGGTTCGCGTTGCGGCCGCGTGTACCCAAAACAGCCCCACTGCCCGCGGAGTGGAATCTGTCGGCGCGGCCGGTGTTCAGCACCGACGAGCGGCGCGTGTATCGCCAACTGCGTGAGGCGCTGCCGCATCACATCGTGTTGTCCAAGCTGCCGCTGGTGCGCTTTTGCCAGCCGACCGATCCGCAGGAAGTGCGCTTCTGGTACGAACTGCTCGGCGCCATTCACGTCACGTTTGCCGTGTGCAGCGCCAATGGCCGCGTGCTGGCCGCCATCGATCTCGACACCGACCGCGGCAACTCGCGGCGTGTGATGCAGATCAAGCAAGCGGTGCTCGCCGCCTGCCGCGTGCGCTACCTGCGCTGCCCGGTGGATCACCTGCCATCGATTCCAGAACTGCAGCTGCTGGTGCCACAAAGTGCTGCGTCGTCGCGTGGGCCCCAGCCCGCAGCGCCGCCGGCCCACCCGCGGCGCGAAGTCGCCACCGTCACCGCAACGCCAAACCGCCGCCGCGACCGCGCCACCTTGTGGCAAGACTCCAACTTCTTCCAGGATTCGTTCTTCGCTCCGGACAACCGCAGCGAAACGCCAGGCGGCAGCGAATTCGGCGCGCTGGGTGCCACCCGCAGCCCCGGCCTCGAAGTGCACGAAGGCCCACCCACGGAGCCGCCCACCGAACCACCACCCGAAGGTGGTGCCGTCGTCGTCGACCCGCCGCCGCGCGTGTCGTCGACCACCCGTCACTGAAGCGCAATCGCGCAGCTCGATAGGATGCAGGCCATGTCGGCCTCGCATCCCTATGAGCTATTGACCCCGCAGTGTGTGCTCGACGCGCTGCAAAGCGTGGGCTGGCGCGGTGATGGGCGGCTGCTGCAACTCAACTCCTACGAGAACCGCGTGTTCCAGGTGATGCTGGAAGACGGCTCGGCGGTGGTGGCCAAGTTCTACCGTCCGGGGCGCTGGAGCGATGCGCAGATCCTCGAAGAGCATCACTTCGCGCTGCAGCTCGCAGCCGAGGAGATACCGGTCATCGCGCCGCTGCGGCTGCAGCCCGACAACGTGCAACCGACGGCGCGATTGTCATGCAGTGGCGAACCGCCGACGTTGGCTGGTTGGCCGCAAGGCGACGCGATGTTCCGCCTGAGCGTCTATGCGCGCCGCTCCGGGCACGGCCCCGAACTGGACGACCCGGCGGTGCTGTCGTGGCTCGGCCGTTTCGTCGGGCGCGTGCACGCCGTGGGTTCGCGAGCGCCGTTTCAAACGCGCCGCCGGCTCGACGTCGCCACCTACGGCCATGGGCCGCTGCAGCGATTGCTCGACGGTGACCTCGTCACGGTGGCCGAGCGCCCGGGCTTCGCGCAAGCCGCGCAGGCGGCGCTCGCAATCGTCGACGAGGCATTCGCGAGTCTCGGCAACCCGACGACTTTGCGCCTGCACGGCGACTTCCACCCCGGCAACATCCTGTGGCGCGACGAGGGCCCGCACATCGTCGACCTCGATGACTGCTGCAGCGGGCCCGCGGTGCAGGACCTGTGGATGCTGCTGTCGGGCTCGCTGCACGACATGCGCAGGCAGCTGCGGCACGTGCTCGATGGTTATGCCGCCTTCATGCGCTTCGATGCACGCGAGCTGGCGCTGATCGAGCCGCTGCGCACGCTGCGCATGCTGCACCACAGCGCCTGGCTGGCCGATCGCTGGGCCGACCCCGCCTTCCCGGCCGCGTTCCCGTGGTTCGGCAGCGCCAACTATTGGTCACAGCAGACGCAACAGTTGCGCGAGCAGATCGAGGCGATGCAGGCCGAGCCGCTGGCGCTGTAGCCCCCGCGCTCAGCCCGGCGGGCCTGACAACAATCGAGTCACGCGTTGCACGTAGGCGGCAGGTTCCTCGAGCTGGCCGCCTTCGGCCAGCCAGGCCTGGTCGAACACGATGTGCGCCAGATCATCGAACGGCGCGGCGTCGCTTTGCAGGCGCTGGATCAACGCATGCTGCGGGTTGATCTCGAGGATCGGCTTGGACCGGGTGCGTCCTGGCCGGCTTGCTTGAGCAGCCGCGCCAGATGCGCGCTCATGTCGCCTGCCTCCACGACCAAGCACGCGGGTGAGTCGACCAGCCGCGTCGTGACGCGCACGTCCTTGGCGCGGTCGTGCAAGGTGGCCTTCAGCCGCTCGAGCAGCGGCTTGCATTGCTCGGCGGCGGCGTCGGCCTGCTTCTTTTCGTCTTCGTCCTGCAGCTGGCCGAGGTCCACCGCGCCCTTGGCCACGCTCTGCAGCGAGTGGCCTTCGAACTCGTACAGGTGCGACAGCATCCATTCGTCGACGCGGTCGACCAGCAGCAGCACCTCGACCCCCTTCTTGCGAAAGATCTCGAGCTGCGGGCTCGACCTGGCGGCGGCCAGGCTGTCGGCGGTGATGCAGTAGATCGGCTGCTGGCCTTCCTTCATGCGCGTCACGTAGTCGGCCAGCGACACGCCCTCGTCGGCGTGCGTGGAGGCAAAGCGCAGCAGTTTGGCCAGGCGCTCGCCGTTGGCATGATCCTCGCCGACACCTTCCTTGATCACGGCGCCGAACTGGTTCCAGAAGCGCTGGTACTTCGCCTTGTCGTCGGCGCTCTCGCTGTCGGCCAACGACTCCAGCATCGACAACACACGCTTGGTGCTGCCCTCGCGGATCGCCTTCACGTCGCGGCTTTCCTGCAGCAACTCGCGGCTCACGTTGAGCGGCAAGTCGCTGGAATCGACCACGCCCTTGACGAAACGCAGGTACACCGGCATCAGCGCCTCGGCGTCGTCCATGATGAAGACACGCTTGACGTACAGCTTGACGCCGCCGCGCTTGTCGCGGTTCCACAGGTCGAACGGCGCCTTGGCCGGGATGTACAGCAGCTGCGTGTACTCGCTGCGGCCCTCGACGCGGTTGTGCGTGTAGGCCAGCGGCGGCTCGGAGTCGAATGCGATCTGCTTGTAGAACTCCTGATACTGCGCGTCGGTGATGTCACTCTTGGGCCGCGCCCACAGCGCGGCCGCCTTGTTGACGGTCTCCCACTCGTCGCTGAGCATCTGCTCCTTCTTCTCCTCGTCCCACTTCTCCTTGCGCATCAGGATCGGCAGCGAGATGTGGTCGGAATACCGCGAGATGATCGACTTCAGCTTCCACGGCCTGAGAAAGTCTTCTTCGCCGTCGCGCAGGTGGAGGATCACGTCGGTGCCGCGCGCGGCGCGGTCGATCGCCTCGACCTCGAAGTCCCCCACGCCTTCGCTGGTCCAGCGCACCCCCTGCGCGGCCGACAGACCGGCGCGCCGCGTCTCCACAGTGATGCGATCGGCGACGATGAAGCCTGAGTAGAAGCCCACGCCGAACTGGCCGATCAGGTTGGCGTCCTTCTTCTGCTCGCCTTCCAGCTTGGCCACGAACTCGCGGGTGCCGCTCTTGGCAATGGTGCCCAGGTGCTCGATCGCCTCGTCGCGGCTCATGCCGACGCCGTTGTCGCGAATGGTCAGTGTCTTGGCCTGCGCGTCGAACAACACCCGCACCTCGAGGCCGGGCGCGTCCTCGTAGAGGGTGGCGTTGTCGAGCGCCTCGAAGCGCAGCTTGTCGCAGGCGTCCGACGCGTTGGAGATCAACTCGCGCAGGAAGATCTCCTTGTTGGAGTACAACGAGTGCGTCACCAAGTGCAGGATCTGCTTGACCTCGGCCTGGAAGGAATGGGTCTGTTTGCTCATACGGGTCTGGGCATGGTTGATTGAGGGAGTCGCTCGCAGCGATCCGGCGCGGCATGTGGGGCCATGTCGCGGATCCTTCAAGAGCAAAACCACGCAGGCCCCTTCGGAACTCAAGTTTGACTCGCGCTGCGGCCGCCGGCCATGCAAGATGCCGGGCCCGCCAGCCCGCCCGCGGAACGCCCACAGTGTCCCAACAGATCGCCGACTGGTTCGTCACCCTGCTGCGGGGCCCAGTGGCCGGGCTGCGCGGCGCCGACCCGGTGCTCGGCCTGGCGCTGGTGGTGCTGGCCGCCCTGGTGCTGGCCAGCGCGCTGCACAAGCGCCTGCGCCTGCCGCGGCTGCTCGGCTACCTGCTGGTCGGCGCGGTGGCCAGCCCGGCGGTGCTGGGCTTGCTGGAGCGCACTGACATCGACCCCTGGAAGCCGCTGATCGACCTGGCCGTGGCGGCGCTGGTGTTCGAGCTGGGCACGCGGCTGCGGCCGCGCTGGCTGATCGACAACCCGTGGCTGGCTGCCAGCAGCGCGCTCGAGGCGGCGATGGCAGCGGTGGTGGTGGGCCTCACCCTGATGGCGTTGGGCGCACCGGCGGCCAGCGCCGCCGCGGCTGGCCGCGCTGGCCGCCGCCACCTCGCCGGTGATCACGATGGCCGCCTTGCTCGAGGCGCGGCCGCGCGGCCAGGTGGCCGAGCGGCTGCTGATGTTGAGCGCCATCAACAGCGCGCTGGCCATCCTCGCCGTCAAACTGTGGCCGGTCCTGGCGCATTCGCAGGTCCTGTCGGCACCCGATTCGTTGACGCTGCTGGCCAATGCCAGCGTCGTGATCTTCGGTTCGTTGCTGCTCGGCCTGGCCTGCGGCGTGCTGCTCGACCGCCTGGGCCGCCTGCACGACGAAGCCGCCACCATGCCGGTGCTGCAACTCGCGCTGGTGATCCTGGCAGCACTGCTGGCGATCGCGTGGGGCCTGTCGCCGTTCGTGACGCTGCTGGTGGCGGGCATGACCGCACGCTCACGCATGCGCCACCGCTTGACCGTGGAGCCTTACCTCGGGCAGCGCCGGCGCCGCGCTGACGGTGATGCTGTTCGTCAGCTTCGGTGTGCTGTCCACGCTGCAGGAGTGGCGTTCGCTGTGGCCGTGGGTGCTGGCCATCATCCTGGCGCGACTGGTCGGCAAGGGCATCGCGATCTTCGCCACCGCGCGGCCGAGCGGCCTGTCGTGGCGGCAAGCCACCGCGCTGACGCTGGCGCTGCAGCCGATGAGCAGCCTGTCGGTGTTGCTGGTGGCCGACTCGTTCGGCTGGCGCACCCAGCTGCCGGGCGCCGACGCCGACGTGATCCAGGCGCTGCTGATCGCCACCACGCTGATGCAGTTGAGCGGCCCGCTGTGGACGCTGTGGCCGCTGAAGCATATCGCCGGCGAAGTCGGCCACGACGACGCCCAACGCAGCGAGGACGAACGCCGTGGCACTTGAAACCTTCACGCCCTCGCAGCCGCTGACGCTGGGCGTCGAGCTCGAGCTGCAGCTGCTCGACACCCACGACTTCGACCTCACGCCGCGCGCGCAGGATCTGCTGCGCGAGCTGAACGGCCACGGCGGCGAGTGGGACGTCAAGCCCGAGATCACGCGCAGCATGATCGAGATCGGCACCTCGGTGCAGCGCGCGTTCACGCCGCTGCGCGACGAGCTGCGCGACCTGCGCGGCCAGATGTCGCGCGCCGCGCGCAAGCTCAACATCGCGATCTCCGGCGGCGGCACCCACGCCTACCAGCACTGGAGCGAGCAGCGCATCTTCCCGACCGAGCGCTTCCACTACATCAGCGAGCTCTACGGCTATCTGGCCAAGCAGTTCACCGTGTTCGGCCAGCACGTGCACGTGGGCGTGGCCAACGGCGACGAGGCGCTGTGGCTGCTGCATGCGCTGTCGCGCTACGTGCCACACTTCATCGCGCTGGCCGCGTCGTCGCCTTACGTGCAGGGCGTCGACACGGGCTTCCACTCGGCGCGCCTGAATTCGGTGTTTGCGTTCCCGCTGTCAGGCCGTGCGCCGTTCGTGCTCACCTGGGACGGCTTCGGCCAATTCTTCGACAAGATGACCAGCACCGGCGTCGTGCAGTCGATGAAGGACTTCTACTGGGACATCCGACCCAAGCCCGAGTACGGCACCATCGAGCTGCGGGTGTGCGACACGCCGTTGCAGGTGGACAAGGCGGCCGCGCTGGCCTGCTACCTGCAAAGCCTGTGCCGCCACCTGCGCGAAGAGCGGCCGTTCGAGCCGGCCGAAGACGACTACCTCGTCTACACCTTCAACCGCTTCCAGGCCTGCCGCTTCGGGCTCGACGGCGAGATCGTCGATCCCAAGACCAAGCAGCGCAGCAAGCTGCGCGACGACATCATCCGCACGCTGGCGCGCATCGAGCCGCATGCGCTGGATCTGCAGGCGCTCGACGCCTGCAACCTGATCCGCGAGTCGCTCACCGACGGCAACGACGCGAGCTGGCTGCGCCAGCAACGGCGCATGCATCCACCGATGGCGGCGCTGGTGGAGTCGGCGGCGGGGCGTTGGATGGCCTGAAAGCGCTGCACGCAGCCCGCGGTGGCTACAGGTCCGTGCGCAGGCTCCACAGCTCGGGAAACAGCGTCACGTCGAGCATCTTGCGCAGATAGCCGACGCCGCTGGTGCCGCCGGTGCCGCGCTTGAAGCCGATCACCCGCTCGACCGTGGTCACGTGACGAAAGCGCCAGAGGCGAAAAGCGTCTTCAATGTCGACCAGCTCTTCGCCGAGCTGGTACAGGTCCCACTGCGCGGCCGGGTCGCGATACACCGCGAGCCACGCTTGCTCGACCTGCCCGTCGGCCGTGTAGGGCTCGGTCCAGTCGCGCTGCACGCGGTGCGCGGGCACCGGCAGCCCGCGCCGCGCCAGCAGGCGCAGCGCCTCGTCGTACAGCGACGGCGCGCGCCATGCCGCCTCCACCACCGCGAAACGCCCGGCATGGTGGTCGTGCACCTTCAGCATGTCCGCGTTCTTGTTGCCCATCATGAATTCGATGCAGCGGTACTGCCAGCTCTGGAAGCCGCTGCTGGAGCTCAAGTAGGGGCGGATCGCCGAGTACTCCGGCGGCGTCATCGTGCTCAACACGTCCCAGGCGTGCACCAGCTGCTCCATGATGCGGCTGACGCGGGCCAGCATCTTGAACGCCGGCGGCAGGTCATCGGCGGCGATCGCTGCCACGGCGGCGCGCAGCTCGTGCAGCATCAGCTTCATCCACAACTCGCTGGTCTGGTGCTGCACGATGAACAGCATCTCGTTGTGGTCGGGCGATAGCGGATGTTGAGCGGCGAGCACCGCGTCGAGGTGCAGATAGTCGCCGTAGCTCATGTCGGCAGCGGTGCCCGGCCGCGCGCCCGCAGCCGCCGCAGTGAGGTTGCTGGGTGCGGTCATGTCAGCTCCTGTTTCATCGTGCGGGACCACACCGCACTGTAGCGACCAGGGCCGCACCGCAGCGACCGGACCTGTCGCCCCCGGCTTGTTATTCTCCGGGCGGCATGGCCGTTGAACCCGCCTCGTTGCTGCGCCCGTTGGGCGCCCTGTCGTCGTGGTGGCAGCGCGCGAGCCTCGTGGTGCACGAGCGCACCGCGCACTTGCCGCCGACCACGCGCGCCATGTTGTGGGCCGCGGCCGCAGGCTCGCTGTTCTCGCTGCTCAACGCACTGATGCGTGCGCTGGCGCTGACGATCGATCCGTTCCAGGCGCAGTTCCTGCGCTACTTCTTCGGCCTGGTGGTGCTGCTGCCGATTGTCTGGCATCACGGCTTCGCGGCCTATCGGCCACGCCACATCAGCGGCCAGTTCGTGCGCGGCGCGGCGCACACGATCGGTCTCGCGCTGTGGTTTGTCGCGCTGCCGAAGATCCCGCTGGCCGACATGACGGCGATCGGCTTCACCGCGCCGATCTTCATCATGATCGGCGCCAGGCTGGCATTCAACGAGCCGATGCGCTGGGAGCGCTGGCTGGCCACTCTGGCCGGCCTGGCCGGCGTGCTGATCGTGGTCGGCCCGAAGCTGTCGGCCAGCGCCGGGCTGTACCACCTCGTCATGCTGGCCTCGGCGCCGGTGTTTGCCGCGTCGTTCCTGATCACCAAGGCGCTGACGCGCTATGAGACCACCGGCACGATCCTGGTGTGGCAATCGATCAGCGTGGCCGCGCTGAGCCTGCCGCTGGCGTTGCTGAGCTGGCAACCCATCGGCGCCTGGCAATGGGCCGGCTTCGCGTTGAGCGGCCTGCTCGGCAGCGCTGGCCACTACTGCCTGACGCGATCGTTCACGCGCGCCGACATCTCGGCCACGCAATCGGTGAAGTTTCTCGATCTCGTGTGGGCGGCGTTCCTCGGCTTCGTGCTGTTCGCCGATGTGCCGAGCGGCACCACGCTGCTCGGCGGCGCGCTGATCTGCGCCGCCACCGTATGGCTAGCGCGCCGCGAGTCGCACGGCGCGCGCGCCTGACGCGGCCTGCCCACCGGGCCGGGATCGGGCGGCAAGAAGAAAGTGCCGCAAATTTGGCCCGGCAGCGCGCCGGCCACGCGCCATTGGCGGAGGCCGCCGTCGCGCATCACACCAAGTGCGCGCCACAGCACGATCTTCTGTCAGGCGCGCGACGTGGCACGGGCATTGCGTGAGGTCTCGGGTCGCGCCCGCTGCGCCTTGCTCCCGGAGACCACAGATGCAAACCACCCTCAGGCTGGAAAGGCGACTTCAGCCGACCTTGTCGCCGCGCCTGCAGTACGCCGTGCGCCTGCTGCAGATGTCCTCCATCGATTTCGTCAGCGAGCTGAAGGAGGTGGCCAATCGCAACCCCTTTCTCGAAATGGGGACGCAGGAGGACCGCGCCGGCGACGCGGCACCGGCGACCGACGAGCCCTCGATCGAGACGCCCGCGCCGAGCGTCGAGGCTGCGACCTTCGACCGGTCGGAGTCGCCGGACGACCCGGCCGCCGCGACGCACGACAGCGACGGCGGTGAGCGCGACAGCGACGGCCGCGAGCCCGACAGCGATGGCGGCGAGCGCGACAGCTGGCTGTCGGCCGGCACCACGCAGCGGCAGGGCCACGACGACACCTTGAGCGCGCTCGATCTGGTGGCCGCGCGGGTCGGACTGCGGACCCACCTGCACGCGCAACTCGACCTCATGCCGCTGCCGATGCGCGAACTCGTGCTGGCCAAGATCGTCGTCGAGTCGCTGGACGATGACGGCTACCTGCGGCAGCCGCTGGACGATCTGGTCGCCGAAGACGCGCTCGAGGACTTCGCGCCGGAGCCCGCCGAGCTGCAACTCGCGCTGCACCGGGTGCAGGCGCTCGATCCACCCGGCGTGGGCGCGCGCAACGTCGGCGAGTGCCTGCTGCTGCAGCTGCCTGCGATCGCCGACCCGCGCCAGCGCGAATGCGCAGGCGTCATCATCCGCGATCACATCGACAGTCTTGCTGCACGGCAGGTGACCCGCCTGGCGCATGTGCTCGGCGAGACGCCGGCCTTCGTCGAGGCGGTCTGCGAGCGCATCCGACGGCTCGATCCGCATCCCGGCTGGCGCTTCGACAACAGCCAGATCCACTACATCACGCCGGACGTCATCGTCAGGAAGTCGCGTGGCCAATGGACCGCCATGCTCAACCCCGCCGTCGTCCCGCGCGTGCGGCTGAACCAGGTCTACGCCGAACTGTTCAAGCGCCATGGCGACGGCTCGAACGCGGAGATGGCGGCCCAGCTGCAACGAGGCCCGCTGGACGGTGCGCAACATCGACCAGCGGTTCGCGACCATCCTCGCCGTGGCGCGGGCGATCGTACAGCGCCAGTGGCGCTTCTTCGAACTCGGTGACATGGCGATGAAGCCGCTCGGGCTGAAGGAGATCGCCGACGAGATCGGCATGCACGAGTCGACCGTCTCGCGCGTGACCAACAACAAGTACATGGCGACACCGCTGGGCGTGTTCGAGCTCAAGCACTTCTTCTCGCGCGCGATGGTCTCGCCGCGCGGCAACAGCTACTCCGGTACGGCGATCCGCGGCCTGATCAAGGAGTTGATCGCCGAGGAGCCGCGCGAGACGCCGCTGTCGGACGGCGCACATCGCACGCCTGCTGGCGCGCCAGGGCCTGACGGTGGCGCGGCGAACCGTCACCAAGTACCGTCAGTCGCTGCGCATCGAAGCCGCGGAGCGCCGCCGTGCGCCGGCCTAGGGACCCGGGCCGGGCCGGCCCAGCGTCGCCGACTCCCCGTCGGGCGACTCGTCGGCGAACTCCTTGAGTCGGTTGTACAGCGTTTTCAGGCTCACGCCCAGGACTGCCGCGGTGCGCTCCTTGTTGCGGCCGTAGTGCGCAAAGGTCGCCAGGATGAGTTGCCGCTCGACCTGCGCGATCGAGGTGCCGACCCGCACCGTGATCGAGTCGACGCCCTCGGCCCCGCGCCCGCCGACATCGCCTCGGGGCCCGGGCGGGCCGCTGGGCAGGCACTCGTCACTGATCACCGCACCGACGGCCATCACGTAGGCGCGCTGCACCACGTTGCGCAGCTCGCGCACATTGCCAGGCCATCGTACGCGCATCAGCTTGGCGAGCGCTTGCGGCGAGAAGCTCTTGGCCATGCCTTCGCGCGTGCCGATGTCGACCAGAAAGTGATCGGCCAGCAGCGCGATGTCCTCGCGCACGATCGCGCAACGGCGGCAGCTCCACCGGGAAGACATTGAGGCGGTACAACAGATCCTCGCGCAGGTGGCCGGCGGCGACCGCCGGTCCGGGCGGGCGGTTGCTGGCCGCGATCACGCGCACGTCGGCCTCCTGGGCCTGGGTCGAGCCGACGCGCATGAAGACGCCGGTCTCCAGCACCCGCAGCAGCTTGACCTGCAGGTCCGGCGGCATCTCGGTGATCTCGTCGAGGAACAGCGTGCCGCCGTGCGCGCGCTCGAAGAAACCCTGGTGCTGACGTTCTGCCCCGGTGAAGCTGCCCTTCTCGTGGCCGAACAGCTCGCTTTCGATCAGGTTGGGCGAGATCGCGCCGCAGTTGACCGCGACGAACGGGCGCTTGCGGCGCCGGCTGAGGTCGTGCACGGTGCGCGCGACCAGCTCCTTGCCGGTGCCGCTCTCGCCGGTGACGAACACGCGTCACCGACGTGCCGGCCACCCGCGAGATCTGCTGGTAGACCCGCTCCATCGGCGGCGAGCGGCCCCACAGATGGCCGAACTGCCCGCTGTCCTTCCAGCGCGCGCTCATCGTCGCGATCTCGGCGCGCAGCGTCGCCGGCCGCATCACGCGCGACAGGATGCCGTGCAGCTGCTTCGGGTTGATCGGCTTGATCAGGTAGTCGGTGGCGCCGAGCCGCAACGCCTGGATCGAGGTTTCGAGGCTGGCGTGCCCGGTGATCAGCACGACCTCGGACTGCGCGGCGAACTCCGGATCGTCGAACAGGCTCATGCCGTTGCCGTCGGGCAACTTGCAGGTCGAGCAGCACGACGTCGGGCGGCTGCAGCGCGATCTGCCTGCGCGCATCGCGCAGCGAGCGCGCGGTGGCGACGGTGAATCCCTCGGTGCGACCAGCGCGGCCATCATCTCGGCGGCATCGGCGTCGTCATCGACGATCAGTGCGTGGGTCATGGAACAATGGCTCCTCGTGACGGGGTCCCGTTCCTCACACTTGCGGCTGTTGGCGTGCGAAGGGCAATTGGAACCCTTCCGGGCCGTGCGGTCCCTTTGCGCCAGGCTCGGTTACCGGCGAAACGTCAGGATACAGGATGACGCCCCCAATTTGGTGCTCGCGCGGACTCAAGCCCCGCTCAGGCATTGACGATCAGCCGCTGCAGCTCGGTGGCGTCCACCGGCTTGACCAGATGCGCGTCGAACCCGCACGCGAACGCCTGCTGCACGTCGACGCTGCGGCCATAGCCCGACAGCGCGATCATCACGCCCGCGTAGCCGGCGGCGCGGCTGCGCCGCGCGACCTCCAGGCCGGTCATGCCGGGCAGGCCGATGTCGACGATCGCCACATCGGGCCGCGACTCGAGCACCGCCTTCAGGCCACTCTCACCGTCGCTGGCCACCGACACCGCGTGGCCGTCGAGTTCGAGCGTCGTGCGCAGGCCGTCGAGCACGTCGTCGTTGTCCTCGACGAGCACGATGCGGCGGCGGCGCGCCTCGCTGCGACGGGTGTCCGCCAATACGAGCGGTCGGGGCGGCGACGGCCGGCAGGCGGACCGCGAAGCGGCTGCCGCGCGGCGAGCTGTCGGCACGCACCGTTCCGCCGTGCAGCTCGACCAGCCGTCGCACCAGCGTCAGCCCGATGCCCAGGCCGCCCGCGCGACGGTCGAGCGAGCGCTCGCCCTGCACGAAGAGGTCGAACATGCGCGGCAGCAGCTCGACCGGTATGCCCGGGCCGTTGTCGCTGACGGTCAGCACGCGCTTCGTCGCCGACCGCGGCGACGCGCACGCCGACGCGACTGCCGTCCGGCGTGTACTTGATCGCGTTGATGACCAGGTTGCTCAACACCTGCTCGATGCGCGTGGCATCGCCGTCGATCCACACCGGTGTCAGGTCGAGCCGCAGCACGTGTCGCGACGCCTCGCCGGTGACCTCCAGGGTGGAGACGACGCGCTGCGCGACCACCGCCAGGTCGATCGGGCGCCGCACCAGCAGCACGTTGCCCGAGATGACACGGCCGACGTCGAGCAGGTCGTTCATCATGTGGGCCAGATGGCGCGTCTGCCGCGCCGCGATGCTGCGCGCATTGACGGCCACGTCGGACTGCGCCGGCACGCGGTCCAGCACCTCGATCGCCGCGGCGATCGCGCTCAACGGATTGCGCAGTTCATGGCCGAGCAGCGCCAGGAACTCGTCCTTGGCGCGGCTCGCCGCCTCGGCCTCGATGCGCGCCGACGCGCTCCAGCGCAGTCGCGCGCGCGCGCTCGCGCTGCGCCAGCTTCTCGTCGGTCATGTCCACGCTGACGCCGATCAGCTGCTCGGGACGGCCGCTCGGCACCGTAGAGCACCAGCACGCGGCTCGACAGCCAGCGCGTCGCGCCGTCGGGCAGCTGCACCCGGTACTCCAGCGTGTCCTTCTGTCTGACCGGCCGCAAACATGGCGCGCAGGCCGCTGCACCGACGCGCAGCCGGTCCTCGCGCTCGATGCGGCGGATCCAGTCGCGCAGCGTGCTGCCCGGCCGGCGTTCGGGCGCGTCGTCGCCGAGCCCGAACAGGCTCGCCTGACCTTCGCTCCAGTGCAGCACGTCGCCTTGCAGGTGGTAGTGGAAGAAGCCGACGCGGCCCGGCCTCCTGGGCGAGATCGACCAGGTGCTGGCTCTCGCGCAGCTGCGCGTCGCTGCGCACCCGGTCGGTGATGTCGACGAAGGCGGCGATCGCGCCGCGCGGCCGCGCCAGCGCGTCGAGCAGCGGCACGGCCTGCGCGAGCACGTGGCGCCGCGGCCGGCCGCCGGCGACGATCTCCAGCTCCATCGCCGGCACCGATTCACCGCTGGCCGCTGCGCGCTGCAACGGCTGCATCGCCGGCTCGAGCGGCTCGCCGCGGTGCAGCACCTCGCATGTCGCCGGCCGGCTCGCCGGCGCGGCACCCCGAACAGCTGATCCATCGCCGGGTTGCTCGTCACCACGCGGCACTGCGCATCGTGCGCAAACGCGAGCCCGGTCGGGCTGCTGTTGAACAGCGTCTCGAACTCGTCGGCGGTCGCCTGCAGGCGCTGGCGCGCCGCCAGGTCGCGCTGCGTGCGCAGCGCGCAGCGAATCGCTCAGCGCGGCGACCTCGCGCACCGCGATGCGCGGCCGCGTCTCGGGCGGCTCGCCGCTGCGAGACGGTGCAGCGGCGCCGCCAGGTGGCGCGCGACGAGGAAGGCGAAATACAAGCCCAGCACCACGCACAGCGCGGCACCGGCCACCGTGGTCACGATCGCCTGCCGCAGCGCGGCGTCCAGCGGGGCGGCCGGCACGCCGACGACCGTAACGCCCAGTCGGCCGAGGGCACCGTGTGCCAGGCGCCGTAGACCGCGGCCGTCGGCCAGCATCTGCGGTGCGGTGCACGCCCGGCGCGCGCGACGCCCCATCGCCTCGATCGCCGCGGCCGGCAGCAGCCTGCCCGAGCGAGCGGTCGACGCCAGCGGGTGTCGCGCGAGCACGCGGCGATCGCGGTCGACCAGGCTCGAGGAAGCCCTCTGCCGGCGGCGCCGACTTCACCAGCAGTTCCTGCCAGGTCGGCCTGGTCGATCCAGGCGCCCGAGCGGTGTAGCGCAGCTGCGCCCATCGGCGGACTCCACCGGCACCGCGATCGCCGTCGTCGGCGCGCGTCGCGACCCCGCTTGCAGCAGGTTCGACACCGCCGGCAGCGCTGCGCCGCGCAGGCGCGCCAGGTCTGCTTCGTGCGGACGCCGGATCGTCGGGGTTCGCCGCCGAAGGCGGACGCGAGAGCCCTGCCCCTGCGCGTCGATCAGGAACAGGCCGCCCCAGCTCGGACGCAGGTGCGGCGTCTGTGCGCACCATCTGATCGAGCTCGGCCGTGTCGCGGTTGCGGGCCAGCGTGGTCCGTCCGAGCAGGGTCAGCGCATCGATCGACGAGGCGAGCTCGCGCGCGACGTTCTGCGCCGTCGCCGAGGCCGTGCGTTCGAGTTCGCGCCAGGTGCGCTGTTCGCTCGGCCTCGATGTCGCGCCACATCTGCACCACCATCAGCGCGACCACCGGCAGGGTGGCGATCAGGATGATCGCGGACAGATAGGTGCGCAGCGACGCGGTCGGCCACATGTCTGGCGAAGCCGGCCGGGCAGGCGATCCAAGCCTCTGAAGTCTGACCTTTCGCTCACCCGCACAGCGTACCCCCAAGTCGCCGCAGGCCCAGTGCGGGGCTCGCCTGCCGCACGACGCGGCTACGCGCCGGCAATGCGGCGTGCCTGCTGCGCTGCGGGTCACGGCAAGACTTGCCGCAAGCCCAGGCCGCGGCGCGCGGGCACGTCGATTGCTCGCGCCCGCGGACATGAAGAAGCTCGCTCGCCGCCAGGGCATTGCCCTGTCCCTGCTCCGATGCTGTCGATCCTCGCGCTTGGCTGGCCCAGCGCCGCGCCGCCGATCGGCTGGCGCCGCCGTGCGGCCAGCGCCCGCGTCGCCGATACGGCCAGCGACTACGTCCTCGGCGGCCGGCGATGTCCTGCACATCACGGTCTACCAGAGCCCCGACCTCACGCTCGACACCCGGGTCACCGAAAGCGGCACCATCACCTACCCGCTGCTGGGCACGCTCAAGCTGGGCGGCCTGTCGGTCGCGCAGGCCGAGGCGACGATCGCGCGCGGCCTTCGCGACGGTCAGTTCGTCAAGGAGCCGCAGGTGACGCTGATGGTCACCCAGGTGCGCGGCAACCAGGTCTCCGCGCTCGGACGCGTCAACAAGCCCGGGCGCTACTCCATCGACGTGGTCGGCATGCGGCTGTCCGAACTGCTCGCATTGGCCGGCGGCATCGCGCCGGACGGCAACGACGTCGTCGCTCTCACGGGCGCAGCGCAACGGCCAGCGCTTCCGAACCAAGTCGACGTGCCGACGCTGTACGCCGGCCAAGCCCGGCAGCGCAGACGACCCGGTGCTGCTCAACGGCGACGTGCTGTACGTCGACCGCGCGCCGATGGTCCACATCTACGGTGAGGTGCAGAAACCGGGGGCGGTGCGGCTCGAACGCGGCATGAACGTGATGAAGGCGCTGGCCGCCGGCGGCGGCCTGACGGCGCGCGGCACCCAACGCGGCGTGCAGGTGCATCGCCGCGACGCGAACGGCAAGGTCCAGGCCTACGAGGCCGAGCTCAGCTCGTTGCTGCGCGACGGCGACGTGATCTACGTCCGCGAGAGCCTGTTCTGACGTCGTGCTCAGAGGTCGACTGCGAGCTGCGCGGCACAGCCGGCGATGGTGGCCCGGTACGACGACGACAGATCGCTATCGGTGCTGCGGCGCTCGTGGCCGACGTCGCAGGCGATCAGCGCATTGCGCGTCGGCACATAACGCACCGCCAGCGCGACGCGGCTGCTGCGCTCGTTGCCCGACTCGCCGACAGCGGCACTTCCGTCGAAGCTTGAACTGCTCGTGAGGTGGCGTTTGGCAAAGGCGCCGCTGAGACCGAGCGACACCTTGGCCGTGGCCTCGTAGTCAACGCGCGCCGCGACAATGCTGGTGTACCTGGCTGCTGTCGCTGGTGCCGCGTTGCGAGCTGCCCAGCACGTCCGATCTGAAGAAGCTGGTTTCGCTGCCGGTGTCACGGGTCAGCACGGCCTGGAACTTGGTCTTGTCGGTGGCCTGCCAGGTCCATGAAATCAGGCCGGTGGCGCCCTCGAAGTCGCGGTCTTCGAACACGTCGAAGGTTTGCCGCGTCAGGCTCAGGCGCGCATTCAGCGTGCTGGCTCCGCTGGGGACCCACTTGATGCCGACATCGAGGTCGCCGCGGTCGAACTCGTCGGACTGGAAGACACCGGGGGCAACCTCGCGCGCCAGCGGGTAGCGGCCATGACTGAAGCGCGGACCGACGCTGACGCTGACCGGGCCCAGCGGGTTCCACAGCACGTTGAGCCCTGCCGAGTTGAGTTGCAGCTCGTCGGTCTTGAATTCAGCGGCCGTCTCGTCGATGCGCCGGTGCGACAGGTTCAGGCCTGCCACCCACTGCGCCTGCATGCCGAGCTGAAGGCCGGCACTGGCCTGCTGGTTGGTCTCGACGTTGGGAACACGCTGCTGCGGGTCGACCACCGTCGCATACGACGTCAGGCCACGGCGTCCGACATAGCCCAGATCCCATGAAATCGGGCCGGCCGTCTCGCCGGTCCAGCGCAAAAGCCCGTCGCCGCCGGTGTGGTCGAGGTCCTGCCGCTCCTTGAAGAGGATGCGGCTGACTTTCAGCCTGCCCTGCACCCGTTGCCTGGAGTAGCTCTCGTCGACGCCGCCGAACAGCGACAGCGTCGTGTAACGGTCGGACACCTCTTCGCCCTCGGGCGCGCGAAAGATGTTGTCGTCGCTGTCGTACGCCACGCCGGCGCCGAGCCGGAACGGAGTGGATTCGGCGTGTGCGCCGCGCCCGACGAGACACAGGCAGATCAGGCCGGCGGCCCGCAGCGTGGGGCGGCCCGGACGGGTTGGTTGCTTCATTGTTGCCCTCTTGTTTTGAACGACCCGGATTCCCGCTGGGCACGCGGCATGCCCACGTTCCGGCATGCAGCAGCCACCCCCAATCAGCTTGGCGCGCCGCGCACTGCTGGCGGCCCCGTGCGCAGTCTGGCTGGCGAGCGGTGCACGCGCGACCACCTGCCCGCCGCCGACGCGGCGCCCGTTGGGCGACATGATCGGCCTGGGCGTGAAGTTCTCGCAAGGGCAGCCGATGCGCGAGCTCGACTCGCTGCTCGAGCTGCGCGTGCGCTGGGTCCGCGATGCCGTGCACTGGCCCCGCATCGAACCGTCGCCCCGCCGCTACGAGGGCTTCGACGCCGCCTTCGTGCGGCAGCTTGAGTTCTACAAGCGGCACGACATCGGCCTGGTCGCCTTGCTGACGCTGGGCAACCCGCGCGCATACCCCGGTGGGCCCGCCGCACCGTACGACCCGCAGGCGGCTACGGCTGCAACATGGCCCTGCGGGTGGCACCGGCGCTCGCGCACGGCGTGCGCTTCGACGTCAACCTGCCGCTGTACGGCTGGCTCGAGGACATCGACTTCAGCCGCCGCATGGCCGCGCACGGCCGCATCGTGAACTGCTCGTCGCTGCTCGGCGTGCACCTGGCGATCAAGCACGGCCGCACGTCCGGGCTGCGCGTCGGCTACTCGCAGGTGGCCAATCCGCTGTACCTGCTGCGCAAGGGGTCGCTGTCGCCGACCTATTCGTTGCGTCACCTGAGCCGCAACGTCGCGAAGAACCTGCTGCGCGTCGCCCACCCCGAGCCCTGGGTCGATCGTCGTGGCCGCCTGCGCGGCAACTTCATCGCCTTCGGCGACCTGCTGCTCGGCAAGCTCGATCCACGTCGCATCCAACACCTCCAATGAACACACCCGCCGCCCTCACCGCCACCGGCTTTCGCGAGCACGACGCGCGCATTCGCTACTTCGTCAAGGGCGAGCCGCGACAGAACTTCGGCGACTACCTGCCGGAGCTGCTGGCCAAGACGTTTTTCCTGCATCCGCGCGTCGACGCCGACGTGTACCGCGTGATCGGCAGCGTGATCGACCCACAGTGGATCCGCCGCGACCTGCGCCGCAACGTCGGCATCGAGCGCGGCTGCGTCGCGTTCTGGGGCTGCGGCAAGCGCGACGACAAGCCGCTCGATCCGCACACCCGCTCGCTGTGCCGGTTCTTCGGCACCCGCGGCCCGCTGACGCGTGATGCGCTCGGCCTTGCGGACGACACCGTGCTCGGCGATCCGGGCCTGCTGGCGCCGCTGATGCATCACCCGGCTCCGGCGCCCGACGTCGAAGGGCGCACGGTCTGCATCCCGCACGTCCAGGACCAGCGCAGCGATGCCGAACTGCTCGCGCTCAGCGGCGCCGACCTGGTGCTGCGCCCGCTGGTGCGCGCCAGCGAATCAGACCTGCGTCGCATGCTCGACCGCATCGCCAGCGCGCAGTTCGTGTTGAGCGCATCGCTGCACGGTGCCATCGTCGCCTGCGCCTACGAGCGCCGCTTCGCGTTCTGGGACAACGGCCACCTCGACGTCGAGTTCAAGTGGCGTGACTTCGCCGCGTCGATCGGCGTGCCGTGCGAATTCGTGCGCACCGTCGCCGAGGGCGAGGTGCTGCATGCCTGGACACTCTGCAGCCACGCATCGTGTTGCCGCCGGTCGCGCCGATGCTCGACGTCTGCCCCTTCACGATCCGGCCCGCGGCGATGCTGCGGGCGCTGGTGTTCGACGCGCGGCTGTCCTGGGACGCCGACACCGCGCAGATCGCGAAGGCCCTCGATGCGCTGCCGTCGGCCCGTCCCGACACCGTGCATGCGCTGCAGAGACCACGCGGCGCGCCGCCGCGCCGCGCAGTCGCACCCCGGCTTCGCGCTGCTGGCCGCCGGCAGGCGCGGCGTCGAGCATCTGAAGGCCGCCTGGCGGCAGTCGCGGCGGCGTGCGATGAACACCGTCGCGTTCGACAGCCATCCGGCGGCCCGTTCGCTGCTGATCGACGACTCGCTATCGCTGATCAACAAGACCGGCGCCCACTACATCGCCCAGGATCTGGTCGGCGCTTCGGTGCGGGCTCGCTGGTGCGCCGCTGGCGCCGCTTCGGCGCGGCGTTGCCGGCGCCGCTGCTGCGCAAGGTGCTCGGCCGGCTGATGCTCAAGGAGATGGCGTGGCTCGGCGACCGCCATTTCGGCGCCTGGCCCGAGCAGCCGCGCGTGCTGCGCCTTTACCTGGACCCGCTGTACGTGCTGCGCGCACGCCTGCAGCCCAGCGCATCGTGCTGTGCCACGACATCGGTCCGATCACGCTGGCCGAGCTGTATCCGCCGGCGGTCGTCGAGCAGTACCGGCGAGCCTATGCCAAGCTCAGCGCGACGCGGCCAGGCATGGTGTTCGTCAGCCAGGCGTCGCGGGCCGTGTTCGTCGCCGAGTTCGGCGACGACTTCCGCTTCTGCGTTGCATCCCGCTGTACGTGCGCGCCGCGGCACAGGGGCCGGCCCTGCGGTCGCCGGGCATCACGCCGCCGTTCCTGCTGTCGGTCGGTGCGCTCGAGCGTCGCAAGAATCACCTGCGCACGATCAGCGCATTCGCCCGCTCCGGTCTCGCCGAGCGCGGCGTGTCGCTGGTGATCTGCGGCGCGCGCGGCGACGCCACCGACAGCATCACGCAACAGGCCGCGCAGACCCCGGGGGTGCGGATCACGGGCTACGTCAACGATGCGCAGTTGGCTGGCTGTACCGGCAGGCCGCGGGCTTCGTGCTGCCCAGCCTGCTCGAAGGCTTCGGCCTGCCGGCGCTCGAGGCATCGCTCTACGGACTCGATCCCGATCGTCCCGAGAGGACAGCGCGCTCAACGAGGCTGTCGGTGGACTCGGGCTGGCGGTGAACGCCGAGGATGTGGATGACATCGCCGCGGCAATGCGCCAGCTGATCGAGCTCGATCCGCAGACGCGGCGCTGGCGCAGCGAGCAGCTGAGGGCGCACGCGCGGCGCGCGACCTACGAGCGCTTCATCCATGCCTGGAGTCGCCTGCTCGCCGAGGAACTGGCCAGCCCATGAACGCGGCCACCGCGAGCGTCGCGCCGGCTCGCATCGATGCGCTCGACGGCCTGCGCGCGTTGGCGATGACGGCGGTGGTCGCGCAGCACTGCCACCTGCTGCCCTTCGGCTGGACCGGTGTCTCCGAGGAGGGGCTTCTCGGGTGCATCGCGGCACTGGTCGATTCGGCCGAACTGCGCGCACGCCTGGGCGACGCGGCCCGCGAGGAAGCGCTGAGCCGCTTCAGCCGGCGCCGGACGCAGCGAGGCGCTGATCGAGTCGTACCGCACGGCCGCAGCGCAGCGCGTCGTCGAGGCCACGGACGCGCCGTCTCAGCCGTTGCCCCGCCTCGGTCGTGCGATCACCGCAACCGATCAGCGTTGCCCGAGCACACCAGCGGGCGATCCGGGCTAGGCGGGCGGTGCGGCCTTTGACAGGTTCCAGCGGTCGCCGCGCGGGTGGTCATCGAACTCGTCGTCGCGCTCTTTCCGCCGATGATCGCCCCGATACCGTTGGTTCATATCCGGTCTCCTTCAAACTGCTGGAGAGCACCGCGGCCCGGCCCACGGTGCTGGCAATGATTCGGCAATCGACATACCCAAGAACAATGGCGGCCGTCCTCGCTGCCGACTGGCCGCAGTGGCACGGTGATTGCCGCTTCGCCGCGATCCGGCCAAGCCCGCGCACGCTCGACTGACGGCTGGCATCGCGCAGCACGCACATGGGTCACGCCACCGCCAATTCACATCCCCGAGCCCGCTCAACTGCCAACATGGCCGACCCTTCGACGGACCGACCGAGTCGCATCGCAGGGGCCGGTGTGGCTTGGGATCTCATCAAAGGCACCGTATCGGCCTGGATTGCGGACCACGCGCCCAGCATGGGCGCGGCCCTCGCCTACTACACGATCTTCTCGATCGCGCCGTTGCTGTTGATCGCCATCGCGGTGGCCGGCTTGGCGTTCGGCGTCGAGGCGGCTCGGGGTGAAGTGGTCGCCCAGTTGCAAGGGTTGATGGGTGAATCGGCTGCGCGGGCGATCGAGCGGATGGTCGAAAGCGCGAACAAGCCGGGTACCGGAGCGGTTCCACCCTCATCGGCACAGCCTTGCTGTTGGTGGGCGCAACCACCGTCTTCGGCGAGCTTCAAGACGCTCTGGACCGGATCTGGCGCGCGCCCGCGCGCAAGCGCAACAGTGGACTGTGGAGCTTCTTGCGGGCCCGCTTGCTGTCGTTTGGCTTGATCCTGGCCCTTGGGTTCTTGATCTTGGTGTCGCTGCTGTTCGGTGCTGCGATGGCGGCGCTCGGACGCCGGCTCGGCCCGGTATTCGAAGGCTGGGAGTTCGCGGCGCAAGCGATCAATTTCGTGGTCAGTTTTGTGATGGTCACTGGCCTGTTCGCCTTGATCTACAAGGTTATGCCGCGGGTCCACGTCGCGTGGCGCGACGTCTGGATCGGCTCAACCGTCACTGCCGCACTGTTCACGGTGGGCAAGCTGCTCATTGGCCTGTACATCGGCAAGAGCGGCATCACCTCGGTGTTCGGCGCAGCGGGATCGGTTGCGGTGCTGCTTTTGTGGGTGTACTTTTCCGCGCAGATCTTCTTGCTGGGAGCCGAGTTCACCTGGCTCTATGCACACAAGCTGGGTTCGCTGAAGGACACACCGCTGCCGCAGCCGAACGGCTGAATCGTTTTGCGGTCACTTCGGGCGCGGGGGCCGAAGATCGCGATCCGGTTTGCTGAGCGTGCCGCGGCGCAACTCGCCGATTGCCGCCGCCACGGCCCGACCGACGTTGCGCACCTCTTGCTGCACCAGCGCATCGTCGTCGAGCGCTGAATGGCTGGTGGCGTAGGGCTCGTAGTAGCCGATGAAGCGGTCGAGCCGGCCCTGTGGCCGGCGTCGATCAAGCCCATCCAGTCCAGCCAGTCGCACAACGCGCGCCGCGCGCCCTCGATGCCGGCGACGTCGCCGTGCACGACCACGCCGTAGGTCGCGTCCCGGCAGGTGCTTCGGATAAGCCCAGCCGGCCAGCTCGATCGCCTTGGCCTCGCTCCGCCTTTTTGCCGTGCGTGGTGGTCGGGTCGGGATTGCCGCCGTCGGCGCACACCAGGCGGTCCATCATCAGCTTGAGCGGGCTGGCGGCCTGGTACCAGTACACCGGCGTGATGCAGCAGCACGCCGTGCGCGCAGACCCATTGCTCGTAGATCTCGTTCATCCAGTCGTTGGTCTGGCGCGAGCGCGTGGTTCGGATAGCAGCTGCATGGCCAGTGGCACAGCGGCATGGCGGTCGACACGCAGCCCTTGCACGGATGGATGTGGCGGTCGTAGTCGGAGGTGAGGCAGGCTCAGGTCGAGCAGATCGACCTCGATGCCGGCCTGCGTCCAGCACCTCGCGCGCCAGCTCGGCGAGGCGGAAGGTCTTCGACATCTCGCCCGGGCAGGTGCCGTCGTTGCGCGCGCGAGGCGCACGATGAGCAGCACGCGCGACGGCGTCTCGGGGTCTTGCCAGCGCTGCTGCGCGGCGCGCAGCCGTTCGCGCGTGCGCGCGCCATTCGTCGGACAGCTCGTAGTCCGGGTCGCTGAAGCCGGGGCCGGCCTTTGTGCGTGAGCGGCGCCTTGCGCCCCTGCTGATAGGCCTCCCACGCGATGATCTCGATGCGGCGCAGCGCCTCGCGCTCCTGCTGGAAGGCGGGGTCGGCGAAGCGCTGGCGAAAGCGCTCGGCGAATTCGTCGCGCCCGAGCATCTCGGGGGCCTGGCCTTTGCGAACGTCGCGATACCCCGTCTGGGTCGGCATGGCATGCGCCTCCTTTGACAGCGTGGGGCGAGCAATCGCTGTTCCGGCCGCTCCCTTTGGCGGCGAGGATCTGGCACTGGCACGCCGGTTGCCCTAGGGCGCCATGGCCAATCGAGAAGTGATTTTGGTAGTCGACGACGACGCCGACGTCCGGGACTCGCTCAGGGCGCTGCTCGAACTCGACGGACACCACGCGGTAACCGCCTCGTGCGCCGAGGAGGCGATCGGCGCGATCGTTGCCCACCAGCCCGTCTGCGTCATCCTCGATCTCTTGATGCCCGGTGTGGGTGGCGCCGACCTGGCCAAGCGGATCCGCTGCGAAATCGGCAGCGACATCGTCCTGCTTGCGCTCACGGGCTCGGTGCGTGAGTCGGATCAGGATGCTGCCGAGCGCTCGGGCGTCGACTACGTGCTCCACAAGCCGCTGGACGTGGGCCGATTGCGACGTATGCTCCCACGCGTCAACTGAAGGCGGCTGTCTCTCGGGAAAAGGGCAAACACGCCAGACGAGGCGATGGCGCCTCGCCCCGTGCGCCGAGCCGATGAGAGAGGGATTGCGTGGCCCAAGACGCCAAGACTTCGAAGCGCAGCGAGATCGCAAGGAACGCGGCTCCCGCTGCGGCCGACGCTCAGAGCCCGCCGCAAGCCGGCGACGAGATGTTCCGGCGTCTGGTCGACAGCGTGCACGACTACGCCATTTTCTTGCTGTCGCCGCAGGGCACGATCGTCAGCTGGAACAGCTGGCGCGCAGCGCATCAAGGGCTATGCCGCATCGGAGGTGATCGGCAAGCACTTCTCGATCTTCTACACGCCGGAGGCGCTGGCCACCGGCTGGCCTGAAGAAGAGTTGCGCCGATCGGCCAAGGAGGCCGCCTCGAGGATGAGGGCTGGCGCGTGCGCAAGGACGGCTCGCGCTTCTGGGCCAACGTCGTCATCTCGCCGATGCTGGGCCAGACGGACAGTTGATCGGCTTCTCGAAGGTCACCCGCGACCTGACCGAGCGACGCGCGCATGAAGAGCGGCTGCGCAGCAGCGAGCGCAACCTGCGGCTGCTGATCGATGCCATCCAGGACTACGCCATCTTCTCGTTGAACCCGGACGGCGTGATCACCAGCTGGAACCAGGGCGCGCAGCGAATCAAGGGCTACAGCGCCGACGAAGCGATCGGGCAGCACTTCTCGATGTTCTATCCACCGCAAGCCAGGGCGCTCAACTGGCCGCAAGAAGAGCTCGGCAGGGCTCGGGCCTTCGGACGTTTCGAGGACGAAGGCTGGCGTCTTCGCAAAAACGGCCACCGCATCTGGGCCAACGTGGTGATCAGCGCGATCGTCGACGAGCAGGGAACCCTGCTGGGCTACACCAAGGTCACTCGCGACCTCACCGAGCGACGACGCCACGAAGAGCACCTGCGCGAACGCGAACGCAACTTCCGTCTGCTGATCGACGGCGTCAAGGACCATGCGATGTTCCTGCTCGACCGCAATGGACGCATTCGCACGTGGAACGTCGGCGCCCAGCGGGTGCTGGGATACACCGAGGAAGACGCGATCGGCCGCGACATCCGAACCCTCTACACGGAGAAAGACCAGGCATCGGGGCGCCCGACTGCAGAACTGGCTGCGACCTCCCACGCGTCGTTTCTTCGTGTCGAGGGCTGGCGCTGCAAGGCCGATGGCACCGAACTCTGGGTGGAAGTTGCCAGCTCTGCGCTGTTTGACGCCACGCATCAGCTTGACGGCTTCGTACAGGTCATCCGCGACCTGACCGAGCGGCTGCGTGCCGAGACGCTGGAGAACGAAGGCCGGCGCATCAGTCAGTTCATCGCGTTGCTGTCCCACGAGCTGCGCAACCCGCTGGCACCGATCCAAAACGCCGTGACGGTGCTCAACAAAGTCACCGACAACCCTGAACTGCAGTGGTGCGCGCAGGTGATCTCGCGCCAGGCTGCGCACATGAAGCGGCTGGTCGACGACCTGCTTGACGTGAGCCGCATCACCATCGGCAAGATCCACATCGAGGACGCGCGGGTGGACCTGAATGCCGTGATCGCAATGGCGGTCGATGCGCTGCGCGCAGCCGCGGCCGAACACAGCCACACCATCGTGATGCACCTTCCTGCCACGCTTCTGGTTGTGCAGGGAGACGCCACGCGCCTGCATCAGGTGGTGACCAATCTGTTGGTCAATGCAATGAAGTTCACGCCACCGCATGGTCGCATCGAGGTGTCCGCACAGGTGCTCCAGGCGATGGCGTGCGTGCAGATTTCGGACACCGGCATCGGCATGTCGGACGCGCTGTTGAAGCATGTGTTCGAGCCGTTCGTGCAGGGCCCCGGGGCGTTGGACCGGTCCGGGGGTGGGCTCGGCATCGGCCTGACGCTGGTCAAGAGCATCGTCGAGTTGCACGGGGGAACGGTGACCGCGTCCAGCAAGGGTCACGCTCAAGGTTCCACGATCAGCTTGACGCTGCCGTTGTGCGACAACGGCGAGCTCGTCGAAGAAACGAACTTGCCGCCTCCGGCAGTTCGCAGGGCGACAAAAATTCTGATCGTGGACGACAACAAAGACTCCGCCGAGAGCCTTGCCCTGATGCTGCGCCTCGACGGGCACGAGGTTCACACCGCCAACGACGGACCGCAGGCCCTGGCCCTGGCCGAGCAGATTCAACCTGCGGTGATCGTGCTGGACATCGGTTTGCCCACGATGAACGGCTACGAAGTCGCTCGCCGCCTCAAGAAGTTGCGGCTGAACCCCGACCTTCGACTGATCGCACTCACCGGGTACGGACAGGAAGACGACCTGCGAGCCGCTTCCGAGGCCGGCTTCGAGCGGCACCTGACGAAACCGGTGGACGCGACAGAGCTGTCGCGTGCCATCGGCTAGGTCCTGGTGCGCATCACTTTCCCAAGCCAGTCACTTCGATCTCCACCCGGCGGTTCTTCGCCTGACCTTCCTTCGTGCTGTTGTCGGCGATCGGGTTGGCGTCAGCCGCCCCGATGGCGTCCAGCTTCTTGGCGTCGGCTCCCATGCTGACCAGGTAGTCGCGAACCACTTCCGCACGCTGCTTCGACAGCTTCGAGTTGTGCTCTGCAGTGCCGGTGTTGTCGGTGTAGCCGACGACTCTTACCTTCTCGGCACTGCTCAAATCGGCTTTCGCCTTCTCGTGGTATGCCTTGAGTTGTTCTTTGCCCTCGGCCTTCAACTCGGCCTTGTCGAACTCGAAGAGAGCCGCTTCGTCAAATTTCATGACCGTGGGGGCCTTGCCCGCAGCAGCTTGGGGCGCGGGCTCTTTGCCGCAGCCAGCCAAGGACAGCGCAGCGAACGCGATGGCAAGCGCAGGGGCCAGTAGCTTCAGTTTCATTCGCAATTGCTCCTATGACATCGCCAGCACCCGCACAACAAAGCGCCCGACATGTCGAGGTCCGGGGCGCGAGCAACGATTCGCTGACTCAGGTGCAGCGGGTGAGGTCGTTTGCAGACTACGCCTCACGTACGGACCTGTCTACTCGGCCACGCACAACGCACCGATGGCGCGTTGTCAGTCCGCATCGCGGGCGGTTGGTGGCCTGGGGCGGAATCGAACCACCGACACGCGGATTTTCAGTCCGCTGCTCTACCAACTGAGCTACCAGGCCGGATTGGAACTGCGGCGCGGCGACCGGCGAGCAGCCGCTGCGCGAGGGAGCGCGATTATAGCGGCGGGGTCTCGCTAGACCGGCGAGCCGCGCTTGTTGCGCGACAGGTCGACGCCGAGCTGCTTGAGCTTGCGGTACAGGTGCGTGCGCTCCAGCCCGGTCTTCTCGGCAACCCGAGTCATCGAGCCGTTCTCCTTGGCGAGATGGAACTCGAAGTAGCTCTTCTCGAACGAATCGCGCGCCTCGCGCAGCGGACGATCGAGATCGAACGACTGCTCCGCCTGTGGGCCCACGGGCAACGGCGCCAGCATCGGCGCCACGCCGGCGCCGGGCATCGGGGCTTCATGCAGCAGCGACGCATCCATGCGATACACGGTCGATCCGTTGCCGGCCGGCGCCGCCGCCCGCGGCGCGGGCTTGGTCAACGACTGTTCGACGGCACGCAGCAGCTTTTGCAGCGTGACGGGCTTCTCCAGGAACGCCGAGGCACCGAACTTGGTGGCTTCCACCGCGGTGTCGATGGTGCCGTGGCCGCTCATCATGATGACCGGCATCGTCAGCAGGCCCGAGGCGCCCCACTCCTTCAGCAACGTGATGCCATCGACGTCGGGCATCCAGATGTCGAGCAGCACGAGATCGGGACGCATGCGCTCGCGCACGGCGCGCGCCTCGGCGGCGTTTTCGGCGAGTTCGACCGAGTGGCCCTCGTCGGACAGGATGTCGGACAACAGGCCGCGGATGCCCAGCTCGTCGTCGACCACCAGAATCGTTGCCATCGATGCTTTCAGTGCACCTGGGTTGCCGCTCCGCCTGCGTCTTGGGGTGCCTGCGCTCCCGTGGCGGCTAGCGAGATGGGGCTCAGGCGTGAAAATGATAACGAAACTTGAGCCCCTGCGACGCTCCCCGCCGACTCATTGTCGCGCCGCAGGTTGCCCAGGCGCACCCGGGCGCCGTGTTCGTCGGCGATCTTACGCACCACGGCCAGCCCCAGGCCCGTGCCGCTTGGCCTTGGTGGTCACGTAGGGTTCGAACGCGCGGCGCAGCACCTTGTCGGCGAAACCCGGTCCGTTGTCGCTGACCGAGAGCCGCACGGCGCGCGCATCATCGTCGTGGCCGTGGGCGAACTCGGTGCGCAGCCAGACGCGGCCATCGGGCCGCTCGGCCACGGCGTCGAGGGCGTTTTGCAGCAGGTTGTGGATCACCTGGCGCAGCTGCGTGGCGTCGCCCATGATGGCCGGCAGGTCGCCGGCCAGTTGCGCCACCATGCGGCCCTGCTCCTGAGCCTGGCCGTACAGCGCCAGCACCTCCAGCACCACGGCGTTCAGATCGAGCGGCGCCAACTGCGCGGCCGGCAGCCGCGCGTAGTCGCGAAACTCGTCGACCAGCTGCTTCATCGCCTGCACCTGCGTCACGATGGTGGCCACCGAGCGCTCGAGCAGCGCCCGGTCGGCGCCGCCGAGCTGGGCCACCAGCTTGTGCTGGATGCGTTCGGCCGACAGCTGGATCGGCATCAGCGGGTTCTTGATCTCGTGCGCCAGCCGCCGCGCCACCTCGGCCCAGGCGATCGAGCGCTGCGCCGACACCACCTCGGTGATGTCGTCGAACACCAGCAGCCGCGCCTCGTTGGGCAGCACCGCGCCGCGCAGCAGCAGGTTGAGCGCGGTCTGCTCGTTCACCCGCAGGTCGAAGGCGTCCTGCCAATGGTCGCGCTCGCCGGCCTCGGGGCTGGCGCTGTGCAGCTCGAAGCGCTGCCACACCTTGTGCGCGAACTCCGCCAGGCCTGGCACCTCGTCGAGCGGCCGGCCCAGGTAGGCCGACAGCGGCTGGCGCAGGATGCGCGTGGCGCCCGGGTTCACGGTATCGATGCCACGCTGGCGATCGAACACGATGACGCCGGCGCTCAGCGAATCGAGGATGGTCTGCAGCCGCGTGCGTGCGCCCTCGAGCTGCGACACGCCGCGGCCGACCTGCTCGCGCGCCTCGGCCAACTGTTCGGTCATGCGCGCGAAGGCGCGTGTCAGGCCGCCCAACTCGTCGCGCGACGCGAACACCGGCTTGGCCTTCAGGTCGCCCTCGGCGACCTGACGCACGCCGTCGGCCAGCACCACCAGCGGCTTGGCGATCTGGTTGCCGAGGATCGCCGCCACCAGCACGGCGCCGAACACGGCGAGCACCAGTGCCAGGTCAGCGTGCCGATGTACATGCGGCGCAGGCCCTCTTGCGCGATCGCGCGGCGCTGGTACTCGCGGTAGGCCGACTGCACCGCCAGCGCGTTGCTGACCAGTTGCGGCGCCACCGTCTGCGTGACGAACAGAAAGCGCTCCTCGCGCGCCGCCAGCGTGATCTCGTTGCTGGGGATCAGCGCCAGCGCCCGCACGCGCGCCACCGGGCGTTCGCTACCAGCCTGCGGCTCGTCATCGAGCCCTTCGAGCTGGCTGGCCGCACCCGCGGCACGGGCCTGCCGCACCAGCGACGCCGACGGCCGCTGCGGCGTGATCGAGCGCGGCCTGCGAGCTGGCGCTGGCCAGCACCTGGCCGCCCGGGCCGAGCAGCATCACTTCGCGCGCATCGATCTGCTCGCGCACGCGCTCCAAGGTCAGCGGCCCGATGGCCTTGTTGTCGGACAGGCGTTCGGCCGCCAGCCGCGTCTTGGAGACCAGGTCGGCACTCAGCGCATCGAGCGTGCCGCGGCCGAGCGCCAGGCCCGCATCGAGCGCGCCGGCGACCTCGGCGTCGAACCAGGTCTCGATGCTGCGCGAAACGAACTGCACCGACACGGTGTAGATCAGCACGCCGGGCACCACGCCGACGAAGGCGAAGATGCCGGCCAGCTTGATCAGCAGGCGGCTGCCGAACTTGCCTCGGCGCAAGCGCACCAGCAGCCGGGTGGCGGCGATCGCGATCACCAGCAGCAGCGCTGCGGCCACCGCCAGGTTGACCCAGAACAGCCAGACGAAATTGCGCTCGAACAGATCGCGCTCGCTGGTCATCGACAGCATGAAGGCGATCACCAGCGCCGCGCCGACCACGGCGATCGCCGAGATCAACAGGGCCCAGCGCAGCGCCTTGCTCATGTTGCACCCGTTGTGCAGCGATGGCGTTGTGTTCATCGGCGGACCGCCTCGATCAAATGCTCATCGACCTTCAGCACGCGCGAGATGCCGAGCGACCATTCGGTGCCAAGCCGATCTGCAGCGGCTGCGGCAGCTGCGAGGCGTCGAGCCGATAGCTGAACTCCACGTAGTAGCGCAGATCGTTGTCCAGTTGGCCCGCTTCGGCAAGGTGCCAACCGCTGACCCGCGAGATCACCGCGATCGCTTCGGACAAGGTCGGATGGTTCTGGCCCAGCGCACCCAGGCCGACGCGCCAGCTGCCGGTGAGCGGCTGGAACGACAGCCGGTAGCTGCGCGAGACGCGCGACACGCGCTCGTCACGCCAGTACCAGCGCGAACGGTACAAGGTGGCCTCGACTTCGAAGTACATCGGCACGCCGCGGCGCAAGGCGTCTTCGATCGCCCGCGACAGGCTCAGGCGCGCGCTGAACTCCAGGGTCAACGCACCCTCGGACCGGCCGCAACTCCAGCGTGGCCAGCTCGACGCCTTGAGCCCGCGCATTGTGCGCAACGCCCAAAGCCCACGTCAGGCACATCGCCACGGCGGTTTGCCAGGCCCACCGCGCGACACCGCGGCCCATGTGCGGCACCGCGCCGAGCCAGGCCGCGCGCGGTGGGTGACTTGCGGTCGTCGCGCGGCGCATGGGCGGGGTTGGTCTTAGGACGGAGGGCTTGCGAATCAAGGCGTAGAAGAACCCATCACCCACGACGGGCGCAGGGGCGGATCGATCCGGACCATTGTCCGGCAGCGGCAGCACGTGCCCGGGGGCGGTGTTGTCCTGCAGCGCGCCCTGCACGCCGTGGCGTTGCAAAAAAGCGTCGATCTGCTGCTGCCCTTCGACACGAAAGATCGAGCAGGTCACGTACAGCAACACACCGCCGGGCGCGACTGTCGGCCACAACGCATCGAGCAGCTCCGCTTGCGTGCGCGCCAGGGTCGCCAGGTCCTGCGCGCGGCGCAGCCAGCGCACGTCGGGATGGCGCCGCACCACGCCCGAGGCGCTGCACGGCGCGTCGAGCAGCACGGCGTGAAACGGCGTGCCATCCCACCAGCGATCGAGCGCGCGCGCGTCGGCGCACGCGAGCGTCGCCTGCAGATGCAGGCGCTGCAGAGTCTGCTGCACGCGCTGCAGCCGGGCGCCGTCGACGTCGAGTGCCGTGACGTTCGAGATCGGCCAACTCCAGCAGATGCGCGGTCTTGCCGCCCGGCGCCGCGCAGGCATCGAGCACACGCGCCCCCGGCGGCAGCGGCGGCGCGAGCAGGAGGGGTGCCGCACGCTGCGCCGACAGGTCCTGCACCGAGACGTCACCATCGGCAAAGCCGGGCAGCTGCGCCACCGGGCACGGCGTGGCCAGCCATACCGCCTGCGGCCCCACCACCTGCGCCTGCCGCCCGTTGGCCGCCAGGCGCTGCACGTAGTCGTGCGGCGTGCTGCGCCGCGCGTTGACGCGCAACACCATCGGCGGCGCCTGGTTGTCGGCCTCCAGCAACTCGCGCCACGACCCGGGCCAGTCGTGCCGCACGCGTTCGATCCACCACAGCGGGTGGTTGAAGGCGGCCACGTCCTGATGCAGCACCGCTTCGAGCAGCGCGGCGCGCTCGCGCACGAAACGGCGCAGCACGGCGTTGACGAAGCCGGCCGCCGCCGGCATGCGGTGGCGCGCCGCCGTGACGGCCTGATCGACCAGCGTGTGGTCGGCATAGGGCGCCGCGCCGCCGCGCGGCAACAGCAGCGCGAGCGCACTCAACAGCAGCGCGTCCACCGGCGGCGGCGGTGCCCGCGGGGCCAGCCGCTCGCGCACGGCCAGCGCGGTGCCGAGCCGGCGCATCACGTCGCTGGCCAGCGCCAGCACGCCGGGCCGCAACTCGCCATCGAGCGCATCGAGCGCATCGGTCAACGAGCGGCCGGCACGCACGGCCGCCACCGCATCGGCTGTGCGATCGAGCAGGCGCGCGAGCGGCGGCGAAGTGGTCACAAACCCAGTCTAGCGGCCAGGGTGACGCTGCAGCGCCCGCACAGGGCTGAGACAATGCGACCTCGAGTGCCGTTGGCACGCCCCGAGCAGCGCCATGCCCGATCCGCACCGCACCGTCACGCGCCTCCTGCCCAGCGACGCCGATCTGGCCCAGTTGCCGGCCTCGCAGCGCATCCGCTACCGGCTGGTCGGTGCCGACTGCCGCTATCACGCCAACGACAACATCTCGGCGTTCGTGCGGCCGGGCGAACTCGACGAGTTGAAGGCCGAGGTGCAGGCCAAGATGCACGAGGTGCTGCAGGCGCTGGTGATCGACACCGACAGCGACCACAACACGCAGGGCACCGCCGAGCGCGTGGCGCGCATGTTCGTCGACGAGGTGTTCCGCGGCCGTTATGTCGCGCCGCCGAAGATCACCGAGTTCCCCAACGCGTCGCGCCTGAACGAACTGATGATCGTGGGGCCGATCAGCGTGCGCAGCGCCTGCTCGCACCACCTGTGCCCGATCCTCGGGCGGGTGTGGATCGGCATCCTGCCCAACGAGCACTCCAACCTGATCGGGTTGTCGAAGTACGCGCGGCTGTGCGATTGGGTGATGACGCGCCCGCAGATCCAGGAAGAGGCGGTGGTGATGCTGGCCGACGCGCTGCAAGAGCGCGTGCGGCCCGACGGCCTGGCCATCGTGATGGAGGCCGACCACTTCTGCATGCACTGGCGCGGCGTCAAGGACGACGACTCGGCGATGACCAACAGCGTGATGCGCGGCGCGTTCCTGAAGGACCCCAACCTGCGGCGCGAATTCCTGTCGCTGCTGTCCAAGAAGAGCGACGCTTGACGGTGCGAGGTGCAACCATGCTGGTCCGATTGATGTATGCCAGCCGCGCGGTGCCGGCGGTCGACTCCGAGGAGTTGCACGCGCTGCTGCGGCAGTGCCGCGCCCACAACCCCAAGCACGGCATCACCGGCGTGCTGTGCTTCGCCGATCGCACCTTCCTGCAGGCGCTCGAGGGCGGCCGCTCCGCGGTCAACCAGCTCTACCGGCGCATCGTCCACGATGCGCGCCACACCGACGTCGAGCTGCTGGCCTACGAAGAGATCGACGAGCGTCGTTTCGCGGGCTGGGCGATGGGGCAGGTGCAGATGGCCGGCGTGAACCCGGCGCTGCTGCTCAAGTACTCGGCTTGCGCCACGCTCGACCCCTACGCGCTGCCGGGGCGCGCGTCGATGGCGCTGTTCGACGACCTGGTGGCCACCGCATCGATCGCCTGCGAACGCGGGTGAATCAGTTGTGGCACGCCCACCCGGCCAGTGGCCGGGTTGCGCGGCTTGTCGCACGGAACGGCGCGGAACGCCCGTGCCCTCCAATGCAGGCGTGTCGGTGCAACAATCGCGCCGCGCCGCGTGAGCCGCACCGACGCACCACTTGGAGGGATTCGATGAGCCATCTTCTGCGCATCGCCACGGCGCTGCTACTCGGCACGGCCGCTGCCGCGTTTGCCCAAGACGCCAACCTCGGCCGCGACCTCGCGGCCACCTGCGCCAGTTGCCACGGCACCAACGGCCAGGTGCGTGGTGACACGGTCAAAGCGCTGGCCGGCGTGTCGGCCGACAAGATCGTGGCGGCGCTCAACGACTTCAAGAGCGGCGCGCAGCCCGCGACGATCATGCACCAGATCGCCAAGGGCTACCGCGACGACCAGATCAAGGCCATCGCTGCGTTCTTCGCGGCGCAACCTGCCAAGAAGTGAGGAGCCGGACATGAGCATCCCATCGCACCTGTCGCGCCGGCGTGTGCTGCACATCGGCCTCGCTGCGGCCGCCGCCGCGCCGCTGCTCGGTTGCGCCAACCTCGGCGGCGGCCCCTCGATCGGCCGCGTGGTCGTGATCGGCGGCGGCTTCGGCGGTGCCACCGCAGCGCGTTACCTGCGCATGTGGGGCGGCAATGTCGACGTCACGCTGGTCGAGCGCAATGCGTTTTTCGTGTCGTGCCCGATCTCCAACCTCGTGCTCGGTGGCCACAAGTACATGGCCGACATCACGGTGCCGTACAACGGCCTGGAGTCGCTCGGCGTCAAGCGCATCCAGGGCGATGTGACCGCCATCGACGCGCAGGCCAAGGAGGTGCGGCTGGCCGACGGACGCAAGCTGCCCTACGACCGTCTGGTGCTGTCACCCGGCGTCGATTTCATGTTCGACCAGGTCGGCGGCCTCAGTGCCCCGGCGGCGCAGGAAAAGATCCTGCACAGCTGGAAGGCCGGGCCGCAGACGGCGGCGCTGCGGCGCCAGCTCGAGGCCATGCCCGATGGCGGCGTCTACGCGCTGACGATCCCCAAGTCGCCGTACCGCTGCCCGCCGGGACCCTACGAGCGCGCCTGCATGGTGGCGAGCTACTTCAAGCAGTTCAAGCCGAGGTCCAAGGTGCTGGTGCTCGATGCCAACCCCGAGATCACCTCCAAGAAGGGGCTGTTCGAAAAGGCATTCGCCGACCACTACAAAGGCATCGTCGAATACCGCCCGAACAACGAGCTGAAGGCAGTCGACGCCGCAACCAACACCGCGAAGCTGGAGTTCGATGACGTGAGGGCCGACGTGCTCAACGTGGTGCCGCCGCAGCGCGCCGCCGACATCGCGCGCACGAGCGGCCTGCTCAACATGAACAATCGCTGGGTCGGCGTCAACTGGCTGACGATGGAATCCACCGCGGTGCCCGGCATCCACGTGCTGGGCGACGCGACGTTCTCGGCGCCGGGCATGCCCAAGTCGGGCCACATGGCCAACCAGCACGCCAAGGTGGCCGCGGCGGCGATCATCCAGCTGCTGCAGGGCCAGCCGGTCAATGCGGCGCCGGTGGTGATGAACACCTGCTACAGCTTCGTGACCGCGCTCGACGTGATCCACGTGGCCTCGGTGCACCAGTACGACGCCGCGGACAAGACCTTCAAGGCCGCGCCGGGGTCGGGCGGCGTGTCGGCGGCAGCCAGCCAGGTCGAGGGTCGCAACGCGCTGTCGTGGGCCGAGAACATCTGGGCCGACATGCTGGCGACTTGATGGCCCACCTTGCGCGTCATCGCTCGTCATCCGCGATGCCGGTGTTGCCCGCCACGCCCACCAGCTTGGGCGTGTTGATGCGTCGCGCTTTGACGCGGCCCCCTTGGCCGCGCAGCCACGACTCGACGACATCCCACACCGGCTTGTTGCCCGGTGCGCTGCGCGCTTCTTCGGCCACCGGCGCCCAGCCGGCCACCTTGTACTTCTTGTCAGCCTCGATCGGCCGGCCGTTCAGGCGCATGTCGCCGATGCGCGCGCCCATCTTGGCGCCCGGCGTGATCGAGTAGGTCAGGCCGCCCACGCGCACCATGTCGCCGCCCTGCTGGTAGTACGGGTCGGGGTTGAACAGGTTGTCGGCCACGTCCTCGAGCACCGTCTTGATCGTCTCGCCGGTCATCTCGCTGACGCGTGGCGTACGGGTAGGTGATCGCCAGCTGATCCATCATCATCTCGCGCGTGATCGTCTCGCCGGGCAGCAGCGTGGTGCCCCAGCGGAAGCCCGGCGAGAACGCGATGTCGGCGCCCTGCACCTCCATCAGCGCGTCGCAGCACCAGCTGGTCCCAGCTGCCGTTGAAGTTGCCGCGCCGGTACAGCAGGCCATCGGTCACCGCGAGCTTCTCGGCCAGCCTGGCCTCGAACGGCGCGCGCACCTTGGTGATCAGCGCGTCCATCGCCGCGTCGGGCGGCAGCAGGTCGGAGAACACCGGCAGCAAGCGGTAGCGGAAGTCGGCCACCTTGCCGCCCTTGACCTCGAAGTCCATCACGCCGAGGAACTTGCCGTTGCTGCCGGCGTTGGTGACCAGCGTCGTGCCGCCGGCGTTCTTGACCGGCACTGCCACCGGCACGCCGTCGTGGGTGTGGCCGCCGAAGATGGCGTCGATGCCGCGCACGCGCGCAGGCCATCTTCAGGTCGACGTCCATGCCGTTGTGCGACAGCACGACCACCACCTGCGCGCCCTTGCCGCGCGCCTCGTCGACCACCTTCTGCAGGTTGTCGTCCTGGATGCCGAAGCTCCAGTCGGCCACCAGGTAGCGCGGGTTGGCGATCGGCGTGTACGGGAAGGCCTGGCCGATGATGGCCACCGGCACGCCGTTGATCTCGCGCATCACGTAGGGCTCGAACACCGGGTCGCCGAAGTCGGCGGTCTTGACGTTCTGCGCGACGAAGTCGATGCGGCCTTTGAAGTCGTTCTCGACGATCTGCTTGACCCGCTCCATGCCGTAGGTGAACTCCCAGTGGCCGGTCATCACGTCGACGCCGAGCAGCGAGCTGCGCGTCGACCATGTCCTGCGCCTTGCGTCCACAACGCCGTGGCCGAGCCCTGCCAGGTGTCGCCGCCGTCGAGCAGCAGCGCGCCCGGGCCGGCTGGCCTTCATGCGCTTGACCAGCGTGGCCAGGTGCGCGAAGCCGCCCACCTTGCCGTAGCGGCGCGAGGCCTGCCTCGAAGTCCAGGTAGGTGAAGGCATGCGCGAGCGGCGAGCCCGCGGCGAAGCCGGCCGCCTGCAGCAGGTGCTCGCCCACCAGGTGCGGCAGCTGGCCCTGCATGTCGCCGACGCCGAGGTTGACGCTCGGCTCGCGAAAGTGGATCGGCTTCAACTGCGCGTGGCAGTCGGTCAAGTGCAGCAGCGACACGGCGCCGGCACCCTTGAAGGGCGGCGCCACGTCGTAGAGCGCGCGGCCGCGCTGCGCGGCGTCGGCATGCGGCCCAGCGGCCCAGCGCCATGCCGGCTGCGCCGGCCGGCAGCCAGCACCTGCAGGAACTCGCGCTTGGCCAGGCTCATGTCAGAGCGTCACGAACGGGTCCGCCGAGAAGGAACCGCACGCACGGCGTCGGGGCGCGCGCCGTCACTGGTTGACCGGCGACTCCGGATCGAGCAGCAAGGCCATCATGTGGCGCAGATCTGCTCCTCGTCGAGCAGGCCCATGTGGCCGAAGCGCGGCATGTTGGAGCAGGCCGCGTAGGCCTTGCTGTTCCACATCTTGCCCCAGGTGTATTGCACGATCGGCGCCGACGCCGGGTCGGCCATGTCCTTCACGCCGCGCAGCTTGCCGTAGTTCCACAGGCTGGGGCCGATGGTGCCGAAGGAGATCTCCTTCTTGTCGATCTGGTGGCAGTTGTAGCAGTTGCCGCCGTTGTCCTTGGGCGCGGCCGACGGGTCGGTCCAGGTCATGCCGCGGCCGTTTTGCGCCAGCTTCTCGCCCTCGCGCCAGTCGCCCGAGTAACTTGCCGCCGGCGGGCCAGCTGCACGCTCGCCAGCGCTCGGCCTCGATGCGCTTGGCCACGCTCGGGCGCCGGCGGCTTGTCCGACGAGCACGCGGCCTGCCCGAGGTCTCTGATCGAGGCGATCGACCTTGGCGATGCCCTGGTCGCGGAACGACGCCTTCATCGCCGCGATGGCCTCGCGGTCGAGTTCGGCCGGCGACGGCATCGCCGCGCAGCCGGCCAACGCCCACGGCCGCCAGCCGAGGTCGCCACGAGAGGAGGTGATGTTCATCGTGTTGCGCTGGCGTTCAGCGCTTGATCGACGGCGCGATCGACTCCGCACCCTTGGCGTTGACACCCATGTAGACGCCCAGCGCGACGGTGGCGTCCGAGCCGAAGCCCGGGTACGGGAAGCGCTGCTGGCGGTAGCAGTCGTTCAGGCGCAGCTGCATGCCCCACATCTGGCCGTTGCTCACGCGGTAGGCCGGCCAGGCCGCGAAGCCGACGCCGTCGCCGGGGTTCTTGGTCAGGTTGGGCAGGTCCTGCAGCCGGATGCGCTTGCCGTCCTCGCCGTGGCAGGACGCGCAGGAGAAGTCGTGCGGCCCGCCGCGGAAGAAGAACACGCGCTTGCCGATCTCGTAGCTGCGCCGCTCCTGCGCGTGCGACTGCGGCAGGTTGAAACGCATGCCGCGCGAGGCCGCGGCGACGTAGGTGGCCAGCGCGGTGACGTTGTTCTGCTCGCCGCGGCCGAACGGCGTCTTGGCGATCTCGGCGGCGTTGAAGCCCTGCAGCGCGTGCCATGCAGCTGACCAGGCGCGACTCCAGGTCCTGCACCTGTGCCGGTGTCGGCAAAGTAGCGCGGCAGCTCGACGAAGGCGCCCTTGACCACGCCCGGGCCCTTGCCGAGGTCGCAGGCCTCGAGCGAGGCGTTCTTCGGGCCGCGCTTCTGCTTCCACAGGGCCTCGCCCTTGGCCTCGAACAGGTCGGCCGGGTTGCCGTCGGCGAGCATCTTGCGGTACTCGGCGATGCCTCGGCGGCGGACTTCTGCGCCAGCGCCGGCGGCGCCGGCCAGCAGCGCGAGCGCCGCGCCAGCATGAATCCACATCGGCTTGTCTCCTCGTCGTCGTGCGCGCCGACGGGCTCAGCTCACCGTGGCCTCGTCGGTGCGCTTGTCGCCCTTGTTGTCGTTCCAGGTCACGGCGATCTTGTCGCCGGCCTTGGCGCCCTTGACCGTGAACTGCAGGAACGGGTTCTTCGACGACCGCCGGGCCCCACTGGCGTCGAGCACGGTCTTGCCGTTGTGCTGCGCGCTGACTTCCTGGATGAACCAGGCGGGGATCGTCTTGCCGGCCGCGTCCTTGCGCTGGCCGGTTTCCATTTCGTGGCTCATCAGCACGCGCACGGTGGCCTTGTCGCCAGCGGCCTGGGCGCGGATGCGCATCGGGTCTGCCATGGTTCACTCCTTGGTCACTCGTCCATGGCCGGGCTCAGCCGCCGCAGCCGCCGAGCGTGACCTTGACTTCCTTCTTGCGCGATAGAGCACCTTGCCGTCGGCCATCATGGCGACGGCATACACGTTGCGACGACTGGCCCATCTTCACGCGGGTGGCGACGTTGGCCTCGATCGCGTCGCTGACGTCGAACATGCGCCGACCAGCGCGTTGGGGTTCTTCTCCACCAGCAGCAGCAGGCGCTTGACGCCGGGCAGCGCGGCAGGCGCAGGCCATCGGCACCACGGCGCCGTTTTCGGCGATGTCGGGGCCGGTCAATGTGACGTCCTTGCTTTCGGCCGGCGCCGCGCCGCCCAACGCCTTGACCGCATCGGCCAGGCTCTTGGCCTCGAACGCGGCTTGCGACCAAGCCGCGCGGGCTGGCGCCGGCAACAGCCCGGCTGCGGCCAGCAGCGTCGCCACCTCGGCGCTGCGTGCCAGCACCCTTCTTCTCGTGACCATCGTCGACTCCTTGGATCGAGTCAATCATAGGCGGGACGCCAACTGCCACGCCTCGTGGCTTCTACCGCCGCACGTGCACGAGGAGATGTGCGTTCAGCGTCTTGCCCGAGGCCGATCGGGGAGGCACGCCGCCCGCGCTGTTCAGGCGGCTTCGACCTCGACGAAGCAGGCCGCCACCGCCGGCGGCAGCGGGCTGTCGAGCAGGCGCGCGGCGATGCGCAGGGCTTCGGCGGCCGGCGCTGCCAGTTGGGCCGCAGGCGACAACGCCAGTGCGGCATCGACCCAGCGCCGCACCAGCACGGGCCTCAGCATCCAGGGCAACGCCTGCACGTCGTGCAATGCGCTGACCAGCGCGTTGGCGTCCGGCATGTCGCGGGTGGCCCCGGCGTCGGGCCAGGGCTGCATCACCTCGCGCCACCAGCGCTCGCCGCTGGTGGCCACACCCGACACCACGTCGAGGTCGATCTCCGGCGCCGGCACGATGCGCGACAGGAAGGCGCCGAAGCGGCCGATCTGCAGCGCCGTCTCGGTGGCCAGGCCTTCGAGCTCGACCTCGGCGGCGGCAGGCCGCGCCAATGCGCGCACATCACCCAGCGCGTGGCGGATCGCCAGCCAGCGCAGGCGATCGATCGCCAGCGTGCGTCCGTCGGCAGCAATCAGCCGACGCACTGCGCGCAGCAGCTGCTGGCGCTTGTCGAGCGGACCCAACGCGACGCGGGCGATGAACCACTCCAGCCAGGGCATGCGCTCGGGCCATTCGACCTTCATCAATTCGTTGCGCAACTCCTTGGCGCCCACCGTGTGGCGGCACTCGTCGCGCCACACCGACATCTCGCGCGCCCGCCCAGGCGTCAGCAGCAGCGCCAGCACCGCGGCGTGCAATTGACCCGGGCCGGCGACCAGCGCGAACCGTTTGCGGCGCTGCGCCGCGTCCACCGGATCGGGCGGCGCCGGCGCAGCGGCAGGCGCCGGCTTGGGCGATACCGGGGCTGCCTCGCCGTCAACGCCGCTCATGCAGCCCCCTTGGCCCTGCGGGCCTCCACGGCAGGGCCTGCATGCCCTGCCGCTTCGCGAGGCATTCGCCCGTGCGCGGGCACGGGCTCATGTCCACGCTCAGCCCCCCAAAAGGGAGTGAGCGGCTTCGGAGCGGCCGCGCACCGCTCACAGCGACCCCGCCGTCTCGAAGCGGAACACCGGCACCAGCAGGCTGGTGGGGAACTGCCGGATCGCCTCGTTGTAGGCCACGCAAGCCTGGTTGAAGCGCTGGCGCATCTCGATCAGCTGCGGGCCGAACTCGAACAGCGCCAGCATCTGCGTGGCCACCGTGTCGTTGGCGTGCAGCGCGGCGTCGGACTCGACCTCGTTCAGCACCCGCGCCAGCGTGCCATGGAGTGCGCCCTCGGCGGTGGCCAGGCTGGCTGCCGCGGCCGCGCGCGACGGCCGCGTGCGCACGGCCTGGGCCGCCGCGTGCAATTGCTGCTGCGCCGAACGCAGTGCATCGACGCTGCCGCGGCCGTTGGGCCACAGATCCCACAGCGCTTGCGCCAAGGTGTCGAGCACCTGGCCCCGGCGCTCGAGCATCGCATCGACCTGCGACCAGGCCTCCACGATCGTGGCCCGCAAACCGACGATGCGGTTGTGCGCACCCACCATCCAGAAGCCACAGACGATCAATGCAACCAGCAGCAACCACTCCACGGAGCTCATGTGCGCAGCTCGCCGTCACCGAGCACGACCCACTTCAACGAGGTCAGCCCCTCGAGCCCGACCGGCCCGCGTGCATGCAACTTGTCGGTGGAGATGCCGATCTCCGCACCCAGCCCGTACTCGAAGCCGTCGGCGAAACGGGTGCTGGCGTTGACGATCACGCTGGCCGAATCGATCTCGCGCAGGAATCGCATCGCATGCGCGTGGTTGGACGTGAGGATGGCGTCGGTGTGATGCGAGCCGTGACGATTGATGTGCGTGATGGCCTCGTCGAGGCTGTCGACCACCTTGACGCTGATGATCGGCGCCAGATACTCCGCCGACCAATCTTCCGGCACCGCCGGCAACGCGAGCACGCCCGGCACCGCGCGCACCAGCGCGAGCGCGCGTTCGTCGCAGCGCATCTGCACTGCCTTGGCCGCGAACAGCGCCGCGATGCGCGGCAGGAAGGCCGCCGCCTGCCCGGCATGCACCAGCAACGACTCGGCGGCGTTGCACGGGCTGAACTTCTGCGTCTTGGCGTTGTCGGTCACGGCCAGCGCCATCGCCAGGTCGACCTCGGCATCGACATAGACGTGGCAATTGCCGTCGAGGTGCTTGATCACCGGCATCTTGGCCTCGGCGCTGACGCGCTCGATCAGCCCCTTGCCGCCGCGCGGAATCATCACGTCGACCTGCTCGTGCATCGCCAGCAGGCAGCCGACGGCGGCACGATCGGTGGTGGCCACCAGTTGCACCGCCTCGGTGGGCAAGCCGGCGCTGGCGAGTGCGCGCTCGACCAGCGCGCGCCAGTGCCAGGTTCGACGCCAGCGCTTCCGAGCCGCCGCGCAGGATCGCGGCATTGCCGCTCTTGATAGCCAGCGAGGCGGCCTCGATCGTCACGTTCGGGCGGCTCTCGAAGATCATCGCGAACACGCCCAGCGGCACCCGCATGCGGCCCACCTGGATGCCGCTCGGCTGGCGCTTCAGTTCGCTGATCTCGCCGATCGGGTCGGCCATCGCGGCGATCTGCTCGCAGCCGCGCGCCACGGTCTCGATGATCGCCGGCGTCAGCTTCAAGCGGTCGACCAGCGCCGGCTGCAGCCCGGCCGCGGCGGCAGCGTCGACGTCACCACGATTGACCTGCTGCAGCGCTTCGCTGTCGGCGCGCAGCAACCGCGCCAGCTCCAGCAGCGCCGCGTTGCGAGCCGCCAGCGGTGCACGCGCCATCGCGCCGGCCGCTGCGCGCGCGCAGGCGCCAAGCTGCGCCATGTAGTCGGGGATGTCTTTCGGAGTCATGCGCCGGGAGATTGTCCCACCCCGGCTAGAAGTGCGCCAACGCAGCCAGCCACAGCGGCGCGGTGAATGCAAATGCCACGGTAGAAATCACGATCGCCGCCGGTCGCCGCAGCTTCATCGGTGCGGTAGCGCTGCGCGAACATCAGCGCATTGCTGCCCACCGGCAGCGCCGCCATCAGCACCACCACCGCCAGCGCCTGGCCCGACAGGCCGAACACCCAATGCGCCAGCGGCCACACGCAGGCCGGCATCACGATCAGCTTGATCGCCGACAGCGCGATCGACTCGCGCACCGGGCCGCGCACGCCGTAGTGGTGCAGCGACAGCCCGATCAGCACCAGGCACACCGGCACCACGGCGCTGCCGAGCACCTGCAGCAGCTGGTCGAACAACTCGGGCAGCTGCAATCCGGCGGCATTGAACAGCAGCCCCACCAGCAACGGCAGCACGACCGGATGCACGACGATGTTGCGCAGCATCGTGCGCCAGACTTCGGAACGCGAGGCCGACGGCGACGCGCCGGCGACGTCGTGCTCGACCAATGCCGTCAACACCGTCAGCAGCACCAGGCCATGCAGGCTGACGAGCGTCAGGTGCAGCCCGAGGCCGCTCTCGCCGAACAGCGCCGCCGCCATCGGAATGCCCACCTGCACCGCATTGCCGTAGACGCTGGTGATCGCGCGCACCGCGGCGCGCGCCGGCGCCTGGGCGCGGCTGCTCCTGCGCACCAGCCCGTACACCACCAGCATCAAGGCGAGTGAAGGCACGAAGTACGCGGCCAGCGTGTGCCACGGCAGCGTGCTGAGCTCGAGCCGCGCCGCGGTGCGAAACAGCAGCGCCGGCACGAAGATCATGAAGGCGGCGTTGCCGAGCACGCGCGCGGTGTCGCCTTCGCCGAGCCAGCGCTTGCGCCCGGCCCACCAACCGATCGCGACGACGACGAACATCGCCAGCAGCTTTTGCAGCACCAGCCACGACATGGTGCCGCCAGCGGTTCGCTCAGCCCGACTTGCGAGCGGCGGGCTTCTTCTTGGCTGCCGGCTTCTTGGCAGCTGCCTTCTTAGCGGCCGGTCCTTCGGCGCCTTCTTTGCCGCGGCTTCGGGCGGCGGCGCCTGGTCACCGACACTCGCCGCAACGGGCTTGGCCGTCTTCGCTGGCGCGCCCTTGGCGCCGCGTTGCGGCCGCGGCTCGAACTCGAACCCCACCTTGCCTTCCTGCGGGTCGTAGCGCAGGTAGGCCTTGAACTTGCGCCGCGTGCGGTTGGACACGAAGCCGTCGAGCAAGTCGGTGCGGCCGCCGGCCAGCAGCTTGTGCATCTGCTCGTGCGCGACCGGCTGCTGCAGGATGATCTTGCCGCTCTTGAAGTCGCAGGTCTGCTTGGGGCCGGTGGCGTGCTCGCACACGTAGCTGGTGCCGTGCTCGTAGACATGGCCCTTGCACTTGGGGCAGGCGCCGAGCGAGGTCTGGCCGCTGAAGTCGACCGGCTCGCCGTCTTCCTGCGCACGGCGCGCCTCTTCGCCGAAGTCGAACTCGAGCTTCCAGTTCTTGATGTCGTCGTCGTACACCAGCCGCAGTTCGGCCGAGAACGGCCAGCCCGCCTTCGAGCGGAAGCCCTCCAGCGGGCCGATCTTCTTGTCGCGCAAGAAGGCCTCGGCCTCGGCGATCTCGAAGCTGCGCGCGCCCGGGATCTTGGTGATGCTGAACTCGCAGGCCTCGCACGCGAAGCGCCGGTAGTTCTCTTTCACGACGCCGCCGCAGTTGGGGCAGGGCGTGAGCAGCGTCGCGTAGTCGCCCGGGATGGTGTCGCGGTCGTACTCCTTGGCCTTGCGCACGATGCGCTCGGCCATCGCCGCCACCTCCTTCATGAAGGCGCCGCGGCTCAGCCGGCCGTGCTCCATCTCGAGCAGCCGGTACTCCCAGTCGCCGGTGAGCTCGGGCTTGGTCAGGTCCTCGACGTCCAGGCCGCGCAGCAGCGTCATCAACTGGAACGCCTTGGCGGTGGGCACCAGCTCGCGGCCGTCGCGATGCATGTACTTCTCGTAGATCAGGCCTTCGATGATGGCGGCGCGCGTGGCCGGTGTGCCCAGGCCCTTTTCGTGCATGGCAGCGCGCAGCTCGTCGTCCTCGATCAGTTTGCCCGCGCCTTCCATCGCCGACAGCAGCGTGGCCTCGGTGTAGCGCGCCGGCGGCCGGGTCTTCAGCGCCAGCACGTTGACCTCGACGTTGCGCACCGTCTCGTCGGGCAACACCGGCGCCAGGTTGGCGTCCTCGTCCTGCGCCTCCTTGCCGTACACCGCCTGCCAGCCGGGGTTGACGAGCACGCGGCCGTTGGTCTGGAAGCCGTGCGCCCCCACGGTCGTGATGCGCGTGGTCAGCAGGTACTCGGCCGGCGGATAGAACACCGCGATGAAGCGCTTGACCACCATGTCGTACAGCTTGGCCTCCGCCTCGCTCAGGTGCGTGGGCGTCTGCAAGGTCGGAATGATCGCGAAGTGGTCCGACACCTTGGCGTTGTCGAACACGCGCTTCATCGGCTTCACGTAGTCGGCCTTCAGCGCCAGCTTGGCGTGGCGCGCCAGTTCGCGCAGCGGGCCCGGCAGGTCGCCATCGGCCAGCACCGCCATCGTCTTCTTCACGACGGCGAGGTAGTCCTCGGGCAGCGCGCGCGAATCGGTGCGCGGATAGGTCAGCGCCTTGTGCTTTTCGTACAGCGCCTGCGCCAGCGACAACGTCGTCTTGGCCGAGTAGCCGAAGCGGCCGTTGGCCTCGCGCTGCAGCGTGGTCAGGTCGTACAGCAACGGGCTGCTCTGCGTGCTGGGCTTGGATTCCTCGCTGACGCGGCCGCTCTGGCCGCGCACCGCCTGCTCGATGGCGCGCGCGTCGGCTTCGTTCCACAGGCGATCGGCACGCGCTTCAGGATCGTCCTCGTTCTTCTTCCACTTGGCATCGAACCACTTGCCCTCGTAGGTGCCGGCCTGGGCCAGGAACGCCGCCTTCACCTCCCAGTAGTCGCGCGCCACGTGCTTGCGGATCTTCTCTTCGCGCTCGACCACGATCGCTCAGCGTCGGCGTCTGCACGCGGCCCACGGTGGTGAGAAAGAAGCCGCCGTCGCGCGAGTTGAACGCCGTCATCGCGCGTGTGCCGTTGATGCCGACCAGCCAGTCGGCCTCGCTGCGGCTGCGCGCGGCGTCGGCCAGGCCGTGCATCTGGGCGTCGCTGCGCAGCTCGTCGAAGCCGTCGCGGATGGCCTGCGGCGTCATGCTCTGCAGCCACAGGCGCCGGATCGGCTTGGCCGCCTTCTTGTCGATGCCCGCGTACTGCACGATCAGGCGGAAGATCAGCTCGCCCTCTCGCCCGGCGTCGCACGCATTGATCAGCTCGCTCACGTCCTTGCGCTTGACCAGCTTGACCACGGCGTTGAGGCGCGACTTGGCCTTGTCGATCGGCGCCAGGTCGAAGTGCGGCGGCACCACCGGCAGGTGCGCGAAGCTCCACTTGCCGCGCTTGACGTCGTAGGCCTCGGGCGCCTTGATCTCCACCAGGTGGCCCACCGCCGAGGTGACCACGTAACGATCGTTCTCGAAGTGGTCTGCGTGCTTGTCGAACTTGCCCGCCGCCGGCGTGAGCGCACGCACGATGTCCTGCGCGACGCTGGGCTTCTCAGCAATGATGAGTGACTTGGTCATATCCCGTTGGCCATTCGTCCGCGGTTTTGTGTGAGCGCTGCAGGCCGAAAGCGCCCCGCATGCCTACAATGCCGCCCGTTCACGCGCGCGCACGCACACGCACGCGCGCGCGCCTGATTTCAATGTACCCAATGAAGACCAAATCCAAACACCACACCCGCCACCAACGCAGGCCGTCGCGCACCGACGAGCCCCGCAAGGCCGCCAAAGCGGCCGCCAAGCACGACGACCGGGCCGCCGCCAAGAACAAGAAGGGCGCCGCATCCAGGTGCGCCGCTCGGGCGTGCACGGCCGTGGCGTGTACGCGATCCGCAAGATCAAGAAGGGCGAGACGATCATCGAATACAAGGGCCAGATGATCACGTGGAAGCAGGCCGAGCGCCGCCACCCCCACAACCCCGACGATCCGGACCACACGTTCTTCTTCCACATCGACGACGACCATGTCATCGACGCCAACATCGGGGGCAATGCGGCGCGCTGGATCAACCATGCCTGCGACCCCAACTGCGAGTCGGACATCGACGAAGAGCAGCATCGGGTGTTCATCAAGGCGCTGCGCAAGATCAAGCCCGGCGAGGAGTTGTTCTACGACTACGGCCTGGTGATCGACGAGCGCTACACCAGGAAGCTCAAGAAACAGTTTGCCTGCCGTTGCGGCGCCGACGATTGCCGTGGCACGATGCTCGCGCCCAAGCACTGAAGTGCCGGCGATGCTTGCGCGTCGAGGGGTGTGCATGCATGCTCGGCGCCGTCGGCACGCGGCTTGGGGGCAGCCGCCCGTTGCCGATTGAGCCATGCAAGATCCGGTCACCCTGTCGTGGAACACCGAGCCGCTGTGGAGCGAGCTGTCGGCGTTGCTGCCCGGCCTGTCGATCGAGGTGGTGGCCCGCTGCGAGTCGAGCAACACCGTGCTGGTCGATCGCGCGCGGCGCTCGGGCGGCCTGTCGGAGATGGTGCCTTCGCGGCCCGGTGAGCTGGAGCCGCCGATCAGCGGCCCGATGCCGCTGCTGGAAAGCACGCGCCTGGGGCGCCGCGCCGGCGATACCCAGCCTTGCCTGCTGGTGGCCGAGCAACAAACCCGCGGCCGTGGGCGCTGGGGACGCAGCTGGCAGTCCAGCACCGGCGCCTCGCTGACCTGCTCGCTGGCCTTGCCCTTCACGCCGCCCGACTGGTCGGGGCTGTCGCTGGCGATGGGTGTTGCACTGGCCGAGGCGCTCGACCCGGCGGGCCCGCGCAGCAGTGCATTCATCGGCTTGAAGTGGCCCAACGACCTGATGCTCATCGACGGCACGCAGCCGCCGCGCAAGCTCGGCGGCATCCTGATCGAATCGGTGCCGGTCGGGCAGCGCCGCATGGCCGTCATCGGGCTGGGCCTGAACATCGCCAGCCAGCCGGTGGTCGATCTGAACACCGGTTTCGCCTGCATGCAGGAGTTCGAGCCCGGCCTCGACGCGCCGCGCACGCTGGCGCGCATCGCCAGGCCCTGGATCGACGCGGTGCTGCTGTTTCAGCGCGAAGGCTTCGCCCCGTTCAAGCCGCGTTTCGAGCGCCTCGATTGCCTGAAGGGCCACCTGGTCACCACCACGCTCGACGACCTGCCCAGCGGCATGGCCGAAGGCGTCGACGACCACGGCGCCTTGCTGGTGCGGGTCGGGCCGTCGCTGCGCACGGTGGGCGTGGGCGATGTCAGCGTGCGGCCGTCGGAGGGGCCGCCGAGGTGATGCGGGGCCTGTTGATCGCGCTCGTGGTGGCCAATCTGCTCGTGCTCGCCTGGTCCTTCGATGCGCTGCCGGGCGTGTCGCGCCACCGCGAGCGCGAGCCCGAACGGCTGCGCCAGCAGGTGCGTCCCGACGCGGTGCAGCTGATCACGCCCACCGCGGCGAGCGCCGCCCTGCAGGCCGCCGCGGCGCAACGCTCGAGCAGCCTGGCCGCCCCCGGCACGCCGGCGGCCAGCGCGCCGCTGGGCGCGGCCGATGCGTCGGCCACCGTGTGCCTGGAGGCAGGGCCGTTCGCAGCCGGCGAAGTGGCCGCCGCCGAACGTGGGCTGCGCGAGCTGAAATGGCCGTCGCTCGAGTGGACACCGCAACGCTCGGAACGCGGCGGCTCGTACATCGTCTACCAGGGAAAGTATTCCGACGAGGCAGTGATGGCGCGCCGACGCGACGAGTATCGGCGTCTGCAGATCACAGCCGAGGAGGTGCGCAATTCGCCCGACCTGCAGCCGGGCCTGCAGTTCGGGCGCTACGACGCGCGGGCCGCGGCCGACGCGGCGGCGGCGCAACTCGTGCAGCAGGGCGTCAAGGGTGCGCGGGTGGTGACCATCAACATGCCGGTGGTGGTGACGCTGCTGCGCGTCGAGCGCGCCGACGGCGCGCTGGCGGCGCGGCTGGCGCAGCTCAACCTGCCGCCCGCCGGCTCGGGCTTCCGGCCTTGCGCGGTGCCGCCGTGAGCGCGCACGGCCGCTCCGAAGCGCTCGCCCCGGAGCGCGCAGCGCGGAGGGTCGTCTGCTGAGGGCGGCGAGCGCCGCAGCCAGCCCGAGCAGCCACCACGCGCCGAGCGCGCCGGCGCCGGTGGCATCGGCGTCGCGTTCGTCGGGCAACTCCGGGGTGGCCTGCGGCGGCGCCTGCGACGCCGCCGCGAGTTCGGGGTTGTCGAGCACCTCGGCGCCACGTGCCGGCGACACGTAGGCGGCCGGATCGCGCGCGTAGAACAACGCCTGCTCGGCATCGAGCATGCCGGCGCCGCAGGTGGCCTTGCTGCACAGGCAAGTGGCCGAGTTTTCGGCCGAGCACGACGCCAGCCAAGGTGAACGCACGTGAGGACGCGCCGACGCCGCCAGGCCGGCAATCACCTGGTCGACCGTCAAGCCGGGGTTGGCCGACAGCATCAGCGCCGCGGCGCCGGCCACGATCGGCGTGGCGAAGCTGGTGCCGAAGCTGCGCGCATAGATGTGTTCGCCGGCCGCGGTGGCACCGCTGTTGTACAGCGTCAGCAGGCCGCCATCGGCGATCAGGTTGCCCAGCGGGCTGTTGGCGTCGTCGCCGCCCACGGTGGCCAGCGTCACCTCGGGGCCGAAGTTCGAGTAGTGGGCCTTGAAGCCATCGCGATTGAGTGCCGCCACGGCGACCACGCCACGGCAGTTGGCCGGTCGCGTCACGGCACCCTGGCCGTTGCCTGCCGCCGCCACCACCATCACACCGTGCCCACGCAGCTCGTCGATCGCGTTCTGATAGGCGCGGCTGCACGGCTTGTTGCCGCCGAAACTGAGGTTGATCACGCGCACCGGGTTGGCGTTGCGCGGCAACCAGCCGTGCCCGCTGCTCACCATCAGGCCGGCCGCCCAGCGCATGCCATCGATGATGTCGGCCACCTCGGCGCCGCACTTGCCGGCCACCCGCACCGGCACGATGCGCGCGTTCCAGCCGACCGCAGCGACCCCTTGGTTGTTGTCGGTGCGTGCGGCCAGGATGCCGCTGACGATCGTGCCGTGCCAGGAGCTGTCGTGCGTGTCGCAGCGGTCGAACGCAGCTCGTGCGTGCGCTCGACCTCGGTGACCCAGTCGCCAGGGTCGGTGGGGTCGACGTCGCGGCCGTCGCCATCGTTGGCCATCGCCGCGTCGCTGACGACGTCGACGCCGGGCAGCCACGCGCCTTGCAGCTCCGGATGCTCGGTGATGCCGGTGTCGAGCACGGCCACCGGCATCGATACGCTGCCGGTGGTCCACGTCCACGCGCGCTGCACGCCGGGCACGCCGCGCAAGCGCGCCTCGATCGAATGAGCGTCGCTGCCGCCCGCCGGTTGCAGCCACCACTGGCCAGCGGTGCCCGGAAAGAACGGATCGCTCGGCGTCGTGCTTTGCAGCAACACCTCGCGATCGTTGGGCTCGGCCCAGGCCACCTCGGGCAAGGCCCGCAAGCGCGCCAGCATCGCCTCGGTCTCGGCCGGCGACAGTGCGCGGCCGAACTCCAGCACATGCGCGGCACGGCCCTGCGGACGCAGCGACGGCGCGCCGGGCGACGCCGCCGCGCCGGCCAGGCCGGCCGCGGCCACCACCCGCTGCACACGCTCGCGCTGCACCGCCGCGGGGTCGGCCCTGTTGCTTTGAACGTCACGTCGCGCGCCGGCTCGGCATGCGGCGGCGCGTCCTTCAACTCGACGATCAGGCCGCGCGGCGCCGCCTGTGCGGCGGCGGCCAGCCAAAGGGCACACAGTGGCGCGAGCAGGGCGCGCAACACCCGGAGTGTGCCGGCGCGCCACACGGGCTCGGCGGCCCGCGTCATCGGTGGCGTGGATGCCGGCGCAACCCGATCCCGGCCACACCCTGTGCGCGCAGCGGCGACCAGGGCATCGTGTCGTCATCGCCGCGCGAGCGACGAGACGAGCCAGTGGATGAGTCGACGACGAGCGCGGCCACAGAGTTTCTCCGTAGCCAAAAGTATCGGCGCTGCTCTTGCCGCCTGGACCCCTCAAACGGGCGGTAGACCCACGCCGCGACCCCGGTTCGCGGTGGCGCTGTTACGAGCGCGCTGCGCGCGGTGCGGTGCCTATCGGCGGCGCGGACGCAGTGCCGCCACGGCGACGCCCAACGCGAGCAGCCAGGGCCACGACAGGGCACCGCCGCCATCGTCGGAGCTCGGGGGCGGGTCCGTCACCGGCACGGCGGCCGTCACCGCCAGGTCCACCACCGTGGCGGGGCCCCCGCCGTCGTCGGTGACGGCGAGGCGCACGATGAACGTGCCGCCACCGCTGGTGGTGACGGTCACCGTCGAGGCGTTGCTGGGCGTGCCCAGCGTGGCGATGCCGCCGCCGTCGACCAGAGTCCACTGGTAGCCGGTGATCGTTTGCCCGTTGGCCGGCACCGAGGTCGACCCATCGAGTGTGACGGTGCCGCCGGGAGCGGGGGCGGCCGGCGTCGCAAACGCCAGTGCCTGCGTGCTGCTCGGCGCGGGCACGGCCAGCACCGCGGCGCGCACGTCGAGCATGCCGGCGCCGCAGGTGGTGGTGGTGCAGTAGCACTCGAGTTGTTCCGTCGCGCCAGGGGGTTGGCACGTACCCGTGCCGGGCTCGCCCCCGGTGGACGGAAAGGCGCGCGCCGTGGCCCGCAGCATCGTGCGAACCTGCGACGGCGCCAGCGTCGGGTTGACCGACAGCATCAGCGCTGCGGCGCCCGCCACCAGCGGTGCAGAGAAGCTCGTGCCCACCGAGATGTTGAAGCTGTCACTGTAGGTGTTGGCGCCCGGCCCGGCAGTGCCCGTGTTGATCGCAGTCAGGATCGGATACAGGCAGGCGCCGGCGTCGTTGACGCAGTTGCCGCCTGGCGCGGAAATGGCGATCTGAGTGCCCAGGTCGGAGAACCCGACCTTGGTTCCCGTGTGTCGCAGCGCACCCACGGCGATCGCACCGGTGCAGTTGGCGGGCTGGCCCACCGCGAGGCCAGCGTTGCCCGCGGAGATCACCAAGCTGGCGCCGGCAGCCACCACGGCGTTGACTGCGTCGCGATAGCTCGCGCCACAAGTTGTCGTGTCCGATCCCAGGCTCAGGTTGAGCACCTTGGCCGGAAATGGGTTGGACGGTGCCGCGCCAAGGGAAAGGCCAGTACTCGTAGTGGCGGGGATCGTGATGCCCGCCGCCCAGTACATGCCTGCGATGACATCCGACATGAAACCACCGCACTTGCCGAGCACACGCACCGGCATCACCCGCACGTTGCGGCCGACGCTGGCCATGCCGATGTTGTTGTCGGTTGCGGCGCCGATCAGCGCGGCAGTCTGCGTGCCGTGCCAGCTGCTGTCACTGACTTCGCAGCCTTGCCCTCGAAGCGGTCCGTCCACGTCGGCCTGCGTGACAAAGTCGCCGGGGTCGGAGGCATCGGCGTCACGACCATTGCCATCGTTGGCTGACGTGAAGGAACCGTCATCGTCGGCCGACTACGAAGTCGTAACCGGGAACCAGCTTGCCCACAAGGTCGGGATGGTCGGGCCGCACGCCGGTGTCGAGCACCGCCACCACGATCGCCGGCGAGCCTTCGGTCGTGTCCCAGGCCCGCTCGGCGTTGATGGCCGACACGAACTGGCTGGTGGGCGGCCGCAAGTACCACTGTCCGGCCGTCGGCGTGACGTTGAGCGGCTGGCCGCCCGGGTAACGCGGATCGTTCGGTGCCGCAGTGATGCGCACCCTTTCGTCGACCTCGGCGTACTCGACGTCGGGGTCCGCCTGCAGCCGCGCCACCAGAGCGGCCGACGACAGGTTGCTGGCGCGCAGCACCTGCGTGCGCGGCGCGACGATGGCGCCGTCGCGCAGCGTGATGCCCAGCCGCTGCGACAGGCGGGCGGCGTGCTGAACCGCCACCCGATCGGGGTCGCGCGCCGACAGCGCGCTCTCGCGCATCAACGCGCCTTCGGTCCGGTATTTGACGATCACCCGCGCATGGTGCAGGTCGACCGTCGGCGTCGACGCCCGGCGCAGGCCGGACGGCGCCGATGCCTCGATCGGTGCGGCGGCCCATGCGGGCAGCGCCAAGACGGCGAGCGCCGACAGGGCTTTGGCGATTTTACGGTTCAGCGTCGTCATGGTGTGCTCTCGAGGCTTGCGGACTGCGCCCGCGTCCGCTGTGTGTTCTCTTGTCTCAACGCGATGCTTCGCGCGTCGGCGTGATCGGGATGCGTTGGCGATTGGGGCCTTCGGCGTCGACGCCGAGCGCGAAGAAACGGTCGTCCGCGACGCGCTGAACGGCGCTGCGACAGGTCGCGGTGTCCGGGCACACCAGCACCATGCGATAGCGTCCGGCGCCCAGATCCTCCACCTCACGAGTCGGCACACGCGCCAAGTTCGACACGTGGACCGTCGCCTCGGCCGCCGACGCATATTCGGTGCGTGCGGTGACCGTGATGCGAAGGTCCGGCGGCGGCACGGGAGCCATCCTGTCGGTCTCGCAGCCGCAAAGCGGCAGCAGGGTCAACAGCGCGCCGGCGCGCCAGGTGATCGTCAGCATGCGGCAAGCCTATCGGAAAGTTTGCTCGACAGCGGTGTCCCGGGGTAAGTCGAACGGCAAAGCGCGGACCCGGACACAAAAGAGCCGCCTGATGCGGCGGCTCGTCGAGGCCGGGCTCGTTCACTTGGCGCTCATCATCGCCACGGTGGTGTCGAGCATGCGGTTGCTGAAACCCCATTCGTTGTCGTACCAGGACAGCACCTTCACCAGGTTGCCGTTGGTCACGCGCGTCTGCGGCGCGTCGAACACCGAGCTGCGGCTGTCGTGGTTGAAGTCGCTCGACACCAGCGGCTCGGTGCTGTAGCCGAGGATGCCCTTCAGCGCGCCGTCCGCGGCCGCCTGCACGATCGCGTTGACCTCTTCCTTGGTGGTGTTGCGCGCGGCGACGAAGGTGAGGTCGACCACCGACACGTTGATCGTCGGCACCCGCATCGCGAAGCCGTCGAGCTTGCCGTTCAGCTCGGGCAGCACCAGGCCCACCGCGGCGGCGGCGCCGGTCTTGGTGGGGATCATGTTCATCGCCGCGGCGCGCGCGCGATGCAGATCCTTGTGGAAGACGTCGCTCAGCACCTGGTCGTTGGTGTAGCTGTGGATCGTGGTCATCAGCCCCGACACGATGCCCAGCTTGTCGTGCAGCACCTTGGCCACCGGCGCCAGGCAGTTGGTGGTGCAGCTGGCGTTGGAGATCACCGTGTGCGCGGCCTTCAGCACGTTGTGATTGACGCCGTAGACGACGGTGGCGTCGACGTCCTTTTCCGCCGGTGCGCTGATGATCACCTTCTTGGCGCCGGCATCGATGTGCGCCTGCGTCTTGGCCTTGCTGGTGAACAAGCCCGTGCACTCGTGCACGACGTCCACGCCCAGCGCCTGCCACGGCAGCTCGGCCGGGTTGCGCACCGCCAGCACCTTGATGCGGTCGCCGTTGACGACCAGGCTGTCGCCGTCGGCCACCACGGTGCCGGGGAACTTGCCGTGCGCGGTGTCGTACTTGGTCAGGTGCACGTTGGTGGCGACGTCGCCGAGATCGTTGACGGCCACGATCTGCAGATCCTTGCGGCCCGATTCGTACAGCGCACGCAGGATGTTGCGGCCGATGCGGCCATATCCGTTGATCGCGACTTTGATGGTCATGGATGGTTCTCCAAGTGGGAAATCGTTCAGCGGGCCAACACCGATCGCACGGTGTCGGCCACGTTGGCGGCGGTGAAGCCGAAGTGCTTGAACAGCACGCCGCCCGGTGCGCTCTCGCCGTAGCGATCGAGCCCGACCACGGCGGCGCAGCCGTACTTCCACCAGCCGTCGGTGACGCCGGCCTCCACCGCGATGCGCGGCACGCCGGCCGGCAACACGTGCGATTTGTAGGCCACGCTCTGGCGGTCGAACACGGTGGTCGACGGCATCGAGACCACGCGCACCGCCACACCGTCGCGCGCCAGCTCGGCCTGCGCGTGCAGCGCCAGATGCACTTCGGAGCCGGTGGCCACGATCACGGCTTGCAGTTTCTTCTTGACGCCCACTTCGGCCGCTTCGGCCAGCACGTAGCCGCCCTTGGCAACGTCGTCGAGCGACGCCTTCGGGCAGTACGGCAGGTTCTGGCGCGACAGCAACAGCGCGCTCGGTTTGTCGCGGGCGGCGATCGCCGCTCGCCAGGCGACGATGGTTTCGGCGGTGTCCGCCGGGCGCCAGACTTCGAGGCCGGGGATCAGGCGCAGCGCCGCGGCGTGTTCGACGCTCTGGTGCGTGGGGCCGTCTTCGCCGAGGCCGATCGAATCGTGCGTGAAGACGTGGATCACGCGCTGCTTCATCAGCGCCGCCATGCGGATGGCGTTGCGGCTGTAGTCGCTGAAGGTCAGGAAGGTGCCGCCGTACGGGATGAAGCCACCGTGCAGCGCGAGGCCGTTCATCACCGCGGCCATGCCGAACTCGCGCACGCCGTAGTTGATGTGGCGGCCGTCGTTGGGCGCGCCGTCATCGCCGAAGCGCAGCGCCGGCGTGCTCGACGTCTGCGTCAGGTTCGAGCCGGTCAAGTCGGCAGAGCCGCCGATCAACTCGGGCAACGCGCGCGTGAACACCTCGAGCGCAAGCTGGCTGGCCTTGCGCGTGGCCACGGTCTCGGCCTTGGTTTGTGCATCGGACAGTGCTTGTGCGGCGAGGTCCGCCAGCGTGTGCGGCAGCTCGCCGCTGCAACGCCGCTGCAGCTCCGCCGCGAGCTCGGGATGCGCCGCGCGGTAGCGCGCGAACCGTTCGCTCCAGCGTGTTTGCCGCGCCGCGCCCGCTTCGCGCGCGTTCCACAGCGCCATCACGGGGTCGGGCACCTCGAATGGCGCCGCGCTCCAGCCGATCGCTTGCCGCGTGGCCGCGACTTCACCCTCACCCAGCGGCTCGCCATGCGCCTTGCCGGTGCCGGCCCGCGTGGGTGCGCCCTTGCCGATCGTGGTGCGACAGATGATCAGCGTCGGCTGCGCTTGCGAATCCGCCGCCTGCGCGAGCGCGCCATCCACTGCATCGCACGTCGTGGCCGTCGACCGGGCCCAGCACGCGCCAGCCGTAGCCGCTGAAGCGCAGGCGCACGTCGTCGGCGTACCACGGCTTGACGGCGCCGTCGATCGAGATGCCGTTGTCGTCGTACAGCGCGATCAGCTTGTTCAGCTTCCACACGCCGGCCAATGCACAGGCCTCGTGGCTGATGCCTTCCATCAGGCAGCCGTCGCCGACGACCACGTAGGTGCGGTGGTCGACCACCGCGTGATCGGGCCGGTTGAAGCGCGCGGCGAGCAGCTTCTCGGCCAGCGCCATGCCCACCGCGTTGGCCAGCCCCTGGCCGAGCGGCCCGGTGGTGGTCTCGACGCCGGGCGTGACGCCGACCTCCGGGTGGCCGGGCGTGCGGCTGTGCAGTTGCCTGAAGCAACGCAGCTCGTCGATCGGCAAGTCATAACCGGTGAGGTGCAGCAGCGCGTACAGCAGCATCGAACCGTGACCGTTGCTGAGCACGAAACGATCACGATCGGGCCAGTGCGGATCGGCCGGGTTGTGCTTCAGGTGGCGCGTCCACAGCGCGACCGCGGCTTCGGCCAGGCCCATCGGCGCACCCGGGTGGCCCGAGTTGGCCTTCTGCACCGCGTCCATCGCCAGCGCGCGAATGGCGTTCGCCATCGTTTGGGTATCGAGTGAGGCGGTGTCGGGCATGGCGCAATCGGTGAGCCGGCGCCCAGGCGCGGGCGCGGCGGTGGCGGGCGGGATGGAGTGATCAATTCTACCGATGGGCCCTTTTTTCGCCGCCCGCGCGGGGTCGGCCCACGCATACACTGCGCGCGCCATGGCAGCCGCCGTCGACACGCCGCACCCCGGGAACCTGAAGGCTCTGATCCTGGCCGCAGGCCGCGGCGTGCGCATGCGCCCGTTGACCGATCACACGCCCAAGCCGCTGCTGGCGGTGCGCGGCCGGGCGCTGATCGAATGGCACCTGCTGGCATTGGCCGCCGCGGGCGTGCGCGACGTGGTGATCAACACCGCGTGGCTCGAAGACCAGTTTCCCGCGGCGCTCGGCGACGGCGCACGGTTCGGCGTGCGCATCGGCTACTCGATGGAGGGCCGCGATCACGGCGGGGCGCTGGAGACCGCCGGCGGCATCGCGAAAGCGCTGCCGCAGTTGGCGCCGCACGGCAGCGAGTGTTTCTGGGTGGTGTCGGGTGATGTTTTCCTGCCCGGCTTCGTGTTCGACGCCGGCCTTTGCACAGCGCTTTGCGGCCGGCTCGATGTGGGCTCACCTGTGGCTGGTCCCGAATGCGGCGCACCATCCGCAGGGTGATTTCGGCATCGACGCCCACGGTCTCGCGGTGGCCGACGCGCCGCAACGTCGCACCTGGGCCAGCGTCGGGCTGTTCCGCGCCGCGATGTTCGAGAACGTGGCCGTCGGCAGCAAGCTGCCGCTGCGGCCGCTGCTCGACGACGGCATCGCGCAGCGGCGCATCAGCGCGCAAGGCTGGGACGGCGAGTGGACCGATGTCGGTTCGGTCGAGCGGCTGCAGGCCCTCAATGCCGTAGGCGACGCAGCTTAGCCTCGCAACTCGCGCAGCACCCGCGCCGCCGCCTGCACGCCGAGCGTGTAGGCCTCCTCGAACACCGAATACGCGGCCAGGTCGGCATGCGCCAGTTGCACACGACCGCGCGAGTCGCGAAGCGCCGCCAGCGCCGCATCACCCCGCGCGCCGCGCACCGGGATGCGCATCGCGTGGCCGTAGCGCATCAGGTCGATCCGCTGCACTTTGTGCGGCAGGTCTGGATGCGCGACGGCCAGATCGTCGATCACCCGCTGCGCCCACACGCGCCAGTCGGTGTCCAGCAGCGCAGCGCGCTCGGCGCCGGCCAGCGCCCAGTACGCGGTCAGCACGGTTGCCCTCGAGTCGGCGCGCAGGCTCTGGTGTTGCGCGGCCACGTAGCCGAGCGACGGCGCGCCATGGCGCACGTTGTCCCACGCCAAGGTGGCGCCGCTGGCGCGCTCCAGCAGCGGTGCATCGAGCAGCAGGTTGGCCACCAGCCACGGCGCGTAGCGCGCGCGCTCGCCGGCCGCGCGCAATGCCGACGACGGTGCCGACCACAGCCGTTGTGCAACGAACAACGGCGTCGCGAGCACCACGACCTTGGCGTCGAAATGCAGCGGCCGTTGCGAGGCCTCGTCGAACGCCGTCACCTGCACCGCGTGGCGCCCGGCATCGATGCGCAGCGCGGTGTGCGCGCAACGAATGCGCTCGCGCAGCGGTGCCGCCAGGCGTTCGACCAGCCACGCGTTGCCCTCGGGCCAGGTGAACACCGGCTCGCGCTCACCGCCGTCGTCGTCGGGCGCCTGGAAGCCGTGGCGGCTCGCGAAGTAGTGCAAGCCGGCCCACGCCGACACGTCGTCGAGCCCGCCGCCATAGTCGTCGCGGCAGGCGTAGTCGAGGTACCAGCGCAGCTGCGGGTCGTCGAAGCCTTCGCGCGCGAGCCACAACGCGAACGTGACGGCATCGAGCGCCGCATGCGCGGCGGTCCACGGCGCGCGATGGGTCGGCATCGCAAAGGCCACCTCGCGCCGCAACCGCTCGAGACGTTGCGAGAACGCCCGGTACTGCGCCGCTGTGCGCGACGCCGGCGCGGCCGGTGGCAACAGGCCTTCGTGCCAGGCCCCGTCGAAGAACAATCGCTCCTGCGGGCTGTGGCACAGGTGGCGCTCGTCGGGCACGGTGCGACCAGCCTCGCTGCGCAGCAGGCCCAGCTCGAACAGCAGCTCGCTCACCTCGTGGGCGTGCGGCCCCGGCAGCGGCAGATAGTGCGCACCGGTCGGGCAGCTGCTGCCGCCCAGGCGGTGGCCGCGGCTGTTGCCACCGGGCGCCTGCTCGAGTTCGAGCACCAGCAGGTCGTCGATGCCGGCGCGCGTCAGCGCGCGGGCGCAGGCCAGGCCGGCGATGCCAGCGCCGACCACCAGGACATCGGTGCGTTGGCTGGCCGCTCGAACCGCAGACGCTGGCGCCACACTCGATGCCCGCAGCCGGTGGCCGCGCAGGTGCGACGCGTCCAGCCAGCCGCCGTCGACCCGGTGCGGCTCGCTGCGCGAACACGCGGCCAGGCCCGTCAGCACGGGCACGCCCAGCGTCGCGGCCAGCAGCGCGCGCCGACCTACTGATGCACCTTGCCCCATTCTTCTTCGAAGGTGTGCACCAGCAGTTGATTCGACAGCCGGTTCGGCTGCGCAGGGACGCGCGCCATGTCGGGCGGAAACTGCAGCAGCGCCGGCAACCCATCGACGGTGAGAAAGCGCAACCCTGGCGGCAACACGCGCGGCGGCTGCCACGGCCGCCGGCCCATCAGCACGAAGCCCCACTCGCCGAAGCTCGGCACGTGCGCGTGGTACGGCGTGGCGGTGAGGCCCGTCGCCTCGACCGTGGTCACCACGGTCCAGAAGCTGCGCCGCGCCAGCAGCGGCGAGGTGGTCTGCGCCACCGCAAAACCGCCGGCCGCGAGATGACGGTCGATGCGCTCGTAGAAAGTGGTCGTGTAGAGCTTGCCGAGCGAGAAGTTGGTCGGGTCCGGAAAGTCGATCACGATGGCGTCGAACATTTCACCGTCGTTGGCGTCGAGCCAGGTGAACGCATCGGCCTGCACCACGGTGAGCTTCGGTGAGCGCAACGCGCCGTCGTTGAGCCGCTGCAACACCTCGTGGTCGCGAAACAGCGCCACGATGTGCGGATCGAGCTCGACCAGCACCACCTGTTCGACGCTCGGGTGCTTGAGCACCTCGCGCACCGCCAGGCCATCGCCGCCGCCGAGCACCAGCACCTTGCGCGGCGCGCCTTGCGCCGCCAGCGCCGGGTGCACCAGCGCCTCGTGATAGCGGTACTCGTCGCGCGAGTGGAACTGCAGGTTGCCGTTGAGGAACAGGCGCACGCCGCCCGGCCCCGCGGTCACGACCACGCGCTGGTAGTTGCTGCTCTCGCGCACGATCACGCGGTCGCCATAGAAGCGATCCTCGGCCCAGCTGGTGAGCGCATCGGCGCCCACCATCGCGCCGGCCAGCGTCGCGACGACCGCGGCGCACGCCACCGCGTTGCCGCGCCAACTCGCCAGCTCGCCGCGAAACAGCCACAGCGCCCACATCGCCACCGCCGCGTTGAGGAGGCCGAACAGCACGCCGGTGCGCACCAGGCCGAGTTGCGGCAGCAGCAACAGCGGAAACGCCACCGCCACCACGAGCGCGCCCAGATAGTCGAAGGTCAACACCTGCGCCACCAGGTCTTTCAGCGCATAACGCTCGCGAAAGTGACGCTTCAGGATGCGCATCACCAGCGGAATCTCCAGCCCGACCAGGATACCCACCAGCAGCACCAGCAGATACAGCAGCACGCGGAACGACCCGCTGCCGCCGGCCGGCAGCACGCTGTGCGCCGTGAACAGCGCCGCCGGCATCAAGCCGCCGATCAGGCCCACGGCCAGCTCGATGCGCAGGAACTGCGCCACCAGCTCGCGCTCGACGTGGCGCGACAGCCACGAGCCCACGCCCATCGCGAACAGGTAGGTGCCGATCACGGTGGAGAACTGCAGCACCGAGTCGCCCAGCAGGTAACTGGCCAGCGCCCCGGCGGCCAGCTCGTAGACCAGCCCGCAGGCAGCGACCACGAACACCGACACCAGCAGCGCCACTTCAGCGGGGCGTGGGGCAGCTCGAGGGGCGGCGAGGTCGGGGGCGGCGGATTGCAACGGCGCGTGGGCGGCGCTTCTCAAGCGCCGATCACGCGCGAACGGTACCGCGGATCGATGGCCTGCACCAACGCATCGGCGAATCGGGCCTGCATGGTGTGCGCCCGTCGGGTGCCGCGGTCGAGGCTCGAGACGCGGAACCTGCGAACGAAAGAAGGGCGAACCCCAGAGGGGTCCGCCCTTTTGCGATCTGGCTCGAGTCTAGGCGGGCTGTAGGAACTTCCGTCAGACCTTGCGCCGTTTGGCAGACCAGGCCACGACCGCCAAGCCCAACGCGAGCAGGGCAAAAGTGTCGGGCTCCGGCAGCGGCGCAGCGATGCCCGAGTTCGTCGTGGCCAGCAGGCCGTAATAGCCCACCGAGCCGCTGCCGTGTCTGCCCCAGCTGGTGACGTCGCCCGAGACGATCAGTTGATAGGTGCCCGCCAGCAGATTGCTGAAGCTGAACAAGCCCGGCGAATCGTCCACCACCGTGCCAACCAACGACCCACCCGACAGCGACACGTGCTCGATATCGATGCTGTTCGTCTTCGAAGCATCCCATTCCAACGTCAGCCCAAACGCCTCGGCCGAGTTGCTCAACGAGAAGTTGTAGCAGTCGTCGAACGCCTGCTCGCCGTCGAAGCTGTTGCCGATCGCCCTGATCGATGGCGGCCCCATGGACCCCAGATTGAATGTACTCGTGCACGCTGTTGCCGCAGCGGACTGCGATGCCAGAGCGCCCGCCGCAAGCGTGATGGCTCCGAGACCAGATCGTGCGTTCATCTTGTGTGCATTCCCAACGACGAGTGTTCGCGATTCGTTGCGCCGAGTATGCCCACGAAAGCACGCTCGCCGCAGTTCACGGCGCCCCGACTTGAGGGAAGTCTGGGGGCGTGTTGACCCTCACCCCCGGGGTGACCTAACCGTGAATCGCAGCGGCCACGATCTGCCCGATCGCCAGGAACATCGCCGCCACGACGATGGCCAGCGCCATGTTCTTGTTGTCGCAGATCTCTTGCCACAACTTGTACGGCGTGAGCTTGTCGATGGCCATGAAGCTGACCCACAGCACGACCACGCCGATCACCGCGTACAAGATCGTGCCGAACACGACATTGAGCTTGAGCCATTCGATTCCCATGATGTTCACCTCCTGTGCAGGTTGCCGAACCTAGTCTCGCCTTCGCGTCGCCTTCACTTGTGCCCGCCGCCGCTGCTGTAGCCGCCGTACGAGCCGCCGCTGCGAAAACCCGTGCCGCCGCCTGAAGCTGCGCAGGCACTGCTGGTATTCGTTGCTCGCCTCGCCGAAGGTGGCGCGAATGTCGCCGCAATCGCGATCGCGGCTGGAGCAAAAGCCGATCATCAGGACCACCACCACCACGGCGACGATCAGCCCGACCTTGAGCAGGCCGCCGTCGAGCGCGGCCGGCGCGCCGCCAGCGCTGCGCTGCAGCGCCGAGGCGGCGGCTGGCGCCAGCCGGAATGCGCGCGCGACGGCCTGAGCGTCGAGCACGGCGCCCTCGGACCAGGTGAGCTCGGCCGCGCTGCGCTCGCTCGACAGCCGCCGCTGCGATGCCGCTGCGGTGCCCACGTAGTCGGTGACGCGAGCCGTTTCGTCGCGCCGCACGCGCCAGTAGAACTCGCCCAGCACCCAGGTGACCTTGGCCTCGTAGCGCTCGCGCTGTCGATAGGTCTTGTGGTTCCAGGTCGCCAGCTCGCCGCGCACCTGCGGCGCACCGGTCAGCGGCTTGACCCAGCTCCAGCCGTCCTCGCTGTCGACCAGGAACACGAAGCCTTCCTGCCGATTGAACAGCAGGTACTCGCGCCAGAACGTCTGGTCCTCGTCGTTGTCGGCAGGCACGTCGCAGCGTTCCTGGTAACCCACCACCTGCCACTCGAGCTCGCGGCCGTCGAGCGCGAGCTTGCCGCTCGTGCCCAGCGGGATCAGCGGCTCGGCGCCGTCGTGCCCGGCGTTGCGCTGCGCGTAGTGCGACAGGTCGGCGCCGACACCCTGCGACACGTCGATCACCGCCTTGCACTGGTGGCAGGCGATCGACTGCGTGGTGGCCAGCGTGAGCTGCAGCGACGCGCCGCAGCTCGGGCACTGCGAAGCCCTTGCCCGACAGCGTCTTGTCGACGTCTTCGCGCAGCCCGCTCATCGCGAGGTCGGCCAGCCGCACCGAACGGCCGATCGACCAGGTCACCGCTGCGCTCGCGTCGCCATAGTCCAGCGTGGCGACCTCGTCGCGTTCGTTGCGCAGGTCGGCAACGACGAACTCCGCGCCGTCGGCGCGTGGCGGGCGCGGCAGTTCGCCCTGCGCGGCGATCAAATGCGCCCGCGTGACCGATGCGACGTTCCACGCCGCGTTGTCGACCAGCCGGCGCTCGCCGGCGATCAGCTCATCGGCGGCCGGCGCCGCACCTTGCAGCGGCGCGTCGAACGCGAACACGTAGGCGCCGTTGTCCTCCGACAGCCAGCCGCTCTTGCCGCTGTCGAACACGGCGTGCCACTCGTTCCAGGTGCCGTCGGCGTAGCCGTATTGCAGGCGGCCGACCAGCGTGAACGCCGCGCCCTGGTAGCGGCCCGCGGCGCCGAGCTGCAGCGGCGAATGGTCGTCGAACAACTCGGCGCTGACGCCGATGCGGCGCAGCGTGTCGCCGTCGCGCACCAGCGTGCTGCGACAGAAGCTGCACACCGCGCTGGCCGACGCGGCCGACGCGAATTCGACCGCCGCGCCGCAATTCGGGCACGCGGCGCGATACGCGCGCTGCGGGGTGGTCGCCACGCGTCGCCGCTAGCGCCGGTGCGTCGCGACGGGGTCAGCTGAGCTTCTTCAGCAGCTCGGCCTTCTTGGCCGCGAACTCCTCGTCGGTGAGCATGCCCTTGGCCTTGAGCTCGCCGAGTTTTTCGATCGTCGCCATCACGTCGTCGGGCTTGACGCCGCCAGCGGCCGCCCCACCCTGCAGGCCCTGATTGCAGCTGCTGGGCCATCACCTGACCGAGCGCCACGCCGGCGCCCAGGCCCATCGCGTCGCCGACGACGCCACCGCCGCCGGCCGCCCTTCGGCGAACTTCGGCATCGACTGCGCGGTCTGGTACTGCATGAACTTGCCCATGTCGCCGCCGACCATGCCCATGCCGATCTTCTGGTCGAGGATCTTCTGCAGCTCCTCGGGCAGCGACACGTTCTGCACCGTGACCGTCTCGAGCTTGAGGCCGATCGCCTCGAAGCTCGGCGCGGTGGCGGCCTGGATCTGCTTGGCGAATTCGATCTGGTTGGCCGCCAGGTCGAGGAACGCGATGCCCGATTGCGCCACCGCGTCGCTGATGTGCTGCAGCATCAGGCCGCGCAGCTGGCCGTCCAGATCGGCCACCGTGTAGGTGTCGCGCGTGCCGGAGATCTCGGTGTGGAACGTCTTCGGGTCGGCGATGCGGTAGGCGTAGTTGCCGAACGCGCGCAGCCGCACGGCGCCGAAGTCCTTGTCGCGGATCGTCACCGGCTGCTGCGTGCCCCAGCGCTGGTCGACCTGCTGGCGGGTGCTGAAGAAGTAGAGGTCGCTCTTGAACGGGCTCTCGAACAACTTGTCCCAGTTCTTCAGGTAGGTCAGCACCGGCAGCGTCTGCGTCGTCAGCTTGTACATGCCGGGGCCGAACACGTCGGCGACCTTGCCTTCGTTGACGAACACCGCCATCTGGCTTTCGCGCACGGTGAGCGACGCGCCGTACTGGATTTCGTTGTCGGCCATCGGGAAGCGCCAGGCGAGCACGCCGTCGCCGCTTTCGGTCCACTGCAGGATGTCGATGAACTGTTTCTTGATGAAGTCCATCAGGCCCATGGAGACTCCTTGACGCTTGCGGCACCCGGACACCCGGGTGCGGCGAATAATACGGGCCCGCGGGCGCGCCGTCGCCCGCCCCGACCGGCGAAACCGTGACCTCGACGTCGCATCCAGCTTCGCATCGCCGTCGTCGGTGCCGGGCCGGCCGGCCTCGCGCTGGCGTTGCTGGCCGCGCAGCGGCTGCCGCGGGCCGCAGTCAGCGTGTTCGACGCGCGCCCGCCCGACAAGGACGTGTCGCTCGACCCGCGCACGCTGGCGCTGTCGCTGGGCAGCGTGCAACTGCTCGAGCGCATTCGCATCGTGGCCGCGCAATGCGGCACAGCCGATCCGCGAGGTGCACGTGTCGCAGGCGCCGCCGACTGGCCCGGACGCCGAGGTCACGATCCGCGCGGCCGACGAGGGCGTGCCGATGCTGGGTGCGGTGCTGAGCTATGGCGCGCTGGTCGCGCCGCTGCAGCGCGCCTGGCTCGAGCGCTGCGCGAGCGAGCCGACACGGCTGTCGCTGCGCCTGGGCACGCGGTGGCGGCCCTCAAGGAGGTCGGCGACGAAGTGGAAGTCGACGCCGGCATCGTCGAGCGCTTTCGACCTCGCGGTGGTGGCCGAGGGCGGCGTGTTTGCCGATCAGTCGCGCAAGGCGGTGTCGCACGACTACCGGCAAACCGCGTGGGTGGGCCACGTGTCGCTCGACGGCGGCGCGGCCGACCTTGCCGTCGAACGCTTCACGTCGAACGGCCCGCTGGCCCTGCTGCCGCTGCCGGCGCATCCGGCCGGCGTTGCGCCGCCCGCCACGCGGCGCGCGGCGTTGGTGTGGTGCGTGCCGCTCGACGACGATCCGGTGGCGCCGCTGGACGACTCGCAGCGCATCGCGTTGCTCAACGCGCTGCTGCCCGCCGGCGCGGGGCGCGTCGTGCAACTGAGCGCGCTGAAGCGCTTTGCGCTGGGGCTGAACGCCGAGACCACGCTGGTGCGCGGCCGCACGGTGCGCATCGGCAACGCCGCGCAAACGCTGCATCCGGTGGCCGGACAGGGTCTCAACCTGGGGCTGCGCGATGCCTTCTCGCTGGTCGACGCGCTTGCGCGATGCGCCTCGCATCGAAGCCGCGCTGCGGCGCATCGAGTGGGCACGCGCACCCGACCGCTGGGGGATGATCGCCGCCACCGACTTCCTGGCGCGCAGCTTCACGTGGCGCTGGCCGGGTCTGGCGCTGGTGCGCGGCGCGGCGCTGGCGCTGCTCGATGCCACTGCGCCGGCGAAGTCGCTGCTGGCGCGGCAGATGATGTTCGGCCGGCGCTGACGAACCCGTGCATCGGCGCACCCGGCCGTCGATCGACGCTCAGGCGCCGGAGAGCCCGCTGCGACGATGTGACAACGCTGGCAACTGCTGTCGCACCGCTTGGATGCGTGTCGCATCGAGCTCGGCCATCACCACCCCCGCGCCCTCGTCGCGCTGCGCCAGCACCTCGCCCCACGGGTCGACGACCATGCTGTGGCCATAGGTGCGGCGGCCGTTCTCGTGCACGCCGCCTTGCGCCGGCGCGATCACGTAGCACTGGTTCTCGACCGCCCGCGCGCGCAGCAGCAGCTCCCAGTGCGCCAGGCCGGTGGTGTAGGTGAAGGACGACGGCACGCACAGCAGGTCGCACGGCGGGCGGCCGAGCGCGCGGTACAGCTCGGGAAACCGCAGGTCGTAGCACACCGACAGCCCGATGCGAAGGCCGCTGGCCTCGAACGCCACCGGCTGCATCGCCGGCCTCGAGCACGCGGCCTTCGTCGTAGTGCTCGCTGCCGTTGTCGTAGGCGAACAGGTGGATCTTGTCGTAGCGCGCGACGCGCCGGCCGTCGGGCGCATAGACGCAGCAGCTGTTGCGCACTCGCTGCGGCGTCGCCGGTGCGCATCGGCAACGTGCCGCCCACCAGCCACACCTTGGCGCGGCGCGCGCTGTCGGCCAGCAAGCTGCTGGATCGGCCCGGCGCCGTCGTCCTCGGCCACCGCCAGCTTGTCGGTGTCGCGCCGGCCGAGCAGGCAGAAGTACTCGGGCAGCGCCACCAGCTCGGCGCCGCCGCGCGCGGCCTGGTCGATCAGGCTGCGCCGCGGTGTCGAGGTTGCGCGCCACATCGGGCGTCGACACCATCTGCAGGGCGGCGATCTTCATGCGCTGCGGGCTGCGACGAACGGTTCATTGTGTCGGGTTGGCCTGCCCGGCCGCCGCGGCGTCGGGCGCCTTGCGCTCGACGCGCTCGACCTTGGGGTCGTCCCAGCCGCCGGTGACGTGGAACTCGCGCGTGTTGGCCGCGATCAGCGGCCGGCGCAACAGCCACTGCGCGACGAAGGTGCCCAGGCCGATCGCCGGGTTGATCGCGGCGTAGGCCAGCGACGCGGTGCCGGCATTGATCTCGGGCACCACGAACACGCGCAGGTCCTGCGTCTCGCGCTCGAGGTCGGCCTGGCCGTCCATCAGCACGGTGGCCTGCACGCCGCGCATGCGCAGGCTGTTGATGTGCGCCACGCCGCTGGCCAGGCGCAACTCGCCGGCGATGTTGTCGAAGCGCGAAGCCCTCCTGGTAGAGGTCGCGAAAATCGAGCAGCAGCCGGCGCGGCAGCGACTGCAGGCTCAGCACGCCCGAGCAGCCGCGCCGGCACCGGTGTCGACCTTGAGGAACTGGCCCGACTCCAGCGCGACCGACACCTGCCCGTCGAGGCTGGGCAGGTCCAGCGACAGCGGCGAGCCCGACCACGCCAGCTGCCCCTGCAGGCGGCCCTTGCCGCCGCGCATGGTCTTGCCGTAGCCCAGGCGCTCGAGCAGGGCTCCGCTGTCGGCGAGCTCGAGCTGGAACTCCAGACCCATGCGGCGCCGTGCGTTCGGTGCCACTGCGCTCCATTGACCGTTGGCATCGAAGGTCGCCTCCGGCATGCGCACGTGCAGGCGCTGCAGCCGCCATTCGCGCGGCGCGGCGCCTGAGGCGCCGGCGCGATTGACGGCCTGCAGCTCGACGCGGCCGAACTTGCGGCCGCGCCACTCGAAGTCGTCGATCACCAGGTCCATCGCCGGCAGCGACGACAGGCCCGTGAAGCCCGAAGGTTCCGCAGTGCCGGTCGCTGCCTTGTCGGCGGCCGGGATCGCCAGTCGCGACAGGCGGGCGCTCAGGGTGCCGGCTCCGCCGGGGCTGGCGGGCTCGCGGTACTCAGACGTGCCCGCGCCCTGGTCCGACTGCACTGTAGACGCGCCAGACCTCGTCGCCCTCGCGCGGCTGCCGTTGCAGCTCGACGACGTTGCCGGTGAAGCGGCGCCCCGCCACGATCGCTTCGCGCGCCCGCAGGTGGATCTGGCGCGGCAGGTAGCCCGCATCGACGGCCGCTGCCGGGCCGGCGCGGCGACACCGCGGCCAGCACGCTGCGCCAGGCGTCGAGCGACACGGTGCTGTTGAATTCGGCGACTGCGTGGCCGCCCGGCACCGCAGCCGGCAGCGGGCTGTTGATCGCCACCGCGCTGCGCAGCACCCGCGGGCCGTCCTTGCCGTGTTCGCGCACGAACAAGGCCTGCACGACGTTGCCCAGCTCGACGCGCAGTTGGCTGCGCGGCAGCCCAGCACCGCCCAGCGAGTCGGCTTGCAGGCTGCTTTGCACACGCAGCGGCAACGACGCCTCGGCGGCTTTGGCCAGCGGCGCGGGCAGGTTCAGCGCCATGCCGGCCAGGTTGCTGGTCAGCAGGACCTCGGTCTGGCCGTTGACGATGCCGAGCTGCAACCGATAGGCGGCCTGTCCTTGCAACGAGGTGGCCAGCCTGGCCAGGCCAGCCAGCTCGCCGGCCCGGCGCAGGCCGTCGGCGCTGGCCGTGCCCTGCCCGGAGAAGCGCAGGCTGCCGTCGGGCTGGGTGCCGCCGTCGAACGCGATCTCGCCGCCCAATGCGCGCGCCGCGGCGCCGATCACCTGCACGCCCTTGTGCGTGAAGTCGACGCGCCCACGCGACTGCACGAGCAGCGGCGTGTCGCCGCGCAGCCGCACGTCGTTGCCGGCCAGCTGCACGCTGCCCTTGACGGTGGTCTGGTCGAGTTGCGCCAGCGGCAGCCGCAGCGCCAGGCGCAACTCGGCATTGCCGCTCGGCGCTGGCTTGCGCCAGCGCGCCGCCGAACTGCTCTCCCACCGGCGAGCTGTTGACGTAGCGCAGCATGTCGGCCAGCGGACCGCGGGCCTGGCCGTCGATCTCGAGCACCGGCTCGTGGACGAAGTCGCGCACGGTGGCGTCGACGGCGCGCAGGTCGACGCCGTAGATGCGCCCCTGGGCCTGGCGGATGCTCATGCCGGCGCGGTCGAACACCAGCTCGCCCTCGGCCTGTGTGATGGTCGGCCACGACGGCGCAGGCGGGTCGTCGCCGCCGCCGTGGCCGGGCACGTAGGCGAACACCACGTCCTTGGCACGTCCGGTGATGCGAAACACGGCGTCGCGCGCCACCTTGGCATCGTGGAACGGGAAGTCCCACAGGTCGCCCTTGACGTCGACAGCTGCGCGCTCACGACCGTGCCCCCCAGCACGGCGCGCCGCACGTAGTCGCGCGCCTCGTGCGGCAGCCCGAGCGGCAGGTAGCGCGCGACGCTGGTGGCGCGGCCGTCGGCCAGCTTGCCGTGCAGCTCCAGCACGCCCGGGCAAGCGGCCGCCGCGCCCGAAGCCGGTGCCGTCGCCGGTGCGCCAGCTCAACGTCAGGTCGCCACGGACGTCGTCATTCTCGAAGCGCGCCTCCTTGATGCGCAGCTCGATGGCGCGCCCTTGCGGCTGCGCGGCGCCGATGCGCCACGCCAGTTGGGCATCGAAGCGCCGCAACGGCACCGCCGCCTTCTCGAACACGCCGGGAAACTCCAACGCGCCATCGGCGATGGCCAGCCGCGCCTCGCCGCCCAGCTCGCTGGCTTGCAGGTCGATGTCGGCGTTGAGCCAGCCCGGGCGGCCGACGCCGCGCGTGGGCCGAGCCGGCGGCGATCGCCAGGCCCTTGATGCGCGCCCTCACCTGTACTGGCGCGGCGCATCGAGCGGCCCGTCCCAGCGTGCGACGAGGTCGTGCACGGTGCCGCGCGGCGCCAGCTCGGCAAGCCCCTTGCGCAGCGCGTCGCCGAGCGGCACGCGGGCCGCGATGCTGGCCATCGTGGCCAGATCGAGCCGGTCGGCAGCGAACTCGCCGGCCACCCATTCGGACTCGCCCGCCGCGTTGGCGGCGCTGCGCCAGCTGGCGCTGAAGTGGCTGTCGGCCCACGCCACGCCGTCGACGGTGGCGAAGGTGAGCCGCCGCGCCGCGACGCGCGCGTGCTGCGGGCCCTGCTCGCCCTCCAGGCGCGCGCTCAGGTGCTCGAAGCGCAGCGGCTGCACCTGCCGCGACAGCCGCAGCGCCACGTCGCGCAGCGCCAGGTCGACGGCGGCGCCGTCGGCGCGGCCGTCGGCCACGTCGACCCAGGCGCGCAGCGCGCCGCGGCCCTCGTGCAGCTCGAACGGCAGATCGACGTAGCCGCGCAGCAGCGCGACGTCGACGTGCGGCAGCTCGGCGTGCAGCGTGCCGCGCCAGCGGCGCCAGTCGCCCGCGCGGTCGACCAGCGATTGGGTCGATGCGCGCCGCGCAGCGAGAAGCGCTCGCCCCAGGCCGGCCTGCGGCGTGGCGTCGAGGCGCAGGTCGTGGCAGCGCAGTCCGTTGCGCACCACGACGACGGTATCGGTCAGTCGCAGCGGTGCGGCACGGCGCTGCTCGTCGATCCAGGTGAGCGTGGCGCCGCGGATCACGAACTCGTGCTGCCTGAAGAACCAGTCGGCCGCCGGGTGGCCCTCGCCGCCGCCGCCGACCTGGCCCGCCATCTCGAGGCCGCCGACGCTGATGCGGCCCTGGGGGTCGCGCCGCACCATCCAGCTGCGCGTCGTCGATCAGCAGCTGCTCGAAGCGCAGCTGCAGCGCCAGCAGCGACCGGCACCGACAACGCCGCCGACGACGCGCGGCAGCCGCAGCGCCTCGCGGCCGCGGCTGTCGTGCAGCACCACGTCGCGCAGCTCGGCGGCGGGCATCCAGCCGCCGGAGCGCACCTGGATCTCGCCGATGCGCACCGGCAACGCCCAAGCCGCGGCTGGCCAGCTGCTCGATGCGCGGTCGCCACTCGTCGATGTGGGGCAAAATCCCCCAGTAGAGCGTCAGCCACGCAGCCAGCAGTAGGCTCCACAGCAACAGCAAGACGCCGACCAGCAGCCGCAGGGCACGGGTCGACCAATGCCACAGGGAGCCGCGTGACGCGATGACGGTGGAGGCGGGGGACATCGAATGAAGCTGAAACCGGCTCTGGGCGGCGCCACGTCGAGCCGCGCCTATCGATCGGCTCGTGGGCCAGCTCCCCCGCGACCGACCCAATCTAGCACAGACACCCGGATTCGATGTGCAGGCACCGCGCGCCGTGAATCCAACTGCATCGCACAACGCGACGGCCGCGACAGCCGACTACAGCCGTTTCGTGCAGCGCGTGCGGCGGCGCTTCGGCGGCGAGATCGCGGCACTCGCCGCTGGCGTTCCGGACGCGGCCGCGATCGAGCAGCTGATCGATCGTTTTGTGCAGCAGGGCCGACCGCTGGCTGCAGCGTTGCGCGATCGCGCGCCAGCGGTGGTCGAGCGCCTGGCGGTGCTCGATGTCGAGCAGGCCGCGCCGCTCGAGGCCGTGACCTCGGCGATGACGGCGCTGGCCGAAGTGGCGCTGGAGCGCGCGCTGGCGCAAGCCTTGCGCCGACGAAGACACGCGCCACGGCGCGCCGCTCGATGCCGCCGGGCGGCGCATCGATTTCTGGATCGTCGGCATGGGCAAGCTCGGCGCGCGCGAGCTCAACGTGTCGTCCGACATCGACCTGGTCTACGTCTACGAGCGACGACGGCCAGACCGCGGCTCGCGGCTCGAGCGCGCACGAATACTTCGGCCGCGTCGCCAAGCGGCCTGCACGCGCTGATCGGCGACACCACCGAGGACGGCTTCGTCTTCCGCGTCGACCTGGCGCTGCGGCCCAACGGCAACTCGGGCCCGCCGGTGGCCAGCCTGGCCGACGCTGGAGGAGTACTTCCAGGTCCAGGGCCGCGAGTGGGAACGCTTCGCCTGGCTCAAGAGCCGCGTGTCGCGCCGCGCGCCGCCGTGTCAGGACGGCGCGCGCTCGCGCGCTGCGCGGCGCTGGTGATGCCGTTCGTCTACCGCCGCTACCTCGACTACGGCGTGTTCGAAGGCCTGCGCCAGCTGCACCGGCAGATCCGCGAAGAAGCGCAGCGCCGCGCCGCCGGCCGGCCCGAGCGCGCCAACGACGTCAAGCTGTCGCGCGGCGGCATCCGCGAGATCGAGTTCATCGTGCAGCTGCTGCTGGTGGTGCGCGGCGGGCAGTTCCCCGAGATCCGCACGCGCTCGACGCTGCGCGGCCTGCAGCGCCTGGTGGCCGCCGGCCTGATGGCCGCCGACACCGCCGGCCGGCTGGCCGAGGCCTACACGCTTCCTGCGCCGCGTCGAGCACCGCATCCAGTACCTCGACGACCAGCAGACCCACGTGCTGCCCACCGTCGACGCCGACCTGGCCTGGATCGCGCGCTCGACTGGGCCGACACCGCCGACGGCGGCGCCTGCCATCTGCTCGACCAGCTCGGCTCGGCCCGCGAGTTCGTCGCCAACGAGTTCGACGCGCTGCTGCACGATGGGCAGGCGCCGCGCCGGTGAGTCGCGCCGCCGGCGGCTGCAAGGGGCTGCGGCCAGGCGCTCGCCGATCGACACGCTGGGCCAGCAGGCCGACCTGCCGGCTGCGCTGGCGCAACGCGTCGACGACTGGTCGGCCCAGCCGCGCGTGCAGGGCTTGCGCGACGAGACCAAGCTGCGCCTGGGGCGGCTGGTGCAGCGCGCCGCGGCCTGCGTGGCCGACGGTCCGTGCACCGAGGAAGCCGCGCTGCGCTTCATCGACTGGCTGGAGCCGCTGCTGCGGCGCGAACGCTACCTGGCGCTGCTGGTGGAGCGGCCCGAGGTGCTGAAACGGCTGCTGCGCCTGCTGGGCCTGGCGCGCTGGCCGATGCGCTACCTGATGCGCCATCCCGGCGTGATCGACGAGCTGGCCGATCCGCGGCTGCTGCACGAGCGCTTCGAGCGCGACGGGTTCGATCGCCGACCTCGACGGACGCCATGCGGGGTGGCAGCGCACCGGCGAGGCCGACGAGGAGGCGCTGCTCGACACGCTGCGCCGCGCCCACCACGCCGAGGTGTTCCGCACCCTGGTGCGCGACGTCGAGGGCCTGATCACCGTGGAGCAGGTGGCCGACGACCTGTCGGCGCTGGCCGACGCGCTGCTCGACACCACGCTGCGCTGGGCCTGGGAGCGCGCTGAAGACAGCGCACCGCGAGTCGCCGCGGTTCGCCGTCATCGCCTACGGCAAGCTCGGCGGCAAGGAGCTGGGCTACGGCAGCGACCTCGACGTCGTGTTCCTGTACGACGACAGCGACGAGGCCGACGCCGACCGGGCGCAGGACGTGTACGGCGCCTTCGTGCGCAAGCTGATCACCTGGCTGACGTTGCGCACGCCGGCCGGTCGAGCTGTTCGACATCGACACCGCGCTGCGGCCCAACGGCAACTCGGGCCTGCTGGTCACGTCGATCGCGTCGTTCGAGCGATACCAGCAGGGCCGCGGCAGCAACACCGCGTGGACCTGGGAACACCAGGCGCTCACGCGGGCGCGCTTCTGCGCCGGTCGCGCCGATCTGGCGCCGCGCTTCGACGCCGTGCGCGCCCAGGTGCTCGGCGCCACGCGCGACGGCGCCGCGCTGCGCGAGCGAGGTGCGTCGCGATGCGCGAGAAGGTGCGCGCCGGCGCATCCGGTGCCGGCCGGCGTGTTCGACGTCAAGCACAGCCCCGGCGGCATGATGGACGCCGAGTTCGCGGTGCAGTACCTGGTGCTGGCGCACGCCGATCGGCATGCCGACCTGATCGACAACGTCGGCAACATCGCGCTGCTGCAGCGGGCCGAAGCCGCCGGCCTGCTGCCGCCGGGCGTCGGCCAAGGTGCGGCCGAGGCCTACCGCGAGCTGCGGCGCGCCCAGCACCGCGCGCGGCTGGACGAGCAGCCGACGCAGTTCGCGCCGGCAATGCTGGCGCGCGAGCGAGAAGCAGTGGCCGCCGTGTGGCGCGCGGTGTTCGGTTGAGGGGCCGCACGCTGCCGAATTTGCGCGATCCAGCAACACCGGCACCGCCGCGCCGCGGTTCGCGTACTTGGTGGTGGCTGGCCGCACTGTTCGCCGGCGGCAGCCTGCTCGCCGCGGGACTCGACCCCCGGCAGCTCGATTGGCAGCCCAGCCTGGCACTGACGCAGCCGTGGCGTTGCTGGAGCGCGGCCTGGGTGCATTGGAGCGACGGCCACCGCTGGGCCAACATCGCCGGCACCGTGCTGGTGGCGGCCCTGGGCTGGCGCGCGCACTGCGACCGCCTCGACAGCTTGGCCTGGTTCGTCGCCTGGCCGCTGACGCACCTGGGCCTGCTGCTGCAGCCGACCCTCGCGCACTACGGCGGTTTGTCGGGCGTGCTTGCACGCCGGTGTCGTGGTGGCAGCCGTGTCGTTGCTGCAACGTGACCGCGGCACCCGGCGCGCGCTCGGCGCGGCGATTCTGCTGGGTGTGGCACTGAAAATCGGCCTCGAGCAGCCTTGGCAGGGCGCCTTGCAACGGGTGCCGGGCTGGAACATTGCCATCGCCACGGGCGCCCACTTCAGCGGGGCCCTGATGGGCGCCGGCTGCGCGCTCGCCGCCGCGCTGTGGCGGCGTCACTCGAGTGCTCCGCGCCACGCCGCGGCAGGATCCCTCCATGATCGAACGTAAGACTCGCCTGGATGCGCTCGCGGCTGTCGCGCTGCTGGGCTGCTGCGCCGTCTGGGGCCTGGGTCAGGTCGCCAGCAAGACCACGCTTGCGGAAGTGCCACCGCTGCTGCAGGCCGCCGCGCGTTCGATCGGCGCCGCGGCGCTGGTGGCGCTGTGGGCGCGCTGGCGCGGCATCCCGTTGCTGGCGCGCGACGGCACCGGCGCCGCGGGCTTGGCGGCCGGCTTGCTGTTTGCGATCGAGTTCGCCTGCATCTTCACAGGGCTGAGGTTCACCACCGCCTCGCGCATGGTGGTGTTCGTCTACCTCGCCCCGTTCGTGGTGGCGCTGGGCATGCCACTGATCGCCCGCGGCGAACGGCTCGACACCGTGCAAGGCCTCGGCCTGGTCGCGGCATTTGCCGGCGTGGCTTGGGCCTTCGCGGAGGGTTTTCAGCAGCCATCGGTGGGCGACCTGCAATGGCTTGGCGATGCGCTCGGCGTAGCCGGCGCGCTGTTCTGGGGTGCAACGACGCTGCTGATCCGCGCCACCGCCTTGTCGCACGCGGCCCCTGAGAAGACCCTTTTTTATCAGTTGGCGGTCTCCGGCGTGGCGTTGGGCGTCGCCTCATGGGTGGCTGATGAGGCATGGCCGCAGCGCCTGAGTTGGGGGCCGGGCGGTCTGGTTGGTGTTTCAAATTGTGGTGGTGAGCTTCGCGAGCTACCTGATGTGGTTCTGGCTGGTGCGCCACTACCCGGCTACCCAACTGTCGGCGTTCACGCTGTTGACGCCGGTGTTCGGTCTGCTGGCCGGCGTCGCTCTGATGGCCGATCCGCTGACGACGCGGCTGGTCACTGCACTGATCGGTGTCTCGGCCGGCATCGCCTTGGTCCACCACGGCAAGGCAGCATCGAGAGTCCGCGACCAGGCCTGCCAAGGCATGGCGGACCGGCTTGATGGGCGTACAACTGAAAAGGTATTGAAATTCTTGGCGGACGCGGGACGCTTCGCGCGTATACCGTAGCCATGTGTCGCTGTCACGGTGGTGGCCGCGTCGAACGCATGCGCTCAGCTGAAGATGGGCAACGCGCCGACGCAACGGAACTCTGTGCACGACATCGAATCACATGTTCAGTTGTGCATCCGCCACGATGGCGATCGCGTATGTGAGCACCGGGTCCCGCGAGCAAGCGAGACCGGTGCGGGTGATGTGTTTATTGCTGTGCAGCCTGTCGGACGAGCCGACGGAAATCCCGGAGCGCTTCTCCTCCTCCTCCCTCCCTCCCTCCTTCGCTCGGGGGCGCTGCACGGCAACTTTCTTCCACGGCGCCGCAGACCTTGCGGCGCCGTTGTGTCGGGCTGGCTAACGCAGCCAGCCCTTGCGCCGGAAGTAGATGAACGGCGCCACCACCGAGGCCAACATCAGCAACAGCGCCAGCGGGTAGCCCCACGCCTGGTGCAGTTCGGGCATGTACTGGAAGTTCATGCCATAGATGCTGGCGATCAGCGTCGGCGGCAGCAGCGCCACGCTGGCCACCGAGAAGATCTTGATGATCTTGTTCTGATTGATGTTGATGAAGCCGACCGTCGCGTCCATCAGGAAGTTGATCTTGTCGAACAGGAACGCGGTGTGCGAGTCGAGCGAGTCGATGTCGCGCAGGATTTGCCGCGCCTCTTCGAACTGCTCGGCGTTGAGCATGCGGCTGCGCATCATGAAGCTGAGCGCGCGCCGGGTGTCCATCACGTTGCGGCGGATGCGGCCGTTCAGATCTTCCTCGCGCGCGATCGCGGCCAGCGCCGCGGCCGCGGCCTTGTCGTCGACCTCCTGCTTGAGCACGCCGTTGCCCACCGCCTCGAGGTTGTCGTAGATGCCCTCCAGGGCGTCGGCGGAGTACTCGGCATCGGCGTCGTACAGCTTGAGCAGCACGTCCTTGGCGTCTTCGATCAGCGCTGGAATGCGCCGCGCGCGCATGCGCAGCAGCCGAAACACCGGCAGATCCTCGGCGTGCACGGAATGCAGCACGCCGTCCTTGAGGATGAACGCCACGCGCACGTTGCGCGACAGGTTCTCGTCGTCGATCAGGAAGTCCGAGCGGATGTGCAACTCGCCGTTGTCTTCCTCGTAGAAGCGAGCCGACTCCTCCAGGTCGTCGTCGACGATGTCCTCGGGGAGCGCGAGCCCGAAACGCTCGGCGATCCAGCGCTTCTCTTCCTCGCTGGGCGCCTCCAGGTCGACCCAGATCGGCCGCACGGCCGCCAACGCCTGTGCGCTGTCGATCTCCTGCTGCACCAGCCGACCGTTGACAAGCGTGAAGACGTTGAGCATGCAGTGAACTCCAACGCCCGGACGACGATGTCAGCGTCGGACGTGGCTTGGCTTCGGCCCGGTCGGACGTCTGCCTCCGGAGATTGTACCGCCGCGCAGCCTGCGGCCGGTTGAACGGTTTCGCGCGGATCGACCTCGGCCGTCCGCGCTGGTTTGCAAGGCGCGCGATTATGGCACCGCATGCCCGCGCGCTTGCGCACGCATTGTTGCGCCGGTGCCGGCCTGCAAACCGAGCGATCCTACAACGGGAGGCGGGCTTGTGGGTGCGCTTGAAGCGGCGCACACTGGATCGAAGCCGCGGTGCGTTGGGTGCACGGAGCACGACGAGACTTTGTCGATGCTGACCCTCGCTGGCGGCCTGATCGCTCGACTTGGGAAAGGAAGTTCCGATGAATTTGACGATCAGCGGGCATCACCTCGAGGTGACACCTGCATTGCGCGAGTATGTGCTCACAAAACTCGATCGGGTGACGCGGCACTTCGATCAGGTGGTCGACATCACCGTGCTGCTGTCGATCGAAAAACTGCGAGAAAAGGAGCGGCGCCAGAAGGCTGAGGTCACATTGCATGTCAAAGGACGCGACATCTTCGTCGAGCAATCGCACGAAGACCTGTACGCCGCGATCGACCAGTTGATGGACAAGCTCGATCGCCAGGTGTGTCGCCACAAGGACAGGGTGCAGGATCACCACCACCCGGCTCCCAAGCGGATCGCTGCCTGACACCACGCTGACAAGCCAGCGCAGCAAAACGGCCCTTCGGGGCCGTTTCCATTGGGGCTGCTCTCTATTTCGACCCCGACGCAACACCCCGCAAGCGCGGGCTCTGTCCACCGTGCGGTGCAGCAATGCGTTTCTATAATTCATTCTTCTGTCATGGGACTCCCGCGGCCGCAAGCAGCATCTGGCCGGACCTCGGGTGTTGAAGCGATGAATCGTCTCGCCGCCATCCTGCCCGCCGGCAATGTGCTGGTGAATGTGGAGGCCACCAGCAAGAAGCGCGCTTTCGAGCACGCCGGGTTGCTGTTCGAGAACCTGCACGCGATCGCGCGCGCCACCATCACCGACAACCTGTTTGCCCGCGAGCGGCTCGGCTCCACGGGTCTCGGCCATGGCGTGGCCATACCCCATGGCCGCATCAAGGGTCTGAAGAGCCCGTTGGCCGCGGTGCTGCGCCTGCAGCAGCCGATCGCCTTCGACGCGCCCGACGACGAGCCGGTGAACCTGCTGATCTTCCTGCTGGTCCCGGAGGCGGCCACGCAACGCCACCTGGAGATCCTGTCGGAAATCGCCGAGATGCTGTCGGATCGGTCGTTGCGCGAGCAACTGCAAAGCGAGCCCGATGCCGCCACGCTGCACCGGCTGATCCACGACTGGCACCCGGCCAACACGCTCGCCTGAGGGCGGCGCCGGCGACCACGGCACCCGATGAAGCCCACTTCAGTCAGTGCCGAGGCGTTGTTCGAGGCACAGCGCGAGGTGCTGCACTGGGAGTGGGTGGCCGGACACGCCCATCCGGAACGACGTTTCGACGACGCCGCCGTGCGCGACGCGCAGTCGGCCGCCGATCTGGTGGGCTACCTCAACTACATCCACCCGTATCGCGTGCAGATCGTCGGCCACCGCGAGGTGGCCTACCTGTCGGCGGTGAGCCCCGAAGACCAGGAGCGCCGCATCTCGCGCATCGTGACGCTGGAGCCGCCGGTGCTCATCACGGCCGACGGCGTGGCGCCGCCGCCGCGGCTGGTGGCGATGTGCGACCGTGCGGAGATCCCGCTGTTCGTCACCGGCGAGTCGGCGGGCCAGGTGATCGACGTGGTGCGCAGCTACCTGGCGCAGCACTTCGCCGAGCGCACCACCCGCCACGGCGTTTTCATGGACATCCTGGGCCTGGGTGTGCTGCTCACCGGCGAATCGGGCCTGGGCAAGAGCGAACTCGGGCTGGAGCTCATTTCACGCGGTCACGGCCTGGTGGCCGATGATGCGGTGGACCTGTACAAGGTGTCGCAGTCGTCGCTCGAGGGGCGTTGCCCGGAATTGCTGGCCAACCTGCTCGAGGTGCGCGGCATCGGGCTGCTCGACATCAAGGCGATCTTTGGCGAGACCGCGGTGCGCCGCAAGATGCGCCTGAAGCTGATGGTGCACCTGGTGCGCAAGGAAACCATGGAGCGCGAGTTCGAGCGCCTGCCCTACGAACCGCTGTACGACGACATCCTCGGCATCCCGGTGCGCAAGGTGATCATCGCGGTCGACGCCGGGCGCAACCTCGCCGTGCTGGTGGAGGCCGCGGTGCGCAACACCATCTTGCAGCTGCGCGGCATCGACACCTACCAGGAGTTCATCGCCCGCCACCAGAAGGCGATGGAACAGAACCCCGGCTGAGCGCCGCGGCCGCTGCCGCAGCGCGGGCTACTTGCCCGGCCGATGCGGGCAGTTCTTCTTGGTGCACACGGCGTACAAGCGACAGCGCGTGGTCGTGCAACTCGAAGCCGCGCGCCTGCGCCACCGCGCGCTGGCGCTGCTCGATCTGCGCGTCGTAGAACTCCTCGACGCGGCCGCAGGTCACGCACACCAGGTGGTCATGGTGCTGTCCCTCGTTCAGCTCGAACACCGACTTGCCCGACTCGAAGTGGCTGCGCTTGAGCAGCCCCGCCTGCTCGAACTGCATCAGCACCCGGTACACCGTGGCCAGGCCGATGTCGGCGTCCTCGTGCAGCAACGCCTTGTAGACGTCCTCGGCCGTCATGTGGCGCACCGCGGTCTTCTGGAAGACCTCGAGGATCTTGATGCGCGGCAGCGTCGCCTTGAGACCGCTGCTCTTGAGTTCGTCGACCTGGCTCATGGCACGAGGATGCCGCTGGGCGCGGCGAAGCGGACCGATAGAATCTGCGCATCATAGCCATGGCGCGGCGCCCGAGCGCGGCGAGCCTCCTTCACACATGACAGGCCTTTCACCGTTTCGAACTGCCGCGCCGGCCGTGTGCGCTGCGCTGATCGGCCTCGCCCTCGGCGGCTGCTCGGCGGTCTCGTCGGACGGCAGCCTGCTCGGCATCGTCACGCCCTATCGCATCGACATCGTCCAGGGCAACGTCGTCACCAAGGAGCAGTTGGCCCTGGTCAAGCCAGGCATGACTCGCGTTCAGGTGCGCGACTTGCTGGGCTCGCCGCTGTTGACCGACCCGTTCCACGCCGACCGCTGGGACTACATCTTCACGATCCTGCGGCCGGGCGCACCGCCGCAGCGCCGCAGCTTGGTGGCCAGGTTCGAGGGTGACCGGCTGCTCAACGTCGAGGCGCCCGATCTGCCGTCGGAGCGCGAGTTCGTCGCGCTGATCAGCCGCACATCGGCCAGCGGCAAGGAGGTCGTGCTGGAGCTGACGCCGGAACAGCGAGCGGCGCTGCCGGTGCCGCCCAAGCTTGCCGCGGCGGCACCCGAACCCGCGATCGGCCCGGTGCGGGCCTATCCGCCGCTGGAGCCGAATTGACGCAGGCAGCCACGCTGGCCGTGGCCGTGGCCGGCGCGTCCGGCCGCATGGGGCGCATGCTCATCGAAGCGGTGGTGCGCGCCGACGACTGCCGTCTCAGCGGCGCGCTCGACGTGCCCGGCAGCTCGGCGCTGGGGCACGACGCCGCCGGATTCCTGGGCGCCGACAGCGGCATCCGGGTGACGAGCGAGCTGCGCCAGGGCATCGCCGGTGCGCAGGTGCTGATCGATTTCACGCGGCCCGAAGGCACGATGGCGCACTTGGCCGTGTGCCGGGAGCTCGGCGTCGCGCGCCGTCGTCGGCACCACCGGGCTGTCGGCGCAGCAGAAAGACGAGATCGCGCGCATCGCCCAGCAGATACCGATCGTGATGGCACCCAACATGAGCGCCGGCGTCAACGTCGTTTTCAAGCTGCTCGACATGGCCGCGCGGGCGCTGAACGAAGGCTACGACATCGAAATCATCGAGGCGCACCACCGTCACAAGGTCGATGCGCCCAGCGGCACCGCGTTGCAGATGGGCGAGGTGGTGGCGCGGGCACTGGGTCGCGACCTGGCGTCGTGCGCCGTCTACGGCCGCGAGGGCGTCACCGGCGAGCGTGATGCCTCGACGATCGGCTTCGCCATCGGTGCGCGGCGGCGACATCGTCGGCGACCACACGGTGCTGTTTGCCGGCACCGGCGAGCGCATCGAGATCACGCACCGTGCCGCCAGCCGCGCCACCTATGCGCAAGGCAGCCTGCGCGCAGCGCGCTTTCTGGCCGGCAAGCGCCACGGCCTGTTCGACATGCAAGACGTGCTGGGTCTGCGCTGATGCTGGGCCTGCAGCAGTTCTGGCAACAGACCGATGGCGTCGGGCGCGCAGTGGCCGTGCTGCTGCTGGCGATGTCGATCAGCGGCTGGCTGGTGATCTTGTGGAAGGCCTGGGTGCTGCGGCGGGCGCGGCGCGACATCGCACGTGCGGTGCCGGCCTTCTGGGCCGCCGAAACGATCGACAGCGCGCGCAGCCGGCTGCAGGCGCTCGACCGCGAACAGGTGCTCGCGCCGTTGCTGGCGGCGGCCACCGCGCGACCCGCGGCCGGTACGCTGGAGACCTCGGGCGTGCTCGACTCGCAACTCACGCGCCGCCTGCGCGACGCGCTGCACGGCGGCCTGGCGCACCTGCAGTACGGCCAGGTGCTGCTGGCCTCGATCGGCAGCACGGCGCCCTTCATCGGCCTGTTCGGCACCGTCTGGGGCATCTACCACGCGCTGGTCAGCATCTCGGCGGCAGGCTCGATCACCATCGAGAAGGTGGCCGGCCCGGTGGGTGAGGCGCTGATCATGACGGCCGCAGGCCTGGCGGTGGCGATCCCGGCGGTGCTCGCCTACAACCTGTACGGCAAGTGGGTCGCCGCCTGCGAAGCCGAGCTCGAGGGCTTCGCGCACGACCTGCGCGAGATGGCGCTCGACGCCGGCAAGCAGGTCGCGCCTGAGCCTGATGGCTTTCGGTCGCCTCGAACGCTCGCCCGCGGCGCAGCCGATGAGCGACATCAACATGACGCCGCTGATCGACGTGATGCTGGTGCTGCTGGTGATCTTCATGATCACCGCGCCGCTGATGACTTCGAGCCTGAAGCTCGACCTGCCCCGCGCCGAAGGCGCCAAGCCCACCGATGCGGCGCAGTTCGTCACGCTGGCCATCGACCCGCAGGGGCGCTTCTTCTGGGGCGACGAGCCGGTGTCGATCGATCACGCTGCGGCTGCGCGTGCGCGAAGCCGCGGTGCGCAACCCGGCCACCGAGGTGCAGCTGCGCGCCGACAAGAGCGTGACCTACGGCCGTGTGGCCGAGTTGATCGGCGTGGTGCAGGAGGGCGGCCTGTCGCGCGTGGGCTTCGTCACCGAGTCGAAGTCCGAGCCGGCTCGCTGAAAGCGCGGGCGGGGCAGCGAACCCGCCCTCCTACAATCCGCGGCCATGAACGAGCGTTACGTTCCCGCCGAGGTCGAGGCCGCAGCGCGCGCGCACTGGGATGCGCGCGACGCCTACCGCGTGCACGAAGACCCCAAGAAGAAGAAGTTCTACGCCTGCTCGATGCTGCCGTACCCCAGCGGCCGCCTGCACATGGGGCATGTGCGCAACTACACCATCAACGACATGCTGGCGCGCCACAAGCGCATGCAGGGCTTCAATGTGTTGATGCCGATGGGCTGGGATGCCTTCGGCCTGCCGGCCGAGAACGCGGCGATGAAGAGCAAGGTCGCACCCGCGGCGTGGACCTACGACAACATCCGCATGATGAAGGCGCAGTGCAAGGCGCTCGGCCTGGCGATCGACTGGTCGCGCGAACTCGCCACCTGCGATCCGGCGTACTACAAGTGGAACCAGTGGTTCTTCCTGAAGATGCTCGAGCAGGGCATCGCCTACCGCAAGACGCAGGTCGTCAACTGGGACCCGGTGGACCAGACCGTGCTCGCCAACGAGCAGGTGATCGACGGCCACGGCTGGCGCTCGGGCGCGCCGGTGGAAAAACGCGAGATCCCGGGCTACTACCTCAACATCACGCGATACGCCGAGGAGCTGCTCGACTGCACGCTCAACAGCCTGCCCGGCTGGTCCGACCGGGTGCGCCTGATCCAGGAAAACTGGATCGGCAAGAGCCTGGGCGTCAACTTCGGCTTTCCGTACACGATCGACGGCGAGTCCAAGCTGCTGCGCGTGTACACCACACGCGCCGACACCATCATGGGCGTCAGCTTCGTCGCCATCGCCGCCGAGCATCCGCTGGCCGCGCGGCTGGCGCAGGGCAGGCCCGATCTCGAGCCCTTCATCGACAAGTGCAGAAAAGGCTCGGTGATGGAAGCCGACATGGCGACGATGGACAAGGAGGGCATGCCCACCGGCTTCTTCGTCACCCACCCGCTCACCGGCGCCCAGGTCGAAGTCTGGATCGGCAACTACGTGCTGATGGCGTATGGCGAGGGCGCGGTGATGGGCGTGCCGGCGCACGACGAACGCGACTTCGCGTTCGCCAAGAAGTACGGCCTGCCGATCCCGCAAGTGATCGCGGCCGACGGCGAGACCTTCTCCACCGACGCCTGGCAGCCCTGGTACGCCGACAAGCAGCGCGGCGTGTGCGTCAACTCGGGCAAGTACGACGGCCTGGCCTACGAGGCGGCGGTCGACGCGATCGCGACCGACCTCAAAGCCAAGGGCCTGGGCGACAAGCAGGTGCAGTACCGCCTGCGCGACTGGGGCATCAGCCGCCAGCGCTACTGGGGCACGCCGATCCCGATCATCCATTGCGACGGCTGCGGCGTCGTGCCGGTGCCGGAGAAAGACCTGCCGGTGGTGCTGCCCGAGCACCTGGTGCCCGACGGCAGCGGCAACCCGCTCAACAAGTACGAGCCGTTCCTGAAGTGCCAGTGTCCCGCCTGCGGCAAGCCGGCGCGCCGCGAGACCGACACGATGGACACCTTCGTCGACAGCGCGTGGTACTACATGCGCTACTGCTCGCCGGGCGCCACGCACGATGGTCGATGCGCGCAACGACTACTGGATGCCGATGGACCAGTACATCGGCGGCATCGAGCATGCGGTGCTGCACCTGCTGTACGCGCGCTTCTGGACCAAGGTGATGCGCGACATGAACCTGCTCGCGTTCGACGAGCCGTTCCTGCGCCTGATGAACCAGGGCATCTTGCTCAACCACATCTTCTTCACGCGCGGCGACAAGGGCGGCAAGGACTACGTGCCGCCGCCCGAGGTGAAGCCCACGCTCGACGAACACGGCCACATCGTCGGTGGCAGCACCGCCGACGGCACGGTGGTCGAGTACGGCGGCGTCGGCAAGATGGGCAAGACCGAGCGCAACGGCGTCGACCCGCAGGACCTGATCGACCAGTACGGCGCCGACACGGCGCGCCTGTTCGTCATGTTCGTCGGCGGCCCCGAAGACTCGTCGGTGTGGTCCGACACCGGCGCCGCCGGCTCGGCGCGCTTTCTCGATCGGCTGTGGCAGTTTGCCGCCCGCCAGAGCGACACGCGTGCGCCGCTCGCGCGACGACGTGACGAACCTCGGCGCAGCCGCCAAGGCGTTGCGGCGCGAGGTCCACGCGCTGCTCAAGCAGGTCAGCTACGACTACGAGCGCATGAAGTACAACACGGTCGCCTCCGGTGCGATGAAGCTGCTCAATGCGCTCGAAGACTTCAAGCCCGACGGCGGCTCGGCCGGCGATGCGGCGGTGCTGCGCGAGGGCTGTCGGTGCTGTTGCGGGTGCTGTACCCGGCGTGCCCTCACATCACGCAGGTGCTGTGGCAGGAGTTCGGCTTCGCCGCAACCCTCGGTGAGCTGCTCGACGCGCCGATGCCCGCGGTCGACGAATCCGCGCTGGTGCAAGACGAGATCGAACTCGTGCTGCAGATCGCCGGCAAGACGCGCGGCAGCATCCGCGTCGCCGCCCAAGCCGACAAGGCAGCGATCGAGCGCACGGCACTGGCCAGCCCCGAGTTCGCCAAGTTCGGCGAGGGCAAACCCGCCAAGAAGGTGGTCATCGTGCCCGGCCGCCTGGTCAACGTGGTCGTCTGAAGGCGCGATCCAACGATGCCCGGCCGACGTGCGTCGATCACAGCAATGTTGGGCGGCGCCTTGCTCGCCGCTTGCGGTTTCCAGTTGCGCGGCACCACCGAACTGCCGTTCTCGCGCATCGCGCTCGAAGGGTTTGCGGCGCGTTCGCCGCTGGCCGACGAGTTGCGCCGCACGCTGTCGCAAAGCGCCGAGATCGTGGCCACCCCGGCGCAGGCCCAGGTGGTGCTGCATGCGTTGACCGACCGGCGGGAGCGCAGTGTGGTGGCCTCGACCACCGCCGGGCAGGTGCGCGAACTGCAGCTGCGGGTGCGCCTGGAGTTCCGTTTGACCACACCGGGTGGGCGAGAATTGATCCCGACCACCGAGCTGCTGATGACACGCGACATGAGCTTCAGCGAAACCGTTGTACTCGCCAAGGAGTACGAGGAGGCGCAATTGGTGCGCTCGATGCAGACCGACATCGTCGGGCAGCTGATGCGTCGCCTGGCCCACGTGAAAGGCCTCACCGGCTGAGGGCCGGCTCGCATGCAGCTGCGCCCCGATCAACTCGCCCCGGCGCTGGCTCGCGGTCTGCGGCCGCTGTACACGGTGCATGGCGACGAGCCGCTGCTGGCCCAGGAAGCGGGCGACCTGATCCGACAGGCGGCACGCGAGGCGGGCTACAGCGAACGCAAGGTGTTCAGCGTCACGGGCGCACATTTCGACTGGTCGGGCCTGCTCGGCGCATCGCTGGCGATGAGCCTGTTTGCCGAGCGCCAGCTGATCGAGATCCGCATCCCCGGCGGCAAACCGGGCAAGGATGGCTCCGAGGCTCTGCAGCGTTATTGCGAGACGCTGTCCGACGACGTGATCACGCTGATCCACCTGCCACGACTCGATCGCCAGCAGTTGGGCAGCGCCTGGTTCAGCGCGCTGGACGGCGCCGGCGTCACCGTGCGCGTCGATGCGGTCGAGCGCCACGCGCTGCCGCAGTGGATCGCGCGTCGCCTGGCCGCGCAGGGCCAGCGCGTGCAAGACGGCGACGCCGGTGCGCAGACGCTGGCGTTCTTTGCCGATCGCGTCGAGGGTAATCTGCTGGCGGCGCACCAAGAGCTGCAGAAGATCGCGCTGCTGTATCCGCCGGGCGTGCTGAGCTTCGAGCAGATCGAGGCGGCTGTGCTCAACGTGGCGCGCTACGACGTGTTCAAGTTCGCCGAGGCGGTGCTGGCGGGCCAGACCGCGCGCGTGCTGCGCATGCTCGACGGCCTGCGCGCCGAAGGCGAAGCACCGGTGCTGGTGCACTGGACGCTGGCCGAGGACATTCGTGCCCTCAAGCGCGTGAAGGACGCGGTCGGCCAAGGCAAGCCGATGCCGGTGGCCATGCGCGAGGCGCGTGTGTGGGGCGCCAAGGAGCGCCTGTACGAGCGGCTGGTGCCGCTGCTGTCGGACCACACGCTGGCCCACTGGCTCGAAGCTGCCAGCGTGTGCGACGGCCTGATCAAGGGACTCAAGCACCCGCACTGGCCGCTCGACGCCTGGGACGGCCTGAAACGGCTCGCGCTGATGGTTACGCAGCACACCGCAGCGCCCAAACCCGCGCAGCCGTTGCGTCTGGCGCTGCAGGCGTCGTTCTGACCCAGCAGGCACGCGGAAGCTCGCGTTCGCGCGCCCTTCGGCTCGAGCAGCGGCGCGCGCGTCAGTAGCCGCGCGCGCGATCCACGACGTGGGCAAGCGGCTGCCCGTCGAGCAGCGCTTGCACGTTGGCTGCCACCCGTTGGGCCGCGCTGCGCGGGTCGCTCAGCGCCGCCACGTGCGGCAGCACCGTCACCCGCGGGTGACGCCAGAACGGATGCTTGGGGTCGAGCGGCTCGCGCTCGAACACATCGAGCACCGCGTGGCCCAGGCGACCGCTGCCCAGTGCCGCGCGCAGGTCGGCCTCGACCACGTGGCCACCACGCGCCAGGTTGATCAGACCCGCACCACGAGGCATCGCCGCAAAGAAGCGGGCGTCGAGCAAGCCACGGGTGGCCGGCGTCAAGGGCAACAGGTTGATCACGATCGAGCTGCCCCGCAAGCAGGGAAACAGCGCTTCGTCGCCGTGGACATGCACCACGCTGCCCGGCAAGTCGCGCGGCGTGGCGCTGTGTGTCCAGGCGGTGATGCGATAGCCCAGCGGCGCCAGGGCGCGCACGCAGGCCGCGCCCATCGCGCCGAGCCCGAGCACGGTGATCGGCAGCTCGTCGGCCCGCAGTTGCGGCAGCTGTCGCCACAGCATCAGGCGCTGCTGTCGCTGGTACGCATAGAAACCCCGGTGCAACGACAGCACGGCCCACACCGCGGTCTCTGCCATCGCGGTGGCGAGCGCGGGGTCGACCAAGCGCGCGATCGGCACGTCAGTCGGCACCGCGTCGTCGTTGAGCAAGCCCTCGACGCCAGACCACAACGACTGGATCAGCCGCAGCCGCGGCAGCCCGCGCAAGCTGCCGGGCAGCGGGTTGGCGACGATCGCCACCTCGATGCGGGTGCGATCGAACAGCTCGTCGGCCGCCACCAGATGGTGCTGCGGCATCGCCTGCGCCAATGCGGCATGCCAGCGGTCGCGCTCGGCGGCCTCGAAGTCGCCGGCCAGCAGCAGATTCATGGCGCCGCCTGCGAGCGCTGCAGCAGTCCGTGCAGCGCATGCAGCACGCTCGCCGCGCGCACCTGGGCGCGATCACCATCGAAGCGCCGATGTTCGCTGCCGACCTCCAGCGTACCGTCGCGGTGGCGTACCGCGAACCCAAACCACACGGTGCCCACCGGCTTGGCGGCACTGCCTCCGGCGGGACCGGCGATGCCGGTGACCGACACCGCGAGGTCGGCGCCACTCGATCTTCGCGATGCCTTCGACCATGGCGCACGCCACGGCCTGACTGACGGCTCCGTTCGCGTCGATCAAAGGTTGCGGCACACCGAGCAGCGCCACCTTGGCACGGTTGCTGTAGCTGACGACGCCGCGCTCGAACCAATCGCTCGAGCCCGCCAGGTCGGTGCATGCAGCGGCCAGCATGCCGCCGGTGCAACTCTCGGCGCAGGCCAGGCGCCAGCCCAGTGCACGCAGGCGGTCGGCCAGTTCCATCACGAGGGCAGGCACTGCGGGGTCGCTCACGACGATCTCCACAGCGCGATGACCAGCAGCGCACACAGCGCCGCCACCAGATCGTCGAGCAGGATGCCGATGCCCTGTTTGGCACCGATGGCTTCACCGGCACGGGCCTTGAACAAGCGGTCGGCCCAGGCCACCGGGCCCGGCTTGGCAATATCGAACAGGCGAAACAACGCGAAGGCGCACAGCTGCCCGAGCCAATCGGTGGGCATCACCAGCCACAGCACGACCCAGATGCCCAGCACCTCGTCCCACACGATGGCGCCCGGATCGCTCTGGCGCAGCGCCTGCGCCGAACGCGTGCAGGCCCACCAGCCGACTGCGAAAGACAAGGCCAGCAGCAGCGCCCACTGCCAGTCGCTGAGCCACGGCTGCAACAGCACGAACAGGGCCCACCCCAACAACGTGCCCACGGTGCCTGCACCCTTGGGCGACAACCCGCTTCCGAAGCCGAGCGCGATCGGATGCGCCGGATGCTCGAACAGGAAGCGCCAGTCGGCACGCCGCGGTGCAAACCCAGCGGTCGGTGGCAGCGGCCAGGCCATCATCGCGCGTCGCTCACAAAGTGATCGAAGCCGCGCGCTGACCACGGCGAGACCCCGCCGTCGGGCCAGCGCACGCGCAGGCCGCCCTCGCCCTGAATCTCGCCGATCCGGCTCACCAATACCTCGGCCCGGGCGGCTGCGCGCTGCACGGCCGCACGCGCCGACGCGGGAGCGCTGAACAGCAGCTCGTAGTCGTCGCCACCCCCCAGCACGCATTGCTGCTGCAGCGCCAGCGGCAACGCAGAAAGGATGCGCGAGCGTGGCAGCGCAGCCCATTCGAGCAGCGCGCCGACGCGCGATTGCTCGAGCACATGTCCGAGGTCGCCCGCCAGGCCATCGCTCAAGTCGATCGCCGCGTGGGCCACGCCGCGCAGGGCCACGCCCAGCGCCACGCGCGGGGCAGGCCACTCCATCGCATGACGCACCTGGGAAAAACTGTCGCCCTGCAGTTGCACTTGCCCGCGAAAGACTTCGAGCGCGAGCCTGGCGTCGCCGAGGCCACCGTCGCGTGAATGGCTGACCCACAGATCGTCACCGGCGCGCGCCGCGTTGCGCTGCAGCGCGGCACCCGCTGGCACCTCGCCCAGCACGGTGATGCCCACGGTCAATGGGCCGGCCGTCGTGTCGCCGCCGATGAGCTCGATGCCCTGCGCATCAGCGAGCGCGAACAGGCCTTGGGAGAATCCGCGAAGAAACACCTCGTCTGAGCGGGGCAGCGCCAGCATCAACGTGAACGCCAGCGGCGAGGCAGCGCAGGCCGCGAGGTCGCTCAGGTTGACCGCCAGCGCCTTGTGCCCCAGCGCCTGCGGCGGCACCGTCGACAGGAAGTGCCGGCCCTCGACCAGCAAGTCGCTCGACACCGCGAGTTGCATCCCAGCCGCTGGCGCGAGCAGCGCACAGTCGTCGCCCACACCCAGCAGTGCGCGCTTGACGGGGCGCGTGAAGTGGCGCGCGATGAGGTCGAATTCGCCGAGGGGCATCGGCCGATTGTGGCGCACGGGCGGCACGGGTTCGCCACGCATCGCGGGGTCGCTGGCGGCGCTCCTACAATCGCCGGGCACCCAGCGATCGGAGCGTCATGTCCTCCAGCTATGAAGCCAAGCGCGCGGAGTTGCGCCGCGCGGCGCTCGAGTATCACGAGTTTCCGACGCCCGGCAAGGTGGCGATCGCAGCCACCAAGCAATTGCTGAACCAGCGCGACCTCGCGCTCGCCTACTCCCCGGGTGTCGCGGCGGCGTGCGAGGAGATCGTCGCCGACCCGGTGAATGCCCACCGATACACCGCCCGCGGCAACCTGGTGGCCGTGGTGACCAACGGCACGGCAGTGCTCGGCTCTCGGCGACATCGGGCCGCTGGCGGCCAAGCCGGTGATGGAGGGCAAGGGGGTCCTGTTCAAGAAGTTCGCCGGCATCGACGTGTTCGACATCGAGATCAACGAGAAGAACGTCGAACGCCTGGTCGACATCATCGCGGCGCTCGAGCCGACGTTCGGTGGCATCAACCTCGAGGACATCAAGGCCCCCGATTGTTTCTATGTCGAGCGCCGGCTGCGCGAGCGACTGAAGATTCCCGTCTTCCACGACGATCAGCACGGCACGGCAATCGTCGTCGGCGCGGCGCTGCTCAACGGCTTGAAGGTGGTGGGCAAGCACATTCGCGAGGTCAAGCTGGTCGCATCGGGTGCCGGCGCGGCCGCGTTGGCCTGCCTGAACCTGCTGATGAAGCTCGGCCTGCCGCGCGAGAACATCTGGGTCACCGACCTGGCGGGCGTCGTGTGGAAGGGCCGCACGGAATTGATGGACCCCGACAAGCAGGAGTTCGCGCAGGAGACCAAGCTGCGCACGCTGGCCGAGGTGATCGTCAAGGCCGACGTCTTCCTCGGCCTGTCGGCCGGCGGCGTGCTCAAGCCGGCGATGGTGCAGGCGATGGCGGCCCGGCCATTGATCTTCGCGCTGGCCAACCCGACGCCGGAAATCATGCCCGAGGAGGTGCAGGCCGTGCGCTCCGATGCGGTGATGGCCACCGGCCGCACGGACTACCCCAACCAGGTCAACAACGTTCTTTGTTTTCCCTACATCTTTCGCGGCGCCCTCGACTGCGGCGCCACCACCATCACCGACCAGATGGAGGTCGCCGCCGTTCACGCGCTGGCCGAGCTGGCGCAGGCCGAGCAAAGCGACGTCGTGGCCGCAGCGTACGCCGGCACCTCGCTCAGTTTCGGGCCCGACTACCTGATCCCGAAGCCGTTCGACCCCCGCCTGATGATGCGGGTGGCGCCGGCGGTGGCCAAGGCGGCGCAGGAGTCCGGTGTCGCGGTGCGTCCGATCGCCGACTTGGAAGCCTATCGCGACAAGCTGCAAACCTTCGTCTACGCCTCGGGCACGACGATGAAGCCGATCTTCACGCTGGCCAAACGCGCCACGCGCAAGAAGGTGGTGTTCTGCGAAGGCGAGGAAGAACGTGTGCTGCGGGCCATGCAGGTGGTGGTCGATGAGGGCCTCGCGCGGCCGACCTTGATCGGTCGACCGCTGGTGATCGCCCAGCGCTGCGAGAAGTTCGGCCTGCGGCTGCAGGCCGAGCGCGACTACGACCTCGTCAATACCGAGCACGACCACCGCTATCGCGACTACTGGCAGACCTACCACCGCCTGACCGAGCGCAAGGGGGTGACGGCGCAGTTCGCCAAGATCGAGATGCGCCGGCGCCTGACGCTGATCGGCACGATGCTGCTGCACAAGGGCGAGGTCGACGGCATGATCTGCGGCACCTGGGGCACCACCGCCACGCACTTGGTGTTCATCGACCAGGTGATCGGCAAACGCGCCGGCGTCAGGACCTACGCCTGCATGAACGGGCTGATCCTGCCCGGCCGTCAGGTGTTCCTGGTGGACACGCACGTCAACGCCGACCCGACCGCCGAAGAGATTGCCGAGATCACCGTGATGGCCGCCGAGGAGATGCGCCGCTTCGGTTTGCATCCCAAGGCGGCGTTGCTGTCACATTCGAACTTCGGCTCGAGCAGCCTGCCTTCGGCGCAAAAGATGCGCGACGCGTTGCCGCTGGTTCGCGAGGCGGCGCCGTGGCTCGAGGTGGACGGCGAGATGCACGGCGACGCGGCGCTCGATGCCGCCTATCGGAGCGAGTTGATGCCACGCTCCACGCTGAGCGGTGAGGCCAACCTGCTCGTGCTGCCCAACATCGATAGCGCCAACATCGCCTACAACCTGCTCAAGCAAGCCGCCGGGGGCGGCATCGCCATCGGGCCGGTGCTGCTGGGTGCTGCCAAGCCGGTGCACATCCTGACGCCGTCGGCCACGGTGCGACGCGTCGTCAACATGACGGCCGTCACCGTCGCCGACGCGAACGCTTTCCGTCCTGCCGCGTGACGCGGTTTGCTCAGGAAACGAAAGCGAATTGCCGTTTGTCAGAGTGTGTGCGCTCGCTCTGAGAGCATGGCTTGTGCCCAAAATTGAGGCGCCGCTCTTGAGGTTTTTGACCGGTTCCGGTAGCATGACATATTCAGAGTTCAGGGTTTACCCGTGGATTGGACCGTTCGGTCACTGCTGCCGGGGCCATTAGTTAAGTTAGGGCTTGCTACAGCAGTTGCCGCTTCGGCGGTACTGGCCGTCACAGTTCAAGCCAGGGGGCCGGTCACGGCGAGTGACTCGGTGACACTGGCGGAGTTGCCCCGCGAGGCACAACAGACTGAAAGGCTCATCCGAGCCGGAGGTCCGTTTCCCTACGCAAAGGACGGCTTGGCGTTCGGCAATCGCGAACGGCAGCTGCCTCAGCGTGATCGTGGCTTCTATCGCGAATACACCGTACCCACGCCAGGGGCCAGCAACCGGGGAGCGCGTCGCATCGTGTGCGGCGGTATCCCGGCCAAGCAACCAGAAGTTTGTTATTACACCGACGACCACTATGCGAGCTTTCGCCGGATCGAACAGTGAGCAGTCGGGAGCCAGAGATTCGTTTTGACCGCCAAAGGACAGAGGCCATGCTGCTCCAGACAGTCCGTCCCAACATCGTCCAATCCATTCGCGCCTACCGCGTCGAAGACCTGATGCACGCCGCCGAAGGCGCCGGCCAGCATTTCCTGTATGCCGAGTTGTCTTCGGCGCAATCGAAGCAAGAGGTGCTGGACAAGATCGCCGAGTCGTTCCTGTTCCCCAACCATTTCGGCAAGAACCTGGACGCGTTGTACGACTGCATGACCGATCTGGTGCACAAGGCCGGCACGCAGCCCGGGCTTCGTGGTGGTGCTGGAGCAATTGCCCGACAACCCCCGCTTCGACCGCGAAGCCCGCGAACAGCTGCTCGATGTGTTTCGTGATGCCGCCGACTTCTGGGCGGAGCGCCGCATTGCGTTCCGCTGCTTCTATTCGTTCGCCGTGCCGCATGGCGCCGACGCCAACGCATGGGAGCGCGGGCATGAAGGCACCGCAGCGGCCGAAAAGCCGGCGCCCAAGAGCGTGTCGAAGAACGGCGTGAACCCGAACTTCGGCATGAACATGCCGTTGATGAGCAGTGCGTTCGACACCGCGATGTGGATGAACGCGGCGTGACGCCGGCCGGCGTCGACCCGATGCGTCGACGCCGTTTTCGAACCCCCTGGAGCCGTTTCAGCTCGTCGCCTGGCCCACTTGCTGGGCCAGGCCAACGTACTGCGGCCACTGCCACTTCTTCGGCGCGGCGCTGCAAGTCGAACGTGACGCCGTGGCCATGCTGCTCGAGCCAGCGCCCCAGCGTATGGCGCAGCAGCTTGCGTCGCTGCGAAAACGAGACCGTCACGATCTGCGACAGCAGCGCCGGATCCACCGCGGGCGGCTCGGCCAGCGGCGTCATGCGCAGCACGCCCGAGGTGACGCGCGGCGGCGGCTCGAATGCCGCAGCGGGCACATCGAACAGCCGTTCGATCTCGTAGCGCCACTGCAGCATCACGCTCAAGCGACCGTAGTCGCGCCCGCCTGGCGCTGCAGCGATGCGATCGACCACTTCCTTTTGCAGCATCACGTGCTGGTCGATCAGGTGCGGCGCCGACGCCAGCAAGTGAAAGAGGATCGGCGTCGAAATGTTGTACGGCAGGTTGCCCACCACCCGCAGCCGCTGCCCCGCATCCAGGGCCAGCCGCGCGAAATCCACGCGCAGCACGTCGGCCTGCAGCAATTCGAGTCCGGGCACCGCACGCCAGAACGCGGCCAGGTCGCGGTCGAGTTCGATCAGGGTCAGGCGCGCCCCACTGCTGCGCAAGGGCTCGGTCAGCGCGCCGCGCCCAGGGCCGATCTCGACGATGCGCTCGCCGACGCGCGGATCGATCGCCCGCACGATCGCATCGATCACCGCCGAATCGACCAGGAAGTGCTGACCGAAACGCTTGCGGGGCGGCTGACTCAACATCTCGCGGCTGGACCGGCGCTCGCCCCGCGCACCCGCGCGACGCGCGCAGCGCTCATTGTTGCGGCGGCTCGCGCATCTCGATGTAGGCGCGTGCGCGCAGGTCCTTCGCCCATTCCTGGTACGCCGCCTCGAACTTCTGCTCGCGCAGCGCGGCTCTGGCCTGGTCGCGCACTTCCTTGGTCGACAGCTCCACCTCGCGCCGCTCGATCACCTGGATCAGATGCACGCCGAAGCGCGACACCACCGGCGGCGAGACGGCGCCCGGGCCGAGGCGGTTCATCGCCTCTTCGAACTCGGGCACGAAGCCGCCGGGCGACACCCATCCGAGGTCCCCGCCCGCAGACGCGGAACCGTCTTCCGAGACCTCGCGGGCCACGTCCTCGAAGCGGCGCTGCCCGGCTTCGATCTGACGTTTCAAATCCAGCAGCCTGCGCCCCGCGTCCTGCACGCTCGCCTGCGCAGAACTGCGCAGCAGGATGTGCCGCGCCCGCGTCTGCTGCACGCGAACCGCCTGCCCCTCGCGGCGCTCCAGCACCTTCAACAGATGAAAGCCCCCGCCGCTGCGAAAGGGCTCGGCGCTGACTTCGCCGACCTGCAGGTCGCGTGACTTGTCGACGAACAGGTCGGGCAGCCGCGAGGCGGGCCGCAAGCCGATCGCGCCGCCGTTGGCGCGATTGCCGTCTTCCGACACCTCGCGGGCGACGTTGCCGAAGTCGGCGCCGCCGCGGATGCGCGCCAGGGCCGCATCGATGCGCGCCTTGCGTTCGGCCACCACGGCTTCAGCGGCGTTCTCCGGCACGGTGATCAGGATCTGTGCCAGGTTCAGCTCCGCCGCTGACGCGGCGGCGCCCTTCTGCTGCTCGAGGTAGCGGTCGATCTCGGTGTCGCTGATGCGGATGCGCTGCTGCACTTCACGCTCGCGCATGCGCTCCACCAGGATCTGATCGCGCAGGTTGCTGCGAAAGCGGGCGAACTCCAGCCCCTCGGCCGCCAGGCGCTTGCGCAACTCCGGCACGCTCATTCGATTGGCAGCCGCCACGCTGTTGACTGCACGATCGAGCTCGGACTCTTCGACCTTGGCGCCGCTGTCGCGCGCAAAGGTCACCAGGACGCGCTCGTCGATCAGCGCATCGACCACCTGGGTGCGCAGCGAGTCGATCGTCGGCTCGCGGGCGCCGCTGCGGCGCGCCTCTTCGCGCAGGCGGGCCGAGCGCTGCTCGACTTCATAGGCCGTGACCAGCTCGCTGTTGACGACCGCGACGATGTAGTCGCCGACGCGCAGGGTGCGGTCCGCCGCCTGGCCGAACGCGGCCAGGGCCAATGTACACAGGCACAGGCTCAGCGCCAGCCGGCGCGGCGCGGCGCCAGCCAGGCGATTCAAACAAAGCTCAATCATCGATCGTCGGTTCGTAGGGGCCCTTGCGGTCTTCGCGCAGCAGGCGGTATCCGGGGATATTGTCCTTCAACACCTGCAGCGGGTTCGACCCGATGCGCGACAGGCCCACCAGCTCCAATTGCAACAGCAGGCGGGTGGTCGCCTCGGTGCGACCGACCGACAGCCGCTCGGCCACCAGGCGGCCGATCCAGCACCCGGCGTCGTATTCGAGGCCGGCGATCGAATCCGTGAAACGGCTGTCGCGGGTGCTGTAGTTGACGCGGCCCACCGCATAGAGTGTGCCGCCGCAGCCGCCGCCGCTGCGCGCCGCCGCGGCCCTCGCCGCGATAGACCGGCCACTGCCACCCCAGCTCCACCTGCTCCGACAAGCCGCGCGCGAAGCGGTAGGTCGCGCTCAACGCGTGGAACGGCTCCGGCAGGTAGCGCACGCCGACGATCGAGCGCACCGGGCGGCTGATTTCGGCGCTGTACTGCAGTTGCACGTCGAATCGCCAATTGGGCACCACCGACGTCGAGCCATCGAGCAGCAAATCCGAAAGACGCTGCGTCGCCGGCACGCCGTCGGGCGTGATGCGCAGGTCGCGAAACAGATAACGCTGCGCGATACCCAGGCGCAACGTCTCGGCACCGCTGTTGGCGTCGAGCCAGCGGGTGGTGGCACCCGCGGTGATCTGGTGCCCGTCGGAAATGCGGTCGTAACCCGAGAATCCGTTCTCCGTATACACCGAGACGGTGTTGAAGTCGATCGGCGCCGAATCGAAGTTCGGCAACGTCAGTTGCTCGCGAAACGGCGTGTTGGCGTAGAACACGCGTGGCTCCAGGGTCTGGCGCTGACCGGTCCCGAACCAGGTGCTGTCGCGCTCGAACACCGCGCCCGTGTCGAGGCTGAAGGTGGGCACCCAGCGCGTGGCGTGCGTGCGGCCATCGAGCATCGGCTGGTCCACGTCATAGCTGGCGGCGTTGACGATGAGCTTCGGGCGCACCCAGGTCGCCGGCGTCTCCCAAGGGCGCGTCAGGCTGGCCACGCCGTGCCAGCGCCAGCCGTTGGGCCGCAGGCTGCTTGGCGGCCGGTCGGCCAACGAGAAGCGGTTGACCTCGGACTCGGCTTCGATGCGCAAGCCCAGCGGCAAGGCGCCCGCGATCCGGCCGCCGAGCTGCGCGCTGCGGTCGTACGGCGGCACGATCTCCGTGGTGGGGTCGCCGGAGGCAAGCACCTGCCAACGCTGGGTGCCGAGGTACCACCGCGAATCGAGTGCGTAGCGCTCGCTGGTTTGCTCCACCCTGGCCGTCGCCGGCAACAGCCGATTGGTGAACGATCGGATCTGGCGCGAGAAGTCCTTCCAGTAGTCGTCGTCAGATACCCGAATCGCATTGAGCGTGTAGTGCAGGTTGCTGTTCTCACGCGAGCCGTCGTGCGCCAAGTCGACCAGCCAGCGATCGCGCCCGGCCACTCGGTCGTTGGGCAGGCCGTCGAGCTCGATGCGGCCTCGATCGCTGCGCTCGAGATAGCGGAACTCGGTCAGCAAGGCGGCGCCACGCCGCGACAAGACGGCGGGCGTGATGGTCGCGTCGCGGTTGGGCGCAATGTTCCAGTAGTACGGCACAGCCACTTCCAGACCGCTCTTGGAATCCAGGTTGATCGCCGGCGGCAGCCAGCCCGACTTGCGGTCGTCGGTGAGCGGAAAGCTCATCACCGGAAAGCCGAGGATCGGCACGCCGAGGAAACGCAGCACCGCCCCTTCGGCCACGCCTTCGTTGGCCTCGAGGTCGATGCGCACGCGGTCGGTCGTGAGCAGCCAGTCGGGATCGCCCGAGCCATCGCGCGGGCAGCTGGTGTAGGTGGCGTTCACCGCCGCCGAGCGCGAAGGGTCGATGAACTCGAAGCGCTGCGCAGTACCGCCCGCGCCGGTGCGCCCCAACGTGAACTGCGGCTCCAGAAAGAAGCCCTCGAAGCGCTGCAGCATGCAGTTGCAGTTCAGGGCCCCAATAGTGGTTGCCGTCGCGGCTGACCCGCACGTTGCCTTTGGCGTTGGCACGGTCTTGCGCGCTGTCGTAGGTGATTCGATCGGCACGGATCACGGTGCCGGCGCGACGGAACTCCACCTGGCCTTCGGCCACCGTATCGAGGTCGGGCCGCGCCTGCAGGCGATCGGCCCGCACCACGACCGAACGCGCGCGCGCAGCGTCTCCGCGCGGCGGCGGCGCCAGTTCCCGGCTCGGCACCAAGCGCAGCGGGGCGTCGACGCTGTCGCCAGCGCCTGACACCGACGAATCGGGTTGCGCGCCAGGCTGCGCGCGTGACCGGCTGCTGGCACCACACCGCGGCCGCCAACAGGGCCTGCATCGTGAAGCAACGCAAGGCAGCGCGGCAGGTGCGGGTCGGCACGACGGTTGTTGTTCGAGGCTTGGAGCGCGCTGGTTCCGACGAATGACCTCTGCGCGAGGAACAGTGTCCGCGCCGCAACGAAGCGCGTTCGTACAATGGGCGCGCGATTATCCCTCGCGCCGCGACGCCCACTGCCCCGATGCCGCCCACGCCACCCGCACGCGCCGACCAAGGCATCGTGTGGCCCGACGACGAGCGGCGCAGCCAATTCGAACGCTGGCTGGCGCCGTTGGCCAGCCAATACACGCTCGACCTCTCGAGCCTCGCGCCGGCGTCGGCCGACGCGAGTTTTCGCCGCTACCTGAGGATCCGCTCGCGCGAGCGCAGCTACGTGGTGATGGACGCGCCGCCGCCACAGGAGGACGTGCGCCCGTTCGTGCAGATCGCGCACCGCATCAACGCTGCCGGCCTGCATGCGCCGCAGGTGCTGGCCGCCGACGAGGCGCAGGGGTTCCTGCTGCTCAGCGACCTCGGGCGCACGCTGTACCTCGATGCGCTGCGCGATGCGCCGCCCGGCCGAGGCCGACCGCCTGATGCGCGAGGCGATCGCTGCGCTGGTGTCGTGGCAGGTGCGCCTGGCCCCCGATGGCCTGCCGCCGTACGACGAGGCCCTGCTGCGACGCGAACTGGCGCTGTTTCCCGACTGGTGCGTGCAGCGCGAGTTCGGCGTGCAATGGTCGAGCAGCGAACAAGCCACGTGGCAACGAGTGAGCGACCTGCTGGTCGAAAGCGCCCTGGCGCAGCCGCGCGTCGTCGTGCATCGCGACTGGATGCCGCGCAACCTGATGCTGAGCGACCCCAACCCCGGCATCCTCGACTTTCAGGACGCGGTGGTCGGCCCCGTCACCTACGACATCGCGTGCCTGCTGCGTGATGCGTTCATCTCGTGGGACGAGGAGCGCGAGATCGACTGGGCCGTGCGCTGGTGGCAGGCCGCTCGCGCCACGCCGGTGTTGGCCGGTCACGCGTTCGCCGACGACTTCGGCGAGTGCTGGCGCGCGCTCGAGTGGATGGGCCTGCAGCGCCACCTCAAGGTGCTGGGCATCTTCTGCCGCCTGAAACACCGCGACGGCAAGCCGCACTACAGCACCGACCTGCCGCGCTTCTTCGCCTATGCCACCCGCGTGGCGCTGCGTTATGCGCCGCTGGCGCCGCTGCTCACGCTGCTCGAGCCGCTGTCGGGCCAGGCGGTGCGAGCCGGCTACACGTTCTGAACGGTCCGTGCCCTCACGGGCAGGCCGCCATCGCCTGCGACACCGCGGCGGTGAGCCGCTTGGCGTACGGCACGTGCAGGAACTCGTTGGGCCCGTGGGCATTGCTCTTGGGTCCGAGCACGCCGCACACCATCATCTGCGCGCTCGGAAAGCCCTGTGCCAGCATGTTCATCAGCGGGATCGTGCCGCCTTGCCCGATAAAGCCGAGCGGCGCGCCATAGTGCGCTTGCGACGCATCGTTCAATGCGTGTTCCAGCCAGGTCGACAGCGACGGCGCATTCCAGCCGCTGGCGCCCAGCGCGCCGGCGCGGCCGTCGGGCTGGAAGGTGACGCGCGCGTTGTAGGGTGCGTTGTCCTCGAGCAGCTCCTTCAACTTCACCGACGCCTCGTGCCCGCTCACCAGCGGTGGCAGCCGCAGGCTCAGCTTGAAGGCGGTGTAGGGCCGCAGCACGTTGCCGGCGTTGCCCAATTCGGGCACGCCATCGACGCCGGTCACCGACAACGTCGGCCGCCACGTGCGATTGAGCAGCGCCTCCACCGGATCGGTGGTGGTGGGCAACGACGCGCCGCCGTCGGCGCCGCAGGCCCACGGAAAGCGCCGCCACACTTCTTGCCCGAGCGTCGCAGCGGCCGCGCGCGCCTGGTCGACCCGCTCGGCGGGCACCTGGCAATGAAAGTCTTGCGGCAGCAGACGGCCGGTGTGCGAGTCTTCCAGCCGATCGAGCAACTGCCGCAGGATGCGAAAGCTCGATGGCACCAGGCCGCTGGCATCGCCCGAGTGCACGCCTTCGGTCAGGATCTCGACCTTCAGCACGCCCGACACCATGCCGCGCAGCGACGTGGTGAGCCACAGCTGGTCGTAGTTGCCGGCTCCGGAGTCCAGGCAGACGACGAGCGAGACGTCGCCCAGGCGCGGCTTCAACACGTCGAGGTAGGCCGGCAGGTCGAACGAGCCGCTCTCCTCGCAGCTCTCGATCAACCCCACGCAGCGCGGCCGCGGGATGCCTTGCGCGTCGAGCGCCTCGATCGCGGTGATCGCCGCGAACACCGCGTAGCCATCGTCGGCGCCGCCGCGGCCGTACAGCAGGCCGTCGTCGAGCTTGGGCGTCCAGGGCCCGAGGTCGTTGCGCCAGCCGTTGAACTCGGGCTGCTTGTCGAGGTGGCCGTACATCACCACGGTGCCGGTGCTGCCGGCCCTGGTGGCGGGCACTTCGAACAGGATCACCGGCGTGCGCCCTTCGAGGCGGATCACCTCGAGCTTCAGCCCGGCGACCTTGCGCGATTCCACCCAGCTGGCTGCCGCGCGCACCACGTGGTCGATGTAGCCGTGGCTCTGCCATTGGGCATCGAACATCGGGCTCTTGGCCGGCACTTCGATGTAGCGCTTGAGTTCGGGCACGATGCGCTCGTCCCACGCGCGCGCGGCAAAATCGCCGAGCTGCTGTGACTGAGCCGCCGACAGTGCGGGCTTGGGCTGAGGTGTGGCGTCGCGTGCGTTCATCGTTCACTCCAGACCGCCGGCGCGGTGTCCGGCATCGCCGTGGACAACGGCAGCGTGGCCAGCCACCGGGTCAGCTCTCTCATCGGCAGCTCACGCTCGGGGTCGTTGAAGATCTCGTGCGCCATCTGCGGATAACAAGTGTGCGTCAAACAGGCGGGCGGCGCCGCGGCGGCGAATACGGCGCTGCCCGACGGCGCCACACAGCGGTCGGCGCCTGCCCACATCAAGAGCGTCGGCACGGCCCAGCGCGGCGCACTGGCGCGCACCAGCTCGCCGGCATCGACGATGAAGCGCACCAGCAGCGGCGTGACGCGGTCGTGCACCAGGGGATCGTCGACATAGGCGCGCACGACCGCCGGATCGCGCGAAATCCAAGCCGGCTTCAGACCGTTGCCGACGGCAAGCCGCGGTGCCAGCGCGCCCAGCACCGACAGCAGCGCCCGCTGCACGCCGTTCATGCCCGGGTCGAGCGCCGGCGACGACAGCACCAGCGCGTCGACCGGCCGCCACCACGCTGCCCGCTGCGCGGCCAGCCCCTCGGCCACGAAGCGCGCCGCGATCAGGCCGCCCAGGCTGTGCCCGAGCAGCACCAGCGGACGCTGCGCCTCATGGCGCAGCGCGTCGATCACCACGCTCAGATCGTCGAGCATGCTGTCGAGCTGCGCGATGGCACCGCGCGCGCCGCCCGACGCGCCGTGGCCGCGATGATCGTAGCCCGCGACGTCCCAGCCGGCGTCGTTGAGCCACGCTGCCAGCGCCGCATAACGTCCGATGTGCTCACCCAAGCCGTGCACCAACAATACGAGCCCGTGCGCAGGGTCTCTCACCGTCCATTGCCGCACGTGCAGCGGCACGTCGTCACGCGTGTGCAAGGCATGCATGTGCCGCAGTGTAGGCGCGCGGCCGGCACGCCCCCGGCTCGGGGCTTGCCCGCAGTCCGCTTGCAGCGCGCTCAGGCTCGCCTGCAGGTCGCCTCGATGGGAGCGCACGTGAGCGAACTCGTCGATCTCACGCAAGACGAACGCAGCGGTCTTGCCGAGCCGGTGTTCGCGAGGCCCGGCGAGTTCGCCGCGTTGGCGGCGACGCCGCAAACCTGAGCACGCAGGGGTCTCGCGAGCCGGCGGCGTCAGCAGGCGCTGGGCACCTCGCCGCGCTCGAACTTGAACACCGCCACGCTGGCGCGCAGGTTCGGCCAGCGCCGCACCGGCACGCCGTCGTGCAGGCCGAACGCGTCGAGGATGCGCAAGCCGTTGCGGCGCGCCAGCACCTCGAAGTCGGCAAGCGTGCCGACGCGGATGTTGGGCGTGTCGTACCACTGGTACGGCAGGATCTTGGTCACCGGCATGCGGCCGCGCAACACCGCCAGGCGATTGGGCCAGTGCGCGAAATTCGGGAAGCTGACGATGCCGATGCGCCCCACGCGCGCCGTCTCCTGCAGCATGCGCTCGGTGTTGCGCAGGTGCTGCAGCGTGTCGAGCTGCAGCACCACGTCGAAGCTGCGGTCGCCGAACAGCGCCAGGCCGTCCTCCAGGTTGAGCTGGATCACCTGCACGCCGCGCTGCACGCAGCGCGGCACGTTGGCATCGGCGATCTCGACGCCGTAGCCCGTGCAGCCGCGATGCGCGCCCAGGTGGGCCAGCAGCTCGCCGTCGCCGCAGCCCAGGTCGAGCACCCGCGAGCCCGGCGGCACCAGCTCGGCGATCACCTCGAGGTCGCGGCGCTGGCTCATGTCGCCTCGGCCCTTGGCGCCTTCCAGCCAGCCTTCGGCCGCTCGCGAGGCGCGCGAGCGAGCCAGTCTTGGGACGGCCCGGCGCTGGCTCATGCTGGCTTCCTCCGCCACACGATCGAAGTAGGCACGCAGCAGCGCGTGATAGCGCGCATCGTCGAGCAGGAACGCGTCGTGCCCGTGCGGCGCGTCGATCTCGGCGTAGCTGACCGCGCTGCGGTTGTCGACCAGCGCCTTGACGATCTCGCGCGAGCGCGCCGGCGCAAAGCGCCAGTCGGTGCTGAAGCTGACGATCAGGAACCGGTTGTCGCGCGCCGGCGCGAAGGCCGCCGACAGGTCGCCGCCGTGCGCCGCGGCCGGGTCGAAGTAGTCGAGCGCCCGCGTGATCAGCAGGTAGGTGTTGGCGTCGAAGTACTCGCTGAACTTGTCGCCCTGGTGGCGCAGATAGCTCTCGATCTGGAACTCGATGTCCTGCGTCGTGTAGCCGAGGCCGCCGTTGCGCAGCTCGCGGCCGAACTTGGCCTCCATCGAGTCGTCGGACAGGTACGTGATGTGGCCGATCATGCGCGCCACGCGCAGCCCGCGCGCCGGCACCACGCCGTGGCCGTAGTAGTGGCCGCCGTGGAAGTCGGGGTCGGTGATGATGGCGCGGCGCGCCACCTCGTTGAACGCGATGTTCTGCGCCGACAGATTCGGCGCCGACGCCACCGCGATGCAGTGGCGCACGCGCTGCGGATGACGCAGCGTCCACGCCAGCGCCTGCATGCCGCCCAGGCTGCCGCCGATCGCCGCGGCGAGCTGGGAAATGCCCAGTGCGTCGATCAAGCGCGCCTGCGCATCGACCCAGTCCTCGACCGTCACCACCGGAAAGTCGGCCCCGTACGGCTTGCCGGTGGCCGGATTGGTGTGCATCGGCCCGGTCGAGCCGAAGCACGAGCCCAGGTTGTTGACGCCGATGACGAAGAAGCGGTCGGTGTCCAGCGGCTTGCCGGGCCCCACCAGGTTGTCCCACCAGCCTTCTTGCCGCCTGTGCGTTGTCGTGGCGGCCGGCGACATGGTGGCTGGCGTTCAGCGCATGGCACACCAGCACCGCGTTGCTGGCGTCGGCGTTGAGCACGCCATAGGTTTCGTAGACCAGCGTGTAGTCCGACAGCGTCGCGCCGCTGCGCAGCGGCAGCGGCTGCTCGAAGTGACGACTCTGCGGAGCTGACGACACCGATGGAATGCATGGGCTCTGAAAAACCAAAAACCGGCGCCGCTGCAGATGCGGGCGCCGGTTTCGGGGCGTCCCTCTTTAGCGGAATTTCTATAGCGCCCGCAAGCCGGAACAAATCGGCGCTGTAGCCAGTATAGCGTGGCATATTGCTCAAGGCGGGCGCCAAGCGGCGGTGACGTTGAAGGCGACAACGCACGGCGCCAGACCCTCGACCGTGGGGTTTGGCCGCGTTGCACCGCCGGGCGGTTGCGGTTGTTCACGCCTGCTTTGCGGTGGCTCGCTCATACTGGCCGTTCTCCTGCTCGAGATGTCGTCCTTCATGAGTCCCCAGGCCCTGCTCAAGCGCTTCTACGCCGCGTTCGCAACGCTCGACGCGCGCACGATGCAAAGCTGCTACGCGCCGCATGCGCAGTTCGAAGACCCGCTGTTCGTGCTGCAAGGCAGCGAGCAGATCGGCGCCATGTGGCAGATGGTGTGCCAGACCATCCGCAACGGCGGCCAGGCGGTGTGGCGGCTGGAGACCAGCGAGGTCGAGGCGGCCGGCGGCGAGCGCGGCAGCGCGCGCTGGGAAGCCCGTTATCGCTCGGGGGCAGCCGGCCGCATGGTGCACAACCTGGTGAACGCGAAGTTCACCTTCGAAGACGGCCTGATCGCGACCCACAGCGAAAGCTACGACTTCTGGCGTTGGTCGCGGCAGGCGCTCGGCTCGACCGGCTTGATGATGGGCTGGTCGCCGATGCTGCGCAACCAGGTGCGTCGCCAGGCGCAGGGCAAGCTGGAGCGCTTCCTGGCGCACCGCGCGGCGGCTGCCACCCCGCAGCACTGAGCCGGTCCGGCGCCGCGCGCTGTCGCGCGCCATCGCCAATGAACTGACCGCCTGCCGCAGCCCTATTCGCGGCCGTCACGCGGTGGACCCTGGCCTACGATGCGGGCATCGCGCCCTTGGTTGGAGGGATCCATGCCCGTCTGGCTGCACGCCCTGGACCGCTACTTCCCGATCCGCTACCTGGCGTGGCTGCTGTGCGGCGTGGGCTTCCTGCTGTGTGCGTTCGTCTGGGTGGCGTTCAACCAGTGGGGCCTGCCGGCGCTCGCCTTTGCCGTGCTGGTGGCTGTGGGCGTGCGCGACTCGCTGCAGCAAAAACGCGCGGTGCTGCGCAACTACCCGGTGATCGGGCACCTCCGTTTCCTGCTCGAGTTCATCCGCCCCGAGATCCGCCAGTACTTCATCGAAAGCGACAACGAGGCGCATCCGTTCTCGCGGCAGCAGCGCTCGCTGGTGTACCAGCGCGCCAAGGGCGACTCCGACAAGCGGCCGTTCGGCACGCAGCTCGACGTGCACGCCCAGGGCTACGAGTGGATCAACCATTCGCTGCAGCCCACCTGCGTGGCATCGCACGACTTTCGCGTGCTGGTCGGCGCAGGGCCGCGCGCAGCCGTACTCGGCCAGCGTGTTCAACATCTCGGCGATGAGCTTCGGCGCGCTGAGCGCCAATGCGATCCTCGCGCTCAACGGCGGCGCCAAACGCGGCGGCTTCGCGCACGACACCGGCGAGGGCTCGATCAGCGTGCACCACCGCGTGCACGGCGGCGACCTGATCTGGGAGGTCGGCTCGGGCTACTTCGGCTGCCGCAACGACGACGGCAGCTTCTGCGCCGAGCGTTTCATCGCCAGCGCCCGCGAGCCGCAGGTCAAGATGATCGAGCTCAAGCTCAGCCAGGGCGCCAAACCCGGCCACGGCGGCGTGCTGCCGGGGCCGAAGGTCAGCGCCGAGATCGCGGCCGCGCGCGGCGTGCCGATGCACGTCGATTGCATCTCGCCGGCGCGGCACAGCGCGTTTGCCACGCCGATCGAGATGATGACGTTCATCGATCGACTGCGCGAACTCTCGGGCGGCAAGCCCACCGGATTCAAGCTGTGCATCGGCCACCCGTGGGAGTGGCTGGCGATCTGCAAGGCGATGCTGGAGACCGGCATCACGCCGGACTTCATCGTCGTCGACGGCGCCGAGGGCGGCACCGGCGCCGCGCCGCTGGAGTTCACCGATCACGTCGGCACGCCGCTGCAGGAAGGCCTGCTGCTGGTGCACAACACGCTCACCGGGTTGAACCTGCGATCGCGCGTGCGCATCGGCGCCGCCGGCAAGGTGGTGAGCGCCTTCGACATCGCGCGCATGATGGCGTTGGGCGCCGACTGGTGCAACGCGGCGCGCGGCTTCATGTTCGCGCTCGGCTGCATCCAGGCCCAGCACTGCCACACCGGCGCCTGCCCGACCGGCGTGACCACGCAGGACCCGCTGCGCCAGCGTGCGCTGGTGGTGCCCGACAAGATCGAACGCGTGTATCGCTTCCACCAGAACACGCTCGAGGCGCTGAAGGAGCTGGTGCAGGCGGCGGCACTCGAACACCCCAACCAGATTCGCGCCACCCACATCGTGCGCCGCGGCGACGAGCGCGAGGTTCGTCTGCTGGCCAACCTGCTGCCGTTCGTGCAACCGGGCGAGCTGCTCGCCGCGATGCGCGGCGAGGTGCGCTGGCCGCATGCGGTGTACGAGCTGTACTGGCCGCGTGCGCAGGCGCACAGCTTCGCGCCAGCGGACTGACAGGACTCAGCCCCCTTGTCTGCGGGGCGGCCTCGGGCTTGAGGGGTGCGCCGCATCGATGACGGCGCAACAATTCGTCACCCGCTGCTCCTCAACGCGGGACCACAGACATGAGCCGCATCGTCCTCGTCGTTCGCGAACCCGCACAGGCACTGGCGTGGCGCAACGTGCTGGCGGCCGGGGCCCACGAGGTGGTCGCCGTCACCAACGCGGCGCGCTCAGCGCGCGAGTTGTTGTTGCAGCACCGGCCCCACCTGGTGTTGTGCGCGCTGCGCCTGACCGACGGCACCGCGCTGGCGATGATCCATTGGCTCGCCGCGTTGCCGCAGCGGCCGCTGATCGTCGCCGTGGCGCAAACGACGAGCGCGACGCGCTGCTGATGGAGGCGCTGCGCGCCGGCGCCGACAACCCGTGCTTCGTCGGCACGGGCGTCGACCCGCTGCTGATCGCCGTGAACCAGACGTTGCGCGGCGAGACTGCGCTGAGCACGCCGATGGCGCATGCCCTGCTCGACCACTTCGAGCGCATGCGCGCGCCGCGCGCCCACGCGATGTCGGTCGGCGACGAACAAAGTCCGCTGCAGCTCGAGCCCTCGCAGCGCGAACTGCTGATGCGCCTGGCCGCCGGCTACCGGCTCGAGCAGGTGGCCGCGGCATGCCGCATGTCCGCCGGCGAGCTGGGCCAGCGGCTGCGCGCGATCGTGCGCAAGCTGCAGTGGGACGTGCGCGCGGGCTCGCTCGCGCTCAAGCTCGCCTGACCCGGCGCGACCCGCTCAAGGCTCAGCCGGCGCTGGGCCGCCGCAAGCCGGCTGACCCCCTCGGGGGACGCGAGCGCAGCGAGCCAGGGGGTCAGGTCGGAGCGGTGTCGATGAAGCTCTTGCGGGCCGCCAGCTTTTCGGCCAGGCGCGCGAGGTTGGTGTGCTCGCCGCGCCAGTCGATGTGCGAAAAGCGGAAGTCGAGGTAGAACAGCGCGCAGCCCACCGCGATGTCGGCCAGGCTCATGTGCAGGCCGGCGCACCAGGGCTTTTCGCCCAGGCCACGGCTCATCGCCTTGAGCGACGCGCTGACACGGCTCATGTTGCGGTCGATCCAGGCCTGCGAACGGTATTCGCCGCGCGGCGCCCAGGTGGCCTCCAGCCGCGCCGCGATCGCCGCGTCGAGCACACCATCACCGAGCGCCTCCCAGGTGCGCACCTCGACGCGCTCGCGGCCGCTGGCCGGTATCAAGCGGCTCAACGGCGACAGCGTGTCGACGTATTCGACGATCACGCGCGAATCGAAGATCGCCTCGCCGCCCTCCAGCACCAGGCAAGGCACCTTGCCCAGCGGGTTGGACTTCAGGATGTTGTCGTTGGCCCAGACGTCTTCGGTCACGTACTGGTAGTCCAGCTTCTTCTCCGCCATCACGATGCGCACCTTGCGCACATAGGGGCTGGTGTTCGATCCGATCAGCTTCATTGGATTCGTGCGGCGTCCCTCGGTCGGGCCATTCTAGCGAGCCGGCCGCTTGCGCCGCGCCCACCGCCTCAGTGGGTGAAGTCCACCTGCGCGGGGCGGCCGGGCAAGCTGAAGCGCCGCACTGGCCGGCGCGGTGCGCGCGACCACGCGTCCGCTGCGCACCACCGCAAGGCGCTGCGCACGCAGGCGAATCGCCTCGATCGGGCGTGCGCGCCTGCAGCAGCACGAAGTCGGCGCGGCAGCCGGGCGCGAGGCCGTAGCCCTCGAGGCCGAGGATGCCGCGCCGGCATTCATCGGTCACGGCGTCGAAGCACGCGCGCATCTGAGCGGCGGACGTCATGCTGCGCGACGTGCAGGCCCATCGCCGCCACCTCGAGCATGTCGGCCGAGCCGAGCGCGTACCACGGGTCCATCACGCAGTCGTGGCCGAAGGCGACCGTGACGCCGGCCGCCATGCAGCTCCGGCACGCGCGTCATGCCGCGGCGCTTGGGGTAGCGTGTCGTGGCGGCCCTGCAGCGTGATGTTGATCAGCGGGTTGGCCACCGCGCTCAACGCCCGCCTCGGCCATCAGCGGGATCAGCTTGGACACGTAGTAGTTGTCCATCGAGTGCATCGACGTCAGGTGCGAGCCGGTCACGCGGCCCTGCAGCCGCAGGCGCTGCGTCTCGAAGGCCAGCGTCTCGATGTGGCGCGACAGCGGGTCGTCGGTCTCGTCGCAATGCATGTCGACGCGCAGCCCGCGCTCGGCCGCGATCTCGCACAGCAGCCTGCACGCTCTCCGCGCCGTCGGCCATCGTGCGCTCGAAGTGCGGGATGCCGCCGACCACGTCGACGCCCAGGTCGAGCGCGCGCTTCAGGTTGTCGAGCGCGCCCGGCTGACGCAGCACGCCGTCCTGCGGAAACGCCACCAGCTGCAGGTCGAGGTACGGCTTGACGCGCTCTCGCACGTGCAGCAGCGCCTCGCACCGCGAGCAGCCGCGGATCGCACACGTCGACGTGCGAGCGGATCGCGAGCAGCCCCTTGGCCACCGCCCAGTCGCAGTAGTGCAGCGCGCGCTCGACAGCGCCTCCTGCGTGAGCAGCGGCTTCAGCTCGCCCCACAGCGCGATGCCTTCGAGCAGCGTGCCGCTCTGGTTGACGCGCGGCAGGCCGTAGCTGCAGCGTCGCATCCATGTGGAAGTGCGCGTCGACGAACGGCGGCGACAGCAGCCAGCCCTGCGCGTCGACGCGCTCGGCGCCGTCGGGCGCTGCATGCGCGGCGCCGACGTCGACGATGCGGCCGTCGCGCGACCAGCACGTCGATGCCGGCGCGGCCGTCGGGCAGCGTGGCGTTGCTGGATCAGCAGCATCGCCACGACCGAGCGCCCTCGGTCACTTCGTGCCGAAGATGCGGTCGCCGGCGTCGCCCAGGCCCGGCACGATGTAGCCGTGGTCGTTGAGCTTCGCGGTCGATCGCCGCCGTGTAGATCGGCACGTCGGGATGCGCTGGCCGTGGAAGTTGCGGATGCCCTCGGGGCACGCCACCAGGCACACGAAGCGGATCGAGCGCGGCTCGCGTTTCCTTCAGCCGCTCGACCGCGGCCACCGCCGAGTTGCCGGTGGCCAGCATCGGGTCGAGCACGATCGCGTCGCGCTCGTGCATGCCGTGCGGCATCTTGAAGTAGTACTCGACCGCCACCAGCGTCTTGGGGTCGCGGTACAGGCCGATGTGACCGACGCGCGCGCCCGGCACCACCTCGAGCAAGCCGTCGAGAAAGCCGGTGCCGGCGCGCAGGATCGGCACGAACACGAGTCTTCTTGCCGTCGATCAGCCGGGCTGCGCATCTGTCTCCAGCGGCGTCTCGATCTCGATCAGCGTGCATCGGCATGTCGCGCGTCACCTCGTAGGCCATCAGCGATGCCGATCTCGTTCAGCAGCCGGCGGAAGCTGCGTGGTGCTGGTCTCCTTCTTGCGCATCAGCGTGAGCTTGTGCTGCACCAGCGGATGGTCGATCACGTGCACTTCGGAAGCGGGTGTCGTCAACGCGGATCTCCTGGTTGATGCTTGGTCGCGCAGCGCTGCTCAGAATACCGTGCCGTCGCTGGCGACCGCGAGCGGCGGCATGCGCCGTCGCGCCGCTCGGCGCGCGAGCTCGCGGCCGGCGGCCCAGGTGCCGCCTTCGAGCATGCACGCGCAGCGGCAGGTCGCGCGTCGACCGAAGCAAGCGCGCGCACGCGCGGCGCCAGCTCGTCGAGCAGCGCCACGGTCAGCGCGCGCCACTCGACGATCGAGCTCGTCGCCGGCGTCGCATCGCGACGCTGCGCGAAGCCGTCGTCGCGCGGCACGAGCACGCCGGTGTCGAGCAGCAGGCCGCCGTTGCGGTACTCGGGCAGGCCGGTCAGCGCGTCGAGCTCGGTGCACCGCGCACGCCGGCCCACTCGAACGGCTCGAGCAGCGAATAGGCGAGCCACTGCGACAGCTTGTGGAACGGCACCCAGCCGGCGTCGGGCCGTCGCCGCCGGCGCCGGATGCCGCCACACGTCGCCGAGCGGCGTGCCGTCGAGCGCGCTGCCGCTGAGCCAGATGCCGCTGAAGCTGTCGAGCAATGCCCGAGCACCGCGCGCGCTCACCTGGTGATGCGGCGCCGGCCGCGGATGGTGGTGTGCAGCTCGGGCGCATGGCGGTGGTGCGTCAGCGCGTCGAACAGATGCCCGGGCTGCCCGAGCGCGGCGAACACCTCGGGCTGCGCACGCAGCGCCTCGCCCAGCCGCCGCAGCAGCGTCGACGCGGCCGTCGAGCCCGACCAGCGGATTGTCGTGCGCTGACCTGGAACACCTCGGCCAGCGTGCGCGGCGTCGAGCGCGGCCAGCGCCGTCGGCATCCACGCGCAGCGGATCGCCGGGCTCCGACGAGAAGCGCGCCGGCCATGAAGGCACGAAAGCTCGCCACCGCCAGCCCCTCGGAGCGCGCGAAGCGCTGGCCGCTCTCGCGCTCGCGGTAGCCCCAGCGGTTGCCGGCGCCGGCATCGAGCAGCACGCTGACCACGCGCCAGATCGATGCGCGCGCGCGCCACCGCTGCGTGGCTGCGCCCGTCGAGCGCTGGCGTCGAGCTCGGCCTTGCGGTCGACGCCGCCCGCCTCGAAATGGCGCCAGCGGCTGTGATACGGCATCTGCAGCGTCGGAATAGCGCGCTCGCGTCAGCGTCGCGACGCGTTCGGCCACGTCGTCGAGGCGTTCGCGCTCGACGTGAAATGCGGCGACTGGCCGCGTGCCACCACCGTCGGTGATGGCGGCGCAGCGCTGCGCGAATGGTCGCTGGCTGACGCAGGCGCCGCACCGCCTCGTGCAAGGCCGCCGCGCGCGCGGCCTCGACCGTTCATTCGAGGCCTGCGGCCCTTGACTCGCCGCGAGCTGCGCCGTCGTCGGGCACCTCGCCGTCGGTGAAGTAGCCGGCGGCGATCTTGGCCTCCATCTCGACGCGCGCATCGGCGGGGATCAGCTCGTCGGGGATCTTCACCCGCTCGCCGACCTCGATGCCGCTGCCGATGATGGCGTCGTACTTGATGTTGCTCATCTGACACCAGGCGATGGATCCTGCGGACGCCGAGCCAGTGCAGCACGTCGGGCATCAGCTCCTGGAAGCGCATGTCCTGCACGCCGGCCACGCACTCGGTGCGCAGGAAATACTTGTCGGCGCGAGTCGCCGCCCTCCTGCCGCTTGCGCGCGTTGTAGACCAGGAACTTGGTCACCTCGCCGAGCGCGCGGCCCTCCTTGCGGCTGTAGGCGATGAGCCCGACGCCGCCGCGCTGCGCGCCGCTGGATGCACTCCTCGATCGCGTGCGTCAGGTACGGCCGGCAGGTGCAGATGTCGGAGCCGAACACGTCCGAGCCGTTGCACTCGTCGTGCACGCGCGCGGTCAGCGTGACCGCCGGGTTGGCGAGGTCGCGCGCGTCGCCGAACACGTACAGCGTCTGGCCGCCGATCGGCGGCAGGAACACCTCGAGGTCGCTGCGCGTCACCAGCTCGGGGTACATGCCGCCGGTTTCCTCGAACAGCGCGCGCCGCAGGTCGGCCTCGCTGACAGTTGAAGCGCCTGGCCACGCCCGGCAGCCACCACACCGGCTCGATCGCGGCCTTGGTCACCACGGCCGAGCCGTCGTCGAGCAGCACTGCGCCGTCGACGGCCAGGCGCCTGGAAGGCGATCGCCTGCGTGATCTCGGGCAGGTCGATGTGCGCCTTGGTCACCGCGATCGTCGGCCGGATGTCGTAGCCCTGCGCGATGTCGTCGGCGAAACGCCGGCTGCACCGACGCGCGCCCAGGGGTCGATCGACACGATCTTGCTCGGCGTCGCCCCACTGCGCGTAGGGCCCGACGGATCGGTGGGCGATCGTGTTGGTGAGGTCGGCGCGTGTGGCCGCGCGGTCAGCGTCGCCGGCGGCCACCGCCAGCGCGCGGTAGACGCCGTAGCTGCCGCTGTGCGTGCCGATCACGTTGCGCTGGCTGCGGTTGCCGGTGCTGCCGACGATCGGCCCGCGCTCGCAGCGGATCGGCGGCACCCCAGTGGATGGCCGGCGCATTGCCCGGCGCCCTCGGCCCGGGTGCGAGGTCAGGCGGATGTGACGCGGTTCGCTGGCCATGCGTCGTGTGCTTCCCCGAAAGCAGCGGAGCATACCGTTGCCGATCGCGCCGCGACAGGGCGTCTTTCGCGCGGCGAGCGCCTGCCGCCCGGCCGCGTGCCGTCAGCGTTGCCCGCGGCGCCACGGCTTCATCAGCGCCTGCGGGTAGCCGCGCGCCGCGCCACCAGCACCAGCGCGACGATCGCCAGCACGTACGGCAGCATCAGGTAGACCTGGTACGGCACTGCAGCCCGAACAGCCCGAGCCGGCCTGCTGCAGGCGCAACTGCAGCGCATCGAAGAAGCGCGAACAGCAGCGCGCCGGCCAGCGCCTTGCCCGGCCGCCACGACGCGAACACGACCAGCGCCACGCAGACCCAGCCGCGGCCGTTGACCATGTTGAAGTAGAACGCGTTGAACGCGGCCAGCGTCAGGAAGGCGCCGGCCACGCCCATCAGCGCCGAGCCGGCCACCACCGCGCCGATGCGCAGCGCGCGCCACGTTCAGGCCCTGGCCCTCGGCCGCCGCCGGGTTCTCGCCGACCATGCGCAGCGCCAGCCCGAGCGGCGTGCGATACAGCAGCCACGCCAGCGCCGGCACCAGCAGCAAGGCCAGCAGCGTCAGCGGCGTCTGCTCGATTCAGCACCGGGATCGGCAGCCAGCCGCTCATCTCGGCGAACGGCTGGATCGTCGGCGGGCTGTCGACCTTCGGAAAGCTCACGCGGTACGCGTAGCTCGCCAGGCTGGTGGCGAACAGCGTGATGCCCAGCCCCGAGACGTGCTGCGACAGCGCCAGCGCTCACCGTGAGCAGCCGCGTGCAGCAGCACCGAACACCGCGCCGGTCAGCGCCGCCACGGCCACGCCGGCCCACAGGCCGCCGCCCTGGTACACGGTGAGCCAGCCGGCGAACGCGCCGGCGACCATGATGCCCTCGATGCCGAGGTTCAGCACGCCGGCGCGCTCGCACAGCAGCACGCCCAGCGTGCCCAGGATCAGCGGCGTGGCGATGCGCAGCACCGCCACCCAGAACGGCGCGCCGAGCAGCAGGTCCAGCGTCTCAGCCAGCATGCGTCGCGCATCTCAGCGAAAACGCACGCGCCAGCGCACGCCGAGCGTCGCCACCAGCATCGCGATCAGCGCGACGGCGACGATCACGTCGGCGATGTAGGTGGGCACGGCCACCGCGCGGCTCATGCTGTCGGCGCCGACCAGCATGCCGGCGACGAACACCGCGGCGGCGACCACGCCCAGCGGATGCAGCGCCGCCAGCATCGCGATCACGATGCCGCGAGTAGCCGTAGCCGGGCGACATGTCGAGCGTCACGTAGCCGGCGCGCCCCGCCACCTCGATCGCGCCGGCCAGCCCGGCCAGCGCGCCCGACAGCAGCGCCGCTGCCGACACCACCGCGCGCACCGGCATGCCGGCGAACGCCGCGGCGCGCGCATTGGCGCCGACCGCGCGGATCTCGAAGCCGAGCGTCGTGTAGCGCAGCAGCGCCCACAGCGCGACGCGCCAGCGCCAGCGCGCACCAGCAGCCCGCTGTGCACGCGGCGTGCGCTCGACCAGCTTGTCGAGCTGCAGCGCGTCGGCGATGCGCCACGCTCTGCGGCCAGCCCAGCGCCGTCGGGTCCTTCATCGGGCCGTCGAGCATCATCGACACGAACAGCAGCACGATGAAGTTCAGCAGCAGCGTCGTCACCACCTCGTCGACGCCGAGCCGCACCTTGCAGCACGCCGGGCCCAGCAGCAGCAGCGCGCCGGCCGCGCACGCCGCGAGCGATCATCGACGGAAACAGCAGCCAGGCCGGCAGCGACCAGCCGACGCCGCCGTGCAGCCCGCCCACCGCCACCGCCGCCAGCGCGCCGGCGTAGAGCTGGCCTTCGGCGCCGATGTTGTACAGCCGCGCGCGAAACGCCACCGCGGCGGCCAGTCCGGTGAGGATCAACGGCGTCGCGCGGGTCAGGGTCTCGGTCCACGCGAAGCGCGAGCCGAAGCCGCCTTCGAGCAGCAGCGCATAGGCGCGCCCCACCGGCGCGCCGGCCCAGGCGACCAGCAGCGACGTGACCGCCAGCGTGAAGGCGAGCGCCGCCAGCGGCGCGGCCAGCCACAGCCACGCGCGGGGTCTGTGCGCGCGCGCTCAAGGCGCATCGTGCAACGGCCTGCGCGCGGGCGCCGCCGCCGCGCGGTGGCCGGCGCCGGCCATCGCCAGGCCGAGCGTCGCCAGCGTCCATTGGTCGCGCGCTCGCGCTTCGGTGAGCCGCCCGCGCGTGCATCACCGCGATGCGGTCGGCCAGCGACAGGATCTCGTCGAGGTCCTCGCTGATCAGCAGCACCGCCGCGCCGGCCTGCGCAGGCCTCGAGCAGCTGCTGGTGCACGTCGGCCACCGCGCCGACATCGAGCCCCCAGGTCGGCTGGTGGGCGACGATCAGCGTCGGCGACCGCGTCGCGTTGGCGCGGGCCGGTCAGCGCGCGGCCGAGGATCAGCTTCTGCATGTTGCCGCCCGACAGCGCGCGCGGCCGGCGCCTCGAGCCCGCAGCGCCGCCGCCGCGCACGTCGAAGCGCTCGACGATGCGCTGCGCGTGCTCGAGCGCGCGCTCGCGCCGCAGCGATGCCCCAAGCGCGCGAAGCGGCGGCTGGCATAACGCTCGAGCAGCGCGTTCTCCCAGATCGGCAGCTCGCCGATCGACGCCCACGCCCTGGCGGTCTTCGGGAATGCGCGCGACGCCGGCGTCGATCCACGCCTGCGGTCGCGCCGGCAGCGCGCGGCCGGCCACGCGTGAGCGTGCCGCGAGTCGAGCGCCAGCGTGCCCGCACAGCAGCGTCGGCCAGCGCCTGCTGGCCGTTGCCCGCCACGCCGGCGATCGCCACCACCTCGCCGGCGCAGACCTCGAGGTTCACCTGCTCGAGCAGCAGCCGACCGGCCGTGCGCACACTCGCGTCGCGCAGTGCGCAGACCACGGCGCGCGCGGCGCCGGTCGGCGCGGCTGTCGCGCGCGCACCGTCGCCACCGCGCGGCCGACCATCGCTTCGGCCAGGCTGCGCCTTGTCGGCGCCGGCGGCGCGCAGCTGGGCGACCAGGCGTCCGGCGCGCAGCACCGACGATGCGGTCGGCCACCGCCAGCACCTCGTCGAGCTTGTGGCTGATGAAGATCGATGGCCATGCCGCCGGCGACCAGCTGCTGCAGCGTGGCGAACAACGACGCCGACTCCTGCGGCGTCAGCACCGCGGTCGGCTCGTCGAGGATCAGCACCCGCGCGCCGCGCACCAGCGCCTTCAGGATCTCGACCCGCTGGCGCTCGCCGACCGACAGCTCGCCGACGCGCGCGTCGGGCTCGACCTGCAGGCCGAAGCGCTGCGCCGGTCTGCAGCAGCTGTCGCGCGCGCCTGCGGCGCGCCGCGAGCGCAGCCGCCACAGCGGCTCGGTGCCGAGCATCACGTTGTCGAGCACGCTCAGGTTGTCGGCCAGCGTGAAGTGCTGGTGCACCATGCCGATGCCCGCGGCCAGCGCCGCCTTCGGCTCGCCCGGCGGCAGCGTGCGGCCGTCGACCTCGATGTGCCCGGCATCGGCCAGCTGTATGGCCGAACAGGATCGACACCAGCGTGCTCTTGCCGGCGCCGTTCTCGCCGAGCAGCGCCAGCACCTCGCCCGCATGCAGCTCCAGCGAGATGGCGTCGTTGGCGACCAGCGTCGCCGAAGCGCTTGGTGATGCCCGTCAGGCGCAGCAGCGGCGCGGCATGGCTGTGCGCAGCGTTCGTCGACTGCGCGCCGACTCGCGCCACTTCACGCGCCCACGCCGGCGGGCAGGCTTCACTTGGCGGTGGGCTTGGGCTGCGCGTCGTCGACCTTGACCTTGAACGAGCCGTCGAGAATGGCCTTCTCCTTCGCGCGCACCTTGCTCACCACATCGGCCGGCACCTTCTTCTCGAACGTGCCCAGCGGCGCCAGCTCGCTGCCCTTGACCTTCATGTCGACAGTGGCCGTAGTCCTCGGCCTTGAAGGCGCCTGCCTTGACCGCCTTGATCGCGGTGTCGATCGTCGGCTCCATGTTCCACAGCGCCGAGGCCACCACCGTGTCGGGGTACTTGTCCTGCGTGTTGATGACGTTGCCGATGGCCAGCTTGCCGCGCTCCTTGGCGGCGTCGCTGACGCCGAAGCGCTCGGCGTACATCAGGTCGGCGCCCTTGTCGATCATCGCGAAGGCGGCTTCCTTGGCCTTGGGCGGGTCGAACCAGCTGTTGATGAAGGTGACCATGAACTCGACCTTCGGATTGACCTCCTTGGCGCCGGCCATGAAGGCGTTCATCAGGCGGTTGACCTCGGGGATCGGGTAGCCGCCGACCATGCCGATCTTGTTGGTCTTGGTCATGCCGCCGGCGATCATGCCGCTGAGGTACGCCGGCTCCTGGATGAAGTTGTCGAAGACGCCGAAGTTGGGCGCCTGCGGCTTGCCCGAGCTGCCCATCAGGAAGCTGACCTTCGGGTAGTCCTTGGCCACCTTGCGCGCCGCCGCCTCGACCGCGAACGACTCGCCGACGACCAGCGTGTTGCCGGCCTCGGCGTACTGGCGCATCACGCGCTCGTAGTCGGCGTTGGCGACGTTCTCGCTGAACACGTATTCGATCTCGCCGCGCGCCACCGCCGCCTTCAGCGCCTTGTCGATGCGGCTGACCCATTGCTGTTCGACCGGCACCGTGTAGATGGCGGCGACCTTGAGCTTGCCTTGCGCGAAGGCGCTGCCGGCAAACGCCGTCAGCGCGGCAGCAGCGCAAAGCAGCAGGGTCGAGCGGCGAATCAAAGGCATGGAAGTCCTCCGTTGTGGATGCCGTGGTGGCGAGCGTGGTCGAAACGCAAGTCCCATGCCGGGACTGTCGCACGACCGTCATTTGGCAGGCACCGGCAGCGCGCCGTCAATCGGGGCAGCCCGCTGCTCGAGCGCAGTCGCCTCGGCTCAAAAGCCGCGCGGCGCCTGCGCGCGGCGCAGCCAGTTGTCGCTCGACCAGCGGCTGCGGCCGTCGATGGCATGCAGCGTGTACGCATGGCGCGACAGCGGCGAGCGGTTGGGCGCGCTGTAGTGCGGCAGCAGGCCGTGGAAGCACACCAGCGTGCCGGCCGGCACTTCGAGCGGCACGCGCCTCGTGGGTGCCGGGCCACGGCGTCTCGTCGAGCGTCACGACACGCACCGCATCGCCGTCGCGCACGAAGCGCTCGCGCAACGGGCCGCGATGGCCGCCGGGCTCCACCCACAGGCAGCCGTTGTCGACGGTGGCGTCTTCGAGCGCGAACCAGAAGCCGGTCACGCTGATCGGCTCGGCTGTGCAGAAGGTCGCGTCCTGGTGCCAGCGCACCTCGCCGCCGATGCCCGGCTGCTTGAAGATGAACATCGACTGCCACAGCTGCGGCGCCTCCAGGCCGAGGTCGGCGGCGATCTCGGCCCAGTCGGGGCCGTGCGAGAACGCCGCGAACACCGGATCGAGGTCGTGCAGCGCATGGCCGATCTTGTTGATCGACAGCGACTTGGGCTGGCGCAGCCGCCGTTGCCGTCGAACGCCTCCTCTTCGAAGAAGCAGCGCACGCTGTCGGCCGAGCCGAGAAACCAGGCATCGGCGTTCTGGTCGCGGGTCGAAAACACGCCGCTGCCGGCTTGCGGGTCGAACGACTCGACGATCTCGTGCGCGCGGCGGCGCAGCGCGCTCAATGCCGCGGGCGGCTTGAATTGCGCGAGCACCACATAGCCGTCTTCACGGTAGCGCCGTTTCTGAAGCGGGTTTAGCATGCGTCGCCGTCGGTGGCAGGAGGGAGCGGGTGCTGATCATAGGCACTTGGCCTGCGCGGCACGGCGCTTGCAATCGGCGTGAGTCCAACCCCAGGAGGAGATGCATGAGCTTCACCCGCTGCACTACCGTGTGCCGCTGTCCCGTGTCGCTGCACCGATTCGCGGCAGCTGCCGCGTTGTTGGCTGCGCAGCTTGGTGCATTGGCGCAGCAGACCACGGCACCGGAGACCACGCCCGCTGCCGAACCCGGCAAGCTGCCCACCGTGACCGTCACCGCCGAGCGGCGACGCGAGAACGCGCGCGACGTGCCGAGCTCGATCAGCGTCATCAGCGGGCGAGCTGCTCGACGTCATCAACACCGGCGGGCAAGACTTGCGAGGCCTGGCCGGGCGCGTGCCGAACCTGAACATCGAGTCGTCGTTCGGCCGCGCCTTCCCGCGCCTGTACATCCGCGGCTACGGCAACACCGACTTCCGCCTCAACGCGTCGCAGCCGGTCTCGCTGGTGTACGACGACGTGGTGCAGGAAAACCCGATCCTGAAAGGCTTCCCCGCGTTCGACGTCGCCGGCATCGAGGTGCTGCGCGGCCCGCAAGGCACCTTGTTCGGCCGCAACACGCCGGCCGGCGTGGTGAAGTTCGATTCGGTGCGGCCGACGCGCAACTTCGAGGGCTACGGCAGCATCTCGGCGGGCACCTTCAGCACCATCAATGCCGAGGGCGCGCTCAACATCCCCACCGGCCAGGACTCGGCGCTGCGGCTGTCGCTGCTCAACCAGACGCGCGACGACTGGGTGAACAACACCGTCCCCACCGGCCTGACGCAGGATTTCGAGGGCTACCGCGACACGGCGCTGCGCGGCCAGTGGCTGTTCGAGCCGCACAAGGACTTCAGCCTGCTGGCCAACCTGCACGCGCGCGACCTCGAGGGCTCGGCGCGGCTGTTCCGCGCCAACATCATCCAGCCCGGCAGCAACAACCTGGTGCCCGGCTTCGACGAGCGCCAGATCTCCACCGACGGCAAGAACGAACAGTCGCTCACCACCACCGGCGGCAGCCTGCGCCTGCGCTGGGGCCTGGGCGAGATGGCGCTGTACTCGATCACCGGCTACGAGCACGTCAAGGCCTACAGCCGCGGCGACATCGACGGCGGCTTCGGCGCCTTCGCGCCGCCGTCGGGCCCGGCTTCATTCCGTTCTCGTCGGAAACCGCCGACGGCATGCCCAAGCACCAGCAGTGGACGCAGGAGTTTCGCGTCGAGTCCACCACGGCGGGACCGTTGAGTTGGCAAGCCGGCCTGTACCTGTTCCACGAAGACTACAAGGTCGAGAGCTTCAGTTTCGACACGCCGGCCGGCAGCGCACAGGACGGCTACGAGCGCATACGCCAGAAGAACGAGGCGCTCGCCGTGTTCGGCCACGTGAACTACGCGATCACGCCGGAGGCCAGCGTTCGCGGCGGCCTGCGCTACACCTGCGGACAAGAAGAAGCTCGACGTCGAGGACTACAACACCACGGCCTTCGTGCCTTGCGTGCTGCAGGGCAAGTGCACGCTCGCGCAGCTGGCGGCGCAGGAGCCCAACGGCCTCCTGTCTGCCTACCCGAAGGACAACAAGCTGAGCTGGGACGTGAGCGGCACCTATGCGCTGGACAAGACCACCAACCTGTACGGGCGCGTCGCCACGGGCTTCCGGGGCAGCAGCATCCAGGCGGCCGGCGCGTTCAACGCCATGTCGGTCGCCGGGCCGGAGACCAACACGTCGTACGAGGCCGGCGTCAAGTCCGACCTGCTCGACGGCCGTGCGCGGCTGGCGTTCAACGTCTTCTACTACGAGGTGAAGGACCAGCAGCTCACCGCAGTGGGCGGCGCCGCCAACTCGAACATCCTGCTCAACGCCAAGAAGTCGGTCGGCCAGGGCTTCGAGCTCGACAGCCAGGCCTTCATCACCGACAACCTGCTGGCCACGCTCGGCGTCGGCTATGCCAAGACCAAGATCAAGGATCCGAACCTCGCGGTCGCCGTCTGCGCGCAGTGCACGGTGACCGATCCGACCATTCCCGGTCCGACGCCGGCTCGGTGCTGGCACAGATCGACGGCAACCCGCTGCCGCAGGCGCCTGAAACCACCGTCAACTTCACGCTGCGCTACGGCCTGCCGGTGGACGGCGGCGGCGAGTGGTACGTCTACACCGACTGGGTGTACCGCAGCAAGATCAACTTCTTCCTCTACGAGTCGGTGGAGTTCACCGGCAAGTCGCTCACCGAGGGCGGCCTGCGCGTCGGCTACCTGTGGGGCAAGGGCAAGTACGAAGCCGCCGCCTTCGTGCGCAACATCACCGACCAGATCCGCGTGGTCGGCGGCATCGACTTCAACAACCTCACCGGCTTCATCAACGAGCCGCGCACCTACGGCCTGCAGTTCAAGGCGCTGTTCTGATGCCGCGGCGAGCCGCGGCGCGCCAGCGCCACGGGCCGCCGCGCCTCAATCGTTCAGGTGCAGCGCGTGGCCGCTCGCGAACGCGCGGATCGCGGCCTTTGCCTGCGCGCGCGCCGCAGCGCCGAGGAACGAATGCTGCGCCGCCTGCATGCTCCATCGCAGCCAGGTCGGCCAGCGTCAGCGGCGTCTGCGCGCAGCAGCGCAGCGGCCTCCTGCGACGGCGTGATGCGCGACATCAGCCGGTTGTCGGTGTGGAACGACACGCTGACAGCCGGCGCGCCACAGCGCCGTGATCGGGTGCGCTGGCGATCGATGCCGCGGCGCCGGTGTGCACGTTGCTGGTCGGGCAGACCTCCAGGTGCAGGCCGCGCTGCGCGCGCCTCGTCGACCAGCGCGGCGCCGTCGCGGCGTCGCGCAGCGCATCGGCCAGGCGCACGCCGTGGCCGATGCGGCGCGCGCCCAGGCGCGCCGCCTCGATCACGCGCGTCGCCGGCGTCGGCCTCGCCGGCATGCAGCGTCAGCGGCAGGCCGGCGTCGCGCGCGATGCGCGAGCGCGCCGGCGTGCTCGCCCGGCGGATGCCCGAGCTCGGCGCCGGCGAGGTCGAAGCCGACCACGCCCTGGCCCTGGTAGCGCAGCGCCAGCCGCGCCGCGCGCTCGGTCTCGGTCGCGCGGCAGGTGGCGCATCGCGCAGACGATCAGGCCGCTGGGCAGCGCGCTGCGCTGCAGGCCCGGCGAGCAGCGCCTCGACCGCCGCCTCGCCGCGCAGGCCGTGGGCCTCGAACAGCAGCGGCGCGATGCGGAACTCGGCGAGCACGCAGCCGTCGGCGCGCGCGTCCTCGGCGGCCTCGAAGGCCACCCGCTCGCAGCGCCGCCGGGCGTGGCCATCGCCGCCACCGTGAGCGCGAAGCCGCGCAGGTACTCGGTCCAGGCTGCCGGCATGGGCGCGCGCGTCGAACCAGGCCGCCAGCGCCGCCGCGTCGGCCGCCGGCGCCGGCAGGCCGCGCTGCGTGCAGCAACTCGAGCAGCGTGGCCGGCCGCAGGCCGCCGTCGAGGTGCTCGTGCAGCAGCACCTTGGGCAGCGCACGCGCGAGCGCGTCGATGTCGGCGTGCGACGGATCATCGTGCATCGTAGTCCAGGCTGGCGCGCCGGCACCGCGACGTTGATATCCTGCGCCGCACCTCGATCCGACGCACGGGAGCACACCGCCATGATGACCTTACCACCGCGCCGCTTTCTTGGCCGTCGGCCTGCTGGCCTCGCGTCGGCCGCGCGGCCGCAGCCCGCCATCATCTACGACATGGGCGGCAAGTTCGACAAGTCGTTCAACGAGGCGGCCTACAACGGCGCCGAGCGCTGGAAGAAGGAAACCGGCAAGCCCTACCTCGAGTTCGAGATCGCCAACGAGGCGCAGCGCGAGCAGGCGATGCGGCGCATGGCCGAGCGCGGCGCCAACCCGATCATCGGCGTCGGCTTCTCGCAGGGCTCGAGCGATCGAGAAGGTGGCCAAGGAGTTCCCGAAGCTGCAGTTCGCGATCATCGACTTCGGTGGTCAAGCTGCCCAACGTCGAGTCGATCGTCTTCAAGGAGCAGGAAGGCAGCTTCCTGGTCGGCATGATGGCGGCGATGGCCAGCAAGAGCGGCAAGGTCGGCTTCGTCGGCGGCATGGACATCCCGCTGATCCGCAAGTTCCAGTGCGGCTACGAGCAGGGCGCGAAGTACGCCAACCCGAAGGTCGAGGTCAGCGCCAACATGACCGGCACCACGCCGGCGCGCGTGGAACGACCCGGCGCGCGGCGGCGAGCTGGCCAAGGCGCAGTTCGCCAAGGGCGTCGACGTGGTCTTCGCCGCCGCCGGCGGCACCGGCATCGGGCGTCTACCAGGCCGCCAAGGACGCCGGCAAGCTGGCGATCGGCGTCGACAGCAACCAGAACCACCTGCAGCCCGGCACGATGCTGACCTCGATGGTCAAGCGCGTCGACGTCGCGGTCTACAACAGCTTCAAGAAGCAGCAAGCCCGGCGTCACCGTGCTCGGGCTGAAGGAAGGCGGCGTCGACTACGCGATGGACCAGCACAACGCCAAGCTGGTGAGCGCCGACATGAAGAGCCAAGGTCGACGCCGCCAAGGCCGACATCATCGCCGGCAAGATCAAGGTCGCCGACTACATGGCCGACAACGCCTGCAAGTACTGAGGCTGCAGCTGACGACTGCGCGAGCCGACCGCGGCGCCGCGCCAGCCGCTGCGGTCGCGATGCGCGGCATCGACAAGCGCTTCGGCGCGGTGCAGGCCAACGGCGCGCGTCGACCTGACGGTGCGCGGCCGGCACGGTGCACGGCATCGTCGGCGAGAACGGCGCCGGCAAGAGCACGCTGATGTCGATCCTGTACGGCTTCTACAGCGCCGACAGCGGCGCGATCGAGGTCGACGGCCGGCCGGTGCAGCATCCGCAACTCGCGCGACGCGATCGCGCTCGGCATCGGCATGGTGCACCAGCACTTCATGCTGGTCGACACGCTTCAGCGCGCTCGACAACGTGCATGCTCGGCGCCGAGCCCGGCTGGCGCCTGCCGCGCGGCGCGCGCGCAGGTGCGCGCCGAGCTCGAGCGCTGATGCGCGACACCGGCCTGCAGGTGCGCGCTGGACGCGCCGGTCGACGAGCTGCCGGTGGGCGAGCGCCAGCGGCTGGAGATCCTGAAGGCGCTGTACCGCGGCGCGCGCATCCTGATCCTCGACGAGCCGACCGCGGTGCTGACGCCGCAGGAGACCGAAGCGCTGTTCGTCACGCTTGCGCAGCTGCGCGAGCGCGGCACGACGATCCTGCTGATCACGCACAAGCTGAAGGAGATCATGCGCGCTGTGCGACGCGGTCACCGTGATGCGCGCCGGCGCGGTGGTGCTCGACTGCGCCGATCGCCGACACCAGCATCGACGCGCTGGCGCGAGGCGATGGTCGGCCGCCGCGTGCAGCTCGGGCGCGGCGGCGCGTGCGCAGGCCGTCGCGACCGCGGGCGCGCGTGCTGCTGCAGGCGCAGCGGCCTGCAGTGGCGCGATGCGCTCGGCGTGACGCGGCTGGACGACGTGTCGCTGACGCTGCGCGCCGGCGAGATCGTCGGCATCGCCGGCGTCTCGGGCAACGGCCAGAGCGAGCTGCTCGACGTGCTGTCCGGGCTGCTGCGAGCCCGACGCCGGCGCGCTGCAGCTCGGCGGCCGACGCTTCACGCCGGCGCGCTGGCTCGACCCGCGACCGCGCGCGCGCTGGCGCTCGCGCACGTGCCCGAGGACCGCCAGCGGCGCGGCGCTGGTGCTGCCGCTTCGCGGCCTGGGAGTCGGCCGTGCTCGGCTACCAGCGCGCGGCCGCGCTACAGCCGCCGCGGCTGGATGCGCCAGCGGCGCGATGCGCGCCGACGCGCGCGCGATGATGGAGCGCTACGACGTGCGCCCGCGCGACGCGCGCTGCGCAGCGTCCAAGTTCTCCGGCGGCAACCAGCAGAAGCTCGTGCTCGCGCGCGAGGCGATGCCCGAGCCGCAGGTGCTGCTGGTCGGCCAGCCGACGCGCGGCGTCGACATCGGCGCGATCGAGTTCATCCACGGCCGCCTGCGCGCGATGCGCGACGCCGGCGGCGCGGTGCTGGTGGTGTCGTCGCGAGCTCGACGAGATCCTCGCGCTGGCCGACCGCGTGCTCGTGATGAACGGCGGCCGCATCAGCCGGCGAGCTGCCGATCGACGCACTGCACCGAGAGCGCGCTCGGGCCGCCTGATGGGCGGATGCCGGCACGGCGACTGCCGCCGAGGCCGTCACGGCATGAGCTCGCGCAGCCGATCGAGCTGCCGCGCTGGCTCGACCTGGTCGTGCTGCCGCTGTTCAACCTGGCGCTGGCGCTGCTGGTCGTGCGGCCTCGTCGTGCTGGTCGATCGGGCAGGACCCGGCGCAGGTGCTGGCGCTGCTGGTGCAAGGGCGCGTTCGGCAGCGCGCGCCGGCCTGAGCTACACGCTGTACTACGCCACCACCTTCGTCTTCACCGGGCTGGCGGTGGCGGTGGCCTTCCACGGCGGCCTGTTCAACATCGGCGGCGAGGGCCAGGCGATGCTGGGCGGCCTCGGCACCGGCGCTGGTCGCGCTGGCGCTCGGCCGATCAATGCTGCCGGCGCTGGCTGCGTGCTGCCGCTGATGGTGCGTCGGCGGCGCGCTGTTCGGCATGGCCTGGGCGGCGGTGCCGGGCGCGCTGCAGGCCTGGCGCGGCAGCCACGTCGTGATCACGACGATCATGTTCAACTTCATCGCCTCGGCGCTGCTGTCTACCTGCTGGTCAACGTGCTCAAGGAGCCGGGCAACATGACGCCGGAGAGCCGCGCCTTCGGCCCCGCGCGCGCACGCTGCCCGGCATGCACGAGGTGCTCGCCGGGCTCGGCATCGAGTGGCCGCGCTCGCCGCTCAACCTGAGCGTGCTGCTGGCGCTGGCCGCGGCGTGCTCGTCTACCTGCTGCTGTGGCGCATCGCGGCCGGGCTACGCGCTGCGCGCGGTCGGCTTCGCGCCCGAGGCGGCGCGCTACGCCGGCATCCGGCCGCAGCGCGCAGATCATGTTGTCGATGGCGCTGTCGGGCGCGCTGGCCGGGCTGGTCGGCATCAACGAGATCGCCGGCGTGCACGGCCGGCTGCTGCTCGACTTCGTCGGTCGGCGCCGGCTTCGCCGGCATCGCGGTGTCGCTGATCGGGCGCAACCATCCGGTGGGCATCGTGCTGGCGGCGCTGCTGTTCGGCGCGCTGTACCAGGGCGGCGCCGAGCTCGCGTTCGAGATCCCCGGCTTCAGCCGCGACATGGTGTTCACGCTGCAAGGGCTGATCGTGCTGTTCTCCGGCGCGATGGCGCAGGTGGCGGCGCCGTCGCTGGCGCGGCGTGGTTCGCGCTCGAGCGCCGCCGGAGACGCGGTGGCCGCGCATGGATGAGGTCGCTGATCGGCACGCTGCTCGCCTCGACGCTGCGCGTGTCGACGCCGCTGATCCTGTGCGCGCTGGCCGGCTGCCTGAGCGAGCGCGCCGGCGTCATCGACCTCGGCCTCGAGGGCAAGATGCTGCTCACCGCGTTCGCCGCCGGCGCGCGCCGGCGCGGCGTTCGGCTCGCTGCCGCTGGCGCTGGCTGGCCGCGGTGGTGGTCGGCGTCGCGCTGTCGATGCTGCACGGCTATGCCTGCGTCAGCCACCGCGGCGACCAGGTGGTGATGGGCATGGCGATCACGATGACCGCCGCCGGCCTGACGGTGGTGCTGGGCATCGCCTGGTTCCAGCAGGGCGGGCAGACGCCGCCGCTGCCCGACGCGGTGCGCCTGGCGCCGCTGGTTCAGCGCGCCGGCCGCCTGGCTGCACGACGTGCCGCTGGTCGGCCCGATGCGTCGGCGATCGGCCTGCTCGGCCACAACGTGCTGGTCTATGTCGCGCTGGCTGCTGGTGCCGGCGGTGTGGTGGCTGCTGTCCCGCACGCGCTTCGGCCTGCGCCTGCGCGCGGCCGGCGAGAACCCGGCGATGGTCGACGCCGCCGGCGTCTCGGTGCAGGCGCTGCGCTACGCGGCGCTGGCGCTCAACGGCGTGCTGTGCGCGCTGGCCGGCTGCTACCTGGTGCTGGCGCAGAACCCGGCGTTCATTCCGCAACATGACGGCCGGCCGCGGCTACATGGCGCTGGCCGCGATGATCTTCGGCAAGTGGCACCCGGTGCGGCGCGCTGCTGGGCCTGCCTGCTGTTCGGCTTTCTCGACGCGGTGGCGATCCGGCTGCAGGGCGTGCGCGCTGCCGGGCATCGGCGCGGTGCCGGTGCAGGCGATCCAGGCCCTGCCCTACGTGATGACGGTGGTGCTGCTGGCCGGCTTCATCGGCCGCGCCCGCGCGCCCAAGGCGCTTGGGCGTGCCGTACGTCGAAGGAGCGCTGACGCCATCGACCCGCCATGCCGCCACCGGTCAGAGCACGACCTCGCCCGCCTGGTCGATGCCGCCCGCGCCGCGCGCCGACACGCGCATGCGCCGTACTCGAAGTTCACGGTCGGCGCGGCGCTGCTCGACGAGCAGGGCCGCATGCACGCCGGCTGCAACGTCGAGAACGCGGCCTATCCGCAGGGCCTGTGCGCCGAGGCGGTGGCGCTGGCGGCGCTGGTGCTCGCCGGCGGCCGCCGCGTGCGCGCAGCGGTCGTGGTGCGGCGAGGCGCCGCAGCCGGTCACGCCGTGCGGCGGCTGCCGCCAGAAGCTGCGCGAGTTCGCCGGCGACGACACGCCGGTGTGGTCGGCCGACCGCACAGGGCTGGCGCGGCGCGCTTCACGCTCGGCGAGTTGCTGCCGGCGAGCTTCGGTGCCGGATCATCTGGGCGCCTCCGACATGAGCTTCAGGACGATCCGATCGCAGCGCTAGTGCCGCGCGCGATCGCGCGCCAGCGCCGGCGCCGCGGCCGCGCATCGCGGTGCTGCTGGGCTCGGGCTGGCAGCCGTTCGCCGAGCTGCGTGCAGTCGACGCGGTCAGGCATGCCCTACGCGCGAGCTGCCGGCGTTTCCGGTGCTCGGCGTCGCCGGCCACGCCGGCGAGTTGCTGCTCGGCCAGCATCGGCGGCCGCGAGGTGGCGGTGCTGGCCGGCCGCAAGCACACCTACGAGACCGGCGATGCCGACGGCGATGAAGGGCGCGATCGCGCACGCTGGCCGCCTGCGGCGTGACGGTGCTGGTGCAGACCAACGCCGCCGGCAGCCTGGATGCCGCGCTGCGCCCGGGCGAGCTGATGCTGATCAGCGACCACCTGAACATGCGCGCAGCGCTCGCCGCTGATCGGCGAGGCGGGCAATCGACGCGCTTCGTCGACCTGCGCGATGCCTACGACCCGGTGCTGCGCACGCGCGCGCGCGCCGCGGCCGAGCGCAGCGGCGTCGACGCTGCACGAAGGCGTCTACGCCTGGATGCTCGGGCCGCAGTTCGAGACGCCGGCCGAGATCCGCATGCTGCAGCAGCTCGGCGCGCAGGCGGTGGGCATGAGCACGGTGCCCGAGACCATCCTCGCGCGCCACGCCGGCCTGCGCGTGCTGGCGCTGTCGATGATCACCAACATGGGCTGCGGGCTGGAAGACCGAGGCGCTGAGCCACGCGCCACACGCTGGCCGTCGCGCAAGCGGCGCAGGCCACGGCAGTGCCGTTGCTCGAGGCGATCGTCGCCGCGCTGGAGATCTGACATGACGCACGCCGCAGCCGCACTCGACGCCGCACGCATCGCGCTGGCCTGCCTGGACCTGACGAGCCTGAACGATGGCGACAGCGAAGCCGACGTCGCACGCGCTGTGCGAACGCGCCAGCGGCCGCGCACGGCGCGGTGGCCGCGGTGTGCGTGTGGCCGCGCTTCGCGCGCCTGGCGCGCGCAACGGCTGTCGCTGGCGGTCAAGGTGGCCGCGGTCGCCAACTTCCCCGACGGCTCGACCGACGTGGCTCGCACCGAGCGCGAAGTCGACACCATCGTGCAAGCCGGCGCCCAGGAAGTCGACGTCGTGCTGCCCTGGCGCGCGCTGCTCGTTGGCGGCGAGGCCGCCTGCGTGGCCGTGCTGCGCGCGGTGCGCCGCGGCAGCGAGGGGCCTGACGCTGAAGGTGATCCTCGAGACCGGCGAGTTGCGCGACGAGGCAGTCATCGAGCGCGCCGCGCGCCTGGCGCTGGGCGAAGGCGCCGACTTCCTGAAGACCAGCACCGGCAAGACGCCGGTCAGCGCGACACCGCAGGCAGCGGCTGTGATGCTGCGCGTGATCGCAGCCGATCCAGCGACCCGCTCGCGCGTCGGCTTCAAGGCCTCGGGCGGCATCCGCACGGTCGCCGACGCGGCGCCCTACCTCGACGCGGTGGCGCAGGCGCTTGGTGCAGCCGCGCTGACACCGGCGCGATTTCGCATCGGCGCGAGCAGCCTGCTGGCCGACATCGAAGCGGTGTTGGCCGGCGCGCCACGCGCGAGCGCCGAGCCGTCGGGCGACACCTACTGAAGCGGCGCGGCGAACTCGGCCGCGCCCGGGTTCCCTTCTAGAGCCGCTCGAACACCGCGGCGATGCCCTGGCCGCCGCCGATGCACATGGTCACCAGCGCGATAGCGGCCCTTCGATGCGCTGCAGCTCGTACAGCGCCTTGGTGGCGAGGAAGGCGCCAGAGCAACCGATCGGATGGCCGAGCGCGATGGCGCCGCCGTTGGGATTGGTCTTGTTCATGTCGAGCTCGAGGCCGCGCGCCACCGCGATCGCCTGCGCGGCGAAGGCCTCGTTGCTCTCGATCACGTCCATCTGGTCGAGGCGCACGCCGCCCTTCTTCAGCGCCAGCTTCGATGGCCGGGATCGGGCCTTCGCCCATGATCTCGTTGGGCACGCCGGCCACCGCATACGACACCAGCCGCGCCAGCGGCTTGTGGCCGGCCGCTGCGGCGACCGTCGGCGTCGGCCAGCACGAAGAAGGCCGCGCCGTCGTTGATGCCCGAGGCGTTGCCGGCGGTGACGGTGCCGTCCTTCTTGAACGCCGGCTTCATCTTGGCCAGCGCTTCGAGCGTGGTCGCGGGCTTCACGTGCTCGTCGGTGTCGAAGGTGACTTCGCCCTTCCTGGTCTGCTTGACGATCGGCACGATCTGCGACTTGAAGCGGCCCTCGGCGATCGCCGCCGCCGCGCGGCGGTGCGACTCCACCGCCAGCGCGTCCTGCTCCTCGCGCGTGATCCTCCACTTCACGGCCAGGTTCTCGGCGGTGATGCCCATGTGGCCGACGCCGAACGGATCGGTCAGCGTGGCCACCATCATGTCGATCAGCTTGCTGTCGCCCATGCGCGCGCCGCTGCGCAGCGCGGTGGACAGGTAGCCGCCGCGGCTCATCACCTCGACGCCGCCGCCGATGCCGTAGTCGGCAGTCGCCGAGCAGGATGTTCTGCGCCGTGGTCACGATGCCCTGCAGGCCCGAGGAGCACAGGCGGTTGACCGCCATCGCCACCGAGTCCATCGGCAAGCCGGCCTGGATCGACGCCACCCGCGCCACGTAGGCGAAGCGGCCCTCGGTGGGGATGGTGTTGCCCACCGTCACGTAGTTGATCGCCTTGGGGTCGACGCCCGAGCGCTCGACGGCCGCCTTCATCACGGTGCCGGCCAGCTCGGCCGGCTCGATGTCGGCCAGCGAGCCGCCGAAAGTCCCGATCGCCGAGCGCGCCGCGCCCAACACCACCACGTCACGCCTGCTCATGCTCGCACTCCTTGCTGTTGCGCCGATGCTCGATTCAGCCGTAGACCGCCGCACGCGTGCCTACACTTGGGCCACGTCCGAATTCTGCTCCGAGGCCTTCAACCATGCGCTGCCGTCTCGCCATCGCCCTGCTCGCCGCCACGGGGCTGCTCGCTTGCGCGCCGGCGCCGACGCGTCCCACCGGCCCGGTGGAAGTGAAGATCCTGGCGATCAACGACTTCCACGGCAACCTGCGGCCACCGCAAGGCGGCATCCGCATCCGCGATCCGCAGGACGCCAGCAAGACGGTCAACGTCGCCGCCGGCGGCGCCGAGCATCTGGCCAGCGCGCTCAACGAGTTGCGCGCGAAGAATCCGAACCACATCTTCGTCGCCGCCGGCGACCTGGTCGGCGCCAGCCCGCTGGTCTCGGCGCTGTTCCACGACGAGCCGACGGTCGAGGCGCTCGGCCTGATGGGCCTGGAGGCCAGTGCGGTGGGCAACCACGAGTTCGACCACGGCAGCGCCGAGCTGCTGCGGCTGCAACGCGGCGGCTGCCACCCCACCGACGGCTGCAAGGGGCCGCAGCCGTTCGCCGGCGCGAAGTTCCGCTGGCTGGCCGCCAGCACCATCGACACGCGCAGCGGCCAGACGCTGCTGCCGGCCTATCACGTCAAGCGCTTCCAGGGCATCCCGGTGGCCTTCATCGGCCTGACGCTTGAAGGACACGCCGCAGATCGTGGTGCCGTCGGGCGTGGCCGGGCTGCAGTTTCGCGACGAGGTGCAGACGGTCAACGCGCTGGTGCCCGAGCTCAAGCGCCAGGGCATCGAGGCCATCGTCGTGCTGATCCACGAAGGCGGTCTGCCGACCGGCGACTACGACGAGTGCCCCGGCATCTCGGGGCCGATCGTGCGCATCGTCGAGCAGTTCGATGCCGCCATCGACCTGGTGGTCAGCGGCCACACGCACCGCGCCTACAACTGCCGCATCGCCGGGCGCCTGGTCACCAGCGCCGACAAGTACGGCACGCTGGTCACCGAGATCGACCTCGTGCTCGACCCTACCAGCGGCGACGTGCGCGAGGCGCGTGCCCGCAACCTGATCGTGCGCACCGACCGCTTCGCCAAGGACTCGGCGCAGACGCAATTGATCGAGCAGTACGAGCGGCTGGCCGCGCCGCTGGCCAAACGCAGCGTCGGGCGCGCGTTCGCGCCGCTGACGCGCGACGAGAGCCCGGCCGGCGAGATGCCGGTCGGCCAACTGGTGGCCGATGCGCAGCTGGCGGCCACCAGCGGCGACGGCGCGCAGCTCGCGCTGATGAACCCGGGTGGCCTGCGCGCCACGCTGGCCGGCGACGCCAACGGCCTGGTGCGCTACGAAGACCTGTTTGCGGTGCAACCGTTCTACAACAACCTGGTGACCATCACGCTCACCGGCGCACAACTGCAGCGCGCGCTCGAGCAGCAGTGGCTGAACCAGCCGCGGCCGCGCGTGCTGCAGGTGTCGCGCGGCTTCACCTACAGCTGGGACGCCGCCAAGCCGGCGGGCGAACGCATCGTGCCGGGCAGCCTGCGCCTGAACGGCGCCGCCATCGAGCCACAGCAGAAGCTGCGCGTCACGATCAACAGCTTCCTGGCCGGCGGCGGCGACAACTTCACCGTGTTCAAGCAGGACGGCCAGGAGGCGCGCACCGGCATGATGGACATCGATGCCCTCGAGCGTTATGTCGCGGCACTCGGGCTCGATCGCACCGGCCTCGCTCGAGCGCATCCGACGCGTGAACTGAGCCTTGACAGCAACACCGCCGTCGAGAGCGCAGGAGATCATTCGCGCCAAACGCGAGGGCGCGGCGCTCGACAGCGCGCAGATCGACGCCTTCGTGCGCGGCCTGGCGTCGCGCAGTTGGAGCGAGGGCCAGGTGGCGGCGCTGGCGATGGCGATCTGCCTGCGCGGCATGACGCGCGCCGAGACGACGCTGCTGACCCGCGCGATGGCGGCGTCGGGCCAAGTGCTCGACTGGTCGCGCGACCACTTCGACGGCCCGCTGCTCGACAAGCACTCCACCGGCGGCGTCGGCGACAAGGTCAGCCTGGTGCTGGCGCCGCTGCTCGCCGCCTGCGGCGCGGTGGTGCCGATGGTCTCGGGGCGCGGCCTCGGCCACACGCGGCGGCACGCTGGACAAGCTCGAGGCGTTGCCCGGCTACCGCACGACGCCCGATCGCGCGACGCTCAAGCGCACGCTGCGCGACGCCGGCTGCGCGATCGTCGGCGCCAGCGCGCGCATCGCGCCGGCCGACCGCCGGCTCTACGCGATCCGCGACGCCACCGGCACGGTGGAGTCGCTGCCGCTGATCACCGCCAGCATCCTGTCCAAGAAGCTGGCCGCCGGCGCTGCAGGCGCTGCTGATCGACGTCAAGCACGGCAACGGCGCGTTTTGCACCACGCACGGCGAGGCGCGGGCGCTGGCCGAGAGCCTGGTGGCGGTGGCCAACGAAGCCGGCTTGCCGACGCGGGCGTTGATCACCGACATGAACGCCGTGCTCGGCACCACGGCCGGCAACGCGCTGGAGGTGAGCGAAAGCCTGGACTTCCTCAGCGGCCGTGCGCGCGAGCCGCGCCTGCTCGAGGTGACGCTGGCGCTGGCGGGGCACTTGTTGCAGCAAAGCGGTCTTGCCGCCAACCTGGCCGATGGCCAGCAGCGGGCGCAACAGGTGCTCGACAGCGGCGAGGCGGCCGAACGGTTCGCGCGCATGGTGGCCGCGCTCGGCGGGCCGCGCCACGTGTTCGGGCGCGGCGGCGCACGACTGCCGCGTGCACCGGTGCAGCGACCGCTGCCGAGCCCACGCGACGGCGTGGTGGCGGCGATGGACACACGCGCCATCGGCCTGGCGGTGATCGCGCTCGGCGGCGGCCGCGCGCGCGCCGGCGACACCGTCGACCCGCGCGTGGGCTTTGGCGACCTGCGCGGCATCGGCAGCCGCGTGTCGCGCGGCGAGCCGCTGGCGTTCGTGCATGCAGCCAGCGACGACGCTGCCGAGACGGCCTTGCGCAGCCTGGGCGCGGCACTGCAGATCGGCGAGCGCGCGCACGAGAAGCGGGTCGTGCTCGGGGTGGTCGGCGCTTGACGGCCGCGCCCGGACAGCGCGGTCGCGCCAACTACAATCGACGACGGCAGCGCACCCGCGCGCACCGCCGCGCACCGCCTCGATGCCGAACTCCCCATTGACCAATTTGTCGCCGCTCGACGGGCGCTACGCGGCCAAGCTCGATGCGCTGCGCCCGCTGCTGTCGGAGTACGGCCTGATGCAGCGGCGGGTGCAGGTCGAGGTCGAGTGGTTCGTCGCGCTGTCTGACGCCGGCATGCCGGAGTTCCCGCCGCTGCCGGCTGCCGCGCGCGAGCGTGCTGCGGGCCTGGGTCCAGCAGTTCTGCGAGGACGACGCGCTGGCGATCAAGAACATCGAGCGCACCACCAACCACGACGTCAAGGCCGTCGAATACTGGCTGAAAGACCGCATGCAAGGCGATGCGCAGCTCGAGCCGTGGCGCGAGTTCGTGCATTTCGCCTGCACCAGCGAAGACATCAACAACACCAGCCACGCGCTGATGCTGCAGGCCGCGCGTGAGCGCGTGCTGCTGCCGGCGCTCGATCGCATCGTGCAGCGCCTGACCGCGATGGCCCACGAGCTCGCCGACGTGCCGATGCTCAGCCGCACGCACGGCCAGACCGCGAGCCCGACCACGCTCGGCAAGGAGATCGCCAACGTGGCGGCGCGGCTGGCCCGCGCGCGCACGCGCATCGCCGAGGTGCAGCCGCTGGCCAAGATGAACGGCGCGGTGGGCAACTACAACGCGCATCTCGCGGCATGGCCCGAGTTCGACTGGGAGGCGTTCGCGCGCGAGGTGGTCGAAGGGTCGCTGCGCCTGACGTTCAATCCGTACACGATCCAGATCGAGCCGCACGACTGGATGGCCGAGCTGTTCGACGCGGTGGCGCGCGCCAACACGGTGCTGATCGACTGGTCGCGCGACGTCTGGGGCTACATCAGCCTGGGCTACTTCACGCAGCGCTTGCAGGCCGGCGAAGTGGGCAGCTCGACCATGCCGCACAAGGTCAACCCGATCGACTTCGAAAACGCCGAGGGCAATTTCGGGCTGGCCAATGCGCTGCTGGCGCACCTGTCGCAAAAGCTGCCGATCAGCCGCTGGCAGCGCGACCTCACCGACAGCACGGTGCTGCGCAACATGGGCGTGGCGCTCGGCCATGCGGTGCTCGGCTACGACTCGCTGCAGCGCGGCCTGGCCAAGCTGGAGGTCAACCGCCCCGCGATCGCGGCCGACCTCGACGGCGCCTGGGAGGTGCTCGCCGAAGCGGTGCAAACGGTGATGCGGCGCCACGGCCTGCCCGAGCCGTACGAACAACTCAAGGCCTTGACGCGCGGCAAGGCGATCGACGCGCAGGCGATGGCGTCGTTCATCGATTCGCTGGCGCTGCCGGCCGACGAGAAGGCGCGCCTGCGCGCGCTGACCCCCGCGAGCTACACCGGGCTGGCCGCCACGCTGGCCGAGCGGTTGCGCTGAAGTGCATCCGTGACCACAGCCTTCATCGACAAGCTGCTCGCCGCCGAGCGCGCGCACGACTCGCTGCTGTGTGTCGGCCTGGACCCCGAGCCGGCCAAGTTCCCCGGCGCGTGGCAGCACGACGCGACGCGCATCTTCGACTTCTGCGCCACCATCGTCGACGCCACGCGCGACCTGGTGCTCGCCTTCAAGCCGCAGATCGCCTACTTCGCCGCCAACCGCGCCGAAGACCAGCTCGAGCGGCTGCTGGCGCACATCCGCAAGGTGGCGCCCGCGGTGCCGGTGATCCTCGACGCCAAGCGCGGCGACATCGGCTCGACCGCCGAGCAGTACGCGCGCGAGGCCTTCGAGCGCTACCAGGCCGACGCGGTGACGTTGTCGCCGTTTCATCGGCTTCGACTCGCTCGAGCCGTACATGAAGTACGACGGCAAGGGCCTGATCCTGCTGTGCCGCACCTCCAACCTCGGCGGCGCCGACCTGCAGGCGCAGCGCCTGGCGGGCGGCGACGATGCTCTACGAGCACATCGCTCAACTGGCGCAGGGCGAGTGGAACCACAACGGCCAGCTCGGCCTGGTGGTCGGCGCCACCGCGGCCGCCGAGATCGCGCGCGTGCGCGAGATCGCACCGACGCTGCCGCTGCTGATCCCCGGCGTCGGCGCGCAAGGCGGCGATGCCGAAGCCGCGGTGCACGCCGGCTGGCGTGCCCGCGACGGCCAGACCAGCGCGCCGATCATCGTCAACAGCTCGCGCGCGGTGCTCTATGCCAGCCGCGGCAATGAGTTTGCCGCCGCGGCGCGCGATGCCGCCAGCGAGGCGCGGGCGCTGCTCAACGCGGCCCGGCGCGCGCGTTTGGCCAGCCGCGCCTGAGCGCACGGCGCGGCGGCAGCGCCACCCCCTGTCGCGGCGACAACCGCGCGAGCGCCGCATCACGAACAAACCTCAGTGCAACGTGCCGAGATAGGCCGCCATGTCGCGGGCGTCGCGCAGCGGCACCTCCATGTCGGGCATCGCCGAGTGCGGCTCCACCGCGGCCGGCTCGCGCAACCAGCGCACCAGGTTGTCCGGCGTGTTGGGCAGCTTGCCGGCGATCAGCGTTCGGCCGGCCAGCCCGCCCAGCGGCGGGCCGACGTGCACGCGTGCCCCGGTGACGCCCGGGATCACGTGGCAGGCATTACACGCGTACTGGTGGAAGAGCTCGCGGCCGCGCGCCGCATTGGGCGCTGGTGGGGCCGCCGCCGGCGCACCTGGCGCGGCACAGGCATCGGGCGCCAGCCGGGCGATCCAGCGGCGATAGTCCTGCGTGCCGAGGGCCGGCAGGCGCATCACGAAGGCGACGACGGCCCACAGGTCGTCGTCGGGCAGCCGCTGCTGCCAGGCCGGCATGCCGCTCATCTTGATGCCGTGGCGGGTGATCCAGTACAGCTCGCCGGCCGTCCAGCGCGCCGGCGCGTCGACCAGCGGGCCCGGCAGCGGCTGCATGCTGCGCGCCATCGGACTGACGGCCTGCCCCGGGCCCGCCGTGGCACTGCACGCAGTGTTGCCGATAGCAGCCGGCGCCACGGTCGAGCCGTGCGGGCTGCTGCAGGTCGGGCGCCACGATGCCGCGTGCGTGGCGCTTGACCGAGCGGTGCATCACGCCCTCCAGCAGCGTGTAGACCGGCTGCAGGTGTTGCGAGGTGGCAGAGACGTCGTACCAGCCGCTCCAACGAACGCCGCCGTGGCGGCCGCCGCCAGCGCCGCAACGGCCGCGAGCGTCCACAGCGCCTGCTTCATTGCGGGCCCAGCCTATCACCCGGGAACGGCAAATGCCGTGACGCGTCGCATGAGCCCGCACCGCGCGCATCGTGCTTTGCTGTGCCGCGCTGCAGGCCGGCTGCGGCGCGGCGCCCGGCTCCGCCGGTGATGCCGAACGCGGCCGCTCGCTGATTGCGCAGCATCAGTGCGGCCGCTGCCACACGGTGCCGGGTGTCGCCGGCGCCGATGGCCGCTTGGCGGTGACCCTCGAGGCGTTCGGGGCGCGCGGCTACATCGCCGGGCAGGTGCCCAACGACGACGCGCACCTGCTGCGCTGGATCGTCGCGCCGGACAGCGTGGTGCCCGACACCACGATGCCGGCGCAGGGCGTGACGCCGGGCGACGCGCGGCACATCGCGGCCTACCTGCGGAGGCAGCGTTGATCGCCGCCGCGGCCTCGGCGCAGGCCGCGGTGATTCACGAGGTCGGCGTCGTGCTGCTGGTGATGTGCAGCGTGGTGTTCGTCGGCGTGATGGCGCTGCTGGCCTTCGCGCTGCGCCCGCGCGCGCACGGTGCGCTGCGGGCCGGCCGCTGGGTGGTCGGCGGCGGGGTCGTGTTGCCCGTGTGCGTGCTGAGCGCGCTGCTCGTCTACACGGTGGCACGCACCGCTGTGCTCACCGCGGCGGCCGGATCCGAGCTGGTGATCACCGTGGTCGGCGCACCCGTGGTGGTGGGAGGTCCGCTATCGCGACCCGCGGGCGGGCCCGACGTCGTGCTCGCCAACGAGGTCCACCTGCCGGTCGGCCGCCGCGTCACGATCGGGCTCACCGCCAGCGACGTGATCCACAGCTTCTGGGTGCCGGCGCTCGGCGGCAAGATCGACATGCTGCCCGGCCGCATCAGCCACTGGCAAGTGCTGGCCGAGCGCGCGGGCATGCTACCGCGGCCAGTGCGCCGAGTTCTGCGGCGAGCAGCACGCGCGCATGGCGATGCACGTGGTCGCCCAGCGCCGGCGGACTTCGACGCGTGGCTCGCCGCGCAAGCGCGGCCGGCGCACGAGCCCGACCAGCGAGCCGGCAAGGCGCGGCCGTGCGCTCTTCGTCGAGCGCCGCTGCACCGTCTGCCACACGGTGCAGCGGCCTGTCGCAGGCGTGCCGGCGGCCCGGACCTCACGCACGTGGGCAGCCGCAGCACCTCGCCGCCGGCACGCTGCCGATGACGGCCGAGGCACTGGCCGGCTGGATCGCCGACCCGCAGGCGCACAAGCCGGGCGCGCGCATGCCGGCGTGCGCGCGACCTGCCGGCGGCCGATCTGCAGGCGCTCGCCGCCTACCTGCTGAGCGACTGCCGGTCGAGCGCTGCCGAACCGCCTGCCACGCCCGGCCGACGAACTGCTGCGGCTCGAGCGCGCCTGGGCGCCGCCCACCGGCTGGCGCGCGCTGACCACCGTCAACAACACCCACGTCGGCCTGCTCTACATCGCCACGTCGCTGCTGTTCTTCGTGCTCGCCGGCGTGCTCGGCGCTGGTGATGCGCGCGCAGCTCGCGACGCCGGACAACGCCTTCCTGTCGCCGCCACCTACAACCAGGTGTTCACGATGCACGGCACGGTGATGATGTTCCTGTTCGCGGTGCCGGTGGTCGAGGCGATCGCGGTGTACCTGCTGCCGGGCATGCTCGGCGCACGCGACCTGCCGTTCCCGCGGCTGTCCGCCTATGCGTTCTGGGCCTACGCGATCGGCGGCGCCGCCTTCTTCGCGACGCTCTTCTTCGGCGTCGCGCCCGACGGCGGCTGGTTCATGTATCCGCCGCTGTCGGGCCGCGTGCACTCGCCGGGGGTCGGCGCCGACTTCTGGCTGCTGGGCATCGGCTTCATCGAGATCCGCGCCATCGCCGGCGCGATCGAGCTGATCGTCGGCATCCTGATGACGCGCGCGCCCGGCATGACGCTGTCGCGCATGCCGGTCTATGCCTGGGCGATGCTGGTGGTCGGGCTGATGATCGTGTTCGCGTTCCCGGCGGTGATCGCCGGCACCGCGCTGCTCGAGCTGGAGCGCGCGTTCGACTGGCCGTTCTTCATCGCCGCGCGCGGCGGCGACCCGCTGCTGTGGCAGCACCTGTTCTGGTTCTTCGGCCACCCGGAGGTCTACATCATCTTCCTGCCGGCCGCCGGGCTGGTCTCGATGATGATCCCGACGCTGGCCGGCACGCCGCTGGTGGGGCGCCGCGCGGTGGTGCTGGCGCTGGTGGCCACGGGCTTTTTCAGCTTCGCGCTGTGGGCCCACCACATGTTCACCGCCGGCCTGTCGGTGCTCGCCACCGGCCTGGTGTCGGCGGCCAGCATGGCGGTGGCGATCCCGGCCGGCATGCAGGTGTTCGCGTGGCTGGCCACGCTGCGGCGCGGCCGCCTGCGCATCACCGGCGCCAGCCTGTGCCTGCTCGGCTTCTTCTTCATCTTCGTGCTGGGCGGCCTGACGGGCGTGATGGTCGCGGTGCTGCCGTTCGACTGGCAGGTGCACGACAGCTACTTCGTCGTCGCGCACCTGCACTACGTGCTGATCGGCGGCATGGTGTTCCCGCTGATCGCGGCGATCCACCACTGGACGCCGCTGGTCAACGGCCACACGCTCGACGAGCGCCGGGCGCGCTGGTCGTTCGGCCTGGCGTTCGTCGGCTTCAACGTCGCGTTCTTCCCGATGCACGTGTCGGGCCTGCTCGGCATGCCGCGGCGCGTCTACACCTATGCGGCGGATCTTGGCTGGACGCCGTGGAACCTGCTGTCGTCGCTCGGCGCCGCGCTGCTCGCCGCCGGCTTCGTCGTCTTCTTCGTCGATGCCATCCGCACCTGGCGGCGACCCAAGCGCGAGCACGGCAATCCGTGGCGCGCGCCGACGCTGGAGTGGATTCCGGCCGACGAATACCAGACGCGCAGCATCGCGCAGGTGCACGGGCGCGAACCGCTGTGGCAGCAGCCGGGGCTGGCCGCCGAAGTGCAGCGCGGCGAGCACTGGTTGCCGGGCACGGCGACCGGCGGCCGCGAGACGCTGGTCACGACGCCGCGGCACGCGCGGCTCGACCACCTGATCGTGCTCACCGGCGACAGCTGGCTGCCGCTGGTCGCGGCGGCCGGCACCGCCGGCTTCTTCCTGCTGCTCACCGTCGAGTTGCACGCGCTCGCCTGGGCCTGTGCCGCGGTGGCGGTGGTGGCGGTGCTGCAGTGGCTGTGGCAAACCGACCGCTTGCCGCCGGTCGCGCTGGCGACCGTCGGTGACGGCGTGGTGTTGCCGATCGGCGCCAGCGGCGCGAAATCGCATTCGTTCTGGGCGCTGGTCATCCTGCTGGTCGTCGACGCGAGCATCTGCGCGTCGCTGGTGTTCGCGCACGTGCACGTGGCGATGCGGCTGGACGTCTGCCCGCCCGCGGGCGCCGACTTGCCCGGCTCGGCGAGCTTCGCATCGGGCATCGCGCTGTGGGCGGCCTCGGCGCTGGCGATCGTGGTGTGCCACTGCCTCGGCCCCGCCACGCATTGGAAGGCACGCGCGCTGCGCGTCGCCGGCGTGGCGGCGGCGCTGGCGCTCGCGGCCGCCGCGACAATCGTGCAGGTGCAAGGCCACGCGATGCTGTCGCCACGCGCCGACGCCTGGAGCGCGACCGTTGCGGCGCTGCTCGCCTATCAGGCGCTGCACACGGTGGTCCTGGCCGCGATGGCGGCCTATCTGGCGGCGCGTTGGGGCGCCAGCCTGGTGCTGGCGTCACGGCGCGCCACGCTCGACAACGTGACGCTCTTCTGGGGCTACGCCGCGCTGCAGGGCTGCGTGGTCGCGGGGGTGGTGCAGTGGCTGCCGCGATGGCTGTGACCCCTCGCGCCGAGCGCTTCTTTCGCGCCGCCTGGCGCGTCACGATGCCGTTGTGGCTGTGGGCGGCGCACTTCTTCGTCAGCTATGCGATGGTGGCCGCCACCTGCCTGCGGCACCTGCACGACGACACGACGCGCCTGGGCCTCGGTCTGCTCACAGTGCTGGTCGCCGGCTGGCTGGCGGCGCTGCTGCTGCACCGGCACCCGAGTCGAACGCACGGTATTGCGCAATCGCGCGGCATCGAGCGCTTGCGACGCGCGGCGGCAGCGCTGGCCCTGGTCGCCGTCGCCTGGTCGGCACTGCCGCTGCTCGCTTTGCGGGCCTGCTAGGCGCGGGTGCCGTTCACGCCAGCAGCGGCACCAGCGGCAGCTCGCGCAGCCTGCGCCCGGTCAGCACGAACAACGCGTTGGCCAGCGCCGGCGCCACCGGCGGCAGCGCCGGCTCGCCCATGCCGGTGGGCGCTCGGTCGCTGGGCACCGTGTAGGTCTCGATGAGCGGCGTCTGCGCCAGCGTCAGCAGCGGGTAGTCGGGAAAGTTCTTCTGCTTGACCACGCCGCCGTCGATGTCGATGCGGCCGTACAGCGCGGCGCTCAAGCCGAACACCACCGACGACTCCACCTGCTGCGCCACGCCTTGCGGGTGCACGACGACACCGCAGTCGAGCGCACACACCACACGGTGCACGCGCGGCCGCTTGTCGGCCAGCGACAGCTCGACCACCTCGCGACGATGGTGCCGAAGCTCTCGTGCAGCGCCAGGCCGCGTGCGCGACCCGCCGGCAACGGCTGGCCCCAGCCGGCCCTTTGCGCGGCCAGCGTCAGCACGGCCGCGTGGCGTGGCTTGCCGGCGCAGCAGGTCGAGCCGGAACTTCAGCGGGTCGATCGCCTGCCGCGCGGGCCAGTTCGTCGACGAACGACTCGGCGAAGAACGCATTGTGCGAATGCCCCACCGAGCGCCAGTTGCCGATCGGCACGCCGCTGCTTGGTGGCGACGTGCGCGATGCGCTGGTGCTCGATCGCATAGGGCAGGTCGTACAGGCCCTCGACCGTGGTCTTGTCGGGTGCATCGACCGGCCCCGTCAGCGCCGGCAGCACACGCTCCATCCAGCGCGGCTCGAGCGCGTCGCCTGCGCTGTGCGCTTCGAAGGCGGTCAGGCGCCCCTGCGCATCGAACCCGGCGCGCAGCAGCGCGGCGCCCGCGGGGCGGTAGAAGTCGTGCGTGAAGTCTTCTTCACGCGACCAGCTGAGCTGCACCGGTCGGCCTGCGGTCTCCAACGCCACGCGCACCGCTTGCGCCACGAAGTCGACCTCGAGCCGGCGCCCGAAGCCGCCGCCGAGCGGGGTGACGTGCACGGTCACTGCATCGGGCTTGACGCCGGCCACGCGCGCGGCCGCGTCGCGCGCCAGGCCAGGCACCTGGGTCGGCGCCCACACCTGGACCTTGCCGTCGTGCACGCGAGCCGTGCAGTTCATCGGCTCCATCGTCGCGTGTGCGAGATACGGTGCGCGGTACAGGGCTTCGACCCGCTTGGCCGCGCCAGCCAGCGCGGCCGAGCTGTCGCCGCGGCTGTGGAAGCTGAAGCCGCCTTGCCGCGCGGCGGCATCACGCGCCGCCGCTTCGAGGGCGGCCTCGATGCGCTTGGAGTCCAGCGGCCCGGCCGGCGGCGCGCGCCACTCGACCTGCAACGCACGCGACGCCTCGCGCGCGTGCCAGGTGGTGCGCCCCACCACCGCGATGGCGGCATTCGCGCCGGCCAGCGGCGGCAGCCGCACGATGCGCTCGACGCCGGGGCGCCGCAGCGCCGCGTTGACATCCAGCGTGGCCAGCGAGCCGCCGAGCATCGGCGCGTGCAGCACGTTGGCGTACACCAGGCCGGGCAGCCGCACATCGAGGCCGTACACCGCGCGGCCATCGCACTTGTCGACCAGGTCCACCCGCTGCGCGGGGCGCCCGATCACGCGCCAATCCGCGCGCGCCTTCAGCGTCACGTCGCCCGGCGGCGACAACGCGGCCTGCTCGGCCAGCTCGCCGTAGTGCGCGCGCGGCCCCGACGCGTGGCTGACGATGCCGTCGCGCACCTCGAGCTCGGCCACCGGCAACTTCCAGCGCAACGACGCCACGCCGAGCAGCCGCGCGCGCGCGGTGGCCGCGGCCAGGCGCAGCGGCCCCCAGGCATCGGCCACGCTGGCCGAGCCGCCGGTGATGTTGATGCCGAGCTCACGCGCGAGCTTGCAGCGTCATCCAGCGCGCGCCGCGAAAGGCCAACGATTCCTGGCCGGGCTCGCGGTCGTCGGCGTGAAACGGCAGGAAGCCGACAAAACTTTCGGCGCTGCCGAAGATCGCGTCGTGGCCGGCCTGCTGCAGCCGCACGCGCGCCAGCGGCACGTCGAGCTCCTCGGCCACCAGCATCGCCAGCGCGGTGTGCACGCCCTGGCCCATCTCGCTGCGGTTCATCGCCAGCACCACGGCGCCGTCCTTGGCGATCTTGATCCAGCCGTTGAGCGCGACCTCGCCGGGCTCGGGCGGCCATAGCGCCGCGCTGCCCGAGGCGGCTGCGCGGCGGCAGCACGCTCCAGCCGACCAGCAGCGCGCCGCCGACCGCAGCGCCCGACAACAACAAGCTGCGGCGCTTCATCGATTGACGGCGCGGCGGCGTTGCGCCAGCTGGCGCGCCGCCGACTTGATCGCCGCCCGCACGCGCGGATAGCTGCCGCAGCGGCACAGGTTGGTCATCGCGGCGTCGATGTCGGCATCGCTCGGTTCGCGGTTGGCTTCGAGCAGCGCCGCGGCCGCCATCAACATGCCGCTCTGGCAATAACCGCACTGCGGCACCTGGTGCTCGACCCAGGCCCGTTGCAGCGGATGCGGCCCGCCGACGCCGACCAGGCCTTCGATCGTGCGCACCGCCTTGCCCTGCAACGACGACAGCGGCGTCACGCACGAGCGCACGGCCGCGCCATCGACGTGCACGGTGCAGGCGCCGCAGGCGGCCACGCCGCAGCCGTATTTGGTGCCGGTCATCTGCAGCACGTCGCGCAGCACCCACAGCAAGGGCATGCGCGGGGTCGGTCTGCGCGTCGTCGACAGCGACATTGCGGTCGTTGATCGTCAGGTTCATCGTGGCCGTCGCGCCTTTCAGATCGGCCGGCATTGTCGCTTGCGGTCCGCGGTCCATGCGAAGCCGCGCGTCGCAACGCATCGCAGATGCGACGTGGTGCCGCAATTGGCCCTGGCCAAGCCGGTGCGAAGCCACGGCGCTGGCGCGCCGTGCCGGCGCCGTGCTAGTCGAGCACGGCTTCGGTGTGCACCGCGCCGGCGCGGTCGGCGCGCGCGCTCAACGCAAGCCGCGTGCCGCGCGGCGCGTGCACCACCCATTCGGCCACCGCGCGGTCGGCGGTGACTTCGCGGTTCGGCAAGAACGCCTGCAACGAGCTCTTGGTCGCATGGCCGGCCAGCTGCGGGCCGACGATGCGCGGCTTGCCGCCGACCAGCTCGCAACCCTCGGGCAGCACGATCTCGAACACCACGCCGCGCACCGTCTTGCGTTCGAGCGCGCGCGCGCTGATGTAGGCCGGCAGGTAGCCCGCGTTGGCCACCGCGAAGCGCACGCGCCAGGTGTCGGCGCCGAGCGCGCGCACCTCGGTGCGCAACACCTCGAGCTTGGGCAGGCTCAACGCGAGCTGCGTCAGCCACGGCGGAAACCGTGCGGCCTCGCGCTCGCGCAGATGCGGCGGCGGGTTGCGCCAGTAGTTCAGCCGGTCCCAGCCGCCGAGCTCGACCGCGCCGAGCTGCGGATGCTGGAACGGGTACCAATTGACGTGCGCCAGGCCGCCGCACTGGCTGTCGCTCCAGCGCAGCAGCTTCAGGTCGTCGGCCGGCGGGTGCTCGCGGTACCAGTGGATCCAGTCGTAGTCGGTGATGCCGGCTTCCTTGTTGGGCGCCCAGATCTCCACCGTCCAGAACAACGACCCGATGTGCTCGTACAGCCAGTCCTGGGTGCCGGTGATCACTTCCTTGGGGTGGTAGCGGAACTCCTCGTAGATGCTGATCGCGGGGTAGCCGGTGAGTTTTTCGCCGAGCGCCGACAGGCGCTTGTAGATCCACAGGTCCTCGGGCGTCATGTCGTCGTCGGACTGCGTGCCCATCGGCCGCAGGATCACGCCCGAGTGGGTGTGGAAGCTGACGCCGGCGCCGATGTTGGGGTGCTTGACGATGAAGTCGACCATCGCGCGCACCTCGGGCTCGCTGGTCGGGTACGGCCCGGCGCCGACCTGCTCGAATTCCTGGCGCCAGTAGGCCGGGAAGTTGCGGTTGAGGTCGAGCCCTTCGCGGTCGGAGTTGACCTTGACCTGCAGGCCGTCGAAGTTGCTCCAGCGTGCCCTCGGGCATCACGCGCCAGTAGCGGCCGCCGAACTCGCCGGGCTCGCGCGGAATCATCAAGCGCGGGTCGTCGGGGTGGCACTTCCACGAGCCGTGCGGATCGGGCAGGCGCATGAACAGCACGCGGCCGTCGCCGTCGACGTCCTCGATCGTCAGGCCGTCGATCGCCGGTTCGTCGAACGGATAGGGCCGGGTGGAGGAGCGGATGTAGCGCGGCCGGTCGGCCAGCGCCAGCTCGGCGCCGTCGGGGTTCAGGCGCGGGCACAGGTAGACCACGCGGGTGTCGAGCAGCTGGCACGCCTGCGCGTCGCCGCTGCCATAACCGAGCAACAGGTGGTGCAGCCAGTACAGGCAGGCCGTGCTGGCGGTCAGCTCGCCGGCGTGGATGTTGCCGTCGCACCAGAACGCCGGCTTGTCGGTGTCGGCGCCGGTGGCGACGTTGCGTCAGCACCGCCAGCCAGATGTCGCGGCCTTCGTGGCTCTTGCCCAGCGACTGCATGCGCACCAGGTCGGGCCGCGCGTCGGCGTAGTCGTGCAGCAGCCGCGTCAGCTCGGCGTGGCGGTAGAAGATGTCGAAGCGGGGAACGGGCAATCGCTCATCGGTGCGACGTGTCACGACGGGCTGCGGCAAAGTGTCGCAGAGCGCTCGGCAGCGGCCCATGCGCGGCATGCCCTGCGTGCAGAACCCGCTCACGCCGCCTCAGACAGGTGAGCCGTGCACGAACACGCGCAGCTCGCCGGGCGCCATGGCATGCCACGCCTCGCCGGCGGTCAGCGGCTCGGTGGCGACGATGGCCACGCGGTCGCTCGGCGCGGCCTGCGTCGCGAAGTCGACGCTCAGGTCGTCGTCGGCCAGGCGGGCGTGCGCGAACGGATGCTGGCGCTGCAGCCAGTGCAGCCGCGTCGCGCCGTGCGCCCACAGCGCCTGGCCGTTGGACAGCAGCAGGTTGAACGCGCCGTGCGCGGCCGGATGCGGCAGCAGCTCGGCCAGCGTGCGCGTCAGCTCGTCGATGGTCGGCACCGCGGCGTGCGCCTTGGCCAGCTCCTGCATCAGCCAGCAGAACGCGCGCTCGCTGTCGGTGTCGCCGACCGGGCGGAACGCGCCGTGCAGCCGCGGCTGGAAGTCCTTCAGGTCGCCGTTGTGCGCGAACACCCAGTAGCGGCCCCACAGCTCGCGCATGAACGGGTGCGTGTTCTCCAGCGCCACCCGGCCCTGCGTGGCCTTGCGGATGTGGGCGATGACGTTGCCGCTCTTGATCGGGTAGTGCTTGCACCAGCTCGGCCACCGGCGACTGCGCGCGCGCTGTGGTGGTCGACGAACAGGCGCACGCCCGCGGTCTTCGAAGAAGGCGATGCCGAAGCCGTCCTTGTGCTCGTCGGCGCGCGTGGCCAGGCCGCTGAACGAGAACATCACGTCGGTCGGCGTGTTGGCGTTCATGCCGAGCAGCTGGCACATGGCGTCATCCGCATGCGGCCGGCTTCAGCGAAGGGCAGGAACAGCTGGGTGATGCCGCGCAGGCTGATCAGGTTGCCCGGGTTGCCGGTCTCCTCGAGCACGCCTGCCATGCGCCGCAGGATGCGCGCGCTCTTGTTGGCGCGCCAGATCAGCAGGTCGGCCAGCCACGGGTGGTCGTTGACGCGGTTGGCGCGTTCGTACAGCTCGAAGCGCGGCTTCAGCGCGGCGATCGCCGCCTCGTACGGCGCGTGTGCGGCGTCGAGCGCGGCGTCGCCGGCGGCGGCGCCCTGCGCGGCATCGATCAGCGCTCGGCGGCCAGCATGCCGGTCTCCATCGCCTTGCCGATGCCCTCGCCGCTGAAGGCATAGGTGCTGCCCGCCGCCTCGCCGGTGACCAGCATGCCCGGCCGCGTCAGGCGTGCGCCGTCGAGCGAGCAGCGCAGCGGCGCGCCCTTCAGCTCGCCGACCAGCGTGCCGCCGCGCAGTCAGCTCGCGCGCCGGCGCGTAGACCTCGCAGAAGGCGGCGAACATCTCGCGCAGGTTGACGTCCTGCATCGTCTGCCGGCCGTCGACCTGCTTGGCCGTGGCTGTGCGATCAGCCCGACGCCGATGTTGAAGACGCCGTCGCGGCACGGAAAGATCCAGCCGTAGCCCTTGCGCAGGCGCTTGTGCCACACCACCTCGAGCTCGGTGATGCGCCCGCCCATCGCCGGGTTGCTGCACGTAGCCGCGCAGCGCCACGCCGCTGGGCGTGCGCCGCTCGCACAGGCCCGGCGGCGATCAGCGCCTGCGGCACCGCGCCGGTGGCCAGCACGACCTGGCGCGCGCGGATCTCGCGCGTGGTGTCGCCGCACGCGCACGCGTGCGCCGACCACCCGCTCGCCCGTCGAGCAGCGGCGCCTCGAAGCGCGCCGGCGCTGCAGCACGCGCGCCGGCGCGCACGGCGGCGCGGCACACGATGTCGTCGAGCTCGCGCCGCGGCAGCACCGCCAGCCGGCCCGGCACGTCGACCCGCCCGCCGCGCGGGCCGATGCAGGCGACGTGGCGCGCCGCGCTGCGCCGGCGGCCATCACCTCGTCGTAGACGCCCAGCCGCTGCAACGCGGCGTGGGCATCGGGAATCAGGCCGTCGCCGCACACCTTGTCGCGCGGAAACGCCTGCGGGTCGACCAGCACCGTGTGCACGCCGGCGCGCGCGAGCGGCTGCGCGCAGGCGCTGCCGGCCGGGCCGGCGCCGACGACGAGCACGTCGCAACGGTCGGCCAGGTCGACGAATCGGGCATGTGCGCGGCAGGGGGCTGAGGCGAGAGGGCCAACGATTGTAGGGAGCCGGCTCGCCGACCTGGCTTGCACTGACAAGGCTCAAAGCGTGGCGGCGCGATCGCGAGCAAGGGCTGCGAGTCCTGCGGCGGCACGCCGTCCGCCTGGGCCGCCGCCGGCGCGGGGTCAGGCCGCCTGTCGCGCCGGCAACGCGGCCGCTGCAGCCTTGACCTTCAGGCGCCAGGCGTGCAGCAGCGGCTCGGTGTAGCCGCTGGGCTGCTCCTGGCCCTTGAACACCAGGTCGCAGCGCGGCCTGGTAGGCCGCGCTGAGTCTCGAAGTGGCCGGCCATCGGCTGGTACAGCGGGTCGCCGGCGTTCTGCCCGTCGACCACCGCGGCCATGCGCTCGAAGGTGGCGCTGCACCTGCGCCTCGCTGACGACGCCGTGGTGCAGCCAGTTGGCGATGTGCTGGCTGGTGATGCGCAGCGTCGCGCGGTCTTCCATCAGGCCGACGTTGTGGATGTCGGGCACCTTGGAGCAGCCCACGCCCTGGTCGATCCAGCGCACCACGTAGCCCAGGATGCCCTGCGCGTTGTTGTCCAGCTCCTGCTGGCGCTCGGCGGCGCTCCAGTTCGGCTTCGGCGACCACCGGCACCGTGCAGCAGGCCGTCCAGCAGCGTCGTCGCGCTCGGCGTCGGCGTCGATCTTCTCCAGCTCCTTCTGCACCGCGGACACGTCGACCTGGTGGTAGTGCAGCGCGTGCAGCGTGGCGGCGGTGGGCTGGGCACCCAGGCGGTGTTGGCGCCGGCCTGCGGGTGCGCGATCTTCTGCTTCAGCATCGCGGCCATCAGGTCGGGCATGGCCCACATGCCCTTGCCGATCTGGGCCTTGCCGCGCAGGCCGCAGGCCAGGCCGACCAGCACGTTGCTGCGTCTCGTAGGCGTGCGATCCAGGCGCTGGTCTTCATGTCGCCCTTGCGCATCATCGGGCCGGCGTGCATGGCGGTGTGCATCTCGTCGCCGGTGCGGTCGAGGAAGCCGGTGTTGATGAAGGCCACGCGGCTGCGCCGCCGCGGCGATGCAGGCCTTCAGGTTGACGCTGGTGCGGCGCTCCTCGTCCATGATGCCGAGCTTGACGGTGCTGTCGGGCAGGCCGAGCAGCTGCTCGACGCGGCCGAACAGCTCGCTGGCGAACGCCACCTCGGCCGGGCCGTGCATCTTGGGCTTGACGATGTAGACCGAGCCGCGTGCGCGAGTTGCGGATGCCGTCGGCTGCCGTGGCGCTTGCAGGTCGTGCAGCGCGATCGTCGGTGGTGACCACCGCGTCGAGGATGCCTTCGGGAATCTCCTTGCCGCCGCCGTACAGGATCGCCGGGTTGGTCATCAGGTGGCCGACGTTGCGCACGAACAGCAGCGAGCGGCCGTGCAGCGCGCACCTCGCCGCCGCTCGGCGCCGGTGTACACGCGGTCGGGGTTCAGGCCGCGCGTGAAGGTCTTGCCGCCCTTGGCCACCTCCTCGGTCAGCGTGCCCTGCAGGATGCCGAGCCAGTTGCCGTAGGCCAGCACCTTGTCGTCGGCGTCGACCACGGCCACCGAGTCTTCCAGGTCGAGGATGGTCGACAGCGCCGCTTCGAGCACCAGGTCGCTGACGCCGGCCGGCGTCGGTCCTTGCCGATCGGCGTGCTGCGGTCGATGCGGATGTCGAGGTGCAGGCCGTGGTGCCGCAGCAGCACCGACGACGGCGCCGCCGCGTCGCCCTGGTAGCCGACGAACTGCGCCGGCTTCGGCCAGGCCGGTGGTCGTGCCGTCCTTCAGCGCGACGACCAGCTTGCCGCCCTCGACGCGGTAGCCGGTCGCGTCGATGTGCGAGCCGCTCGGCCAGCGGCGCGGCCTGGTCGAGCACGTGGCGCGCGTACGCGATCACCTTGGCGCCGCGCACCGGGTTGTAGCCGCGGCCCTTGTCGGCGCCGCCGGTCTTCGGCGATCGCGTCGGTGCCGTACAGCGCGTCGTACAGCGAGCCCCAGCGCGCGTTGGCGGCGTTCAGCGCGTAGCGCGCGTTGAGTGATCGGCACCACCAGCTGCGGGCCGGCCTGCAGCGCCAGTTCGGCGTCGACGTTGGTCGGTGGTCGCCTTGCACGCCGGCCGGGCACCGGCACCAGGTAGCCGATCTTCTCCAGGAAGCGCGCGGTAGGCCGCGCATGTCGCTGATCGGGCCCGGGTTGCGCGCTGGTGCCAGGCGTCCAGCTCGGCCTGCAGGCGGTCGCGCTCGGCCAGCAGCGCGGCGTTCTTCGGCGCCAGGTCGTGCACGATGGCGTCGAAGCCCTGCCAGAACGCGGCGGCGTCGACGCCGGTGCCGGGCAGCACCTGCGTCCTCGATGAAGCGATGCAGGTCGCTGGCGACTTGCAGGCCGTGGACGGTGGTGCGGGCGGTCATGGTGCTGCTCGGAGTGGTTGCAGGATCAGAAGAAGGAGAGCACGTCGCGCAGGCTGCTGCCGGTGCGCGTGGGCTCGGTGTCCAGCTGCTTCGAGCGGCAGCTGGCAGCGGTTGACCCACAGCGTGCGTGTAGCCGTACCAGGTGGCGCCGATGGCGTCCCAGCCGTTGCTGGAGACGAACAGGATGTCGCTGCGCCGGCAGGTCCAGCGCCTGCGGGCCCGAGCGCGTAGGCCGCCGGGTCGGTCTTGAAGCGCTGCACCGTGTGCGACGCTGAGCACGTGGTCGAGCAGGTCGTCGAAGCCGGCGCTGCGACGGCCACGCCAGCATCTCGCGGGTCGCCGTTGCTCAGGATGCCGGCGCGCATGCCGCGCGCCTTCAGCTCGCGCAGCACCGTCGCGGTTCTCGGGGAAGGCGGTGAGGTGCCGGTACTGGTCCATCAGCCGGTCTTCGGCGCGCCGGCGTCGAGCGGCAGGCCGAGGCGCTGCGCAGGCGTAGCGCAAGCGCGGCGCGGGTCAGCTCCCAGAACGGCTGGTAGCGCCGCCGCTCATCGAGCACCAGCCGGGTGTATTCGATCTGCTTGTCGCGCCACAGCACGCGCCAGCGCTGCGCCCTGGCCGGGGAACAGCTGCTCGGCCAGCAGGCCACGCTGTAGACGTCGAACAGCGTGCCGTAGGCGTCGAACAGCACGGCTTGCGGCGGGGCGGGCGCGGCGGGTCTGCGTCATCAGCTGCACTCTATGCGCCGGCGTCGCCATTGACTGCGCCGAGCGCGGGATTGATGACTCGCGCTCAAATCGGGCGCCGATTGCGCTGCGACGGATTCAGCATGTCACGCCGATGCCAGCCGCGATTGATTGATCGACCTGCACACGCTAATCTGCCCGATGGACCGGCTAAGCAGATCGAATCGTTCGTCGCGGTGGCCACCAAGGGCAGCCTGACGGCCGCGGCCAACGCCGAAGGCGTGGCGCCGGCGGTGATCGGCCGGCGCATCGACGCGCTGGAAGAGCGGCTGGGCGTCAAGCTGCTGGTGCGCACCACGCGGCGCATCACGCTGACCCACGAAGGCAGCGCCTTCCTCGAAGACTGCCAGCGCCTGCTGGCCGACCTGGCCAACGCCGAGGCCAGCGTCAGCGCGGGCGGCGTCAAAGCCAGCGGCCACTTGCGCATCACCGCGCCGGCCGGGTTCGGGCGCCGCCACGTGGCGCCGCTGGTGCCGCGGCTTCCTCGGCCAGCACCCCGACGTCAGCATGTCGCTGAACCTGTCGGACCGGGTGGTCGACATCGTCAACGAGGGCTTCGACTGCGCGGTGCGCGTCGGCGACCTGCCCGACTCCAGCCTGGTCAGCGTGCGCCTGGCCGACAACCGCCGCCTGTGCGTGGCCAGCGCCGGACTACCTGAAGCGCGCCGGCACGCCGAAGCACGCCGGCCGACTGCCACGCCACGACTGCCTGACGCTGTCGTCGGACGCCAGCCAGACGCGCGGCTGGGCGTTCATGGTCGACGGCGAGGTGACGCACCTGCGGCCCGGCGGCCGGCTCGACTGCAGCGACGGCCAGGTGCTGCACGACTGGTGCCTGCAGGGCCTGGGCATCGCCTGGCGCAGCACCTGGGAGGTGGAGGACGACAGTCGCCGACGGCCGGCTGGTCAGCCGTGCTCGACGACTTCGCCGCGCCGCCGAACGGCATCTACGCGGTGTTTCCGCAGCGCAAGCACCTGCCGCTGCGGGTGCGGCTGTGGATCGACTTCCTCAAGCAGACCTACGGCGACGCGGCCTACTGGATGCGCACGTCCGGCGCCAGCACCGCGGCGCCGCGCCAGCCGCTGGCCGCCTGACGCTTGTGCCGCCATGCTCGAAGCCGCGCTGGCCTACGCGCACCTGATGGCCGTCCTGACCTGGGCTGGTGTTCATCGGCGCCTGCAGCCGCGCTGGCGCGAGCCGTTGGCTCGACGCGGCTGCGTTGCCCGCTTGTCGCGGCTGGATCGCATCGCCGGCATCGGCGCGATGGCCGTGCTCGTCACCGGCGCGGCGCGCGTGGCCTGGTGCGCCAGGGCATGGCCTGGTCCTGGCATCGGCCGCTGCCGTCGGCATTCGCGCTGTGGCTGGCGATGGTGGCGCGGCGTCACTGCGTCGCGGCGCGTTCAGGCCTGGCGCCGCAGCCGCAGCCGCGGTGGCGGCTGCAAACGCGGCCGGCAGGGCGGCAGCAGGTGCGTCAGCGTCGCCTGATGGCGGCCTCGCACCGATGGTCGTGGTGCCTGCGCTGGCGGGTTGCTGGCCCGCGGCATCGCGGTGCGTTGACGCCGGCCGCGACCGGCGCCGCGTCGCCGCGACAGGCCGCCGCTGCCGCTCACAGGATGCGCCGCGGGTGGTGCCAGCGCCTCGTGCGGCGGCGTGCAGCCGCCGCACCAGCACGCCGATGAAGGCCTCGTCGAACAGGTGGCGCGTGGCGACGCGACAGCTGCTCCATCGTCTCGGGCGTGAACGACACCGTGGTCGCCGCCTCCGAGACCACGCACGTCGGCGCTGTGCACGCGCAGGTCGGGGCTCGGCGCCAGGTAGGCCATCTCGCCCACCGAGGTGCCCGGGCCGAGCTGCGGCCACCTTGCTGACCGTCGCGGTACACCTCGACCCGGCCGGCCGCGATGATGTGGAAGCTGCCGCCGTGCTGGCCCTTGCTGGAACAGCGCGTGGCCGAAGGCGTGGCGCTGCCAGCTCGCGCGGTGCACCACCTCCCACAGCTCGACGTCGCCGAAGCCGGCTGAAGAACTCGAGCGAGCGCAGCAGGTTGAAGCGCTCGGAGTCGAGCACCTCGCTGCAGCGCGCCGCGCGGCACCTCGCGGCGCGCCACCAGCGCCGACAGCGCCTGCGCGAACTCGTCCCAGTCGGCGTGGCGGTCGTCGCGCGATCTTGGCCAGCGCCTGGCGCACGATCGGCGTCGCAGCGCCTCGGGCACGCCGTCGCGCAGGCCCGCCAGCGGCGGCGGCTCGGCGTTGTAGATCTGGTGCATCATCGCCGGCTGGTGCGTGCGCCTCGAACGGCGGCCGGCCGGCGATCAGGTGGTACAGCACGGCGGCCAGCGAGTACATGTCGGCGCGCGCAGTCGAGCGTCGGCGCCGTCGAGCTGCTCGGGCGACATGTAGGCCAGCGAGCCGACGCGGAACACCTGCGTGCGTGTCGGCGTCGAGGTTCAGCACGCTGCCGAAGTCGGTGATCTTGACGTCGAGCACGCGGCCGCGCTCGACCATGGCCAGCAGGTTGGCCGGCTTGACGTCGCGGTGGATCAGCCCCTGGCGATAGACGTAGCCCAGCGCCATCGCGCACTTGAAGCCGATTTCGACGATCTGCTCCAGCGGCAGCAGCGCGTCGGGCCGGCAGTAGCTCGCGCAGCGTGCCGCCGGGCACGTACTCCATCACCAGGTACGGCTCATGCGGGTCGTCCACGGCGTCGAAGATCTGCACGACGTTGGGGTGCTTGAGGCGCCCCACCAGCGCGGCCTCGGCGGCGAAGAAGCGCGGCTGTAGTGCGCGTCGATCGGGTCGGCCAGCGTCGCGCGCCGCACGCGCTTGATCGCCACCAGGCGGTCGTGGAACTCGTCGCGGGCCAGGAACACCTCGCTGGTCGCGCCCTCGCCGAGCCGAGACGCGCACCTGTACCGGCCGATGCGCTGCGGCAGGCTGTCGGTCGCGCCGCGCTTGGCGGCACGCGATGCGGAGGTGGCCATTCGATCGGTGCGGGCAGGCGGCAACGCCGTCGCGGACCATTGTCCGCTCGAAACGCCGCTCGCGGTGACCACCCGAGCGCGGCATATGACAGCGCCCGGCGTTGCGCGTTGCAACGAGCCTGCGCGGGCCCAAACGTAGAATCGCTCGATGATCCAAGCCAAGGAGGAGCTGCTGCTCGCGCTGCGCAACGCGCTGTCGCGATTGGCTCCCGAGGCGGCGGCCCAGGCGGCGTTCGAGTCGCCCAAGCACAGCGCGCACGGCGACCTCGCGATCACCGCGGCGATGGGGCTGGCCAAGGCGCTGCGAAGCGCGCCGCGCGACATCGCCGCAGACGCTGGTCGACGCGCTGCAGCGCCGAAGCCGCGGTGCAGCGCTGGGTCGAGGCGCTCGAGATCGCCGGCCCCGGCTTCGTCAACCTGCGGCTGACGGCCGAAGCGCAAGCAGCGCGTGGTGCGCGAGGTGCTGGCGGCGGCCGAAGCATTCGGCCAACGCGCCGCCGCACGGCGCAGCGCGTGATGGTGGAGTTCGTGTCGGCCAACCCGACCGGCCCGCTGCACGTGGGCCACGGCCGCAACGCCGCGCTCGGCGACTGCGTCTGCAACCTGCTGCAGACGCAGGGCTGGTCGGTGACGCGCGAGTTCTACTACAACGACGCCGGCGTGCAGATCGCCACGCTCGGCGCCTCGGTGCAGGCGCGACTGCGCGGCCTGAAGCCCGGCGACGCCGGCTGGCCCGAGGCGGCCTACAACGGCGAGTACATCGCCGACATCGCGGCCGACTTCGTGGCCAAGAAGACCGTGCGCGCCGACGACCGCGAGTTCACCGCCAGCGGCGACATCGACGACCTCGACGGCATCACCGGCTTCGCAGTGGCCTACCTGCGCCACGAGCAGGACCTCGACCTGCAGGCCTTCGGCGTGCGCTTCGACCACTACTTCCTGGAGTCGAGCCTGTACGGCGACGGCCGCGTCGAGCGCACGGTGGCGCAGCTGGTGGCCGCCGGCAAGACCTACGAGCACGACGGCGCGCTGTGGCTGCGCACCACCGACTACGGCGACGACAAGGACCGCGTGATGCGCAAGTCCGACGGCACGCTACACCTACTTCGTGCCCGATGTCGCCTACCACGTCAGCAAGTGGGAACGCGGCTTCACCAAGGTGATCAACGTGCAGGGCACCGACCACCACGGCACGGTCGCGCGTGTGCGCGCCGGCCTGCAGGCCGCGGGCGTCGGCATCCCGGCCGGCTACCCCGACTACGTGCTGTACAAGATGATCACCGTGATGAAGGGCGGCGAGGAGGTCAAGATCTCCAAGCGCGCCGGCAGCTACGTGACGCTGCGCGACCTGATCGACTGGACCAGCCGCGACGCGGTGCGCTTCTTCCTGATCAGCCGCAAGGCCGACACCGAGTTCGTCTTCGACATCGACCTGGCGCTGAAGCGCAACGACGAGAACCCGGTCTTCTACGTGCAGTACGCGCACGCGCGCATCTGCTCGGTGCTGGCGCTGTGGCAGGCCGAGCACGGCGCGCAGGCCTTCGCGGCCAGCGACGCCGACCTGACCCGCCTCACCGCACCGACCGAAGCCGCGCTGATGCGCACGCTGGCGCGATTACCCCGAGATGCTGGCTCGCGCCGCCGCCGAGCTGGCGCCGCACGACGTCGCGTTCTACCTGCGCGACCTGGCGGCGGCCTTCCACAGCTACTACGCGGCCGAACGTTTCCTGGTCGACGACGCACGCGCTGGCGCGCGCGCGCATGGCCCTGCTGGCCGCCACGCGCGCAGGTGCTGCGCAACGCGCTGCGCGGTGCTCGGCGTCTCGGCGCCCGCGAGCGCGATGGCGCGCGAAGCGGCCGCCGGCAGGAGCTGGACAGGCATGAACGGCCGCAGCGCCAGGCCTGCGCAACGCGGCGGCTTCGTGATGGGCCTGATCGTCGGCCTGCTGCTCGGCCTGGCGCTGGCGCTGGCGGTGGCGCTGTACGTCACCAAGGCGCCGGTGCCGTTCGTCAACAAGGTGCCGCAGCGCACGCCGGAGCAGGACGCCGCCGAGGCCGAGCGCAACAGGAACTGGGATCCCGAACGCGCCGCTGGCCAACAAGCCGGCAGCGCGCGCGTCGGCCGCCCGTCCCCGTGCCGGCGGTCGCCGCGCCGCCACCGCGCCAAGCCGCCAGCCGTCGCCGAGCCGCGCCGAAGCCGGCGCGCGACCCGGCGGCCATCCTGTCCGGCCAGGAGCCGCCGCCGATCGCCATCGCGCCGCGGTCGGCCAAACCCGGGCGTCGATCCGTTCATCTACTTCGTGCAGGCCGGAGCCTTCAGCAAACCCGAAGACGCAGAGCAGCAGCGCGCCAAGCTCGCGATGCTGGGCTACGCGGCCAAGGTCACCGAACGCGAACAGTCCGGCCGCACGATGTACCGCGTGCGGCTGGGCCCGTACCAAGGGCGCGACGAAGCCGAATCGACGCAGGCCAAGCTGCAGTCGCGGTGGCGAAACCGCCGCGCTGGTGCGCGTGGAACGCTGAAGCGGGCCGCGCGGCCACTCGACCCGAACGCAACCGAACACACGAAAGGCAAGCTCCAATGAACCGCCGCCGATTCGCCATCCGCCTCGGCTGCAGCCGCGGCGGCACCGGCCTGCCGCTGGCGCGCGCGCGCCCAGGGTGCGCCGGTCGAAGGCACGCGACTACGCGCGGCTGGCGCAGCCGCTGCCGGTGCCGGCCACCGGCAAGATCGAGGTGGTCGAGTTCTTCTGGTACTGGCTGCCCGCACTGCAACAGCTTCGAGCCGGCGCTCGAGGCCTGGGTCGCGAAGCTGCCGGCCGACGTGGCGTTCCGGCGCATGCCGGTGGCGTTCTCGGCGCCGCAGGAACCGTACCCGAAGATCTACTTCGCGCTCGAGGCGATGGGCCAGCTCGAAGCACATGCACCGCAAGGTGTTCGCCGCCATCCACGTGCAGCGCCAGCACCTGGACAAGGACAGCCGACATCGTCGCCTTCATGACCGCCAATGGCGTCGACGGCGCCAAGTTCGCCGAGGTCTACAAGTCGCTTCACGGTCGCCAGCAAGCTCAAGCAGGCGCGCCAACTGGCCGATGCCTACAAGATCGACGGCGTGCCGACGCTCGGCATCCACGGCCGCTTCTTCACGTCGGCCTCGCTGGCCGGCAGCACCGAGCAGGCGCTGCGGGTTGCCGACCAGCTGATCCAGCGCGCCCGGCAGGGGTGAGGTCAGCGACGCTAGCGCAGCGTCCCTGCGGACGGCGCTGCGCGCTGACGAACGACCGCGGGCGTCTAGCGCCCGCGGGCTGGGGTGCATGGCGAGCCCACCCTCGCGCGCATTCCGCCGCAATGCCGCGTGCTTTGTCAGACAACTGCCGGCTAGAATGGTCTGCAAGTTCTGTGCCGACTCATGTCCAACCCAGTCGTTCGCTCCCCGTGTCAGCCTGCGCCGTCGCACGCCGTGCCGCCTTGGGGACGGCCTGGCGGCGTTGATGGTGGCCCTGCCGGCGGCCGCCGAGAAGGCCGACCGCACCAAGCCGCTGACGATGGAGGCCGACCAGCCCTGCACGGTGGACCTGGTGCGCCAAGTCAGTCGTGTGCAGCGGCAACGTGGTGATCGCCCAGGGCACGATGGTCATCCGCGCCGAGCGCGTCGAGTGCGCGAGCTGCCCGACGGCTACCGCACCGCCACCGCGATCGGCTCGCCGGGCAAGCGCGCGGCGTACAAGCAGCGGCGCGACGGCGGCCTGGAAGAACTCGAAGGCAGTGCCGAGCGCGTCGAGTACGACGCCGCGCGCCGACACGCTGCGCTTCGTCGGCAACGCGCAGGTGCGGCGCCTGCGCGGCAGCGTGGCGGCCGAAGACATTCAAGGCAGCGTGATCGTGTGGGACAACGCGCGCCGAGCTGTTCAGCGTGCAAGGCGGCGCCGCCACGCCGGGCAACCCCGGTGGTCGCGTGCGCGCGGTGCTCAGCCCGCGCGCCGATCCGGCAGTCGGCGCCGCCGCGCCGCCGCCGCGCCCGCGCTGCAACCCAGCACGTCGCTCGGGGAGCGCCGTTGAACGCGCCGTTGACAGCGCCGCGACGGCGACGCGGCCGACCGATGCGTCGCGGCGCCGGCCATGCCGACCGCGCTGGCGCCTGCAGGCGCCGCGCACGCCGACGCGAGCCGCCTCGAAGTCGAGCGGCCTGCAAAAGACGCTACGGCTCGCGCCAGGTGGTCAAGGACGTGCACCTGGCGGTCGGCGCCGGCGAAGTGGTCGGGCTGCTCGGGCCCAACGGCGCCGGCAAGACCACGACCTTCTACATGGTGGTCGGCCTGGTGCGCGCCGACGCCGGCGAGATCCGCATCGACGGCAAGCCGGTGCAGGGCAAGCCGATCCACCAGCGCGCGCGGCTGGGCCTGTCGTACCTGCCGCAGGAAGCGTCGATCTTTCGCAAGCTGACGGTCGCAGGAGAACATCCGCGCGGTGCTCGAGCTGCAGCTCGGCGCCGACGGCCGGGCGCTGCGCAGCGCAGAGATCGAGCGACGGCTCGAGCAGCTGCTGCGCGACCTGAGCATCGAGAAGCTGCGCGATTCGCCGGCGCCGGCGCTGTCGGGCGGCGAGCGGCGGCGCGTCGAGATCGCGCGCGCGCTGGCCACGCAGCCGCGCTTCATCCTGCTGGACGAGCCGTTTGCCGGCGTCGACCCGATCGCGGTGATCGAGATCCAGCGCATCATCGGCTTCCTCAAGAGCGCGCGGCATCGGTGTGCTGATCACCGACCACAACGTGCGCGAGACGCTGGGCATCTGCGACCGCGCCTACATCATCAGCGAAGGGCGGGTGCTGGCCGAAGGCACGCCGCAGCAGATCGTCGAGAACGCCGACGTGCGCCAGGTCTACCTCGGCGAACACTTCCGCATGTAGCCAGCGCGGCAGCCGTCGCCGATGATGAAACCCTCGCTCCAGGTCCGCCTGTCGCAGCATCTGGCGCTGACGCCGCAGCTGCAGCAGTCGATCCGCCTGCTGCAGCTGTCGACGCTGGAGCTGCACCAGGAAGTCGAGCAGATGCTCGACCAGAACCCGTTCCTCGAGGCCGACGAAGAGACGCCGGCCGGCCGTACGGCACGCGTCGAGCGGCAGCGCGCGCCGAGCCGCCGGCCGACACGCCGCCGACACGCGGCAGCGATCGCGAGCGACACCGGCTTCGACGGCGGCGAGCGAGGCCGCCGGCATCGACAGCGACCGATTTCGGCACCACCGAGCGCGAGGACTGGGAGAACGGCACCGAGGGCGACGACTTCGACGGCATCCGCGAGACGCCCAGCTCGCGGCAGCGCCGGCGCAGCGGCGACGACGACGACCATGGAGCCGCAGGACCGCACGCGCCGGCAGCCGCTCGCTGCAGGACCACCTGCGCGGCGCAGTGGCGCGGCATGCGCCTGTCGCCGGAGGACCGCGCCGCGCTGCGAGTGCTGATCGAGTCGCTCGACGCCGACGGCTACCTGGCCGACCCGCTGGAAGAGATCGCCGAGCGGCTGGCCGAGATGCTCGGCGATCAGCCGACGCCGAGGCGCAGCGACGAGCTGCTCGAGCGCCTGCAGCTGCGCGCTGAACTGGCTGCAAAGCCTGGAGCCGCGCGGGCGTCGGCGCGCGCGACCTGGCCGAATGCCTGACGCTGCAGTTGCGCGCCGGCGCCGCGCTGCGCGGCGCAGGCACTGGCCGCTGCGCATCTGCGAGCAGCACCTCGACCTGCTGGCGCGGCGCGACTTGCAAGAAGCTGACCGCCGCCACCGGTGCCGACGAAGAGCTGGTGCGCGAGGCGCAGGCGACTGATCGTGCGCTGCGAGCCCAAGCCGGGCCGCGCCGTTCGCGCGCGACCGAAGCGCAACGTCGTCGTGCCCGACGTGATCGTGCAGCAAGTCGGGCCGCGGCTGGAAGGTGCGCGCTCAACCCCGACGTGATGCCCAAGCTGCGCATCAACGACCTGTACGCGCAGGCGATGCGCGGCCAGCGCGACGGCGCCGGCGGCCACGCCGGCCTGACGCGCGGCTGCAGGAGGCGCGCTGGTTCGTGAAGAACATCCAGCAGCGCTTCGACACCATCCTGCGCGTGTCGCAGGCCATCGTCGAGCGGCAGAAGGGCTTCTTCACGCACGGCGCGATCGCGATGAAGCCGCTGGTGCTGCGCGAGATCGCCGACGAGCTCGGCCTGCACGAATCGCACGATCTCGCGCGTCACCACCGCCAAGTACATGGCCACGCCGTACGGCACCTTCGAGCTGAAGTACTTCTTCGGCTCGTCGCTGAACACCGATGCCGGCGGCAACGCCTCGAGCACCGCGGTGCGCGCGCTGATCAAGCAGCTGGTGGCCGCCGAAGACCGCCAAGAAGCCGCTGTCCGACAGCCAGCTCAGCGCAGATGCTCGACGGAGCAGGGCATCCAGGTGGCGCGGCGCACGGTCGCCAAGTACCGCGAAGCGCTGAAGATCGCGCCGGCCAACCTGCGACGCACCTGTGAGCGCCGCAGCTGCCGCGAGCCCGTGCCGACGAACCGCGGCAGCCTGTTCCTGCCCTGCGCGGCCGGCGTCGAGGCGCTGCTGGCCGACGAGGTGCAGCGCGCTGCAGCCGGGCCTGGCGCTGCGACGGCGCGCGCGGCGGCGTCGGCGCTGGCCGGCGGCGCCGAACCGGCGATGCGGCTGAACCTGGAGAGCCGGCTGGCGCAGCGCGTGCTGTGGCCGCGTGGCCGACGGCGCCGTACCGCAACGAGCACGACCTCTACGCGCTGGCGCACGCCGTGCGCTGGGACGACTGGATCACGCCCGAGCAGACGCTGCGCGTCGACACCACGCGCGCAGCGCTCGCCGCTGCAGAGCCTGAACTTCGCCGCGCTGCGCATCAAGGACGCGGTGTGCGACGCGCTGCGCGAAGCACGCCGGCGCGCGGCCCGACGTCGACACCCGCGACCCCGACCTGCCGCTGGTGCTGCACCTGGACGGCGAACCACGCCACGCTGTACGTCGACACCTCGGGCGAGCCGCTGTTCAAGCGCGGCTGGCGCGAGCGACAAGCCGGCGACGCGCCGCTGAAGGAAACGCTGGCCGCCGCGATGCTGGCCGCCGCCGGCTGGCGCGGCCGCGCCGAAGACGGCGCGCTGCTCGACCCGTGCTGCGGCGCCGGCACCATCGCCATCGAGGCCGCGCAGATCGCCTGCGGCATCGCGCCCGGGCTGCGAGCGCCGCTTCGCCTTCGAGCGCCTGGTGCCGTTTCGCGCGCACGCAGGCGCGCTGGCGCGAGCTGCTGCGGCGCCGCGCGCGCGCGCGTGCATGCGCCGCGCGGTGCCGGTGTTCGCCGGCGACGTGTCGTTTCGCATGACCGACTTCGCCGCCCGCAACGCCGAGCGCGCCGGCGTCGCGCCAGGCCATCGAGTTCAAGGCCGGCGACGCGCTGCAGCGGCCGCCGCCGGCGGCCGCAGCGGCACGCTGATGCTCAACCCGCCGTACGGCGAGCGCATCGCGCCCAAGGGCCGCGGCGGCAGCGGCGCTGCCGGCGCGCGAGCAGGCTCGAAGGCGGCGGCACGCCGAGCCGAGTTCTTCGCGGCGCTGGCCGCGCACTGGAAGCGCCACTACGCCGGCTGGACCGGCTGGGTCCTGAGCCCCGACATGAAGCTGCCGACGCACATGCGGCTGAAGGAGAGTCGCGCCGCGTGCCGCTGTGGAACGGGCCGATCGAGTGCCGGCTGTTCCGCTTCGACATCGTGGCCGGCGCGGCGCGCAAGTGAGCCGCGCGCGATCAGCGCGCAGCCGGCAGCGTGAAACTGAAGATGGCGCCGGCGCCCGGTTGGCCGACGGCCCACACCTTGCCGCCATGGCGCTCGACGATGCGCCGCACGATGGTCAAGCCGATGCCGGCGCCGGCGAAGCGTGCGCCGTGCAGGCGGGTGAACGGCTGGAACAGCGTCGCCGCAGCGCTCGGGTCGAAGCCCACCCCGTTGTCGGCCACCGCCACCGTCACCGTGCCGGGTTTGCTGATCGGCACTGATGCGCACCTTGCCGTCGGGCCGGCCGGCGCTGAACTTGATGGCATTGCCGATCAGATTGGTCATCACGGCGCGCAGCAGCGTCTCGTCGGCCTCGACCACCGGCAGCTCGCCGATCTCCACCGCTGGGGCCTGCTCCCCGCGGGCGCCAGCTGCTGAAGACCCTGCGCCACCTCGCTGGGCCAGTCGCGCCAGGTCCAGCGGCACCTTGTTCAGCGCCACCTCGCCGCTGCGGGCCAGCATCAGCAACGCATCGACCAGCCGCGCCGTGACCTCTGCCTGCTGCGCGATGGGTGGCAGCAGGCGCTGCACCGCGGCCAGGTCGCCGCGCTGCAACGCCTCGCTGGCCAGTTGCGCCAGGCCGCCGATGCCGCCCAGCGGCCCTCGCAGGTCGTGCGAGATCTGCCGGTTGAAGCTCTCGAGGCCGTCGATCACGTCGCGCAGCTCGCGCGTGCGCGCGTCCACCTGAGCTTCCAGCGATGCGTTGGTGTCGGCCAGCGAGCGTTCGGCAGCGGCGCGGCGCGCCACCTCGTCCATCAGCATGCGGCGCCGGCGCAGCAACGACACCGTCAGCAGCGTCAGGCCGATCACCAGCACGGGAATGAAGCCCCAGTAGCGCAGGTGTGCCGCCGGCGAGCGCTGCACGGCCAGCACGAGGGCGGTGCCCGGCACCAGCAAGAAAGCCAGCGCGATGTAGCCATGGCCGGCCGAGCGCTCGCGCCGCCGGGCCCAGAAGGCCAGACAGGCCATGCCGACGAAGCTGACAAGCTCAGGATCAGGTTCCAGCTCTGGCGTCTGAACTGCCAGCCATTGCAACTCGACAGCCGACGGCGATCACGGCTGCGACAACGAGCGGGGCGACGATGGCGGCCAGCACCCAGCCGCGCGCACGGCCGTGCAAGCCGACGTAGCGGTGAGGCCGGCGCCAAGACAGGCGATGCCCGACAGCACCACGAGGTACCAGCCGCGCGTGCCTTCGAGCCAGACCGGGTCGGTCGGCAGATGCCTGGCGTTGTTGCCGACGAACAGCGCGAACAACAGCATCGCCGCGGCGAACCATCCCATGCCGCGGCTCATGGTCACGCCGCTGCAGCGTGACGTACAGCGCGACCAACACCCACAGCAGCGCGGCGATCAGATCGGTGACCGAGAACGGCGGCTGGATCCAGTCGGGTTGCAAGCGCACGCCCTTGCGATTTCGAACGGCGACAGCTTAGCCCAGCGCCGCTGCCGAGACCTGCCGAAGTCGCCAACGTCGGGGCCCAGCACCTGCCCCAGCTGATCGGGCGCGATCGACTGGTTCTGGCCATTGGAGATCCACGACGACATCACGTCGCCGAAGCACCCGCTGGCCTCAGGTCGTCTGCAAGGCGATCCAGGCCAGCGCGGCCAGCGGCGCGGTGTCGGCGCGCAGCACGCGCGCGCCCAGCGAGTAAGGCGACGAACCCTGCTGCCACCGCCGCGCCGCATTCGGCGGCCGTGAAGCCGCCTTCCGGCCCGCTCAGCACGATCACCTCGCCGGCATTGCGCACGGCCGGCGGCCACGGCAAGGCATCGCCGGTGGACAACAGCCAGAGCGCGGCGCCGTGGCCCTCGTGCGTGCGCAGCCACGGGCCGAGCGGCAGCGGCTCGGCCACCTCGGGCACGCGGTTGCGGCCGCATTGCTCGCACGCGGCAATCGCCACCGCGCGCCAGTGGGCGGCCTTGCGCACCGCGCGATCGCCGGCCACGCGCAGCACCGAACGCTCGCACACCAGCGGCTGGATGCGCGCCGCACCGAGCTCGGTGGCCTTCTCGATCAGCGCGTCCATGCGTTCGTTGGCCGGCATGCCGACGGCCAGCGTCACGGCGCGCGCCAAGCTCGCGTTCCACGCGCATCGAAGTGCAGCGTGCGCACGCGCACCTCGCGCCGCGACATGGCGCTGACCGCGCCGGCCCACTGGCCGCCGCTGCCATCGAACAACGTCAGCGCGTCGCCCGGCTGCAGCCGCAGCACCTGCACATGGCGCGCGCCGGCGCGCCGAGCGCGAATTCGGCACCCGGCGCCAGCGGCCGGTCGACGTGGATGCGCGGCGCGGCCATGGCGGGCGAGTGTCCCATGCGACCAGCGCCACCAAGCGAACACCGCGGATCTGGCTTCGCGCAATCGCGCCGGTGTGGCCCGCCGAGGGCGAGGCGCCGCTAGGCCGCGCTCGGGGGTGGCTGTCGCGCAGTTCGCGCCGCAGCACCTTGCCCACCGGTGTCTTGGGCAGGTCGTTGCGGAACTCGACCACCTTGGGCCGCTTGTAGCCGGTGAGGTTGGCCTCGCAGTACGCGCGCACGTCGGCCTCGGTGAGCGCCGGGTCGCGCTTGACGATCACCACCTTGACCGCCTCGCCGGCCTTGGCGTCGGCGATGCCGACTGCCGCGCACTCGAGCACGCCCGGCATCTGCGTCAGCACGTCTTCGATCTCGTTGGGGTAGACGTTGAAGCCGCTGACCAGAATCATGTCCTTCTTGCGGTCGACGATGCTGAAGTAGCCGCGCTCGTCGACCACGCCGATGTCGCCGGTGCGGAAGTAGCCGTCGGCGGTCATCACCTTGGCCGTCTCGTCGGGGCGCTGCCAGTAGCCGGCCATCACCTGCGGCCCGCGGATGGCGATTTCGCCGGGCGTGCCCAGCGGCCACTTCGCGGCCGTCGTCGTCGAGCAGCGCGAGCTCGGTGTTGGGCATCGGCAGGCCGATGTTGCCCGAGTACGCGGTGGCTGTCCACCGGGTTGCAGGTGGCCGACGGGCTGGTCTCCGACAGGCCGTAGCCTTCGCAGATCGGGCAGCCGGTCTTGTCGAGCCACAGGCGTGCGGTGGCCTGCTGCACCGCCATGCCGCCGCCCACCGAGATCTTGAGTGAGCTCCAGTCGACCTTGTCGAAGTCCGGCGTGGTTGGCCAGCGCGCATGAACAGCGTGTTGACCGCCGGGAAGCTGTGGAACTTTTGCCGCGACAGCTCTTTCAGCATCGCCGGCGATGTCGCGCGGGTTGGGGATCAGGATGTTGCAGCCGCCCATGCGCATGGCCAGCATCATGTTCGTGTTGAAGCCGAAGATGTGATACAGCGGCAGCGCGCACACGGTGACGATCTGCTCGCCGGGCGGGATCTTCTTCAGCGCCGGCTGGTACCAGGCCTCGGCCTGCAGCAGGTTGGCCACCAGGTTGCGATGCAGCAGCACCGCGCCCTTGCTGACGCCGGTGGTGCCGCCGGTGTACTGCAGCACCGCGATGTCGTCGGGCCCGATCTTCGGCGCGGTGTAGGTCTTGCGCCGGCCCTGCGCCAGCGCGTCGTTGAAGCGCACCGCCTGCGGCAGCGAATACGCCGGCACCATCTTCTTCACGTTGCGCACGACATGGTTGACGAGCGCGCCCTTGACCAGGCCCGAGCATGTCGCCCATCGCGGCGAGCAGCACCTTCTTGGTCGGCGTGGCATCGATCACCTGCGCCAGCGTGGCGGCGAAGTTCTCGAGGATGACGATCGCCTTGGCGCCGGAATCCTTGAGCTGGTGCTCGAGCTCGCGCGGCGTGTACAGCGGGTTGACGTTGACCACCACATAGCCGGCGCGCAGGATCGCCGCCACCGCCACCGGGTATTGCGGCACGTTGGGCAGCATCACCGCCACGCGGTCGCCCTTGTCGAGGCCCAGCGTCTGCAGGTAGGCCGCCAGCGCCCGCGACGCGTCGTCGACCTGACCGAACGTCACCGTCTTGCCCATGAAGACGTAGGCCGGCAGCGCGCGGTACTTGACGAAGCTCTCCTCCATCAACGTCACCAGCGACGCATACAGCGTCGACGTCGATCTGTGCCGGCACGCCCGCGGGGTATTGCTTCAGCCAGATCTTTTCCATCTCAGGCGCTCCTGCTCTCGGCCAGCGCGATTCTGCGGGACGCCTGCGGCAATCACGATCAGGGGATTCGATAGCGCGCTCGCGACCAGCGTGAGCGCGGGATCTCCGCAGGCGCCGCGCGGCGCCGCGGCGCACTGCGGTCGATTCGCCACAGACATTTCGCCGCGCATCCGGGCGATGCACGCCTTCGGTGCTGCCGTTGCGCCAAGTCCATCACGTGTCAAGTGGGGGCACCTGATCGCTCGCCGTCGATGCCAACTCTTGCCGCTATGTGCCGTGTGCATCTGAAAAAGAATGCCGCCTCGTCAATAACAAACGGCTGGAGCAGACGGTGATGGCAACAACAAGAACCCTCAGGCGCGTGCGCGTGCGTCGCTCTCGATGGCCGCGCTGATGTGGCTGCCGGCAGGCTCCGGCGCTGGCGCAGATCGCCGGCCGACGAGGCCGCTCCGGCGCGCAGGCCGCCAGCCCGGCGCCCGGGCAGCGCCGTCGTGGTCGCGCAGGCGCGCCGGCGCTGCGCCCACGAGGCATCGGCCGAGCGGCCAAGCCCTCACCGATCAACGGCGCCGACACCGCGTGGATGCTGATCAGCACGGTGCTCGTGCTGCTGATGACGATCCCCGGCATCATCCTGTTCTACGGCGGCATGCTGCGCACGAAGAACGCGCTGTCGATCGTCGCGCACACGCTGGCGGCCACCGCGCTGATCACGGTGACGTGGGCGCTGTGCGGCTACTCGATCGCCTTCACCCACGGCAACCCGTACTTCGGCGACTTCACGCGGCTGTTCGCCAACGGCCTGATCGGCAAGAACGTCGGCGCGCATGTGGCGGCGCCGACGATTCCCGAGTCGGTGTTCTTCCTGTTCCAGCTGTCGTTCGCGATCATCACCTTCGCGCTGATCCTCGGCGCCACCGCCGAGCGCATGCGCCTCGGTGTGACGGTGGCGTTCGCCACGCTGTGGTCGGTGCTGGTGTACGCGCCGGTGGCGCACTGGATCTGGCACCCCAACGGCTGGCTGGCCAAGATGGGCCACATGGATTTCGCCGGTGGCACCGTGGTGCACATCGCGTCGGGCGCCAGCGCACTGGTGGCGGCTCTGGTGCTGGGCCCGCGGCGCGGCTTCGGCAAGGAGCCGATGGTGCCGTACAACCTGATGATCACCGTGCTCGGCGCGGGCCTGCTGTGGGCCGGCTGGTTCGGCTTCAACGCCGGCTCGGCGTTCGAGGCCAGCACGCGCGCCGCCGGCGCGCTGCTGGCCACGCAGGTGGCGGCCTGCGCGGGCGCCATGTTCTGGGGCCTGTGCGAATACGTGCGCCGCGGCCAGTGGAGCGTGCTCGGCAGCTTCACCGGCGCCATCGCCGGCCTGGTGGGCGTGACGCCGGCGTCGGGCTTCGTCGGCATCGACGGCGCGCTGATCATCGGCGCGGTGACCGGCGTGGTCTGCTTCTTCGCGGTCGTCCACTTCAAGGCCAAGACCGGCATCGACGATTCGCTCGACGTGTTCGCGCTGCACGGCGTCGGCGGCCTGGTGGGCACGTTGCTGACGCCGGCGCTGGCCACCGCCGCGGTGGCGCCGATCACCGCCACCGTGTGGACCAACGCGCTGGGCGCGGTCACGGTGATGGTCTATGCGGGTGGCGCGACCTGGGTCATCCTCAAGCTGATCGGCGTGGTGTTGAGCCTGCGCGTCGATGCCGAGTCGGAGAAGGTAGGCCTCGATGTGGCGCAGCACGGCGAAATGCTGGCGCCCAACGCCTGAGCCACGCTGAAGCCATGACAGCGGGGACCACGATGACCCAACCCGACCCAGGCCACGGCGACCTGATGAACTACCTCGTGCGCATGGTGGTGCCGATGCGGCGCGAGTTCGGCCGCCAACTCGATGTGCGCCACTTCCTGCACGACCTGGAGTACGCGCGCGAAGTCATCCGGCAGGCGCTGTCGAGCCAGGACCCGCGGCTGCTGCAGTACGCGAAGTACGTCGAAGACCACCACCTCGGGCCGCGCAACGCGTCGAACGCACCCGCTGCGCAGCGCACGGAGCCAGGCGGCCGCGCCCGCCGCGGCCATGCCGCACGCGCCCAACGAGGTGGCACCGAGCGCGAACCCGACCGCCCAAGAAATGCGCGAGCGCGTGCTGCGCAAGTACACCAGCGGGTTGCGCTAGCTGCAGGCAGTCGAGCGTCAGGCGCCGGGCTCACCCGAGGCCAGCCGTCACTCGACCGCCTTGACCATGTCCTCGACCACCTTCTTCGCGTCGCCGAACACCATCATGGTCTTGTCCATGTAGAACAGCTCGTTGTCCAGGCCGGCATAGCCGGCGGCCATCGAGCGCTTGTTGACGATCACGGTCTTGGCCTTGTAGGCCTCGAGGATCGGCATGCCGTAGATCGGCGCTGCCCTTGATCAGCGCGGCCGGGTTCACGACGTCGTTGGCGCCGAGGATGATCGCCACGTCGGCCTGGCCGAACTCGCCGTTGATGTCCTCCATCTCGAACACCTGGTCGTACGGCACCTCGGCCTCGGCCAGCAGCACGTTCATGTGGCCCGGCATGCGGCCGGCCACCGGGTGGATCGCGTACTTGACGGTCACGCCCTTGTGCGATGAGCTTCTCGGCCAGCTCCTTGACCGCGTGCTGCGCGCGCGCCACCGCCAGGCCGTAGCCCGGCACGATGATCACCGTCTCGGCGTTGCCGAGCATGAAGGCGGCGTCGTCGGCGCTGCCGCTCTTGACGTTGCGCTGCTGCGCGCCGGCCACCGGGCCGGCGGTCTCGCCGCCGAAGCCGCCCAGGATGACGTTGAAGAACGAGCGGTTCATCGCCTTGCACATGATGTAGCTCAGGATCGCGCCCGAGCGAGCCGACCAGCGAGCCGGCGATGATCAGCATGCTGTTGTTCAGCGAGAAGCCGATGCCCGCTGCGGCCCAGCCCGAGTAGCTGTTGAGCATCGACACCACCACCGGCATGTCGGCGCCGCCGATCGGGATGATGATCAGCACGCCGAGCACGAAGCCCAGCGCCAGCAGCAGCACAGAAGTCGATGCGCGCCTCGCTCAGCGTGTAGCCGACGATGAAGAAGATCGTCGCCAGGCCGAGCACCAGGTTCAGGAGGTGCTGGCCCTTGAAGACCACCGGCGCGCCCTGGAACAGGCGGAACTTGTAGTTGCCGGTCAGCTTGCCGAAGGCGATCACCGAGCCGGAGAAGGTGATCGCGCCGATGGCCGCGCCGAGCGCGAGCTCGAGCCGGTTGCCGGTGGGGATGCGCCTGGCCCTTGGCGGCGATGCCGAAGGCCCACGGCTCGACCGCCGCGGCGATGGCGATGAACACCGCCGCCAGGCCGATCATGCTGTGGAAGAACGCCACCAGCTCGCGGCATCTTCGTCATCTCGACGGTCTTGGCGCGCCAGGCGCCGTAGCCGCCGCCGACCACCAGGCCGACCAGCACCCAGACCAAGCCGGTGACTCGAGCCGGCGAGCTTGACGATCAGCGCGGCGGTGGTGACCACGGCGATGCGCCATGCCGACCATGCCGAAGAGGTTGCCGCGGATCGACGTGGTCGGGTGGCACAGGCCCTTGAGCGCCTGGATGAAGCAGACGCTGGCGACCAGGTACAGCAGCGTGACGAGGTTCGAGGCTCATCACTGTCTTCCCTTCGAGCTGCTTGGCAGGCGTCTTCTTTCTGAACATCTCCAGCATGCGCCGCGTGACCAGGAAGCCGCCGAAGATGTTGACCGCGGCCAGCGCCACGGCGAGCACGCCCATCGCCTTGCCGAGCCCGGTTTCGGTCAGCGCCGCGGCCAGCATCGCGCCGACGATGACGATCGCCGAGATCGCGTTGGTCACCGCCATCAGCGGCGTGTGCAGCGCCGGCGTCACGGTCCACACCACGTGGTAGCCCACGTAGATGGCGAGCACGAAGATGATCAGGTTGGTGATGGTGGGGCTGACGATGTCCATGTGTCATGTTCCTCGTGCACTTCGCCGCGTCGCTGCGGTCATCAGGCAGGCGGCGACGATGTCGTCGTCCATCGGCACCTGGAAGGCGCCTTCCTTGGTGAGCACCAGCTTCAGGAAGTCGAGCACGTTGCGCGCGTACAGCGCGCTCGCGTCGGCCGCCACCAGCGCCGGCAGGTTGGTCTCGCCGACGAGCGTCACGCCGTGCTTGACGACCGTCTTGCCGGCTTCGGTGAGCGGGCAGTTGCCGCCCTGCCGGCGCCGCCAGGTCGACGATCACGCTGCCCGGCTTCATCGACTTGACCATCTCTTCGGTGACCAGCACCGGCGCGGCGCGGCCCGGGAATCAGCGCGGTGGTGATCACGATGTCGGCCGGCGCCACGCGCTTGGCGACCTCGACCTTCTGGCGCTCGAGCCAGCTCGGCGGCATCGGTCGCGCATAGCCGCCCACGCCTTCGGCGGCTTCCTTTTCCTCGGCGGTCTCGTAGGGCACGTCGATGAACTTGCCGCCCAGCGACTCGACCTGCTCCTTCACGCTCGGGCGCACGTCGCTCGCCTCGATCACCGCGCCCAGCCGCTTGGCGGTGGCGATCGCCTGCAGGCCGGCGACGCCGACGCCGAGGATCACGACGCGCGCGGCCTTCACGGTGCCGGCGGCGGTCATCAGCATCGGGAAGAAGCGCTGGTAGCGGTCGGCCGCGATCATCACCGCCTTGTAGCCGGCGATGTTGGCCTGGCTCGACAGCACGTCCATGCTCTGCGCGCGCGTCGTGCGCGGCGCGGCTTCGAGCGCGAAGCTGGTGAGGCCGGCGCCGGCCAGCGCGCTGCAGGCCGTCGCGGTCGAACGGGTTGAGCATGCCCACCAGCGCGGTGCCGCGCTTCATCAGCGACAGCTCGTCGGCCTGCGGCGAGCGCACCTTGAGCACCAGGTCGCAGCCGAAGGCGCCGGCGCGGTCGGTGATCTCGGCGCCGGCGGCCTCGTAGGCCGCGTCGGTGGCGCTGGCGGCCACGCCGGCGCCCGACTGCACGCGCACGTCATGGCCCTGGGCCTTGAGCTTCTTGGCCGTCTCGGGCGTGACGGCCACGCGGGTTTCGCCCGCCGCCGTCTCGAGCGGAACGCCGATCAGCATGGGGGTCTCCTCGCGAGGGTCTTGGTGTCAGCCGCCCGGGCAGCGCATGGGGCTGCGAAGCTTACACAAGTTTGCTCCGCGCGCTGCTGCAGCGACGCCGAAGCGCGCGCGCCGCTACCATCGCGCCATGCCGCCCGCAGCGTGGAAAACCAGCGTCACCGTGGCCGCCATCGTCGAGCGCGACGGCCGCTACCTGCTGGTCGAAGAGCACACGCCCGAGGGCCTGATGCTCAACAACCCGGCCGGCCACCTGGACCCGGGCGAAACGCCGATCGAGGGCGTGGTCCGCGAGGCGCTGGAGGAAACCGGCCGCCGCTTCACGCCCGACGCGCTGGTGGGCGTGTACCTGTCGCGCGCCCAGCGCGCCGATCCGCCGAGCGACGTGACCTACCTGCGGCTCGCCTTCAGCGGCCAGGTCAGCGAGCCGCTGCCGGGCCACACGCTCGACCCCGACATCGTGCGCACGCTGTGGCTCACCCCCGAGGAGTTGCGCACCTGCCTGCCACGCCATCGCAGCCCGCTGCTGATGCGCTGCGTCGACGACCACCGCGCCGGCCGGCGCCACCCGCTGGACCTGGTGTTCAGCGACCCGAGCGTCGGTCTGCCGCCGCTGCGGCCCTGAAGCCCCGGCTGCGCGATACTGCGCAGCGCCGCATCCGACGAGGAGCAGCCATGGCCGCCACGATCGCCCAGAGGGCCCCGTTTCCCGTGCACGTGCAGGCCGGCAAGACTACTTCTGGTGCCGTGCGGCAACAGCAAGAGCAGCCGTTCTGCGACGGCTCGCACAAGGGCGGCCCGTACACGCCGATCAAGTACACCGCCACCGAGGCGGCCACGGTGTACTTCTGCGGCTGCAAGCAGACCGGCATCAGCCGTTCTGCGACGGCACGCACAAGACGCTGTAGCCCTGCGCCCCGGCGCCGAACGGGGCAAACCTAAAATCGCGCCATGCGTGCGTCGCGTGTGGTGGTCGGCCTGTCCGGCGGGGTCGACTCCGCGGTCGCGGCCTGGCTGCTCAAGCACCAGGGCCACGAGGTCGTCGGCATCTTCATGAAGAACTGGGAGGACGACGACGACGAGCGAGTACTGCTCGTCGAACGTCGACTTCGTCGATGCCGCCGCGGTGGCCGACGTGATCGGCATCGAGATCGAGCACGTCAACTTCGCCGCCGAATACAAGGACCGCGTGTTCGCCGAGTTCCTGCGCGAGTACCAGGCCGGCCGCACGCCGAACCCCGACGTGCTGTGCAACGCCGAGATCAAGTTCAAGGCCTTCCTCGACCACGCGCATGCGCCTGGGCGCCGAGAAGATCGCCACCGGCCACTACGCGCGGGTGCGCGAACGCGACGGGCCGCTTCGAGCTGCTCAAGGGCCTGGACCGGCACGAAGGACCAGAGCTACTTCCTGCACCGCCTGAACCAGCAGCAGCTCGCGCGCACGCTGTTCCCGGTGGGCGAGCTGAAGAAGACCGAGGTGCGCGCGCATCGCCGCCGAGATCGGCCTGCCCAACGCGAAGAAGAAGGACTCCACCGGCATCTGCTTCATCGGCGAGCGGCCGTTTCGCGAGTTCCTCAACCGCTACCTCAGCCACGAACCCGGCGCCGATCGAAGACGAGCGCGGCCGCGCGATCGGCCGCCACGTGGGCCTGAGCTTCTACACGCTGGGGCAGCGCCAGGGCCTGGGCATCGGCGGCGTCAAGGCCAAGGGCGCGCAGCGCGGCGGCGGCGAGCACGCGCCGTGGTTCGTGGCGCGCAAGGACCTGTCGCGCAACGTGCTGCGCGTGGTGCAGGGGCACGACCATCCGTGGCTGCAGTCGCGCGCGCTGCAGCGCCGCCGACGCCAGCTGGGTCGCGGGCAGCGCGCCGCCCGCCGGCCGCTACGCCGCCAAGACGCGCTACCGCCAGGCCGACGCGGCCTGCGCGCTGTCGCACGCCGGACGACGCGCGGCTTCGCGCTGGCGTTCGACGCAGCCGCAGTGGGCGGTGACGCCGGGCCAGTCGGCGGTGCTGTACGACGGCGAGGTGTGCCTGGGCGGCGGCGTGATCGACGCAGCAGCGCGCTGAAACGCGTGCCTTCGAGGCACGCCCTTGTGCGCGGGGCGCATGAGCAAACTACTACTGAATCGTTGGCCGTTGCTGCGGCGCCTCGACAATGCGCTCCCTGCATTTGCAATGCGGCGCCGCGTAGCGCCGACGCCGCCCGGCGTGAACTTCCAGCAACTGCGATCGGTGCGCGAAGCCGCGCGCCGCGGCTTCAACCTGACCGAGGTGGCGGCGACGCTGCACACCTCGCAGCCCGGCGTCAGCCGCCAGATCCGCGAGCTCGAAGACGAACTCGGGCTGCAGATCTTCGTGCGCGCCGGCAAGCGGCTGACCGGCCTGACGGCGCCCGGCGAGGCGCTGCTGCCGATCGTCGAGCGGCTGCTCGAGGAAGCCGGCAACCTCAAGCGCGCCGGCGACGACTTCGCGCAGCAGGGGCGCGGCACGCTGCGCATTGCGGCCACCCACTCGCAGGCGCGTTACGCGCTGCCGCCCGCGGTGCGCGACTTTCGCGCCGGCCATCCGCAGGTGGCGCTGCACATGCACCAGGGTTCGCCGCACCAGATCGCGCGTTTGCTGCTCGACGGCGGTGCCGATGTCGGCATCGCCACCGAGGCGCTGGCGCAGTACGACGAGCTGGTGGCGCTGCCCTGCTACAGCTGGACCCACGTGGTGGTGGTGCCGGCCGATCATGAGCTGGCCCACCTGGCGCGAGCGCCGCGGCGCGCTCACGCTGCAGCAGCTGGCGCGCTTTCCGATCGTCACCTACGAGTCGGGCTACACCGGGCGCGCGCACATCGACGAGGCGTTTCACAAAGCCGGCCTGGCGCCCGACGTGGTGCTGCAGGCGATGGATGCCGACGTCATCAAGACCTACGTCGAGCTGGGCCTGGGCGTGGGCATCGTGGCGGCCATCGCGTTCGACGACGCGCGCGACCAGGGCTTGCGCGCGATCGACGCACGCCACCTGTTCGCCGCCAACATGACGCGGCTGGCGGTGCGCCGCGGCAGCTACCTGCGCGATTTCGTCTACGACTTCATCGCCACCTTCGCGCCGCCGCTGACCAAGGCGCTGGTGCGGCGCGCGCTCGACTCGCCGCCGGGCAGCGACCACGGGCTGTAGCGCGCCGCGCACGTTGGGAGCGCCACCACCCTGCAACCGCGGGGTGACGGACCACGCATTAGGGACAAACGCGCCACGGCGCCGACGCAACGCGCCTACCGTGTCGTGCAGCGACCGGCTCGCGCACGAGGTCCGCGCGCCGCCATGCCGTCAGGAGGTTCACGATGGCGACGATGATTCCGCGTTTTCTGGTGGGCGTTTTTGCGGGCGCCCTGGCGTCGTTCTTTCCGCGCCTGGTCGCGGTGCTGGGCGGCGATCCCGAACGACAACGTGGTGCTGTTCAGCAGCACCTACCTGCTGGTGGGCGGCATCGTCGCGCTGGCGGTGGGTGTGGTGGTGTTGATCATCGACAGCGACCCGCAGCGCCAGCTGCGCGACGTCTTCACCACCGCGCTGGGCGTGCCCACGCTGCTGATGGGCGCGTTGACCACCGGCGCCACCGCGCACAACGCGGTGCTGGCCGACCTGAAGCTGCAGACCGTCACCCACGAGTTGGCCAACAAGAACCAGATCCCGATCCGCACCGACGTGCCGTTCGGCATGCCGGAGGCCGCCGCGCGCCGCCCCGCTGGCGTCGGGCTGCTCGACCTGGTGATCCCCAGCGCGCACGCGCAAGTCGGCGGCCACCCCGGCCGCGCAAGCCAACCGCCTGGGCATCACGCTGCGCGAGCCGCAGTTCGTCACCGTGTACCAGGAGGCCCGCGACGACGCGGCCCTGCGGCCGCTGCAGTCAGTGCTGGCACAGCGCGGGTTGCCGAGCCGCACCGTGCAGCTGGCCGACGGGCGCCATCTGCTGGTGGCTGCCGGCCCCGTCGCGCCCTACTCCGACGCCGTGCTCGACGGCGCCCGCGCCAAGGAGTTCGGTGCGATGCCGTACCTGGTGCCGGCGCCAGCGCCTGAACGGCCGCGCTGTCAGATCATCGCGGCCGGGTCGTGGTCGATCTCGGCCTCGCCGCCGACCACGAAACGCGTCACGCGGCGCGGCCGCAGATGGGCGCGCGCGCCGGGCGACAAGGCCGAGCGCGTCGCGCAGCTGCTGCCAGCGCGCGCGCGGCAGCTCGACATCGACGAAGCTGCCGTCGTCGCGCTGGAACTCCAGCCGCGTCAACGGCCCCAGCGTCAGCACCTGCGACAGCCGCGCCTCGAACGAGCCCTCGTCGGGCTCGGCCACGAGATCGAGCTCGTGCGGGCGCACGTAGCTCACGTCGTCGGGCGCGACGCCGCCGGGCGCGTGCCCGAGCCGGCCGTGGAACAGGTTGACGTCGCCGAGGAACTGCAGCACGAACGGCGTGCGCCGGATGGTCGTAGACCTCGTCGGGCGTGCCGACCTGCTCGATGCGGCCGTGGTTCATCACGACGACGCGGTCGGCGACCTCCAGCGCCTCCTCCTGGTCGTGGGTGACGAACACGCTGGTCACGTGCACCTCGTCGTGCAGGCGGCGCAGCCAGCGGCGCAGCTCCTTGCGCACCTTCGCGTCGAGCGCGCCGAACGGCTCGTCGAGCAGCAGCACCTGCGGCTCCACCGCGAGCGCGCGCGCGAGCGCGATGCGCTGGCGCTGGCCGCCGGAGAGCTGGTGCGGGTAGCGGTCGGCCAGCCAGTCGAGCTGCACGAGCTTCGAGCAGCGCCATCACCTTCTCGCGGATCTGCGGCTTCGCGCGGCCGCGTCGCTCGCGGCCGCACGCGCAGGCCGAACGCCACGTTCTCGAAGATCGTCATGTGGCCGAACAGCGCGTAGTGCTGGAACACGAAGCCGACCTGGCGCTCGCGCACGTCGGTGTCGGTGGCGTCCTCGCCGTGGAAGCGCACGCTGCCCGCGTCGGGCACCTCGAGGCCGGCGATGATGCGCAGCAGCGTGGTCTTGCCCGAGCCCGAGGGCCCGAGCAGCGCGACCAGCTCGCCGGCCGGGACGTCGAGGTCGACGTTGTCGCACGACGACGATGGCTGCCGAAGCGCTTGTTGACGTTCCGTGACTTCGATGCTCATGCTCACTCGCTCCGAGTCGCCTGTCGCACGCTTCTGCGCCTTGACGCGCTGCTCGACCACGAACTTCAGCACCAGCGTCACCAGCGCCAGCAGCGCCAGCAGCGACGCCACCGCGAACGCGGCGGCGAACTGGTACTCGTTGTAGAGGATCTCGATGTGCAGCGGCATCGTGTTGGTCTGGCCGCGGATGTGGCCCGACACGACGGACACCGCGCCGAACTCGCCCATCGCGCGCGCGTTGCACAGGATCACGCCGTACAGCAGCCCCCACTTGATGTTGGGCAGCGTGACGCGCCAGAAGATCTGCCAGCCGCCGGCGCCGAGCACACGCGCGGCCTCCTCCTGCTCGGTGCCCTGCGCCTGCATCAGCGGGATCAGCTCGCGCGCGACGAACGGGAACGTCACGAACATCGTGGCCAGCACGATGCCGGGCACCGCGAAGATGACCTTCAGGTCGTGCTCGCGCAGCCACGCGCCGAACCAGCCCTGCAGGCCGAACACCAGCACGTAGATCAGCCCGGAGATCACCGGGCGACACCGAGAACGGCAGGTCGATCAGCGTGAGCAGCACGCTCTTGCCGCGGAAGCTCGAACTTCGCGATCGCCCAGGCGGCCGCGATGCCGAACACCAGGTTCAGCGGCACCGCGATCGCGGCGGCGAGCAGCGTCAGCCGGATCGCCGACCAGCGCGTCGGGCTCGCTGATCGCGGCGAGGTAGACGTCCACGCCCTTCTTGAAGCGCCTCGACGAACACGATCGCCAGCGGCACGAACAGGAACAGCGCAGGAACGCCAGCGCGACGCCGATCAGCAGCCCAGCGCACCAGCGGCCGGCTCGGTGGTGGCGCCGCGCAGCGAACGCGGCGCCACGCCCGAGCGCGGGCGCGGCAGCGGCAGGGCGTCGGCCGGCACGCTCATCGTGTCACCTGCCCTGCCGCGCGCGCGTCCACGCCTGCAGCGCGTTGATCGCCAGCAGCAGCACGAACGACGCCACCAGCATCACCACGGCGATCGCGGTGGCGCCGGCGTAGTCGTACTGCTCGAGCTTGGTGATGATGAGCAGCGGCGTGATCTCGGACTGACCATCGGCATGTTGCCGGCGATGAAGATCACCGAGCCGTACTCGCCGAGCGCGCGCGCGAAGGCGAGCGCGAAGCCGGTCAGCAGCGCCGGCAGTCAGGATCGGAAACATCACGCGCCGGAAGGTCTGCCAGCGGTCGGCGCCCAGCGTGGCGGCGGCCTCCTCGAGCTCGCTGCTGCAGGTCTTCGAGCACCGGCTGCACCGTGCGCACGACGAACGGCAGGCCGATGAAGGTCAGCGCGACGAACACGCCGAGCGGCGTGAAGCGCGACCTTGATACCGAGCAGCCAGCTGCGCCGATCCAGCCGTTCTCGGCGTAGAGCGCGGTCAGCGCGATGCCGGCCACCGCGGTGGGCAGCGCGAACGGCAGGTCGACCAGCGCATCGACCAGGCGCCGGCCGGGGAACGGTAGCGCACCAGCACCCACGCCACCACCAGGCCGAACACGCGCGTTGAGCAGCCGCGGCCGCCAGCGAGGCGCCGAAGGTCAGCCGGTAGCGACGCCACCACGCGCGGCGCGGTGACGGCGTCCCAGAACGCGGGCCACGTCAGCGTGGCCGTCTTGAGGAACGCGGCCGACAGCGGGATCAGCACGATCAGGCCGAGGTAGAGCAGCGTGAAGCCGAGCGCCAGGTCGAAGCCCGGCAGCACGCTGTGGCGCTGCAGCAGCGCTCGCGACAGCAACATGTGGAATCACGCGCGGCCAGGGCCGCCGGTCAACGACGATGGGAGCAGGTCATCGTAGGCAAGGCGATGTCGCCGGCCAACGACGCGATTGGCGAATGCTTATGCGAAAAACATGCTGTGCCGCTGGGCCCCGAGGCCGGCGGGTGGTTCATCGCGAGACGGGCCGGCTACTTCTTCGTGTAGATCTGGTCGAACACGCCGCCGTCGGCGAAGTGCGTCTTCTGCGCCTTCGCCCAGCCGCCGAACACCTCGTCGATCGTGAACAGCGTCACCTTCGGAAAGCTGCTTCGCGTACTTGGCCGCCACCTTGTCGGATCGATCGGCCGGTAGAAGTTGCGCGCCGCGATCTCCTGGCCTTCGGGCGTGTACAGGTACTGAGGTAGGCCTGCGCCGACCTCGCGCGTGCCGCTGCTTGTCGACCACCTTGTCGACCACCGCCACCGGCGGCTCGGCCAGGATGCTCGACGGCGGGTACGACGATCTCGAACTTGTCGGCGCCGAACTCCTTGAGCGACAGGAAGGCCTCGTTCTCCCACGCCAGCAGCACGTCGCCGATGCCGCGCTCGACGAACGTCGTCGTCGAGCCGCGCGCGCCGGAGTCGAGCACCGGCACGTTCGTGAAGAGCCTGCGCGACGAATTCGCTTGGCCTTGGCGTCGTCGCCGCCGGGCTGCTTGCAGCGCCGTAGCCCCAGGCGGCGAGGTAGTTCCAGCGCGCGCCGCCCGAGGTCTTCGGGTTGGCGGTGATCACCGAGACGCCCGGCTTGACCAGGTCGTCCCAGTCCTTGATGCCCTTGGGGTTGCCCTTGCGCACCAGGAAGACGATCGGTCGAGGTGTACGGCGAGCTGTTGTGCGGCAGGCGCTTCTGCCAGTCGGCGGGCAGCAGCTTCGCGCGCTCGCGCGATCGCGTCGATGTCGTAGGCCAGCGCCAGCGTCACGACGTCGGCCTCGAGGCCGTCGATCACCGAGCGCGCCTGCTTGCCCGAGCCGCCGTGCGACTGCTTGACGATCACGGTGTCGCCGGTCTTGGCCTTCCAGTGCGCGGCGAAGGCCGTGTTGAAGTCGGCGTACAGCTCGCGCGTCGGGTCGTAGCTGACGTTGAGCAGCGTGATGTCCTTGGCATGGACGGGCGCGAAAGCGGCGCTGAAGCCGAGCGCCGCGGCGAGCAACAGCCGGCGCAGAGAAGCAGTTGGTGTCATGGCATGCGGCGCTCGAGGGCGCCGGCGATCAATGGACGATGCGCCGCATGCTAGGCAGCAGCGGCTCGCGCCTGGCGAACGAAGCGTTGTGCGCTTGCTTATGCGGATTTCGAGGACCGCGGGGCGATCGCCGACATTCGATCGGGCTGCCGCCGGCGCAGCCCGCGCACGAAGGCGTCGACCTCCGGTGTCACTGCTGGCCGCGACGATGACGTACCGACGGTGGCACGCAGCAAGCGCTGCAGCGTCTCGCGCTGCGGCTCGACTGGACCGGCGAAACGCACCTGCGCGTCGTCAGCGACCACGATGGTGGGAAACGTCTCGACGTCGAGGTCGCCGACCAGCTCGGCCTCGTCCTCGATGTCGACCCAGTGCCACTGCAGCGCGCACGCCGGCGCGATCGAACTCGTCGGCCAGCGACTCGAGCACCGCGCGGTAGTCGTCGCACAGGCGGCACCACGCGGCGCACAGACAGGCGACATGAACCGGGGCAACGTCGGACATGCGCCCGATCGTAGCGGTGCCGTGAAAAGTGCGGTCAGATCGCCGCCAATGCCCGCGTCAGGTCGGCGCGCAGATCGGCCTCGTCCTCGATGCCCACCGACAGCCGCACCAGCGCATCGCCGATGCCCAGCGTCGCGCGCGTCGCCGGCGGGATGGTGGCGTGCGTCATGATCGCCGGGTGCTCGATCAGGCTTTCGACGCCGCCCAGGCTTTCGGCGAGCGAAAAGATCTTCACCGCTTCGAGGAACCGCTCGCGTGCCCGCGAGGTCGGTCTCCAGATCGATCGACACCATGCCGCCGAAGCCGTGCATCTGGCGTTTGGCCAGCGCGTGCTGCGGGTGCGATGGCAGGCCCGGATAACGCACGCGCGCGACCTTGGGCTGTGACTTCGAGCCACTGCGCCAGCGCCAGCGCGTTGCGGTTGTGGCGCTCCATGCGCAACGCCAGCGTCTTGACGCCGCGCAGCGCCAGAAAGCTGTCGAACGGCCCGGCGATCGCGCCCACCGCGTTCTGCAGGAAGGCCAGCCGCTCGCGCCATTCGGCCTGGCGGTCGTCGCCGCCGACGATGGCGACGCCGCCGATCACGTCGGAGTGGCCGTTCAAGTACTTGGTGGTCGAGTGCACGACGATGTCGAAGCCCAGTTCGAGCGGACGCTGCACGAACGGGCTGGCAAAGGTGTTGTCGGCCACCGCGATCAGGCCCTGCTCGCGGGCGATCTGCGCCAGCGCGGCCAGGTCGGCCAGCTTCAGCAGCGGGTTGCTCGGCGTCTCGACCCACAGCATCTTGGTCTCGGGCCGGATCGCCGCTCTCACCGCATCGAGGTCGGCCAGATCGACGAAGCTGAAGCTCGTGTTCGCGCTGCGCCGGCGCACCCGCTCGAACAGCCGGAACGTGCCGCCGTACAAGTCGTCGCTGGCCACCACGTGCGCACCGGCGTCGAGCAGTTCGAGCACGGTGGAGATCGCCGCCAGCCCGGAGGCGAACGCACACGCGACCGCGCCGCTTTCGAGATCGGCCACGCAGCGTTCGAACGCCCAGCGTGTGGGGTTGTGCGAGCGACCGTAGTCCAGGCCCTTGTGCACGCCGGGGCTGCTTTGCACGTAGGTCGAGGTGGCATAGATCGGCGGCATGATTGCGCCGGTCGACGGGTCGGGCGACTGGCCGGCGTGGATGACACGCGTGGCGAAGTGCTGTCTGGCTATCACGGCCTTGGAGGGGTCGCGTTTCATCGTCGCGCCTTTCGCAAATGGTTCAGCAGGTCGAAGCGGGTGATCAGGCCGTGGAAGCCGCTCGCATCGGCCACGATGGCCACCAGCCCGCTGTCGAGCACGCGGCGCAGCGCCGCCACATCGGCATCCGGCGGCAGCGTCTGCAGCCCGGTGCTCATCGCATTGGACACCGGTTCGCTGTAGCGCGCGGCGTCTTCCTGCACGCGCAGCAGCAGGTCGGACTCGTCGACCACGCCGACCAGCTTGCCGTTGTCGAGCACCGGCAGCTGCTGCATGTCGGCCAGCCGCATGCGCTGGAAGGTGGTGAGCAGCGTGTCCTGCGGGCCGACGCTGACCACGCTGCCGTCTTCGGCGCGGCGCGCGATCAGGTCGCGCAGGTCGCCGTAGCGGCGCTGCTGCAGCAAGCCCTCGTCGATCATCCAGGCGTCGTTGTAGACCTTGCTCAGGTATCGCGTGCCGGTGTCGCAGACGAAGGTGACCACACGCTGCGGTGTCTTCTGTTCACGGCAATAGCGCAACGCCGCGGCCAACAGCGTGCCGGTGGACGAGCCGCCGAGCAGCCCTTCGGCCTTGAGCAGCTCGCGTGCGGTGGCAAAGCTCTCGTCGTCCGGAATCGAATACGCGTGCGTGACCACCGACAAGGTCGGCGATCGACGGCACGAAGTCCTCGCCGATGCCCTCGACCGCCCACGAGCCGGCGGGGCCGTGTTTGCCGGTGCGCACCAGGTCGCACAGGATCGAGCCCGCCGGATCGGCCAGCACGATCTTCAGCTGCGGCTGCACGCGCTTGAAGAAACGCGCCAGACCGGTCAACGTGCCGCCGGAGCCGACACCCACCACGATGGCGTCGAGTTCATGGCCGCATTGCTGCCAGATCTCGGGGCCGGTGGAGGTTTCGTGCGCCAGCGGATTGGCCGGGTTGTTGAACTGGTCGGCGAAGAACGAGCCCGGGATCTCCTTGGCCAGGCGGGCCGCGTAGTCCTGGTAGTAAGCGGGGTGGCCCTTGCCGACGTCGCTGCGCGTGGTGTGCACCTCGGCGCCCAGCGCCTTCAGATGCAGCACCTTCTCGCTCGACATCTTGTCGGGCACCACCAGCACGACGCGGTAGCCCTTGGCACGCGCCACCAGCGCCAGCCCGAGGCCGGTGTTGCCGGCGGTGGCTTCGATCACGGTGCCGCCGGCACGCAGGCGGCCGTCGCGCTCGGCGACCTCGATCATCGAGCGGCCGACACGGTCCTTGATCGAGCCGCCGGGGTTCTGCGATTCGAGCTTCAGCAGCAGCGTGCAGGGCCCGGTGTCCAGGCGCGTCACCGCCACCAGCGGCGTGTTGCCGATCAGGTCGAGCACGGCGGGGCGGTCGGCGCGCGACATGGCGGCTTTATCGGAGCCGCCGCCGAGTCTGTCAATGGCGCGGTCTTTCGGGCGCCACGGTCGCGGGCGCCGAGCCAGCGCGCGGCCGCGGGCGTCAGTCGTTCGCTTCGACGCCCACCGCCACCAGGATGCGCGACACCATGTTGTAGGCCGCGATGACGCCGATCAGCTCGAACAGATGGCGGTCGCTGCCGAGCGCGCGCCGCGCGGCTCGAAGGTGGCGTCGCCGACCTTGACGTCGCGGGTCATTTCCACCGCCAGCTGCAGCGCGGCGCGCTGCGTGCCATCGAACAGCGCCGCGTCCACCGCCGGCAGCGGCGCAACGCGTCGAGCTGCGCCTGCGTGCCGCCGCACGACAGAAAGATCGGCCCGTGGTGGTGCATCTCGTATTCGGCGCCATTGAGCACCGCCACCGCGCACATCGCCAGCTCGCGCAGCGGCATCGGCACCTCGAGCTCGCCGCGCACGCGGCCCAGCAGCTCGCCCCATCCGGTGGCAAACGGCGGGCTGTGCAGCAGGATGCGATCGAGCGCGCCCAGGCGCCCGCCGCGACGCTTGCGGATCGACGCCACCAGCTCAGGCGGGCCGGCCTCGGCGTCGGTCTTGTAGGGAATGCGCGGCATCGTCGTCTCCTGCGCCAGACCCGGCGGTGCCGATGCTACCGCGGCGGCGGCAATGCCGTCAGAGGCTGGTCTGCACGCTGAGGATGCGGCCGCTGCGCGGCTCGAGCTCGCAGCGGTAGGTGAACGGCGCCGAATTCATGCCGGGCGCACGTTCGAACGCGCCGCGGCCCTCCAGCGCGATGCGCTCGTCCTGTGCCGGCCGCAGCTGGCGCGACTCCGCATCGAGCACGATGCGGCCGGCGCGCGGGTTCTTGCTCTTCAGCGAGGCCACCGCAGCGCCTTCGCAATCGCTGACCGACACGTTGGTCAGGTCGGGCTGGAAGGGCTTGTCTTCGGTCAGCGCAGCCAGCTCACGAAACACCACGCCCGAAGTGGCACCGGTCTTGGTGTTGAGCGCGCAGCCGTAGGTGAACGGCACGGTGCGACCGCCCGGGCCCCGGTAGCGGCCCTCGCCCTTGAGGCTGGTTTCGTCTTCGGCCGACGGCGTGAGCGAGCGCCTGGCCTTGATGTACTGCACGTCCTGCGCGTCCTTGCCGCGCATGCGCTTGACCGCCTCGGTGACGGCCGCTTCGCAATCGTCGGCCGCCTTGGCGGCCTCGGCCTGCGCCTGCGTGGCGCCCGCGGCGCACAGCCCGACCAACAAGAGCACGAGGGGAAGTTTGCGTGCGGCCATGTGAAGCGTTTCGAAGTGGACGACAGTGTTGCAGCGATGGTGTCGCCTTTCGGCGGCAGGGGCAAGGCCGGAAACGTAAGCGCCCGGCATTCGTGCACCGCTCATGCAAGGGGGCGCGTCAGGCGCGGCGCGGCACAGCAGGTTGCAAGCTCGCGAGCCACTGTAACAACAGCGCATTGACGCGTTCGGGTTGCTCCCAGGTCATCAAGTGGCCGGCATCGGGCACGACCTCCAGCCGTGCCTGCGGCACCGCGTGCACGATCTCGCGCGAGTGCGCCAGCGGTGTCAGCAGGTCGCCGTCGCCGCAGGCCACCAGCAGCGGGCAACGGATGTCGGCCAGCCACGGCCGCATGTCGGCGCGCGCCATCACCGCGCGGTTCTGCGCGATCAATTGCGCGGCACCGACGCGCAGGACCTGCTCCACGTAGTCGTCGACGCGCTCGCGGTCCTCGGCATGCGCCGGATGGAAGGCGAACATCGCATTGGCGCGCAGCACGCCCTCGGCGCGGCCCTGCTGAAATTCGACGATCGCGTCGCTGCGCAGCCGGATCAACTCCGGCGTGTCGGCGCGTGCGGTGCTCGACAGCAGCGCGAGCGCCGCGATGCGCTGCGGCGCCTCGCGATGCGCGTGCAGCGCCAGCATGCCGCCCATCGAGCTGCCCACCAGCACCAGCGGACCGGCGAACTCGGCCAGCAATGCGCGCGCCATCGCCGGCAGGTCGGCGTGGCGCTGGTGCACGGTGCTCACGTGCACCGCGTGATGCGCCGCCAGCGCAGGCAATTGATCACGCCACAGCGCCGCGTCGCACGCCAGGCCGGGCAACAGGATCACCGCGGACATCGTTTTGTCGTCGATTGAAGGGACAATTGCCATCATGACCGAGCTGATCGTGATGCGCCACGGCGAGACCGACTGGAACCGACAACACCGCTTCCAGGGTCAGATCGACGTGCCGCTCAACGCCGCCGGCCGCGCGCAGGCCGAGCGCCTGGCGCAACGCCTGGAGCACGAGGCCTTCGACGTGGTGGTGGCCAGCGACCTGCAGCGTGCGCGCACCACCGCCCAAGTGGCGGCAGCCGGCCGCGACATCGCGAGCGAGCCGTTGTGGCGCGAGCAGTCGTTCGGCGTGCTCGAAGGGCTCGATGCGCCCACCATCATCGAGCAGCATCCGCAGCTGTGGCAGTCATGGCTGCGCCATGACGCCGACTACGCGTTGCCCGGCGGCGGCGAGAGCGTGCGCATGTTCCACACGCGCGTGCTCAGTGCGCTGCAGCGCTTGGTGAAGCAGCACAACGGCGCGCGGGTCGCGGTGTTCACCCATGGCGGCGTGCTCGACATGCTGTGGCGCGCGGCGCGCAACGCGCCGCTGCACGGGCCGCGCGAGTGCGACATCCCGAACACCGGCATCAACCGCATGCGCTGGCGCGATGGCGCGCTCGAAATCCTCGAGTGGGCCGATGCCGCGCACCTGGAGGGCCTGCCCGAGCAGCCCGACACCACGCCGCTGGGCGTGCGATAGCGTCTAGCGCGAGCTGACCGAACGCTGCCTCAGTCGTCGAGCGCCGACGCCGAGCGTCGTCTCATTGCCACGACAGCGCCGACAGGTCGTTGGCGAGGATCGGCACGTCCTTCCACAGGCCCTTCAGGCCGGCCTTGGCCACCGTGATCCAGGTCGGCTGGTACAGGTAGGCAGCCACCGCATCGTCGGCCACCAGCCGCTGCGCCTCGGCCAGCAGCTGGTTGCGCTGCGCGGTGTCGGCGGTGGTGTTGACCTTGGCCCACAGCTCGTTGAACTTCGGCGACTCGTAGTTCCAGTAGTAGCCCGGCCGCGCGAAGTTGCCGAAGTCCAGCGGCTCGACGTGGCGATCACCGTCAGGTCGTAGGCCTTCTGGCCGTACACGCCCGACATCCACTGCGCCCACTCGACGTTTTCGAGCTTGGCCTGGATGCCGACCTTGGCCAGCTGCGCGGCGATCACCTCGCCGCCCTGGCGCGCGTACGGCGTGGGCGGCAGCTTGATCGACAGCTCCAGCGGCGTCGCCACGCCGGCCTCCTTGAGCAGCGTGCGCGACTTGTCGGGCGCGTAGGCGTTGATCGGCGGTCAGGTCCACGTAGCCGGGCGCACCCGGCACGTAGAAGCTGCCGATCGGCGTGCCGAAGCCATCGGCCGCACCCTCGATCACCGCCTTGCGGTCGATCGCCATCGCGATGGCGCGGCGCACGCGCACGTCGTCGAGCGGCTTGCGCTTGTTGTTGATCGCCAGGATCGTCTTGGAGCGCGAGCCGCCGATCAGCACCTGGAAGCGCTTGTCGTTCTGGAACTGCGCCAGGCTGCGCGCCGCCGCCACGCGCGGGAACGCGTCGACGTCGCCCGACAGCAGCGAAGCCACCTGCGCGGCCGTGTCGCCGATGAAGCGGATCGTCACGCGCCGCAACTTCACCGCCTTGGCATCGCGGTAGCCGTCCCAGCGCGCCAGCACCACCGACGAGCCCTTGTTCCAGCTCTCCAGCTTGTACGGCCCGGTGCCCACCGGCTGCGTGTTGTTGCCGGCCACGCTCTTGGGCTCGACGATCGACGCCGTGGTCTGGCCGAGCTGGAACAGGAAGTCGGGGTTCGGGTTCTTCAGCGTCAGGATCACCGTCAACTCGTCGGTCGATGCGATGTGGGCGATGTTGTTGAACATCGCCTTGTCCTTGTTGACCGAGCCCGGCTGCCACCGCGCGCTCGAACGAGAACTTCACGCTCGACGCATCGAACGGCTCGCCGTTGTGGAACTTGACGCCGGGGCGCAGCTTGAAGGCCCAGGTCTTGTTGTCGGGCGTGACGCTCCAGCTGTGCGCCAGCAGCGGCCCGATCGTGCCGTCGGGCTGGATCTTGGTCAGCGTCTCCAGCACGTTGTAGTGCACCACCTCGCCGATCGCCGAGGCGGCGCCGGCGGTGGGGTCCAGGCCGGGCGGCTCGAGCGTCATGCCGATCACCGCGCTGTCCTTCTTGTTCTGCGCCAGCGCCTGCGGCACGGCGCCCAGTGCGATCGACAACACGATGCCGACCGCGGCCCAGCCGCGCTGCCCGTTCACGATCACCATGCCGTCCCCCCCGTGTTCCCAGCGACAGGCAACGATGGTAGCGCCGCTGCGGCCCACTCAGCGCGAGGCGCACCCGCACGGGCTGGCAACAAGAAGGCCCGCAGCGACAACCGCTGCGGGCCTCATTCACTTGCGCAGCGCGAAGGGGCGGTGCCTAGAACGGAATGTCGTCGTCCATGTCGTCGAAGCCGGTGGCCGACTTCGCCGCCGGCTTGGCCGCAGGCGCGCGCGGCGCCGGGGCGCTGCGGCGCCTCGCCGCATGATCGTCGCCGGCAGCCGCCGCCGCCCATGCCCTCGCGGCTGCCGAGCATCTGCATCTGCTCGGCAATGATCTCGGTGGTGTACTTGTCGCTCGCCTTCCTTGTCCTGCCACTTGCGCGTCTTCAGGCGGCCCTCGACGTACACCGGGCGGCCCTTCTTCAGGTACTCGCCGGCGATCTCGGCCAGGCGGTCGTAGAACACCACGCGATGCCATTCGGTTTCTTCCTGCTTCTCGCCGCTGTCCTTGTTCTTCCAGTTGCGCGTGGTGGCAACGCTGACGTTGCACACCGCCGCGCCGCTGGGCGAAGTAGCGCACCTCGGGGTCGCGGCCGAGGTTGCCGATGATGATGACCTTGTTGACCGATGCCATGTGGGGCTCCTGGTGGCGGGGCCGTTCGATGCCGATGACCCGATGGCGATCATCATAGCCACGGGCACCGGCGGCGCCATCGCACCGACGGGCGCCCTCGGGGCAGGCCCCCTTGCGGTGGCGCCGATTCACGGGATCGGTCAGTAATCCAGATTGGCCGGCGCGCCGCGCGGCTGGGTACCATCGCGCCTGCATGGCCGACACCGTCAGCGCCCACCCCGAATCTGCGATCGCCGGCCAGGCGCTGCCGCTGCTGCACGAGGTGTTCGGCTACGCCAGCTTCCGCGGCCCGCAGCAAGCGATCATCGAGCACGTGTGCGCCGGCGGCGACGCGCTGGTGCTGATGCCCACCGGCGGCGGCAAGAGCCTGTGCTACCAGGTGCCGGCGATCGCGCGCCACCGCGGCGGCCACGGCGTGACGCTGGTGGTGAGCCCGCTGATCGCGCTGATGCACGACCAGGTCGGCGCGCTCGAGGAAGCCGGCGTGCACGCCGCGTTCCTCAACTCCACGCTCGACAGCGACGAGGCGCGCCAGATCGAGCGCGAGCTGCTGTCCGGGCGCCTGGTGCTGCTGTACGCCGCGCCCGAGCGCATCCTGACGCCGCGTTTCCTGGCGATGCTCGACTCGCTGCACGAGCGCGGGCTGCTGAGCCTGGTCGCCATCGACGAGGCGCATTGCGTCAGCCAGTGGGGCCACGACTTCCGCGAGGAGTACCTCGGCCTGTCGCAGCTGCACGAGCGCTTTGCCGGCGTGCCGCGCATCGCGCTCACCGCCACCGCCGACGCGCACACGCGCGCCGACATCGTGCAGCGGCTGGCGCTGCAAGACGCGCGCGCCGTTCGTCAGCAGCTTCGACCGCCCCAACATCCGCTACACGATCGTCGAGAAGGACAACGCCGCGCGCGCAGCTGCTGCGCTTCATGCTGCGACGAGCATGCCGGCGAGGCCGGCATCGTGTATTGCCAGAGCCGCAAGAAGGTCGAAGAAACCGCCGCCTGGCTGGCGGAGCTGGGCGTCACCGCGCTGCCGTACCACGCCGGGCTGGAGGCCGCGGTGCGCCGCGACCACCAGGACCGTTTCCTGCGCGAAGACGGCGTCGTGATGGTGGCCACCATCGCCTTCGGCATGGGCATCGACAAGCCCGACGTGCGCTTCGTCGCCCACCTCGATCTGCCCAAGAACATCGAGGGCTACTACCAGGAGACCGGCCGCGCCGGCCGCGACGGCGCGCCCGCCGACGCCTGGATGACCTACGGCCTGGCCGACGTCGTCAACCAGCGCCGCATGATCGACGACAGCGTGGCCGGCGAGGACTTCAAGCGCATCCAGCGCGGCAAGCTCGACGCGCTGCTGGCGATGGCCGAAGCCCACGACTGCCGGCGGGTGCGGCTGCTGGGCTACTTCGGTGAACACAGTTCGAGCGTGCGGCAACTGCGACAACTGCCTCCAGCCGCCGCACACCTGGGACGCCACCGAGGCGGCGCGCAAGGCGCTGTGCTGCATCTACCGCTTTCGCCAGCACGGCGGCATCGGCTTCGGCACCGGCGCACCTGATCGACGTGCTGCGCGGCAAGCACACCGACAAGACCGCGCAGCACGGCCACGAGGCGTTGTCGACCTTCGGCGTCGGCGCCGAGTTGTCCGAGGCGCAGTGGCGCGGCGTGCTGCGCCAGTTGCTCGCGCTCGGCCACGTGCGCGCCGAGGGCGAGTACAACACGCTGCAGCTCACCGCGTCGGCGCGCGCGGTGCTCAAGGGCGACGAGGCCATCGTGCTGCGCGAACCGCGCGAAGCGCCGCCGCGGCGCAAACGCGCAGCCGGCCGAGGTGCCGCGGGCAGAGCGCCGCTGCCTGCCGACGTGGTGCTCAGCGAGGCCGGCGAGGCACGTTTCACCGCGCTGCGGCAGTGGCGCTCGGCGGTGGCACGCGAACACAACCTGCCCGCCTACGTGGTGTTCCACGACGCCACGCTGCTGCAGATGGCGCAGCGCGCGCCCGCCACGCTCGACGCGCTGGCCGGCATCAGCGGCGTCGGCGCCAAGAAGCTCGACGCCTACGGCGAGGCCATGCTTGCGTGTGCTGCGCGAGGCCACCGAGGCCGCCGGCACGCCGTGACGTGCGCCGCGCGCAGCGGCCACGGGGCACGTTAACCCCGTTGGCGCCGCTGGCGCGTTGAATGGCTTTGGACGGCTTCGCCGACCGCGTTCGCGCGCGCCCGGCATGGCAGACTGCCTACGATGGACAACGACGCACCGCCGCCGGTGGTGCATGCCGATGACGACGACCTGGCGCTGATGTCGGCCTTCGCGGCCGGCAACGTGCAGGCGTTCGAGTGGCTGTACCAGCGCCATCACGCGGTGCTGTACCGCTTTGTGCGCCGCCTGCTGGGGCGCGACGGCGCCGCCCAGGCCGACGAGGTGTTCCAGGACACCTGGCTGCGCGTGGTCCACGCCAAGGACCGCTACGTGCCGCAGGGCGCGACGTTTCCGCACCTGGCTGTTCACGTTGGCCCACCACCGCGCGATCGACGTGCTGCGCCGCTCGGGCCGCGAAGTGGCGCTGCCCGACGACGACGCCGGCGAGCCCTTCGTGCCCGACGGCACGCCGTGGTCGCTGTGGCCGCGGCCCGAGGAGGCGATCGACGAGCTGGTGTTCTGGCGCCGCGCCGGCGCCAAGCTGCTCGACTGCCTGGAACAACTGCCGATCGCGCAGAAGACCGCCTTCCTGCTGCACCACGAGGACGGCATCTCGCTGGACGAACTGGCGCGCGCGCTGAACATCGGCTTCGAAACCGCCAAGAGCCGCCTGCGCTACTCGCTGGCCAAGTTGCGCACCTGCATGGGCGCCTACCTCGACGCCGCCGCGCTGCGGCCGCGGCCGGTGGCCAGCGCGCCTGCCGGCGCGACGCGCGACCAGGAGAGCCTTCCGTGAGCCCCGCACGGCCGCCCGAAGGGCGAATTCCCTCTCGGAGGGAAGGCGCGAAGCGCCAAGGGTGCTCCAGTGAGCGACGACCTCGCACACGACGCCCATCTGCGCGCCGCGCTGCGCCATGCGCCGGACCATGCGCTGGCGCCGCCGTCGGGCTTGAGCCAGACCATCCTCGCGGCGGCGCGCCAGGCACACCGGCCGGTGCGCCCGACGCCGGCACCGCCACCGCCGGTGCGCATGCACGCCGCGCGCGGCCGGCCGCTGCGCGCCTGGTTGCGGCGCTTGTTTGCGCCGCGCTTTGCCGGCGCCTGGGCCGCGGGTCTGGTGGCGACGTTGGGCCTCGGCCTGTGGCTCGATCTCGAGGTGCAGCCGCCGCTCGAACGGCCTGCCGTCGTGGCCATGAGCAGCACGCAACCCGAGACTGCCAAGCGTGTGGAGGCGGCGCGTGACGCGACCTCGGCGGACCAAGCCGCTGCCGACGATGCGTCGACGGCGGCCGCGAAAGCCGCACCCGCCGCGCCTGCGCGCACGCCCGAAAACACCGGCGCCCTGGCCAAGCAACGCGCAGCGCCGGGTGCCCAAGCGCGCGTCGCCGAGAGCGCCGCAGTGCGGCGCAACGAGATGGCGGCCGGCGCTGAGCGCCACGCTACCGAGAGCGCATCGCGTGACGCGCCGGCGCGCCAAGACACCGCCGCGCCTGAGCCGGCTGCACCGCCTGCAGTGGCCGCTGCGCCCGGCAGCGACCCGCCGAACGACCGCTTGGCCGGCGCCGGCGGCCGCGCAGCGGCACCGGCCACTGCACAAGCGCCAGCCGCGCCGCCGCGTCCGCTGCCGAGCCCGCGATCGAGCCGCAAGCAGCGGCACGCAGCGCGGCCGGCCTGCGTGCCGCGCTGCCGGATTCGCGCAAGTCGGAGCTCGCCGAGACGACGGCCGCCGCGTCGCCCGCATTGACCTTGCTGCGCCGCGCGCAGGCCGAGGTCGCCGGCGGCACCGACTGGACCTGGATCCCACCTGGCAATGCCGTGATGGTGCCGTTCGACGCAGCGGCGCGGGCCTGGCTGTCGCGCGTCGTGCAAGCGGCGCGCGGGCGCTGGGTCGAGGTCGGCGAGCGTGGCGAGTCGCTCGATGCGCTCGAGGTGCGCTGGTGGCGCGACGGCTGGCCGCACGCCACGTTGCGCATCGAGGCCGGCGGCTTGCGCTGGATCGAGCCCGGCGGCCGCATCCGCTACGCGCCGCTCGACGCCGCCACGCTGCAACAGCTGCGCAGCTTCTGAGCGCCCGACGCGCCCAGCATGCAGCCGTGCCGGCGATGCGTGTGCGCACTGGCGCCGCGCTGGGCGCGGCCCGTAAGATGGCCGGTTTCGCGTGCCCGCGCCCGCCATGTCCAAGCCCACCGCCCAAGTCATCAGCACCGCGCCTTGCCGCGCGCGGCGCAGGAGCCACGGGCGCTGCACGCCCCGCACCAGGAGCCGCGCTCGCTCCACGTCCGCGGCGCGCGCACGCACAACCTGAAGAACATCGACCTCGACATCCCCAAGCGCGCGCTGGTGGTGATCACCGGCCTGTCGGGGTCGGGCAAGTCGAGCCTGGCCTTCGACACGCTGTACGCCGAGGGCCAGCGCCGCTATGTCGAGAGCCTGTCGACCTATGCGCGGCAGTTCCTGCAGCTGATGGACAAGCCCGACGTCGACTGTGATCGAGGGCCTGTCGCCGGCCATCAGCATCGAGCAGAAGGCGAGCTCGCACAACCCGCGCTCCACCGTCGGCACGATCACCGAGATCCACGACTACCTGCGGCTGCTGTACGCGCGCGCCGGCACGCCGTTCTGCCCCGACCACGGGCTGCGCGCTGCAGGCGCAGAACGTCAGCCAGATGGTCGACGCCGTGCTGGCGCTGCCGCTGGACACGCGGCTGATGGTGCTGGCGCCGGTGGTGCGCGACCGCAAGGGCGAATTCAGCGAGCTGTTCGCGCAGATGCAGGCGCAGGGCTTCGTGCGCTTTCGCATCGGCGCGGCCGGCGGCGAGCGCAGCTGTTCGAGGCCACCGAGCTGCCGCCGCTGAAGAAGACCGAGAAGCACGACATCGACGTGGTGATCGACCGCCTGCGCGCGCGGCCCGAGATGAAGCAGCGGCTGGCCGAGAGCTTCGAGGCGGCGCTGCGCATCGCCGACGGCCGCGCGATCGCGCTGGAGCTCGACAGCGTCGACGCCGGGCGGCCGCCTCGCGAGCACCTGTTCTCCAACCAGCTTCGCCTGCCCGGTGTGCAGCTATTCGCTGCCCGAGCTGGAGCCGCGGCTGTTCTCGTTCAACTCGCCGGTGGGCGCCTGCCCGCACTGCGACGGCCTCGGCCAGGTGACGGCGTTCGACCCCGAGCGCGTGGTCGCCTTCCCGAGCCTGAGCCTGGCCGCCGGCGCGGTGAAGGGCTGGGACCGGCGCAACGCCTACACCTTCTCGATGATCGAGAGCGTGGCCAAGCACTACGGCTTCGACGTCGAGACGCCGTTCGAGCAGCTGCCCGCAGGCCGCGCGCCAGGTGCTGCTGCACGGCTCGGGCGACGCAGGACATCGAGTTCATCTACCAGCGCCGAAGGCGCCAAGGGCCGCGTGCGCACGGTGAAGCGCTGGCATCCGTTCGAAGGCATCATCCCCAACTTCGAGCGGCGCTTTCGCGAAACCGATTCGGCGGCGGTGCGCGAAGACCTGGCGCGCTACCAGGCCGCGCAGGCCGTGCCCGCAGTGCGACGGCACGCGGTTGCGCCGCGAGGCGCGCCACGTGCGCCTGGCAGCGGCGGGTGACGCCGACCCGGCCGCCGGACGCGCGATCTACGAGATCGAGCACGCCACGCTGGCCGAGGCGCTGGCCTACTTCGAATCGCTGCAGCTGGCACGGCGCCAAGGCCGAGATCGCCGACAAGGTGGTGCGCGAGATCCGCGCGCGGCTGAAGTTCCTCAACGACGTCGGGCTGAACTACCTGAGCCTGGACCGCGGCGCCGACACGCTGTCGGGCGGCGAGGCGCAGCGCATCCGCCTGGCCAGCCAGATCGGCTGCGGGCTGACCGGCGTGATGTACGTGCTCGACGAGCCCAGCATCGGGCTGCACCAGCGCGACAACGCAGCGGCTGATCGGCACGCTGAAGCGCCTGCGCGACCTCGGCAACAGCGTGCTGGTGGTCGAGCACGACGAGGACATGATCCGCGCCGCCGACCACGTGCGTCGACCTGGGCCCGGCGCCGGCGTGCACGGCGGCCGGCGTGATGGCGCAGGGCACGCCCGAGCAGATCGCGGCGCATCCCGACGTCGCTGACCGGGCAGTACCTGTCGGGCGCGGCGGCGCATCGCGGTGCCGGCGCGGCGCACGCCGTGGCAAGCGGCTTCGCTGATCGATGGCGCCGCGCAGCCGCCGGCGCGTGCCTGCGCATCGTCGGCGCGCGCGGCAACAACCTGCACGAACGTGACGCGCCGAGATCCCGGTGGGCCTGTTCACCTGCGTCACCGGCGTCTCGGGCTCGGGCAAGAGCACGCTGGTCAACGACACGCTGTACGCCGCGGTGGCGCGCAACCTGTACGGCAGCCACGCAGGAGCCGGCGCCGCACGACGCGATCGAGGGCTCGACGCGTTCGACAAGGTGATCAACGTCGACCAGAGCCCGATCGGCCGCACGCCGCGCAGCAACCCGGCCACCTACACGGGCCTGTTCACGCCGATCCGCGAGCTGTTTGCCGAAGTGCCGGCGGCGCGCGAGCGCGGCTACGGGCCGGGCCGCTTCAGCTTCAACGTCGCCGGCGGCCGCTGCGAGGCCTGCCAGGGCGACGGCGTGCTGAAGGTCGAGATGCACTTCCTGCCCGACGTCTACGTGCCCTGCGACAGCTGCCGCGGCGCTGCGCTACAACCGCGAGACGCTGGAGATCCTCTACAAGGGCCGGAACATCAGCCAGGTGCTCGACCTCACGGTCGAGGACGCGCACGCGTTCTTCGACGCGGTGCCCAGCATCGCGCGCAAGCTGCAAGACGCTGCTCGACGTCGGCCTGGGCTACGTCAAGCTCGGCCAGAGCGCGACCACGCTGTCGGGCGGCGAGGCGCAGCGCGTGAAGCTGGCGCTGGAGCTGTCCAAGCGCGACACCGGGCGCACGCTGTACATCCTGGACGAGCCGACCACCGGGCTGCACTTCGCCGACATCGAGCATGCTGCTGGCGGTGCTGCACCAGCTGCGCGACGCCGGCAACACGATCGTCGTGATCGAGCACAACCTCGACGTCATCAAGACCGCCGACTGGGTGATCGACCTGGGGCCCGAAGGCGGCGCCGGCGGCGGGCAGATCGTGGCCGTGGGCACGCCCGAGGCGGTGGCCGCTCATCCACGGAGCCACACCGGGCGCTTTCTGCGAGCCGCGCTCACAGGCGCGGCTCGCTGAATCCGCGGCGAACCCGGATCGGCGCGCCTGCCGCGCCGTGATCGATCTCACGCCGGTGCACCCATCGATTCCGAGGGGTGCACGCCGCTGTCGTCGACCCCGTGTGTCGCTTGCCCTCGGCACCAGCTTGTAAGTCGCCCACAGTCGCTGCAGGTCACAACTCAACCGCATCGACGAGGAAATCGCCATGAACCGCATCTTCAATTCCAGAACCCTTGGAGTCGCCCTGCTGATGGGTGGCATCGTGGTCAGCGTCGGTCTGGCCAACCGATACGTCGAGAGCAGGGTCGAACAGGCCGTGCGCCACAACTTCACCGCGGCTGGACTGCTGGCGAAGATGCAAGTGCAGGCCGAGCGCATGCGCCGCTTCGAAAAAGAGATGTTCATCTACGCGGCCACGCCCGACAAGCAGGCCAAGTACGCCAAGGAGTTCGATGAGGCGCACACGAAACTGCTGACGATCCAGAACCAGGCGGCTTCGCTGCAGCTCCGCGCTTTCAGCGAAGCCGAGCGCGCGACGATGTCGAAGTGGATGGACGCGACCACGTTCTACACCCATGAGTTCGGCAAGACGGTGGCGACGGCCAAGTCGGCCCAGCAGACGGCGCTGACGCCGGATCAGCGCGCCGAGCTGACGCTCAAACTCAACAACGACATCGGCGCCGGCAAGGATCGCTTCCGTGCCCTGCTCGACGGCAGCGCGGCGATGCGCGAGGCCAAGGAGGCGGCGTCGTTGGAGATCAACAACGAAGTCAGCACGATCCTGCGCCGGGTGTGGATGGCGCTCGCGGCTATGGCCGTGGCGGTGACCTTGGGCGCTGCGCTGAGGTCGGGCCGCTCGGTCCAGAGCCGCGCCAGAGAGGCCGGCCCGACGCGTCCGGCGATGGCACGCACCTGAACGACCAGCCCGCGGCGCGGCCCGCGCGCCGCCCGCAAAACAAAAGGCCGGCACGAGGCCGGCCTTCGTTGCCTGCGGCGGGCCCGTGAGGGCCCCCGCGGCGAATCACTTCAGGTGCGCGTTGATGAGCTTGGTCATCTCGAACATCGACACCTGGGCCTTGTTGAAGATCTCCTTCAGCTTGGCGTCGGCGTTGATCATCGTGCGCTTGACCTTGTCTTGCAGGCCGTTCTTCTTGATGTACTCCCACACCTTCTTGGTCACCTCGGTGCGCGGCATCGCCTTGTCGCCGATCACGGCGGCCAGCGCGCGCTCGGGGTCATCGCCTTCATGAACGCCGCGTTCGGGGTGCGCTTCTTGGCGGGAGCCTTCTTCTTGGCGGCCTTCTTGGCCGGCGCCTTCTTCTTGGCCGGAGCCGCCTTCTTCGCAGCCTTCTTGGCGGGTGCCTTCTTGGCTGCCTTCTTGGCGGCCTTCTTGGCCGGGGCCTTCTTTGCTGCCTTCTTCGCAGCCTTCTTCGCAGTTGCCATTTGAAATCTCTCCATCACGTGAGTGGTTGATGTGCCGGGGTCCGGGTGAGAGCCGCGTGAACTCTCGTTTCTCTCGTGATCCCTGCGGGCGCGATGGTACAGCGAGCTTTCCTCGGTGAGAAGCGTTTTTCCCTCGTGGAGAGCGCTTTTCTCCCTCGTGGAGCGCAATTCTGTCGTCGCGACGCATCACGTGCGTGCTGCCGCGCCTGCTGCACGCAGCGGTATGCTCGCGTCCATGAAGCTGATCATTCGCTGGTTGTTGTTGGCCGCGGCGCTGCTGCTGGTGGCGCATCTGTACAGCGGCGTGCAGGTGGCGAGCTTCACCTCGGCAATGATCGCGGCGCTCGTGCTGGGCCTGCTCAACACCCTGGTGCGCCCGCTGCTGGTGCTGCTGACGCTGCCGGTGACGCTGCTGACGCTGGGGCTGTTCCTGTTCGTGATCAACGCGCTGATGTTCTGGGCCGCGGCCAGCCTGCTCGACGGCTTCAACGTCGCGGGCTTCGGCGCCGCCTTGATCGGCTCGCTGATCTACAGCCTGGCCGGCGTGGTGATCGACGTCGCGATGGAGCGGCTGTTCTCGCCGGCTGCGAGCCGCCCGGCCCTCCGAAGGCGAATTCCGGAGCGCGTAGCGAAGGATGCCATGCGCCGCAGCGGCGCTTCACTGAGAGGGCTCGCGCGGCTGGCTCTTGGCGCGCAGTTCGTCGATCAGCGCGCGGCGCTGGCCCTCGAGATCGCGCAGGCGCGAATCGATCACCGACGACTCGATGAAGTCCTGCGCGGCGCCCGAGCGCGCCAGGCGTTGGCCGGCGCGCAGGCGATCGATCGCGCCGTTCCAGTCGCCCAACGCGGCGCGAGACTCGGCCTGCGCGCGCACCGCACGCAGCGGCTGGCCCAGGCGCTCGGAGCATGACGACAGTTCGTTCCAGGCCAGCGCGTCGCCGCGGTGGCCGCTGGTCCAGCTCTGCAGCACCTTCGCACTGGCGCTTCAGCCGCGCCGCATCGCCGGCCAGCAAAGCCGCCTGCGCCTCCAGCAGCATGCGCGGCCGCGAGGCATCTGCGGGCAGCGCCGCCAGCCGCTTGTCGGCCGCGGCTGCGTCGCCTTGCGCGACCGCCAACTCCACCCCGAGCAGGCCCACAAGCGCGCCCTGCGTGCATCGATCGAACCGCCAGCCACCAGCCGCTCGCCGCTGGCCAGCGCCTCGGCGGCGCGCGCGAAATCGCGCAGCTGCAACGACGCGAGCACGCTGCGCGTAGAGCGCCGCCAGCCGCTCGTCGGCCGAGTTGCTGAGCGCCTTGTCCAGATCCTGCAAGCGGCGGCGCGCCTGCACGGTGGGGTCCATCAGCACGCGCGAGCGCGCCTGCATCAGCGGGTGATCCGGCCGCAGTCGACGTCAATGCGCACGGGCCGGTGCCCAGCCGCGATTGCGCCTCGGCGATGCGCTCGGTGGTCAACGGGTGGCTGCGCAGGTACGGATAGGCGCCGCTGTCGTTGAGTCGGTTGGCGTAGTCGAGCTTCTCGAACATGCGCGCCATGCCCGCCGGCGAAAACCCCGCCTCGCGCAGCACCGAAAAGCCGACGCGGTCGGCCTCGCGCTCCATGTCGCGCGAGAAGTTGAGCTGGCCCTGCACCGCAGCCGCCTGGCCGCCCAGGATCGCCGCCTGCGCGGCATCGGGGCTGTTGCCCTTGGAGGCCGCCAGCACGCCGAGGATCAAGCCGGCCAGCGCCAGCAGGCTCTGGCGCTGGTTGGTGGTGACGCTGCGTGCGATGTGGCGCTGCGTGACGTGCGTCAACTCGTGCGCCAGCACCGAAGCCAGTTCGTCGGCCGAGGCGGTGAGGTTGATCAGCCCCAGGTGCACGCCGACATAGCCCCCGGGCAGCGCGAAGGCATTGACGCTGCGATCGCGCACCAGGAACGCTTCGAACGCGAAGGCGGCAATGATGTCGGGCGTGATGTCGCCGCGCTGGCGCGCGGCCTCCACCAGCGGCTGCCAGATCGACTGCAGGTACTCCAGCAGCACCGGATCGTCGAGGTAGTCGGGATCGCGGCGGATCTCGCGCATGATCTGGTCGCCCACGCCGCTTTTCGGCCGAAACGGTGACCTCATCGGAGGCCGATTCGCCCAACGAGGGCAGCCGCACCTGCGGCCAGGCGGGTGTGGCCAGCGCGAGCGCCAGGCACAGCGTGGCCGTCACGGCGCGCCGCGCCGATCGGCGCGTGCGAGTGATGCCTGAGCGGGTGCGGTTCATCGAGGTCGCGTGGCGGCGCCGTGTGTCGCCGTCGGACGCCACATGGCGTCTTGCGGATCACAGGCCGCCTATGATCGCACCGCGGCGTTGCCCGCTTGTTAACGGATTCAACACGACCCTCATCATGGCTCGACGCGACAGCCCGTTGACCCATTTCGACGCCCAGGGGCACGCCCACATGGTCGACGTGGCGGCCAAGGAAGAGACGCATCGTGTGGCGCGCGCGCGCGGCAGCATCCGCATGCAGGCGGCCACGCTCGAGTTGATCGCGTCGGGCCGGGCGAGCAAGGGCGACGTCATCGCGGTCGCGCGCATCGCCGCCATCCAGGCTGCCAAGCGCACCGCCGAGCTGATCCCGCTGTGCCATCCGCTGCCGCTGACGCACGTGAGCGTCGAGTTCGAGCTCGACGCTGCGGCCGGCGCCGTGCACTGCACGGTGCAGGCCGAGACGCTGGGCCGCACCGGCGTCGAGATGGAGGCGCTCACCGCCGTGCAGGTCGGCCTGCTCACCGTGTACGACATGTGCAAGGCGGTCGACCGCGGCATGGTGATCGGCGACGTCCGCCTGCTCGAGAAGAGCGGCGGCCGCTCGGGCGACTGGGTGGCGCCGGCCGCCGCTGCCTGACCGAGCCGGCGCGCACGTCAGCGCTGGCTCGATGAACTCGCGCCAGTGCACCACCCGCTGCGGCGGCTGGCACTGGAAGGCCTGTGCAGCCTGCTCCGGCCGCGAGCACGGCTCGAAATATTCGTCGGCGCCGGGGTTGCGAAACTCGCGGATGCGCGCGGCCAGCCAGCGCGCCTTGTCCAGCTCGCCCTGCGCGGCCAGCGCCTGCGACCAGGCGATCATCAGGCGCACGTCGAGCAACTGGTGCGGCGCGCGCCTGAACGCCAGTTGCTGCGACGCCGACAGCGGCGCCTTGGGCTCACCGAAGGCGGTGGCAGCGGCGTAGTCGGCGTGGTGGCCGAACAGCGGGCTGCGCTGGCCGCGCTCGATGCGCTCCTCGAGCGGCGCGGCGCGTTCGGGCGGGTCGTAGATGACGCACGACCCGCCAGTAGTCGAGCACGGCGGCGGCGGCGCCGATGGTCAGCACGATGCCGGCGAACGCCAGCGCCCGGTTGGCACGCGGCTGCGCCACCGACGGCGAGCCGGCGCCGCGCTTCGGTCCGCGTTCGCCGGCGCTCGGCGCGACAGCGCAAAGCCCCACGCAAAGGCCGTCGGCAGCAGAAAGTAGGCATACCACAGCGGGTACTCCAGCAGGCTGTGCAGGCCGATCATCAGGACCATCATGAAAGCGGCTCGCTTGGCGATGCCTTCGATCGCCTGCGCACGGCCCAGGCTCGTCGCCCCGCCTGCACGCAGTGCACGCCAGCAGCAACACGAACACCAACGAGCCCAGCGGAATGCCGAACTCGACCAACAGTTGCAACGGCAAGTTGTGCGTGTGGTCGAAGAACGCCGTGGGCCGATTCGGGAAATTGCGCTCAGCGTCCAAGCGAGGTTGAATTCGCCGAAGCCGACGCCGGTCAGCGGTTCGCTGGCGATCATCGCCAGTGTGTTCGACCAGATCGCGAAGCGCGAGCTGGAGATGTCGCCGTCGCCGCCCAGCGAAAAGCGGCCTTCGCCGCCGAAGACGTGGCCCGCGTGCCATGCGCCCACATGCGTGAAACGCGCAACCACGAGGCCCCGTAGAGACCAGCAGGCGACGCCATCAGACTGCACCCGCGCGCGGCGTGACAAGCGGCGATCGAGCAAGTCCCCACAGCGCCAGGCACGAGCGATGCCCAACATGCCGGTGCGTGAGCCGGTCAGCACCAACGCAAACAGCAAGCAATCGCCGAGTGCCAGCGTGGCGACGACTCGGCGTCGACGCGGCGCCATTCGTGCAAGCGCCACCAGGGCGATCACGGCCCACAGCAGCAGCGCTGCTCAGATGGTTGGGTTGCCGCAGGTTGCCGACCGCACGCCCCGGCAGGCCGGATTTCGCCAGCAGCTCGCCGTCGGCCCATGCCGGGTAAACACCTGGATCAAACCGATGCAGGCGCTGACAACGCCGGCGATCAGCAGACCCCACATGAAAGCCGACGCAAAGGGTTCCCCCGCCCAACGCTACGGCTGAACGGCAGCCTACCGCCCTGAATGGCCCGCCGCCGTTTGGGCGCCGGCGGGCGAGTGCGACGGTCCGCGCTGGCGATCGTGGCAACGGCCGCCAAGGCGACCGATGGGCAGTGCGCCGCAGCTCCACGCGCCCACCATCGCAAGCCCCATCATCGCCAGCGCGCTTTGCAGCGGCCCGTGCGCGCGCCAATCGTTCACGCCCCCGCAGACGCTCGCCACACCAACGCGCACCCCACAGCGCGACGGCCAGCGCCGTTTAGCAGCGTTGGCGATGGCGGGAGTTGAAAGCCAGCAGTGTTGCAGCGCGACCGCCACGCGATCGCGACTTGAGCAAACCTGGCCCGCGTGCGGGCACGGCGTCGACATGGTCGCGAATGGTACCGATGCCATTGCGCGCCCGGCGCAGTGCGCGCTACGCCTGCGAAACCCGCGCAAGCGTCAAACGACCTCTTCGTAGCGTCGCATCAGCTTGGGGTATCCCTTTGCATCAAGCCACACGACCCAACCAGGTTGCCGGGCCTGCAGCGGCAGGAAGCGCGCGGAGCCGATCGCCAGTCCATTTTCTTGGAGCTCTCGCTCCACCTGACTGCGACGCTCTGCAGTGAGTTGCCTCGTCAGCTTCTCGGCCGGCTGGGCACGCTCCTGTACGGATGGAAGATTCAACTCGTAAGGCTGCCAAAAACTCGGCCTCTGCCCGACATCGAACCCTGCGAGGGCCTTCTCGATCGCCTCGAATTTTTCGTCGTCTGTAGCCGCCCGCGTGCCCGTCAGTCGCGGCCCAGACCATGACAGATCGCGGAACTGCACCGGCGCCGACGCCAGTTCATCGGTCACCACTTCTGCCTGGGAGATCACCCTGAACCGGTCGACTTCGAATACCAGAGCGACGGGCCGTGCGACCGCCAGAACGTGGACGCCGTAGACGAGTGCGGCGAGCTGCATGGTGACGATGACGAGCAGATCGCGCCGCAGCTCGCGAAGGCCTTTGCGGGGCGAGAACACGATGCCGGTCAGCAGCGGCCCCAGCGTCACGTCCACCCCGCAGATCAGCAAGAAGAGCTCGATGCCACCGGCCAGCTGCGTGTAGACACCCGGGTACATGACTCCCAGTCCGACCACTCCCACCAGCCCGGCAAGCAACACGCTGGCGACAGCGTGCACGCCAGCCGCCACGATGCGACGGTTGACGGTGCGCCGCGCCAGCAAGCGGGGGTACGCGGGTCCAGTGGCAGAGTGGGTTCGGTTCATGGCAACGTCGTCGGCGGCACCACGCGGCATCGCCGCCTCATGGGGCCTTGCGGTTCACAGGCCGCCCATGATCGCACCGTGGCATTGCCCGCTTGTTGACGGATTTAACACGACCCTCGACGCGACGACCCGTTGACGCATTTCGACGCCCACGGGCGGGCCCACAGGGTCGACGTGGCGGCCAATGTGCAAGGCGGTCGACCGCGGCATGGTGATCGGCGACGTCCGTTTTCTCGAAAAGCGCGGCGGCCGACTGGGCATTGGGTGGCGCCCGCCCCGCCCTGATCGAGCGGGCCCGCGGGGATCAGCGCGCTCCGGTGAACTCGCGCCAATGCATCACCCGCTGCGGCGGCTGGCACTGAAACGCCTGTGCAGCCAGCTCGGGCCGCGGACACGGCTCGAAATACTCGTCGGCGCCGGGGTTGCGGAACTCGCGAATGCGCGCCGCCAGCCAGCGCGCCTTGTCCAGCTCGCCCTGCGCGGCCAGCGCCTGCGACCAGGCGATCATCAACCGCACGTCGAGCAACTGGTGCGGGGCGCGCTTGAAGGCGAGTTCCTGTGACGCCGACAGCGGAGCCTTCGGGGCGCCGAAGGCGGTGGCGGCGGCGTAGTCAGCGTGGTGGCCGAAGAGGGGGCTGCGCTGGCCTCGCGCGATGCGCTCCTCGAGCGGGGGGGCGTTGGGGGGTGGGTCGTAGACCGAGGCGACTTGGCCGTAGTCGAGCACGGCAGCGGTGGCCGCGATGAGCATGACCAAGCCCCATACCATGAGCGGGCGAACGCCGCGGCGGAAGGCAGATCCATGCGAAAGCGTCGCTACCTTCGCGGCCGCTTGATGCTCCTGCTCCGACGATCGCGACAACGCGAAGCCCCAGGCGAAGGCGGCCGGTAGCAGGAAGTACACATACCACAGCGGGTATTCCAGCTGGCTGTGCAGCCCAATCATCAACACGATCATGAAAGCCGCGCGCTTGGCAACACCCAGCGTTCCGTCGGCAGCCCAAGCTCGCCGTTGCGCCTGCAGCAACGCAACTAGCAAGAGCACGATCACTACCATACCCATCGGGATCCCCAACTCGACGAGGAGCTGAAGGGGCAGGTTGTGCGTGTGATCGAAGAATGCGATCGGTCGATCGGGAAATGACGTCAGAGTCCATGCAGCATTGAACTCGCCAATGCCGACACCAGTCCAAGGCTCTCGCGCAATCATGGCCAGCGTGTTGGACCAGATCCCGAATCGTGAACTCGAAATATCGCCGCCTTCACTGAGTAGCCGACTCTCGGACACGAAGGTGTGCGCAGAGACATGTGCCCACGCCGCCATCGCGAGCCATACGCCCACGAACAAAGCCGGCATGGTGCAAAGTGCCACTCTTGTCGGCCGCGAAAGTTGCCTGTCGAGCAGTCCCCATCCGGCCAGTCAGGACTACCCCAACGACGCCCGTACGCGACCCGCTGAGCACCAGGCCAAGCAGACAAACGACCCCGGCTGCGAGCGCGTAACTCCGGCGCATAGCATTCGACTCGTGCAGTGCCACGATGGCGATCAGCGCCCAGAGCACGAGACTGGCCAAGTGATTAGGTTGCCGCAGGTTCCCGACCGCGCGCCCCGCGACGCCCGAGCGAGCGAGCCAGTCTCCATCGGGCCATGTGGGCGCGAAGACCTGGACGCATCCAACGACCGCATTGATGACCCCTGCCAAACACAGCGCCCACGCAAAATCGGCAAACCAAGCTGATGCAGCTCCGCTACGGCCAACCGCGTTCCCGGTGCAAACAAGGACAACGAATGCCGCTACCGCGGCGGCAAAGCCGGCAGCGATCGATGGTGGCAGACCCCTTACCAGAGCCCCAATAAGGCATCCCAAGACCACAGTCGCGACGCCCAGCAAGCTGGCAATTTGCTGCAACGACGAGCGAGCGGTGCGCGTTCCAGTCGCGGCGACCCACAGGCCCATGAGCCCAAGGCTTGCACACTGGTTCAGAAGGGTCGGCGAAGGTGGTTCACTGAAGGCCAGCAATAAAGGCACTGCAACCGCAGCGAACGCGGCGCCGCGTCGAATCGATGCTTGCATCGGATCAAGCATCGCACACGTTGGCGACTTGCCAGCCGGGCCTCGCCGCAAAGAAGCAATGTGTTGTATGAGTCTAGCAGGCCAATGTACGTCCTCATCTGCCGCTTGGAGGCTAAGATTATGTGAGCAAGCGGACAACGCGCTGCGCTTACCCGAATACTCACCGTAGGCCAACGACGAGACTGAACCGGCGATTCTTGGGTCATGTACTCTGCAGTTGCGCTCCCTCCCTTCACGGCGATATCAGCGGTTCGGGCTTCGCGATGAGGCCGCTACGAGGCTTGCTCAGTTGGTCGGTACGCGCTATTGCTGGCCTGCCCGGGTCGTGCGTCTGCACGTTGTGCGGCAAGCGGCTGACGCGCTTTCTTCCCTATACCGCTGGCGGCTGGCGACCCTTCAAAATGCCCCCGCTCATGCAGGCGCTACAGATGATCGGAAGCGATGTCACTCATTTCAGTTGCCCGCACTGTTTGAGCCACGATCGCGAGCGCCACCTGTGGCTCTACCTACAGGCCAGCGGATTGTCGGATGCGCTTTCGAAGCTGCGAATCTTGCACATGGCGCCCGAGATGAATTTGGCGCGGCGCATCGAAGCCCTACGTCCCGCCTGTTATGTCCAAGGCGACCTGTATCCCACTGTGCCGGGCATCCAACGCATTGATCTTTTGGCCATTCCCTTTGACGACTCAAGCTTCGAGTTGGTCATCGCGAACCACGTGCTCGAGCACGTCGACGATGATCTCGCGGCGTTGCGCGAGATCACGCGAGTGCTGGCGCCAGGTGGCCACGCGATACTGCAGACGCCCTACGCCGCATCGCTCGAGACCACTTGGTTTGACCGCGGCGTGAATACCCCGGCGGGGCGGTCCACGCATACGGCCAAGAGGATCACGTCCGGCTGTTTGGCCGTGACATCTTCCGACGCTTTGCCTCGGCTGGACTAGAGGACCTCACGCAAACGCACGATGACGCGCTTGCGACGGTCGATCCCACGAGCCGCGGGGTCAATCGGCTTGAGCCATTCTTCCTGTTCCGAAAGCCCGAATACGAACGCGCAGCGGCGGAGTTCGTCAATTGACGTACGCCGCCAATCCACTGGTTACGGTCTGCATCGCGACCTACAACCAAGCCGCCTACATCGAAGCCTGCGTGCTCAGCGCCTTGGCGCAAACTGGCGACCTACAAGTGGAGATTCTGATCGGCGACGACAACTCGACCGACGACACCCCGAGGATCTTGGATCGGCTGCTGGGGCAGTACCCGGGGCGCTTGCAGCGGGTGCCTCGCCCGAACAACCTTGGAGGAACGCGGAATTATCAGGATCTGGTCGCGAGGGCAAGCGGCGCGTTCATTGCCCACCTCGACGGTGACGACGCCTGGTTTCCCGGCAAGCTAAGCGCCCAGCTCGATTTCATGCGCGCCCATCCAGAGTGCCCGGCCGTGTATACGAATGCCGTTGCACTCGACGCTCAGGGTAGACTCCTGGGCCCTTTCACGGGCAATCATCCGCCGACAATGTCGCTCGGTATTTGGCCACGCGTGGCAACTTCTTGATGCACAGCTCGATGCTTTACCGCGCCGTGCATCGCGATGTGTTCTTGCAGCCCTCTGGCCCCGTGCTCGATTACGCGATCCACCTGGGACTGGCCACGCGTGGCCCGCTGGGGTTCGTCGACCTGCACCTCGCGGCTTACACCGTCGGTACCTCGACATCCACGGTGCGCAATGCCTACTCGACGGTCGAGCGGCTCCTTTGGTCGTCGCTTGAGTCCGTGGCTTCGAAGCTAACAGCCTCCGAACGTCGCCGCGGCGCGGCGCATTTCGCCGCGGAGGTTTTCATCGGTCGCCTGCTTGCAAAGACGTCGGCCACCCCAGTCAGCGTTGACGAGCTTGCGCGGTTTGCCGGGGTCTCGCGCACACACTTTCTGCTTCAGACTTTTGGGGCGGCTGTGCTTATCGTAGCGCACAGTGGGCTCGGCAAATTGCTACGGCGGACCGGCTTGATCGGGGCACTGGCGCAACACCCTCGAGCTTAGGGTGCTCGCCGCCTCTGCGTGCCCTCGCCCCGCCTTTCCGCATCGCCCCCGCCGAGCAGCCACCCGCAGTCGTGACCGACCCAATCCGAAAGGCGAAGAAGTTCGCGGAGTTGGCCGAAGTAGCGAATTCACCAACAGCGCAACCGGGGAGCGGAGCGTCATCATTGCGGCAGTGAAGACCAGGGCCGGGCGGGGCGTCCACGGCGCTTGCGCAGGCCAATCTCTATCTTGGTCGAGAGCCCTTGCTGGCACAGGTTTTGGCCATCGCTTCAGTTCATCCCTAATCTTTGAAGGCCCGCTCATGACCATCACGAGCCCCAAGACACTCACTGTTACCCAGCCGTTCCTTCCTCCGCTCGAGGAGTTCATGCCCTATCTGGAGAAGATCTGGGACAGCAAGATCCTGACCAACGGCGGCCCGTTCCACCAGCAGCTCGAAGCGGCGCTGTGCCGACTACCTCGGCGTCGAGCACCTCGTCGCTGTTCGCCAACGGCACGATCGCGCTGGTGACGGCGCTGCAGGCGCTGCGCATCACGGGCGAGGTGATCACGACGCCGTACTCGTTCGTCGCCACCGCGCACTCGCTGCTGTGGAACGGCATCAAGCCGGTGTTCGTCGACATCGATCCGGACACGCTGCAACCTCGATCCCGGCGAAGATCGAGGCGGCCATCACGCCGCAGACCACCGCCATCATGCCGGTGCACTGCTACGGCGCATCCGTGCGACGTCGAGGCGATCCAGGGATCGCCGACAACTACAACCTCAAGGTCATCTACGACGCCGCGCACGCCTTCGGCGTGCGGCACGCACGGGCGGCAGCGTCTGCGGCACGGCGACCTGTCGGTGCTGAGCTTCCACGCCACCAAGGTGTTCAACACCTTCGAGGGCGGCGCGATCGTCTGCCCGGACGCGAAGACCAAGCAGCGCATCGACCACCTGAAGAACTTCGGCTTCGTCGACGAAGTCACCGTCGTCGCGCCCGGCATCAACGGCAAGATGAGTGAGATTCAACGCCGCCTTCGGCCTGCTGCAGCTGAAGCACATCGACGAGGCGCTGGCGCGCCGCCGCGAGATCGATGCGCGCTACCGCGAGCTGCTCGCGCGACGTCGACGGGCATCAGCTGCGTGCGGCGACGCGGGCGAGACGCGTCGCCAACTACGCCTACTTTCCGATCCTGGTCGAGCGCCGACTATCCGCTCGAGCCGCGACGCGCTCTACGCAGAAGCTGCGAGGAACACGGCATCCATCGCGCGCCGCTACTTCTATCCGCTGATCTCGGAGTTCCCGATGTATCGCGGCCTGCCGTCGGCGCACCGCGACAACCTGCCGGTGGCCGCCGCGATCGCGCAGCAGGTTCTCTGCCTGCCGATCTATCCCGACCTCGATCGATGACGATCGTCGACGAAATCGCCGCCTCGTCGCGGCCGCGATGACGTGATCCAACGCCCGGACGGCCTCCGGAGGCGACCCTTGAAGGCTCGCGATCATGCAGCCGTACTTCCTTCCCGTACATCGGCTACTTCCAGCTCATCGCGGCGGTGGATCTGTTCATCGTCTACGACAACATCAAATACACGAAGAAGGGCTGGATCAACCGCAACCGCATGCTGCGGAACGGCGAGGACGTGATGTTCTCGCTGCCATTGAAGAACGACTCGGACTACGCTCGATGTGCTGCGAGCGGGAGCTGGCGGCGGATTTCGACCGCGACAAGCTGCTGAACCAGTTCGCGGCGCCTATCGACGCGCACCGTACTTCGACGAGACGTTCCCGCTGCTCGAGCAGGTCGTCCGGCATCGAAGAACGAACCTGTTTCGCTTCCTGCACCACTCCATCGTCAAGACCTGCGCGCCACCTGGGCATCGCCACCGAGATCCGCGTCTCTTCGGAGCATCGCCGTCGACCATAGCCTCAAGGGCCAGGACAAGGTTCTCGCCCTCTGTCGAGGCGGTCGGCGCGACACCTACGTCAACGCCATCGGCGGCACTGAACCTGTACTCAAGGAGACGATTTCGGCGCAAGGGCATCGAGCTTGAAATTCATCGCAGTCGCGCCCGTTCGAGTATCCGCAGTTCGGCGACGACGTTCGTGCCCTGGCTCTCGATCATCGACGTGCTGATGTTCAATCCGCTCGACTACCGTCCGCGACCGCATCGCTGACCAACTACGAGTTGATCTGAGCCATGTTCACGTGGAAGAAACTTGGCAAGGTGTTCACGCCGCAGGAAGTCGCAGGGCGCCGCTGGCTGAAGGAATTCGCGCAGGCGCCTGCGACGCTGGTGTTCGACGACTTCGTCCGCGTCTATTTCTCCTGCCGCCCGCCCGCGGACGCGAACGGCCAGTACGTCAGCTACTCCGCCTATGTCGATCTGGATCGCGCCGATCTGTTCAAGGTGCGGCACGTCGCCGACACAGCCGATCCTCGAGTCTCGGCGGGCTGGGCGAGTTCGACGAGTTCGGCACCTATCCGGTCTCCGTCATCCGCGACGGCGACGAAGTGCGCGCCTATTACGGGGGCTGGACGCGCTGCGAATCGGTGCCGTTCAACGTGGCGATCGGCATGGCGACCAGCCGCGACGGCGGCGAGACCTTCAACAAGCTCGGCAACGGGCCCGGTCTTGTCGTACTCCCCCGACGAGCCATTCGTGCTGAGCGGGCCGAAGATCCGACGCTTCAACGACATCTGGTACCTGTGGTACATCGCCGGCCGCAAGTGGAAGGTGGTCGACGGCCGGCCGGAGCCCGTCTACAAGATCCGCATGGCATCGTCCGCCGACGGCATCCATTGGACCAAGGTGAACAGGGACCTGATCGCGAGCCGCATCGAAGAAGATGAGGCGCAAGCCAGCCCCGACGTGTTCTACGCCAACGGCAAGTACCACATGTTCTTCTGCTACCGCTACAGCAGCCACTATCGCGGCAAGGAGAACGGCTACCGCATCGGCTACGCCTCGAGCACCAACCTGATCGACTGGGTGCGCGACGACGCGAAGGCGGGAATCGACGTGTCGGAAGAAGGCTGGGACGCCGAGATGGTCAGCTATCCACACGTGTTCGAGCTGGATGGCAAGACCTACCTGGCCTACCTCGGCAACCAGGTAGGCCGGCACGGCTTCGGCCTGGCGGTGCTGGACGGGAAGCTGGACTAGGCGATGAGCGCGATGAAGTGGAAGAAGCTCGGCAAGATATTCGACCCGACGCAGCACAAGCTTGCCGAACGGCTGCGTGCATTTCGCGCAGTCGCCGCAGGCGCTTGGTGTTCGACGATTTCGTGCGGATCTATTTCTCCACCCGCTCGGTGGACAAGCGCAACGGCAAGTACCTGAGCCACATCGCCTTTGTCGACATGCAGAAGAACCTGCAGCGACGTGATTCGCGTCTCCGACCAGACCGGTCATCCCGCTCGGCGGGCTGGGCTGTTTCGATGAGCACGGCATCTTCCCGATGAACGTCATGCGCCACGGCGATGCCGTGTACGGCTACACCTGCGGCTGGAGCCGCCGGGTCTCCGTTTCGGTCGATACCGCCATCGGCCTGGCCATCAGCCGCGATGACGGCCTCACCTTCCAGCGTATCGGCGACGGGCCGGTGCTGGCGGCATCGCTGCACGAGCCCTGTCTGGTCGGCGACGGCTTCGTGAAGGTCGATCGGCGGCGCGTTCCACATGTGGTACATCTTCGGCACCGGCTGGAAGCGGTTCGCGGCGGACGCGGCGCCGGATCGCACCTACAAGATCGGCCATGCGATCTCCGAGCGACGGCATCGACTGGGTCAAGGAGGAGGCGCGCCAGATCATCGCCGACCGCCTGGGCGCGGACGAGAGCCAGGCGCTGCCAACGGTGATCGAGATCGACGGCCGGTATCACATGTTCTTCTGCTACCGCCAGTCGTTCGACTTCCGGACGAACAAGGGCCGCGGCTATCGCATCGGCCATGCTTGCTCGGACGACCTGGTGAACTGGATCGCGCGACGACGAGAATCCGCGTCCTCGACGGCACGCCGGGCGAGCTGGGACTCGGAGATGCTGTGCTACCCGCACGTGTTCGAGTGCGACGGCAGGTCTATCTGCTCTACAACGGCAACGAGTTCGGACGCTAGGCTTCGGCCTGGCGGTACTGGAGCCGATGAACGCAGCGTGTCGAATCGACAGCAACCAGCGCAAGCGTGCCGCAGATCGCCGAACATCTGCGCGCTGCGACGCCGATTTCGTGCCGCCGCTTGAGCGGCCGGGTCGAGATCGACGACTATGCCAGCAAGATCGCCGAGCAAAGCGAGCGCGTTCGAGGCTTGGTCGCGGTGGCAAGCTGGTCGGTTTGGTGGCGGCGTATTGCAATGACGCGACGAGCAGCGCACGCCTACATCACCAGCGTCAGCGTGTTGCGAGCCTGGACGGGCAAAGGCATCGCCTCGGCATTGTTGCAGCGATGTGTTGGAACACGCCGCGACGGTGCGGCATGCGCAGTGTGTGATCTAGAAGTCGACGCCGAAACACATTGCCAGCCATGCGGCTGTATCGAGAGAGCGGCTTCGTCGCCGGTGCGCAGGCGAACGGGCACACTGTCTCCATGCGACTGACTCGGCTGACGAGGAGCAGACTATGGCCGGACAGAGCGCGACTACAACGCCGAGATCAGCGACACGCCGATCGACAAGTACGCCTATGGCTTCGACTTCGACGTGATGCATCCGTTCATGATCAGCTCGTTCGAGCCGTTCTTCAGCGAGGCAGCCTGCTTGAGCTTGGCAGCTTCAAGGGCGATTTCACGCGGCGACTCCTGCCGCTACTTCGACGACGTCACGTGCGTCGAAGCGTCGGACGTCGCGATCGAGGCGGCGCGCGAAGCGCTTGGGCGACACGGTGCGAGTTCGTGCACTGCGACGTTCGAGACCGCGACGCTCGCCGCCGCTTCGACAACATCGTCCTGACCCACGTGCTCGAGCATCTGGACGATCCGGTCGGCGTGCTTAAGCGCATCAACGACGAGTGGCTGACCGACGACGGCCGGTTCTTCCTGGTGTGCCCGAACGCCAACGCGCCGTCGCGCCAGATCGCCGTCAAGATGGGCCTGATCACGCACAACGCCGCGGTCACGCCGGCCGAGGCCGAGCACGGCCATCGCTGCACCTATTCGCTCGATACTCTCGAACGCGACGCCGTCGCGGCCGGGCTGAAGGTCGTTCACCGGTCCGGCATCTTCTTCAAGGCGCTCGCCAACTTCCAGTGGGACCGGCTGCTGAAGACCGACATCATTTCGACGGAGTACCTGGAGGGCTGCTACCGGCTCGGCCAGCAATACCCGGATCTGTGCTCCAGCATCTTCCTCTCTGCCCGCGAGCCCAGGCGTCAGGCGCCCCCCTGCATGTCGATCAAGGTAAACATACTTCCCGGCTATGTTTCGGCACTGTGCTCGGCCCTGCACTCGGCATCTTGTCTGGTCTCCTCTTATGTCGAAACCCTCGGGTGTCGGGCGTACGGGCTGGTAGGCTTCTCGCCATGCTGCAGGGTTGAGTTTCATGCTGCTGGACATGGGCCTCACCCAACCATCGGATGACGAGGCAGCGCGCTTCGACGGTGTTGCCATTGACGCGCTGCAGTCTGTACGCAACGACTCCTCCGTTCCCTAGATGGAATCTTCATCGTCCATCGGGGCAATCGGCGCAGCGATAGTCACTACTGGCGCCGGCTTCGTGGCGAACCGTTCGCTCAGCCGGAGCAACTGCGGCCCGAAGATGTCGCTCGTGCCATCATGCTGATGGGCGTAATCGTAGCGCTGCGCTGGATTCTCTGGACTTATCGGGCGGCCGTCGGCAGGTCCTCGAGCACATCGTCTGGTTGAGCGGGTTCAGCGTCTTCGTTGCGACCCTTCGCTTTGTCCTGGTCTTCCGCTCCTTCACTACATTGGTTCGACGCCTGCGCATTTCTTCGGCTACTAGCTGGTCGTCCCATCCTCGAAACATTGTGCTAAACGGCGCAGCGTCCCACCTTCCGCCTGTTCGCCACCCATTTCGTTGGAAATGGCAACCTGTTGCGCGACGTCCTACCAGAGCTTGCGTGCTCGATTCCACCCTTGCCAGTTCCTTTGTCTGGGTGCTGGTACGCAAATCACGACAAGTTTCTTTCCCCGGAATGATTGCACTCACTCAGTACGCTTATTTGTATTGCCATCTATTTGGTCGCAAGTGGTGTCACGCTGTTGACCACCCAAATCAGCGGCGCGCTGGTGCCACGTCTAACGCGGATGGCTGCTTTCTCCGGCGACGAGGCCGGACTCACGCGACTCTACCGGACGCGACGAATTGACAGCCGTGGTGGCGGCCCCGCTCGTGCTGATGCTGGCTTTCTTTTCCAGAGCAACTTCTTATCGCATGGACCACCGGCCACCGGCAGTGTGGCAGTGCACGCTGCGTTGACCGTATTGGCGCTATAGGGGTGGGCGACGGAATCCTCGCGTTGGCCGCGCTGCCTTACTTTCTGCAGATCGCAAACGGCAACCTCGCCATTCACACGGCGGGCAATGCGCTGTTCTGCTGCTTACGTGCCCTGGCTGTATTGGCTGCGATATACTTGGCGCGCTCGGGGCTGGTTACGCGTCAATCGCAGCGAACCTGCTACCCTTCGTTGATGTGGCTCCGTTCGTCCATCGCCGCTATCTCAAGGGCTTGCATGTCGACTGGTTGCTGAGAGACATGGCGAGCGTTCCTATTTGCTGCCAACCCTTTTGGCCATCGGGCTGGATTTGGTTCTCCATTGGCCTTCGGACGCGCCTGTGGATGGCAGTGTTTCTGTTCCTCATGTACACGGCGTTGGCGATCGCAGCCGCGGCCAGTTCGACAACGATCAGAAACTGGCTTCGAGTGCGCGCTTTGGCGTATCGGAACTTCGCGCGGCGCTTCGGTCATGACTTACCGGCTCAAGTCATTCGAGAGGGTGCGCGACGCGTTGCGTGATTTCGCATCTCCCAGATCCCGTGTAAATGCAGTGGAAGCCCGTCCAGGCACCGAAAAGCACGGGTGAGTAAGATGGATCGGCGGACGCTCTCTCCTGCGCACGCTCCGATCCTGTTGTCAGGTGCGCCGCGGCAACAGCCCGCGCCCGGTCAGCAACTCCCCAAATGAGTAGAACCGCGCACAGTCAGCAACTCATAAACCAACACTTGTCGATGGCGACACAGCCCGAACACGAGGCGCAGCACAGACCGCCGACTGTGGGGATGGAAGCAACGAGCCATCCACTTTCGCTTATTGTGCGAGGTGCCAGCGTCGCGACATGGATCGTGCTGAAATTCGATCTGGCTGTACATGATTGCACCAGCTACTCTTGCAAATGAAATGAGTTGATCCGGTAGCGGCGCCGGCCTGAGCCGCGCCCCGGACGTTCTGGCCATGCTGGCGATCAGTCCGCTGAATGGCTCAGGTCTCTCCCCGCGCATGCGGTATGCAAGACGGCGATAGATGCCGTCGTGGAGACGATCGACGGGATACCCAAGCACAGCACCAGGTGCAGTGCCTGCCTGTTGAGCGCGATGGTGCAACCAGTGACAATGTTCTCCGCGAGCGCATTCTGAAACGATGGCCCCGCCGGCCGCCCAGCGTGACTCCAAAGCGCTTGAGCGACTTGTCCACCGGCCGAAGACGGGTGAAGTACAGTCCCAGCCCCTCCACGCCGCGCAGGCCAACGCATCTCGCGCTCGATCTTGTTCGGCCACCGAGCGAACGCCATCCTGGTCGGACAGCGACACCGGATATCCGGTCCGGAGGCGCCTCTCGAGCGATCGAGGAAAAGACTTTCGCGAAGCAGGAGGTTGGTGCCACGCAAGGGCTCGCTGGCCGGCGGCCGAAATCGCCGCGACAATGTACTGGCGTCGCGTCGGTTAACTCCGTAGTCCTTCCACCAGCAGCGCGCCTTCGGGCGGAAGCTGCGCAGATCCAACGATTTGCTCCGCCACGAACCGCTCACCCTGGTCTACTCAACATCGGCACGACGACACGTTGGAGCGCTGGCCCGTTGGTCATGGAATCGACGCGCCTCACGATGCGACGTCGCGCTGTCGCTGTGGCGCCCCGCGGCATACGGCGCATGCTGATGGAATCGAAGGCGCTGCGCTGCGCCCCGGCAAAGAAGATGGCCGCCAGCAATCGTTGTGTACCCATCAGCAGGCGGGAGACACCCGGGATGATCTGGCGCATCGCGGCCTCGGGGCTCAGCGCGCCGAAGCCAGACCGGCCCCATTGCCACGTCAGCGCCGCGCACAACGCGAGGCCCAGCAATGAAGCCACAGGCACCCAGCACCGGCGGCCAGGGCCGGCGATCTGCGACGCCCACCCTTCACCGGGTGCGGCATCTTAACTTGCGTGGTGCGTGCTGCCAGCGCGGCGGCCATGAGCGAACAGCATCGTCTGATAGCCGAGCACGATAGCGGCGGCGGCGAAGAGCTGCGTGTGGATGCCCATCGGCCAGCGCCGCCAGGCCAATGGTGATCAGCGACACAGCGGAGCTGCGCCAGCCCGGCCAGACGCCGAGCAGCACCAGCCGGGGTAGCAGGAACAGCCAGCGCGGGGTGAACAGCAGCAGGAAGCGCAGGTGCCGCCAGCCGTCGCGCCAGCTGCGCAGGTGCGGCGGGCGGCCGCGGCCGTCGGGCGCAGCGTCGTCGGCACCTCGGCGATCGTCAGCCGGCGAGCGCCGCCTTGACGACCATCTCGCTGGCGAACTCCATGCCCGGCGTGCGCAGGTCGAGCGGCGCGACGGCGTCGCGGTCGAAGCCGCGCAGGCCGCAGTGGAAGTCGCCGACCGGCGCGCGGAAGAACAGCCGGCCGACGAAGCTCAGCACCGGGTTGCCGAGGTAGCGGTGCAGCCAGCGGCATGGCGCCCGGCGCGATGCCGCCCTGGAAGCGGTTGCCCATCACCAGGTCGTGCGCCCGCGCGCAGCTGCTCGACGAACGGCTCGAGGCGCGCGAAGTCGTAGCTGTCGTCGGCGTCGCCCATGATGACGTAGCGGCCGCGCGCCGCCGCGATGCCGCGCCGCAGCGCGGCGCCGTAGCCGCGCTCGGGCGACGTCGACCACGCGCGCGCCGCAGCCTGCGCGCGATCGCCTGCGAGCCGTCGGTGCTAGCCGTTGTCGGCGACCAGCACCTCGCCGTCGATGCCGCGCGCGCGCGAGGAAGCCGCGCGCCTTGGCGACGCAGCGGCCGACCGTCTCGCGCCTCGTTGAGGCACGGCATCAGGATCGTCAGCTCCACGGACGATACGTGCCGCTGCGCCGACCAGAAGCTCTGATGCGGCGTGGCGGAGTTTCGGCTCCGCGAGGCGCTCCTGTCGCCTTCGTTCGGTACGGTGCCTGCTGAAGTTCGGCGAAGGGGCACGGTCGCATCACCCGTTGCTCGGCTCGACATGAACTCGTCCTCCTGCGCGCCAGCGGTTCAGCTTCAGCGGCGCCTTGACCCAATCTTCCCGCCGCCGAGCGCGACGAAGTCACCACGGCCTCGCATCAGGTCGGCGAATCGCCACTTGACCCTCGTCGTTAACCCAGATGACGACGTCACCGTAGCTGCGACGCCAGATCTGGCCGCTGCGATAGCTGGCCCCGCCGCGCGCGGGAAAAACTCGGGGCACGAGCCCTCGACCTGGTCGAGCACCCGATCCGCGATGCGCTTGCGCTCGATTCAGCTGCGGTAAGGCCCAGGCCCGGGCACGCGCGACACCTATGCACGTAGACGACGCCGCGTGGGCCGGACTGCGGGCCCGCCGCTCGATCACGTCAGGGTTTCCCCTCTAGCGAATATAGTGGCAGCCCTCCGTGTCCACGCGCAGACCGAGTCGCCGCAGCGGGAAGTCGTAGGTGTCCGCATTGGGTGCGATCCGGCAGCCGTCGGACTCGATCGCCGTCACCAGCTTCAGCGTACGCGGCCGCGAGAGGTTGGCATCGATCAGCGCGCGGCTGCGCCTGCCGCCATAACTTCCGGCGCGCTGTGATGCCGCCGCCCGTGCCCAACAGCGCCGAGCCCGGCGCGAGGTCCGGCAACAGGAAGGACTCTGATTGCGGGTCCATCGGGAGGTACGGGTACGCCTGGCTTTTCAGTCGCGGCGGTATCGTCGACTGCGCCCAGGTGCGGTCCGCGGGACGGGACTCCAGCGGAACTCGGCCGCGTCCCACGGCAGCAAACTCTGGACGCCCAGGGCCACGGCCGGCGACCAGCCGAATGCGCGCGGCGCGCCAACGAGGATTCGTGCAGCCCGGCCACGAGGAACGCGCGCGATGCGCGCCATGGGGATGGAGTCGCGGTTGTTCCGCTGATGGCCAACCACAGCGCCCATGCGATCGCGAACGACGCCGCCGGGCATGCGAAGGCGCGCCCGCCGGGCGCTACGGCGCGTGCGGCGCCGCGCTGGCGGCGCCATGCGAAAGCCGCCAGTCCCAGCAGCGCCGTGAGGAGGAGACCCGCATAACGCCCGTCGGCGCCATGGTCTCGGTGTGAATCAGACGACGGGACTGGACCATGTCGATGGGCGCACCAGCGCTCGGCCACCGACGACGGCGCGAAGCGCGGGTCGCGCACCGCGTTGAACAGCCGCCGCCCCACAGCGTCCCGCGGCGGCGGTGACGACGCGGGTTGCACGCCAGGTGGCGCACCCGCCACCGCTTCGGGCGGCTGGAAGACATCGTTTAGTATCGGGAACACTGGGTTACCGACGTCTGCTCGAGGCGCCACGCCCACGGCCCGCCGATGGCGAGGGCACCGCACAGGCGCAGACCAAAAACACGAGCAGCGCGCGCAGCCGGCGCCGAGCGGTCGTCGGTGCACCCCAACACCAGCGGCAGAGCCGGAACCAGCGCGAAGAAGGCATTCGACAGCTTCAGTGCCGCGGCAGCGCCGAGCAGAACCCCGGCCAGGCCACGAGTCCGATGCGTCCACCAGAAGAGGCATTGACGAGCGCCACATACCCTGCCAGCGCCAGCATGCCGTCGTGATGTCGTTGAACGAGCGAGCCGAGCGCCTGCAGCAGCACGGGATTGGCCACGGCCAGTGCGACCGCGGCCCAGGCCAAGCCCGCGGGGCTCGAGCCATCGCTGCGGCGGCCGATCGCGTTGGCGAGTCCCATGTCATCCACAGCATCGCGCAGTGCAGACAGGCGAGCGCGATGCCGATCGCCAGTGCAATGGCCAGCCCGCTCGCACCATCAGGTACAGCGGCACATGCGAAGTACGGGGGACTGAGAAGGTCTGCGGGCCGGCCGGAAAGAAGTCGACCGCGAGCCGGTCATTGAACGCACTGAACCCGGCGTAAAGGTGGTGGTGGATGGCGTCCCACGGGACGTCCTTGCCGGCGTACAGCGTCCAGGCGACGGCCAGCAGCAGACAGATAGCATAGGCAGCGAGACGGCCGCCGCCGGCGAAGCGCCGGGCCGAAACGTCATGGACTCGAGGCGTCGACAGGGTGCTCATGCTGCTGTTGGCCATGGGCTCGCACCCAGTGTCTTCGATGCACTGCCGACCCGGCGAGCGAAAAGCGGCCCCGCAGGGCCGCTTAGTGTCGATCCGAGGATCAACGCTGCTGACTTAACGGCACTCGGCAGGCACGTAGGTCGTCTTGGCGATGGTCGTCGTGCAGATCCAGGTCAACTGGCCCGTGCCAGCGATTTCCGTCGGCGTCAGGACGATGTTGCCGGCGGCGTTCGGGACGATCGACGTGGCCGTGACAACGCCAGTCGCGGCCGTGATCGCGATGCCGCGACACATACTTGGTGGCGCCGGGGAACACGTAGCCGGCTGTTGGCCACCGTCACCGAGGCCAAGTGAGCCGAGCGACGAGGCCGTCTCGGCCACCGCCAGCTTGGCCGGCGACGCCATGACGACCACTTCGCTGACCTTGGCACGGGTCGTGTAGTCCTGATACGCCGGCAGCGCGACCGCCGCCAGGATACCGATGATCGCCACGACGATCATCAGTTCGATCAGTGTGAAACCTTGCTGCATACGTTTCATGGTTTGCTCTCCTTGGGAAACAGGGTTGGGTTGAGTTCCGACAGGATTGGATGCAGTTGCCATGCCAGGGCCCGAAGCCGCCAAACCGGCCGTCGAGTGGGCGTTAGTTCACGCCGGTTACATGCAAAGTGCCGATTTGCGTCAGCTTCGCCGGCAGCGGGTGACGCACAGCGTCACCCCGCTTACAGACTCGCCGCGGCTAGTCGATCGGAATGATCTGGCCCTGGGCCAGCGCACGCACGCGGTGGGGGCTGTTCAGTGCGGCGATTTCGGTCATCACGGCGTCGACTTCGCCCGGCTTGATGTGCGTGATGTACACGTTGGTCGGATGCTCCAGGCGCGCCAGTTCCTGGCCGAGCGCGGACGGGCACAGGTGGCGGCTGACGCGCGCCAGTTGGCGCTCCTCGTCGCTGAATGCGGTCTCGATCACCAGCGCCGCGATGCGCATGCCGTGCAGGCGCGTCCACAGCGCCGGGTTGGGCCCGGTGTCGCCGGTGAAGATGAAGGCGCCGCGCTTGGCCACCGGCGCGCCGAGCACCGCAAAGCCGACCGCGGGCACCGTGTGCTCGGCCGGCAGCACCTCGATGCGCCGCTCGCCGAGCGTGATGGTCTGCCCGATCTCGAACGGGACCAGCTTCAGCAGCGGCGCCTCGGCCGACGGCAGCCGCGTGAAGTCGGGCCAGATCACGCCGTTGAAGATGTGCGCGCGCAGCGCCGTCGATGGTGGCGGGCAGCGCATGCACCTGGATCGGCTCGCGTGCCGCTTGCGCGTTGCGGATCACGCTGTCGGCCAGCAGGCCGATGGCCAGCACGTGGTCGAGGTGCGAATGGCTGATCAGGATGTGGTCGATGCGCGATCAGCTCGTCGAGCGTGAGATCGCCCACGCCGGTGCCGGCGTCGATCAGCACGTCGCTGTCGAGCAGGAACGACGTCGTGCGGCAATCGCCGCCGATGGAGCCCGAACAGCCGAGGACGCGGATTTGCATGGGACAAGGTCAGTGGCGCACAAGCCGTGCCGAGTGCGGGCACAGCGTCTACAACGCGCGCGCTCGGGCCTGCCAACGTCATTCGTATGTTGCGGCGCACGCGCCTGTCTGCGCAAGGCAGGAAATTGCCGTTCACGGCGGCGACGCTGGCAGGAGTTGCGTGGGCGCATGAGCGGCCGTGACAAGCGTCACGACGCCGTTTTCCAGGTGCGCTCAGCCCTGGATGAACTGCATCTGCGTGCCGGCCAGCTCGATCACGTCACCGTTTTTCAGGTGCACGGAATCGCCGGTCAACGGCGTGCCGTTGATCGCCGGGCGGTGCGTGCCTTCGACGTGGGCGATCACGTAGCCGCCGGGCCGCTTGGTGATCGAGGCCACCTGCACGCCCGGTTTGCCGACCGTGGTGACCACCTTGGTCAAGGCCACCTCGCGCCCGGCCGCGGCGCCGTTGAGCACCTTGATCGACGCCGGGTTGCTGCTGGCGCCGAGCGAGCCGAAGCCTGAACTGGCGCCCAGCCCCGAGGTCTGCGAGAACGCCGGCGGTGCGCCGGCCGGCGCACCCGGAGCGCCTTGGCCCTGGCGCATGATCATCGTCTTCTCGTACTCGCCGCCTTCTTCGACCAGGTACTTGATCTTGTACTTGCCGATCTCGACCGTGTCGTTGTGGGCCAGCAGCTGCTTCTTGACGGCCTTGCCGTTGATGTAGGTGCCGTTGGTGCTGTTCAGGTCTTCGATGAAGACGTCCTGCGCCCACCATCTGCAGCACCGCGTGCTCGCCGCTGACGGCCAGGTTGTCGATCACGATGTCGTTGTAGGGCCGGCGGCCCAGCGTGGTCTTGTCCTTGATGATCTGGACCTCCTTGATGACCACACCATCGAGCGACACCACCAACTTGCCCATGCTCATCCTCTAGTGATCGGTCGTGCGCGTGAAGCTGCACCACCCGCTGCCCCGCGGGGCACCGCTCAGCGCTTGAACGGCCACCACGAACGCCCCGTGCCCCCTGGACCTCCGGCCGCGCGGACCAGAATGAGCGAGATATTATCCTTTCCGCCGGCCTCGTTGGCTGCTTCGACCAGCGCCGGCCCCGCCGATTCGATCGACTCGTGGGCCTGCAGCAACTGTGCGATGCCGGCGTCGTCGACCATGTCGGACAGGCCGTCCGAGCACATCAGGTAGACGTCGCCCAATTGCACTTCGTGCAAGTGGGTTTCCAGCAGCACGGTGTCTTCGACGCCGACGGCGCGCGTGACCAGGTTCTTGTTGGCCGAGAACGCGGCCTGCTCGGCGGTGATCAGCCCGGCGTCGATCTGCTCCTGCAGCAGCGAATGGTCGCGCGTGATCTGCGACAGCCGGCCGGCGCGCCAGCGGTAGGCGCGCGAGTCGCCGACGTGGCCGAGCAGCAGCCGCGACTCCCGGAACACCGCCACCACCAAGGTCGTGCCCATGCCCGCGTACTGCGGGTTGGAGTTGGCGGCGTTGAAGATCGCGCGGTTGGCGTTGTCGACGCAGATGTCCATCGCGCGGCGCACTTCGGTGTCGGTGGCGTGGCCCGATCGCTTCGTGCAGCCAGCGCCCGAGCTCGGTCTTGATGAACGAAGTGGCCATCGTGCTGGCCACCTCGCCGGCGTTGTAGCCGCCCATGCCGTCGGCCAGCACGGCCAGCGCATTGACGGTGTCGACCTCGACCGAATCCTCGTTGTTCGACCGCGCCCGCCCGGCGTCCACGATGTGGAAGTACTCGAAGCTCATGGCGGCGGCAGGCAGGCGCGGGCTAAGGCGCTCAAGTTGCATGGGCCCGCCGATTGTGCCTCGGAACCAGCGGGCCACGCCGCACCCCACGGTGCCGGATCAAGGGGTGGCAGGTCCGCCGGCCGTGCCGTTCGCCACGCTCCACAGTTGCGCGGCGACGCGGGCGGCATCGTTCGGGCGCTGCGCCAGGTCTTTGGCCAACAACGGCATCACGGCAGCGCACAGCGCCGAATCGAGATCCGGCCGCAGCGCGGCGAGCTGCGGCGCCGGCTCGCTGGCCACGGCGCGCAGCAGCTCACCGAGGTTGTCGGCTTGATGGGGTCTGCGGCCAGCCAGCAGCTCGAACAGCGTGGCGCCCAGGCCGTAGACATCCGAGGCCGGGCCGATCGCGCCGCCGGCCAGCTGCTCGGGCGCCATGTAGTCGGGCGAGCCCAGCGTGATGCCCGACCGGGTCTGCGTGTGCTCGGTGCTGCGCGCCAGGCCGAAGTCGCTCAGCTTGACCACGTCCTTTGTCCAATCGACCAGCACGTTGGCCGGCTTGACGTCGCGGTGCACGACGCCGCGCCGGTGCGCATAGGCCAACGCTTCGGCCAAGCGCGCGCCGATGCGGGCCACCAGCGGCGGCGGCAACAGACGCGCCGGGCGCGTGTAGCGGGTGAGGTCGCAGCCGGCCACCGCTTCCATCGCCATCCATGCGCCGCCCTCGCTCGGGCCGGCATCGAGCACGGCCACGATGCCCGGGTGTTGCAGACCGTGCAGCACCGTGGCTTCACGGCGAAAACGTTCGAGCGCGTCGTGCCACTCCGGCGTCGCCGGGCTGCCGCCGAGCTCCAGCACTTTCAGCGCCACCCAGCGCCTGTTGCGCAGATCGAGCGCCAGGAACACCTGCGCCATCGCGCCGCGGCCAAGGGAACGCTCGATGCGATAGTTCTGCAGCCCGCCGACCGCTGTCGGGTCAGGCGCGCGCGCCGTCGCGACGGCATTCCTGCGTTGGGTCAACCTGCGCCACATGCGTCAATCGGATCGCGGGTTCGTTGGCGAACGGCTCACCACACCGAGACGGGACCCTCCGGCCTGCAGCGGCCGCACCATAACACAGCGCATCGCGCGCGCTGCCGCGGCGTGGCCGAGCGCGCGCCACATTTGCGAGCGCAGCGCATCCTCGTTCCTCCGTAGTCGAAACGCGCAAGGGCCCTGCAAGAATGGCGCCCGCAGTGCAAGCGGGTCGGCCACGCCGGCGGTTTGCCGAATCAATCCAACCGAAGAGGAGACGGCATGGATGCCATGGCGTGGCTGACGGTCGCGATCTTCGCCATCACGATCGTGGTGGTGATCAGCAACGTCGTCGACAGCACCGTCGCCGCCTTGATCGGCGTGACGGTGATGATCTGGATCGGCGTGATGACCGAGGTCGACGCCTTCGGGCTGGTCGACTGGAACGTGATGGCCATCTTGGTCAGCGTGTGGACGATCGCGGCGTATTTCGGCAAGACCGGGGTGCCGAGCTGGCTGTCGGTGCAGGCGCTCAGGCTGTCGGGCGGCCGCCCGGGCCTGCTGGTGATCACGCTGTCGGTGCTGTCGGGCACGATCTCGATGTTCGTCGACAACGTGGTCGTGATCCTGATGATGGCGCCGGTGGCGCTGCCGCTGGCGCGGGCGCTGAAGCTGCCGATCACGCCGCTGGTGCTGATGATCGGTTTCTCGGCCAACTTCATGGGCTCGGCCATGCTGCTGGGCGACCTGCCGCCGCAGATGCTGCACAGCGTGGCCGGCGCCGAGTTCATGGACTTCTTCTGGCACCAAGGCCTGCCGTCGTCGTTTCCGATCCTGGCGGTGACCTTCGCGATCACGCTGGGCGCGATGTATGTCTACGGTTTCCGCGGCTTCGGCCGCCAGAGCGTGGACATCGAGAAGCTCGGCATCGAGACCCACATCCCCAACAAGCTGTTCGCCGGCGTGGTGGTCGGCTGGTTCCTGCTCACCGTGCTCGGCATGGCAATGCGCGAGGTGTTCGGCGTCAAGCTGGGCTTCATCGCGCTGACCGGCGCGATCACGCTGGTGCTGCTGCTGGAGCTGCTGGGCGAGCGCGTCAAGGAGGCGCCGTCGTTCGAGGAGGTGATGACCGAGCTCGACTGGCGCGCCATCTTCTTCTACGTGGCGCTGTTCGCGCTGGTCGGCGGGCTGGAGCGCACGCACGTGCTCGACGCGCTGGCGCAGGCGCTCAAGCCGGTGTTCACCGAGAGCTACGTGCTCGGCGCCACCTTGCTGTACTGGGTGACGGTGCCGATCGTGGGCATCGTCGAGCACGACGCCTACATCCTGACCTTCCTGCACACCATCAAAGACCTGCAGGCCGACGGCGTGCCGCCGTGGCCGCTGTGGTGGATGTTGTTGTGGTCGGGCACGCTGGGCAGCAACCTCACGGTGGCCGGCGCCCCGGCGCTGTACGCCGCGCTCAACATCTGCCAGCGCGAGGAGGATCGCCGCGTGTCGCTGCGCGAGTTCCTGTCGTGGAGCGTGCCGTTCACCTGGTGTCGGCCGTGGTGTGCTATCTGATCGGCATGCTGATCTGGGTCATGCCTTACGCCAAATGACAATGCACGCCAATGGAGCCGAGGCCATGTACAAGCACATCCTGATCCCCACCGACGGCTCCAAGCTCTCGAGCCGCGCCGTCCAGCAAGGGGTGGCGATCGCGCGGGCCGTGGGGGCGCGGGTGAGCGGCCTGTTCGTCGCGCCGGCGCCCACGCCGCTGCTGTTCAAGGGTCTGGTGCCGGTGCGCCACCTGCAGCCCGAGGAGCACGCCGCGCTCACCGCCAAGGCGGCCGCGCGTTACCTGGGCGAGATCGAAGCTGCGGCGCAGGCCGCCGGCGTGCCGTGCGAGTGCGTGACGATCGAAGGCGAGTTCCCGGCCGAGGCGATCGTCAAGGTCGCCGCCAAGCGCAAGTGCGATCTGATCGTGATGGCCTCGCACGGGCGACGCGGTGTCACCGGCATTCTGCTCGGCAGCGAGACGCAGAAGGTGCTGATCCTGGCCAAGGTGCCGGTGCTGGTGTGCCGCTGACGCGGCACCCGCTGCCACGCGTTCACTTCACCAGCAGCACGGGCACCGATGCGTGCTCCACGGTGCCCATCGCCACCGAGCCGACCAGGCCCGACGTGTGGCTGCCCAGCCCGCGCGAGCCCATCACGATGAGGTCGCACCCCTGTTGCTGCGCCGCTTGTGCGATGGTGGGGCCCGGCACGCCGACCCGCTGGTGTTCGGTGGCGCTCAGGCCCTGCGCGGCCAGCCATTCGCGCGCCGGCGCCAGCGCCGCCTCGCTGCGCTCGCGGTAGTACTCGTCGAGCGAATTGGCCGAGACGAACGACGACACGTCGCCCGATACTGGGCGCTGCACATTGATCAGGTGCAGTTCCACCGCCGCCGGCTCGCGCAGCTGCTGGCGCAGCGCCTGCAACTGGCGCACGGCGTGCAGCGCGCCTTCGGAGCTGTCGACCGCGAGCAGCACGCGGCGCAACGCGCCCTCGCGCGGTGCCCGTGCGACCGCCGGCGGCACCGGCCGACGTGCCAGCGCCCGTGCGGCCAGCGCGCGGCCCAGCAGCAGCACCAGCAAGGCGCCGGCCGTGCCGGCCGCATAACGCAGCCACCAGAACTCCGGCAGCTTGGGCACCTGCAGGCATGACCTGGGCGTCGATCAGCACCGGGTCGGTCATCGCCATCGTGCCGGCGATCCAGCCGAGCAACATCGCGCCCAGCGTGATGATCGACGGAAAACGATCCATCAGGCGGATCACGAACTGGCTGCCCCAGACGATGATCGGGATGCTGACCACGATGCCGAAGATCACCAGCGCCATGCTGTGGTCGCCGCCGGCCGACTCGGCCGCGCCGGCGATGGCGATCACGTTGTCCAGGCTCATCACGAAGTCGGCAACGATCACCGTCCTGACGGCGCCCCACAAGCGGTCGCTGCCGCTGATGTCGGCATGGCCTTCGCCGTGCTCGGGCAGCAGCAGCTTGACGCCGATCCACAGCAGCAGCAGCGCGCCGGCCAACTTGAGGAACGGAATCGCCAGCAGCTGCAGCGCAAAGAAGATCAAGCCCGACGCGCAGCACGATCGCCCCGGCCGTGCCCCACACGATGCCCTGGGTGCGTTGCTTGGGCGGCAGCTTGCGGCAGGCCAGCGCGATCACCACCGCGTTGTCGCCGCCCAGCAGGATGTCGATCAGGATGATCTGACCGACGGCGACCCAGAACTCGGTGGTGCGTGAACATCTCCATCGCTGCAGATCCTTCATGCGGCGGCCGACGGGCCTGCCGCGGCCCGCACGACGCGGTCGCAGCGGTTGGCCTAGAGCAGCGCCTTGAGCAGGCGCCCCATCTCGCTCGGGTTGCGGGTGACCTTGAAGCCGCACGCTTCCATGATCGCCAGCTTGGCGTCGGCGGTGTCGGCGCCGCCGGAGATCAGCGCGCCGGCGTGGCCCATGCGCTTGCCGGGCGGCGCGGTGACACCGGCGATGAAGCCGACGATCGGGCTTCTTCATGTTCGCCTTGCACCAGCGCGCGGCTTCGGCTTCGTCGGGGCCGCCGATCTCGCCGATCATGATCACCGCATCGGTGTCGGGATCGTCGTTGAACAGGCGCATCACATCGATGTGCTTCAAGCCGTTGATCGGGTCGCCGCCGATGCCCACGGCGCTGCTCTGGCCGAGGCCGATCTCGGTGAGTTGCGCCACCGCCTCATAGGTGAGCGTGCCCGAGCGTGACACCACGCCGATGCGGCCCTTGCGGTGGATGTGCCCGGGCATGATGCCGATCTTGATCTGTTCGGGCGTGATCAGGCCGGGGCAGTTGGGGCCGAGCAGCAGCGTCTTCTTGCCGCCCGCGGCCTCTTTGGCCTTCATGCGGTTGCGCACCGTCAGCATGTCGCGCACCGGGATGCCTTCGGTGATGCAGATCACCAGGTCGAGTTCGGCCTGCACGGCCTCCCAGATGGCCGTCGGCCGCGCCCGCCGGCGGCACGTACACCACGCTGACGGTGGCAGCCGGTCTTGGCCTTGGCGTCGGCCACGCTGGCGTAGATCGGGATGCCTTCGAAATCTTCGCCGGCGCGCTTGGGGTTGACGCCGGCCACGAAGCAGGCGCGGCCGTTGGCGTAGTCGCGGCAGCCGCGGGTGTGGAACTGGCCGGTCTTGCCGGTGATGCCCTGCGTGATGACGCGGGTGTTGCGGTCGATCAGGATGCTCATGCGTGCTCCCTTGGCGCTGCGCGCCGATTCCGCTCCGAGAGGGGCTTCGCCTCTTCAGGCGCCGGGCGATGCTCATGCGATCGCGTCCCGAGTCATCGCACGGCGGCGACGATCTTGGTCGCCGCTTCGGCCATCGTGTCGGCGCTGATGATCGGCAGACCCGATTGCGCCAGCAGCTTGCTTGCCGACGTCTTCGTTGGTGCCCTTCATGCGCACCACCAGCGGCACCGTCAGGTTGACCGCCTTGCACGCCGCGATCACGCCTTCGGCGATGGTGTCGCAGCGCATGATGCCGCCGAAGATGTTGACCAGGATGCCTTTCACGTTGCGGTTGCGCAGCATGATCTTGAAAGCCTCGGTCACCTTCTCGGCGGTGGCGCCGCCGCCGACGTCGAGGAAGTTGGCCGGCTCGCCGCCGAACAGCTTGATGGTGTCCATCGTCGCCATCGCCAGCCCCGCGCCATTGACCAGGCAGCCGATGTTGCCGTCGAGGCTGATGTAGCTCAAGTCGAACTTGCTGGCCTCGACTTCAGCCGGGTCTTCTTCGTCGAGGTCGCGATACGCCACGATCTCGGGGTGGCGGAACAGCGCGTTGGCATCGAAGTTGAACTTGGCATCGAGCGCCTTGACGTTGCCGTTGCCCTCGAGAATCATCGGATTGATCTCGGCCAGCGAGGCATCGGTGTCCATGTAGCAGCGGTACAGGTTCTTGAACAAGGTCACCGCCTGAGCCTGGCTGCCCACCGGGATGCCGATGCCGCGCGCCAACTCGCCGGCCTGCGAATCACTCAACCCGGTGAGCGGATCGACGAAGACCTTGATGATCTTCTCCGGCGTGTCGTGCGCCACCTGCTCGATGTCCATGCCGCCTTCGGAGCTGCCCATCAGCACCACCGTCTGCGTGGCGCGGTCGGTGAGCACGGCAACGTAGTACTCCTTCTTGATGTCGGCGCCCTCCTCGATCAGCAGGCGCCGCACCTTCTGGCCCTGGGGTCCGGTCTGATGGGTGATCAGCTGCATGCCGAGGATCTGACTCGACAGCGTCTTCAACTCGTCGAGCGAGCGCGCCAGCTTGACGCCGCCGCCCTTGCCGCGGCCGCCGGCGTGGATCTGCGCCTTGACCACCCACACCTTGCCGCCCAGTCGTTGCGCCGCTTCGAGCGCCTCCTGCTGCGTGAATGCGGGATAGCCGCGCGGCACCGGCACGTCGAAGCTGCGCAGCAACTCCTTGCCTTGATATTCGTGGATCTTCATGCTGGGTTCGACCGGGCAGTGCTGGGCGCCTGCGACGGCGGCGCCGGTTGCTGGAGTTCGCGCGGTGCAGTCAACCACCGCTCGCGGCCGCGACGCTGGAGCCGCAAGGCGCGCGCAATTTAGCATGCTCGAGCGCGCAGAACAGTCAAAGCACTCCGCTGCCGGACGGCAAGCGCCGTCTGGTACCACCGGCCGGTGGTTCAGGTCGATTCGTCGTCGTGATCGATCGATACGATCTTGTGCACCACATCGGCCGAGAAGCCGCGCGCAGCGAGAAAGCGCGCTTGCTTCGCACGGCCGGCGGCATCGGCCGCGCGACGGCCGAACTTCTTGCGCCAGACCTCGAGGGCGCGCGCCATTTCGGTGTCGCGCAGCTGCTGGCGCAACTGCGGATCGGGCGCCAGCCCGTGCTGGCGCAGCTCCAGTTCGATGCGGCGATTGCCGAAGCGCGCGTGGCGCGAGTGCACGCGCGACTCGACGAAACGGGCGTCGCTCAGGTGGCCTTGTGCCGCCAGCTGATCGAGCAGCGCCTCGACGTCGGCCGGTTCGTCACGCCGCCAGGCGCAGCAGCTTGGCGCGCAGCTCCTGCCGGCTGTGTTCGCGCTGCGACAGCCATCGCAGCGCCCGCGCCTTCAGCGACAGGCCCGGCGTTGCCGTGTGCGACGGGCCCATCGTCTGGCCGCGCTGCCCGCCACGCCGCCGAACCTGACGCTACTCTGGCGCCCGCTCGGGCAGCAACGGCACGCCCATCGATGCGCGAACCTTGTTCTCGATCTCGTGCGCGAGGTCGGGGTTCTCGCGCAGGAACTCGCGCGCGTTGTCCTTGCCCTGGCCGATCTTCTCGCCTTGATAGGCGTACCAGGAGCCGGACTTCTCGAGCACACCGGCAGTGGCGCCCATGTCGACGATCTCGCCTTCGCGGCTGATGCCCTCGCCGTAGAGGATGTCGAACTCGGCGGTCTTGAAGGGCGGGGCCACCTTGTTCTTGACCACCTTGACCTTGGTTTCGCTGCCGATCACCTCTTCGGCCTTCTTGATGTTGCCGGTGCGGCGGATGTCGAGGCGCACCGACGAATAGAACTTCAGCGCGTTGCCGCCGGTGGTGGTTTCGGGGTTGCCGAACATCACGCCGATCTTCATGCGGATCTGGTTGATGAAGATGACCATGGTGTTGGTCTTCTTGACGGTGGCGGTGAGCTTGCGCAGCGCCTGGCTCATCAGCCGCGCCTGCAGGCCGGGCAACGAATCGCCCATTTCGCCTTCGAGCTCGGCCTTGGGCGTGAGCGCAGCCACCGAGTCGATGATGACCAGATCGACCGAGCCCGAACGCACCAGCGAATCGACGATTTCGAGCGCCTGCTCGCCGGTGTCGGGCTGGCTGATCAGCAGCTCCTGCAGGTTGACCCCGAGCTTTTGCGCGTAGCCGGTATCGAGCGCGTGCTCGGCGTCGATGAAGGCGCAGGTGCCGCCGACCTTTTGCATTTGCGCCACCACCTGCAGCGTGAGCGTGGTCTTGCCCGAAGACTCCGGGCCGTAGATCTCGATCACCCGGCCGCGCGGCAGGCCGCCGACGCCCAGCGCGATGTCCAACCCCAGCGAGCCGGTGGACACCACCTCGATCGGCTCGACGATCTCGCCGTCACCCAGCCGCATGATCGAGCCCTTGCCGAACTGCTTTTCGATCTGCGCCAGCGCGGCCTGCAGGGCCTTGGCCTTTTCGGTGTTGAGCGCTTTGACCGGTGCGTCCATCGAGATCCTCCTGGGGTTGCGGCGAATTATGGCAGCCAGGCTGGATGTTTGTACAGTACCCTGGTTCAAAAATTTGCGCCCGCCGGGTCCCGCGTTTCGGGCGCGCCGGCGCCGCCACCGGCTGCGGCGGCGTGCCTAGAATCGTTTGGCGCGACGTGCGCGAGGGGCCCGATGCAGCGCACCAACCAGGAGTGTCGATGCGCATCCTGATTGCCGAAGACGACCAGGTGCTGGCCGATGGCCTGCTGCGCGCGCTGCGCGCGCCGGGCTATGCGGTCGACCATGTCGGCACCGGCAGCGAGGCCGACGCCGCGCTCGCCGCCCACGAGTTCGACCTGCTGATCCTCGACCTCGGGTTGCCCAAGATGCACGGCTTCGAGGTGCTGCGCAAGCTGCGCGCGCGCGGCATGACGCTGCCGGTGCTGATCCTCACCGCCGCCGACAGCGTCGAGCAGCGCGTCAAGGGCCTGGATCTGGGCGCCGACGACTACATGGCCAAGCCGTTTTCGCTGCAGGAGCTGGAGGCCCGCGTGCGCGCGCTGACGCGGCGCGGCCTGGGCACGGCCTCCAGCGTGATCCGGCACGGCCCGCTCACCTTCGACGCCGCCGGCCGCGTGGCCTACATCCACGACCAGATGGTCGAGCTGTCGGCGCGCGAGCTGTCGCTGCTCGAGGTGCTGCTGCAGCGCGCCGGGCGCCTGGTCAGCAAGGACCAGCTGGTCGAGCGCCTGTGCGAATGGGGCGACGAGGTCAGCAACAACGCGATCGAGGTCTACATCCACCGCCTGCGCAAGAAGATCGAGCAGGGCCCGATTCGCATCGCCACCGTGCGCGGCCTGGGCTACTGCCTGGAGAAGATGGCCGCGTGACGGCGAGCGGCTGCTTCGCGCGCCCGGCCGCCGCTGGCTGAACCGACCGATGTTCCAGCCCTTTGCGCCCGAACGACGCTCGCTGTTCGGCGAGATCCTCGACTGGATGCTGGCGCCGCTGCTGCTGCTGTGGCCGATGAGCGTGGTGCTCACCTAGCGGTGGCGCAGGACATCGCCAACCAGCCGTACGACCGCGAGCTCGGCGAGATGGCGCGCACGATCGCGCGCCAGGTCGTCTTCGAGTCGGGCGACGCCGCTGCGCGCGTGCGCCTGCCCGATACTGCCGCCGAAGTGCTGCGCGCCAACGACACCGACAGCGTGTACTTCCAGGTGCTGGGCGCGCGCGGCGAACACGTGGCGGGCGACGCGCGCTGCCGGTGCCCGCGGAGCCCGCGGCGCTGGACGAGCTGCGCTTTCGCGACGACGAGATCCATGCCGAGCCGGTGCGCGTCGCCTACCTGTGGGTGCAGGGCGGCGGCGCCGGCAGCGCGCCGTCGCTGGTGCAGGTGGCCGAGACCGTGGGCAAGCGCTCGCGACTGACCACCGAGATCATCAAGGGCGTCATCCTTCCGCAGTTCGTGATCCTGCCGGTGGCGGTGTTGCTGGTCTGGCTCGCGCTGGCGCGCGGCATCCGCCCGCTGAACGAGCTGCAGCAGCGCATCCGGCGTCGCCGCAGCGACGACCTGAGCCCGATCGACGAGTTCGACGCGCCTGAAGAAGTGGCGCCGCTGGTGCGTGCGATCAACGACCTGCTGGCGCGGCTGGACCAGTCGATCGGCGCGCAGAAGCACTTCCTGGCCGACGCGGCGCACCAGCTGAAGACGCCGCTGGCGGGCCTGCGCACGCAGGCCGAGCTGGCGCAACGCGAGATCGATGCCGGGCAGCAGGATCCGCGGTCGCTGAAGCGCTCGCTGCAGCAGATCGCCCATTCGAGCCAGCGCGCCGCGCACATGGTGAACCAGCTGCTGGCGATGGCGCGCGCCGAAGACAAGGAGTCGGCACAACGCCAGCAGGAAGTGCGCCTGTCGCGGCTGGCGCGCGAGGTGGTGCGCGACTTCGTGCCGCGCGCGATGGACAAGCACATCGACCTCGGCTACGAAGGTCCCGACGGCGACGACGGCACCACCCGCATGATCGGCCAGCCGCTGCTGATCCGCGAGTTGATCCGCAACCTGGTGGACAACGCGCTGCACTACACGCCCTCGGGGGGCATGGTGACGGTGCGGGTCACGTCCGACCCGTTCGGTCAGGTCGTCGTGCTGCAGGTCGAAGACTCCGGTCCCGGCATCGCCGAGGCCGAACGCGAGCTGGTGTTCCGGCCGTTCTACCGCGCGCTCGACACGCAGGTCGACGGCAGCGGCCTCGGGCTGGCGATCGTCAAGGAGATCGCCACCCGGCACGACACCACGGTCGCGGTGGCCGACGCGCGCCCGCGCGCCCCGGCCTCGCAAGCGGGTCAGGGGCCGGGGGCGTTGTTCACGCTGCGCTTTCCGCTCGTCGGCGCCCCGCCGGCCGGCTGAATCGACCGACGCCCCGGTCGGCTCGCCGTCAAGGTCGATCGGGCGCGATCAGGCGGCGCATCAACGTCAGCAGGCTCGCATCGTCGAGCGACGCCAGACCCTCGGCGCAGGCGCGCGCAAACAACTGCCGGGCCGTCGCGCCGAGCAGGGGCTGCAGGCCCGCGTCGTCGGCCATCGCCAGCGCCAGCGCGGTGTCCTTGGCGAGCAAGCTGGTGTGGGCACGCGGCTCGAAGTCGCCCGCGAGCGCACGCGGCAGGCGGTCGCTGCCGATCCAGCTTTGCGCGCTCGATCTGCTCGAACACCTGCAGCGTGCGCCGCGGGTCCAGCCCCAGCCGCTCGGCCAGCGCCAGCGCTTCGGCAGCGGCCGCCAGGTTGACCGCGGCGAGCAGGTTGTTGACGAGCTTGGTGCGTGCACCATCGCCGATGCGTTGACCCAGCCTCACCAGGCGCGACGACAAATCGCGCAGCACCGGTTCATGGCGCGTGAACACCGCGTCGGCGCACGCCACCATCAGGCTCATCGTGCCGTCGCGCGCGCGCGCCGGGCCGCCGGACATCGGCGCATCGATGCACGGCATGCCCTGGCTGATCCAGGCGTGCGGCGATCGACTCCACGTCGCCCGGCCCGATCGTCGAGCACACCATCACGGTGGAACCGGCATGCAGCCCGCCGCTGCGCGCCACGATCCCCGAACAGCACGGCCTCGCATCTGCGCGGCATTCGACCACTGCGACGATCAGCAGGTCGCAACGCGCGGCCAGCGTCGCGCAGTCGGGCGCCGCCGTCGCGCCGGCGGCCAGCGCGCTGCGCTTCGGCCTCGGGCCGGATGTCGCGCACGACGACGCGGCGGCCACCGATCGAGCAGGCGCTGCGCCATCGCCAGGCCCATGTTGCCGACGCCGACGACGCCGACCGGCGCTGGCTGCGCGCTGCGCTCGGCCATCAGCTTTGCATCAACGGCCGGCTGCGCGCGATCGCCATCAGCAGCCCGAGCCCCAGCCCGAGCGTGACCATCGCGGTGCCGCCGTAGCTGATGAACGGCAGCGGCACGCCCACCACCGGCAGGATGCCGCTGACCATGCCCATGTTGACGAACGCATAGGTGAAGAAGCTCAGCGTGATGGCGCCGGCCAGCAGGCGCGTGAACACGGTCGGCGCTTCGGCGGCGATCATCAGGCCGCGCATGATCAGAAGCGTGAAGCCGAGCAGCAGCGCCAGCCACGCCGAGCAGGCCGAACTCCTCGCCGAAGGCGGCGAAGATGAAGTCGGTGGTGCGCTCGGGGATGAACTCCAGGTGCGTCTGCGTGCCGTTCATGAAGCCCTTGCCGGTGAGGCCGCCGGAGCCGATGGCGATCATGCCCTGGATGATGTGGAAGCCCTTGCCGAGCGGGTCGGCGGTCGGGTCGAGCAGCGTGCACACGCGGTGCTTCTGGTAGTCGCGCAGGCCCGGCCACGCCATGCCGGGGTCGCAGAGGCGGTCCTGGCTCACCACCAGCGCGATGATGCCGGCCGCGCCGAGCACCAGCACCGGCACGATCAGCTTCCACGACAGGCCGGCGAAGAAGATCACGTACAGGCCGGCCGACAGGATCAGGATCGCGGTGCCCAGATCGGGCTGCTTGACCACCAGCCCCACCGGCACCAGCAGCAGCACGGCCGCGATCGCGAAGTCGAGCGAGCGCAGCCGGCCTTCGCGCTTCTGGAACCACCAGGCCAGCATCAGCGGCATCGCGATCTTCAGGATCTCGCTCGGCTGGATCACCGACGCCGACGTTGAGCCAGCGCGTCGCGCCCTTCTTGGTGATGCCGAACACGGCCGTGGCGATCAGCAGCCCCACGCCCAGCACATACAGCGGCACCGCCAGGCCCATCAGCTTCTGCGGCGGGACCTGCGCCACGATGAACATGAGCGCCGAAGCGCCAGCAGCATGTTGCGGCGCGTGGTCGACGAAGCGCGTGCCGTGGTCGAACCCGGCCGAGTACATCGTGATCAGGCCGGCCGCGGCCAGCAGCGCGGCGACGAACCCGAGCATGGCGTCGAAGCCGCCGAACATCGGCCGCACCCGCTGCCACAGCGTGGGCTGGTCGAAGACGGCGCTCATGTGGCCCCGTGACCCTACGGCCTTCCGCCCGAGCGGGAGCGAGCGCCTTCGAGCGGCCGCGCGGCGCTGATCTCGTTTCCTTGGCCAGTTGCGCGGCCAGCGGCGCGGGCCCGGCCACGGTCAGCCCGGCAGCGGGTAGTCCTCGGCCGGGCGCGGCTTGCCCACCGGCGCGGTGGCCTTGCCTTGTTTGATCAACGCCATGTCCTCGTCGCTCGGGCACCTGCCCAAGCAGCAGGTAGTCGAACACGCGCCGCGCGATCGGCGCGGCGGCGTCGGAGCCGAAGCCGGCGTTCTCGACGATCACGCCCAGCGCGACGCTGGGCGCCTCCAGCGGCGCGAAGGCGATGTACAGCGAGTGGTCGCGCTGGTGCTCCTCCAGCTTGGAGGCGTTGTACTTCTCGTTGGCCTTGATCGCACACCGCCTGCGCGGTGCCGGTCTTGCCGCCGCTCTTGTACGGCGCGCCGACGAACGAGCGCACCGAGGTGCCTTCCTGGGTCACGCCGTGCATCGCGCGCGTGATCAGCTCCACGTGCTCGGGCTTGAACGGCAGCGGCTCGACGCGCGTCGATGGCCACGCGCTTGCGCTCGCGCGTGACGACGTCTTCGATCTCGCGCACCAGGCGCGGCTTGAAGCGCTGGCCGCCCGACACCAGCGTGGCGGTGGCGTTGGCCAGCTGCAGCATGGTGAAGTTGTTGTAGCCCTGGCCGATGCCCAGCGAGATGGTCTCGCCGGCGTACCACTTCTGCTGCTCGGGCCGCTTGTAGGCCTTGCGCTTCCATTCGGTGGAGGGCAGCAGGCCGGTCACCTCGCCGTCGATGTCGATGCCGGTCTTGCGGCCGAAGCCGAACGGCAACAGCTGCTCGTGCATCAGGTCCACGCCCAGCTCGTTGGCCAGCGAGTAGTAGTAGACGTTGCTCGACTTGACGATCGAGCGGTACATGTCCACCGGCCCCAGGCCCTTGTCGCCGTGGCTGCGGAACAGCGTGGTTGCCGAACTGGAAGGTGCCGCCGTCGTTGATCACCGTGTTGGGCGCCGCGCTTGCCGGTGTTCAGCGCCGCCATCGCCATGAAGGGCTTGAAGGTCGAGCCCGGCGGGTAGGTGCCGCGCAGCGCGCGGTTGAGCAGCGGCTTGTCGATCGACTCGTTCAGCTCGCGCCAGTTGTCGACGTCGATGCCGTCGACGAACAGGTTGGGGTCGAAGGTCGGCTTGCTGACGAAGCGCCAGCACCTCGCCGCTGCGCGGGTCGATCGCCACCAGCGCGCCGCGGCGCTCGCCGAACATCTCCTCGACCAGCGCCTGCAGCTTGATGTCGACCGACAGCCGCAGCGTGTTGCCCGGCGTCGCGCCGTGGCTGTCCAGGCGCCGCACGGCGCGGCCGCCGGCGCTGGTCTCGACCTCCTCGAAGCCGGTGATGCCGTGCAGCTCGTCTTCGTAGGCTCTGCTCGAGGCCGAGCTTGCCGATGTATTCGGTGCCCTTGTAGTTGGCCTGGCGATCGTCGTCCCACTCCTCGATCTGCTTCTTTTCGGCCTGGTTGATGCGGCCGATGTAGCCGATCAGGTGGGCGCCGGTCTCGCCCAGCGGATAGTGGCGAAACAGCCGCGCATGCACGTCGACGCCGGGGAAACGGAAGCGCTGCGCCATGAAGCGCGCCACCTCTTCGTCGCTGAGCTTGGTGCGGATCGGCAGCGACTCGAAGCTCTTGCTGTCCTCGAGCAGCCGCTTGTAGCGCCGGCGGTCGCGCGGCTGGATGTCGACCACCTGCGCCAGCTGGTCGATCACGGCATCGACATTGGCGTCGAGCTTGGCCGGCGTGATCTCCAGCGTGTAGGCCGAGTAGTTGGTGGCCAGCACGATGCCGTTGCGATCGAGGATCAGGCCGCGGTTGGGCACGATCGGCACCACCGCGATGCGGTTGGCCTCGGCCTGCGTCGGCAGCTCTTCGTGCTTCCAGATCTGCAGCCAGCACCAGCCGCGCGCCGAGCAGCGCGAAGCCGAGCAGCACGAACGCCGCCGCCGCAAACAGACGGCCGCGAAAGCGGTCCAGCTCCAGTTCGACGTTGCGCAGCTCGATCATGGCGATGGGGTGTGCGGCCTACAGCGGCCGGTTCTCGTCGGGATCGGGCGCGCGCCGCTGCGGCGCCAGCAGCACCCAGACCGCCACCGGCCACAGCGCGGCCTCGAGCGTCGGCGCAACCAGCAGCTGCCAACCCGGGAAGCTGCCGCCGGAGGCCAGCCGCACGGCCAGCGAGACGCCGTGCGCGGCGGCGAACAGCGGCCACACCTGCAGCGCCTGCTCGAGCACCGAAAACCACAACAGGCGCCGGTGGATCGTGACGGCCAGGAAGCTGAGCAGCGTGTAGGCCAGCGCATGCTGCCCGAACAGCGCGCCCTGGTGCACGTCCATCAGCAGGCCGAGCAGGAACGCCATGCCGACGCCGACGCGCAGCGGCTGGTGCACGTTCCAGAACACCAGCACCAGCGCCAGCAGGTCGGGCATCGCGGGCTGGCGGCCGAGCGGCATCAGGTTGAAGCCGAGCGCAAACAGCAGCGACGCCGCGATGAACAGCGGATTGACCGGCAGCAGCAGCTGGTCGGAGCCGCGCGGCATGATCATGGCGCGGGCCCCTGGTGTGCGACATGGTCACGGCGCGTGTTCCCCGTCGGGCGGCATGCATCATGACGCTTGCGCGGCCGCTTGTGTGGACCCCGCTGCCATCGCGCCGCTTCATCGCCGACCCCCACGCTGACGAGGCGCCTTGCCGGTGGCTTCGGCTTCCGGCTGCGGTCGCGGCGCCATCTGCGTGGCCAGCGGATCGAGCACCAGCACGTGGCGCACGCCGTCGGCGCCGCGCATTGGCCTGCAGGCTGATGCGCGCGAAGCCCGACTCGACCTTGCGATCGACCTTGACCACGGTGGCCACCGCCAGGCCGGGCGGGTACACGCCGTCGACGCCGCTGGTGATCAGCAGGTCGCCGGGCTGCACGTCGGCATTGCCGGACATGAAGCGCAGCTCCATCAGGTTGCCGTCGCCGGAGCCGAAGGCGGCGCTGCGCTGCTGCGTGCGCGGGTTGAGCACCGGAATCGCCGCGTCCTTGTCGGCCAGCAGCGTGATCTCCGAGGACAACGGGTAGACGCGTGTCACCTGGCCGAGCACGCCGGCGTCGTTGATGACCGGCGAGCCGAGCAGCACGCCCTGGGTCGAGCCGCGGTCGATGAACACCTTGCGCGAATACGGGTCGGTGGCCTCGTACAACACCTCGGCGGTGTGGCTGCGCACGACGAGCGCGGGTCGCAGATCGAGCAGCGCGCGCAGGCGGGCGTTCTCGGCCGCCAGCTGCTCGACCCGGGTCGCGCGCTCGGCTTGCGCCACCAGCTTGGCGCGCGCGTCGCGTTCGCTGGCGATCGCCTGGTTGAGGCCTTGCAGGTACTCGCTGCCGCCCTCGACCAGCTCCACCGGCACCAGCAGGCTGCGCTGGATCGGCAGCAGCACGGTGGCCAACGCGGCGCGAATCGGCTGCGTGTACTTCAATCGCGAGTCGGCCACCATCAGGAACACCGCCAGCGCCGAGAACAACGCCAGCTTGGTCAGCGCCGAGGGGCCCTGGCGAAAGAAGGGCGGCGGGGTGCGGTCGAGCGTCCCCAGCGGCATGGGGTCACCGCAGCGTCACTCGGACGTGAAGATCGACCCCAGGCGCTCCATGCGCTCCAGCGCCATGCCGCAGCCGCGCACGACGCAGGTCAGCGGGTCTTCGGCCACCAGCACCGGCAGGCCGGTTTCTTCGGCCAGCAGGCGATCGAGGTCGCGCAGCAGCGCGCCGCCGCCGGTGAGCATCATGCCGCGCTCGGCGATGTCGGCGCCGAGCTCCGGCGGGGTCTGCTCGAGCGCGTTCTTCACGCTCGAGACGATCTGGTTCAGCGGGTCGGTCAGCGCCTCGAGGATCTCGTTGCTGGAGATCGTGAAGCTGCGCGGCACGCCCTCGGAGAGGTTGCGGCCCTTGACCTCCATCTCCTTGACTTCGGAGCCGGGGAAGGCCGAGCCGATGGTCTTCTTGATGTGCTCGGCGGTGGGCTCGCCGATCAGCATGCCGTAGTTGCGGCGGATGTAGTTGATGATGGCTTCGTCGAACTTGTCGCCACCGACGCGCACGCTGCCCTTCCAGACCATGCCGCCCAGGCTGATGACGCCGACTTCGGTGGTGCCGCCGCCGATGTCGACCACCATCGAGCCCGATGCTTCGCTCACCGGCAGGCCGGCGCCGATGGCCGCGGCCATCGGCTCTTCGATCAGGTAGACCTCGCTGGCGCCGGCGCCGAGCGCACTCTCGCGGATGGCGCGGCGCTCGACCTGCGTCGAGCCGCAGGGCACGCAGATGATGATGCGCGGGCTCGGCTTCATCATGGACCGCGGGTGGACCATCTTGATGAACTGCTTGAGCATCTGCTCGGTGACGGTGAAGTCGGCGATCACGCCGTCCTTCATCGGGCGGATGGCCTCGATGTTGCCGGGCACCTTGCCGAGCATGGCCTTGGCCTCGGCGCCCACCGCCTGGATGGTCTTCTTGCCGTTGGGGCCGCCCTCGTGGCGGATCGCCACCACCGAGGGCTCGTCGAGGACGATGCCCTTGCCACGCACGTAGATCAGCGTGTTGGCGGTGCCGAGGTCGATGGCCAGATCGGTGGAGAAATAGCGGCGCAGGGATCCGAACATGCTTGTCGTTCAGTCAGTTCGCAGTCGGGCGGGCGCTGCGCAGATGAGGCCTTGGCGTGGCGCGCGAGGGGCTGTCGATGGCGGGCGATAATACAGCAACCCCCTGTGATTCTTGCGTGCGAAGCAGCGCTTCGGACGCATTCCTGCACAACGTTCAACCATGGCACTGACCCCAGCGGACGTGAGCCGCATCGCGCATCTCGCACGACTGGCGCTGACACCCGATGAAGAGCGCGCGATGCTGGCGCAGATCAACGGCTTCTTCGCCATCGTCGAGCGCATGGGTCATGTCGACACCCGCGGTGTCGAGCCGCTGTACACGCCGCTGTCGGCCTTGAGCGAAGTGGCGCTGCGCCTGCGCGACGACACCGTCACCGAGAGCGACGAGCGCGAACGCAACCAGCGCAGCGCGCCGCAGGTGGAAGGCGGCCTGTACCTGGTGCCCAGGGTGATCGAGTGAGCCAGCACTGCTCTCGAGCGGCTCGGCGTCGCCGAGCTGACGCGCGCGCTGGCGTCGCGCCAGCTGTCCAGCGTCGAGCTGACGAAACATCTGCTCGCACGGATCACGGCTCATCACCGATTGGGGGCGTTCCTGCACGTGAATGCCGAGCGCGCGCTGGCCGCCGCCGCGCACGCCGACCGGCGTCGCGCACAGGGCGACCGCGGCGCGTTGCTGGGCGTGCCGATCGCGCACAAGGATGTCTTCGTCACCAGCGACGCACCCACCACCGCCGGCTCCAAGATGCTGGCCGGCTATGCCAGCCCGTTCGATGCCACGGTCGTGGCGCGCCTGGGCGCCGGCGTGCCCGGCGGCGCACCGGGCGCCGGCGCCATCACGCTGGGCAAGCTCAACTGCGACGAGTTCGCGATGGGCTCGGCCAACGAAAACTCGGCGTACGGCCCGGTGCACAACCCGTGGGACCCGAGCCGCGTGCCCGGCGGCTCGTCGGGTGGCTCGGCGGCGGCGGTGGCGGCGCGGCTGGTGCCAGCGGCCACCGGCACCGACACCGGCGGCTCGATCCGCCAGCCCGCCGCGTTCACCGGCACCACCGGCATCAAGCCCACCTACGGCGTGTGTTCGCGCTACGGCATCATCGCCTTCGCCTCCAGCCTCGACCAGGCCGGCGTGCTGGCGCGGTCTGCCGAAGACTGCGCGTTGCTGCTGTCGGCGATGAGCGGCCACGACCCGCGCGACGCCACCAGCGCCGAGCGGCCGCCGCAGGACTACGCCGCCGGCATCGACCGGCCGCTGCCGGGTGCCAGCGCGGCGCGAGCCGCTGCAAGGGCTGCGCGTCGGACTGCCGCGCGAGTTTTTTCCCGCCACGCTGGCCGGCGACGTCGACGGCGCGGTGCGCGCCGCGGTGGCCGAGCTGGTCAAGCTCGGCGCCAGCGCGGTCGACGTCAGCCTGCCGCGCACCGAGTTGTCGATTCCGGTGTACTACATCATCGCGCCGGCCGAAGCCAGCTCGAACCTGTCGCGCTACGACGGCGTGCGCTACGGCCATCGCGCTGCCCACTACGACGACCTGTTGGACCTGTACCGCCGCACGCGCGCCGAAGGCTTCGGCGCCGAGGTGAAGCGCCGCATCATGATCGGCACCTACGTGCTGAGCCACGGCTACTACGACGCCTACTACCTGCAGGCGCAGAAGCTGCGCCGCATGATCGCCGACGACTTCCAGCGCTGCTTCCAGTCGTGCGACCTCATCGCCGGGCCGGTGGCGCCGAGCGTGGCCTGGAAGATCGGCGAGCAGGGCGACGACCCCGTCAAGGCCTACCTGGCCGACATCTTCACGCTGCCGGCCAGCCTGGCCGGCCTGCCCGGCATGAGCGTGCCGGCGGGGCAGCGGCGAGCACGGCATGCCGGTGGGCCTGCAGCTGATCGGCAACTACTTCGACGAGGCGCGCTTGCTGCAAGTCGGCCACGCGCTGCAGCAGGCCACCGACTGGCACCGTGCGGTGCCCGCTGGGGTCTGACCATGGTCAAGCCACCGCTCGTGCGCGGCTACGAGGTCGTGATCGGCCTGGAGACGCACGCCCAGCTGCACACGCGCAGCAAGGCGTTTTCAGGTTCGTCGACGGCCTTCGGCGCCGCGCCCAACACGCAGGCCAGCGCGGTGGATCTGGCGCTGCCCGGCACGCTGCCGGTGCTCAACCGGTCGGCCGTGGAGTGCGCGATCCGCTTCGGCCTGGCGGTGGGCGCGCGCATCGCGCAGCAGTCGATCTTCGCGCGCAAGAACTACTTCTATCCCGATCTGCCCAAGGGCTACCAGATCAGCCAGTACGAGACGCCGGTGGTGCAGGGCGGCCGCGTGCCGTTCATGCTGGGCGAGCAGCGACGCAGCGTGACGCTGACCCGCGCGCACCTCGAAGAGGACGCCGGCAAGTCGCTGCACGAAGGGGTGGGCGGGCATGGCGCGCACGACGTGTCGGGCATCGACCTCAACCGCGCCGGCACGCCGCTGCTGGAGATCGTGACCGAGCCCGACATGCGCTCGGCCGCCGAGGCGGTGGAGTACGCGCGCGCGCTGCACACGCTGGTGGTGTGGCTGGGCATCTGCGACGGCAACATGCAGGAGGGCAGCTTCCGCTGCGACGCCAACGTGTCGGTGCGCAAGCCCGGCGGGCCGCTGGGCACGCGGCGCGAGATCAAGAACCTCAACTCGTTCCGCTTCATGCAGCAGGCGATCGAGTTCGAGGTCGACTGGCAGATCGACCGCCTCGAGGACGGCCTGGCCATCGAGCAGGCGACGGTGCTGTTCGACCCCGACAGCGGCGAGACGCGCGCGATGCGCAGCAAGGAAGACGCGCACGACTACCGCTACTTTCCCGACCCCGACCTGCCGCCGCTGGTGATCGCGCCGCAGTGGATCGAGCAGGTGAAGGCCGCGATGCCCGAGTTGCCGGGCGTGATGGCCGAACGGTTCGTGCGCGACGACGGGCTGCCGGCGTACGACGCGGCGATGATGACGCAGAGCCTGGCGTTTGCGCGCTACTACGAGGCCGCGCGCGATGCCGTGCAAGCAGCCCAAGCTGGTGGCGAACTGGCTGATGGGCGAGGTCTCGCAAGCGCCTGAACGCCGAGAACCGCTCGATCGAGCAGATTGCCTTCACGCCGCAGCGACCTGGCGATCTGATTCGGCGCATCGCAGACGGCACGATTTCGAACAGCGGCGCCCGCGCCATTCAATGCTCGACGAGCTGTGGCCCGGAGCGTGCTTCGCGCCGCAAGTGGCTCGAGACTCGCAGGTCAGAGCTCACGTCGATGCCGCTCATCGAAGCGACATGGGCCTCAAGCAGATGAGCGACACCGGCGCGCTCGAGGCGATCGTCGATCAGGTGCTGGCCGCCAACCCCAAGTCGATCGACGAATACAAGGCCGGCAAGGACAAGGCCTTCAACGCGCTGGTCGGCCAGGTGATGAAGGCCAGCAGGGGCAAGGCCAATCCGGGACAGGTCAACGAGCTGCTGAAAAAGAAACTCGTGCGCTGACGCGGCAGCGCGCCCGTCAGCGCAGCTACCTCAGGGCGTGACCTTCAGCTTGCACTGCAGCTCGCTCTTGCCCTCGCGCAACCGCAGGTCGCCCTTGTTGGCGATCAGCTCCAGCCGCTCCTTGCTGTTCACGTAGTGCCCGTCGCGCGCAGACTTCACGCGCTGCATCGTGAAGTCCTTGTCGCGCAGATGCAATTGGGCCTTGCGCGGCGTGAAGTCGATCTTGACCTCGAGCTCTTCGTCGCACAGGTAGGTGACCGGGCGCGCGACGGCGGCGGCGGCGGCCAGCGCGATCGTCGCGCCGGCGCACCAAGTGAGCAGTCCGCGTCATCGAATGCGTCATGTCGATCCGTCATTCAGCGCGGTTCGGTGTGCGCCAGCGGCGCCGACACCAGACTGATCGAGCCCGGCGGGGCGCCCTTCCACAACTTGCGCAGGTGCTCCAGCTCCATGTCGTAGATCCGGTTGACCCGCAGCACCTCCGACTCCTGCGTCTGCATCAACTCACGCTGCGCCGCCACCGATGTCTCGTTGGCTTCGAGCTGCTGCTTCAGGCGCGACGGCAGTTGCCGGCCGCGGTAGAAGTCGGCCTCGTCCTGCAGCGGCTTGCGCTCGATTTCGAGCTCCTTGATGCGCTGCGCCGAAGCGCGCATCGAAGCGCGCACCGACTCCAGTGCCGACTCGCGTGCCTTGTTGTGGGCCGCTTCGTTGGGGTAACGGATCTTCAGATTGCGGTCGCGCCGAACGGCGTCGCTGTAGGCGGCCTTTTCGTCGAGCTCCTTGCGCGCCTGCGCTTCGCGCTCGGCGCGCTCCTCCGCGGTCAGCGTGGGAGGCACGATGCGCTTGATCGACCCGTCCTTGTTGAGAACCCGCTGTTCGCGGTCGCTGCATTGGGCAATCGGGCGGTCTGCCGTGAGCAGCCTGCCCTTGTCGTCGACGCAGGTGTAGATGCCGGCAAACGATGGGGTGTCCGGCAGCTGGGCGCGCACCGAGCCATGGCCGCTCGCCAGCATCAGCCCGGCCAGCAGCAACCAAGCCAGGGCTGCATCGTTGCGCGCGCGAGGCGCGGCGATGCTTTGTTGTTGCCGACGCAGCAGGGCCAAGGTGCTCAAACTCCGAATCGATCGCGATAAGCCGCCACGGCGGCGGCATGGGCCGCAAGCGTGCCGGCGCCCGCGACGGAAAGATACTCCAACAGGTCAGCCAATGTAGCGACAGCCACGGCCTGCATCCCCAGTTCCGCCATGACGTACTGCACGGCGGAGTGCGGCTTGTCCACGCCGCCCTCGGCAGCGCGCTCCTGACGGTCCAGCGCGACCACCACCGCCGCCGGCTCGCGCGCCGGCGCGACGGATCCAGCCCACCGACTCGCGCACCGACGTGCCAGCCGAGATCACGTCGTCGACCACCACAACGCGCCCGGCCAGCGGCGCGCCGACCAGCAAACCCCCCTCACCGTGGTCCTTGGCCTCCTTGCGGTTGTAGGCGAACGGCACGTTGCGCCCGAGCCGCGCCAGCTCGATGGCCACCGCCGCGGCCAGCACGATGCCCTTGTAGGCGGGGCCGAACAGCATGTCGAACTGCAGCCCCGAATCGAGCAGGCGCCGTGCATAGAATGAAGCGAGCCGACCGAGTTTGACGCCGTCGTCGAAGCCGCCCGCGTTGAAGAAGTACGGCGACAAGCGGCCGGCCTTGGTCTTGAATTCGCCGAAGCGCAACGCGCCGACGTCGACCGAGAAGCGCACGAACTCCAGCGCCAGCGCGTCGGGCACGTAAGGGGATGCGTCGTTGTTCATGCCGGAGTCGCAGTGGGTTTTCGCCTCGTCACCCTCAACCTGAACGGCATCCGTTCGGCTGCCGGCAAGGGATTCCTGGCGTGGGCCGAAAAGGCGGGCGCCGATTGTATGTGCGTGCAGGAAGTCAAGGCGCAGCACGCCGACGTGGCCGGGCGCTTCGAACGCATCGGCGCGCTTGCGGGTCACTTTCACTATGCGCAAAAGAAGGGCTACTCCGGCGTCGGCGTGTATGCGCGCAGCAAGCCGAGCGAGGTGATCGTCGGTTTGCGCAATCGCGAGTTCGACGCCGAGGGCCGCTATGTCGAAGCGCGCTTCGACAACGCTCGGCGCCGTTTCAGCGTCATCAGTTGTTACTTCCCCAGCGGCAGCTCGGGCGAACACCGCCAGTTGGCCAAGTACCGGTTCCTCGACGTGATCTACCCGCACCTGCTGCGCTTGAAGAAGCAGCGCGAGTTCATCCTGGTGGGCGACATCAACATCGCGCACCAGGAGATCGACCTCAAGAACTGGCGCGGCAACCAGAAGAACTCGGGCTTCCTGCCCGAGGAGCGTGCGTGGTTGACCAAGCTGTTCGATCAGGCCGGACTGGTCGACGTGTTCCGGCGCTTGAACGACAAGCCCGAGCAATACACGTGGTGGAGCAATCGTGGGCAGGCGCGAGCCAACAACGTCGGCTGGCGGCTCGACTACCACCTGGCCACGCCCGGCGTGGCCGCCAAGGCGCGGCGCGAGTCGATCTATCTCGGGCAGCGTTTCTCCGACCACGCGCCGGTAAGACCTTCAACTACGACTTCACCTTTGGACTGGTCTCGATTTTCGGCGTCGTGCCGTCCACCTTACCGCAGGTGCTCTCGGCCGCTGATCTCGCCTGTTACTTGATCAATTATCACTGTCCGTATCCGCGTACCTGCCTCTATCTACCGGTCGACTAGCTACCTCGGCCTTTCATTACTTCTATTACTGCTGTATCTCCTCATCAACGCTCGTGCTTCGCGCTGATACCTGTTCTTGCTGTACCTTCAGCATATCGTGCCTTTCTATGCGTCGCCGTCTCTACTTCCCGCTCCATCTGCGAAATCCTGCTTGCTCCTGATCTACTAGCGACTTGCCCTTTATCCAGCCCGTCTGTCTTCTTTCCCGTCTCCTATCCCTACACCTTATCGCTTCGCATCGACCTCTGAGTCGTGCTCACTCTCTTTCTTTCGTCGCTTTCCCGCGAGCATCTATCAACGCACGCCGCGTCACTCTCTCTCCTGCGCCATAAACCTCTCTATCACTATCATTCTCTTCTAGTGCTTCCTCTACTTCATCCGTCTAGTTGGCAGTGACGGTCGACTACGACTTCGCGCTTCGAGTGAAGGCCTGCGGCGGCGTGACTGGCGCGCGTGAATCAACCACGCGCCGCGCGACCGTTACGCTGTAACGACGGTCATCCAACAGGCGCCGGGGCCAGACTGCTGACTCACGCGCGGGGCCATGCACTTCGCGCAACCAGTCTGCCGGGAGCACCCATGTTCACGCGCTCGACCTTGCCAACGCTTGCTGCCATCTCGTTGCTGGTTTGCGGGTCGCACGCGAGCGCCGAGACATTCGATCCGTACGCGCTGCTGCCCGGCTGGATGGTGCGTCAGACCAAATCGCTGTCATCGACCTTCGCGCTGCGCAGCGACCTCGCGTCGCTGCGCAGCGGCGGACACGACGCCATCGGACCGTGGCAGCCGCCATCGGGCGGACTGCGGCCCGGGCTCGCAGCGCTGTGGCCCGACGGCGCCGCCAGCGGCGTCACGGGTGCGCGCGGCAGGCTCAGCTTCGACCCTAGGCCGGATGACGAGCGAGCCGGCAGCAGCGCCGTCGATCACGCTGGGCCGGCTCAATCTGAATGAGTCGCGCGGCGGCGCGGCGCCGGGTGGCGTGTGGCAAAGCGACGTCGAGCGCGAGCTCACCCAGCTGCGCGAAACCGTCGGCCGGGTGCGCCAGGTGCCGCAGGTGTCGCTGGGCATGCGCGTCAAGTTCTGACGCGCAGCGCTCGGGCATCAGCCCGGCGTACGCTGCAGCCGGCGCTTGAGTTGCGGCAGCAGGCCACCGGCCTGCACCACCTCGAGCAGGAATGCGGGGATCGGCTCGCAGCGCAGCAGCGGCCCGCGCTCCCCGAGGTCGCAGCCGGCCGTGTCGGCGACGCACCGCACGAGACCGCGCTCCAGATCGAACGACACGCGTTCGCCGTCGGCAATCGCCTGCGCATCGCGGCAGGTGAGCAGCGGCAATCCGACGTTGAACGCATTGCGATAGAACAGCCCCCCGAACGACGGCGCGATCACCGCGGCGATGCCCAGATGCACCAGCGCCGCGGCGGCTTGCTCGCGCGACGAACCGATGCCGAAGTTGGCGCCGGCGACGATCACGTCACCCGGCCTCGCCTCGAGCGCAAACTGCGGACGCAGCGACTCCAGGCAGTGTCGGGCAATCACCTCGGCGCTGTACTTCATCCAGCGGCGCGGCGCCAGCGCATCGGTGTCGACATCGGCCGGCAGGCGCCACACGCGGTGCCCGCCGGCATGGGCCGTGCCCACGATGCGGCGGCCACGCTGCAGCAGGCCGGAGGCGCCCAGCGGCTCGTCCATCAGCGCGCACCCTCCACGTCGGCATCCCACAGCACCTCGCGCGGGTCGGTGATGCGGCCGCGCAGCGCCGAGGCCGCCACGGTGTAGGGCGAGGCGAGGAACACGCGTGCGCTGTCGCTGCCGAGCCGCCCCTTGGAGTTGCGCGCGATCGAGCTGATGACCGTGCTGTCTTCGGGCACGCCGTTGCCATGGCCGGCACACAACCCGCACGCGGCCGGCAGGATTTCGGCACCCGCCTCCTGCAGCCGGCGCAGGATGCCCTCGGACTCGGCGACCTGGCGTTCATGCAGGCTGGCCGGCGCCACCAGCAGGCGCACCCGCGGGTCGACGCGGTAGCCGGCCAGCACGCGTGCCGCGGCACGCAGATCGTCGAGCTTGCCGCCCGTGCAGGCGCCGATGTGGGCGATCTGGATCGCCGTCGGCTCGATGTCGGCCACGTCGCGCGCCTGCGCAGGGCTGTGCGGCAGCGCGATTTGCGGCGCCAGAGTCGAGGCATCGAAGTTGTGGCGGACTCCTGGCGCATCTTCGTCGCTGCGCCAGCCGTCGAGCTCGATGTCGCGGGCGCCGGCCTGCCACAGCCAGGTGCGTGTTTCATCGTCGGGCGCGATCAGCCCGGCTTGCGCACCGAGCTCGGCGCTCATGTTGGTGAGCGTCATGCGCTCGTTCATCGACAACGCCGACACCGCCTCGCCGCAGTACTCGATCGCCTGATGGTGGCCGACGTTGACGCCGAAGCGGCCGATCATCGCCAGCATCATGTCCTTGGCGGTGACCCCCAGGGCGAGCCGGCCGCTCCAGCGCATGAACACCGTCTGCGGCACCTGCACCCAGATCTCGCCGCTCACCAGCACGCCAAGCATCTCGGTGCTGCCGATGCCCAGCATGTAGGCGCCGAAGGCACCGGCGGTCGACGCGTGCGAGTCGCCGCACACGCACAGCATGCCCGGACCGATGTGGCCGTTCTGCGGCACCACCAGGTGCGAGATGCCGATGCTGTCGTAGACATGGGGCAGCGCCAGCTCGCGCGCCCAGTCGCGCGCGATGCGCACGATGCGGCGCGCGTCCTCGTCGGCCGCCGGCACGTAGTGGTCGATCACCAGCACGACACGATCGCGGTCCCAGATCGGCGCGCCGAGTTCGGCCAGCATCGGCTTCAGGCGTCGCGGGCCGCCGGAATCGTGGAACACTGCCAGGTCGACCCGGCAGGTGACGAACTCGCCCGGCGCAGCGTGCCGCCGATCGCTGGCGCGAGCGATCAGCTTCTGGGCCAACGTTTGCGGCTGCGCGGGGGTGTTCATCGTGACCCTGGCGCGCCGACCCGCATCACTGCATGGCCGCGGCCGGCGTCTTGCTGACCCACACCTTGGCCTCGACGCCGCCCACGCGCGCCAACTCGACGCAGACCTCGTAGCGGTCGGGTCGATACAGGCCGAGCAGCCACTGCACCGGCTGACCGCGCCGATCGAACACCAGGCGCTGCATCGCCAGCAGCGCGGTGCCGACCGCGACATCGAGGTGGCGCGCCACCTCGGCGTCGGCCAGCCGCGCCGTCACGCTCTGGGTGGCACGCCCGATCTGCACGCCGGCTTCCTCCATCAGCAGCAGGATCGGCTTGCGCGCCAGCTGGCGGCGGCCGAACGGCGCCAGGGCCTGCGGCACGTACGTCGTGATGTGCGATTGCGGGCCCTCACGCACCCAACGCACCCGCTGCGCCTTCTGCACCGGTGCGCCGGCCGTTAGGTGCAGCGACTGCGCCACCGCCGGCGGGCACGGCAGCACCCGCACCGACAGCACCTTCACGCTGGCACCGGAGGCGGCGTTGCGACAGACTCTCGAACCAGGCACCGACGCGCTCGCTGTCGGCCGACTCGCTGTCGACCACCGCCGGCGCGCGCGGCTGCAGCGGCAGCGGCACGGTGCCGCGGCCCGGCGTGCGCCGGATCAGGCGCTCGGCGGCCAAACGCTCGAGCGCCTTGCGCACGGTGACACGCGCAACGCCGAATTCGTGCATCAAGGCGATTTCGCCGGGCACACCGGCGACGAAGCGGCCCTCGTGCAACTGCTCACGCAGCACCAGGTAGATCTGGTGGTACTTGGGCACCGGCAAGGCGGATGTCACGGAGCGGCACCGTACAAACCTCTCTTTGTTCTGTCAATAGGACAATTGAAGCGTTGTCGCGCGAAGCCGATCTGGCTATCCGTTGCCTGCACTGTTTTTGCCGATCGCTGCGTCGCGGCGACTTCGCGGCGTCGAGCGGCCATGTCTGGCTCAGCAGCGAGCCGTGCCGCAGCCGCCGGCTGCCGGCGTGCCGACGCCGTTTGCCGAGCCGATCGATGGCATGCACGCGCGCGAGATCGAAGGCGACAGCCTGTTCGGCCACTTCTTCAGCGACGGTCGGGCCGGTCACTGATCTGTCGTCGGCGGCGCCCGGCCGCGCGCGGCGATCAGGCGAAGGGCCGCACGCCGATCAGCCAGCCGTGCACCCAGAAGGCGAACACGAACCACAGCGCCGCGCCCGCGACGACAGCAAGCAGCGTCGGGACCGCCTGCCCCGCAGCGGATTGCCGGTCGGCCGCGCGATCGCGCGCGCGCAGCGAGCGATAGCACAGCACGGCCCACAACAAGAAAGTGCCGAACAACAACAGGTCGGCGAGCGTGCGCGTGGTGATCAGGTGCGCGAACGCCCACACCTTGACACCCAACACCATCGGGTGGCCGAGCCGGGCCTTGAGGTGGTTGCGCGGCACGTAGGCCGCCACGATCAGGACGATCGACACCAGCATCAGCACGCCGGCCAGCGGCCGCAGTCCACGCCGGCGGCGACCACAACACCACCGGCTGGCGCAGCGTCAGGCTGTAGCCCCAGACGATCAGCCCCAACCCGATCGCCGAACCCAGCGAGTACAGCCCGCGCCAGGCGTTTTGCCCGCGCTGCGCGATGAAGCGGCTGCGCGCGCCGTCGGCGACCATGCGCGTTGAATGCAACCCCAAAAACAAAACGAGCCCGATCACGAGTGCGGTCATGCGACGGTCCTGTGGTCAACGACAGGCTGCATCATGCCAAGCTGCCGCGATCGCGACTCGGGCGCGATCGACTGTGCGCAAGCCGGGCGAGCGTCACACCTTGCCGGCGGGGCTGCGCACGAACGCCGACCACACGCGGGCCAATGCCGCCGAGCCGTCGCTGCCTTGCACGGCCGCGAAGGCCTTGCCCGCATCGTCCTTGCGGCCGGCCTGCCACAGCGCCTGCCCGAGGCGAAGGCGCGCCTCGTCGGCGCGCTTGAGGTTGCCCTTGGCCACCCCCTGGTCCATCAGCGTGATGCCCTTGGTCGCCTGACCCGCACTGACATACGCATAGCCGACGTTGACCAGCGCATCGCCCTCGCGTGCGGCTTTCGCTGAGGCTTCGGCGCGGCCGAGGTCGGCGCTGTCCTTTTCGGCGGCCTTGCTGGCGCGCTCGCGCAGCGCCGTGTGCGCGGCGGCGTCCTTGCCATTGCCGAGCAACGACAGCGACAGCCCGCGGTCGATCACGGTCAGCGCTTCGGCCGGGTAACCGGCCTGCAACGCGAGTTGCGCCAGCTCCACGTACTCGTCGGCGCTGCGCATCAGGTTGGCGGCAAAGCGCAGTCGATAGACGTCGATCCACAGCCGTTCCGAGAAACCGGGCTGCTTGGTCACCCGGGCCAGCAACTCGGTCCAGTACTCGGGCTTCGGATAGGCCTGCGCCAAACGCTCGAGCGTGCGCACGTAGCCGGCGTCGTCTTTCAGCTGCAGGTAGCAGCTGATCAGCAGGCGCAGCGTCGCCTCGGGGGTGGCGCGGCCGCCCGCCTCGTCGGCCGCGACGCGCGCCTCCAGCTCGTCGGCGGCGGGCTTGAATTCATTGGCCAGGTACAGCGCCTGCGGCAACAGATCGCGCACGGCGGCGTCGCTGCCGCCTTCCTGCGCGTAGCGGCGCAGCCACGAGACGGCGCGCAGGTAGTCCTTCTCCTGATAGGTCAGCTTGGACAACAGCTCCAGCATCTGCAGTTGATCGGCGCCGCTGAACTGGTTGCTGTTCACCACCACTTCGAGCGAGCGGATGGCCTGCGGCCAGTCGCGTGCACTCAACGACACGCCGGCGCGGCCGCGTTCGATCACCGCCTGCTCGAACATCGACAGGTTGGGCACCGCGGCGGCCTCGCGCAGCTTGGTTTCGGCCTGTTCCTTTTGCCCGCCACGCGCCGCCTCCTGGGCGGCGTTGACGGGGTTGGCCACCTCGGCGCGCAACACCTTGGCGGCGGCATCCGGCGCGGGCGGCGCCGGCGTTTGTGCGCCGGCGAGGCCGCCGAGCGCAAGCCAGACGAGGGCCAGCGCCCGACGGACGACAGAGGAGGCGGGGGTGGTGGTCATGCTCGAATTCCAGCTGCTGAGCCTGCAACGCGGGGCGTGATTGTCACTCGCCATCGGCGACCCTCTACCATCGCGGCATGGAAAACCGTCCGATCGAGATTGAAACCGGCGCCACCCGCAAGCCAGCATGATCGTGCTGCACGGGCTGGGCGCCAGCGGCGATGACTTCGTGCCGGTGTGCGAGCAGCTCGAGCTCGACGCCGTGGGCCCGGTGCGCCACGTGCTGCCGCACGCGCCGATGCGCCCGGTGACGATCAACAACGGCTACGTGATGCCGGCCTGGTACGACATCCTGGCGCTCGGTGGCGGCGCCGCCGCAGCCGAGGACGAGGCCGGACTGCGCGCCTCCCAGGCGCTGGTCGAGGGCCTGATCGCGCGCGAGGTGGCGCGCGGCGTCAGCCCGTCGCGCATCGTGTTGGCCGGCTTCTCGCAGGGTTGCGCGATGGCGCTGCTGACCGGCCTGCGCCACGCCCAGCGGCTCGCCGGCATCGTCGGCCTGTCGGGCTACCTGCCGCTGGCCGACACCACAGCCGCCGAGCGCAGCCCCGCCAACCAGGGCACGCCGATCTTCCTGGCGCACGGCCGCTTCGACCCGATGATCGCGCTGCCGCGCGCGCTGGCCACGCGCGATGCGCTGCGCGCGCTCGGCTACCCGGTGCAATGGCATGAGTACCCGATGGAACACTCGGTGTGCCTGCCCGAGATCGCCGACCTGCAGCAATTCCTGCTCGAGGTGCTGAGGCGCTGACCCGCGCCGGCTGCGGCCTTCAGCGGTAGTCGATCTCGCGCGTGCGCTCGGCCGAGCGCACGCGGCGGCCGTCGGCGTGCGTGACGTGCACGACCTGGCGCACCCAGCTGCCGCGTTCGTCGACCTCGATCTCGGCGTCGATGTCGGGGCTGTCCGGGCACCGCGTGTCGCCCTCGCCCTGGCGGCTGCGCGACGACAGCAGCGCGCCGCTGGCGTGATAGCGCCACTCGGTGACGCAGCGCAAGCGCTCGCCCACCAGCCGCCGCTGCAGCAGCGGCCGGCCGGCGTCATCGAACTCGGTCTGTGTCTCCGATGCCGTGCCATCGCGCACTTCGCGCCGGCTCAGCGGCAGTTCGGGCTCGCCGGGGTTCGTCAGCTCCTCGGCCTGGCGCACGCGGAAACTGACCTCCCGCCTGTACTTGCGCAGGCCGCCGCCGCTCAGGATGGCCGCGCTGTCGTCGTAGACCGCGGCCAGCGAATTCGGATAGCGGATCTGCGTGACGCGCAAGGCCTGGGGCTCGCGCGAGCTGATCTTCAGCGGCCGGCCCAGCGGGTCGAACGTGACGGTTCGTGCAGCGCCCCCTTTGGTGGCGGTGTCGATCGACTTCAACGCGCCGTTGGGGTGGTAGCTGCGGCGTTCGCGCACGCGGCCGTTCGCCTTGCCCGGGTCGACCACGCGCTCGCGCTCGCGCCCTGCCGCGTCGTACAGGAACGTCGTGCGTTCCAGCGACTCGCCCCGCCGCTCGATCTGCAGCACCACGCGGCCGTTGGCATCGGCCTGGCGCTGCAGCAGCGGCAACGCGGCGCCGTCTTCGTCGATGCGCTGCAACAGCCCCTGCGGGCCCCACTGGTAGCGCAGCGAGCGGCGCTCATCGGGCTCACCGCGGCGGCTGCGCTCGCTGTCCAGCGCGGCCAGCCGGCCGTCGTCGGCAAATGTCAAGCGCCGCGCCTGCGACGAGGCGGGCTCGGCGCCGGCGCTGGCATCGAACAGCTGTTCGCTCCAGCGCACGCTGCGCACCTCGCCCGCCTTCAGCCCCGACAAGGCGCCGCGCCACTGGGCGTCGGCCCACGGGTCGAGCGGCGGATCCTTCGCCCACGCGGCGGCCGCGGCGCCGCACAGGGCGAGCAGGCACAGCCAGCGGCCGCGGCGCTGCCGTGCGACCCTGGGAGCTGTGCGTTCGTCGTGCATGCAGTCAAGCTAGCACGCAGCGCGCGCTCAAAGCGTGCACAAGTGTGAGCAGGCACCCTCGCCGGCGGCCACGATGCGAACTCGTTCTCGCGCAGTCGGCGTGATGCCAACAGCCCTCATTGGGAATCCTTTGTGCTGCGCACCGCGGAATTGGCGCGTCGACACCCGCCACCACCTGTGGGAGCATCGCCGCGTGCGGCAAACCCCCTGCTCTGCAGCGACAGCGCCGGCCGTGAAGATTGCCGGGCCGGAGCTCGGCGCGGTCCACGTCGCTGCCATCGCCGTCGCTTTGTGCCTGGCATCGCACGGGCCACCGGTGGCGGCCGACGACGGCCACGCGCACGCCCGCATCGGCGGCAACGTCTTCGTCGCCGGCGGCACGCTCACCGTGCGCGACCCGGTGGCTGGCGATCTGTTCGCCGCCGGCGGCAGCGTCGACGTCGACGCCGCGGTGGGCGGCGATGCGCTGGCCGGCGCCGGCAAGCTGCAGCTGGGCGGTAACGTCGGCGAATCGATCTACGCCGCGGCCGGTCAGGTCACCATCGCCGGCAAGGTCGGCCGCCACGTGCGCGCGGCCGGCGGACAGGTGGTGGTCGAACCCGAGGCCGAGGTGCTCGGCAACGTCTCGGTGGCCGCCGGGCAAGTGCGCCTGCTCGGTGCGGTGCGTGGCGACGTGTTGGTCGCGGGCGGCCGCTTGTGGATCGACGCGGTCGTGGGCGGCGACGTGCTCGCCAGCACCGGGCTGGTCGAACTGGGGCCCAACGCCCGCATCGCCGGCAAGCTGCGCCACCGCGGCGGTCTGGTGCAGCGCGATCCGACTGCTCAGGTGGCCGGCGGCATCGAGTCATGGCTCGTCGGCTGGGAGCTTGCAGACGCCGAAGACGCGTCGCCAACGGCGGCTGGCCGCACGGCAGCGCCCCCAACCGCCATCGCCTGGCCGTGGACCCTCGCACTGGTGCTGCTGGCCGCCATGCAACTGGCCGCGCTGCCGGCATTGCAGGCCGGCGTGGGCCGCACGCTGCGGCAGCGGCCTGGGTTGAGCGTGTTGCTCGGTGTGGCGTGGCTGGTCTGCGCGCCGCTCGCGCTGCTGCTGTTGCTGCTCACGGTGATCGGCATCCCGATCACGTTGCTGGGCGCCGTCCTGTACATCGCGTTGCTGCCGCTGGCCTATGTGAGCACTGCCATCGCACTGGGTGATTGGGCGCTGCAGGCATGGCGCAGCGCAGCAGTCGCTCGATGGGCGTGGCGTGTCGCCGCCGCCGCCATCGTGCTGGTGTTGCTGTCGCAAACCACGCGCGTGCCCTGGCTGGGTACCGTGGTGCTGGCTTTGGCTGTGCTCGCCGGGCTCGGCGCCCTGGCCTTGCAGCTGCGTCGCCCGGCGCAGGCACGCTGACGCCAACTCTTTTCAAGCCTGCGGCGTCGGCGTATGTTGCGGTTCCCGCAACGCCCGCACACCTGCTAGGAGATTCCGCATGAGCTCTCTGCCCGGTAAGTTTGTCTGGTTCGAACACCTGTCGGCCGACATTCCCAAGGCGCGCAAGTTCTACGACGCGCTGTTCGGCTGGCACACCGAGTCGATGCCGATGGGCGGCCAGCGTTACTCGATGATCCTCAACGGGGACGGCACCACCAGCCAGGGCATCGGCGGCTATCGCAGCATCGAGGCGTCGGCCCGCCCGGCGTGGATCAGCTACATCTCGGTGAACGACGTCGACGCCAGCTACGCCGCTGCGCTGGCGGCCGGCGCCACCGGTGTCGCCGCGCCGGCCGAACACGGCGCAGTCGGTCGCGGTGCGACGATCACCGACCCCACCGGCGCGGCGGTGTGCTTGTGGAAAAACGCCGACGGCGACCGCCCCGACCCCGCCACGACTCCGATCGGCGCCTGGTGCTGGAACGAGTTGTGGACCACCGACGACACGCGCGCGTTGGCGTTCTATCAACAGGTGTTCGGCTATGGTCACGACACCATGGACATGGGACCCCAAGGCACCTACTACATGCTCAAGACCGGTGAGGTGGCGCGTGGCGGCCTGATGCACTCGGTGCGCTCAGACGCGCCGTCGATGTGGCTGCCTTACGTGGCGGTGGCCGACTGCGACGCCACGGCCGGCCGCGCCAAGGCGTTGGGCGGCAAGGTGCTGATGGAGCCGAGCGACATCCCCAACATCGGCCGCTTCGCGATCGCCGAAGACCCGCTGGGCGCCGCGATCGCGTTCATCAAGCTGGCAGGCTGAACACGGGCGAAATAGCCGAGCCACGCGAATCGCAGGCGCGTGGCTCGGCGGGTAGCGTGCCGGCGGCGATCGCCAAGTCCCATGCGGCGCAGCGGCTCGACGATGAGCCGCCGGCTTGCCCGCGCCGTGGGCCGGCGCACTGAAGGCCAATCGAGGAGATCCCGATGGATGATGATGTGCTGCTCGAGAGCAGCCAAGGCGCGTTGCGCGTGCTGGCGCTGAACCGGCCCGAGCGCCGCAACGCGCTCAACGCAGCGTTGTGCGAGCGGCTGCTGCAGGCGCTGCGCGCCGCCGGCGACAGCGCGGCCGTCGGCGCGGTGCTGCTGCGCGGCGAGGGGCCGGCATTTTGCGTCGGCGGCGATGTCAAGGACATGGCCGAAGGCAAGGGCCGTGAACTGACCACCGAACAACGTGTGCGTTCGCTGCGCCGGCGCATGGAAGCCTCGCGCCTGCTGCATGTGTTGCCCAAGCCGACGGTCGCCGCGGTGCGCGGCGCCGTCGCCGGGGCCGGCCTGTCTCTGGCGCTGGCCTGCGACTTTCGCATCGTCGCGCGGTCGACCAAGATCACATCGGCGTTCGCCAAGGTGGGCTTGTCGGGCGACTTCGGCGGCAGCTGGTTTCTCACGCGCATCGTCGGCGCGGCGCGCGCGCGCGACCTGTATCTGCGACCGCGCGTCATCAGCGCCGACGAGGCGCTGGCGATCGGGCTGGTCACCGAGGTGGTGGATGACACCGCGCTCGAGCAGCGTGCGCTGGCCTTCGCGATGGAACTTGCCAACGGGCCGCGGGTGACGCTCGGCTACATGAAGCAGAACCTCAACCATGCGATCACCGGCACGCTGGAGAGCGCGCTCGACCTCGAGGCGCTGCACCACACGTTGAGCGCCGGCACCGAAGACCACCACGAAGCGGCGGCCGCGTTCGTCGAAAAACGCGAACCCCGGTTCGTCGGACGCTGACGCGCGGCCTCGTTGAAAGGCACGCCATGACGCTGCGCCTGCGCCAGATCTGCCTGGTGGCGCCCGAGCTCGAGCCGGTGGTCGACGCGGTCGGCGCGATCTTCGGCCTGCCGGTGTGCCATCGCGACCCCGCGGTGGCCAGCTACGGCCTGGTCAACGCGTTGTTCGTCTGCGGCCACCAGTTCCTCGAGGTGGTGGCGCCCACGCGCGAGGGCACCGCCGCCGGTCGTTTCCTGCAGCGCTCGGGCGGGCGCGGCGGCTACATGGCGATCTTCGACACCGACGACCCCGAGCGCCGGCGGGCGCACGCGCAGGCGCTGGGCGTTCGCATCGCGCACACGATGGACTATCCGGGCTTTGTCGGCAGCCAGCTGCATCCGGTGGACTGCCGCGCGACGATGCTCGAGTTCGACCGCTCCACCGGCAACGAAGACCTCGAACGGCGCCTATTGGCCCGCCGGTCCGCATTGGCGCGACGGCCAACGCCTCGACGCGGTCAGCGGCCTGCCGTGGATCGACCTGCGAAGCCCCGACGCCGCCGGGCTGGCGGCGCACTGGGCGCGCATCATCGACGTGCCGCTGACGCACGACGCGTCACGGCGAGCCGACGCTGCGTTTCGACCTCGGCGCCGCGCGCTTCGTGTCGGCGCCCGCCGGCAGCGCCGGAGCGGCTCGACGCGCTGCACATCGAAGTGGCCGATGCGGCGCGCACCTGCGCCGCCGCGCGCGCCTGCGGCTACGCGCTCGAAGACGACGGTGATGGCGCCGGCTTCGTGCTCGCCGGCGTGCGCTGCGTCCCGCACACGCGCGCGGCCGTCGCACAGCCATGAGCGCGCCGACGGCGCTGCGCATCAACGGGCTCAGCGCGATGTCGGCTGGCTGACCTGCGTGCCGTGCTCGGGCAGCGCCGTGCTGAACACGACCTGCCTGGCCTTCAGCGCGGCGATCTGCGAGTCGTCGTAGCCCGCCTCGCGCAGCACCTCATCGGTGTGCTGCCCCAGCAACGGCGCCGGCAGGCGCAGTGCCGCCGGCGTGCGCGCGAATCTCGTCGGTGGCCGCACCGCGACGATCGCCCCTTCGCTCGGATGCTCACCGCGCTGGAACAGGCCCACCGCCTTCAGATGCGGGTGCGCGGGCAGCTCGTCGATCGTGTGGATGCGCGTGGCCGCGATGTCGAGCGACTCGCACAGCGCCAGGCATTGCGCGCTGCTCATCTCGCGGGTCACGCTGGCCATGTCGTCGTAGATCTCGCGAATGCGTGCATTGCGCTGGTGGCGGTCGTCGAAGTTGTACTTGGTGGCCAGGTCTTCGCGCCCGGCGCGGCGGAAGAACTCGCGCCAATGCTCGCCGCTGTACGGCAGCATCGCGACGTAGCCGTCGCGCGTCGGCGCCGGCCGGCGACCACCGGCCAGCAACCGCTGATAGCCCGCCGCGCCATGCGGCGGGTGAAAACTCAGTCCGCCCAGATGCTCGGCCAGCGTGAAGGCGACCATCGTCTCGAACATCGGCACCTCGACGAACTGGCCGCGGCCGCTGGTCGTGCGTTCGAACAACGCGGCCAGCACAGCGTTGGTCAACGCCAGACCGGCGGTCTTGTCGGCGATCAGCGACGGGATGTACTCGGGCTTGCCGCTGTCGTGGCCCAGCAGGCCGGCCAACCCGCAGGCGGCCTGGATCACGTCGTCGAACGCGGGCTTGCCTTCGTCGGGGCCGCCCTGGCCGAAGCCCGTCGCGACGCAATACACCAGCCGTGGGTTCAACGCCGCTGCCGCCTCGTAGCCCAGGCCCAGGCGCTCGACGGCGGCCAGCCGCATGTTGTGCACCAACACGTCCACCGTCGGCAGCAGCCGCTTGATCACCGCCACGCCGTCGGCTTGCTTGAGATCGATGCACAACGACCGCTTGTTGCGGTTGATCGCCAGGAAGATCGAGCTGATGCCACGCGGCCTGCGCGTCACGCCGTTGGCACGCATGCGATCGCCCTCGGGCGCCTCGACCTTGATCACATCGGCGCCGTAGTCGCCGAGGATCTGGGTGGCGATCGGCCCCAGCACGACGGCGGTCAGGTCGAGCACTCGCACACCGGCCAGCGGACCGCGGCTTGGGACAGGCTCCTCGCGCATCGTCGTTCCAGGTTCGGCGCCAGCGTGGTTGCTCTGGCGCAGCACCACGCTTGCGGCACGCTAGCACAGACCTTTGTTGCCCAGCAAACAAATCCCATCGAGAATGGCCGCGCCTTTCTTGCCGACCAGGAGCTCACCGCGATGCAGGGCCTGCGCATCAGCCCCGGGCTGTTGCCGCCCGAATGCGAAGCGCTGCGCGCCGAGGTGCGCGGATTTCTGGCCGACGCGATGGTCGATGTGCCGGTGGCCAAGCGCGTGCGCAACTGGGCGGGCTCGAACCCGGAGTTCACGCGCAAGATGGCGGCGCGCGGCTGGATCGGCATGACCTGGCCCAAGCGTTATGGCGGCGCCGAGCGCTCGTCGCTCGAGCGCTACGTGGTGCTCGAGGAGATGCTCGCCGCCGGTGCGCCGGTGGGCGCGCATTGGGTCGCCGACCGCCAAAGCGGGCCGCTGCTGATGCGCTATTCACCCGACGTACTGGCGCCGCGCTACGTGCCGCGCATCGTGCGCGGCGAGGCGTTCTTCTGCATTGGCATGAGCGAGCCCGACTCGGGTTCCGACCTGGCGTCGATCCGCACCAAGGCCGCCCGAACGGCCGACGGCTGGCTGATCAACGGCCGCAAGGTGTGGACCTCGCGCGCGCACAGCGCGCACTACATGATCGTGCTGGTGCGCACCGGCGAACGCAGCGACAACCGCCATGCCGGTTTGTCGCAACTGCTGCTCGACATGAAGAGCCCAGGCATCACGGTGCGGCCGATCATCAACCAGCTCGGCGAGCACGACTTCAACGAAGTCACCTTCGACGACGTGTCGGTGCCGCATGACCACCTGATCGGCACCGAGGGCGAGGGCTGGAAGCAAGTCGGCGCCGAGCTGGCATTCGAGCGCAGCGGGCCCGAGCGCTACTTGAGCAGCACGCAACTGCTGCTCGAGATGCTCGACGCGGCCGACGCCGCCGACCCGCGCCATGCGGTGGTGCTCGGCCGCGTGGTGGCCCACTACGCAACGCTGCGCCAGATGTCGCTCGGCGTGGCCGGCATGCTGGCGCGCGGCGAAAACCCGGCGCTGGCCGCCGCGTTGGTGAAGGATCAGGGCGCGTTGGTCGAGCAGGCGATGCCCGACATCGCACACGAGTTGTTCGGCGGCAGCGTGCCGCCCGGTTCGTCGCTCGAGCACGCGCTGCGCTACACCACGTTGGCGGCGCCGTCGTTCTCGCTGCGCGGCGGCACGCGCGAGATCCTGCGCGGCATCATCGCCAAAGGCCTCGACCTGCGATGAGCGCCGAGGCCAGCCTGGCGAGCGATTCGCTGATCGAGCAGAGCGCGCAACGCCTGTTTGCCGAAGAGGTCGACAAGGGCGTGCGTGATCGCGCCGAGGCGGGCACGTTCGACGAGCGCCTGTGGCGCCTCACGGTCGACAGCGGCTTCACGATGGCACTGGCCAGCGAGGCTGCCGGCGGTGTCGGCGAGAGCTGGAGCGCGGCGGTGCCGATCCTGCACGGCATCGGCTATTGGCAGGTGCCGTTGCCGCTTGGCCGAGACGATGGTCGGCGCCCTGTTGTTGTCGATGGCCGGCCTGCCGGTGCCCGAAGGCCCGATCGCACTGATCGAACAAGGCCAGGGCAACGACCTGCGCGCCAGCGGGGCCGACAACGCGCTGAAGCTCACCGGCACGGCGCATCAGGTGGCCTGGGCCCGGCATGCACGCACGGCCGCGGTGTCGTTGTCCGACGGCCGCCTGGCGCTGATTGACCTGCGCATCGCGGGACGCGTCGAATGCGGCGCGCAGCTCGACGCCGCGCGTTTGCCGAGCGACACGCTGCGTTTCGACGCTGCGCCATGCATCGCGCAGGCCGTGCACGCGTTGCCGCTGGCCCAAGCCGGTGTGGACGCTGGGTGCGCTGGCGCGCAGCGTGATGATGGTCGGCGCGCTGGAATCGGCGCTCGAGCAGTCCGTGCGCTATGCCAACGAACGGGTGCAGTTCGGCAAGCCGATCGGCAGGAACCAGGCGATCCAGCAGCAGCTCGCGCTGATGGCCGGCGACTGCGCCGCTGCGCGCATGGCGGCCCTGGCTGCCGCTGCGGACGCGCCCAGCCACGTGCAGCCCGACTCGCCGGCGGCCGCGTTCAGCGTCGCGGTGGCCAAGGTGCGCTGCGGCGAGGCCGCGACGCGCGCCACCGGCATCGCGCACCAAGTGCACGGCGCGATCGGTTTCACGCGCGAGCATTCGCTGCACTTCGCCACGCGCCGGCTGTGGGCGTGGCGCGAGCAGTTCGGCAGCGATGCCTTCTGGGCTGCGCGCCTGGGGCGGCTCGCCGTTGCTGGTGGCAGCAAGGGCTTCTGGCCGGCGTTGACGCGGCGCCGCTTCGAGGGTGTGCTGTGATCTCGTTTCTCCGCAACGTCAGTCACCTCTCATGAGCAACGACTCCAACGACGTGGGTGTCGACTTCGATGGCGCCGTGGCCGTGGTCGAAATGCGCCGACCGCCGCATAACTACTTCGACGTGCCACTGATCGTGGCGTTGGCCGACGCGTTCGAAGCCCTCGAAGCCAATCCGCGCTGCCGCACGATCGTGCTGTGCGCGCAGGGCAAGTCGTTCTGCGCCGGCGCCAACTTCGCCAACCGAGACGCCACCCCGCCTCAGCGCAGCGCTCGCGCGATCAACCCGCTGTACGGCGAGGCGTTGCGGCTGTTCTCGTGCATCAAGCCGGTGGTCGCGGCGGTGCAGGGCCCCGCGGTCGGCGGCGGGCTGGGGCTGGCGCTGGTGGCCGACTTTCGGGTCACCTGCGCCGAGGCACGCTTCTCGGCCAACTTCAATCGGCTGGGCTTTCACCCCGGGTTCGGCTTGTCAGTGACGTTGCCGCGGCTGGTCGGTGTGCAGCAGGCGGCGCTGCTGTTCTACACCGGCCGGCGCATCGACGGCAGCGAAGCCCATCGCATCGGCTTGGCGGACGTGCTGGTGGCGCAAGACCAGGTGCGCGCCCGCGCGCTCGAGATCGCGCGCGAGATCGCGGTGTCGGCGCCGATCGCAGTGCAGTCCACGCGCGCGACGTTGCGTGCCGGGCTGGTCGAGCAGATCCGCGGCGCCGTCGCCCACGAGAGCCTGCAGCAGAACGCGCATTTCAGGACCACCGACTTCCGCGAAGGCGTGGCCGCGATGGCGGCGCGGCGCGAACCCCAGTTCAAGGGCGAGTGACGCGGCGCGCGGCCCAGTGAGTAGATCGCTCAGCGCTGCGGCACCATCGAACCCCAGCTGACAGGAGCCAACCATGAACCCACCCGAACTGCTCGTCGACGTGGCCGACCATGTGGCCACTGTGACGTTGAACCGCCCGGACCGGCTCAACGCGATCACGCCGACCTTGAGCGACTCGCTGCGCCACACGATGGCCGAGCTCGGCCGTGACGATGGCGTGCGCGTGGTCATCGTCACCGGCGCCGGCCGCGGCTTTTGTGCCGGCGCCGACATGGCGCTGCTGCAGAACCTCACCCAGGGCGCAGCGCTGCCCAGGACGATGGGCAATCGACCCGGTCGACGCAGTCGCCGGCCGCGAGCTGCAGCAACGCTACAACTTTCTTTCCGCGGTGCCCAAGCCGGTGATTGCCTGCATCAATGGCGCGGCCGCCGGCATCGGCTTCGTGCTCGCGTTGTTCGCCGACATCCGCTTTGCCAGCAACGACGCCACGCTGACCACCGGTTTCGCGAAACGCGGCTTGATCGCCGAGCACGGCTCGGCGTTCGGCCTGGCGCGGCTGGTCGGCCCCGGGCATGCGGCCGACCTGCTGCTCAGCTCGCGCAAGGTCAGCGGTGCCGAGGCCGAGCGCATCGGGTTGGTCAATCGCGCGTTGCCGCCGGACGAATTGATGGCGTTCACGCGCCGCTATGCGCTCGAGCTGGCGCACTCGTGTTCGCCACGCTCGTTGCGCGTGATCAAGCAGCAGCTCGCGGCGCTGCCGCTGCAGACGATGGCGCAGTCGTTCGCCGAAGCCGACCGCCTGATGCTCGAGAGCTTGGCCAGCGACGACTTCAAGGAAGGTGTCGCGCATTTCGTCGAGAAGCGCGCGCCGCGCTTCAGCGGCCGTTGAGGCATCCGACGCGCCGACGGCGATGATCGACGACGCCATCGGCTGGGCGCGCGCGGCAGGGCAGCTGCTGCTCGGCGAGTTCGGTCGCACTACCGATGCGGTGCAGAAGTCCGACCTGAGCAACGTCGTCACGGCCGCCGATCTGGCGTCGGAGCGGCTGATCGTGCAGGCCATCCGGCAACGGCATCCGAGGCATTCGATCATTGCCGAGGAGACCGGCTGCGACTTGCGCGACAGCGAGTTCACCTGGGTGGTCGACCCGCTGGACGGCACGTCGAACTTCGCCGCCGGCATTCCCTGGTTCGGCGTGCTGATCGCGCTGCTGCGCGCCGGACAACCGGTGCTCGGAGTGCTGCACCTGCCGGCGAGCGGCGACCTCTACTGCGCCGAGCGCGGCGGCGGCGCGTTTCGCAACGGACAGCGGATCTCGGTCACCACCGAGCCGCTGTTGTGCAACGTGTTGTGGGCGTGGGGCATGGACGCCGCCGACAGCGATGCCGCGGCGGCGCGCGACACGGCGCTGCTGGCGCGCGTGCTGCAGCGGGTGCGCAACGTGCGCGCCACCAACAGCCTGGTCGATGCCGCCTACGTGGCCGATGGCCGGCTCGGCGGCATGGTCAACCGCAGCACCCGCATCTGGGACATCGCCGCGCCGATGGTCATCATCGGCGAGGCCGGCGGCGTGTACAGCAGCGCCGATGGCCAGCCGCTCGCGCTCGACGTGTCAAGCAAGGCGGCTGACCGCGCCTACGCCGTGCTGGCCGCGGCACCCGCGTTGCATTCACAGATGCTGGCGCTGATCCGTCCGCTGGCCGCAACCGATGACCTCTCGATGTCGCAGACGAATCCGATCCGCTAATCTCGCGGGCCAGAACATCCCCACGGAGACACCACCATGACCGTCACGCGCCGCAGCGTCTTGCAGGCATCGGCCGCCTCGTTGCTGACCGGCGTGGCAACGCGCACGTTCGCGCAGGCCACCCCCTACGAGACGGTGCGCATCATCACGGGCTTTCCGCCCGGCGGCACCTCCGACACCATCTGCCGCCGCGTGGCGAGCAAGCTGGCGCCAGGGTACGGCAAGAGCGTGGTGGTAGAAAACCGCGCCGGCGCGGGTGGGCAGATCGCGATCCAGGGCATGAAACAGCTGCCGCCGGATGGCACCGCGATCCTGCAGACACCGATGTCGATGCTCGGCATCTATCCGCACATCTACAAGAAGCTGCAGTACGACCCGATCGCCGACGTGACGCCGGTGTCGCTCGGTGCGATCTTCGACTTCGGTTTCGCGGTCGGTCCCGCGGTGCCGGCGTCGGTGCGTAACATCGCCGAGTTCCTGGCCTGGTGCAAGGCCAACCCGACGCAAGCCAACTTCGGGTCACCCGCCGCCGGCTCGGTGCCGCACTTCATCGGCGTGCTGATCGGCCGCTCGGCGGGCGTCGACCTGAAGCACGTGCCCTACCGCGGCACGCAGCCGGCGATCCTCGAGATGATCGGCGGCCAGATCCAATCGGTGTCGGGGCCGGTGGGCGAATTCGTGCAGCACGTCGCCGCCGGCAAGATCCGGCTGCTGGCCACCAGCGGCGCGCAGCGCAACAAGTTCGCGCCCAGCGTGCCGACGCTGGTGGAGCAAGGCCTGAAAGACATGGCCTACAACGAGTGGTTCGGCTTCTATCTGCCGGCCAAGGCGGCGCCTGAGGTGGTGCAACGTGCCAATGCCGCTCTACGCACCGCGCTGGCGGAGAAGGATGTCGTCGACGGCCTCGAAGTCATGGGCCTGGAATCGAAGTCGTCGTCGCCTAGCGAACTGGCCGCGATGCTGAAGGCCGACACCGAGCGCTGGGGCCCGGTGGTCAAGGCGATCGGCTTCACCGCCGATTCCTGACGCGCCGCGCACGCAGGCGTTTCAGCGCAGCACGACCCAGGCCCCGTTCTGGCGGTGGCTGTGCAGCACCGCGTCGATGAATCCAAGGCTGCGCACACCGGCGTCGAGCCCAGGCACCCGCGGCACGGCTACTGGCTCTCCGCGCTGGTGTTGCCGCACGTCGGCGGCGAAGTCGCGGTACAACTGCGCGAACGCTTCGATGAAGCCTTCCGGATGTCCGGCCGGCAGCCGCGTGGCATCGCGCGCCGAGTCGGGCAAGTCGGCCATGCCGCGCGTCAGGCGCCGCGCCGGCAGGCCCAGTGGACTGAACCACAGTTCGTTCGGCTGCTCCTGCTGCCAGCGCAGGCCGCCGCGGCTGCCGTACAGGCGCAGGCGCAGGCCGTTTTCTTCGCCGCACGCCACCTGGCTGGCCCACAACTGGCCGCGCGCACCGCTGGAGTAGCGCAGCTGCACCTGCACGTGGTCGTCGAGGCGCCGACCCGCGACGAAGGTGCACAACTCGGCGCTGATCTCGCTCGGCGACTGGCCGCTGACGAACTCGGCGAGGTGCGCCGCGTGTGAACCGATGTCGCCCAGGCAGCCGGCCGGGCCGGCCAGCGCCGGGTCGGTGCGCCACGACGCCTGCCGGTTGCCGCTGGCTTCCACCGGTTGGGCGAGCCAGTCTTGCGCGTACTCGACCTGCACCACGCGCAGCTCACCCAGCGCACCGGCGGCCACCATGTCGCGCGCCGCGCGCACCAGCGGATAGCCCGAGTAGTTGTGAGTCAGCGCAAACAGGCAGCGTTTCTCGCGCGCCAGCGCGAGCAGGGTCTCGCCGTCGGCGCGGGTGGTCGTCAGCGGCTTGTCGCAGATCACGTGGCAGCCGGCTTCGAGGAAGGCGCGCGCCACGTCGAAGTGCAGATGATTGGGCACCACGATCGCGACGACATCGATGCCGTCGTCGCGCGCGGCCTCGCGCCGCGCCATCTCGCGGTAGTCGGTGTAGACGCGCTCTGGCGCCAGGCGCAGTTCCGCGCCACTGGCCAGCGCCCGCTCGGCGCTCGACGACGGCGCCGCGGCCACCAATTCGTAGTCGTCGTCCAGGCGCGCCGCGAGCCGATGCACCGCGCCGATGAAGGCGCCCTCGCCGCCGCCCACCATGCCCAGACGCAAACGACGTGGCGTCACGGAGCGATCCCCATCATGCGGCGGCTCGCTGCGGCATCAGTGCCGCTGGCCGCGAAGTCGTCGAACGCGCGGTCGGCCACGCGGATCAGGTGCTCGCGGATGAAAGGTGCGCCTTCGGCCGCGCCTTGCTCAGGATGCTTGATGCAGCACTCCCACTCCAGCACCGCCCAGCCGCGGTAGCCGTACTGCGTGAGCTTGCTGAAGATGGCGCGGAAGTCGACCTGCCCGTCGCCGAGTGACCGGAAGCGCCCGGCGCGCTCGATCCACGGCGCAAAGCCGCCGTAGACCCCCTGTCGCCCGTTCGGCCGAAACTCCGCGTCCTTGACGTGGAAGGCCTTGATGCGTGCGTGGTAGCGGTCGATGTAGTCGAGGTAGTCGAGCTGCTGCAGCACGAAGTGGCTCGGGTCGTACAGCAGGCAGGCGCGCGGATGCTGCTGCACGACGTCGAGAAAACGTTCGTAGCTGGCGCCGTCGCACAGGTCTTCGCCGGGGTGCACCTCGTAGCAGACGTCGACGCCGGCGTCGTCGAAGGCGTCGAGGATCGGCTTCCAGCGCCGCCCGAGCTCGTCGAACGCGGCTTCGATCAGCCCCGGCGGCCGCTGTGGCCACGGATAGAGATACGGCCAGGCCAGCGCGCCCGAGAAGGTGGCGTGCGCATTCAGCCCGAGGCGCTGCGAGGCCTTGGCCGCGAGCTTGAGCTGCTGCACGGCCCACTCGGTGCGCGCGGCCGGCTTGCCGCGCAGCGCCGGCGGCGCGAAGCCGTCCATCGGCAGATCGTAGGCCGGGTGCACGGCGACCAGCTGGCCCTGCAGGTGCGTCGACAGCTCGGTCACCTGCAGGCCGTGCTGCGAAAGCAGGCCCTTCACTTCGTCGCAGTAGGTGTCGCTCTCGGCCGCGCGCTCGAGGTCGAACAACTGCGGCGCCGTGGTCGGGATCTGCACGCCCTTGTAGCCGAGCGAGCCCGCCCAGCGGGCGATCGCCGCGAGCGAGTTGAACGGCGGCTCGTTGCCGGCAAACTGCGCCAGGAAGATCGCCGGGCCCTGGATGCTGTTCATGTCAATGGCTCCCTGAGGACGTGCAGCCCGTGTGCCTTCAGAACGGCGAGTCGGGGAAGTAGAAGTTCTTCGCGTTCTCCTTGGTGATCAGCACCGACGGCACGATCGTCTTGGGCGGCAGCTTCTGGCCCTTCAGGCGCGCCTCGGCGGTGATCTTGATCGCGTCGTAGATGAACTTCGGCGAGTACGACACGTTGGCCTGGATGCGCGGGTCGCTGCCGTCCATCAGCGTCTTGATCGCGCCCTTGGCGCCGGCGCCGCCGAACACGATCTTGATGTCGCTGCGCTTGGCCTGGTCGATCGCCTTCAGCACGCCCACCGCCATGTCGTCGTCGGCCGCCCACACGGCGTCGATCTCCTTGAAGCGGGTCAGGTAGTCCTGCATCACCTTGAAGGCGTCGTCGCGGTTCCAGTTGCCGTGCTTGGCGTCGAGCACCTTGATGCCGGGATGGTTCTTCATCACGCTGTTGAAGGCATCCATGCGCTCGTTGTCGATGCGTGGTCGGGATGCCGCGCAGCGCGACGATGTTGCCCTTGCCGTTGAGCGCCTTGGCCAGGTACTCGGCCGGGACCTTGCCGAAGGCGGTGTTGTCGCCGGCCACGTAGGCGTCCTGCGCGCTGTCGTCGGTGAGGCCGCGGTCGACCACCGTGACGTACACGCCCTTGGCCTTGACCTGCGCCACCGGCTTGGTGAGCGCGGCCGACTCGAACGGGAAGACCACCAGCGCGTTGATCTTGTTGGCGGTGATCAGGTCCTGCAGCTGGTTGGCCTGCTCGGCCGCGTTGGCGGCGGTCTTGATCGTGATCTTCAGGTCCTTGTGCGGTCTTCTCGAGCTCCTTCTTCGCCTCGTTGGCCCACCACACGATGCCGGCGGTGAAGCTGTGCGTCGCGGCGGGGATCGCCACGCCGAGGTTGACCGGGCGTCTGCGCCATCGCAGCGGGCGCGGCCAGCGCCAGCACCGCCGAGGCGACGAGGCAGTCGACGGGTCGGGAATGTCATGGTCATGTCTCCAGGTTGTTGCAGCTTGAGGCTGCGGTTGGGATCACACGAAGAGCGATCAGCCGCGGCGCGCGCTGCATGAACGCCACGACGATGATCACGAAGCCCTGCACCGCCGCGTTGAGGTACACGCTGATGATGCTGGTGAGGTTGAGGATGTTGCTGATCACCGAGAGCAGCATGGCGCCGACCACGGTGCCGGTGATGCTGCCGGCGCCGCCCTTGAGCGCGGTGCCGCCGACGATCACCGCGGCGATCGCCTCCAGCTCCCACAGCAGGCCGGTGGTCGGCGAGGCCGAGCCCAGGCGCGGCACGTAGAGCAGCGTGGCGATGCCGACGCAGCACGCCGAGCAGCATGTAGGTCAGCACCTTGATGCGGTCGACGTCGACGGCGGCGTAGCGCGCCACCTGCTCGTTGGAGCCGATCGCCTGCACGTAGCGGCCGTAGGCGGTGCGGTTGAGGATCAGCGCGCCGGCCAGCGCGACCAGCGCGAACACCCACACCGGCACCGGCACGCCCGAGCAGGCTGCCGTAGTAGACCGGGCCGTAGACGTCGGCCAGCGTCGTTGTCCAGCGTGATCGCGCCGCCGTTGGCGAAGTAGGTGAGGTAGGCGCGGAAGATGCCCAGCGTGCCCAGCGTCACGATGAAGGGCTCGATGCGCCCCGTGGTGATCAGCAGGCCGTGCGCCAGCCCGAACAGCGCGCCCAGCACCAGCGCGAAGCGCCATGCCGAGCGCCACCACCAGCAGCGGCGAGCCAGCCGGCCGCGCCCAGCGCGTTCATCAACAGGATCACGCAGCCGGCGATCAGCGCCGCCATCGAGCCGACCGACAGGTCGATGCCGCCGCTGATGATGACGAAGCACATGCCCACCGCGATGATGCCGATGAAGGCGGTGCGGGTGAGCACGTTCAGCGCGTTGTCGAGCGTGGCGAAGTCGCTGTTGAGCAGCGTGCCGGCGATGCACAGCAGCACCAGGCCCGACGACCGGGCCGAAGCCGTGCAGGCGCGCCCCACAGCGCGGCCTTCGCGCGCGCCGGCAGGTGCCGCCGGGTCAGTGACGCGTGCCGGTGGCATGGGCGATCAGCTCCTCTTCGGTCAGCTGCGCGGCCGTGCAGCGTGGCCTGGATGCGGCCGGCGCGCATCACGGCGACGCGGTGGCACAGGCCGATCAGCTCGATCAGCTCCGACGAGATCGACGATCACGCCGCGCCCCTCGCGCGCCAGCTGCTGGATCAGGAAATAGATGTCGCGCTTGGCGCCGACGTCGACGCCGCGCGTCGGCTCGTCGAGCACCACGACCTTGCGGCTGCGGGTGCAGCACCTTGGCCAGCGCGAGCTTCTGCTGGTTGCCGCCCGACAGCGACGACGGCGCGCAGCTCGAGTGCGCCGGTGCGGATGCCGAAGTCGCTGCACCGCCTCGCCCAGCGCCGCGCGCTCGCGCTGCGGGTCGAGCCAGGGCCTGGCGTAGCGCTGCAGCGCCATCAGCGTGAGGTTCTCGCGCAGGCCGAAGTCGACGTGCAGGCCCTTGCCCTTGCGGTCTTCGCTCAGGTAGGTGAGCCCGTGCGTCGGCCGCGTCGCGCGGCGTAGCGCAGCCGCACCGCGCGGCCGTCGACCTCGACGCGCTGCACGCGGTGCGGCCGCAGGCCCAGCAGGCCTTCGAACAGCTCGGTGCGCCCGGCGCCGACGAGCCCGGCGAAGCCGAGGATCTCGCCCGGCCGCACCTCGAAGCTGACGTCCTCGGCCCAGCCCGGCACGCTCAAGCCCTTCGACCTTGAGCAGCGGCGCCGCGCCGGCCACGGGCGCCGGATCCTTCGGCGGGAACAGGTCGGACGAGCTCGCGGCCCACCATCAGCTTGGCCATCTGGTGGCGCGTCAGCGTGGCGGTCGGCTGCGCGCGCGACGAAGCGGCCGTCGCGCATGACGATCACCTCGTCGGTGACGCGCTCGACCTCGTCGAGCTTGTGCGAGATGTAGACGATGGTCACGCCCTCGGCCTTCAGCTGCGCCATCAGCGCGAACAGCGCGCTCGCGTCTCGCCCGGCGTCAAGCGTGGCTGTGGGCTCGTCCATGATCAGCAGGCGCGCCTTGCGCGCCAGCGCCTTGGCGATCTCGACCAGCTGCTTCTCGGCCACGATCAGCTGGCGCACCGGCGTGTCGGGATCGCGCGTTCAGCCCGACCTGCGCCAGCACCTGCGGTCGCGCCGGCGCGCATCGCGGCGTCGTCGAGCAAGCCAGCCGCGTCGTCGTTCTCGTGGCCGAGGAAGATGTTCTGCGCGATCGTCAGGTCCTCGGCGAGGTTGAACTCCTGGTGGATCAGCACGATGCCCGCGGCCTCGGCCTCGCGCGAGCCGGCGAAGTGGCGCTGCCTGCCCGTCGACTGTGCACGCGGCCGTCGTTGGCTCGCTCGTAGCCGGCCAGGATCTTCATCAGCGTCGACTTGCCGGCGCCGTTCTCGCCGAGCAGGCCGTAGATGCGGCCGGGCGCCAGGTCGAAGCTCACGCCGTGCAGCACCCGCACCGGGCCGAACGCCTTGCCGACGCCGTCGAAGCGAACAGCGAGACTCATGCGGCGGCAATGTAATCCATTGCATTGGTGATCGTCCGAGGGAAAACCCGTCAGACCCTGGCCACGCCGTGGCTGCGTGTTAGGCTCTTACGTAATCCATTGCATCGAGTCCCATGGTCGCAGTTGCGGATGTGGCGCGGGTCGCCGGGGTGTCCACCGCGACGGTGTCGCGGGTGCTGAACGGGCATCCGTCGGTGCGCGGCGCCACGCGCGAGCGCGTCGAAGCGGCGATGCAGTCGCTCAACTACCGGGTGACGATCGCCGCGCGCTCGTTGCGCACGGCGCAGACGCGCATGGTGCTGGCCCTGGTGCCGGACTTCGCGAACCCTTACTACGCCGAGATCGTGCGTGGTCTGGGCGCCTGCGCGCGCGAGCACGACTACGAACTGCTGCTGTGCGACACCGGCTTGAGCGAAGCGCGCGAGCGTGCGGTGGCGCAGATGCTGACGCGCCACATGTACGACGGCGTGGTCTGCATGGACCCGTTCACCACCCAGCAGATGGTGAGCGAGGAGGTGCGCACGTTGCCGTGGGTCGCCTGCTCGGAGTTCGTGCCGGACGAGCAGATCCCGCACGTCAGCATCGACCACCGGTTGGCGGCCAAGGATGCGGTGCTGTACCTGCTGGCCAAGGGGCACCGCCGCATCGCGCTGATCAACAGCGACGAGCGTTATCTGTATGCGCGGCAGCGTCGCGACGGCTATCGCGACGCCTTGCGCGACGCCGGCTTGCAAGAGCGGCCGGACTACATCCAGATCGTCGGCGGCATCGAGCATCCGCTGGGCGAGCTCGCCGCGCGGCGCTTGCTCGCGCTGGAGCAGGCACCCAGCGCGGTGTTCGCGGTCTCCGACACGCTGGCCGTCGGCGCCATCAAGGCGGCTCTGGCGGCCGGCTTGCAGGTTCCGGGTGATCTGGCGGTGGTCGGCTTCGACGACGTGCCGCTGGCGAGCATCTTCGAGCCTTCGCTGACCACCGTGGCCCAGCCGCGGCGCGAACTCGGCGAGCAGGCGATGCGGCTGCTGCTCAGGCGCATCAAGGGCGAGCTGCCGGCGTCGCTGACGCTGCCGCACACGCTGGTGGTGCGGCGCTCGGCGTGAGTCGACGCCGCGCCGCGCTCAAACGTCGATGTTCGCCGCGCGCAGCGCGTTGCTCTCGATGAAATCGCGCCGCGGCTCGACTTCGTCGCCCATCAGCATCGTGAACACGCGGTCGGCCTCGATCGCGTCTTCGATCTGCACCCGCAGCAGCCGGCGCACCGTGGGGTCCATCGTGGTCTCCCACAGTTGCTCGGGGTTCATCTCGCCCAGGCCCTTGTAACGCTGGCGCCCGACCTGGCCCTCCGCCTGGCCCATCAGCCACGCCATCGCGACGCGGAAGTCGCCCGCTTTCAGCTCCTTGCGGCGCTCGCCCTCGCCGCGCACGACCACGGCGTCGGGGGTCAGCAGCCCTTTGAAGGTGGCGCCGGCGCGCGCCAGCACCTCGTAGTCGGCGCCGTGCACGAAGTCTTGCGTGATGACGCTGGCCTTCACGTTGCCGTGCTGGCGCCGGCTGATGCGCAACAGCTGCTTGTCGGTGCGTGCGTCGACGTCGGCGCGGACCTCGGCGTCGTGCAGCGCGCTCGCCAACGCGGCTGCGCAGGCCTCGGCGGCGGCCGGCGTGTCGAGGTCGAGCGCCAGGCCGTCGGCGATGGCACGCAGCGCGGCGCCGTCCATCCAGTTGGCCAATCGCACGACCACCCCGTTGGCCAGCACGTATTGGCGCGCCAACTCTTCGAGCAGCGTGCCGCTGATCGGCGGCTTGCCGCCGCCCGGCTCGATGCTGGCTTCCTGCAGCGCCACCTTCAGCATGTAGGCGTCGAGGTCCGGGTCGTCCTTCAGGTACTGCTCATTGCGCCCGAGCTTGACCTTGTACAACGGTGGCTGCGCGATGTAGACGTGGCCGCGCTCGACCAGCACCGGCATCTGGCGGTAGAAGAACGTCAGCAGCAGCGTGCGGATGTGCGCGCCGTCGACGTCGGCGTCGGTCATGATGATGATGCGGTGGTAGCGCAGCTTGTCGGCGTTGAAATCCTCGACGCCGATGCCGGTGCCCAGCGCCGTGATCAGCGTGACGATCGCTTCGCTCGACAGCAGCTTCTCGTAGCGCGCCCGCTCGACGTTGAGGATCTTGCCGCGCAACGGCAGGATCGCCTGGAACTTGCGATCACGCCCCTGCTTGGCCGAGCCGCCGGCGGAGTCGCCCTCGACGATGTAGATCTCGCACAGAGCCGGATCCTTTTCCTGGCAGTCGGCCAGCTTGCCGGGCAGGCCCATGCCGTCGAGCACGCCCTTGCGGCGTGTCATCTCGCGCGCCTTGCGCGCGGCCTCGCGCGCACGCGCCGCATCGACGATCTTGCTGCACCACGGTCTTGGCGTCGAGCGGATGTTCGAGCAGCCAGTCGGTCAACGCCTTGCTGACCACGTCTTCGACCGGGCCGCGCACCTCGCTGGACACCAGCTTGTCCTTGGTCTGGCTCGAGAACTTGGGCTCGGGCACTTTGACGCTGACCACGCAGGCCAGGCCTTCGCGCATGTCGTCGCCGCTGATCTCGACCTTGGCCTTCTTGGCGAGTTCCTGATCGTCGATGTACTTGTTGATCACCCGCGTCATCGCCGCGCGCAGGCCGGTGAGGTGGGTGCCGCCGTCACGCTGCGGGATGTTGTTGGTGAAGCACAGCACCGTTTCGTTGTAGCCGTCGTTCCACTGCATCGCCACCTCGACGCCGATCATGGTGCTCTGCTCGCTCAGCTTTTCACCGTTGACGTGGAAGATGTTCGGGTGCAGGACTCGCTTGCCCTGGTTGATGAACTCGACGAAGCCGCGCACGCCGCCGACGAACGCGAAGTTGTCTTCCTTGGCGTTGCGCTCGTCGACCAGCCGGATCTTGACGCCGTTGTTCAGGAACGAGAGCTCGCGCAGCCGCTTGGCGAGCACGTCGTAGTGGAAGTCGATGTTCTGGAAGATCTCGTCGTCGGGCAGAAAGTGCACTTCGGTGCCGCGGTTCTCGGTGTCGCCCAGCACACGCATCGGCGACACGTCGACACCGTCGCGCTGCTCGATCAGGCGCTCCTGCGGCACGCCGCGCTTGAACTCCATGAAATGCGAGTGGCCGTCGCGCCGAACCGTCAGGCGCAGCATCTTCGACAGCGCGTTGACGCACGACACGCCCACGCCGTGCAGGCCACCCGACACCTTGTAGCTGTTCTGGTTGAACTTGCCGCCGGCGTGCAACTCGGTGAGGGCGATCTCGGCGGCCGAGCGTTTGGGCTCGTGCTTGTCGTCCATCTTCACGCCGGTGGGGATGCCGCGCCCGTTGTCGATCACCGACACCGAGTTGTCGGTGTGGATGGTCACCGTGATGTCGTCGCAGAAGCCCGCCAGCGCCTCGTCGATCGAGTTGTCGACCACTTCGAACACCAGGTGATGCAGGCCGGTGCCGTCGGAGGTGTCGCCGATGTACATGCCGGGCCGCTTGCGCACCGCCTCCAGCCCTTCGAGGATCTGGATCGAGCCCTCGCCGTAACCGGAGTTGTCTGGCCTGGGATCGGGACTCTGCGAATCACTCATCGATTGACTTCTAGAGGGCCCGCAGGGCCCGGGCCATGAACTGACTGGAACCCCCGCCTGGCGGGGGCAGGGGGTGCCCAACGGCACCGCGAAGCGGATCTAGCCGCCGCAGGCGGCTCAGATCCTCATCGGCATCACGACGTACTTGAAGCCCGCCTGCTCGGGCACGGTGATCAGCGCGCTGGAATTGCTGTCTTGCAGCTCGAGCTTGACCATTTCCTGCGTCAGGTTGGCCAGCGCGTCGATCAGGTACGTCACGTTGAAGCCGATCTCGATGGCATCGCCGTTGTAGTCGACCTCGAGCTCCTCCTTGGCCTCTTCCTGCTCGGCATTGCTCGAGGCGATGCGCAAGGTGCCTGGCTCGACGTTGACGCGCACGCCCTTGAACTTCTCGCTCGTCATGATGGCCGCGCGCTGCAGACTTGCCAGCAGCGGCGCGCGGCCGAGCACGATGGCGTTCTTGTGGTTCTTCGGGATCACGCGGTTGTAGTCGGGGAACTTGCCCTCGACCAGCTTGGTCACGAACTCCATGCCGCTGAACGCAAACTTCGCCTGGTTGCCGGCGAAGCGCAACTCGATCGGGGTGTCTTCGTCGCGCAGCAGGCGCTGCAGCTCGAGCACGGTCTTGCGCGGCAGGATCACCTCCTGCTTGGGCATGTCGGACTGCAACTGCGCCTGCGCCAGCCCCAGGCGGTGGCCGTCGGTGGCCACCAGCGTCAGCGCCTTGCCTTCGGCGACGAACAGGATGCCGTTCAGGTAGTAGCGGATGTCGTGCACCGCCATCGCGAAGTGCACCTGGTTGATCAAATGCTTCAGCGTCTGCTGCGGCACCGCAAACGGTGGCCCGTAGTCGGTGGCCTCGTTGACCAGCGGAAAATCCTCCGCCGGCAGCGTCTGCAGCGTGAAGCGGCTCTTGCCGGCCTGCAGCGTGAGCTTGCTCTGCGCCGATGACAGCGTGATCAACTGGTCATCGGGCAGGCTGCGCAGGATGTCGATCAGCTTGCGTGCGCCCACGGTGGTGGCGTAGGTGCTGGCGTCGCCTCCGAGTTCGGCTTGGGTGCGGACTTGGATTTCCAGATCGCTGGTCGTCAGTTCGATCGACGGGCCGTTCTTGCGCAACAACACGTTGGCCAGGATCGGCAACGTGTGCCGCCGCTCGACGATGCCTGCCACCGCCTGCAACGCGCTGAGCAGCAAACGCTGCGGAGCTTTCAGAACGATCATGTCTTCCTCTTCAACTTAGTCGTTGTAGTAGGCACGCCCGCCAACTGTGGAGAACGCTATTTTCGCCTGTCTTTTCGGGGATTTACGCGATCGCCAACCCTGTGGGTCGGGCTGCCGATGACAGGCGGGCCAGGTTGAACAACTCGCGAGCCGGGCTCGGGCCTGTGGAAGACCGGGGGCTTGTTCGAAAGATCTGCACAGGCTTTGCCGGTCGGGGTGCAGACACACCGCAGGCGGTGCACGGCCGATGCGTCGTCGCATCGCAGGGCTCGAGACGGCCTGGCATTCAACCCTTGAGCGTTTGTTCGAGCACGTGCAGCTGCTGGTTCAACTCGGTGCTCTTGCCGCGTTCGCCGCCGACCTTGCGCACCGCATGCAGCACGGTGGTGTGATCGCGGCCGCCGAACAACTCGCCGATCTCGGGCAGGCTCTTTTGCGTCAGTTCCTTGGCCAGGTACATCGCGATCTGGCGCGGCCGCGCGATCGACGCCGGCCGCTTCTTGCTGTACATGTCGGCCACCTTGATCTTGTAGAAGTCGGCAACCATCTTCTGGATGTTTTCCACCGAGATCTGGCGGTTCTGGATCGACAGCAGGTCTTTCAGCGCCTCGCGCGCCAGGTTGATGTTGATGTCCTTCTGGCTGAAGCGGCTGTAAGCCAGCACCTTGCGCAATGCGCCTTCGAGCTCGCGCACGTTGGCGCGCACGTTCTTGGCGACGAAGAAGGCCACGTCCTCGGGCATCTCGGCGCCCTCGGCGACCGCCTTCTTGATCAGGATGGCCACGCGCATCTCGAGCTCGGGCGCTTCGATGGCCACGGTCAAACCCGCATCGAAGCGGCTGGTCAGCCGTTCGTCGATGTCGACCAGCCCCTTGGGGTAGGTGTCGCTGGTCATGATGATGTGCGCGCGTTTGGCCAGCAGCGCCTCGAAGGCGTTGAAGAACTCCTCTTGCGAACGCTCCTTGCCGGCGAAGAACTGCACGTCGTCGATCAGCAGCAGGTCCAGCGAGTGGTACTTGGCCTTCAGTTCGTCGAAGGTCTTGCGCTGGTAGTTCTTGACGACGTCGCTGATGAACTGCTCGGCATGCAGGTATTGCACCCGCGCGTGGGGCTTGTCCTTCAAGAGGGCATTGCCCACCGCGTGCACCAGGTGAGTCTTGCCCAGCCCGACGCCGCCGTAGACGAACAGCGGGTTGTACATGACGCCCGGCGCGCCGGCCACGTGAAGCGCGGCGGTGCGGGCCATCTGATTGGCGCGGCCGGCCACCAGCGTGTCGAAGGTCAACGCCGGGTTCAGGCGGTGCGGCGGGCCGATGAAGCCGTTGAGTGACGGCGGTTCGACCCCATGAGCGGCAGGCGCCATCGGCAGGGCGTGGTGCAGCCAGTCGGCGGCCGCAGCCGAATGTTGCGACAGCCCCGGCCGCGCCGGCGGCGCCAGCCCCGGCCGCACAGCGCTGACGCCGTCGCGGGGCGCCAGGCTCAACTCCAGCCGAATCGGCTTGCCGGCCAGCTCGCTCAGCAGGCCTTCGATGCGGCCTGCGTACTGCGAGCGGATCCAGTCGAGCTTGAATCGATTGGGCACGCGCAACGACACCACCGCGCCCGCGTCGCTGTCGCTGATGTCAGCGGGCGGCAACGGACGGATCCAGGTGTTGAATTGCTGTTCGGGAAGTTCGGCGGCGAGGCGTTCGCAACCGCGCTGCCAGAGATCGACGCTCATTGTGGACAAGTTCTTTTCAGAGCGGCGCGATTGTAGGTCACTGCATCCACGCCAGGCGCGGTTATCCACAGTTCGCGGCCGCCCGTCAATGCCGGCTCCAAGGCGCAAATTGTCGTGCAAGTGTTTGACCCAACAGGGGGTTTTTGCTCTAATACGCGATTTCCCGGACAGCTTGAAAAATCGTTGCGCGAGCGCATCCGTCAAGGGCGCGCAACTGCAATCAGGGCGCGGCTTGCAGGGGCGCGACGCGCTGACTCCAAGCTGCACAATTCGTCACCATTTCTCGTCGTGAAGGCGCCGGCCTCGTCGCTCGCGCATGGCGGCCCGTACTCAGATGAAACGCACCTATCAGCCCTCCAAGGTTCGCCGCGCCCGCACCCACGGTTTTCTCGTCCGCATGAAGACGCGCGGCGGCCGCGCCGTGCTCAACGCCAGGCGCGCCAAGGGTCGCAAGCGCCTGTCGTCGGTCTGAGTCGCGACGCGCGCCCCTTGCCACTTGCAATGCTTGGCCGCTTGCGGCGTCCGGCCGATTTCGAATCGGTGCTGGCGACACCGGTCAAGGCGCGGAGCGCCCACTTCGCGGCGCACCACTTGGCGAGGCACCCGCAGCCGCCACGCGGGGGCTCTGAGGATGTACGCGCGACAAAGTTATCCACAGACGATCCAAACCGTTGCCCACAGCCTGTGGATGACCGATCGGAGCGCGCTCCTTCAAGCTGGTGGTTCGGTGTGGTCGTGCCCAAGCGGCACGCCCGAAAAGCGACCACTCGCAATCTATTGCGGCGCCAGATGCGCGGCGCGATGGCGCGCCACCACGCGCAGTTGGCGCATGGCATGTGGCTGGTGCGCCTGCGCGTGCCATTCGACCCGAAGCACTTCAAGTCAGCGGCACCGGCCGCATTGCGTGGCGCGGCGCGCGCCGAGCTCGACGGCCTGCTGATGCGGGCCATGGCATGAGCCCCCGCCCGGCCGCCCGAAGGGGGCGAATCCCGCTCGGCGGGAAGGGGCCGCAGGCCCCAAGGGTGCACCAATGAACCCCCGCCCGGCCGCGGCGCGCATGCTGAGGACACTGCTCGACTTGCCGCGGCGCGGCTTGATCGCCGGGGTGCTGGCCTACCGCTTTGCGCTCAAGCCCTGGTTGGGCAACGCTTGTCGCTTCGAACCCAGCTGTTCGGCCTATGCGCTCGAGGCGCTGCGGCGTCACGGTGCAATGGCGGGCGCCGCCCTCGGCACGGCGCGGCTGCTGCGCTGCCACCCATGGTGCGACGGCGGGCACGACCCCGTGCCGCAACAGGCGCCACGATTGTTCACCCGACTTTTGGCCAAGACACGCCCATGACCGATATGCGCCGCACCCTGTTGTGGGTGGTCTTCGTGATGTCACTTGTGCTGTTGTGGGACGCCTGGAGCAAGCACACCGGGGCGCCCTCGTTGTTCGGCGCGAGTCCGCGTCCGCAAGTTGCGGCCTCGGCACCGCCGGTGCCTGATGGCAGCGCCGCCGGCCCTGCCACGGTGCCCAGCGCGAGCACGACGACGGCGCCTGCCGCGGCGCCCGTTGCGGCGAGCCCCGGAGGTGCCGCGACGCCGGCTGCCGGCGGCGAACTGATCACGCTGACCACCGATCTCGTGAAGGCCACGTTCGACAGCCGCGGCGGCGAGCTCGTGCGGATGGAACTGCTGCAGTACCACGACCAGGCCGACCGCACGCGCAACGTGGTGCTGTTCGACCGCAGCCGCGAGCGCCTGTACCTGGCGCGCAGCGGCTTGGCCACGGTCGACGGCGTGGCGTACCCCAATCACGACACCGTAATGACCGCCGCCGCCGGGCCGCGTGAGTTGCCCGCCGGCGCCGACGCGCTGGAGCTGAAACTCGAATCACCCGCGATCAACGGCGTGCTACTGCGCAAGACCTACACGCTGCGCCGCGGCGACTATCGCATCGCGGTGAAGCACGAGGTGGTTAACAACTCGGACAAGGCTGCTGATGCCGCAGCTGTACCTGCAACTGGTGCGCGACGGCAACGCGCCGGCCGGCGAGTCGAGCTTCTACTTCACCTTCACCGGGCCGGCCATGTACACCGAGGCCAGGAAGTTCGAGAAGATCGAGTTCAAGGACATCGACAAGGGCAAGGCCGAACACCAGCGCAACGCCAGCGACGGCTGGATCGGAATGGTGCAGCACTACTTCGCGTCGGCCTGGTTGATCGGCCCGGGCGCGCGCGACTACGTCACCACCAAACTGGGCGACAACCAGTATGCGCTGGCGATGATGGTCAAGTTGGGCAACCTCGCCCCCAACACGACGCTGACGCACGAAGCCACGTTGTTTGCCGGCCCGCAGGAAGAAAAGAAGCTCGAGGCCATGGCTCCCGGGCTCGATCTGGTCAAGGACTACGGCTACTTCACGATCCTGGCCAAGCCGCTGTTCTGGCTGCTCGACCACCTCTACGGTCTGCTCAAGAACTGGGGCTGGTCGATCGTTGCGCTGGTGGTGCTGCTGAAGATCGCGTTCTACTGGCTCAATGCGGCCGCCTACCGCTCGATGGCCAAGATGAAGGCGATCAATCCCAAGGTGATGGAGATGCGCGAGCGGCTGAAGGACAAGCCGCAGCAGATGCAGCAGGAGATGATGCGCATCTACCGCGAAGAGAAAGTCAATCCGCTGGGCGGCTGCCTGCCGATCATGGTGCAGATCCCGTTCTTCATCGCGCTGTACTGGGTGCTGCTGTCGAGTGTGGAGATGCGCAACGCGCCGTGGATCGGCTGGATCAAGGATCTGTCGGCCATGGACCCGTACTACATCCTGCCGCTGCTGATGACTGCATCGACGATGTTCCAGACCTGGCTCAACCCGACGCCGCCCGACCCGGTGCAGGCCAAGATGATGTGGATCATGCCGCTGGTGTTCTCGGTCATGTTCTTCGTCTTCCCGGCCGGCCTGGTGCTGTATTGGCTGACGAACAATCTGCTGTCGATCGCGCAGCAGTGGTTCATCAACCGCCAGCTCGGCGTAGCGCCGAGTCTGTCCAAGTCGTAGCGGCCTCACCACGCTGCGGCGCTCGCCGTGGCGTTTGCCCGTGACGCCTGCACGCTCGCGGGGGCATGCCCGATTCGGGGGGTTGGATGTGCCGGACGTGAGGTCCATCATTGACACCAGAGATCGAGGCTGCGGCGTCGATCAGGTACAGAGTTCAATGGCCCGCCATGCGGGCCATTTCGGTCCATGCGGGGCCGACCCGGCGAAACCCGGCTCTGGAGCGTGCCTCGATCGATTCCAGTGAACCGTTCGACGCTCCTCCCCGCGCCAATGCGAAGCACGCGCCCGTCATCGACGGGCGCGTGCTTCGTTCGGCCGTGCCACGGCTCGTGGCCGTGCACGCGCGCCACAATGGCAACGATGTTGTCGCGGCTGAATGACCCGATCGTTGCCATCGCCACCGCGCCAGGTCGGGCAGCGGTCGGCATCGTGCGGGTTTCAGGTCGCGGTTTGGAGCCGCTGATGCTCGCGCTGTGCGGCCGCACGCTCGAGCCGCGCCATGCGACCCTGCTGCCGTTTCTCGATGCGCAGGCGCAGCCGATCGACCACGGCCTCGCGCTGTACTTTCCGGCACCCCACTCCTACACCGGCGAAGACGTGCTCGAGTTGCACGCGCACGGCGGGGCCGTGGTGCTGCAGTTGCTGGTGGCGCGTTGCCTGGAGGCCGCGGCCGAAACGTTTGCCGGGCGCGAACATTTGCGCGCGCTGCGTCCCGCGGCTCCCGGCGAGTTCACCACGCGCGCGTTTCTCAACGGCAAGCTCGACCTGGCGCAGGCCGAGGCGGTGGCCGACCTGATCGACGCCGGCACCGAAGCCGCTGCGCGCTCGGCCGCTCGTTCGCTGGCGGGCGATTTTTCGCGCGAAGTGAACGCGCTCGGCGCGGCGCTGGTCGAGTTGCGCTCGCTGGTCGAGGCGACGCTGGATTTTCCGGACGAGGAGATCGACTTCCTGCAGCGCGCCGACGCCGCTGGGCGGCTCGGGCGCATCGATGAGCGCCTGCACGCCGTGCTCGGCGCCGCGCAGCGCGGCGCGCTGCTGCGCGAGGGCATCCATGTCGTGCTGGCCGGACAGCCCAATGTGGGGAAGAGCTCGTTGCTCAACGCACTGGCCGGCGCCGAGCTGGCGATCGTGACGCCGATTCCGGGCACCACGCGCGACAAGGTCGCGCAGACGATTCAGATCAGCGGCGTGCCGGTGCATGTGGTCGACACCGCTGGTCTGCGTTCAGCCGACGATGCACTCGACGAGGTCGAGCGCATCGGCATCCAGCGCAGCTGGGCCGAGATCGGCCGTGCCGATGCGGTGCTGGTGCTGCACGATCTGACGCGAGTCGCATCACGCGAGTACCAGCGGGCGCAACGGGCGATCGACGCGCATTTGCAGACGCTGGCGCGAGTGCCGCGTTTGCAGGTGCTCAACAAATGCGACCTGGCGGCGCCCGAGACGAACGAAGGTGGCGCCATCGTGCTGTCGGCGCTCACCGGCCAGGGCCTGGATGAGCTGCGCCACGGATTGCTCGAGCTCGCAGGGTGGCAGGCGGCACCGGAAGGCGGCTTCATCGCCCGCACGCGCCACGTGCACGCGCTGCGGCGAGCGGCCGAGCACCTGGCGCAGGCGCGCGGCCATATTCAGCAAGGCGATGCCGCGCTCGAACTGTTGGCCGAAGAGTTGCGGCTGGCGCACCAGTGCCTGTGCGAGATCACCGGCGCCTTCACCCCCGACGATCTGCTGGGCGAGATCTTCGGGCGCTTTTGCATCGGAAAATAGAGATCCCGGGTACACGTCCAAGCCTGCGTCGCAGCGGGCTTGCCCCGAATCCTCCACACCATCGCCGCCGGCGCCCTGCTGGCCTGCGGTTGGGCGCACGCCGCTTCCGTCACCGCGTTGCCCGGCAGCACCACCTACACGTTCGGCAACGAGGACTACGTCGGCGTCGGCCCGAAGATGGTGGCGCCCGGCATCACCTGGTCGTCGGAGTACTCCCTCTCGTTCTACGGTTCTGACAACGAGTATGGGTTCGTCGACAACGGCCTCTGATCGGGCCTGTCGATGATCGGCTCCAACGATGCCACGTCGACGATGACGCTGTCGTTCACCGATGCCGTCGCTGGCGTCGGCGCCTTCATGAACTGGGCCAAGGGGACGGGCACGGCCGTGATCGCGGTGCACGACACCTCGAAGACGCTGCTGGAGTCCTACACGCTGACGTTCATGACCAACCGCGGCGTGAATCAAGGCGAGTCCACGGCCTCTCGCGCGGCGTGGCCGACATCAAGTACATGACTTTCACCGGTGCGTACATTGGCGCGGCCAACCTGGAGGTGCTCGCCGACCCGGTGCCGGAGCTGGGCACCTACGCGTTGATGGCTGCCGGTCTGCTGGCCGTGGGTACCGTCACGCGTCGGCGGAGAATGGCCGCGCCGTCACACGCGTAGCAGCTTCTCCTCGGCCAGCGCCAGCGCCGCCGGCAACCCTGACAGCACCAGCGTGTCGCCCGCTTCGAGCACGTGGTTGTCTTCGGGCACGAGCACGCGGCCGGAGGCCAGGCGCAGCGACACCACCTGCACGCCGGTGGCGTGCAGCGCCTGCGCCGACAGCGCACGACCGAGGCAGGCGGCAGCCAGCGGCAAGGTGACACTGGCCAGGCGTGCCTGCTGCAGTTCCTGCGACGGTGTCGTCGTCGGCACCGTGGAAGTAGCCGCGCAACAGGCCATAACGCGCGTCGCGCGCGTCGCGGGTGATGCGGATCACGCGCTGCATCGGCACGCCCACCAGCGCCAGCGCCTGCGCGGCCAGCATCAGCGAGCCCTCCATCGCTTCGGGCACCACCTCGGCCGCGCCGGCCTCGCGCAACTTCTCGAGATCGCTGTCGTCGATGGTGCGCACGATCACCGGCACCCGCGGCGCGTGTTCGTGCACCAGGTTCAGGATCTTCAACGCCGACGCGGTGTTGGGGTAGCTCACCACCACTGCGCTGGCGCGCACCAGGCCGGCGGCCATCAGGCTGCGCAGGCGCGCGGCGTCGCCGAACACCACGCTCTGGCCGGCCGCCGCCGCCTGGCGCACGCGGTCGGGGTCGAGGTCCAGCGCCATGTAGGCGATGCCTTCGCGCTCGAGCAGACGCGCCAGGTTCTGCCCGCTGCGCCCGTAGCCGCAGATGATCACGTGGGCCTCGGTGCGCATCGCCTTCTTGGCGATCGCGGTCAGTTGCACCGACTGCATCATCCAGTCGCTCGACGACAGCCGCATCACGATGCGGCTGCTCCACATCACCATGAACGGCGTGGCCAGCATCGACAGCACCATCGCCGCCCACACCGGATTCATCCAATCGCCCACCAGCAGGTTGTTGCCGACGCCCAGCGCCAGCAGCACGAAGCCGAATTCACCGGCCTGCGCCAGGTACAGCCCGGTGCGGATGGCCGCCCCGGGTGAGGCGTGAAAGGCGCGCGCCAGCAGCGGCCACCAGCGCCGCCTTGGCCAGCACCGGCAGCGTGGTCAGCAGCAGCACCAGCAGCCATTGATCGACCAGCGGCCGCCAGTCGAGCCGCATGCCGATGGTGATGAAGAACAACCCGAGCAGCACGTCGTGGAACGGCCGGATGTCGGTCTCCACCTGGTGCTTGTATTCGGTCTCGGCCACCAGCATGCCGGCGATGAAGGCGCCGAGCGCCAGCGACAGGCCCGCCGTCCTCGGTGAGCCACGCCAGACCGAGCGTCACCAGCAGCAGGTTGAGCACGAACAGCTCTTCGCTCTTGAGCCGCGCCACCTGCGTGAGCCACCAGCGCATCACGCGCTGGCCGCCGACCAGCAGCAGGGCCAACAGCACGCTGGCCTTGGCCAATGCAACCAGCCAAGGCGCTGGCGAGGTTCGCGCCGCCCGCGCCGAGCGCCGGGATCAGCACCAGCAACGGCACCACCGCCAAGTCCTGGAACAGCAGCACGCCCATCACGCGGCGGCCGTGCTCGCTGTCGAGCTCGAGCCGTTCGGCCATCAGCTTCACGAGGATGGCGGTCGACGACATCGCCATCGCCGAGCCCAGTGCGATGGCGCCTTGCCAGCGTCAGATCCCAGGCGCGGCCGAGGGCAGCGAAGCCCGCAGCCAGCAGCACGTTGCCGATCACCGCACCGAGGATCGTCAGCCCCACCTGCGACAGGCCGAGGCCGAACACCAGCGAGCGCATGCTGCGCAGCTTGGGCAGGTTGAACTCCAGCCCGATCACGAACATCAGGAAGACCACACCGAACTCGGCCAGCGCGCGCGCGGCGGCCGGGTCGCCGGCCAGCGCCAGCGCGTTGGGCCCGATCAGCACGCCCACCGCCAGGTAGCCGAGCATCGGGGGCAGCTTCAGCGTGCGGCACACCACCACGCCGGCCACCGCGGCGACGAGGTACAGCAGGACGACTTCGAGCGTGGTGGCCATCGTGCGCGTGCGGTCGCCAAGGTGCGCCCTAGAATGCCCGATCCTAAGCGAGCATCCTGCCCGTGGCCCCTGTACCGAGCTTCGATGCGCAGCGTGCGCTCACGCTGGCGGCGCAGACCTTCGAGGTCGAAGCGCGCGCGCTGACCGCGCTGGCCGCCCGCCAAGGCGATGGTTTCGTGCGCGCGGTGCGCGCGATGCTCGAGTGCCAGGGCCGCGTCATCGTGATGGGCATGGGCAAGAGCGGTCATGTCGGCCGCAAGGTCGCCGCCACGCTGGCCTCCACCGGCACGCCGGCGTTCTTCGTGCACCCGGCCGAGGCGAGCCATGGTGACCTCGGCATGGTGCAGCCGGGTGATGTCTTGCTGGCGATCTCCAACAGCGGCGAGAGCGATGAGCTGGCGGTGCTGTTGCCGGCATTGAAGCGCTTGAGCCTGACCCTGGTCGCCATGACCGGCAACGAGGACTCGACGCTGGCGCGCCACGCCGACATCGTGCTGTCGAGCAAGGTCGACCAGGAAGCCTGTCCGCTGAACCTGGCGCCCACCGCCAGCACCACGGCGCAGATGGCGCTGGGCGACGCGTTGGCGGTGGCGCTGCTCGATGCCCGCGGTTTTCGCGAGGAGGACTTCGCGCGCTCGCACCCCGGCGGCTCGCTCGGCCGCAAGCTGCTGATGCACGTGGGCGACCTCATGCGCAGCGGCGCCGACGTGCCGCGCGTCGGCGTGCAGGCGTCGTTCAACGAGGTGCTGCGCGAGATGACCGGCAAGGGCCTCGGCTTCACCGCCATCGTCGACGACGATCAGCAGGTGCTCGGCATCTTCACCGATGGCGACCTGCGGCGCCTGATCGAGCGTGGCGCCGAACTGCGCGGCCTGGTCGCGCAGCAGGTGATGCATCCGAGCCCGCAGCGCATTCGCGTCGATGCGCTGGCCGTCGACGCCGCCGACCTGATGGAGCAGCACCGCATCACCAGCGTGCTGGTGGTCGACGCGCACGTCGCGCCTGGTGGGTGCGCTGAACTCCAACGACCTGATGCGCGCGAAGGTGATATGACCCCTCAGCGAAGCGATCGTCGTTGATGCTGCCGGCGCTGCAATTTCCCCCCGAGCTGCTGCTGCAGGCGCAAGGGGTTCGCGCGGCGATCTTCGACGTCGACGGTGTGCTCACCGATGGGCGCCTGTACATCGGCGAGCACGGCGAGGCCTTCAAGGCGTTTCACACCCTCGATGGCCACGGCTTGAAGCTGCTGATGGCCGGCGGCATCGAGCCGCTGGTGGTGAGCGGCCGCGACTCGCCGGCGTTGCGCAGGCGCTTGAACGACCTCGGTGTCGCGCGTGCGGCGCTCGGCGTCGCCGACAAGGTTGCAGGCTGTCGAGCCCTTGCTGCGGCAGCTCGAAATTGCGGTGGGCACAGGTCGCCGTGATCGGCGACGACTGGCCCGATCTGCCGTTGATGAGCCGCGCTCGGTTTGCCTGCGCGGTGCCCGGCGCGCACACCGAGGTGCGCGCTGCCGCCCACCACGTCACTGCGCTGCGTGGCGGCCACGGCGCGGCGCGCGAGTTCTGCGACCTGCTGCTGTGCGCCGCGGGGCGCTATGCCGAGCTGCTGCGCACGCAGCGCGGCAGCCTCGACCGCTAGAACGCCCCTGCATGAGCCACGCCGCGGCGCCGCCCGAACTGCACCTGCCCGACCTGCCCGAGGTCGAGGTGTCGCTGGGCGCGCCGCCGCCGCTGCCGCCGCGCGGCGGCGGCTTGCGCATGCGCCTGCGCGAGCTGCTCGGGGCGTACCTGCCGCTGCTGCTGATGGCGTTGCTGGCGCTGGGCACCTGGTGGTTGGTCAAGCACACGCCGCGCCCTGTGGCGGCTGGCGACAGCGTGCCGCTGCGCCAGGATCCGGACTACGAGATGCGCGACTTCGCGATCACCCGCTTCGCGGCGGACGGCCGCGCCACCGTGCGCATCGAGGGCAAGTGGCTGCGCCACTTCCCCGACACCGATCGCATCGAAGTCGAAGCGGCGCGCATGCAAGCGCATGCTCCCGACGGTCGTGTCACCCGCGCGCATGCCGCGCGCGCGCTGTCCAACGGCGACGGCAGCGAGTGGCAGCTCAGTGGCGGCGCCCGCGTGGTGGCGCAGTTGCCCTCGGGCTCGCCGCTGCAGGTCGACAGCGAGTTCCTGCACGTGTTCGTCGCCACCGAGCGCATCCGCTCGCACCTGCCGGTCGTCGTGCGCCAGGGCGGCGATCAGATCCGTGCCGGCGGCATCGAGGCCGACAACCTGGCGCAACAACTGCAGCTCGCGCCGCCGGTGCGGGCCAGCCTGTCGCCGCGCGCCACGCAGCCGTTCGGCGCGACGCGAACCGCACCATGACCGGTGCCAATGCGCCGCTGGTGTTCATCACCGGCGCTTCGAGCGGCATCGGGCAGGCGCTGGCGCAGCGGTTCCATGCAGCAGGCTGGCGGCTGGCGCTGGTGGCCCGGCGCGAGGACGAGCTGCGGCGCTTCGTGCTCGCGCGCTCCTACACCGAGCACGAAGCGCAGGTGTATGCGGCCGATGTGGCCGACTGGCGCGTCGATCACCGCGGCGGGCCGATCGTGCATCGAGCGCCAGGGACTGCCCGATGCGGTGATCGCCAACGCTGGCATCAGCGCGGGCATCGACAGCGCGCTGTTCGAGGATCTGCAGGTGTTGCACGATACGCTGCAGACCAACGTGTTCGGCATCGCCGCGACCTTCCAGCCGTTCATCGAGCCGATGCGGCAACGGCGCCGCGGCACGCTGGTGGGTGTGGCCAGCGTCGCCGGCATCCGCGGCCTGCCGGGACACGCGGCCTATTGCGCCAGCAAGGCGGCGGCGATCGCCTACTGCGAGAGCCTGCGCGGGGAGTGCCGGCCGTTCGGCGTGCGCGTGGTGACGCTGGTGCCTGGTTACGTCGACACGCCGCTGACACGCGGCAACCCGTATCCGATGCCGTTCTTGATGCCGGCCGCTGCGTTTGCCGACGCCGCGTTCGCGGCGGTGTTGGCGGGCCGCAGCTATCGCGTCATCCCCTGGCAGATGGCCGTCGGTGGCCAAGCTGTTGCGCGTGCTGCCCAATGGCTGGTTCGACCGCGTGCTGGCCGGCCGGACGCGCAAGCCGCGCCACAATCAAGCGGCGCGCTAGGGTCGCGCGCTGCGGCCCACGCAAACGGGCGCCCACAGGCGCCCGTCGGAGCGAGATGTCGTGGCTCAGTAGCCTTGGCCGCCGCCACCCCGCGCGGACCGCGGCCGGTGCCGTACGGGCTGCGCCCGCCGCCGCCACCACCACCGCCGCCGCCGCCACCGTAGCCCCGCCACCGCCGCCGCCATACGGGCCACGGCCGCCACCGCCACCACCGCCGCCGCCCCCACCATACGGGCCACGGCCACCACCGCCACCGCCGAAGCCACCGGGGCGCTCTTCGCGCGGCCGCGCTTCATTGACGACCGACCGCGCGACCCTCGAGCGGCTGGCCGTTCATGGCATGAATCGCTGCCTGTGCCTCGGCGGCGCTGGACATCTCGACAAACCCGAAGCCCTTGGAGCGCCCAGTTTCTCGGTCCATCATCACTTTGGCTGAGGTGACGGTGCCGAATTGCGCGAACGCAGCCTGCAACGACTCGTCGCGCACCGAATACGCGAGGTTGCCGACATACAGCTTGTTTCCCATTTGGGGGAAGCTCCTTCTCAGTACAAGTAATCCAAGTGGAGCTTCAACCCAGCGTGAACCGATCAAGCAAAGTCGCCGCACTCCAGACAAGGGCCGTGGGTACACCAGTACCCGGCCGGATTATCAGCATAACGCTCAATCACCGCCATCGCTGCGGCTTCGGGCAAACCCGAAAACCCCGCCGCGCCTCTTTTGCGTGCAATAGCGCGCTGCCAGTGTGGCGCCGACGCCGCACCGCGCGTAGCCGAAAGTGCCCATCCTCGATGCCCAACACCCCAGCCGATGCGCCGCAATTCGACTACATCGTGGTCGGCGCCGGCACGGCCGGCTGCCTGCTCGCCAACCGGCTGAGCGCCGACCCGCGCAATCGCGTGCTGCTGGTCGAGGCCGGCGGCGTTGACAACTACCTGTGGATCCACATCCCGGTGGGCTACCTGCACTGCATCGGCAATCCGCGCACCGACTGGCTGTTCCACACCGAGCCCGACCCGGGGCTCAATGGTCGCCGCCTGCGCTACCCGCGCGGCAAGGTGCTGGGCGGCTGCTCGAGCATCAACGGCATGATCTACATGCGCGGCCAGAGCCGTGACTACGACGGCTGGGCCGCGGCGCTGGGCGACTCCGGCGTGGAGCTGGCGCTCCTGCCTGCCCTACTTCATGCAGCACGAGGACCATTGGCGCGGCGCCGACGAGTGGCATGGCGCGTCCGGGTTCGACCGCCAGCGGCGTGCGCGCCGGCGGCGAGTGGCGGGTCGAGCGCCAGCGCTTGTCGTGGCGCGTGCTCGACGCGTTTGCCGAGGCCGCGCAGCAGGCCGGCATTCCGGCGCAACGCCGATTTCAACCGCGGCAACAACGAGGGCGTGGGCTACTTCGAGGTCAACCAGCGCAGCGGCATCCGCTGGAACGCCAGCAAGGCGTTCCTGCGGCCGGTGCGGCATCGGCGCAACCTGCAGGTGTGGACCGGCGCGCACGTCTCGCGGCTGCTGCTCGAGCGACGGCGCCGGCGGCTGGCGCGCGCTACGGCGTCGAGGTGCGTGCGCGCGGGCGGCGCGCCGCAGCCGGTGCTGGCGGCCCGCGAGGTGGTGCTGGCGGCCGGCGCGGTGGGCACGCCGCAGTTGCTGCAGCTGTCGGGCATCGGCCGCGGCGACTGGCTGCACGCGCACGGCGTGGCGCCGCGGCTCGAGCGGCCCGGGGTCGGCGAGAACCTGCAGGATCATCTGCAGATCCGCGCGGTGTTCGCGGTGCAGGGTGTGCGCACGCTCAACACGCTGGCCAACTCCTGGTTCGGCAAGGCGCAGATCGGCTTGCAGTACCTGCTGATGCGCAGCGGGCCGATGAGCATGGCGCCGTCGCAGCTGGGCTGCTTCACGCGCTCGTCGGCCGAGCACGAGTGGCCCAATGTCGAATACCACGTGCAGCCGCTGTCGCTCGACGCCTTCGGCGAGCCGCTGCACACGACGCGACGCCTTCACCGCCAGCGTGTGCAACCTGAACCCGCTGTCGCGCGGCCATGTGCGCATCCGCTCGCCGCGCCACGACGACGCGCCGCGCGATCCTGGCCAACTACCTGTCGGCCGACGCCGACCGCCGGGTGGCCGCCGATTCGCTGCGCCTGACGCGGCGCATCGTCGGCATGCCCGCGCTGGCCGCGTTACTCGCCGCGCGAGATCAAGCCCGGCGTGCAGTACCAGAGCGATGACGAACTGGCGCGCCTGGCCGGCGACATCGGCACCACGATCTTCCATCCGGTGGGCACTTGCAAGATGGGACGCGCCGACGACCCGATGGCGGTGGTCGACTCACGCTTGCGCGTGCACGGCGTGGCCGCGCTGCGGGTGGCCGACGCCAGCGTGATGCCCACCATCACCAGCGGCAACACCAACGCGCCGGCGCTGATGATCGCCGAGCGCGCGGCGGCCTGGATGCTTGAAGACACAGAACACACACGCTGAACCATGCCGGTGCATGCGCGGCGGGTTAGTCCCGATGTTGGCGCCTGGGCGCCCTTCTACAGTTCGCGCACTCGCGGGCTCGGAGCCGCCCAGCCGGCTCGCTAGCACCGCAGGGGTGAGGCCGAGGAGACATATGACCGAGGCGCCAGACCACAAGTCTGGCGCTTTCGTCTTTCTGGGCTTGCCAGTCGCGTGACCAACGAGTGAACTAGCGGGCCGCGGCGGCCGCGATTCGAGCGATCGCGCGACCGCCCGAGCGCCTAGGCTGCCAACGGTGACACCTCTCGCCTCCCGCAACCGACCATGCCCGTTGATCCCCAGCTGCGAACGCTCGACATCCACATCCCGAGCCAGCCCGAGCGCGTTGCTGCGCCTGTCGCTGCTGATGGCCGAGCAAGAGGCCAACATGGCCGCGCTGTCCGGCGCTGATCGAGTCCGACATGGCGCTGGCGGCGGCGGTGCTGAAGGCCGTCAACTCGTCGCTGTACGGCCTGTCGGGCCGCGTGCAGTCGGTGCAGCAGTCGATCACCTACCTGGGCATGCGCGAGGTCGCCGGCATCGCGCTGGAGATTCGGGCTGCGCGCGGTGTTTCCGCCGGCGCCCGAACTCGATGCCGATGTGGCGGCGTGCCGCGCAACGCGGCCTGATCATGGGGCGCCTGGCCCAGGCGCTGCGGCATGGATGCCTGGGCGCGCGCATTCGGCCGGCCTGTTCGAAGAGTGCGGCAAGGCGGTGTTGTTGCGCCATGCGCCCGATCACTACCGCTCGATGCTGCGCGCGGCCGCCGACGACGCGGCGCTGTGCGAACTCGAAGCCGCCGGCTTCGGCGTCAGCCACGACGCGCTGGGCGCGGCGCTGTGCGAGTCGTGGGGCTTGAGCGGCGCGGCCGTGGTGTGCGTGCGCCACCACGTGCAGGCGCAGGCCGACCACCTGCTGCCGCCTGCGCTGAAGCGTCGCGCACATGCTGCGCGCTGTCGGTGCTGGCCCACGCCATGATGACCGAGCCGGACGCACTCGACGAGTCGCGCGCAGCGCGTTGCGCCGCAGTGCGACATCGACACGCAGCGGCTTGCTGCGCGCGGCGCGCCGCGTGCACGAGCAGTTGCAGGACGCGCTCGCCGCACGGCCGCTGAAGCCCCGCGAGCCGGGGCCGGCGGGTCAGGAAAGCCCCGACGCTTCGCGGCGGCCGAGCCGCTACGCTCGCACGCGCCGCCGCCGCTGGGGCGGCGCCGATCGACTCCGCACCAAGAGGCTCGACCATGAGCGCCACCGACATTCCGACCGACCTGTTGGCGCTGCAGCGCCTGTACCACTGGGAGCGCACGGCGCCCGACCGCGTGGTGCTGACGCAGCCGATGGGCGGCGGCGCGCTGCGCGAGTTCACCTGGCGCGAGCTGATGGACCAGGCGCGGCGCATGGCCGCGCACCTGCAAGAGCCTAGGGCTCGCGCCGGGCGACCGGGTCGCGCTGCTGTCGAAGAACACCGCGTGGTGGCTGATGGCCGACTTCGCGATCTGGATGGCCGGCGACGTCTCGGTGCCGCTGTATCCGACGCTGGCGGCGCCGACCATCGGCCAGATCCTGCGCGCACAGCGAGTCCAAGCTGCTGTTCGTCGGCAAGCTCGACGGCTGGGACGGCATGAAGCCGGGCGTGCCCGCCGGCCTGCCGTGCATCGCGATGCCGCTCGCGCCGGCGACCGCGCTACCCGGCGTGGGACGACATCGTCGCGCGCACCGCGCCGCTGGCCGGCGAGCCGGTGCGCGCCGGCGACGAGCTGGCCACCATCATGTACACCTCGGGCACCACCGGCGCGCCCAAGGGCGTGATGCACAGCTTCGCCACCTTCGCCTGGTCGCGTGCGGGCGGGTCTGGCGCGGGTGACGCGCGATCAACGAGCGCGCGCGCATGCTGAGCTACCTGCCGCTGGCGCACGTGGCCGAGCGCACGCTGGTCGAGCACGGCCTGCTGGCCACCGGCATGCACATCTTCTTCGCCGAGAGCCTGGACACCTTCACCGCCGACCTGCAGCGCGCGCGGCCGACCGCGTTCTTCTCGGTGCCGCGGCTGTGGGTGAAGTTCCAGCAGGGCGTGCACGCCAAGATGCCGCCCGCGAAGCTGCAGCGCCTGCTGCAGATGCCGATCATCGGCCGCATCGTGCGCAAGAAGGTGCTGAGCGCGCTCGGCCTGCAGGAGTGCGAGTTCGCCGCCGGCGGCGCCGCGCCGATGCCGCCCGAACTGCTGCGCTGGTACAACCGCCTCGGGCTCGATCTGGTCGAGGTCTACGGCATGACCGAGAACTGCGGCGTCTCGCATGCCACGCTGCCCGGCGCCAGCCGCCCGGGCACCGTGGGCCTGCCGTACGCCGGCGTGTTGTCGCGCATCGATCCGGCCAACGGCGAGATCCAGGTCAAGAGCCCGGGCCTGATGCTCGGCTACTACAAGGAGCCCGAGCTGACGCGCGAGGCGTTCACCGCCGACGGCTGGCTGCACACCGGCGACAAGGGCGAGCTCGACGCCGAGGGCAACCTGCGCATCACCGGCCGCGTGAAGGATCTGTTCAAGACCAGCAAGGGCAAGTACGTCGCGCCGGCGCCGATCGAAGACCGGCTGGTGCATGCACGACGCGATCGAGGCCTGCTGCGTCACCGGCGCCAACCTCGGCCAGCCGCTGGGCATCGTGATGCTCAATGCGCAGGCGGCGGCAGCGTGCCGGCGACGACGGCTCGCGCGGCGGCCTGGAGCACTCGTTGAGCGAGCACCTGACGCACGTCAATGCCGGTCTCGACCCGCACGAGCAGCTCGATTGCCTGGTCGTCGTCACCGAGCCCTGGACGGTCGACAACGGCTTCATCACGCCGACCTTCAAGGTCAAGCGCAACCGCATCGAAGAGGTGTACGCGCCGCGCTACGAAGCGTGGGCCGGTGCCCGCAAAGCGGTTGTCTGGATGGGCTGAGCCGCCGCACCCGCGGCAACGCGGCGCTGCGAGGTCAATCCACCTTTGCGCCCGACGCCTTGACCACCTGCGCCCACTTCTGGGTCTCGGCGTCGATGAAGCGCGCGAATTCAGCCGGCGCGGTGCCGCTGGGGATCGCGCCTTGCGCCACCAGGCGCTCTTTCACCGCAGGCGAGGCCAACGACTTGGCGACTTCCTGCTGCACGCGGTTCACCACGTCGGCGGGCGTGCCCGCAGGCGCGAGCAGCCCGAACCACGACGATGCTTCGAAGCCCTTTAACGACGGCCCACCCGCTTCGGCGATGGTCGGCAGGTCGGGAACGACTGCCGAGCGCACGGCGCTGGTGACCGCCAGCGCCTTCAGCTTGCCTGCCTTGATGTGCGGCAGCGCACTCGGCAGGTTGTCGAACATCAGGTCGACGCTGCCGCCCAGCAGGTCGATCATGGCCGGGCCCGAGCCGCGATACGGCAGGTGGACCATGTAGGTGCCGGTCATCGTCTTGAACAGCTCGGCCGACAGGTGGATCGACGTGCCGTTGCCCGAGCTGGCGACGTTGAGCTTGCCTGGGTTGGCCTTGGCCGCGCGGATCAGGTCGGGCACCGAGTTGATCTGGTACTTCTGCGCCGAGGCCGGGTTCACCACCAGCACGTTCGGCACGCCCGCGCACAGCGTGATCGGCGCGAAGTCCTTCACCGGGTCGTAGGGCATCTTCGGATACAGCGCCGCGTTGATCGCGTGCGTGCCCACGGTGCCCATCAACAGCGTGTAGCCGTCGGGCGGCGATTTGGCGACCTCGGCGGCGCCGCTGTTGCCGCCGGCGCCGGGCTTGTTGTCGACGACGAACGGCTGGCCGAAGGCGCGCTGCAGGTCCGGCGCCAGTGCGCGCGCAATGATGTCGGTGGTGCCGGCGGCCGCAAACGGCACGACGATGCGCACCGGCTTGGCGGGCCATGCCTGCGCACGCGTCAGTGGCGCCACGCCGAGCACGGCGCACGTGACGATGAGCTGGCGGCGGGAAAGCGGTTCTGTCATGCGCAGGTCTCCGGCGACAACGGTGGCGCCACGCAGTATGCCGATGCCTGCACGCCGTGCGATCGGAAGGGGAAGCGGCCGCCAGGCCGCTTCGGGGATGGCCCAGCTAACGCCGTCGCAGCAACGCGTGCAGCAGGATCGCGCCGAACGTCGCGGTGCCGATGCCGCCCAGCGCGAAGCCGCCGAACTTCAGCGTGAAGTCGCCGGTGCCGAGCACCAGCGTCACCGCGGCGATGATCAGGTTGGCGTTGTTGGAGAAGTCGACGCGGTTGTCGACCCAGATCTTGGCGCCGGCAATCGCGATCAGGCCGAACACCACGATCGACACGCCGCCCATCACGGCCAGCGGAATGGCCTGGATCAGCGCGCCGAACTTCGGGCTGAAGCCGAGCAGCAGCGCGATCAGCGCCGCCACGACGAACATCGCGGTCGAGTAGATCTTGGTGGCCGCCATCACGCCGATGTTCTCGGCGTAGGTGGTGACGCCGGTGCCGCCGACGCCGCCCGACACCATGGTGGCGATGCCGTCGCCGACGAAGGCGCGGCCGATGTAGGGGTCGAGGTCGCGGCCGGTCATCGCGCTCACCGCCTTGATGTGGCCCAGGTTCTCGGCCACCAGGATGATCGCCACCGGGGCGATCAGCAGGATCGCGTCGGCGCTGAACACCGGCGCGGTGAACTGCGGCGCGCCGAACCAGGCGGCGCTCGCCAGCGGACGCGAAGTCGATCGGCTTGCCCAGGCCCATGCCGTTGGTCAGCAGCGCGTAGATCACCGTCGCCACGATCAGGCCCACCAGGATCAGCAGCCGCTGCACCATGCCGCGCGTGTAGACCGCGACCAGGCCGACGCTGACGAAGGTCAACGCCTGGATCCAGGTGTCGAAGCCGGTCGGGCGCCATGTTCTTGATCGGGATGCTGGCCAGGTTCAGGCCGATCACCGCGACCACGGCGCCGGTGACGACCGGCGGCATCACGCGCTCGATCCAGTGCACCGCGACACCGGTCTCGACCTCCTCGACCTCGAGGCCGGCCATCGGCGTGCTGCGGCGCAGCTGCCGGTTGGTGGCCGCGACCACCAGGCCGATCAGCACGTAGAGCGCGCCGCAGACGATGATGCCGCCCAGCGCGACGCCCAGGTTGGCGTTCGGCCCGGAGCCGGCGTAGCCGGTGGCGGCGATGACGACGCCGATGAAGGCGAAGCTCGAACCGAGGTAACTCGGCACCTGGCCGCGGTCGACCACGAAGAAGATCAGCGTGCCGACGCCGCTCATCAGGATCGCGACGTTGGGGTCGAAGCCCATCAGGATCGGTGCCAGCACGGTGGCGCCGAACATCGCGATCACGTGCTGCACGCCCAGCGCGGCCGTCTGCGGCCAGCGGCAGACGTTCGTCGGGCGCCACCACGGCGCCCGGCTGCGCGGCGACTTCTCGCCATTGCGGGAACAGGCTCATCGGGGTCTCCTCGTCGCTTGTTTGTTCGCCGGCGCGCCCTTAGTCGCGCGGCGCTGCCGCGGACTGCACACCGTTGGGGCGCTGCGCGGTGGCGGCAGTCTAGGGCCCGCGAGACCGCGGGCACCACGAGGAAACGAGTGGAAAAAAATGGGGAGCGGGACGTGTGGCGTGGGGCTCGCTCTCAACAACCCACGCCGTCCCGCTCCCCTGTGGACGTCAACCCTGTCCCAAACCCTAACGACGCCCGACCTCTAGATCAGGGCAAGCGATGAAACTGGAACGACAGCTGCAAGCCGCTGGCACGCGTGGTGCGCAGCACCTGGGCAGCGGGCGCTGCCGGACGCACCGGCTCGCGCGCCGGCGTGAATTGTTTGGGAACCGGCTTCAACACGCTGGGGGGTTGCGGCTCATGCGGTTCTCCTGGAGTCTGACGTGCTCAGCGAAAGGCGGGCGCGACCCGCAAGCGTGGGGCTCGGCTGCAGCGGCGTGATGAAGGCCTCGCTGGCGTCATCGGCCACCGCGACCATTTCTGGAGCCAAGGCCGCGGAGGCGCGTTGCGCCCATTCGGCCAACGCGCTGCCGGTGGGCCAGCGCGAGGCGATCGGCTGCGCCAGCCGCAACAGCGATGAAGCGCCGCCGTGCACGCTGAGCGCCGCGGCGCGCATGCGACGCGGGCGAGCGAGTGGGGCAAATCCGCTGGGCATCGAGGTCTCCTGGTTCGCCGTGCTTCGAGCGCCTTCGGCGCCTTGCACGACCAGACCCTGCGCATCAACCGTGCCAAGCCTCTGAATGGGTGCCGACCATTCGCCGCGTGAACGCGATCACGGCATGGCGCGCCACACGCGCCCAGGAGCGACGCGGGTGACGAGTCTTTTGTTACAGGTCTGACCGGCATTGGTCAGCGTTCGCTGGCCAGGTGCTGCACCACGGCGTCGACGACCGCAGCGTCTTCGAGGATGCGCCGATGCCCGAGGCCCTGGGTCACCTGCAAGTGGCCGTCACGCAGCGCACCGGCCAGCGTGCGGCCGCCGGCCAGCGGTGCCGTGCGATCGTCGGCGTCGTGCAGCACCAGCGTGGGCTGCGCCACCCGCGGGCCCAGCCAGTCGGGCGCGAATTGCTCCACGCCGACACCCTCGCGACGCGCGATCGCGCGCTCCATGCGCTCGGCCAGCGACTCGTTCAAGCCAAGCCCGGCCGCATACCAGCGCAGAAACAGCGCCGGCGGCGGCGACGGCGCCAACAGCGCCAGGCGCTTGCGCCGACAGCCCGCGTGCCGACGCGTGCGCGACCGCCAGCGCGCCCAGCGAATGCGCGATCACGCCGTACCAGGGGCCGAGGCGCGGCCGAAGCCGTGAACAGCGCGCGCACCCATTGCGGCAGCGTGGCACGCGCGCCGTCGCTGGCGCCATGAGCGGGCAGATCGAGCAGCACGGGATCAAACCCCGCCGCCGCCAGCGCCTCGCCCAGCGGGCGCATCTGCTGGGCGTCGCCGGCCCAGCCATGGGTCAGCAAGACGCGGCGGGCGCCGGCGGTGTCGGCGCGCTGCCAGCTCACCAATGCGCCGCGTTCGAAGCGGTGCCGCTGCGGCTGCCATGGCGCCGGTACCGCCGATCGCCGCGCGCGCCGATCGCGCGCCACGGGCGTGAAGAACAGCCGCATCGCCAATGCCGTGCCGAGTTCGGCCGACAGGCCGTGTGCCGCACGCACCGCAGCGCCCAACGCGCGCGCGGCCGGCGAGGCGTAGAAGGCCGCGGCCGGATTGGATGAAGTGGCGTCATGGGTCAGCTCCCGATTGCGCACGCTCGTGCGAAGTTTGTCGACACCAAGGCTCGAGCGACGCTGCGTCATGGCGGGTCAGTGCTCGCGCCTGTGCGCGCGCGCCGAGGCGGTGGGCATGCGGTCGGCGATCAACCGCTGCCAGGTGGTCCAGGCGCGATCCAGTGCGCGCGGGTCGCCGAGGAAGCGGGCGTCACGCATCGCACCGGTGAACAAGGCGTCCATCTCGAACACCAGTTGATCGGCGTCGGTGTCGGGCTGCAGGTGTCCTTCGTCGACGGCCTGCACGACGCTGCGCTTGAGCACGGCTGCGCCAGCGGCGAACGCCGTCGAGCAACTGGTCGCGCAGCGGCCCCTGGCGATCGTCGTATTCAAAGGCGCCCGCGCAGTAGATGCAACCCTGCCGCACCTCGACGCGGCGCGCCCGCTCGAGCCAGCGCGACATCAGCATGTTCAGGCGCGGCAGGCCGCGCGCCTCGCGCATGGCCGGCGTGAAGACGTCCTGCACGAAGCGGCGGTCGTACTCCTCGAGCACCGCGGCCTGCAGCGCCTCGCGCGAGCCCACGCGCGAGAACACGCCGCTCTTGGACAGGTTGAGCCGCTTGGCCACTTCGCCGATGGTCAGGCTTTCCAGGCCTTCGGCCGCCGCCATGTCGAGCGCGGTGTCGACGATGGCGGCCAGCGTGAGTTCGCTGCGGGCTTGAGCTCGGCATGGGCGCAATTTAGCACGACCGTGCGCAAACCGCATCGGCGGCAGGGTTTTGCACCCGCCCGGCCGGCGGCGAGCGGCCGGGCACGGGTCAGCCGGCGGCCTGATACCCGCGCGGAATCGCGCCCAGCAGGCGGCGCGTGTACTCCTGCGTCGGCGCAGCGAGGATCTGCTGCGCGCTGGCCTGCTCGACCACCTCGCCGTCCTTCATCACCAGCACCTCGTCGCTGACGAACCGCACCACCGCAAGGTCGTGGCTGATGAAGACGTACGACAGGCCGAGGTCGTCCTGCAGGTCCTTCAGCAGATTGAGCACCTGCGCCTGCACCGAGACGTCGAGCGCGCTCACCGCCTCGTCGAGCACCAGCACTTCGGGCTCCAGCGTCAGGCAGCGCGCGATCGCGATGCGCTGGCGCTGGCCGCCCGAGAACTCGTGCGGGTACTTGCCGAACGCCGACTCATCCAGGCCGACCTGAGCCAGCAGCGCCCGCGCGCGCCGCTCGCGCTCGTCCTGGTCGGCGCCGATGCCGTGGATGGTCATCGGCTCGATCAGCGTCTGGCCGATCGTGAAGCGCGGATTGAGCGATGCATACGGGTTCTGGAACACGATCTGGATGCGCCGGCGCATCGCCAGGCGCTCGCGGTCGCTCAGCGTCAGCAGGTTGCGGCCGTCGAACAGCACCTCGCCGGCGGTGGGCTCGTGCAGCCGCAGCAGCGTCAGCCCCATCGTCGTCTTGCCCGAGCCCGATTCGCCGACGACACCGAGCGTGTGGCCGCGGCGCAGATCGAAGTTGACGCCTTGCACCGCCTTGAACTCGCGTTTGCCGAACAGCCCTTCGCGCAGGAAGAAGCTCTTGGCCAGCGCACGCACCTGCAGCAGCACCGGCGCGTTGGGGTCCTTGGGCTTGGCGGGTCGGCTCGGCGTCTTGCCTTCGATGTGATCGTCGATCACCGGCAAGCGCGGCATTGGTGTTGGCCAAGCTCGGCCGGCAGGCCAGCAGGGCCTTGGTGTAGGCGTCCTGCGGCGACTGGAAGATGCGTGCCACCGGGCCTTGCTCGCGCACCACGCCCTGGCGCATCACCACCACCTGGTCGGCGATCTCGCCCACCAGGCCGAGATCGTGGCTGATGAACAGCACGCTCATGCGGTGGCGCTCTTGCAGCTTGGCGATCAGCTCGAGGATCTGGCGCTGGATGGTCACGTCCAGCGCCGTGGTCGGCTCGTCGGCGATCAGCAGCTTGGGCTCGCAGGCCAGCGCCATCGCGATCATCACGCGCTGCTGCTGGCCGCCCGACAGCTCGTGCGGGTAGCTGGCCAGGCGGCGCTTCGGCTCCGGAATGCCCGACCTCGACCAGCAGCGCCTCGGCGCGCTCGATCGCCGCGCGGCGCGACAGGTTCGAGGTGCCGCTGCAACGGCTCGGCCAGCTGCTGGCCGACGCGTGAACACCGGGTTCAGCGAGGTCATCGGATCCTGGAACACGCAGGCGATCTCTTTGCCGCGCAGCGCCTGCAACTCGGCCAGCGAGGCCTTCAGCAGGTCGCGCCCGTCGTACTCGATGACACCCGAGCGCTGCGCGTTGTCGGGCAGCAGGTTGAGGATCGACATCGCGGTCACGCTCTTGCCGGAGCCCGACTCGCCCACCAGCGCCACGGTGGTGTGCTCGGGGATGTCGAAGCTGACGCCGCTGACCGCGGGCACAAGCGTCATCGCGCCGCGCTCGCCCAAGCGGAAGGCGACCTTCAGGTCGCGAATGCTCAGCAACATCGAGAACCCTTATTCAGCGCCGCGCAGCTTGGGATCGAGCGCGTCGCGCCAGGCGTCGGCCATCAGCGAGAACGCGGTGACGAACAACGCCATGAATGCGGTGGCCGCTGCAAGCTGCCACCAATAGCCGAGGATCAGCTCGCTTTGTGCCTCGGCCAGCATCGTGCCCCAGCTCACCTGGTCGACCGGCACGCCCAGGCCCAGGTACGACAGGATCACCTCGGCCTTGATGAAGCCCACCACCAGCAGCGACAGGCGCACCAGGATGACGTGGCTCACGTTGGGCAGGATGTGGCGGAACATGCGCGAGCCCGCGCTCGCGCCGATCGCCTCGGCCGCGCGCACGTACTCGCGGCCGCGGTGCTTGATGAACTCGGCGCGCACCTGGCGGTACACGCCGGCCCAGCCGGTGAGGCCGAGGATCAACACCACGGTGCCGATGCCGCGGCCGAACACCGCGGCGAACGCGAAGATCAGCAGGATGTCGGGCACCGCGGTGAAGACGTTGTAGAGCCACTCCAGAAAGTCGTTGATGCGCCGTCCGAAGAAGCCGGCGGCGGCACCCAGCAGCGTGCCGATGGTGGTGGCGAGCACCGCCGCCAGCACGCCGACGAACACCGAGACCTCGGTGCCCTTGATCGCTTTGGACAACACGTCGCGGCCGAGCCGGTCGCCGCCGAACGGCAGCGTGTCGGCGCGTGGCGTCTCGATGGTCTTCATCTGCGCTGCGCGCTCGGCCCATTCCTTGTAGCGCGGCGCCAGCGGGTCGACGTCGGACAGGTCGACGTTGGGCCCCTTGGGCGTTTCGATCGTGCCCATCGTCCTCGGCCGGTCGCGGCCCGAGCACCGTCGGCGGCGCGTTGGGCACGCCCACCTCCTGCTGCCAGTGGCGTGCCACCACGCGGCTGGCCGACAGCGCGATCAGCATCAGGAACGCCGCCACGATGAACAGCGACACCATGCCGACACGGTCGCCGCGAAAGCGCCGCCACGCGGTGCGCCACACGCCCTCGGAGCGCGGCAGCTTCGCGGCCGACATCGGCAGCACCGCGCTCATTGACGCCCCCTTGGCGCGTGCCGCGCCGTCCCCCCAGGGGGAGCCCGCGCGGCTTGGGACGGCCCAGCACCGCGCTCATTGACGCCACCCTTGGCGCGGCGCTCATTTCAGCACCACCCGCGGATCGACCACCTTGTAGAGCAGGTCGGTGGCCAGGTTGATCAGCATCGTCAGCATCGCCAGGTAGACGGTGGTCGGCCTGGATCACCGGATAGTCGCTGCGGTTGACGGCCAGCAGCACTTCGCGGCCGAGGCCGGGGATCGAGAAGAACACCTCGATCAGGAACGAGCCGACGAAGATGCCCGGCAGGGTGTAGCCGATGTTGGTGATGATCGGGATCAGCGCGTTGCGCAGCACGTGCTTGAACAGCACCGTGCCCTCGGTCATGCCCTTGGCGCGGGCGGTGCGCACGTAGTCGTGGCCGAGTTCATCGAGCACGAACGTGCGGTACAGCCGCGTCTGCGGCGCGATGCCCACCAGCACCGCCAGCAGCACCGGCAGCGGCGCGTACGTGAGCAGGTTGGTCAGCGTCGAGTCGCTCCAGCCCTGCACCGGAAACCAGCCGAGCTGGAAACCGAACACGTATTGGCCGACGATGATGTAGACCAGGAACGAGATCGACAGCGCCACCGTGGTGATCACCATGATCGTGCGGTCGGTCAGCGTGCCGCGCCGGTAGGCCACCCACATCGCGATCGGCAGCGCCAGCAGCGTGTCGAGGATCAGGATCGGGATCATCACCGTCAGCGTCGCCGGCAGCCGCGTCGCGAACAGATTGGCCACCGCCTCGTTGGTCGCCCAGCTGCGCGCCCCAGTCGAAGGTGACGATCTGCTTGAGGTAGATCCCCAGCTGCACCCACCAGGGCTCGATCGAGCCCGAGTTGCGTGCGGATCGCGGCCACCTGCTCCTGCGTGGCGTTGAGGCCGCCCAGGATGACCGCCGGATCGGCGCCGAAGAACTTGAACAGCAGGAACACCAGCAGCACCACGCCGATCAGCGTGGGCACCATTTGCCACAGGCGCCGGATGAGGTAGGCCCACATCGTTGCGCTCACACTCCCGCGTCGCGCCAATCGCGCGGCGCCAATTTGAGGATGCGCGAGTGTAGGGGCGCTGCCGCGCCGGCCCCGACCCGCGTTTGCCCTGCGTGGCCGTGCGTCAGAGGCTTGCGAAGCGGCGGCCGCGCGGGCGAACCCGAGCCGCGCCGCGCGTGGCGGCGCACTAGACTTCTGCACTTTCATTCGCCGGTGCGCTGCCGCTGCCGGCGCGCCGCAGGCAGCATGGTGCGATTCCTGCTGTTGGCGCTGGCCTTGTGCGTGGGCCCGGCGTGGTCCGTGCACGCCGCCGACGGGCGCTGCGCCGGCGCCAAGGTGCTGCGCTATGCGTTTCCCGATCGCCGAGTCCGGCTTCGATCCGGCGCAGGTGACCGACCTGTACTCCAACACCGTGCTGGCGCACATCTTCGAGGCGCCGTTGGAGTACGAGTACCTGGCGCAGCCGGCGCGCATGCGGCCCAACACCGCGGCGGCGCTGCCCGAGTGTCGGCGCGACCACCGGCGCTTCGTGTTCACGATCAAGCCGGGCATCTACTTCGCCGACGACCCGGCGTTCGGCGGCAAGCGGCGCGAGCTGACGGCGCACGACTACGTGTACTCGTTCAAGCGCCACTACGACCCGCGCTGGAAGAGCGGCAAGCTCTACCTGCTCGAGACCGACGCGCATCGTCGGCCTGAGCGAACTGCGGCAGGAAGCGATCGACGCACAAGCAAGCCGTTCGACTACGACCGCGAGGTCGAGGGCCTGCGCGCGCTCGACCGCTACCGCTTCGAGGTCAAGCTGCGCCGAGCCCGAGCCCGCGCTTCCATCAGTCGTTCGCCGACCCGGCGCTGCGCCGGCGCGGTGGCGCGCGAGGTGGTGGAGTTCTACGGCGACAGGATCAGCGAGCACCCGGTGGGCACCGGGCCGTTCCGGCTGGCCGAGTGGCGCCGCAGTTCGCGCATGGTGCTGGAGCGCAACCCGAACTACCGCGAGGTGCTGCTACGACGAACACCCGCCGGCCGGCGACACGCGGCGCGAGGCGATCGCCGCGCAGCTCAAGGGCAGGCGCATGCCGATGGTCGACCGGGTCGAGATCGCCGTCATCGAGGAGCCGCAGCCGCGCTGGCTGTCGTTCCTGAGCGACGAGCAGGACGTGGTCGAGCGCATGCCCGACCGACTTCGCGCAACATCGCCGTCCCCAACGGCCAGCTGGCGCCGCACCTGGCCAAGCGCGGCATCCAGATGGTGCGCTACCAGCGCAACGACGTGTCGGTGTCGTACTTCGCGATGGAGAACCCGGTGGTCGGCGGCTACACGCCCGACAAGGTGGCGCTGCGCCGCGCCATCGCGCTGGCGGTGGACGTCGAGCGCGAGATCCGGCTGGCGCGCTACGGCCAGGCGATCCCCGCGCAGTCGCACGTCGGCGCCGCAGGTCTGGGGCTACGACCCGGCGTTCAAGAGCGAGATGAGCGAGTTCGACCGCGCCAAGGCGCCAAGGCGCTGCTCGACCTGTACGGCTACGTCGACCGCGACGGCGACGGCTGGCGCGAACAGCCCGACGGCCAGCCGCTGACGCTCGAGTACGCCACCTCAGCCCGACCAGACGCTGCCGCGAGCTCGTACGAGCTGTGGAAGAAGCAACATGGAGGCGATCGGCATCCGCATCGAGTTCCGCTGATCGGCCAAGTGGCCCGAGCAACCTGAAGGCCTCGCGCGCCGGCAAGCTGATGATGTGGGGCGTGGGCTGGAGCGCGGCGCGCCCCGACGGCGAGACCTTCCTGGCGCTGGGCTACGGCCCCAACAAGGGCCAGGCGCAACCATGCGCGCTTCGACCTGCCGGCCTTCAACGAGCTGTATCGAGCGCCAGCGCGTGCTGCCCGACGGCCCCGAGCGCGCGGCGCTGATGGACGAGGCCAAGCGCCTGATGGTGGCCTACATGCCGTACAAGGTGCACGTGCACCGCATCTGGACCGACCTGTCGCAGCCGTGGGTCACCGGCTACCACCGCAACGTCTTCGTGCGCGAGTTCTGGAAGTACGTCGACGTCGACATGGACGCAGCGCGCGCGAGGAGCACGCAGTGAAGCGCCGCTGCCGTCGCCGGCGCTGCTGCAGGGCGCGCTGGCGCGGCCGCTGGCCGCGCCGCGCCGCCGGCGCACGCGCAGCGCCGCCGACGCGCCGCGCAAGGTGCTGCGGCTCGCCTTCCGCGATCGCCGAGACCGGCTTCGACCCGGCGCAGCATCTCCGACCTGTACTCGCGCACCGATCACGCGCGCACATCTTCGAAGCGCTGTACGAGCTACGACCACCTGGCGCGGCCGGCCAAGATGCGCGCCGCTCACGGCGGCGGGCATGCCCGAGGTGTCGGCCGACTTCCGCGACCTGGACGGTCGCGGCTCAAGCCGCGGCATCTACTTCGCCGACGACCCGGCCTTCAGGGGCAAGAGGCGCGAGCTGGTGGCGCAGGACTACGTCTACGCGATCAAGCGCTATCGTACGACCCGCGCAGGAAGAGCCCGGCAAGCTCGACATCGCTCGAGACCGAAGCATCCTCGGCCTGGGCGAGCTGCGCGCAGGCAGCGCTCAAGGACAAGAAGCCGTTCGACTACGACCGCGCCGATCGAAGGCCTGCGCGCGCTCGACCGCTACACGCTCGCAGTTCAAGCTGCGACGAGCCGCGCCCGCGCTTCCTCGAACCGTTCGCCGACGCCGACCTGCTCGGCGCGCGTGGCGCGCGAGGTGGTCGAGTTCTACGGCGACAGGCATCGGCGAGCACCCGGTGGGCACCGGGCCGTTCCGCCTGAGCGAGTGGCGGCGCGCTCGCGCATCGTGCTCGAGCGCAACCCGAACTACCGCGAGGTGCGCTACGACGCCGAGCCGGCCGGCCGACGACGCCGAGGCGCCAGGCGATCGCTCGCAGCGCTTCAAGGGCCGGCGGCTGCCGATGGTCGACCGAGGTCGAGATCGCCGATCATCGAGGAGCCGCAGCCGCGCTGGCTGGCGTTCCTGAACGAGCGAGCATCGACGCTGGTCGAGCACGCATGCCCGCCGAGCTTCGCCACCGCGGCCATGCCCAGCGGCAAGCTGGCGCCGAACCTGGCGCAAGCGCGGCATGCAGATGCGTGCGCTACCAGCGCGCCGACATGTCGCTGTCAGCTACTTCAACATGGAGGACCCGGTGGTCGGCGGCTACACGCCGGAGCAAGGTGGCGCTGCGCCGCGCGATCAGCCTGGCGCTACGACATCGAGCGCGAGATCCGGCTGGTCCGCACGGGCCAGGCGATCCCCGCGCAGTCGCACGATGCGCCGCACACCACCGGCTACGACCCGCGCCTTCAAGAGCGAGATGAGCGAGCTACGACCCGGCGCGCGGCACGCGCGCTGCTCGACCTGCTACGGCTACGTCGACCGCGACGGCGACGGCTGGCGCGAGCAGCCCGACGGCAAGCCGCTGGTGCTCGAGTACGCCACCGCAGCCCGACGCAGACCTATCGCGCAGTTCGACGAGCTGTGGAACAAGAACATGAAGGCGCATCGGCATCCGCATGGTGCCGCATGATCAAGCGCAAGTGGCCCGAGCATCTGAAGGCCGCGCGCGCCGGCAAGCTGATGATGTGGGGCGTGGGCTGGACGCGCCGGCGGCCCGACGGCCAGGGCGTTCCTGGCGCTCGGCTACGGGCCGCAACAAGGGCCAGTCGAACCATGGCGCGCTTCGACCTGCCCGCCTTCAACGCAGCTCTACGAGCGCAGCGCGTGCTGCCCGACGGCCCCGAGCGCGCGGCGCTGCTCGACGAGGCCAAGCGCCTGATGGTCGCCTACATGCCGTACAAGGTGCACGTGCACCGCATCTGCACCGACCTGTCGCAGCCCTGGGTCACCGGCTACCGCCGCCACTGTTCGTGCGCGAGTGCTGGCAGTACGTCGACATCGACCTGGACGAGCTGCGCGCGCCGGGGCAAGCCATGAAGAGCGCCGACCGACGTCGCGGCGTCTGCTGCACGGTGCTGCTCGCAGCGGCCGCGTGGCCGGCAGCGCAGCCGCTGCCGCGCAGGCGGCCGCCGAGCCCGAGCGCAAGGTGCTGCGGTTGCTGTTCGGCTCGGCCGAAACCAGCTTCGACCCGGCGCGCATCTCCGACCTGTATTCGCTGCACCGTCACCAGCCACATCTTCGAGGCGCTGTACGTCTACGACGACCTGGCGCGCCCGGCGCGGGTGCGCCCGCTCACGGCCGACGGCACTGCCCGAGGTGTCGCGACGACTTCCGCATCGTGGACGGTGCGCATCCAGCCCGGCATCTACTTCGCCGACGACCCGGTCTTCAAGGGCCAGCGGCGCGAGCTGGTCGCGCAGGACTACGTCTACGCCTTCCAGCGCGTGGTCGACCCGGCCAACATCAGCCCGCTCGAGAGCTGACGTGATGGAGCACAAGATCAAGGGCCTGGCCGCCGCGCGCGATGCCGCGGTCAAGACCAAGAAGCCGTTCGACTACGACGCGCCGATCGAGGGCCTGCGCGCGCTCGACCGCTACACGCTGCGCATCTCGCTGGAACAGCCGCGACCGCGCTTTCTCGATACGCTGGCCGCCTCCGCCAACCTGGGTGCCGTGGCGCGCGAGGTGGTGGAGTTCTACGGCGACACCATCGGCGAGCATCCGGTGGGCACCGGGCCGTTCCGGCTGAAGAGCTGGCGCCGCAGTTCGCGCATCGTGCTGGAGCGCAACCCCGACTACCGCGAGGTGCTGTACGACGCCTGGCCGGCCGCCGACGATGCCGAGGGCCAGGCGATCCTGGCGCGCCTCGAAGGGCCGGCGCCTGCCGATGGTCGACGAGGTCGACATCGCGATCATCGAGGAGTTCCAGCCGCAGTGGCTGAGCTTTCTGAACAAGCAGGTCGATGCGCTGGCCACCAGCACCGGGCACCTGCCCAGCCAGTTCGCCAACGAAGCGGCGCCCGGCGGCAAGCTGGCGCCGCGACCTGGCCACAGCAGGGCGTGCAGATGCTACGCGAACCTGGCCGCCGACAGCTCCTACACCTTCTTCAACATGCTCGATCCGATGGTCGGCGGCCTGCAGCCGGAGCAGGTGGCGCTGCGCCGCGCGATCAGCCTGGCCTACGACGTGCGAGCAGGAGATCCGGCATGATCCGCCGCGGCCGCGCCGTGCCGGCCCAATCGCCGCTGAAGCCGCACACCACCGGCTACGACCCGGCGTTCAAGAGCGAGATGAGCGACTACGACCCGGCGCGCGCCCGCGCGTTGCTCGACCTGTACGGCTTCGTCGATCGTGATGGCGACGGCTTTCGCGAACGCCCCGACGGCTCGCCGCTGGAGCTGGTGATGGCCACCGAGGCCGACCAGATCTACCGTCACTACAACGAGCTGTGGAAGAAGTGCATGCAGGCGGTGGGCATCCGCATGCGCTTCAACACCAATCAGTGGCCCGAGAACCTGAAGGCGGCAGACGCCGGCAAGCTGATGATGTGGCAGCTCGGCGAGACGGCCACGAGCCCCGACGGCCAGACGGCGCTGGCGCGCTGGTACGGGCCGATGTCGGGGCCGATCAACTTCGCTCGCTTCCAGCTCGCCGAGTTCGACCGCGTGTACGAGCAGGCATCGGTGCTGCCCGACGGCCCCGAGCGTCTGCGGTTGCTGCGCCAGGCGCAGACGCCTCGCGGTGGCCTACATGCCGTACAAGGTGCACGTGCACCGCATCCACACCGATCTGGCGCATCCGTGGGTGGTCGGTTTCCGCCGGCCGCTGTTCGCCGGCGAGTGGTGGCACACGGTCGATGTCGACACGGCGCTGCGGCGTCAGCGCCATTCAGCATGAACACGGGGCCCACCATGACCAGGATCATCGACGCACTCGGCGCGCGCTTGCCGAGGTTGCTGCTTGCCGTGTGCTGTGGCGTCGTCGTGTCGGCTGCCGTGCCGCGCAACGGCTGGGCGCAGGACGCGGGTGCTCCGAAGAAAGTGCTGCGCTACGCATTCGAGGTCGCCGAGACCAGCTTCGACCCGGTGCAAGATCAACGACCTGTACTCGCGCACGGTGACACGCGCACATCTTCGAGGCGCCGTACCAGTTCGACCATCTGGCGCGGCCGGTGAAGATCAAGCCGCTGACGGCCGACGGCATGCCCGAGCACTCGCCCGACTACCGCGTCTGGACGGTGCGTATCAAGCCGGGCATCTACTTTGCCGACGACCCGGCGTTCAAGGGCAAGAAGCGCGAGCTGGTGGCGCAGGACTACGTGTACACGCTCAAGCGCTTCGCCGATCCGGCCAACAAGAGCCCAGTGTGGACCTCGCTGAGCGACGAAAAACTCGTCGGCCTGAACGCGCTGCGCCAGCAGGCGCTCGATCAGCGCAAGCCGTTCGACTACGACACGCGAGGTCGAAGGGCTGCGCGCGCTCGACCGCTACACCATTCAGTACAAGCTCGAGCGAGCCGCGCCCGCGCTTCATCGGCATCGTGAGCGCCAGCGACATTCTGGGCGCCGTGGCGCGCGAGGTGGTCGAGTTCTACGGCGACCGCATCGATGGGCACCCGGTGGGCACCGGGCCGTTCAAGCTGGCGCAGTGGCGGCGCAGCTCGTTCATCGCGCTGGAGCGCAACCCGGACTTTCGCGAGATGGTCTTCGACGGCGAGCCGGCGGCCGACGACGCCGAGGGCCAGGCGATCCTGGCGCGCTTCAAGGGCCGCCGCCTGCCGATGGTCGATCGCGTCGAGATCTCGATCATCGAGGAAGAGCAGCCGCGCTGGCTGTCGTTCCTCAACGGCGACGCCGACCTGGCCTATCGCGTCGGCTACCAGTTCGTGACGAGCGCGATGCCCAATGGCAAGGTCGCGCCCTACCTCGCGAAACGCGGCATCCAGGGTTTTCGCATCGTCGAACCATCGATCCACCAGGTGCTGTTCAACATGGAAGATCCGGTCGTCGGTGGCTACACGCCCGACAAGGTGGCGCTGCGCCGCGCGATCGGCCTGGGCTGCGACGTGGTGACCGAGATCAACCACGCCTGGGGCGGACAAGGCGTGGTCGCCCAGCAGCCCGTACCTGCCCTTCACCACCGGCTACGACCCGAAGGTGCAAGCAGCGAGATGAGCCACTACGACCCGGCACGCGCCAAGGCCTTGCTCGACATGTACGGCTACGTCGACCGCGATGGCGACGGCTGGCGCGACATGCCCGACGGCCAGCCGCTGATGTTGCCGATGGCTGCTCAGACCGATGGCCGCACCCGCAAGATCAACGAGCTCTTGCAGAAGAACATGACGGCGCTGGGCTTGCGCATCGACCTTCCACATCGCCCAGTGGCCCGAGAACCTGAAGGCGGCGCGCGCCGGCAAGCTGTCGCTGTGGACGGTGGGCCTCTACGCGGCCGGGCCCGACGGCGGGTCTTCGCTGCAGCGCTACGACAGCAAGCAGATCGGCGGCCAGAACATGGCGCGCTTCAAGATGCCCGAAGTCGACGCGTTGTACCAGCGCATCCAGGTGCTGCCCGACGGCCCCGAGCGCGAAGCGTTGTTCGTGCAGGTGCAGAAACTGGCCGATCGCCTACATGCCCTACAAGGTGCGCCTCACACCGGGTGTCCACCGACATGGCCCAGCCGTGGCTGATCGGCTATTGACGGCCGCTGTTCTGGCAGGAGTGGTGGCACATGGTCGACATCGACAACGGCAAACGGCCCGCGAACTGAAGGCCTGCACGACGGCCACCGCGATGCCATTGCCCGAGCCGCAGATCACGCGTTACCTGCGCTGGCTGCGCAGCACGCGCGGCCTGCGGTTCGCCGACTACGACGCGCTGTGGCGCTGGTCGGTGAGCGAGCTCGAGGCGTTCTGGCAGTCGATGTGGGACTACTTCGCCCTTCAATCGCCGACGCCGTTTGCGCGCGTGTTGAGCAGCGAGCGCATGCCGGGTGCGCGCTGGTTCGAAGGCGCGCAGGTCAACTACGCGCGCCAGGTGCTGCGCCACGTCGACGAGGCCGACGCGGCGGGCCATCCGGCGATCGTGTTTGCCGACGAGCCGATGCTCGCGGCGGGGCAGCTGCTCAGCGTGACGTGGCCGCAGTTGCGAGCGCAGGTGGCGGCCATGGCAGCGGCGTTGCATGCGCATGGGCGTGCGGCGCGGCGACCGCGTCTGCGCCTATCTGCCCAACCGGCCCGAGACGGCCGTCGTGTTCCTGGCGTGCGCGAGCCTCGGCGCGATCTGGTCGATCTGTTCGCCCGACATGGGGCCGGTGGCCGTGCTCGACCGCTTCCGCCAGATCGAGCCCACGCGTGCTGATCGCCTGCGACGGCTACCGTTATGGCGGTGCCGCGCACGACCGCCGAGCGGTGGTGGCCGAACTGGTCGAGCAGTTGCCGAGCCTGGCCCACGTGGTGTGGCAACCGTTGATCGGTGCGGGCGCCGCGCCGACATGGCCCGGGCGCATCACGGCGCATGATCTGGCCGCCGTGCTCGGCGGCGACGCGCCGCCCTTCGAGCCCGAGTGGCTGCCGTTCGATCATCCGCTGTGGGTGGTGTACTCGAGCGGCACCACCGGCCTGCCCAAGCCGATCGTGCACGGCCACGGCGGCGTCATGATCGAGGGCTTGAAGCTCGGCACGCTGCACAACAACATCGCGCCATCGCTGCAGACCGGCGAGCGCTACCACTGGTACTCGAGCACCGGCTGGATCATGTGGAACAACCAGGTCGGCGCGCTGCTGGGCGGCACCACGATCTGCCTGTTCGACGGCAGCCCCGGCGGGCCGTCGAAAGCACCCGACTGGACCACGCTGTGGCGCTTTGCGGCGCTCGCCAAGGCCACCTTCTTCGGCGCCGGCGCGGCGTTCTACGCGTCGTGCCTGAAGGCCGGTGTGCACCCGAACGAAGTGGCCGACCTGTCGGCGCTGCGCGCGCTCGGCTCGACCGGCTCGCCGCTGGCCAACGAGTGCTACCGCTGGGCGTGGGACCACTGCCCACAGGTCGACGGCCGCGACATCTGGCTGACGCCGATGAGCGGCGGCACCGATTTCGCCGGCGCTTTCATCGCCGGCTTGCCGACGTTGCCGATGGTCGAGGGCGAGATGCAGTGCCGCTGCCTGGGCGCCGCGGTCGAGGCCTGGAGCGAGCCCGATGCCAGCGGCCGCGGCAGGAGCCTCGTCGACGAGGTGGGCGAACTGGTCTGCACCAAGCCGATGCCGTCGATGCCGCTGCTCCTGTGGGGTGACACCAATGGCCAGCGCCTGCACGACAGCTACTTCGACATGTACCCCGGCATCTGGCGGCACGGCGACTGGATCCGCATCGTGCCGCATCCCGAGTCCGGCGCCAGCGGCGCCATCATCTACGGCCGCAGCGACGCCACCATCAACCGCCACGGCGTGCGCATGGGCACCTCGGAGCTGTACCGCGCGGTCGAGGCGCTGCCCGAGGTGCTCGACAGCCTGGTGGTCGACCTCGAATACCTCGGCCGCGACAGCTGGATGCCGCTGTTCGTGGTGCTGCGCGAAGGGCACGCGCTCGATGACGCACTCGCCCTGCGCATCAAGTCGGCGGTGCGCGCGGCGCTGTCGCCGCGCCACGTGCCCAACGACGTGTTCCAGGTGACGGCGATCCCGCGCACGCTGTCAGGCAAGAAGATGGAGCTGCCGGTCAAGAAGCTGCTGATGGGCGCCGATCCGGCCAGCGTGCTCAAGCGCGATGCGATGGCCAACGCCGACAGCGTCGACTGGTTCATCGCACTGGCCCGCGAGCGCGCCGGCCGCCAGTAGCTCGCGCGTCCGGCGCGCCGTCTTCCGCGCACATTGCCACGAACGGCGCGGATTCCAGCTGGTTCGGCCGCCGGCCGGGGAATAATCGCCGGCAAACCCGCGTAAGCGCGTATCAGTGCAAGCCGACGACGTGTTCCGCCAGCAACTGCTCGGGGTGATCCCGCGCCTGCGCCGTTATGCGCGCTCGCTGGTGTTTGACGTTGCGGCTGCCGACGATTTGGTGCAAACGACCTTGGAACGTGCCCTCGCCCATTGGCATCAGTTCGACCAGCGGCGCGACCTGCTGGTGTGGGTGCTGTCGATCGCGCACAACGCGCATCTCGACCAGCGCCGCCGCGACGCGCGGCTGTCGGTGGTCGACCCCGAACGCGCCAGTGCCGACCAAGACGCGCAAGGCGGCGACCCCGGCGTCGACGTCGGGCTGCGCATCGATCTGGTCCACGCGCTGGCGCGCCTGTCGCCCGAGCAGCGCGAGCCGCTGCTGCTGGTGTCGGTGGAGCAGCTCACCTATGCCGAGTGCGCCGAAGTGCTGCGCATTCCGGTGGGCACCGTGATGTCGCGGGTGTCGCGCGCCCGCGCCACGCTGCGGCAATTCCTCGACGGCAGCGCCAAGCCGGCGAGCGGGTCGCTGCGCAGCCTGCGGCGGGTGGTGTGAGATGACGAACGCCGCTGAACGCCCCGACGACACGCTGCTGTCGGCCTGGCTCGACGGCGAGATCGAGGGCGCAGACTGCGCACGCATCCAGGCCTGGCTGCAGGAGCATCCCGACGGCGCGTCGCTGGTGCGCCTGTGGGCCGCTGATCGCGACGCGCTGCGCGCGCGCTTGTCTTCCGTGCTCGGCGAGCCGATCCCCGAGCGCCTGACCCAGGCCGTGTGGCGGCGCAGCGCGGGCCGCGCGCTGCACTGGGGGCCGTGGCCGCAAGCCGTGGCCGCAGTGGCGCTGCTGGCGGTGGGCGTGGCCATCGGCGCGTGGTGGCGCGGCAGCGCGCTGGCCGAGCCGGCGTCGGCCGGCAGCAGGGGCTGGACGCAGCGCGCAGCGGTGGCGCACGCGGTGTACGCGCCCGAGGTGCGCCACCCGGTGGAGGTGAGCGTGCGTGAGGGCGACGCCGCGCAGCAGCGCGAGCAGGAGGCGCACTTGTCGCGCTGGCTGACGCGGCGGCTGTCGGTGCCGGTGAAGCTGTTCGATCTGCGCGACCAGGGCTTCGAGCTGGTGGGCGGCCGCCTGCTGCCCGACGGCGCGGGGCCGAGCGCGCAGTTGATGTACCAGGACAGCATGGGCATGCGCGTCACCGTCTACCTGCGCAAGGCCGCGGAGCAGGATGCGCCGGCGGCGTTCGCCTTCGAACGCCGCGGCGACCTCGGCATGTTCTACTGGGTCGAGGGACGCAGCGGCTACGCGCTGGTGGGGCCGCAATCGCGCGAACGGCTGCTCGCACTGGCGCAAGCCATCTACAAGCAGGACCAGGCACCGGCTGCATCGGCGCCGCGTTGAGCGACGGCCGACGCGAGTCGCCGCTCGACCCGGCTCGCAGCGAGCGCATCGCGCGCCGCGATCGGGCCTCGCGGCGGCGTTTGCCGTCTGCGCAACGTGGCCCGCGAACGGCTCTCTAGAATCCGCCGATGCCGACGCGTCCCGACGCTCCGACCGCTCGTTCGCGCGCGGGCGCCGCACACCGCCTGTTCGTCGTCATGGTGCTCGGCTTCGCGTCGGGCCTGCCGCTGGCGCTCACCGGCCAGGCGCTGCAGGCCTGGCTGAGCGTCGAAGGCATCGACATCGCGACCATCGGCTTTCTGAGCCTGGTGGGCCTGCCCTACACCTTCAAGTTCCTGTGGGCGCCGTTGATGGACCGCTTCGAGCTGTTGCCGCGGCTCGGGCGGCGCCGCGGCTGGCTCGTGCTGACCCAGCTCGCGCTGGCGGCGACGCTGTTGCTGCTGGCGGCCACGCCGCCGAAACAATCGCTGCAGGTGTTTGCGCTGCTGGCGCTGGCGGTGGCCTTCGTGTCGGCGTCGCAAGACGTGGTGATCGACGCCTACCGCACCGACTTGCTGGCCGCCAGCGAACGCGGGCTCGGCTCGTCGCTCAACGTGCTGGGCTACCGGCTGGCGATGATCGTCTCGGGCGGCGTCGCGCTGATCTGGACCGATCCCGCGCAAGGCGGGTGGAGCTGGAGCGAGGTCTACCGCACGATGGCCTGGCTGATGGTGGCAGCGGCGGTGTTCTCGCTGCTCGTCTTGCCGCGCCTGGCCATCGTGGCGGGCGAGCGCCCGGTGGCACGCCACGACGTGGTCGGCTTCCTGGCCGTGCTGGTCGCAGTGGCGGCCGGCTACGTGTTGACGCAGCAGTTCGGCCCCGCCATCGCGCGCGCGCTGCTCGCGCCGTGGCTCGCGACCACCACCGTCGACGTGTCGTTGCAGGCGCGTTGGGTCGACCTGACGACGTTGCTGCTGGGCATCGTGTTCACGCTGCCGCTGGCGGCATGGGCGGCGCGCAAGGCGCACTTCGAGACGCTGCTGTCCGGACTGTCGAACTACTTTGCGCAGCCCGGCGCCACCGGCTTTCTGGTGTTCATCGTGCTGTACAAGCTGGGCGACGCCTTCGCCGGCTCGTTGATGACGCCGTTCCTGTTGCAGGCCATGGCGTTCAGCTCGGCCGAGGTCGGCGTGGTCAACAAGATCATCGGCCTGTGGCTCACCATCGGCGGCGCGCTGTTGGGTGGCGTGCTGATGCTGCAGCTCGGCTTGTGGCGCTCGCTGATGCTGTTCGGCGTGCTGCAGATGGCCAGCAACGTCGGCTTCTGGTGGCTGGCATCGGCGGGCAAGGGACTGTTGCCGGGGCTCACCATCCCGCCGTTCGACCTCGGCTTCGTCGAGCTGGCGCAGGCCACGCCGGTGGACGGTGGCCTGCTGCTGGTGATCGCCGCCGAAAACATCTCCGGCGGCATGGGCACCGCGGCCTTCGTGGCGCTGCTGATGGCGCTGTGCAACCAGCGCTTCACCGCCACGCAGTTCGCGCTGCTGAGCGCCTTCGCCTCGGTCGGCCGCGTCTGGGTGGGGCCGCTGGCCGGCGTGCTGGCCGAGGCGATCGGCTGGCCGGACTTCTTCGTCGTCTCCACCGTGCTGGCGGTGCCCGCGCTGGTGATGTTGTGGTGGATGCGCGCCCCGGTGCGCGCCCTCGACTCGGGCGGTTAGCGGCCGCGCCGGCGCGCGGATTGCCCCAAGTGGGAGACCAGCGGGCACTGTGCTGCCTAGAATCGCCTGCGACTTGCGATCGGCCAACGAGAGTTCAACATGGACAGCGATTTTTGCGTTCACGCATCGATGCCGGCCGCTGCCGGGCGCCGCCCTGCGCTGCCGCTGCGTGCGCCACGGCAGGCGCCGTGTCGCCGGCGCCGTGTTGGCCGGCATGGTGCTGCCCGGCGCCGCACTCGCACAGACCATTCCGGAGTGCAAGCGCAGCGGCTTCACCAAGGTGGTGTCGGCGCAGCAGATCGAGCAGGCGGCGACCCAGCAATACAGGCAGATGCTGCAACAGGCGTCGAACCAGAAAGCGCTCGGGCCGAAGGATCACCCGCAGGTGGTGCGGCTGCGTGCGATCGCGCAGCGCATCATTCCGTACACCAGCGAGTGCAACCCTGACGCCGAAGAACTGGAAATGGGAAGTCAACCTGCTCGGCTCGCCGGAGGTCAACGCGTTTTGCATGCCGGGCGGCAAGATCGCCTTCTACTACGGCATCCTCGCCAAGCTGCAGCTCGATGACGACGAAGTCGCGGCGATCATGGGGCACGAGATCTCGCACGCGCTGCTCGAGCACGCGCGCGAGCGCATGGGCAAGACCACCGCCACGCAGCTGGGCATCGGCATCGGCGCGGCGCTGCTCGGCCTGGGCAGCGGCGGGCGTGCGCTCGGCGACCTCGGCGGCCAGTTGCTGACGCTGAGCTTCAGCCGCGAAGACGAGTCCGAAGCCGACGCGCTGGGCCTGATCATGGGCGCCAAGGCCGGCTACAACCCGCGCGCCGGCGTCACGCTGTGGCAGAAGATGCTGGCCGCCAGCAAGGGTGCGCCGCCGCAATTCCTGTCCACCCACCCGTCGGGGGAAACGCGCATCCGGGACATGCAGGCGCGTTTGCCGCAGGTCGAGCCGATCTACGCGGCGGCCGAGAAGCCGCCGCAGCGCTATGCGCCGCCGGCGCCGAAGGCCGCCAGCAGTCCGAGCGGCTGACGGTTGAGCGCCCCCAGGGCCGGGCTTCGCCCAGCCCGCCCCCCGTGGGGTCAAGCAAAGTGGCGGAGCCACATTTGCTTGAGAGCGCGCGGCGGGCGGCCGGCTGGCCGCACGCAGGCATCACACCCCCGGCGGAGGGAACCCGCTCGGTGGCCCCACTGTTTCCGCCCGTGGGGCGATGGTCGCCGCCGGCGTGCGCCGCGACCATTCATCGCATCGAATCCCACCCGGAGCCTTGCGATGGCCTTCATGCACTGCCCCTACAAGGCACCCCGTTCGGCGCTCGTGCGCACCCCGATTCACGAGTTGGCGCTGGTGGCGATCATCGAGGACGACGGCAAGCCGGCGGCCGACGAATCGTTCAGCCGCTGCGGTTGGTTCGATTCGAGCCTCGAGCTGGCCAGCGGCCTGCAGGTGACCGAGTTCATCGACGCCTTGCCCGCGGGCTTGCCGTTCGAAGTGCTGCTGTAGCGCGCCGGTGGCGAGGGCGTCGGCCCACCCAAGCGCTCCGCCCGTCGGCCATGCCTGCAGTTCATCGCGCGTCGCGCCACCTGGTCGCAATCCCGTCGCGCCGCCGGCATGCCCTGCCTACAGTGCAGCCCATCGACGAAGCCACTGCAACACAAGGAGAGCCACCATGACACGCAACCTCACCGCGCAAGCCGTTTCGATCGCCCTGTCGGTGCTGGTCACCGTGTGCACGCTGGTGGCGCTCGATGGCCTGGCCACCACCGGGCACGCCGCGCAGCAGCAGGCCGTCGCTGCCGCCGCCGCGCGAGCCTGACGTCGAAGGCGCCCCGGCGGGCGCGCTGCGAGTGCCGCAGCGAGGGGCATGCACCACGGTGCATGCCCTTTTTCATTGACTGTATCCTCGTGCCCCCTACGATGGTGCATCGACAGGCAACGGGAGCGCGCATGAAGGCGATCTGGAACGGCGTGGTCATCGCCGAAAGCGACGACACGGTCGTGGTCGAAGGCAACCACTACTTTCCGGAGAGTGCGCTCAAGCGTGAGTACACCGCCTTCAGCAACCACCGCACGAGTTGTCCGTGGAAGGGCCAGGCGCATTACTACAGCCTGCTGGTCAACGGCGAAATGAACCCCGACGCCGTGTGGTACTACCCCGAACCGAGCGAAGCGGCCCGCGCAGATCAAGGGCCGCGTCGCGTTCTGGAAAGGCGTCAAGGTGGAGTGACGCGGCCCAGGCTGCCGGCTGCCCCGCCATGACCACCGCGCACGCGCTGTTCGTCGTCGGCCTGGTGTCTCAGGCCGTGCTGGCGTTGCTGTTCGCGATCACCTGGCGCGCGCTGCGCCGAGGCTGGGCCGGGCTGCTGGCGCTCGGTTTCACGGCCAACGCCGCGATGTACGCGGCGCTGGCGGCCGGCATGGGGACCGCGGACCTGTCGGCGCCGCCGCCGACGCTGGGTTCGGTGCTGGCGTTGTCGGCGCTGGTGTTGATCACAGCGGCGATCATCGACTACATCGACACCCCTGCTCGCCTGGCGCGCCGCCTGAACGCGCTGTCGATCGGCGTGGTGTTGGTGGCGTCGGTGATCGGCCTGGCCGGTGCCATGAGCCGGGCCACTGGCTTCGGCGTGATGGCGCTGTACGTGCTGGGCTGGGCGCTGCTGTTCGCGCGTGCGATGCGGCGCGAACCACGCAGCGGCCACGGCTTCGTGATCGTCGCGCTGCTGGCCTATCCGGCCAGCGTGGCGCTGGTGTTGTCGGGCTGGGTGCGGCCCGAGCTGTTGAGCGTGGTGGGGGTGCTGCCGTTCTCGGTGCTCGGCGCCACGCTGCTGACCACCGGCCTGCTGCGCGCGCAGCGCCGTGCGGCGCTGGCGCTGGCCGAGCGCGAGCAGGCGCAGGCGCTGCTGCGCGCCACCAACGATTCGCTGGAAAACCAGGTGACGCTGCGCACCGCCGAGTTGCGCGAAACCATCGATGGCCTGGAGAGCTTCAATCGCAGCGTCTCGCACGACTTGCGCGGCCCGCTGGGCGGCATCGTCGGCATCACGCGGCTGGCGCGCGAGCAGCTCGCGGCCGGCGACCACGCTCAGGCGCGGCGCATGCTCGACCTGATCGAGGGCCAGGCCGTCAGCTCGGTCAAGCTGGTCGAGGCGCTGCTCGCGCTGTCGCGTGCCAGCGACGCCACGCTCAACCTGCGCGAGGTCGATTTCGGCCAACTGGTGGCCGAGGTTATCGGTGCGTTGCCGCAAAACGAGGCGCCGTACTGCACGGTGGCGGCGAGCCTGCCCACGGTGAACTGCGATCCCGAGCTGTTGCGCCAGGTGTTCACCAACCTGATCGGCAACGCCATCAAGTTTTCCAACCGCTCGCAGCGGCCGCAGGTGGAGGTGGCGATGCTGGCCGACGACGGTGAGGCGGTGTTCCGGGTGCGCGACAACGGCGTGGGCTTCGACCCGGGGGCCGCGCAACGGCTGTTCAAGCCGTTCCAGCGCTTGCACGACCGCAGCTACGAGGGCTTCGGCGTCGGCCTGTCGATCGTCAAGCGCATCATCGACCGCCACGGCGGCCGCGTCTGGGCCGAGGGGCAGCCGGGGGACGGCGCGAGTTTCTACTTCACGCTCGGAGCAGCGCCGAGCGACCGCGCCTAGCCGGCCGCGCCGCGCCGTTCAGGCGGCGAGCTTGCCGCTCTGGTAGTCCTGCACCGCCTGCATCAACTCGTCGCGCGTGTTCATCACGAACGGGCCGTACTGCATGATCGGCTCGCGCAGCGGGCGCCCGGCGATCAGCAGCGCGCGGGTCGGCGCATCGAGCGAGCGCAGCACCACGCCGTCGCTGGCCGGTGGGTTGGCGAGGATCGCCATGCGCTGGGGCTCGACCACACGATCGATGATCTTGAGCGCGCCACGGTAGACGTAGACGAAGGCGTTGTGCGTCACCGGCAGCGGCTGCTCGAACACCGCTCCGGCATCGAGGTGGATGTCCAGCAGCAGCGGGTCGGTGCGTTCGCGCCGCATCGCCCCCGGCACGCCGTGGCTGACGCCGGCGATCACGCGCACCGTGACGCCGGGGATGTTGAGCTCCGGAATCTCGCCGCTCGGGATGTCGCGATACCCCGCGGGCTGCATCTTGTCCTGCGCCGCCAGGTTGAGCCACAGCTGGAAGCCTTCCATGCGGCCGTTTTCCTGCTCGGGCATCTCGCTGTGGATGACGCCGCGCCCGGCCGTCATCCACTGCACGCCGCCGTTGCTGAGCAGGCCCTCGTGGCCGGCGGAGTCGCGGTGGCGCATGCGCCCGGCGATCATGTAGGTCACGGTCTCGAAGCCGCGGTGCGGGTGGTCAGGAAAGCCACCGATGTAGTCGCCGGGGTTGTCGGTGCCAAAGGCATCGAGCATCAGGAACGGGTCGAGCCGGTGCTGCAGATCCTGTGTCAGCACGCGTGTGAGCTTGACGCCGGCGCCGTCGCGGGTGGCCTGGCCGGTGACCAGGCGCTCGACGCCGCGTTCGTTGGTGACGGTGGGGGTGTTCATCGTGCCGTGATGGTGGCACACGCACGGCGCCCCGGGGTCAGCAAGGAATTGAACGTTGCATTCGACGGCCTGCGGTGCTGCCGCCGCGCGTTTGAGGTCAAAGCAGGTCTTCGCTGATCAGCGCGGTCATCAGCGTCAACCGGGTGGCCAGGCCCGCCGTGCGGCCGGGTTCCTTGGTGTGCGTGACGTCGCGGCCGTCTTCGGTGGCCAGCCACTCGATGCGCTCGTCGTCGGCCAGTTGCAGGCGGTAGGTCGCGCCCTGCGCGCCGGCGCGGAACAGCTCGGCCACTTCGGCGGCCAGTTCGCGGCTGTCGATCACCAGGCCGAGCTCGGTGTTGTGGCGGTCGCTGCGGCCGTCCATGTTCATCGAGCCGATGAACAGGCGCTGGCCGTCGATCACCGCCAGCTTGGCGTGCAGGCGGCCGCTGGAGGAACGGAAGTCGCCCGAGCGAGTTGGTCTTCTGGCTCAGCGTGGCGCCGAGCTCCTGCACCTTGACGCCCATCTTCAACAGCGAGAGGCGGTACTTCGAGTAGCCGGCATGCACCAGCGGCTCGTCGGTGGCGCCCAGCGAATTGGTCGTCACGTCGACGGTGGCGCCGCGCTCCTGCACCTGGCGCAGCATCGCCATGCCGGCGTCGCCGGGCACGAAGTACGGCGACACGATCATCAGCTCGGATTGCGCGGCGGCAAACAGCTCGCTGGCGGCAGCGCGGGTGGTGCGCGTGGCGGCGCCGGCCGCCTTGGACGGCTGGTCGGCCAGTACCTGCACGCGAGCGGCATGCAGCAACAGCGTGCCGCGTTGCAACTGGTCGACGATCGCGCCGCGACCCAAGCGGTCGAGCTTGGTGTAGGCCGGCTCGTCGGCGGGCGCGGCGTTCAGCGTGTCGAACCGCGCGGCGTCGACGGCCTCAGTCAGCGTGCCGATCGGATAGGCCTGCTGGCTGTTCCAGTAGCTGTCGAACACCGCAGCCAGTTCACGCACCGCGGGGCCGGCGGCCAGCACGTCCATGTCGACGAAGTTGGCCTGCGCGCTGCGCATGTAGTACTCGTCGGCGATGTTGCGGCCACCGGCGACGGCGAACGCGCCGTCGGCGATGAACAGCTTGTTGTGCATGCGGCGGTTGATGCGCGAGAACTCGTGCATCGACAGCGCGATGCGGCCGCCGAACGAGGCGTTGCGCACAGGCAGCGGGTTGAACATGCGCACTTGCACGTTGGCATGCGCGGCCAGCGCGGCGTACAGCGGGTCGTGGCCGGCGGCGTAGAGGTCGTCGACCAGCAGGCGCACCCGCACGCCGCGCGCGGCGGCGTGGCGCAGCTCGCTCAGGAAGAGCGCGCCGGTGCCGTCGGCCGCCAGGTGGTAGGTCTGCACGTCCAGCGAGCGCTCGGCGCGGCGGATCAGTGCGATGCGGCTGGCCAGCGCCTGGTCGCCGTCGGGAATCAGGCGCAGGCCGGACTGGTCGGCCGCGGCGCCGGCGGGCATCGCGGCGGTGGCCGCCTGGACGAGCGAGGTGCGCTCGTCGACCATCGCCTGGGAGACAGGGCGCTGCACGCCGCTCGGCAGCGCGGCGCAACCACCGATCAGCTCGAACAACATGATCAGCGCGGAGACGACCAGCACGCGCAGCGACGCGCGCTGCACGCGGCGCTCAGCCTTGTGCTGGGTGTCTTCGGTGATCGTTTGGCTGGGCATGTTGCTGCTCCGGGGAGTCCTCGTCGAAACGGCGGGCGAGTCGGCTGCTGACATGGCGCATATGGTTGGCTTTCAGCCCGTCTTTCGACAGGCGCAGGCGCTGCAGCGCGGGCGTTCGGAACCGAACACGGGCTTGTTCAATACTGAACAGCCGCCCTCTGTTCGCCTTGTCGTCGCGGTGCTTCAATTCCAGGCGGACGGGCGACCAAATGGACCGCAGGGCGTGCTGGTTCGGATGGATGGCGCTGTGGGCTGTGCGCCGTACGGCGTGGGCCCAGGGCAGCCGCCGCGTGATCGCGGTTCTCAACGGCGCCCAGGCCGACGGCATGCGCGACCTGATGCAGCAGTTGCGCGAGGGCCTGACCGAGCTCGGCCGGGTCGACGGCCGCGACGTCGAGTTGCAGTTCCGCTTTGCCGAGGGCCGGCCGGAACGCCTGCCCGGCCTGCTCGACGAGCTGTTGATGTTGCAGCCGGCGCTGCTGGTGGCAGTGGGGCCGCGGCCGGTGATGGTGGCGCGCGACGCCAAGGTGGCGCTGCCAGTGGTGGCCGTGCTGATCGACGATCCTGTGGCGATGGGTATTGCCCGGACACCGGCAAACCCTGGTGGGCGGTTCACCGGGCTGTCGGCGGCGTTCGACGGCGTCCTGCAACGGCGTCTGCAGTTGTTGGCCGACCTCGTGCCCGCGCCACGCCGCCTCGGCGTGTTGTCGAATCCGAAGACGTTGCCTCCGGCTGAACTGCGAGGCGCGCTGACACCGCTTGAAGCGGCGCTCGGACCATTGCCGCAGTTCGAAGTCAGCAGTGCGGCGGATCTCGATGCGGCGTTCAGGGCGCTGGCGCACGAACGGATCAACGGCCTGGTGGTGTCGGCCGATGCCACCATCTTCGCGATCCGGCACGACATCGGTGCGCGTTGCGAGGCGATGAAGCTGCCGTCGGTGTGGGGCGGCCGCGCCTACCTCGACGCCGGCGGCGTGGCGTCGTACCAGGGTGATTTCGGCGCACTGATGCGCCGCTCGGCGGTGTTTGTCGACAAGATCCTCAAGGGCACACCGCCGGGCGAAATCCCGTTCGAGCAGGGCACCAAGTTCGAGTTGGTGCTGAACCTGCGCGCCGCGCAGGCGCTCGGGCTGTCAATTCCGGCGCGCGTGCGTGTCAGCGCCGACGCGGTGATCGAGTGAGCCGGCCGGCGTCGCCGTGGCGGCCTGGGTCGCCGCGGGTGGCGTCGCGTCGAGCGCCGGCGCCGCGAGGCCCTGCCCTTGGTCGACCGGTTCGGCGCAGTGGATCAGCGCGAACAACACCGACAGTGCCGCGGTTGCGGCCATGCGCAGCAGGGCGACGTTCATCAGGCGTCGCGCGTCCTGCCTTGCCGCCTCGTCGATCGTGTGGGTGCTCATGGTGTTTCCCCGGGACTGCCGCTGCTACGGCCGCATCGTCGGCCTGCCCGGCGTGCGGCGATAGCCGCCGGTGCAGCCGGTGGCGTGTTCAGCAGCGAACAGGGCGCTGTTCAATAGTGAACGCCGGGCCCCTGGCCGCGTTGCGGCCCGGATGCTTCAATGCCGGCGTCGAAGGGAACGATGGACCGTCGGGATTGCTTGTTGACGTCGACGTGGCTGGCTGCCGGCGCTTGGGTGACGCCGCGGCGGGCCGGCGCGCAGACCGCTGGCCGCATGCACTGCCTGGGGTTGCTCCATATCGGCACGCCGCCGTTCTCCGATGCGCCGACCGCGTTTGCTGCGCCATTGCGCGACCTGGGGTACGTCGAGGGCCGCAACCTGATCGTCGAGAAGCGTTATGCCCAGGGCAGGCTCGAGCGCCTGCCCGGGCTGGCCCGCGAGTTGGTGGAGTTCCAGGTGGATGTGATCCTCGCGGTCTCCACCTCCGCCGCGCTGGCGGCCAAGGATGCGACGAAGATGATCCCCATCGTCTTTCTGAACAATGGCGACCCGGTTGCGGCTGGAATTGTGCCGAGCCTGGCCAATCAGGGAAGCAACATCACGGGCGTCCTGATCGCGCCCGAGGGCTCCCTCGCGGCCAAGCGGGTGCAACTGCTGAAGGAGTGTGTTCCGCGCGCCACGCGAGTCGCGTTGCTCTGGCCCGATACGCCCAGCGCCGGCCTGCGGCTGCAGGCTGAAGAGACTCGAGCCGCAGCGACATCGCTGGGGCTGGCGCTGGAGATCGTCGTCGTCCAGGGCCGCGACTATGCGCGGGCGTTCGCGGCGATTGCCGCCCTGCGCCCGCCGGCCCAAGCCCTGGTTGTCGGAGCCAATCCGTTCTTCCTGCGCGATCGCAAGGAGATCATCGAGCTGTCCGCCAGGCATCGCCTGCCCGCGGTCTACGAATGGCCGAGCCAGGTGAAGGACGGCGGGCTGCTGTCGTACGGCGCGAACGAGGCCGAGACGTATCAGCGGGTGGCCGAGTACATCGACCGCGTCTTCAAAGGAACCAGACCCGGCGACTTGCCGATCTGGCAGCCGAGCAAACTGCACCTGGTGATCAATCTGGCGACGGCGCGGGCTCTCGGGCTCACGGTCCCGAAGGCGCTGTTGGTGCGCGTCGACGAGGTGATCGAGTGACGCTGCGCCGCCGCTCACTCGCCGCCGGGCTGGGTAGCGCAGCCACTTTGCCGTGGCCCGCGCTGGCGCAAGAACGCGCTGTGTTGCATCGCATCGGCGTGTTGTCGGCCGGCGCACCTGTGGGCGCAGCCGATCCTGACCCGAGCCGCGCCTTCCGCCAAGGGCTGCGCGAAGCGGGCCTGATCGAAGGTGAGAACCTGGTCATCGAATGGCGGCATGCCCGGGGCGACCCACGGCTGCTTGACACGGCGGCCAACGATCTCGTCCGTCTGCGCGTCGAGGTGTTGCTCGCCGGCGGACCGGCAGCACTGAATGCCGCGCGAAGGGCGACACAAGACATTCCCATCGTCGGGATCTCCGGCAGCGACCCTGTGCGCGAGGGCTGGGCGCGCCGCCTTGCCCAGCCGGGCGGCAACACCACCGGCTTCACGGTGACGTTCCCCGAGCTGGCGTCCAAGTGGCTCGAGCTGCTGCGCGTGGCGCTGCCTGGTATCGCCCGCGTCGCGGTGGTGCTGACGCCCAAGGAGGTGCCCAATCCGGCAGGGGAACTGGACAGGCTGCGCGTCGCGGCGGCCAGCTTGGACATGACGCTGCGGGTGGTCGAGGTTTCCGAGGCGGGCGACGTCGGGGCTGCGCTGCAGTCTGTGCACGGTGGCCGCGCGCAGGCCGCGCTGCTGCTGGCCACCAACACCATCTTGTCCAATCGCAGCCAGCTGGCTGACAAGGCGATCGGGCACTCGCTGCCGACGATCAGCGACTTTCCGCTAATGGCGCAAGCCGGAATCATGATGGCCTATGGCGCCGATCTGGACGACTTGAGCAGGCGCGCGGCCGGGGTGGTCTACAAGATCCTCAAGGGTGCGCGCCCGGGCGACCTGCCGATCGAGCGGCCGCAGAAACTGAGCCTGGTCCTCAACCAGCGGACCGTGCGCGCACTCGGGCTGACCATGCCCAAGGCATTCCTGCTGAGGGTCGACGAGGTGATCGAATGATGGATCGTCGCCAGTTCTCTGCCGTGCGTCTGCAGCGGGATGCTGCTGGGCCGCGGCGCGAGCGCGCAGGAGCGCGTGTACCGCGTCGGCTACCTGAGCTGGCAGGACGCCGGCACCTATCACGACATCACGCTGCGCGGCTTCCTGGATGGCTTGCGCAGTGAAGGTTTCATCGAGGGCAAGAATCTTCAGGTGCTGCAGCGCTCGGCATCGAACGACGCCGACCGCTTCAAGCCGCTGGCCAACGACCTCGCGAAGATTCCGGTCGACGTGTACTTCGCGCCCGCCACGGCGATGGCCACTGCGGCGTGGTATGCGGACAAGAAGACGCCGATCGTGATCGCCACCATCCTGGACCCGGTGGAGTTGAAGTTCGTCAAGTCGCTGGCGCGGCCCGGCACCCGCGTGACCGGCGTGACCACGATGAACAACGAGCTCACCATCAAGCGGCTGCAACTGCTGATGGAAACGGTACCCGGCCTCAAGCGCGTCGGCGTGGTGATCGACGAAGCGATGCGCGAAACATGTACGCAGGAGATGGACCACGCGCTGGCCTCGGCCAAGCAGCTCGGCCTGACGCTGGTGACGGTGCACATCGACAGCCCGGAGTTGCTCGAATCCGGGTTCAAGCGCCTGCTCGATGCCAAGGTGCAGGCGGTGACCAGCACCTTGCTGTCCACGCGCAACAACCTCGAGCCCGAGTACGCGCAGGCGGCGCTGAAGGTCAAGCTGCCGTCGATGTTCGAGCAGGAGGTCGGTGCACGGGTCGGCGGCCTGATGAGCTATGGCCCCGATTTCGAAGACATCTTTCGCCGCGCCGGACGCTACGCCGGCCGTGTGCTCAAGGGCGGCAACCCGGCCGAGATGCCGATGGAGGAGCCGCGCCAGTTTCGCTTCGTGCTCAACCTGAAGACGGCGCGCGAGATCGGTTTGGCGATTCCGCCGGCGGTGCGCTTGCGGGCCGACGAGGTGATCGAGTGATTCTGCGTCGCCGACTGGTATTGGCAACGGGATTCACCCCGTTGTTGGCTGCCATGCGGCGGTTTGGCACGGCCGGCCCAACGGATTCGGCGCATTGGCCATCTATCCCTCAGCAGGCGCGACAGCGAGGTGGCGCAGATGGGCCAGGCCCTGATGCGCGAGTCGCTGCGACGTGTCGGCTGGCAAGAGGGCAGCAACCTGGTCGTCGAGCGGCGTTCCGCCGAAGGCGAGTTCGCCCGATTGGCGGTGCTGGCCGAAGACCTGGTGCGGTTGGACCCGGATCTGATCGTTGCGGTACTGAATCCGGCGGTGATGGCGGCGATGCACGCCACGCGCACAGTCCCGATCGTGATGGTCGGGGCGACCCACCCGGTCGAGACTGGATTCGTGCAAAGCTTTCCCCGCCCCGGCGGCAATGTCACGGGCACCGCCGTACAAAGCGCGGAACTGTTCGCCAAGTCGATGCAGATCCTGCGTGAGCTGGCGCCCGGGTCGCACGCGCATCGCCGTGCTGAGCGGCCCGGCGGGGCCGCGCCTGGCTCAGCCACTGGGCATGACCGTCCAGTACTTTCCGGTGAGTTTCGCCGACGAGATCTCGGACGCCCTGCAACAGATCGTGGCCAGTCGGGCTGAGGTGCTATGGGTCACCAACTCGGGTGTCACCGAACCCCGCTGGCGCGAAATCACCCGCTTCGCGATCCAGAACAAGATCCTGTCGATGGGCAGTGCAACGCTGTTCACCAGCGTCGGTGGCGCGATGTACTACGGATCGAACCTGCAGGACATCATCGACCGCTCGGCGAGCTTCGTCGATCGGATCCTGCGCGGCGCCAAGCCTGCGGACTTGCCGGTCGAGTTGCCGAACCGATTCGACCTGATCCTCAACCTCAAGTCGTTGCGCGCCATCGGCGTCACGGTGCCCAGGGGCGTGCTGCTGCGGGCCAGCGAGGTCATCGAATGATTCCGCGCCGCCATATCGTGGTGGCTGCATCGGCGTGTGCGGCACGGCTGCTGCCGGCGCGCGCGGCGGGCGCCGTGCGCCGGGTCGGGGTCCTGAGTCCCTACCAGGCGGTGACCTCCAGGGCGTCGCCGTGGTTCGCCGTGTTCCTGGCGGAACTGCACCGCGCCGGCTACGACATGGGGCGCAACCTGGAGGCCGATTCGGTGTACGCGGAGGGCGAGGTCGCGCGCCTGCCGGCGCTGGCCGCCGAGCTGGTGCGGCGCGAGCCCGAACTGATCGTCGCACTCGGCAACGATGCGATCGCCGCTTCGCGTGCCGCTACGCACACGCTGCCGATCGTGATGGCGTTCTCTGCCGAGCCGGTGGGCAGCGGGCTGGTGGCGAGCCTGGCACGGCCCGGCGCCAACGTGACCGGCACGACGTGGTTGTCCGGGGAGATCGCCGCCAAGGCGCTTGAACTCCTGCGCGCGGCGGTGCCGACGCTGACCCGGTTGGGCGCGATGGGCAATCCCGACACACCCGGCATGCGCTTTTACCGCGATGCGTTTTCGAGCGCTGCGGCGCGGATGGGCCTCGAGTCGTTGCCGTTTCCGGTGCACTCGCCCGACGAAGTGGGCGCCGCGCTCGAGTCGGTCGCCGGCAGCCGCGTGCAGGCGCTGTATGTCACCGCCGAGCCGGCCACCGAGGCGCGTGTGGCCGACATCGCTGCCTTCGCGCTCAAGCACAAGCTGCCGACGATGGGCGTGGGCCCGCGGCTGGTCGAGGCCGGGGGCCTGCTCTACTATGGCGCCGACGTGCACGAAACGATCGCGCGCATCGTCAGCTTCGTCGACCGAATCCTGCGCGGTGCGCGGCCTGCCAATCTGCCGATCGAGCAGCCCACGCGCTTCGAGTTCGTGGCCAACCAGCGCACCGCCCGTGCGCTGGGGATCACGCTGCCTGCCAACCTGCTGCTGCGCGCCACCCGGGTGATCGAATGAAGCTGCCGCGCTGGCGCCTGTTCCCGAAGTACGCGACGCTGATCATCGCGGTGGTGGCCGGCGTGCTGGTGATCAGCGGCGCGATCAACCTGGTGTTCTCGTGGCGCGAGATCCAGTCGCATCTGGTGGCGCTGCAGATGGAGAAGGCGCAGGGCGCCGCCACTCGCATCGAGCAGTACGTGCTCGACATCGAGCACCAGATCGGCTGGACGGCGTTCATCCGCACCGACCCGTCGATCGATCCGATCGAACAGCGGCGCCTCGATTACCTGAAGCTGCTCAAGCAGGCGCCGGCGATCACCGAGCTGGTGTGGATCACCCCCGACGGGCGCGAGGGGTTGCGCGAGTCTCGCCTGGCGTTGAGCACGACCGGCGCCGGCACCGACCTGTCCAAGGAACCTGCGTTCATCGCCGCGCGCGCCGCCAAGACCTGGTTCGGGCCGGTGCAGTTTCGCAAGGGCACCGAGCCGTACATGGCGATCGCGCGGCCGGCGGGCGGCGACGGCGGCGTCACGGTGGCCGACGTCAACCTGAAGTTCGTGTGGGACGTGGTGTCGCGCATCAAGATCGGCCAGAACGGCCTGGCCTACGTGGTCGACGCCACCGGCACGCTGATCGCGCACCCCGACATCAGCCTGGTGCTGAAGAAGACCGACATGAAGGCGCTGCCGCAGGTGGCCGCGCTCGGCCAGCCCGACGCGGGCCGGCTTGATGTCGGCCCACGACCTGTCCGGCGCGGAGGTGTTTGCGGCCCACGCGCGCATTCCGACGCTCAACTGGACGGTGTTCGTCGAGACGCCGCAGCGCCGAGGCGCTGGCGCCGCTGAACGAGGCCATCGTGCGGCTGCTGCTGCTGCTGGCGGGCGGCCTGTTGCTGGCGGCCGCCGAGAGCTTCTTTCTCGCGCGCGCGCTGGTGCGGCCGATCAATGCACTGCAGCAGGGCGCCGAGCGCATCGGTGCTGGCGATCTGGACCAACGCATCGAGATCAAGTCGGGCGACGAGCTCGAGGGCCTGGCCGAGCAGTTCAACCGCATGGGCGACGCGCTGCAGGCCTCGTACGCCGGGCTGGAGCGCAAGGTCGAGGAGCGCACGCGCGAGTTGAGCGAGTCGCTCGAATACCAGACGGCGACCAGCGACGTGCTGCGCGTGATCAGCAGTTCGACGACCGATGTGACGCCCGTGTTCGAGGCCATCATGGACAGCGCCGTGCGGCTATTCGCCAGCCCGATCTCGGCCGTCTTCCGCTACGACGGGCGACTGGTGCATCTGGTGGCCACGCGCAATTGGCCCGAAGCCGCGATCGCCGGACGCGCGCCGGCTCTACCCGGGCCCACCCAATCCGAACATGCTGAGCGGCCGCGTCATCCTGTCTGGCCAGGCCATGGTCCTGGAGGACACCCATGCCGACCCGGCCTACGACCCGGTGACGGCGCATGTCGGCAATTGGCGCCGCATGATCGGTGCACCGATGCTGAAAGACGGCGTGGCCGTGGGCGCACTCGTCGTGGCTTGGCCGGACCCGGGAAAGACGCCGCAGCGCCAGTGCGAATCTGCTCAAGACCTTTGCCGACCAGGCCGTGATCGCGATCGAGAACGTCCGCCTGATCAACGAGACCAAGGAGGCGCTCGAGCAGCAGACCGCCACCGCGGAGGTGCTGCAAGGTGATCAGCGGCTCGGTCGCCGACGCGCAGCCGGTGTTCGAGCCATCGTCGCGCAGCTGCCAGCGCCTGTTCGGCGGCGAGTACTGGGCAATCGTGCTGGCACTCGGCGACATGGCCAGCGCGCTGGCGCCGCGCCGGCGACGGCGGCGTCGCCGGCGAGCGCCAACGTTGCAGCGCGGCCGCTGGCCGGCAGCGCCTCCGAGCTGGCGTGCGCGAACGGCGGGGTGTCGACTACCCGACCCGACGCGGCGCTCAAGACATGCCGCGACACGCGCGGCTGGCCACGCGCGATCGGCTGCCGCTCGCCGCTTCGCGCCGCTGCTGCGGGAAGGCAAGGCGATCGGCTGCATCGGCATCCTGCGGGCCGCGTCGCGGCCACTTCGGCGACAAGGAGGTATCGCTGGCGCATCTTCGCCGACCAGGCGGTGATCGCCATCCAGAACGTGCGGCTGTTCAACGAAACCAAGGAGGCGCTCGAACAGCAGACCGCCACCGCCGAGGTGCTGCGGGTGATCAGCAGCTCGGTGGCCGACGCGCAGCCGGTGTTCGAGAAGATTCTCGACAGCTGCGAGCGACTGTTCGGCGCCACCGATCTGGGCATCTTCTGGCGGCGACGACGACATGCTGCACGTCGGCGCCATGAGCGGGCGGTGTGCATGAACGACCTCGGCAAACACCTACCCGCGCCGCCTGTGCCGGCCACGCGTCAGTCGGGATGGCGATCGAGCAAGGCTCGGTGCTGCACCTGCCGGACCTGCTGAACGTGCGCCGACAAGCACCGAGCTACATCCGCGACTTCGCCGAACGCATGCGGAAACCAGTCGGTCGCGCTGGCGCCGATGATGTGGGAGGGCCGGGGCATCGGCTACCATCGACATCATCCGCACGCCGCCGACGGCCGTACAGCGAAAGGAGCTCGCGCTGCTGAAGACCTTCGCCGACCAGGCGGTGATCGCGATCCAGAACGCGCGGCTGTTCAACGAAACCAAGGAGGCGCTCGAGCAGCAGACCGCCACCGCCGAAGTGCTGCGCGTGATCAGCAGCTCGGTGGCCGACACCGCGCCGGTGTTCGAGAAGATCCTGGACAGCTGCCGCCACCTGTTCGAGAGCTCCGAGCAGGGCATCGTGCTGATGGGCGACGACGGGCGCCTGCACCTCGGGGCGCACCGCGGCAGCGCGCGCGACAAGCTGGCCGCGATCTTCCCGATCGCCAGCGGCGGCGACGAGCCGGTCGCGCGTGCGATGGCCGAGCAGCGGGTGCTGCACTACGCCGACGTGCTGCGCGACGCCGAACCGCGCAGCCTGTCGCGCGTGGTCGCCGAGCGCCTCGGGGTGGGCAGCTACACCCAGGTGTTCGCGCCGATGCGCTGGGAGGGCAGGGGTGTCGGCTATCTGTACGTGATCCGCTCGCCGGTGACGCCGTTCTCCGACAAGGAGATCGGGCTGCTGAAGACGTTTGCCGACCAGGCGGCGATCGCGATCCAGAACGCGCGCCTGTTCCACGAGATCGAGAACAAGAGCCGCCAGCTCGAGGCCGCCAACCGCCACAAGAGCGAGTTCCTCGCCAACATGAGCCACGAGCTGCGCACGCCGCTCAACGCGATCATCGGGTTTTCCGAGGTGCTGATCGAGAAGATGTTCGGCGAGGTCAACGACAAGCAGATGGAGTACCTGCAGGACATCCATTCGTCGGGTCAGCACCTGCTGGCGCTGATCAACGACGTGCTCGACCTGTCCAAGATCGAGGCCGGCAAGATGGAGCTCGACCTCGTCGTGCTTCGACCTCGGCCTGCTGCTGGAGCACTCGGCCACGCTGGTGCGCGAGCGCGCGCAGCGCCATGGGCTGACGCTCGAGCTCGAGGTCGGCGACGGCCTGGCCGAGTGGGTGGCCGACGCGCGCAAGGTCAAGCAGGTGGCGGTCAACCTGTTGTCCAACGCGGTGAAGTTCACGCCCAACGGCGGCCGCGTCAGCGTGCGTGCGCGCCACTTGAACGGCGTCAACGGCCGCGCCGGCGAATGGGCCGAGGTCTCGGTGAGCCGACACCGGCGTGGGCATCGCGCCCGCAGACCAGGCGCTGGTGTTCGAGGAGTTCCGCCAGGCCAGCGGCGACGTGCTGCGCAAGGCCGAGGGCACGGGCCTTGGGCTGGCGCTGGTCGAAACGTTTCGTCGAGCTGCACGGCGGCACGGTGACGCTGGAGAGCGAACCGGGCCGCGGCTCGACCTTCCGCTTCGTGCTGCCGCAACACGAAGTGAAGGTGCTGCAATGAAGGCTGCCGGGACCAAGCCATGAGCACGATCCTGATCGTCGAAGACAACGCCAAGAACATGAAGCTGGTGCGCGACGTGCTGCAGCACCAGGGCCACGTCACGCTGGAGGCCGAGACCGGAGAGGCAGGCTTGCAGCTGGCGCTGACCGAGCGGCCCGACCTGGTGCTGATGGACATCCAGCTGCCCGACATCGACGGCACCACGGTGCTGGCGCGCATCCGCGAGGACACCTCGCTCGACGCGATGCCGGTGCTGGCGGTGTCGGCCTCGGTGATGCCCGACGAGCAGCAGCGCATCGTGCGCTCGGGCTTCGACGGCTTCATCGCCAAGCCGATCTCGATCAAGCCGTTCCTGGCCGCCGTGCAGCGCGCGCTGACCGAGGGCCGCGCCAAGTGACGCCGGCCGCAGCCGCGCACATCCTGGTCGTCGACGACGTCGAGAAGAACGCGCGCCTGCTGGCCGACGTGTTGACCGCCAAGGGCTACCGCGCCAGCAAGGCCTATTCGGGCGAGGCCGCGCTGGCGGCCATTGCCGCCGAGCCGCCCGATCTGGTGCTGCTCGACGTGATGATGCCGGGGCTCGACGGCTACGCGGTGTGTCGCGCCATTCGCGCCGACGAACGTTGCGCGATGCTGCCGGTGGTGCTGGTGACCGCGCTCGACCCGGCGCAGGAGCGCATCAAGGGCATCGAGGCCGGCGCCGACGACTTCCTGAACAAGCCGGTCAACCAGGCCGAGCTGATGGCGCGGGTGCGCTCGCTGCTGCGCATCAAGGCCTACCACGACGAGGTGCAGCGCCAGAAGGCCGAGCTCGCGCAGTGGAACCGCACGCTGGAGCAGCGCGTGGCCGACGGCGTGGCGCAACTCGAGCGGGTGGGCCGGCTGAAGCGCTTCTTCTCGCCGCAGCTGGCCGAGGCCATCGTCGGCGGCGGCACCGACGACCCGCTGAAGAGCCATCGCCGCGAGATCACGGTGGTGTTCCTCGACCTGCGCGGCTTCACGGCGTTCACCGAGACCGCCGACCCTGAAGAGGTGATGGGCGTGCTGCGCGAATACCACGCCGCGATGGGCCGCGCTGATCACCGAGCACGAGGGCACGCTCGAGCGTTTCACCGGCGACGGCATCATGGTGTTCTTCAACGACCCGGTGCCGATGCCCGACGCCGCGCCGCGCGCGGTGCGCATGGCGCTGCGCATGCAGCACGAGGTGGCGCGGCTGGCCGACGGCTGGCAGCGCCGCGGCTACGAGCTGCGCATGGGCGTGGGCATCGCGATGGGGTTTGCCACCATCGGGGCCATCGGCTTCGAGGGCCGCATCGACTACGGCGCCATCGGCACGGTGACCAACCTGGCGGCGCGGCTGTGCGCCGAGGCGGGCGGCGGCGAGGTGCTGGTGGCGCAGCGGGTGGTGGCGGCGTTGGGCCCGGGGTTCGTGACCGAAGCCCGCGCCGAGGTCCGGCTCAAGGGCTTTCAGCGTCCGGTGCCGGTGCTGGTGGTGCGCGGCGAGAGCGGCGGCCGGCCGGCCCTGCGACGCCGGGACGGCGCCGGCGCGGCCCGTTGCGCCGCGACGGGTGCACATGCGGCATCATGCGCGGCGATGGACGCCGCCCCCGATCCCCACGCAGCAGGCCTCGGCGAGCGCGCTGCCCGACGCGCTGCTGCAGGCGTTGGCGGCGCTCGGCCACACGCGCGCCTATGCCAAGGGCACCATCGTGGTCACCGAGGGCGAGCCGGCGCTGTCGATGTACCTGATCCAAGAGGGCCAGCTGCGCGTGTTCGTGTCCGACGAAGAAGGGCGCGAGGTCGAACTCAACACGATCGGCCCGGGCGAGTACTTCGGCGAGCTGATGCTGGGCAGCCAGGTGCGCACGGCCACCGTGCAGACCACGTCGAAGGCCAGGCTGACGATGATCACGCGCGCCGAGTTCGAGCAGGCGCTGGCGGCGCAGCCGGCGCTGGCCTTCCACGTGATCCAGCACCTGATCGACCGCGTGCGCAGCTTGAGCCGCAACGTGCAGGGCCTGGTGTCGATGGACGTCTACGGCCGCGTCGTGCGGCTGTTCAATGAGCTGGCGCAGGAGCACGACGGGCAGCGCTTCGTGCCCGGCCCGTTGAGCCAGCAGAAGATCGCCGACCGGGTGGGCGCCTCGCGCAGCATGATCAACCGCATCCTGCAAGACCTGGCCGCCGGCGGCTACATCGAGACGAGCCGCGAGCACATCGTGCTCAGCAAGCCGCTGCCCAAGCGCTGGTGAGGCTGTGGTGGATGCGCTGTCCGCCGAGGCGATGCGCGCCCTCAGCGCGCTGCATCGCCGACGCTTGCGCGAGATCTGGCGCTCGGCCGGCTGGCCGTGCCAGGACCTGATCGAGGTCGAGCTGCTCGCCGCCGGGCTGCTGCAGCGCCAGCGCGACGGCGACGGCCGCGAGTCGCTGCGGGTGACCGATGCCGGCATCGCCGTGCTCGCGGCCACGCTGCAACGAAACCGCGCCGCGCGCGACGCGCACGAGGCATTGGTGGCGCGCGTGGCGCGCGAGATGCAGCGCGCCGGCCGCGTGGTGTGGCGGGGTTTGTCGCTGCGCGCCAAGGTCGGCGAGGGCGATGCGGCGGCCTGGGCGATCGGAATGCCCGACGTCTATTCGATCCGGCACACCACCGTGGAGGACTATGTCGAGCCGGTGGCCCACGAGATCAAGGTGCATCGCGCCGATCTGTTGTCCGACCTGCGGCGCCCCGAGAAGGGTCAGGCCTACCTGCACAACAGCAGCCAATGCTGGTACGTGCTGCGCGAAGGCATCGGCGGGGCCGACGACATCCCGGCGGCGTTCGGCGTGATGGTGGCGCGCGAGTCGGCGCTCGAGGTGGTGCGTCCGGCGCCCAAGCGGCCGCTGAAGCTGCCATTCGCAGTGTGGATGGTGCTGGCTCGGGCCACGCCGGAGCCGCTGGACGACGAGTCGCAGGGCTGGCTCGGGGCGCCGCCCGACGCTGCCTTGGACTAGTGCCGGCGACTGCGCCTCCACGGCGTGGACTGCAGCCGCGGCCCGGCAGACGCACAATGGGAGCCTTGCCGGCCGGTTCGCCCACTCCCATGCCCGTACGATTCGTTGCCGTCGCGCTGCGCGCAGCCGCCTTGGTGGCCGGGTTGGCGATGGTCGCTGTCACGTGGGCCGCCGACGACGGCGTGGCCTGGCAGCCCGCCGCCAACAACGCCGACGTCGAACGTGCCTTCGCGCAAGCGCGCGCCGCCGGCAAGCCGGTGTTGCTGTACTGGGGTGCCAAGTGGTGCCCGCCGTGCAATCAGCTGAAGGCCACGTTGTTCAACCGGCACGACTTCATCGAACGCAGCAAGTCGCTGGTCGCGGTGGAGATCGACGGCGACCTGCCCGGTGCGCAGAAGCTCGGTGCACGCTTCAAGGTGAGCGGCTACCCGACGATGGTGCTGATGCGCAGCGACGGCGCCGAGTTGATGCGGCTGCCGGGCGAGGCCGATGCGCCGCAGGTGTTGCAGCTGCTGGAGTTCGGCTTGGGCGGTGGCCGCGCCGCCAAAGACGTGTTGGCCGATGCCCGCGCCGGCAAGGCGCTGTCCGGCGCCGAGTGGCGCATGCTCGCCTTCTATTCGTGGATCAGCGACGAATCGCAGCTGCTGAGCGAGGCCGAGCGCCCTGGCGTGCTGGCCGGCCTGGCGGCCGCCTGCCCGCGCAGCGAAGCGGACAGCGCGACCCGCTTGATGCTCAAGGCGTTGGCCGACAGCGACGGCGGCAAGGGCGTCAAGTCCGACGCCGCGCTGCGCCAGCGTGTGCGCGGTTGGCTCGCCGACCCGGTGGTGGTGCGGGCGCAGATGGATGTGCTGACCAACTTTGCGGCCGAGATCACCAAGGCGGTGTCGGCGCCGGGCAGCGCCGATCGCAAGGCGATCGTCAGCGGCTACGACGCGGCGCTGCGAGGTCTGCAGGCCGACACCACGCTGTCGCGTGCCGATCGGCTGACCGCGCTGGGCGCGCGGGTCGATCTGGCGCGCATCGACAGCGCGAAGAACGAACGCCACCCGCGCATCCCGGCGCCGTTGCTCAAGCAGGTGCGCGAGGCCAGCGCGGCGGCGGACCGTGAGGTCACCGACGGCTACGAACGCCAGGCGGTGATCACCGCGGCGGCCTACATCCTCGGGCAGGCCGGGCTGTGGAAAGAGTCCGACGCGCTGCTGAAGGCCAACCTGGCCAAGAGCCACTCGCCCTACTACCTGATGAGCCAGCTCGGCGGCAATGCGCGCAAGCTCGGCCGCAGCGACGAGGCGCTGCGCTGGTACGAGGAGGCGTTTGCACGCAGCGAGGGCCCGGCGACCCGGCTGCAGTGGGGCGCCCAGTACGTGAGCGCGCTGGTCGAGCTGGCTCCCGACGACGAGGCGCGGCTGGAACGCGCCGTCTCGCAGCATCATCGACGAGGCCGCGCGCGACCGCGGCGCCTTCGACGGACGCAGCGCGCGTTCGCTGGCGCGCGTGGACAAACAACTGACCCAGTGGAACCGTGACGGCCGGCACAGCGCCGTGGTCGGGCGCCTGCGCGCCCAGCTGCAGCCGGTGTGCGGCCGCCTCGACGGCGAGCCCGCCGCTCGCGCGGCCTGCGAGGGCACCTTCAAGCCGTCGGGCAAGAGCAGCGCGTGATCGCGAAAACCGGGCCGCCCGCGCGGCGGCCGGACGGTTCTACTTGAGCAGGCCCTCGGCCTTCATCGCCGCCTGCACCCCGGGCCGGGCGGCCATGCGCGTCATGAAGGCTTGCACGTTCGACAGGTCGGCGATGTCGACGCCGACGCGCGGCGCCCAGTTGGTCACCGTGAACAGGTAGGCGTCGGGCACCGAGAAGGCGTCGCCCATCAGGAACGACTTGCCCTCGAGCTGCTCGTTGAGGTACTTGTAGCGGGTCTTCAAGCGCTGGCGAAACACGTCCTTGCCCTCTTCGGGCATCGCCGGGTTGAACAACGGCGAATACGACTTGTGCAGCTCGCTGGAGATGAAGTTCAGCCATTCGATCTGGCGATAGCGGGCCATCGTGCCGGCCGCCGCGATCAGGCCTTTGGCGGGCGCCTGGTCGGCCAGGTATTGCACGATCGCCGGGCCCTCGCTCAGGCGCAGGCCGTCGTCGAGCTCGAGCAGCGGCACGTAGCCCTTTGGATTGATCGTGTAGTAGTCGGTGCCGTCGACCAGCTTGTGCGTCTTGGTGCTGGCCAGCACGGGCTCGAACGGCAGACCCAGTTCGCGCAACACGATGTGCGGGCTCAACGAACAAGCGCCGGGGCTGTAATAGAGCTTCATGTCGGTCTCCAGGTCGATTGGCAAATCGGGGCGCCAGCATATCGCGCACGCAATCCGCATGCGGGCCGTCGGAAATGCCAGCGCTTCACGAGCGTCCACGAGCGTCGTGGACAATGCGCGCCGATGATCCACCGGCGGAGCTTGCGCTGGGCCACCTGGCTGACGGGCCTCGGCCTGTGCGCGGCAGCGCACGCCGTCGAGCTCAAGCCTTGCCGGCTCAAGGGCGTGACGCACGAGGCGATGTGCGCCAGCGTGCAGCGGCCGCTCGATCCGGCGCAGCCGCAGGGCGTGCAGATCGACGTGCACTTTGCGGTGCTGCCGGCGCTGGCCCACAACAAGCTGCCCGATCCGGTGTTCTTCTTCGCCGGCGGCCCCGGGCAGAGCGCCATCGAGCTGGCCGGGCCGGTGGCGGCGCAGATGGGGCGCCTGAACAACCGGCGCGACCTGGTGTTCGTCGATCAGCGAGGCACCGGCCGCAGCGCGCCGCTGCGCTGCGAAACCGATGAGCAGCCGTTGCGGCCGCTGGCCGAGCAGTTCGACCCGCAGCTGCAGCTGGCGCGGCTCGCAACCTGCCGCGAGCGCCTGATGCGCTTGCCGCACGGTGACTTGCGCCGCTACACCACGCCGATCGCGAGTGGCCGATGCCGATGCGGTGCGCAGCGCCCTGGGTGCGCCGTCGATCAACCTGGTCGGCTGCTTCGTACGGCACGCGCGCGGCGCTGGAGTACATGCGGCAGTTTCCGCGCGCGGTGCGTCGTGTCGTGGTCGACGGCGTGGCACCGGCCGACATGGTGCTGCCGGCCTCGTTCTCCGCCGACAACCAGGCGGCGCTGGACGGCTTGTTCGAGTGGTGTGCCGCCGATGCCGCCTGCAATGCCCGCCATCCGCGATTGCGCGCGCTGTGGCAGGTCCTGCTCGATGGCTTGCCGCGGCAGGTGCAGATCACCAACCCGTTGACCGGCCAGCCCGAAACGATGCTGCTGACGCGCGACGCGGTGCTCGGCATGGTGCGCCCGCCGCTGTACGCGCCGGCACTGGCGGCGGCGCTGCCGGCGGCGATCGCCGAGGCCGCGCATGGCCGCTTCGACGCGATGGCGGGGCTGGCGTCGGCGCTGTCGGGCCCCGGCGTGCGGCTTTACACCGGCATGCACTTTTCGGTCGTGTGCTCCGAAGACGTGCCGCGCATGAGCCGTGGTGCAGACGCGGCAGGCGAGCCATTCGCCGGCGGCTTCGCGCGCCTGTATCGACAAGCGTGCGCGGCGTGGCCGCGGGCCGAGGTCGACCCGGCTTTCTACTCGACGCCGGCGGCGCCGGCCGCGACCTGGGTGCTGTCGGGTGCCGCCGATCCGGCCACGCCGCCGCGCCACGGCGAACGCATCGCGCACGCGCTGGGCGCGAAGGCGCGGCACACGGTGGTGCCCAACGCAGGCCACGGCGTGATGGCGTTGCCGTGCGTGCGCGATGCGGTGCTGCGCTTCATCGAAGCCACCGACGACGCTGCGGCGCTGCAGGTCGACGCGCGGTGCGCTGCGACGCTGCCGCGGCCGCGGCTGTTCGTGCCGCTCGGGCAGGCCGCGTCGGTGCCCACCCGATGATCCAGGTCGATCAGCTGCACAAGCGCTTCGTGCAGGGGCGTGGCCGCAGCGCGCGCGTGATCGAGGCGGTGCGTGGGGTCACGCTGCACGCCGCCGATGGCCGCATCACTGCGCTGCTGGGCCCCAACGGCGCGGGCAAGACCACCACGCTGCGCATGGTGGCGGCGCTGCTGCAACCCGACAGCGGCCGCATCGCGGTCGACGGCATCGACGTGGCGGCGCGGCCGCGTGAAGCGCTGGCGCGGCTGGGTGTGTTGTCCGATGCGCGCGGCCTGTACCCGCGACTGACCGCGCGCGAGAACATCGTCTATCACGCGCAGTTGCACGGCATGCCGATCGACGCCGCCAACGAGCGCGCGCACGCGCTGGCACATCTGCTGGAGTTCGCGAGCCTGCTCGATCGGCGCACCGAAGGGTTCAGCCAGGGCGAGCGCATGAAGACGGCGCTGGCACGGGCGCTGGTGCACGACCCGCCGAACATCATCCTCGACGAGCCGACCAACGGCCTGGACGTGCAGGCCATTCGCGGCCTGCGCGAGGCGCTGCGCCGGCTGCGCGACGAGCACGGCAAATGCATCGTCTTCTGCACCCACATCATGCAGGAGGTGCAGCGTCTGTGCGACCACGTGGTGGTGGTGGCCCAGGGGCGCGCGGTGGCCGAAGGCAGCGTCGACGACGTTGTGCCGACGCAGCGGCCACGACGACTTCGAGCAGGCCTTCGTGGCGTTGGCGTTCGCGCCGGGTGGCGACCGGAGCAGCCGATGAGGGGCGCCTGGATCGTTTTCGTCAAGGAGGTGCGCGATGCGCTGCGCGACCGCCGCACTTTGATGGCCGTGGTGCTGTCGTCGGTGGTGATGGGGCCGCTGCTGCTGTTCGCGCTTGTCGGTGCTGGTGGCCGGCAGCGAGGAACGCGCCGAGTCGCGCGAGGTGATGGTCGCCGGCATCGAACACGCGCCCAGCCTGCGCAATTTTCTCGAGCGGCAGACGCTGCAGATCAAGGCCGCGCCGGCCGACTACGAGCGCCAGCTCGTCGAGCGTCGGTTGGCCGACCCGGTGATCGTGATCGCCCCGGACTTCGAGGCCGCGCTGGCGCGCGGCGAGCGCCCGTTGCTCGAGGTGGTGACGTCGAGCGCCAACACGCGCGCGGCGGTCGGCGTGCGACGCGCTGCAGCGCGTGCTGCACGCGTTCAATCAAGAGATCGCGATGCAGCGCCTGACTTACCGCGGCGTCGCGCCGGCCGCGCTGGAGTCGGTGCAGATCCAGGAGCGCGACCTGGCGGATCCGCGGGCGCGCGCGGCGCAGTTGACCGGCATCGTGCCGTTCTTCGTGCTGATGGCGGTGCTCTACGGGGCGCTCAATGCGGCGTTGGACACCACGGCCGGCGAACGCGAGCGCGGCTCACTGGAGCCGCTGCTGATGACGCCGGCCTCGCGGCTGCGCACTGGTGGTCGGCAAGTGGGGCGCGGTGGCCAGCGTCGGCATGCTGATCGCGGTGCTGAGCTGCCTGAGCTTTCTGCCCGCGCAGGGCTTGCTGCGCAGCGACACGCTGGCGGCGCTGTTTCGCTTCGGCCTGCGCGAGGCGGGCCTCTTCTTGGCGCTGCTGCTGCCGCTGGCGGCCACGTTGTCGGCGCTGATGATGGCGATCGCCATCCGCTGCAAGACCTTCAAGGAGGCGCAGGCCAGCAACACGCTGGTCATCCTGGTGGTGTCGTTGCTGCCGATGGCCACGCTGTTCAACGACGCCGGCGAGCGACCCTGGCACCTGTGGCTGCCGGCGCTGGCGCAGGTGACCCTGATGGGCCGGGTGCTGCGCGGCGATGCCTTCATGGCCGCCGACCTGCTGGTGCCGCTGGGGGTCGCCGCGTTGCTGGCCGGCGCCTGCCTGGCCTACATCGCGCGCCACCTGCGCGTGGCCGCGATTCGCTGAGCCCGGGCGGGCCGTTGCAACATGAAACGTTTATGCGAGGCTGGCGCCTCGCAACCAGGGTTCACGCGGCCTGCGCGCTGACCATCAGCACCCGCTCGACCTCGTCCTGCCACGGCAGTGTGTGCACGACTTCATTGAGGCAACGCAACGACTCCAACGGGGTCAGCACGTCACCATCCAGACTGACCAAGCGCAGGTTGGTCACGACCGACATCGGGTCGGCCATCGCCACCACGCCGGCGGACAACTGGATCCAGTCCCAGGCCATGCCGGCTTGGCCGTCGGCGGCGGCGGCCGCCCAGATCGTCTGCCCGGAGGTGCGCGAGACCTGGTCGCCGGGGTTCGTGACACGTGTGCCCAAATGCCGAAGCAGGAGCGGCCGCAGGTTGTCAACCTGCCACAATAGAGGCGGCCAGGCGCGAACGGTCCAGGGGGGACAGGCGTGGGACTTGGATTGCATGGTGTGACTCGTCGTTTGCAGTGCCGAATAGTGTTCGGCAAGTGGCAATCGATTGAAATCTGTAAGACCTTTCAGGTCCGAGCGTGTCCGCGAACGCTGCGGTTGATTCGATCACATGCTGCAAGGCGGTTATTCATCGGTGCTTCAGGCCCGGGACCGCGACGAGTTCCGGGACGAGGTCGTGCGCTTCGGCCGCGCGTTGGGCTTCGAGACCGTCTCGGCGATGGCCGTGATCGATCGCGGCATCGGGCGCAGCGAGTTCGTGGTGGTCGACAACACGCCGCCGGAGTTGCTCGGTGCGTTCAACGACCCGCGCGCCATGCAGCGCGACCCGGTGATGCAGCACTGCAAGCGCCAGAGCCTGCCGATCATCTGGGATCAGGGCACCTACACCTCGCAAGGGCAGGGCGAGCTGTGGGAGGAGCAGGCGCGCTACGGCTACCAGACGGGCATCGCGATGGCGCTGCACCTGCCCGAGGGCAAACATTTCATGCTCGGCGTCGACCGCGATCGCGCCTTGCCGAGCGACCGCCACGAGTTGACGCGGGTGGTGGCCGACCTGCAGTTGTTCGCGGTGCATGCGCACGACGCGGCGATGCGGGTCCTGGTGCCAGGCGACGCCGTCGCCGGAGCGCCCGTCGCTGACGCCGCGCGAGCTCGAGGCGATGCGCTGGACGATGGACGGCAAGACGGCGTGGGAGGTGGGCTCGATCCTGGGCATCACCGAGCGCACGGCCGTGCTGCACCTGAACAACGCGATGCACAAGCTCGGCTGCGTCAACAAGCACCAGGCGGTGCTCAAGGCGCTGCGGCTGGGCCTGATCCGCTGACGCACACCTGCATAGTTTGGCCTGGAAGCGTTGGCTCTGTCACCCTGTAAGAGTTGACAGTTTCGTGGTCACACGTCCGCTGCTGAAATCTCCCTCAAGCGCCTCGGGACAGGCGCCATATCCAGAACGGAGACCAATATGCAGCAAACCCGCAAGACCTCATTCCTCAAGACCCTCTTCGGCGGCAAGCGCCGCAGCTCGATCGAACCGAAGAAGGCCGTACAACCGCTGGACGAACGGCAACTGGCGCAAATGGTCGGCGGCGTCACGCACCGAATCGCCCAGGGGCGGCTGGCAATAACGCCAGCGAACGTTCTCTCGACGCGCCGGCGCTTCCCCCCTCCGGCCGGCTAGTCGGCGGCCCGGTTCATCCGGGCCGTTCTGCATTTGTGGGTCCGGTTTGACATGACGCCGTTGTTCCGGCGCGAGGCCATCGAAGCGCATCGCCAGCAGTGGATGGGCGAGGTGCGCTTGGTGCGGCCGGTGTCGATGTCGGTGCTGGTCGCTGTGCTGGTCGCGGTGGCCATCGCAGTGGGCTGCTGGCTGGTGCTGGGCGAGTACACGCGCAAGGCCCATGTGCGCGGCGTGCTGGTGCCCGACCGCGGCTGGATCCGCCTGGTGACGCCCCAACTCGCCACGGTGGCGGAGCGGCGTGTCACGCAGGGCCAGGCGGTGCGCGCCGGCGACGTGCTGTTCGTGCTGTCGCTGGATCAGCACGTGGGCGACGGCAGCGCGCAGCAACGGGTGCAGCGCAGCTTGCGCGCTCGTCAGGAGAGCTTGAGCGAAACCCTGGAGGCCCGGCAGCGGCTGAGTCGCGAGCAGGAGACTGCGTTGACCGAGCGCTTGGCCGGCTTGCGCCAGGAGACCGCTCAGATCGCCACCGAGATCGAGTTGCAGCGCCAGCGCCTGGCGCTGTCGCAGCAGACGCTGGCGCGGCTGGAGTCGTTGCGCGAGGAGCGCTTCGTGTCCAGCGCGCAGATCAACACCAAGAGCGAAGAGGTGCTGGCGCTGCGCGCTCAGCTGCGTCGCGCTGGAGCGCCAGCGCAGCACGTTGATGCGCGACATCGCTGCGCTGGAAGGCCAGCGCCGCGAGCTGCCGCTGCAGGAACGCGCGCGCGCCGGCGAGCTGCAGCGCGCGGCGCAGGCGCTGGCGCAGGAGTCGGCGGAGAACGAGGCCAAGCACGAGATGCTGATCCGCGCGCCGCAGGACGGCACGCTGGCCGCGGTGTTGGCCGAGCCCGGACAGAGCGTGACGCCCGATGTCGGCCCTGGCGAGCCTGGTGCCGGCCGACACGCGGTTGCAGGCGCACCTGTACGCGCCGTCGAGCGCGCTCGGGTTCATCCGGCCGCAGCAGCCGGTGCGGCTGCGCGTGGCCGCCTTCCCGCATCAGAAGTTCGGTCACCAGGCGGGCGCGGTGATTCAGGTGTCGAGCACTCCGCTGCAAGCCGGCGAACTGGCCGCGCTGCCGCTGGCTGTCAAGCCCAACGAGCCGCTGTACCGGGTGACGGTGAATCTGGAACACCAGTACGTGCTGGCCTATGGCCGTGAGCAGCCGCTTGGCTGCCGGCATGCAACTCGATGCCGACGTGATGCTGGAGCGCCGTCGCCTCGTCGAATGGCTGTTCGCGCCCGTGTTGGGCATTGCGGGCCGGCTCTGATCGTCGGCTGGCCATGACAGCGGCACGATCCCTGCGAATCGGCTTCGGCGCCCCGGCCACGCCGGTGATCCTGCAGAACGAAGCCGCGGAATGCGCGTTGGCGTGCCTGGCCATGGTGGCCGGCCTCGCATGGCCTGCACACCGACCTGCCCACGCTGCGCCAGCGCTTCAACCTGTCGCTCAAGGGCGCGACGATGGCCGACCTGGCCACGCATGGCGCGCGCGCTGAAGCTGCAGACGCGGGCCGTGCGGGCCGAGCCGGATCAACTCGAGCAGTTGCCGTTGCCGGCGATCCTGCACTGGGACTTCAATCACTTCGTGGTGCTGGTGAAGGTGGGCCGCGACGGCGTGCTGATTCACGATCCGGCCCAGGGCGCCCGCTGGGTGAAGTGGGCGCGCCTGTCGCGCCACTTCACCGGCGCGGCGATGGAGTTGATCCCGGAGTCGAGTTTCGAGCGCGCGCGACGACCAGCGTCGCATCACCATGCGGCAACTGCTTGGCCGGGTGATGGGGCTGAAGCGCTCGCTGGCGCAGATCGTTGCGCTGGCGCTGGTGCTCGAATTCTTCGTGCTGCTGAGCCCGTTCTTCATGCAATGGGTGGTCGACGATGTGCTGGTGACGGCCGATCGAGACCTGCTGGTGACGCTCGGCATCGGCTTTGGGTTGCTGGTGATGATCCAGGTGGCGACCGCGGCGATTCGCTCGTGGGCGGTGCTGCATCTGTCGGCCACGCTCAACCTGCAATGGCTCGGCAACGTGTTCGCGCACCTGCTTCGTCTGCCGGTGGCCTGGTTCGAGCGGCGGCACATGGGCGACATCTGGTCGCGATTCTTCGCCGTGCAGCAGATCCAGAAGACCCTGACCACCAGCTTTCTCGAGGTGCTGCTCGACGGCGCGCTGGTGCTGACCACGCTGGCCATGATGGCGCTGTACAGCCCGCTGCTCAGCGGCGTCGTGCTGGCGTTCGTGGTGGCCTATGCGCTGCTGCGCTGGGCGTTGTTCGCACCGATGCGCCGCGCCACCGAAGAGGCGCTGGTGCACGACGCCAAGAAGACCAGCCACTTCCTCGAGTCGTTGCGCGGCGTGATGGCCATCAAGCTGTTCGCCGCCGAGGCCGACCGGCAGGCGCGCTTCATGAACCTGGTGGTCGATGCGATGAACGCCGACATCGTGGTGCGTCGGCTCGAGGTGACGCTGGCAGTGGCCAACCGGGGGCTGTTCGGTCTCGAGCGGGTCGCTGGTGATCTGGATCGGCGCCTTGCTGGTTCTCGACCAAGCGTTTCACGGTGGGCATGCTGTTGGCCTTCGTTGCCTACAAGGAGCAGTTCTCGCAGCGTGTGGGCGCGCTGATCGACAAGTGGGCTGAACTGAAGATGCTCAAGGTGCAGGGCGAGCGCCTGGCCGACATCGTGCTCAGCGAACCGGAAATGGTGCAGGTCGCCATGCCGGCGCTGGCCGCCGACAGCGACAGCGACAGCGCGCCGCCGCGCATCGAACTGCGCGACGTCGGGTTCCGCTATTCCGACAGCGAGGGCGACGTGCTGCGCGGCGTCAACCTGAGCATCGAGCCCGGCGAGTCGGTCGCCATCGTCGGCCCGTCGGGCTGCGGCAAGACCACGCTCGTCAAGCTGATGCTGGGCATCCTGACGCCCGTGCACGGCGAAGTGCTCGTCGGCGGACGGCCGCTCGGCAGGCGATGGGCGCGGCGAGCTGGCGCTCCATGGTAGGCACCGTGATGCAGGACGAGCCGCTGTTCGCCGGCTCGATCGCCGACAACATCAGCTTCTTCGATTCGCGGCCCGATATGGAGCGCATCGTCGAGTGCGCGCGTGTGGCGTCGGTGCACGACGAGATCGCCGCGCTGCCGATGGGCTACTACACGCTGATCGGCGAGATGGGCGCCACGTTGTCGGGCGGACAGAAGCAGCGGGTGTTGCTGGCGCGCGCGCTGTACAAGCGGCCGCGGATCTTGTTGCTCGACGAGGCGACCAGCGCGCTGGATGTCGAGCGCGAGCGGCTGGTCAACCAGGCCGTGCGCCAGCTGCGACTGACGCGCGTGATCGTGGCACACCGGCCCGAAACGATCGCCAGCGCCGATCGTGTGGTCGTTCTGGCGGCTGGCGGGGTGTCGCACGACCTGCGCTCGGTCGGTGGCGCCGCCGCTGTGCAAAAGGCGCACTGAATTGCTGTCGGGCTGGCCGCTGCGCCCGGGCACAACCGCGGGCGCTTTCTACAATGCTGGCCAGCAGGATGATCGTGGCATGCAGTTTCCCAAGGCGTTTTGATGTGATCGTGGTCGGCGGCGGCCATGCCGGCACCGAGGCCGCGCTGGCTGCTGCGCGAATGGGCTGCGCCACGCTGCTGCTGACGCACAGCATCGAGACGCTGGGCCAGATGAGTTGCAACCCGTCGATCGGCGGTATCGGCAAGGGACATCTGGTCAAGGAGATCGACGCGCTGGGCGGCGCGATGGCCGCGGCGACCGACGAGGCCGGCATTCAGTTTCGGGTGCTCAATGGGTCCAAGGGCCCGGCGGTGCGCGCCACGCGCGCCCAGGCGGATCGGGTGCTCTACCGCGCTGCGATTCGGCGGCGGCTCGAGACCCAGCCCAACCTGTGGCTGTTTCAGCAAGCGGTGGATGACCTGTGCTTGGACCGTACTGGCGCAGTCACAGGCGTACTGACGCAAGTGGGCATTCGCTTTGATGCGGCGAAGGTGGTGCTGACCGCAGGCACCTTCCTGAATGGGCGCATCCATGTCGGGATTGCGCAACCACCCCGGCGGAAGGGCGGGCGATGGCCCGGCGCTCGTGCTGTCGGAGCGGTTGCGCGAGCTGGGGCTGCCGCAGGGCCGACTGAAGACCGGCACGCCGCCGCGCATCGATGGGCGTTCGGTCGATTTCTCGAAGCTGATCGAGCAGCCCGGCGACACCGACCCGGTGCCGGTGTTCAGCTTCATGGGTCGCGCCGATCAACACCCGCGCCAGGTTTGCCTGCTGGATCACGCACACCAACGAGCGCACGCACGAGATCATCCGCAAGGGCTTCGACCGCAGCCCGATGTTCACCGGCGTGATCGAAGGCGTCGGGCCCGCGCTACTGCCCCAGCATCGAAGACAAGGTCAATCGTTTTGCCGAGAAAGCTGGCCACCAGATCTTCCTGGAGCCAGAAGGGCTCGACACGCACGAGATCTACCCGAACGGCATCTCGACCTCGTTGCCTTTCGACGTGCAGTGGGACGCCGTGCGCTCGATGGTGGGCCTGGAGCAGGCCCACATCCTGCGCCCGGGCTATGCGATCGAGTACGACTACTTCGACCCAAGGGCCCTCAAGGCAGACCTTTGAGACCCAGGCCATTGCCGGGCTGTATTTCGCGGGGCAGATCAACGGCACCACCGGCTACGAGGAGGCGGCAGCGCAGGGGCTGCACGCCGGAACCAACGCGGCGCTGGCCGTGCTCGGCCGCGAGCCGTGGCTGCCGCGGCGCGACGAGGCCTACCTGGGCGTGCTGGTCGATGACCTGATCACCAAGGGTGTATCGGAGCCGTATCGCATGTTCACCAGCCGTGCCGAGCACCGCTTGCATCTGCGCGAAGACAACGCCGACCTGCGCTTGACCGAGCGAGGACGCGAACTCGGCCTGGTCGACGATGCCCGCTGGGCGCCTTCAACCGCAAGCGGGACGCGCTGGCGCGTGAGACCGAGAGGCTCAAGTCCACCTGGGTGTACCCCGGGGTCGTGGACCCGGAGCTGGCGGAGCGGACCATCGGCAAGCCGATCGAGCATGAGTACAGCTTGGCTGAGTTGATGAAGCGGCCAGGCATCGCGTTTGATGATGTCGTGCAACTCGGGCAGAGCGCGCGGCCTGACGCCAACCTGGTTTCACGTGAAACACTTCACGGAGAGCTGGGGGCCGAACTGGCCGACGCGGTGATCAGCCAGATCGAGATCGGCATCAAGTACGCCGGCTACATCGAGCGGCAGCAAGACGAGATCAAGCGTGCCGCGGCTTACGAGACACTGCGGCTTCCAACCGAATTTGACTACTCGAGGGTGACCGCGCTGAGCTTCGAGGTTCGGCAAAAGCTGAATCAGCAGCGGCCGGCGACGCTGGGTCAAGCTTCCCGGATTTCTGGTGTCACTCCTGCAGCCATTTCGCTGCTGCTGGTTCACTTGAGAAAAGGCCGCCTGCGCGGTCGCGATGAAGCCGACGGCGACGACATGCCGAGCGCTGCATGACCGGGAATGGCGCCATCCGTTTCATGGGATTCCGATGGCTTGTCCAGGCGACTGCAAGAGGGCGCGCGCCAGCTCGAACGCTCGATCAACGACGCGCAGGTGAAGCAACTGATCGCCTACTTGGAGCGCTTGCATCGATGGAACGGCGTGCACAGCCTCAGCGCCTGGAAGGCCCCTTCGAACCTCCTCGTTCACCACGTATTCGACAGCCTGTCCCTGGTCGGACCCTTGCAACGACATGCGGAAGGCAGGCCGTTGCGCGTTCTTGATGCAGGGTCCGGCCCTGGCTTTCCGGCGGTCGTGCTGGCCGCGATGAACCCGTCATGGTCCGTGACCGCGGTCGATGCGGTCGGCGAAAAAAATCGCCTTCGTTCGCCAAGCGGCCATTGAGTCCGGAATCCTCAACGTGGCCGGATTGCATGCGCGGCTCGAAGACCTGCCCGCAGCGAAACCATTCGACGTCATGGTCTCTCGCGCCTTCGGCTCGCTCGGCTCACTTCACTGCGCTGACGCGCCACTCGCTGGCTCCGGGCGGCGTGTGGGTCGCTCAGAAAGGACGAATGCCCAACGCAGAGATGGCGCAGCTGCGAGACGATCTCCAAGTGTTTCACGTGGAACCTGTCACGGTTCCGGGGCTGGATGCCGAGCGCCACCTGGTGTGGATGCGCAGGACTCGAGCCATGACAAGCACCGCCACGCTGGATCCAGCATCGGCGCAACGCGCCCGCGATCTTTTGCATCGCGAACCAAAAGGGCGGTGTCGGCAAGACCACCACCACGGTCAACCTGGCAGCGGGTTTGTCGAAAGTCGGCCAGCGGGTGTTGCTGGTGGACCTCGACCCCCAAGGCAATGCAACGATGGGCTCGGGCGTCGACAAGCGGGCACTCAACCTCTCGGTCTACGACGTCCTGCTGGAAACGGCGTCAATTGCTGAGGCGCGCCAGCGTTCTGAAGTGGGCGGTTACGACGTCCTGGGCGCCAACCGGGAGTTGGCCGGCGCGGAGGTCGAACTGGTAGGACTCGAGCGACGTGACCAGCGCTTGCGCGCGGCGCTCGATGCCGTCTCGGGCGAATACGACCTGGTCGTCATCGACTGTCCACCGAGTCTGAGCCTGCTGACGTTGAACGGGCTGTGCAGCGCGCACGGCGTGATCGTGCCGATGCAATGCGAATACTTCGCGCTGGAGGGTTTGACCGACCTTGTCAATACGATCCGCCAGGTGCACGCCAACTTGAATCCTGACCTGCAGATCATCGGGCTGTTGCGGGTGATGTTCGACCCTCGCATCACCTTGCAGCAGCAGGTCAGCGAGCAGCTCAAGGGGCATTTCGGAGACAAGGTGTTCGACGCCGTGATTCCACGCAACGTTCGCCTTGCCGAAGCGCCGAGCTACGGCCAGCCGGGGGTCGTCTTCGATCCGTCCTCCCGGGGCGCCCAGGCCTATCTCGAGCTTCGCCCGCGAAATGGTCGATCGCGTCAAACAGCTCGCCTAGATGCAGACCACGTTGCCGACCACCTTGCTGTCCCGTGTCGAGGATGCGGGCCTCAATGCCAGCGCACCGCCGCAGCAGCGCTGGCTCGATGGTTGGTTGGTGCGCTTTTCGCCGGGCAAGGCCAAGCGAGCCCGTTGCGTGAATGCAGTGGCGCAGGGCCGGCTCTCGATGCAAGAGAAGTTCGCGCTGTGCCAGCAGGTGTTCGATGAGGCGCGACTCCCGCTCATCTTTCGCATCACCCCGATGTCGGAGCCGCAAAAGCTGGACTCCTGGCTCGAAGGCCACGGGTTGCGGCTGTTCGAAGACACCCGGGTCATGGTCAACGACAACCTGGCCACACTGACGCCCGAGCCGCTGCCGCCGGGCGTTAGCCTGCAGCGGGTGGGGCACGCGGCCTTCGCGCAGGTCGTTGGCCAGATGCGTGGCTCGCCGCTGTCGCAACAGCAGGCCCATGCGCAGCGACTCGAGTTGTCGCCGGTACCGTTCGAAGGTTGGGTGCTGCGGCGCTCAGGCGAGAGCGCCGCCCTCGCATGCGGTCAAACCGCGGCCGAGGCCGACATGGTCGGCCTCTACGACGTCTTCACCGCAAGCGAAGCGCGCAACAACGGCTGGTCGCGCAAGCTGTGCGGGCAATTGCTGGAGCGCGCACGGCAACACGGCGCACGTGTCGGCTATCTGCAAGTGGACGCTTCCAACTTGGCGGCGCGGGCGGTCTACAGGCACCTCGGCTTCCGTGACGCCTACGCCTATCACTACCGCACGGCGGCCCAGCAAATCGACTGACCGACGGCTCCCGTGCAGCTGCGCGTCAGGCGACGAGGCCCAGCCCTTCGTCGAGACCGAGATGCACGTTCATCGATTGCACCGCCGCCCCGCTCGCGCCCTTGCCCAAGTTGTCCAAGCGCGCCAGCAGGATGGCTTGGTCGGCGCTCGCGAAAACGAAGAGCTCGCATCGATTGGTGTCGTTGCACGCCTGCACATCGAAATAGCCGCCATCGAGCGCACCACTGTCTGACAACGGCATCGTTCGGATGAACCGTTCGTCGGCGTAGCGCTCGCTCAGAGCCTCATGCACGATGCGCGCATCCGCGCCTGATTTGATTGTCGATAGGTGCAAGGGCACACTTACAGCCAATCCTCTATAAAAACTGGAGACGATCGGCATGAACACCGGCCGCGTGCGCAAGCCTGTCCAGCGCGTCATCTCGGGCACGTGCTTGTGCCCGAGAGCCAATCCATACGGTCGCGGCGAAGCCAAGCGCTCCGGCATCGGCTGCGCCTGGTATTGCTCGATCATCTTGCGGCCACCGCCAGAGTAGCCGGTGATTGACGTCGCGCTCAACGCGGTATCGGCATCGATCAGCCCGGCGTCGACCAGTGGACGAATCAGCAATATGAATGCGGTGGAATGGCAACCTGGGTTGCTGATGCGTTTGCCTTGGCGCAGAGCATCACGCTGACCGGGTGCCAGCTCGGGCAGGCCGAACACCCAGGCCGGATCGACTCGATGAGCTGTGCTGGCGTCGATGACGCAGGTGCGCGGATTGGTCACCCAACTGGCGGCTTCGCGTGCGGCTTGGTCGGGCAGGCACAGAAACGCCACGTCGGCAGCGTTGAGCAGGCGAGCCCGTTCGGCATTGTCTTTGCGCAGATCGGTGGCGATGCGCAGCACTTCGATGTCGCGACGCCGTGCCAGAAGATCGTGGATCTGCAGTCCGGTCGTGCCTTCCTGGCCATCAACGAATACGGTGAAACTCATCGAGCAATCTCTTCGAACCACGCGTGGCGTCGACAAGGATATCGTCAATCGGCAACGTCCGGCAGAGTCCGCCCGCGCGCGATGACTGACAATGATCGGCATGGTGACAAAAAGACCCAAAGGGCTGGGCATGGGGCTGGAGGCGCTGTTGGGCCCCAGGGTGTCGGAAGCCGGGCCCTCGGCGTCCCAACAACCGAGCAGCCTCAAACTCAGTCAGATCAAGCCGGGCCGCTATCAACCCCGTACGCGCATGGACGAGGGCTCGCTGGCCGAGCTCGCGCAAAGCATCAAGAGCCAGGGTTTGATGCAGCCCGTGTTGGTGCGCCCCGTCGGCGCGGGAAGCTACGAGATCATCGCCGGTGAGCGGCGCGTCCGCGCGGCGGGCCTCGCCGGCATGGACGACGTGCCGGTGCTGGTGCGAGACGTTCCGGACGAGGCCGCTGCCGTGATGGCACTGGTGGAGAACATCCAGCGCGAGGATCTCAATCCCCTCGAGGAGGCGCAGGGTCTGCAGCGGCTGATCGACGAGTTTCGACTCACCCACGACCAGGCGGCGCAGGCCGTGGGGCGCTCGCGCAGCGCTGCCAGCAACCTGATGCGGCTGCTCCACCTGGCCGACCCGGTGCAACAACTGCTGATGGCCGGCGACCTCGAAATGGGTCACGCCAGGGCGCTGCTGTCGCTGGGCGGCGCCGAGCAGATCCTGTGCGCCAACGAGATCGTCGCCAAGCGCCTGTCGGTGCGCGAAACCGAGCGGCTGGTCACCAAACGAAGCGACGGCGCCGGCACCGGCAAACGATCGCAGGCCGTCGAGAAGTCGCGCGACATCCTGCGCATCGAGGAGCAGTTGGCCGATCGCTTGACGGCACCGGTGCAGATCCGGCTCAAGCGCCGCGGCGCCGACGGTGGCCGCGGCGAAATCGCCATCTCATTCGGCTCGCTGGACGAGCTCAATGGCGTGCTCGACAAGCTTGGACTGACCGAAAGTTGACGCCTGCAACGGGCCCGCGCGCAACCGCCTCAACGGTGACACGGCTCGCGTGAACACACCGTTTTCGCTCGATGAGGGCACTTCGACGCACCTGCAACACCCCACGTGTGCTTCGTCACGGCGCGTGCCACAGCAGCGCCTTGACTGCATTATTCACAGCGGTGCATGTGCCGCGGCGGCGCATAGTGGGCCTTGTAGGCGAGGCAGGGTCAGCCACCGATCGCGGACTTGCGTTGTAGCTACTACCATGCGAAGCGAGCAGCGTTGTGGCAGGCGGGTGACGTACGGATCGAACAGCGCCTGATTGCGGGCTTTACTCGAATGGCTGGAGTCACGCAGGATCGGACATGCTGAATCACAGTTGCAGGAGCTAACCCTACAGGGTTGAGCAGACCGGAAAGCTCTGATGGAGCCCGGGCCCGTACAGCCGGGACTCCATCAGAACTTCCCAGATGTCGGCGGCACCAAGGTGTGTCGGCGCATCCGTCCGATCAAGGAGGTCCGCATGGACGTGATCAGCAACTTTGCAGCCCGCTTCGAGCGCACGAGAGAAGAAGAACTCTCGCTCGAAGAATACCTGGCTGAATGCAAGCGCAACCCGCTGGCCTATGCCACCGCGGCCGAGCGCATGCTCAAAGCCATCGGCGAGCCGCAAATGGTCGACACGCGCAACGACCCGCGCCTGTCGCGCATCTTCGCCAACAAGGTCATCAAGATCTACCCGGCGTTCGCCGAGTTCTTCGGCATGGAAGACGCCATCGAGCAGGTGGTGTCGTACTTCCGGCACGCCGCGCAGGGGCTGGAAGAGAAGAAACAGATCCTGTACCTGCTGGGCCCGGTGGGCGGCGGCAAGAGCTCGATCGCCGAGCGCCTGAAGCAATTGATGGAGCACGTGCCGTTCTATGCCATCAAGGGCTCGCCGGTCAACGAGTCGCCGCTCGGACTGTTCGACCTCACCGAAGACGGGCCGATCCTGGAAAAGGAATACGGCATCCCGAGCCGCTACCTCAACCGCATCATGTCGCCATGGGCGGTCAAGCGGCTCGAGGAGTTCGGCGGCGACATCCGCAAGTTCCGCGTCGTCAAGCGCTATCCGTCGGTGCTCAAGCAGATCGCCGTTTGCAAGACCGAGCCGGGCGACGAAAACAACCAAGACATCTCGTCGCTGGTGGGCAAGGTCGACATCCGCAAGCTCGAGACCTACGCGCAGGACGACCCCGACGCCTACAGCTACTCGGGCGGCCTGTGCCTGGCCAACCAGGGCCTGCTCGAGTTCGTCGAGATGTTCAAGGCGCCGATCAAGGTGCTGCACCCGCTGCTGACCGCCACCCAAGAAGGCAACTTCAAGGGCACCGAAGGCTTCGGCGCGATCCCGTTCGACGGCATCGTGCTTGCGCACAGCAACGAGAGCGAGTGGAAGACCTTCCGCAACAACAAGAACAACGAAGCGTTCCTCGACCGCATCTACATCGTCAAGGTGCCGTACTGCCTGCGCGTCAGCGAAGAGGTCAAGATCTACGAGAAGCTGATCCGCAACTCGTCGCTGGCCGAGGCCAAGTGCGCGCCCGGCACGCTGAAGATGATGAGCCAGTTCGCCATCCTCACGCGCCTGAAGGAGCCCGAGAACTCGTCGCTCTATTCCAAGATGCAGGTCTACGACGGCGAGAACCTGAAAGACACCGACCCGCGCGCCAAGAGCTACCAGGAGTACCGCGACTACGCCGGCGTCGACGAGGGCATGAGCGGCATCTGCACGCGCTTCGCCTACAAGATCATCTCCAAGGTCTTCAACTTCGACAGCCAGGAGCTGGCGGCCAACCCGGTGCACCTGATGTACGTGCTCGAGCAGCAGATCGAGCGCGAGCAGTTCCCGCAGGAGACGCGAGCAGAAGTTCGTCGGCTTCATCAAGGAGCAGCTGGCGCCGCGCTACGCCGAGTTCATCGGCAAGGAGATCCAGACCGCGTACCTCGAGAGCTACAGCGAGTACGGCCAGAACATCTTCGACCGCTACGTCACCTATGCCGACTACTGGATCCAGGACCAGGAGTTCCGCGACACCGACACCGGCGAGGTCTTCGACCGCTCCGCGCTGAACGCCGAGCTCGAGAAGATCGAGAAGCCTGCCGGCATCGCCAACCCCAAGGACTTCCGCAACGAGATCGTCAACTTCGTGCTGCGTGCGCGGGCCAACAACCAGGGCAAGAACCCGGTGTGGACCAGCTACGAGAAGCTGCGCACGGTGATCGAGAAGAAGATGTTCTCCAACACCGAAGAGCTGCTGCCGGTGATCAGCTTCAACGCCAAGGCCAGTGCCGACGAGGCCAAGAAGCACGAGGACTTCGTCAACCGCATGGTCGACAAGGGCTACACCGGCAAGCAGGTGCGGCTGCTGTGCGAGTGGTACCTGCGCGTGCGCAAGAGCAGCTGATGAAAGGCAGCTGAGACCGAGGGACGTTTCATGCTCCAGATCATCGACCGCAGGCTGGCCGGCAAGAACAAGTCGATCGGCAACCGCGAGCGCTTCCTGCGCCGCTACAAGGAGCAGATCCGCGAGGCGGTCAAGCGCGCGGTCGACGGCCGCGGCATCCGCGACATCGAGCGCGGCGAAGACGTGCGCATCCCGAAGAAGGACGTCTCCGAGCCGGTGTTCCACCACGGCCAGGGCGGCATGCGCGAGATCGTGCACCCGGGCAACAAGGACTACGTGCGCGGCGACCGCATCGAACGGCCCAAGGGCGGCGGCGGGGGCGGCTCCGGCAAGGGCCAGGCCAGCGACTCCGGCGAGGGCGAGGACGACTTCACCTTCGCGCTGAGCAAGGAAGAGTTCATGCAGGTCTTCTTCGAAGACCTGGCGCTGCCGCACATGATCCGCACGCAGCTGGCCGAGACGCCCGAATGGAAGAGCCAGCGCGCCGGCTTCACAGCCGACGGCACCCCCACCAACCTGCACGTCGTGCGCTCGATGCGCGGCGCCATCGGCCGGCGCATCGCCATCGGCGCGGGCTCGCGCAAGGAACTGCGCGAGCTCGAAGAGCAGCTGGTCGAGCTGAAGCGCGCACCGCGACCGCAGCGACGCCGTGCAAGGAACGCGAGATCCTCGAGCTCGAAGCAGCAGATCGAGGCGCTGCGCGCGCGGCTCGAGCGCATTCCCTTTCTCGACCCGATCGACCTGCGCTTTCGCAACCGCATCAGGTGCCGGTGCCCACCACCAAGGCGGTGATGTTCTGCCTGATGGACGTGTCGGGCTCGATGGACGAGGCGCGCAAGGACCTGGCCAAGCGCTTCTTCATCCTGCTGTACCTGTTCCTGACCCGGCACTACGACAAGATCGACCTCGTCTTCATCCGCCACCACACGCAGGCGCAGGAGGTCGACGAGGACGAACTTCTTCCACGCCCGCGAAACCGGCGGCACGGTGGTGTCGAGCGCCCTGGTGCTGATGGAAGAGATCATCCGCGCGCGCTACTCGCCGAGCGAATGGAACATCTACGGCGCGCAGGCCAGCGACGGCGACAACTGGCACCACGACTCGGGCCGCTGCCGCGAGTTGCTGGCCGACAAGCTGCTGCCGCTGGTGCGCTATTTCGCCTACGTGCAGGTGGCCGAGGAAGAGCAGAACCTGTGGGAGGAGTACTCGCAGCTGTGCCGAGGGCCAGCCCCACTTCGCGATGCGCAAGGCCACCGAGGCCGCGCAGATCTATCCCGGTGTTCCGCGACCTGTTCAAGAAAGAAGGCGCGGCGGCTGCGGCATGAGCGCTACGAGGCCTTTGCCGTGAGCCGCGCCAGACCGCAACGCGGGCCGTTGCCGTTGGGCAAGACGCGCCGAGCAATTGCCCGATCCCAGCGACTGGTCGTTCGAGCTGGTCGATCAGTACCACAACGTCATCAAGCGCACGGCGCAGCGCTTCGGCCTCGACACCTACCCGAACCAGCTCGAGGTGATCACTGCCGAGCAGATGATGGATGCCTACGCCAGCGTCGGCATGCCGGTGAACTACCGCCACTGGAGCTACGGCAAGGAGTTCATCTCCACCGAGAAGAACTACCGCCGCGGCCACATGGGCCTGGCCTACGAGATCGTCATCAACTCCAACCCCTGCATCAGCTACCTGATGGAGGAGAACACGATGGCCATGCAGGCGCTGGTCATCGCGCACGCCGCCTACGGCCACAACAGCTTCTTCAAGGGCAACTACCTGTTCCGCATGTGGACCGATGCGTCGTCGATCATCGACTACCTGGTCTACGCCAAGAACTACGTCGCCGAGTGCGAAGAGCGCCACGGGCTGGACGCGGTGGAGGAGTTCCTCGACTCCTGCCACGCGCTGTCGAACCACGGCGTCGACCGCTACCGCCGCCCGAGCCGCAAGATCGCTGGCGCAGGAGTTGCGCGAGCGCAAGGAGCGCGAGGCCTATGCGCAGCGCCAGGTCAACGACCTGTGGCGCACGCTGCCCAAGCGGGCCGACAAGGCCGGGCGACGCGGCCGAGAGCCGCCGCTTCCCCGAAGAGCCGCAGGAGAACCTGCTGTACTTCATCGAGAAGAACGCGCCGCTGCTGGAGCCGTGGCAGCGCGAGATCGTGCGCATCGTGCGCAAGGTGGCGCAGTACTTCTACCCGCAGCGCCAGACGCCAGGTGATGAACGAAGGCTGGGCCACGTTCTGGCACTACCACATCCTCAACCAGATGTACGACGACGGCTACCTGAGCGACGGCGTGATGATGGAGTGGCTGAAGTCGCACACCAACGTGATCTACCAGCCGCCGGTCGGGCACCCGGCCTACAGCGGCATCAACCCGTATGCGCTGGGCTTCGCGATGTACACCGACCTCAAGCGCATCTGCGAGACGCCCACCGACGAAGACCGCCACTGGTTCCCCGACATCGCCGGCAGCCGACTGGGTGCCGACGCTCGACCACGCGATGCGCAACTACAAGGACGAGAGCTTCATCGGCCAGTACCTGAGCCCGAAGATGATGCGCGAGTTCCGCCTGTTCACCATCGTCGACGACGAGAAGGAAAGCGAGCTCGAAGTCGCCGCCATCCACGACGACTCGGGCTACCGCCGCGTGCGCGAGGCGCTGTCGCGGCAGTACGACCTCGGGCTCGCGCGAGCCCAACATCCAGGTGTGGAACGTCAACCTGCGCGGCGACCGCTCGCTGACGCTGCGCCACTTCCAGCACAACGACCGGCCGCTGGCCGACAGCGCGCAAGAGGTGCTCAAGCACGTGGCGCGCCTGTGGGGCTTCGGCGTGCAGCTCGAGAGCGTGAACGCGGCCAACGAAGTCACCGGCACGTGGTCGGTGGCCGCACCCGAAGAAGCGACCTGACCGCGCGCGGCCGCCGGCCGCTGTCTACTGCGCAGGCAGGTTGACGCCCAGGCGGGCGATCGTCGCTTTCGGATTGATCAGGTTGACGCGCCCCTTGCGATCTGCATCCGCGAGGATCATTGCCTTCACTTGCGTGGCGCTCAAATTGGGATCGAGCGCGAACAGCTTGGCCGCCAGATTGGTCACCTGCGGGGCGGCCATCGACGTGCCCGAGAGTTTCAGTCGATCGCCCCCTGGGATCACGCTGTCGACCTCGAAGCCGTTGGCGTGCACCACCACGGTCTTGCCGAAGGTGGAAAAGCTCGTCTCCTCGCCGGCCTGATCCACCGCGCCGGCGGTGATCAGGTTGGGCAGCTCGAAGCCCGCCGGGATGTACTCGACGAAATCCGCGCTGTTGTCCTCGTTGCCGGCACCGGCCACGAACAGGACCTCGGGCGCCGCCTGAAACGCCGCCTTCAGTGCGTCGCGCTCGATGTCGAACAGCGCCTGCGCCAGTTTCTTGCGTTCCTCACCGTCCTTGCCGACGCCGTGGAACGCCAGTGCCGTCTCGAAGAAGCCAGGCCCATAGCGCCAGCTCATGTTGACCACCCGCACCCGCGCCGACTTGAAGGCGTCGACGATGCGGCGGTAGTTGGCGGCGTGCGCGCGCGCGATGGCCTCGGTCGGCTTCTTCGGAATGCTGCTTTGGCTCCAGTGCATGGCCACCGGGTACACCAGCGCAAACGGGTTGCCGGCCACCGCGATGCCGGCGACATGCGTGCCGTGGGTGTAGAGGCCGGCCAGCGACAAGTCCTCTTGGAACGCCCTCACCTGGTCGGGTTTCAGCTGGCTCATCGTCTGTTTGAGTTGCCGCGCGTCCTCGGTGTCGAGCGCGGCGCGCAAATCGAGGCTGCCCTTGACCAGGCGCTTCAGTTGCGGCCAGCGCCCCTGCGCCGTACCCAGCGGGCGCAGGATGTCGGGCACGGCCTTGCCGTCGTCGTCGAACGCGACCCCACGCTGCGCGCTGGCCTTGAACAACGCCATGTCGACGCCGGAATCCCAGATGCCCACCACCACCGGCTTGGCCGGCGCCGAGGCCGGCAACGTGACCAGCCGCGGGCTCCAGCGATCGGGCTTGGGTGGGGCCGCGGCCATCTGACGCTCGATGATCGGCGCCAGCCCGGCCACGACCGCCGTGCGCAGTGGCAGCAGTTGGTCGAGCTGGGCGCGCGCGCCGAGCAGCCCCGAGACCATGCTGGCGTCGACGGCGCGGTTGGCGTTGCGCGCGGCCTCGTCGGCCTGGCTGCGCACCTTGCCGATCACCAGCGCCGGGCTGACGAGCTCCATCTGAGCCTTGAGCGACTTGAGGTTGTCCTGCACGTCGGACCACGGCAAGGCGCCGAATCGCTGCGCGACCAGCGCCTGCATTGCATCGTCGCTCTTGCCTTCGCGCTTGACCTGCGCCATCAATTCGAACAGCAGGCCACTGGTCAGTTTGGACCCAGGCTTGTCCTGCAGCGTGCGCAACTGCGCCGCCAGCGGGGCGATCGCCGCCCAGTCGCCGCGCAGCGCCGCGATGCTGATGCGCGCAGCGACCATGTCGCGCAGCGTCGCCGGGTCCTGGATGTCGAAGTGTGCCAAATCCGACAGCAGGTCGCGCTCGAGCGCGTCGGCCAGTGGCAGCAGATCGGCCGGCGGCCCTTCGAGCAGTTCGCTGGGCAACCGAGGCAGCGTGTAGGTGCGCCGCGGCAACTGGTCGGCGCGCGTGATCGGCGTCTTGGCGGCCGCGGGTGCCGGCTGCGTCTGCGCGTCGGCGATGACCGGTGCCAGCGCCTGCAGCACCACCAAAGCCCACGCGACCGGCCGCGCTGTGCGCCGCTGTGGCGGTGCGGCAGCGGTCATCGGGGCCATGGTGTCGGGTCTCGCATCGGGTCTGGCTGGCACTGTAGCGGCCGCGCCGCCGGCCTGAGGCCGGCGACGCGACGGACAGTGGGAATCAGGGGCTCGGGTGCCGCGCGCCGATCACAACGTGAAGATCTTGCCCGGATTGAGGATGTTCTTCGGGTCGAGCGCGCGCTTGAGCGTGCGCATCATGTCCACCGCCCCCTCGCCCGTCTCTTCGATCAGGAAACCCTGCTTGTGCAGCCCGACGCCGTGTTCTCCGGTGCAGGTGCCCTCCAGCCGCAGCGCGCGCCGCACCAGCTGCAGGTTCAGTTGCTCGGCGCTGTTCCATTGCTCGCTGTTCTTGGGGTCGATCAGGTACGCCACGTGATAGTTGCCGTCGCCGACGTGGCCGACGATGTAGTACGGCAACCCGGATTCGTCGGCCTCGCGCACCGATTCGCCGATCGCCTCGGCCAGCCGCGAGATCGGCACGCAGGCGTCGGTGGTGACCGTGCGGCAGCCTGGGTTGGCCGCCATGCCGGCGAAGTAGGCGCGGTGGCGTGCGGTCCACAGCCGCGTGCGCTCCTCGGGCGTGCGCGCCCACTGGAAGTCTTCGCCGCCGTGTTCGCGTGCAATGCCTTGCACGGTGGCCGCCTGCTCGTTGACGCCGGCGTCGCTGCCGTGGAACTCCATCAGCAGCATCGGCGTCTCGCGCAGCGCGAGCTTGTCGTGGCGATTGACCGCGCGCACCGCGTTGGCGTCGAGCAACTCGACCCGCGCGATCGGCACGCCCATCTGGATGACTTCGATCGTCGTGTCCACCGCCGCCGCGACGCTCGGGAAGTGGCAGATCGCCGCCGAGATCGCCTCGGGCAATGGATACAGCTTCAGCGTGACCTCGGTGATCACGCCCAGCGTGCCTTCGCTGCCGACGAACAGGCGCGTCAGGTCATAGCCCGCGCTGGACTTCTTGGCGCGGGTGCCGGTGCGGATGACCTCGCCGGAGGCGGTAACCACCTCGAGCGCCAGCACGTTCTCACGCATCGTGCCGTAGCGCACGGCGTTGGTTCCCGAGGCGCGGGTGGCCGCCATGCCGCCCAGCGATGCGTCGGCGCCGGGGTCGATCGGGAAGAACAGCCCCAGATGCTTGATCGCTTCGTTGAGCTGCTTGCGCGTGACACCGGGTTGCACGGTGGCCGTCAGGTCCTCGGCGTTGATGCGCAGCACCTGGTTCATGCGCCCGACGTCCAGGCTGATGCCGCCTTGCACCGCCAGCAGATGGCCTTCGAGTGACGAGCCGACCCCGAACGGAATGATCGGCACCGCGTGCTTGGCGGCCAACGCCACCGCGTCGGCGACGTCCTGGGTGCTTTCGCAAAACACCACCGCATCGGGCGGCGTCACCTCGAAGGGTGACTCGTCACGGCCGTGTTGGTCGCGCACAGCCTGCACGCGGCTGCAGCGTTCACCGAAGCGTGTACCCAGCGCCTCGTACAGGTCTTGCGGCACCGGGCGGCGCTTCTCGTCGGTCACCAGCAAGTGATCGGGGGCGTTCATGGCAATCACTCCGAGGGCTCGCGTCGCGAGCCGATTGACCTGCATTGTAGGAAGGGCAGGCCCGCGCGGCCGCGGGGTTACGATGCCGCCATGGGCAAGCGCTTGACCCGCATCGCCACCCGCACCGGCGACGACGGCAGCACCGGCCTGGCCGACGGCGCCCGCATCGCCAAGAGTCACCGCCGGGTGGCGGCAATGGGCGACGTCGACGAGTTGAACTCGCAACTCGGAGTCCTGCTGGCCGAGCCGCTGCCCGACGACGTGCGCGCCCTGCTGCAGCAGGTGCAGCATCAGCTGTTCAACCTCGGCGGCGAACTGTCGCTGCCTGGGCATGCGCTGTTGCAGGCCGAAGCCGTGGCGGCGCTCGATCAGGCGCTGGAGCGCTACAACGCGACGCTTGCCGCCGCTGGCGGAGTTCATCCTGCCGGGCGGCAGCCGCAGCGCCGCGGTCGCGCACGTGGCGCGCACGGTGGCGCGGCGCGCCGAGCGAGCGCTGGTCGCGCTCGGCGAGGCCGACGCCGTCAACGCCGCGCCACGCCAGTACCTCAACCGCCTGAGCGACCTGCTGTTCGTGCTGGCGCGCGTGCTCAACCGCGCCAACCTCGACGGCTCGGCGGCGACGACGTGTACTGGAAGCAGCGAGAAGCTGAGCCCGCGACAGCCGGCGTTGAGCGCCGCTCGCTAGCCGACGCGCGCTGCAGGACGGCCTCCGACTCAGCGCGCTCGCACGGCACGAGTGAGCGAATCGTCCCAGCCGATGCAGGCGTCGGTGATGCTCTTGCCGTACTCCAGCGCTGCCGGGTCGTCCTTGCCGGGGCTGAACTTCTGCGCGCCGGCGACCAGGTGGCTCTCGACCATCGACGCCGAAGATGCAGCGCGTGCCGCCGGCGATCTGCGCGGCGATGTCGCGCGCCACGTCGATCTGGCGTTGGTGCTGCTTGCTGCTGTTGGCGTGGCTGCAGTCGACCATCAGGCGGCACGGCAGCTTCGCGGCCTCGATCTCCTCGCAGGCGGCCGCGACGCTCGCGGCGTCGTAGTTCGGGCGCCTTGCCGCCGCGCAGGATGACGTGGCAGTCGGCGTTGCCCTTGGTCTCGACGATCGCCACCTGGCCGTTCTTGTGCACCGACAGGAAGTGGTGCGGCCGCGCTGCCGCCTGGATGGCGTCGGTGGCGATCTTGATGTTGCCGTCGGTGCCGTTCTTGAAGCCGATCGGCGCCGACAGGCCCGAGGCCAGCTCGCGGTGCACCTGGCTTTCGGTGGTGCGCGCGCCGATGGCGCCCCAGGTGATCAGGTCGCCGATGTACTGCGGCGAGATCACGTCGAGGAACTCGCTGCCCGCCGGCACGCCCAGCCGGTTGATCTCCACCAGCAGCTGGCGCGCGATGCGCAGGCCCTCGTCGATGCGGTAGCTCTCGTCGAGGTAGGGGTCGTTGATCAGGCCCTTCCAGCCGACCGTGGTGCGCGGCTTCTCGAAGTACACGCGCATCACGATCTCCAGCGTGTCGGCGAACCGCTGGCGCTCGGCCTTCAGCTTGCGCGCGTAGTCGAGTGCCGCCGCCGGGTCGTGGATCGAGCACGGCCCGATCACCACCAGCAGGCGGTCGTCCTCGCCTTGCATGATCTTGCGCACGGTGGCGCGCGTGCGGCCGATCAGTTTCTCGATCGGCGTGTCGGCGATCGGGAAGAAGCGGATCAGGTGCTCGGGCGGCGGCAGCGGCGTGACGTCCTTGATGCGCTGGTCGTCGGTCTGGCTGGTGCGCTCGCTGAGCGCGAAGCTGTGCGTGCGTCTCGAGCGGGTCGCCGGTGGGCTGTCGCGGGGCCATGAGGTTCGCTCCTGGCGGTTCTGGGAATGCGGCGTCGAGGCAAGCAGGCAAAAAAAACCGCCGGGGTTGCCGGCGGTTTGGTCTGGGTTGCGTCGTGTTCGTCTTAAGTGCGCACGTCTCTCCAGCCGCCGGTGACAGGCGAGAACCAAAAGTACGCAAAGAAGAACGGCGCGCGACGCATGGCGCGCGACTCTAGCACGAGCGTGCGGCTCGGCACGCGGACTCACGCCGTGCCGCCGACCGTCAGGCCGTCGATGCGCAGGTCGGCTGGCCCACGCCCACCGGCACGCTCTGGCCTTCCTTGCCGCAGGTGCCGACGCCGGTGTCGAGCTGCATGTCGTTGCCGATCATGCTGACGCGCGTCAGCGCGTCCGGGCCGTTGCCGATCAGCGTGGCGCCCTTGACCGGGTACAGGATCTTGCCGTTCTCGACCCAGAACGCCTCGCTGGCCGAGAACACGAACTTGCCGCTGGTGATGTCGACCTGGCCGCCGCCGAAGTTGGTGGCGTACAGGCCGCGCTTGATGCTGGCGACGATCTCTTCCTTGGCTCTTGTCGCCGCCCAGCATGTAGGTGTTGGTCATGCGCGGCATCGGCACGTGGGCATAGCTTTCGCGGCGGCCGTTGCCGGTGGGCTTGACCTTCATCAGGCGCGCGTTCAGCGCGTCCTGGATGTAGCCCTTCAGGATGCCGTCTTCGATCAGCACGTTGCGCTGGGTGGCGTGGCCCTCGTCGTCGACGTTGAGCGAGCCGCGGCGGTCGGGCAGGTGCCGTCGTCGAGCACGGTCACGCCCTTGGCCGCCACGCGCTGGCCGATGCGGCCCGCGAAGGTCGCTCGAGCCCTTGCGGTTGAAGTCGCCCTCCAGGCCGTGGCCGATGGCCTCGTGCAGCAGGATGCCGGGCCAGCCCGGGCCGAGCACCACCGTCATCTCGCCGGCCGGCGCCGGGCGCGACTTCGAGGTTGGTCAGCGCGGCGTTGACCGCCTGGTCGACGTAGCGCGCGAGCACGTCGTCCTGAAAGTAGCCGAGGCCGAAGCGGCCGCCGCCGCCGCCGCTGCCGATCTCGCGCCGGCCGTTCTGCTCGGCGATCACGGTGACCGACAGGCGCACCAGCGGCCGCACGTCGGCGGCGCGGGTGCCGTCGGCGCGCGCCACCATCACCACGTCGTACTCGGCGGCCAGGCCGGCCATCACCTGCACGATGCGCGGGTCCTTGGCGCGCGCCATGCTTCTCGACCGTCTCCAGCAGCGCCACCTTCTGCGTGCTGTCGAGCGTGGCGATCGGGTCGATCGCCGCGTACAGCGCGCGGCTGGCCGCCACCTGCGCGGCGCCGTCGCCCACCTTGACGCGCTTGCTCTGGCCGGCCGCGGCGATGCGTGCGCACGGTGCGCGCGGCGTCGAGCAGCGCGGCTTCGGAGATGTCGTCGGAGTAGGCGAACGCGGTCTTCTCGCCGGCCACCGCGCGCACGCCGACGCCCTGGTCGATGCCGAAGCTGCCGCTCTTGACGATGCCCTCTTCCAGGCTCCAGCCTTCGTGGCGCGTGATCTGGAAGTACAGGTCGGCGTCGTCGACCCGGTGGTCGCCGATGCAGCCCAGCGCCTCCTGCAGCGCGTCGTCGTCGAGCCCGCAGGGCTCGAGCAGCAGGCGGCGCGCCAGCGCCAGGCGTTCGATGGTGGGTTCGCGCGAGATCATCGAGTGCATTGTAGGAGCGTGCGCGTTCGACGGCGGGCGACAATGGGCTTGCATTCAGTGCCCGTCGGCGCCGGCGTCGCGTCGCTGCAAGGCGTGTTGCGTACAGCGCATTGCGCGGCGCGCCGCTGATGCGGGCCGCCAGGGCCACCGCCTGCTTCAGCGGCAGCTCGGCCAGCAGCAGGTCCAGCACTGCGCCGGCTCGATGGCGCAACTGCGTGCAGCCGCGCTCGGCCGTCTCGGCCGCGTGCGGCTGCGGCAGCGCGTGCAGCACCAGCACGAACTCGCCGCGCGACCGCGTCGGCGTCGGCGCCGAGCCACGTCGGGCAGCTCGCGACGCCGCCAGCGTGACCACCGATTCGAACTGTTTGGTCAACTCGCGGCACACGCGTCACCGGCCTCGATGCCGCAGCGCGCTGCCCAGCTCGTCGGCCAGCGCCGCGATGCGGTGCGGTGCCTCGAGCCAGCACCTGGGTCCTCGGCTCGGCGCACGCGCTGTCCCAGGCGCGCTGCCGGGCCGCGCCCTTGCTCGGCGCGAAGCCGCAAAAGCGAAAGCCGGCGGCCGCGCGCGTCGCCGGCCACGCTGAGCGCGGCGGTCACGCTGCTGGCGCCGGGAACCGGCACGCACCCGAAAGCCCGCCGCGGCCGCCGTCTGCACGAGGGCCGCGCCCGGGTCGGAGACGGCCGGCGTGCCGGCGTCGCTGGCATAGGCCACGCGCGCGCCGCGCGGCCAGGCGGCGCAGCACCGCGTCGCCGGCCTCGCGCTCGTTGTGCTGGTGCAGCGCGAGCAGCGGCTTGTCGATCGCGAAGTGGCGCAACAGCCGGCGCGTGACGCGGCTGTCCTCGCAGGCCACCGACGTCGACCAGCGCCGAGCACGTGCAGCGCGCGCAGGCTCAGGTCGGCCAGGTTGCCGATCGGCGTGGCCACCACGTACAACGCGCGGCGCGGGATAGTCCTGTGCACCGGCGGCCGCGGCAGCCGTTTGCTTGCAGCTGCGACGCGTCGATGGTTCAAGGAGGCCCCGTGGCAGTCGACGCCGAAGTCAGCGGGTGACCGCGCCGAAGCGCTCGCCCTGGAGCACCTGCAGCGCCAAGGTCTGGCCCTGGTGCTGCCGCAATTATCGGGTGGCGCGCGGGCCGCGGGCGCGCGGCGGCGAAATCGACCTGATCCTGCGCGAGCGCGACGGCACCGTGGTGTTCGTCGAAGTGCGCTCGCGCGCCGGCCTCGCGTTCGGCGGCGCGCTGGCCAGCGTGACCGCGCGCAAGCAGCAGCGCCTGGTGCTCGCCGCCCGCCACTACCTGGCCGGCCTGGCGCGGCTGCCGCCGTGCCGCTTCGACGTGGTGGCGATCGACGGCGAGGCCGTGCAGTGGGTTCGCGGCGCGTTCGAGCGCCTGAGCCGATGCCAGCCGCCGTGAACCCGCGCCCTCGTTTCGGCACAAACGGCTGACTTATCATCGCCACCCATGCTCGAGCAGCGCATCCAGCAGCAGTTCTTCGATGCAGCGGACCTGAAATACCGATCGGCAGAGTCGTTGACGCGGCCGATCGCCGAGGCCTCGCAAGCCATCGTGGGCGTGCATCACCGCCGGCGGCAAGCTGCTGGTGTGCGGCATCGGCCCGTCGTCGGCGCTGGCGTCGTTGTGCGCGGCGCAGCTGATGGGCCGTTTCGAGCGCGAGCGACCCGGCTTGGCGGTCGATCGCGCTGGGCACGGACGCCGTGGTGTCGAGCCAGTTGTCGATCGCCGGCGGCATGCCGTCGGTGCTCGCGCGGCAGGTGTCGACGCTCGGGTCGCCGGGCGACCTGCTGCTGCTGCTCGACATCGACGGCGAGCACGAGGCGGCGCTGTCGGCCGTGCAGGCGGCGCACGCCAAGGACATGGCCGTCATCGCGCTGCTCGGCCGCACCGGCGGCGCACTGCGCGCCGCGCTCGGTGAGACCGACGCGCGCGATCACCGTGCCGCACGATCGCAGCGCGCGCGTGCTGGAGATGCATCTGCTGATCCTGCACTGCCTGTGCGACGCGATCGACCTTCAATTGTTGGGAGAACAGGATCCTGCATGACTGCAAGAGCACCTTCGAAGCAGTCGCGAGACCGAGCACCGCTGGCCTGGCTGGTCGCGGTGCTTGCGGCGGCGCAGCTGAGCGCCTGCGCCCCGCTGGTCGTCGGCGGCGCGATGGTCGGCGGCACGATGGTGGCGATCGATCGGCGCACCACCGGCGCCCAGGTCGAGGACCAGACGATCGAGATGCAAGGCCAGCAGCCGCATCCGCGAGCTGGTCGGCGATCGTTCGCACGTCAACGTCACGAGCTACAACCGCATGGTGCTGCTCACCGGCGAGGCGGCCACCGAAGCCGATCGCGTGGCGATCGAGCAGGCCGTGCAGCGCATCGAGAACGTGCGCTCCACGGTCAACGAGCTGGCCGTGATGCTGCCCAGTTCGATGTCCACGCGCTCGAACGACTCGTTCCTGACCGGCAAGGTCAAGGCCACCTACGTCGACGCGAAGGACCTGCAGGCCAACGCCTTCAAGGTGGTCACCGAGCGCGGCAACGTCTACCTGATGGGCCGCGTCACCGAACGCGAGGCGACGCGGGCCACCGACCTGGCGCGCACCGTCAGCGGCGTGCAGAAGGTGGTGCGCGTGTTCGAGATCGTCACCGAGGCCGAGCTGGCCGACGCGCAGACGAAGACCGAGCCTGCGACCAAGAGCGACCCGAGCGAAGTAGCCGGCTGCCGCCGGCCGTCAGCGCAGCCGCTTGATCAGGCTCGAGGTGTCCCAGCGCCTGCCGCCCATCGCCTGCACGTCGCCGTAGAACTGGTCGACCAGCGCGGTGACCGGCAGGTGCGCGCCGTTGCGGCGGCCTTCGTCGAGCACGAGGCCGAGGTCCTTGCGCATCCAGTCGACGGCGAAGCCGAAGTCGAACTTGTCGTCGACCATCGTCGTGCCGCGGTTGTCCATCTGCCAGCTCTGCGCGGCCCCCTTGCCGATCACCTCGAGCACCAGCTTCATGTCCAGGCCCGCCTTCTGGCCGAACGCGATGCCTTCCGCCAGGCCCTGCACGAGGCCGGCGATGCACACCTGATTCACCATCTTGGCCAGCTGGCCGGCGCCGCTGCCGCCGACCAGCGTGACGGCGCGCGAGAACGCCATCGCCACCGGCCGCATCGCGTCGAACGCCGCCGGCTCGCCGCCGCACATGACGGTCAGCATGCCGTTCACGGCACCGGCCTGGCCGCCCGACACCGGCGCGTCGATGAACGACAAGCCCTTGGCCTTGGCCGCCGCGCTCAGCTCGCGCGCCACCGCTGCCGACGCGGTGGTGTGGTCGATGAACACCGCGCCGGCGCTTCATGCCCGCGAACGCGCCCTGCTCGCCGAGCACCACCGAACGCAGGTCGTCGTCGTTGCCGACGCAGCGAACACGAAGTCGGCGCCGGCCGCCGCCTCGCGCGGCGTCGGCGCCGCACGCCCGCCGTACTCGCTTGGCCCAGGCCTGCGCCTTGGCCGCCGTGCGGTTGAAGACGGTACACTCGTGCCCCGCGCGCGCCAGGTGCCCCGCCATCGGATGTCCCATCACGCCCAGGCCGAGGAAGGCGGTCTTGCGCGACGGGGTCGATTCGTAGGTCTTCATGGCGGGCCTCGAATGCGAAAGGGCCGCCAGTTTAAGCGCGGCGGGCCCCTTGCTCGCCGGCGCCGCATGGCGACCGGCCGGGCGCAGCTTTGCCGCCGGAGGGCCGCCGCCAGGCGGCTCAAACGATCGTCAAGTGCTCGGTGCCTGCGGCCAGATCCTGGTTGCGGGCGCGTGAGCTGTTGAGCTTGATCTGCAGGCGCAGGTCGTTCACCGAGTCGGCATTGCGCAGCGCGTCTTCGTACGAGACGTGGCGGCCTTCGTACAGGTCGAACAGCGCCTGGTCGAAGGTCTGCATGCCGAGCTCGCGCGAGCGCTTCATCAGCTCCTTGATCTCACCGACCTCGCCCTTGAAGATCATGTCGCTCACCAGCGGCGTGTTGAGCAGGATCTCGACCGCGGCGATGCGGCCCTTGCCCTCTTCGCGCGGCAGCAGGCGCTGCGAGACGATGCTCTTCAGGTTGAGCGACAGATCCATCAGCAGCTGGGCGCGCCGCTCTTCGGGGAAGAAGTTGATGATGCGGTCGAGCGCCTGGTTGGAGCTGTTGGCGTGCAAGCGTGGCCATGCACAGGTGGCCGGTTTCGGCGAAGGCCACCGCGTGCTCCATCGTCTCGCGGTCGCGGATCTCGCCCATCAGGATGACGTCGGGCGCCTGGCGCAGCGTGTTCTTCAGCGCGTGCCCCCAGCCGTCGGTGTCGATGCCGACTTCGCGCTGCGTGATGATGCAGTTCTTGTGCGGGTGCACGAACTCCACCGGGTCCTCGATGGTGATGATGTGGCCGTGCGAGTGCTCGTTGCGCCAGTCGACCATCGCCGCCAGCGACGTGCTCTTGCCCGAGCCGGTGGCGCCCACCATGATGACCAGGCCGCGCTTGGTCATCGTGATGTCCTTCAGCACCTTGGGCAGGCCGAGCTGGTCGACCGTCGGCAGCGTCTGCGGAATCACGCGGAACACCAGGCCGATGTGGCCCATCTGCACGAACGCGTTGCAGCGGAAGCGCCCGATGCCCTGCGGCGAGATCGCGAAGTTGCACTCCTTGGTTCTCTCGAACTCGGCGGCCTGCTTGTCGTTCATCACCGCAGCGCGCCAGCGCCATCGTGTGCTGGCCGGTCAGCGGCTGCGGCGAGACCTTGGTGACCTTGCCGTCGACCTTGATCGCGGGCGGAAAGTCGGCCGTGAGGAAGAGGTCCGAGCCGTTGCGCGAGATCATCAGGCGCAGCAGGTCGTTGACGAACTTTGAAGCCTGGTCGCGTTCCATGATTGTTCTCTCCCGGGGCCACCCGGCATCAAGTCGAGCTGGTCAGCAGCGCGCTCAGGCGCGCGCTGGCTTGCCGCAGGCGCAGCGACAGGCGGCGCGCCAGCGCCGCGAGCAGCACCGCGGCGAGACGCGGGTCGTCCTTCATCATGCGATCCAGCGCATGCGCCTCGAGCACCGCCACCACGCAGGGCGTGAGCGTGCGGCACGACGAGAACCGCGTGCCGGCGTCGAGCAGCGACATCTCGCCGAGCAGGTCGCCGACGCGCGCCTCGCCCAGGCGGGCGCGGCCGCCCCACGGCTGCACGCGGTCGACCGCGATCGTGCCCTCGAGCACGATCAGCAGGTAGTCGCCCTGCTCGTCTTGCGCGATCACTTCGCGGTCGGGCACCAGGCTGACGAACGTGAGGTACTCGGTCAGGCGCTTGAGTTCGGCCTCGAGCAGCGCGACCGCGTGACGGTCGTTGTTCCAGGCGCGGGCGAACTTCTGCGCACCCTCGGCGGGTTCGACCGACTGCGCCTGCAACTGCCCGGCGCGCACGCCCCACGGCACCAGCAGTGGCGTCTCTTCCTCGCGCTCGAGGAACATGGTGGAGAAGTAGCCGGAGTCCGGCGTCTCGGGGTTCTCGCGGCGGTTGCCCGCCAGGCGATCGAGTAGTTTCTTCACGGCTTGGTGCGGCTGTCAGCCGGGGAAGTTTTCAGGAACCTTCGCCTTGGCGCGGGCCTCGGCCGGCGAGATGACGTTGCGGCGCACGAGGTCGGTCAGGTTCTGGTCGAGCGTCTGCATGCCGGCACTCTGGCCGGTCTGGATCGACGAGTACATCTGGGCGATCTTGTTCTCGCGGATCAGGTTCTTGATGGCCGAGGAGGCGATCATGATCTCGTGCGCCGCCACGCGGCCCGAGCCGTCCTTCAGCTTGCACAGCGTCTGCGAGATCACCGCGACCAGCGACTCCGACAACATCGCGCGCACCATCTCCTTTTCGGCGGCCGGGAACACGTCGACCACGCGGTCGATCGTCTTGGCCGCGGAGCTGGTGTGCAGCGTGCCGAACACCAGGTGGCCGGTCTCGGCCGCGGTGAGCGCCAGGCGGATGGTTTCCAGGTCGCGCATTTCGCCCACCAGGATCGCGTCGGGGTCTTCGCGCAGCGCCGAGCGCAGCGCGTTGGAGAAGCTCAACGTGTGCGGGCCGACCTCGCGCTGGTTGATCAGGCACTTCTTGCTCTCGTGCACGAACTCGATCGGGTCCTCCACCGTCAGCACGTGGGCGTATTCGCTCTCGTTGAGGTGGTTGACCATCGCCGCCAGCGTCGTGCTCTTGCCCGAGCCGGTGGGGCCGGTCACCAGCACCAGGCCGCGCGGCTTGAGCGACAGCTCGGCGAAGATCTTGGGCGTGTTGAGCTGCTCGAGCGTCAGGATCTTGCTCGGGATCGTGCGGAACACGGCGCCGGCGCCGCGGTTCTGGTTGAACGCGTTGACCCGAAAGCGCGCCAGGCCCTGGATCTCGAAGCTGAAGTCGCACTCCAGCGTGTCCTCGAAGTGCTTGCGCTGCGCATCGTTCATGATGTCGTACACCATGTCGTGCACGGTCTTGTGCTCGAGCGGGTCGACGTTGATGCGGCGCACGTCGCCGTGCACGCGGATCATCGGCGGCAGGCCCGACGACAAGTGCAGGTCGGAGGCCTTGTTCTTCACCGAGAACGCGAGCAGTTGCGTGATGTCCATGAGGGGTGCGCTTGAGACGCTTGAGAGTAGGCTGCCGGGGATTATGAGCAGCGTCGCAGCGAAGTTACAACAAGTGCGCACGCGTATCGCGACGGCGTGCGAGACCTCGCAACGTCCCGTGCAAAGCGTCACGTTGCTGGCTGTGACAAAGACTTTCGGCCCGCAGAGCGGTGCGCGACGCGCACGCGGCCGGGCAGCGCGCGTTCGGCGAGAACTACGTGCAGGAAGCGCTCGAAAAAATGCAGGCGCTGGTTGATCTGCGCGGCCAGATCGAGTGGCATCTGATCGGCCCCCTGCAGAGCAACAAGGCGCGCGCGGTCGCGGCGCAGTTCGACTGGGTGCACACGGTCGATCGCCTGAAGGTCGCCGAGCGGCTGTCGGCGTTGCGGCCCGACGGGCCTGCCGCCGCTGCAGGTGTGCCTGCAGGTCAACGTCAGCGGCGAACCCAGCAAGAGCGGCGTCGAGCCCGGCGACACGCTGGCGCTGGCGCAGGCGGTGGCCGCGCTGCCGCGGCTGCACCTGCGCGGCCTGATGGCGATCCCCGAGCCGCAGGGCGACTTCGCGGCGCAGCGCGCACCGCACCACGCACTGGCGCGTTTGCTGTTCGACCTCAACGCGGCGGGGCTGGCGCTCGACACCCTGTCGATGGGCATGAGCGCCGACCTCGAAGCGGCGGTCGCCGAGGGCGCGACCATCGTGCGGGTGGGCAGCGCGATCTTCGGCGAGCGGCCGAAATAAGGGCCGTTCCCTGCGGTGGCGCGCTACGGGTAGAGCCCGCGCTCCTCGCGTGCCATCAGGATGCGCTCGCAGGCCACCGCGAAGGTGGCCGTGCGCAGCGTGATCTTGTGCTGGTCGGCGGTGTCCCAGATGCGCTTCAACGCACCGACCATGATCTTGTCGAGCCGCAGGTTGATCTCGTCCTCGGTCCAGAAGAACGACGAGAAATCCTGCACCCACTCGAAGTAGCTCACCGTCACCCCGCCGGCGTTGCAGATGACGTCGGGCACCACCAGGATGCCGCGGTCGGCCAGCACGTCGTCGGCGGCCATCAGCGTGGGGCCATTGGCGCCTTCGAGCACCAGCTTGGCCTTGGTGCGCCGCGCGCGCGCCGCGGTGATCTGTCCCTCCAGCGCGGCCGGGATCAGGATCTCGCAGTCGAGGTCCCAGAACGACTCGTTGTCGATGCGTTCGGTGCCCGGGCAACCGGCCACGCCGCCGGCCTCGCGCACATGCGGAATCAGGGTCGCCAGGTCGAGTCCCTTGGCATTGGCGATGGTGCCGGTGTGGTCCTGCGCCGCGACGATCTTCGCGCCGGCGCCGTGGAACAGCTCGGCCGCCGACGAGCCCACGTTGCCGAACCCCTGCACCGCCACCCGGGCGCCCTGCAGGTCGAGGTTCAGGCGGCGCGCGGCCTCGCGGCCGGTCACGAACACGCCGCGCCCGGTGGCCTTGACGCGCCCGAGCGAGCCGCCCAGGTGGATCGGCTTGCCGGTGACCACGCCGGTGGCGGTGGCGCCGACGTTCATCGAATAGGTGTCCATCATCCACGCCATGATCTGGGCGTTGGTGTTGACGTCGGGCGCCGGGATGTCCTGCTGCGGGCCGATGATGATGCCGATCTCGCTGGTGTAACGCCGCGTCAGCCGCTCGAGCTCCTTGAGCGACAGCACCTTCGGGTCGACGCGGATGCCGCCCTTGGCGCCGCCGTAGGGCAGGTTGACTGCGGCGTTCTTGATCGACATCCACGCCGCCAGCGCCATCACTTCGTCGAGCGTGACGTCCGGGTGGTAACGCACGCCGCCCTTGCCGGGTCCGCGCGACAGGTTGTGCTGCACGCGAAAGCCCTCGAAGTGGGCCACGCTGCCGTCGTCCAGCTCGATCGGCACGTCGACGATCAGCGCACGCTTGCAGTGACGCAGCGTCTCGGCCCAGCGGGCCAGCGACCCCAGGTACGGCACCACGCGGTCCACCTGCGCGAGGTAGGTGCTCCACGGGCTGTCGGCGGCCTCTTCAACGTAGGAGAGCTTGCTCATGGCCTGGCACCGGTGACAACAATCGCGCGACTGTAGGTCCGCGCGCGACCCTTGTGCAACCGGGGACGCCGCCACGGTTGCATTGCCGCCATGCGCGCAAATGCCGCCCCTCATTCGTGTGCCCGCACGCGCGCATGCGATGGCCGTGCGCCAAGCGATGGTTATCGGCACGTCTACACTGGCCCGATGAACAACGCCATCCGCCCCGAGATCGCCTTCGTCGGCGGCGGCAACATGGCCAGCGCGCTGATCGGCGGCTTGCTGCAGACCGGGCGCATCCCGGCCACGGTGCTGGTGATCGAACCCGACGATCGCCAGCGCGCCAGGCTGGCCCTGCAGTTCGGCGTGTTCGCGCTGCCGGCAGCCGGTGCTCATCTGGACGACGTGCAGCTGGTGGTGTGGGCGGTCAAGCCGCAATCGTTCGCGGCGGCCGCTCGACCCTGCGCGCCATTTGTCGCCGGCGCGTTGCAGTTGAGCGTGATGGCGGGCATTCGCACCGATGCACTGATCGCCGCCACCGGCAGCCAGCGGGTGGTGCGCGCGATGCCCAACACAGCGGCGCTGGTCGGCCTGGGCATCAGCGGCCTGTACGCCACCACGGCCGTCAACGACAGCGACCGCGCGGCCGTCGAGAAAGTGCTCGCCCAAAGCGGCGAGTTGATGTGGCTGCAGCGCGAACGCGACCTCGATGCGGTGACCGCGCTGTCGGGGTCGGGCCCGGCCTATGTCTACTACTTCGTCGAGGCGATGATCCAGGCCGCCGGCGAAATGGGGCTCACGGTCGAACAGGGCCGGCGGCTGGCGCTGGCCACCTTTGCCGGCGCCACCGCGCTGGCGCAACAGTCGAAAGACTCGCCCGCCGTGCTGCGCGAGCGGGTCACCTCCAAGGGCGGCACCACCTACGCCGCGCTGATGTCGCTCGACAACGACGCGGTCAAGGCCGCGTTCGTGCGCGCGCTTCACGCGGCGCGCGAGCGGGCCCGCGCGCTCGGCGACGAGTTCGGCGCAGCGGTCTCGCCCAAGCCGGCTAGCGCAGAGCCAGATCGAGCGCCACGCCCATGAACACGCTGGCACCGAGCCAGTGGTTGAGGCGAAAGGCCGCGAAGCAGCCCTCGCGGGTGCGCCTGCGAATCAGCGTGTAGTGCCACAGCGCCTGCACGGCGGCAGCGGCGATGCCCAGTTGATACCAGCCGCCGAGCCCCAGCTTGTCGCCCAACACCGACCAGCTGGCCAGGTACAGCGCGTAGAAGACCATCACCGCCGCGACGTCGAACCGCCCCAACGTGATGGCGGCGGTCTTCATGCCGATGCGCACATCGTCGTCGCGGTCGACCATCGCGTATTCGGTGTCGTAGGCGAGCACCCAGAAGATGTTGCCGGCGAGCAGCCACCAGGCGTGCGGCGGCACGGCATCGGGCACCGCCTGCAGCGCCCAGTCCTGGGCGCCGAGCACGGCGGCAAACGCCATCGGAATGCCGAAACTGAAGGCGACGCCGAGCACCACCTGCGGCATCGGCGTCACGCGCTTGGCAAACGGGTAGAGCAGTGTCACCGCCAGGCCGGCCAGCGACAGCCACACGGTGGGCGGGTTCGTGGTCAGCACCAGCGCGAAGGCGACCAGGCCGAGCGCGGCACCCAGAGTCAGCGCCTCACGCACGCTGACCCGGCCGCTGGTCACCGGACGCCGCGCGGTGCGCTTGACGTGGCGGTCGAAGTCGCGGTCGGCGACGTCGTTCACGCAGCAGCCGGCGCTGCGCATGACCACCGTGCCGGCGACGAACACGACCGCCAGGTGCCAGCCCGGAAAGCCGTCGGCGGCGATCCACAGCGCCGATAGCGTGGGCCACAGCAGCAGCAGCCAGCCGGCCGGCCGATCCCAGCGAATCAGGTCCAGGTACAGCGCCAGGCGCGGCGCGGTAGCGGCGGCGGGGCCGGTCATCGATCGACGCTCGTCGGAAAGGTCCAAGCAGGCTTGCGCTATTCTCGCCCCACATGAGCGTGCCTCGGACAAGCTGACGCCACTCGCATCATGAATCTGGCGTGGTGGCTCTTCCGCAGCGCGCAGCGCCACGCCGAGCGCACGGCGGTCGGACACGGCATGTTGCCGTGGTGCAGCTACGCCGAGTTGGCGCGCCGCGCGTCGGCGTTGGCGGTATGGTTGCACGACCAAGGCGTGAACCCCGGCGATCGGGTCGGCCTGTTTCTGACCAACCGGCCCGACTACCTGGTGATGCTGTGGGGCACCTGGTGGGCCGGCGCAGCGGCGGTGCCGATCAACGCCAAGCTGCACCCGCGCGAAGCGGCGTGGATCCTGCAGCACAGTGGCGCGCGGCTGGCCTTCGTCGACCCCGGCCAGCAGGCAGAGCTTGCGGCTGCGGGCCTGGCCGCGCCCCTGCACGACGCGCTGCCGCCACTGCCGGACGACGGGCGCGCCTTGCCGCACCCGGTGCCGCGCAGCGACACCGACCCGGCATGGCTGTTCTACACCAGCGGCACCACCGGCCGTCCGAAAGGGGTGGTGCTGGCTGCACGCCAGTTGCGCCTGGCCAGCCTTGCCTACCTGAGCGAGGTGCAGAGCGTCGCGGTCGGCGACGTGATGCTGCACCCGGCGCCGCTGTCGCACGGCGGCGGCCTGTACCACCTGCCCTACGTGATGCACGCCGGCGTCAACGTGGTGCCGGCATCGGGCGGCTTCGACCCGGCCGAGATCGTCGAACTGGCTGCGCACTGGTGCCAGGCGTCGTTCTTCGCGGCGCCGACGATGGTGCGGCGGCTGGTCGAGCACGTGGCCGCACTCGGTGAACGGCCGCAGGGCCTGGCCACCATCACCTACGGCGGCGGCCCGATGTACCTGGCCGACATCCAGCGCGCGCTGCAGGTGATCGGACCGCACTTCGCGCAGATCTATGGCCAGGGTGAAAGCCCGATGACCATCACGGTGCTGCCGCGTGAGTTGATCAACGACAGCGCACACCCGCGGCACCGCGAGCGGCTGGCGTCGGTGGGCCATGCGCAGCCGATGCTGGAGGTGACGATCCGCGGCGCAGACGGCAGCGAGCTGCCGGCCGGTGCGGTGGGCGAGGTCTGCGTGCGTGGCGACACCGTGATGCAGGGTTACTGGCAGCAGCCCGAAGCCACCGCGGCGGCCATTCGCGACGGCTGGCTCTACACCGGCGATGTCGGGCACCTCGACGAAGAGGGCTTTCTGACGCTGCTCGACCGCAGCAAGGACCTGATCATCAGCGGCGGCAGCAACATCTACCCGCGCGAGGTCGAGGAGGTGCTGCTGCAGCACCCCGCGGTGCAGGAGGCCAGCGTGATCGGCCGCCGCGACGACGAATGGGGTGAGGTGGTCGTCGCCTATGTCGTCGCGTGCACACCGGTCACCGGTGCCGAGCTCGACGCCCACTGCCTCGAAAACATCGCGCGCTTCAAGCGCCCCAAGCGCTACCGGTTCGTCGAATCGCTGCCGAAAAACCACTACGGCAAGGTGCTGAAGACCGAGCTGCGCGAGATCGAAGCTCGACAAGGTGACGCGGCCTGAACCATCGGCGTAGCATGCGGGGCTCGCAGGAGCGCCGATGGAACCAGACTCGTCAGTTCGCTGGAAGCACGACGGCGTGCGTGTGGTCCCCGGCGACCAGCTCGACCCCAACACCGCGCAGACCCCGGGCATGGACCGCAAGGCGGCGATCAACCTCGCGCGCGTCGGTGCGCGCAAGTTGTGGGCCGGCACCGTGCACATCCACGCCGACGCCAAGACTGGCGCCCATCACCACGGCCCGCTGGAGAGCGTGATCTACGTGGTGCGCGGGCGCGCGCGCATGCGCTGGGGCGAGCGGCTGGAGTTCACCGCCGAAGCCGGGCCCGGCGACTTCATCTACGTGCCGCCGTTCGTGCCGCACCAGGAGATCAACGCCAGTCGCACCGAGACGCTCGAGTGCGTGCTGGTGCGCAGCGATGGCGAGGCAGTGGCGGTCAACCTCGACATCGAGCCGGTCGAAAAACCCGAGTCGGTGCCGTGGATCGACCCGATTCACCGCAGCTGAAGTCTGCGCGCGATCAAAGCAGGCTCCTTCGACACCGACTAGCGTCTGTCCTGCGCCACCAGTGGGCGCATTGCCACCGGAGACACCGTATGCCACGCAAGCCATCCGTTTTGCCGCCAGCGCGCGGCAAAGTTTCGTCGTCCCGCAGCACGGCCCGCACAACGCCCCGGCCGGCGAGCCGGATGCAATCCGACGCGGCGCCGGCGGCCGACGCCACCGCCGCGATCCTGCAGGCGCCGTTGGGCCTGGCGACGATGTGGTCGCAGTTCGCCGAGCAGATGCAGCGGGCGAGCCAACAAACCTGGCAGGGGCTGCGCCACGACGCCGAGGCCGAGGTCGAGCAGGTGCAGCGGGCCGACACGCCGCAGCAGCTGGCCGGCCTGCCGATCGGCGTTGCCGCCGAGCAGGCGGCACGCTGGGCGCAACTGTCGACCCAGTTCACGGCCAACCTGCTCGACGTGCAGGCGGCGTGGTTCAAGCAGTTCGAGGCGGTCGCCACCCAGCTGATGGGCCCGCTGTTCACGCGCGACGGGCGCCTGGCGCCGCTCGGCTCGGCGCAAGACATCGTCGAGCCGCCGGCCCCCAACGGCCCGATGCAGGTGTGGTGGTCGGCGCAGAAGATGTGGTCGGAGTCCGCCAAGGTGTGGCTGAACGCGATGTCGCACGACCTGCAGGACGCTTCACCTCCGGCGGCACGCTAGCGCGCTGGATCGCTCCGTCACGCCGCCGTCGGCCGTCCGGCGACCTTCATGCGCACACGGTATAGGCCGGCCGAGGCGGTGACGTAGAGGCTCTTCAGGTCGTCGTCGCCCCAGGTGAAGTTGGCCGCCGCCGCGGGCAACCGCAGCACGCCGAGGCAACGCGCCTCGCGATCGAACACGTGAATGCCTCCGGGGCCGCAGCAGTACAGGTGGCCGTCGCCATCGAACTTCATGCCGTCCGGCGCGCCGGCCCCGTCGCCGCTGAGCTCGGCCCACAGCACGCCGGCGCCCAGCGTGCCGTCGCTGCGCACGTCGAACACACGGATGTGGCCGCGCTCGGTGTCGTTGACGAACAGGCGCTGCTCGTCGGCCGAGAAGCACAGCCCATTGGGTTGCGCGAAGTCATCGATCAGCAGGATCGGGTGCTGCGCATCGGGCCCCACGCGGTAGACACCGCGAAACGTGAGCTGCGTGGCGCGCTCGACGCCGTAGTACGGCAGGCGGCCGTAGGTCGGGTCGGTGAAGTAGATGCCGCCGTCGCTGCGCATCACCACGTCGTTCGGGCTGTTCAACTCGCGCCCTTGGTAGCTGGCGGCCAGCACCGTGATGCGGCCGTCGGGCTCGGTGCGTGTGAGGTGGCTGCTGGCGTGCTCGCAGCACAGCAGCCGGCCCTGCGAGTCCCACGCCAGGCCATTGCTCATCTGGCTCGGCGCGCGAAACACGCCTGTGCCCGTCGACGAACGCCACTCGTGGATGCGGTTGCCGGGAATGTCGCTGAACAACAGACGACGCTGGCGTGCATCCCACAGCGGGCCCTCGGTGAACAAGTGGCCCTCTGAGAGCAGCTCGACGTCGGCCTGCGGGTCGATCAGGTCGTGCAGGCGCGGGTCGCGGAGGTCGACGTTCACAGGGTCCCGGCTTTCTTCAACGACGCCACGGTGGCGGCGCCGACATACCAGTCTTCGGCGCTGACGTCCTCGAACACCACCCAGATCGCTTCCTTGGGCAGCTTGGCGAGCTCGCTGATCGCCTCGGTGACGCGGCGCGAGATCTCGTTCTTGCGCTCCTGCGGGTGGCCCGCCAGGATCTTGATGGTCACGAACGGCATGGTCGGCTCCTCGGTGGTTGGGGTGGTGGTGAAACGGACAACGATCGGCGTCACAACGTGAGCAGGCGGTCGCGCAGCGTGGTGTCGTCGCGCAGCGCCGCGGCCGCGCCTTCGTGCACGACACGGCCCTTCTCGAGCACGACCACGCGATCGGCCAGCGCGAGCGAGAACGCCACGCCCTGCTCGGCCAGCAGAATCGTCAGCCCGTCGGATTTGAGTCGCTGCACTTGCGCCAGCAGGCTTTCGACGACCAACGGCGCCAGGCCTTCGGACGGCTCGTCGAGCAGCAACAGCTCGGGGTTGCCCATCAGCGTGCGCGCGATCGTCAGCATCTGCTGCTCGCCACCCGACAGGTGGCCGGCGCGCCGTTCGCGCAGCTGCGCGAGCTTGGGGAACAGCGCACACACCGAGTCGACGCTCCAGCGCTGCACGCGAGCGTGGCGGCCGCTGGCTCGGCGCGCAACGTCGAGGTTTTCGAGCACCGTGAGTTCGGCGAACACGCGCCGGTCCTCCGGCACGAAGCCGATGCCGGCGCGCGCCACCCGATCGGGGCGCCATCCGGTGATGTCGGCGCCCTTGCCACAGCACGCGCCCGGAGGCCGGTGGCGTGAGGCCCATGATCGAGCGCATCGTGGTCGACTTGCCGACGCCGTTGCGGCCCAGCAGCGCCACGCACTCGCCGCGCGCGACCGACAGCGACACGCCAAACAACGCGCGCGACAGCCCGTAGTCGGTGTGCAGATCGTGCGCCTGCAGCAGGGTCACGCACGATCTCCCAGGTAAACGCGCCGCACCTCGGCGTCGGCGCGGATCGCCTCGGGCGCGCCTTGCGCGATCAGCCGGCCCTGGTGCAACACCGCGATGCGCTGCGCGGCGCCGAACACCACCTCCATGTCGTGTTCGGTGAACAGCAGCGTCAGCCCGCGCTCACTCGCGATGCGGCGCAGCAGTGCCATCGAGTCGCGCGTCTCGGTCGCACTCATGCCGGCGGTGGGCTCGTCGAGCAGCAGGATCTCGGGCTTGCCGGCCAGCGCGATGCCGAGCTCGAGCTGCTTCTGGTTGCCGTACGACAGCGTGCCGCCCAGCCACTCGGCCTTGTCGGCCAGGTTCACATCGGCCAGCAGCACCATCGCCTCGTCGCGGAACACGTGTTCGGCGCGCGACCACAGGTCGCGTCCACGCCCGCGGTGCGCGATCAACGCGGCCTGCACGTTCTGGAACACCGAGAGCTTGGGAAAGATGTTGGTGCGCTGGAACGAACGCGCCACGCCCAGCGCACACAGCTTGTGCGGCGCCAGGCCCGTGACGTCGCGCCCGGCCAGGCTGACGCGGCCGGCATCGGGCTTCAGGTGCCCGGTGAGCAGGTTGAACAAAGTCGACTTGCCGGCGCCGTTGGGCCCGATGATGGCCACGATCTCGTGGCGGGCCACGGCCAGGCTGACGCCGTCGATCGCCGCCACGCCGCCGAACGAGCGTCTGAGGTCGTGCGCCTCGATCATGGTGCCGTGCGGCGCTTGAGCCGGGTCCACAACGAGCCGAGCGCGCCGGCGATGCCGCCCGGAAACACGAACAACAACACGATCAACACCGCGCCGAGCACCATCGGCCAGTAGCGCGTGAGCGAGGTGATCTGGTGGTTCAGCAAGGTCAGCGCGGCCGCGCCGACGGCAGGCCCCCAGAAGCTGCCGAAGCCGCCGAGGATGACCATGATCAGCACTTCGGCCGACTTCGACCAATACACGAAGTCCGGGAACACACCGCGGTTGAACAGGCCGAACAGCGCGCCGGCAATGCCGGCGAACACGCCGGCGAGCGCGAACGCCGCCACCTGGTAGCGCCGCACATCCAGCCCGACGAACTCGGCGCGTTCGGCGTTCTCGCGGATCGCGGTGAGCACCCGGCCGAACGGCGAGCCGGTGATCCGTCGCAGCAGGAGGCAGCACCCGCCGACGACCACCATCACCAGCAGGAAGTAGCGGTCGGCGGCGCGCAGCGCGCCGAGCAGCGGCAGCGCCTCCATCCAGCCGAAGTCGGGATACGGCACGTTGTTCAGGCCCTGTTCGCCGCCGGTGACCGAGTTCCACTTGAAGCACACTGCCCACACGATCTGCGCGAATGCCAGCGTCAGCATCGCGAAGTAGATGCGCGTGGAGCGCACGCAGAAGAAGCCGAACAGCAGCGCCGCCGCGCCGGCCGCGAGCCCCGCGGCGACCAGCGCGATCGCAAACGGCACGCCGTGTGTCTTCATCAGGATCGCGCAGGTGTAGGCGCCGATGCCGAAGTACGCGGCGTGGCCGAACGACACCAGCCCCGATACGCCGAGCAGCAGGTTCAGGCTCAGCGCGAACAGCGCGAGGATCACGATCTCGGTGGCGAGGAACGTGTAGAAGCGCGAGCCGAGCCACGGCACGACCAGCAGCGCCAGCCAAACCACAGCGCCCAGGGCACACGCGCGAACGCGGGTGAGCTCATGACAACGGCCGCCCGAACAGGCCCGCCGGCCGCACGATCAGCACCAGCGCCATCAACGCGAACACCGCGAAGATCGAGAAGCCCGGCAGCACCAGGATGCCGAACGCCAACACCTGGCCGAACACGAGTGCGCCGACGAAGGTGCCCCAGAACGAGCCGAGGCCGCCGATCACCACCACGATGAAGGCCTCGACGATGATCTCCACGTCCATGCCGGGCACGATGCTGCGCACCGGCGTGACCAGCGCGCCGCCGAGGCCGGCGAGAAACGAGCCGGCCATGAACATCAGCGTGTAGAGCCGTCCGACGTCGGCCCCAAGCGCGGCCAGCATCTCGCGGTCGAGCGCGGCGGCGCGGATCATGCGGCCGATGCCGGTGCGGCTGAGCAGCAGCCAGCACGCGGCGGCGATCGTGGGCCCGAGCACGATGATGAACAGGTTGTAGTGCGGCACCACGGCGCCGAACCACTCGAAGCTGCCGTTCAGCTCGGCGGGCCGCGGCACCGACAGCTGCTGCGTGCCCCACAGCATGCGCGCCGCGTCGCCGAGCATCAGCACCAGCGCGTAGGTCAACAGCAGCTGATACAGGTCTTCACGGCCGTACAGGTGACGCAGCAGCAGCCGTTCGATCACGCCGCCGAGCAGCGCCACGCCCGCGGCCGCGCCGAGCGCCGCGAACCAGAAGCTGCCGGTGAGGCCGCCGAACACCTGCATCAGTTGCCACGCCAGGTAGGCGCCGACCATGTAGAACGAGCCGTGCGCGAAGTTGAGCACCCGCAATACGCCGAACACCAGCGACAGCCCCGAGGCCACCACGAACAGGAACATCGCAGCGGTCAACCCGCTCAGCACCTGGCCGAGGAGGAACGAGGGTTCGAGCACCGGCCGGGCCTAGTTGTCGACCAGCCCGAGCGGCTGCGAGATCAGCGCCGCGCGCTCTTCGAGCAGCTTGCGCCAGCGCGGCACGCCGCTGCGCTTGAAGCGCAGTTTGGGCATCGCCACGCTGATCGCCGCGGCGATCTCGCCGCTGTGCGGGTCGCGCACCGGCACGCTCAGGCAGCACAGGTTCTCAGCGTATTCCTCGAGGTCGAGCGCGAAGCCTTCGCTGCGCACGGTCTCGATTTCGCGTTCCAGCCTCGCCTTGCTGGTGATCGTCTGCGCGGTGTAGGGCGCGAGCTTCACGCCGGTCAGGTAGCTGCGAAACGCGTCGTTCGACAGGCCCGACAACAACACCTTGCCGGTGGCGGTGCAATAGGCCGGCTCGCGTTCGGACGAGCGGATCGATGCGCTCACCACGTGCGGCCCGTCGGCCTTGCACAGCTGCACGATCTCACCCTGGCTGAAGATCACGAGGTACACGGTCTCGCCGACCTCGTCGCGCAGCGCTTCCAGGTGCGGCCGCGCCAGCGTGGCGAGGTCGCTGCCCTGCAGGTAGGCGCTGGCGAGTTGGAAGATGCGCGTGCCGAGCACGTAGCTGCGCTGGCCGTCATGCTGCTCGACGTAGCCGCGCGCCACCAGGGTCTGCACCAGGCGGAACGCCGTGCTGACGTTGAAGCCCGTGCCGCGCGCCAGATCCGACACGCTCACCGGCTGCTTGGCTGCGGCCACGTGCTCGAGGATGTCGAGCACCTTGGCCACGCTCTTGACCGCATCGGGTGCGGCCTTGGTCTTTGGGCGTCCACCGGGCATGAGAAGTCGGTTCTGCGCTTTCAGTCCATGAACGGCGCCGGATCGATGTAGGTGGCCGGGCTCATCACCGCGAACGGATAGCGCGGGTCCTTGGTCATCTTGCCCCAGAACTGCGCCCGGTTGGCCTGGTGGTCCTTGGTGCGGAAGGTCTGCTTGCCGATCGGGGTGTCCACCGAGATCTCGAACATCGCCTTGGCCACCTTGTCGGAGTCGGTACTGCCGGCCTTGGTGATCGCAGCGGTCAGCATCTGCATGCCGATGTAGCCGGTGATCGGCCACGACGACGGGTGCTCTTCCTTGGTGTACGCGCGCAGCCGCGCGATGTACTCCTTGTGCTGCGGCGGGCCGTTCTCCCAGTTGAAGGCGTCATACGCGTTGGCCCAGATGCCGACCGGATAGTCGTCGCCCATCGCCTTGGCGGTTTCGATCGCGCCCGCTTCGCCTGCAGCCAGCACGTTGAACTTCACCGCCTCGAAGTACTTCAGCGGCCTGGCCTGCTTGACGAAGGTGACGAAGTGGCCACCCCACAGGCTGCTGAACACGGCGTCGGGCTTCTTGGCCATCTGCGCGTTGATGAACGGCGTGTAGTCGGCCTCGCCGAGCTTGGGCCACTGCTGGTCGATGATCTCGATGTCGGGCCGCAGCTTCTTCAGGTGCGTGACGAAGGCGCGCGTCAGGTCCTGGCCGAACGCGTAGTCGGGGCTCATCGTCGCCACCGTCTTGACCTGCCACTTGGCCATCAGCTCGGCCGCGGTGCGCCCTTCGATGGTGGTCGTGGTGGCGGTGCGGAACACGTACGGGTGCAGGTTCGCCGGCGTGGTGAGCTGGTCGGTCTTGACCACCGGGACCACGAACACCGTCTTGTTCTCCTTGGCCACCGGCGACACCGCGGGGCCTTCGGCCGAGGTGAGCGTGCCGACCAGGAAGTCGACGTTCTCGCGCAGGATCAGGTCGCGCGCGATGCGCACCGCCTCGTCGGCGTTGCCCTTGGTGTCGCGCACCAGCAGCTCGATCTTGCGGCCGAGCACGCCGCCCTTGGCGTTGACCTCGTCGACGTACATCTGCGCGCCCTTCAGCGACGGCTCGCCGATCAGCGCGCCGGGGCCCGACAGGATCACCGGGTAACCGACACGGATGGGCTTGGGCTGTGCGGCTGCTGGAAAGGCCACCATGGTCAGGCCGACGGCGGCGAGCGTGCTGAACGTTGTGGCGAGCGTGGATCTCCAGGTTCTCATCGGGTGTCTCCTGCTGTGCGGTGGCCACGCGTGGCCGCTGCTTCGTTGTGGATCCCTGTCCTTGGGTTTGTCGGCGAGTTTTCTGTAATACGCAAAACTTTGCCGATAAACGAAAAAAGCATACGGCGCCGCCGCGCGCGTTGTCAATCGGGTGACTCCGCCGCCCGATCTCAAAAGCTGCTTGACTTTGACGTGGCGTCAATCCGGACGCTGGGGCCTCTCGTACCAACCCAGCAGGAGCAAACATGTTGAAGATCTACGGTGTCCCGATTTCCGTGCACACCCGCAAGGTGATCGTGGCCGCGCGCCTGAAGCAGCTGCCGTTCGAGGTCGTGCCCGTGGTGCCGGTGATTCCCGACAACCCGCCGCCCGACTGGCGCTCGTTGAGTCCCGACCGGCAAGATCCCGGTGCTGCAGGACGGAGCCTTCACGCTCGCCGACTCGGCGGCGATCTGTGCCTACCTCGAACGCAAGCAGCCGCAGCCGCCGCTGTACCCAGCGGACATCCGGCATCACGGCCACGCGCTGTGGCTGGAGCAGTACGCCGGCGGCACGGTGTTCCGCGACGTCGTGCACCCGTTGTTCCACGAGACCTTCGTGCATCCGAAGATCAAAGGCATCGCCACCGACGCGTCGCGCATCGACGACGTGCTGACGCGCGTGGTGCCCGAGGTGTTCGGCTATCTCGACGCGGTGTCGGGCGAGCGCTTTCTCGCCGGCGACGCGTTGTCGGTGGCCGATCTGGCCGTGATGTCAAACCTGGTCAACATGCAGTACATCGGCTTCACGCTCGACCGTGAGCGTTTCCCGCGGCTGGCACATCTGTTCGACCGTGTCGTCCGTATTCCCGTGGTGACCGAGGCCCTGCAGGCCGAGCAACCGGTGGTGCAACAGATGGGCCTGAGGAGCGAGTTCCTCAACGCGGTGCTCGGCTGACGGCGCACCCAGGCAGGAGGCGTGGTGCATGTTCAGGATCGGTGACTTCTCGCGCATCGCACGCGTGTCGGCGCGGTTGCTGCGTTTCTACGACGAGCTCGGTCTGCTCAAGCCGGCGCATGCCGACCCGCAGACCGGTTACCGCCACTACACGGTGGCGCAGCTCGCGCAGCTCAACCGCATCACGGTGCTGAAGGACCTCGGTTTCAGCCTGGAGCAGATCGGCGACATCCTGAAGACACCGCCCGATACCGACGAGCTGCGCCGCCTGCTGCTGCTGCGGCGCAATGACGCGAAGCGCAGCCTGGCGCACGAGACGCAGCGCCTGCGCAACATCGAGACGCGCATCGGGCAGATCGAAACCGAAGGCGCGCTCTCGGTCGACGACGTGATCGAACGTGCCGAGCCGGCGCGGCGCCTGCTGTCGGTGCGGCGCCAGGTGGCGTCGTTCGCCGAGGCGCGTGCGCTGATCCCGCTGTTGCGCGAGCAGTCGCGTGCGCTGCTGCCGCGCACGCACGGCTGCCAACTGGTCGTGATCGCGCACGCGCCGCAGTTCGAAGCGGACGAGCTCGATGTCGAGTTCGGTTACTCGGTGGAGCGGCTGTCGCTTGGCGCGCCGCCAAAAACATCGAAGCTGCAGTTGCGCGAGCTGCCGGCGGTGCCCCGCATGGCGGTGTGCGTGCGTGTCGGGCTGCCGGAAGACGCTCACCTGGTCACCGCCCGGATCGGCCGCTTCGTGGCGGCCAACGGCGACGTGCTCGACGGGCCGAGCCGCGAGGTGTTCCTGCAGCCGCCCGACCCGCAGCGCATGCACGAATCGGTGGTGGAGATGCAGTTTCCGGTGCGCCGGCTCGACCTCGCCGCTGCATGACCGCACGCTTGGCGCTTGCGCTTGGCGCGGCGCTACGATGCCAACCTCGATGTCGCGGCAGCAGGAGGCCCCGATGGGCAGCGCGTTGACTTTCGACACCTTCAGCGCCAGCGCGCGCTCGCAAGGGTTCGACGAGATCGTCGAGCGCCAATGGAAGCCCGACACCGAGGTCGGCACGCACACGCACGGCTTTGCGGTCAAGGCGCTGGTGGTGCAAGGCGAGATGTGGCTCACCGTGGACGGGCAGACGCAGCACCTGCTGCCCGGCGACACCTTTCGGCTCGAGCGCGAAGTGCCGCATGCCGAGCGTTATGGCCGCGAGGGCGCCACCTATTGGGCGGCCCGCCGCAACACGACGAAGAACGCGGGTTGATCAACCTGATCCCTGCGCCGCTGCGCGAGGCGCGCGAGAGCGAAAAAACGGCACGACCGCTGCTCAGCCGTCGAGCTGCTTCTGGAACACCAGCCCCGCGTGCTCGCGCAGCGCGTGGAACCTGATCTTCGGCCAGTTGCTCTCGATCGCTCGCAGCTCCGGCGCGTATTCCACCAGGATCGTCGGCGCGCCCACCGCGTCGTGCGCCATGCGGTGCGCGTTGCCGTCGATGAAGCGCTGCAGCTCGCGCTCGCCGCCGTCGGCGTCGTCGCAGGTGACCCAGCGCGCGATCGAATAGCGCGCCGGCTGGATGCGCGCCTTGCAGCCGTACTCGTGCTCGAGCCGGTGCGCCACCACCTCGAACTGCAGCTGGCCCACCGCGCCGAGCAGCAGCACGGTGCCCGCCACCGGGCGGAACACCTGGATCGCGCCCTCCTCGCCGAGCTGCGTCAGGCCGGCTTTCAGCTGTTTGGTCTTCAGCGGGTCGGCGACCTCGACGCTGCGAAACATCTCGGGCGCGAAGAACGGCAGGCCGGTGAACTGCAGCGCCTCGCCCTCGGTCAGCGTGTCGCCGAGCTGCAGCACGCCGTGGTTGGGGATGCCGATGATGTCGCCGGCAAATGCCTCGTCGAGCAGCTCGCGCCGCTGCGACAGGAAGCTCACCACCGTGTTGGGCTTCAACTCCTTGCCCGAGCGCGTGACCTTCAGCCTCATGCCGCGCTCGAAGTGGCCCGACGCCACCCGCACGAACGCGATGCGGTCGCGGTGCGCCGGGTCCATGTTGGCCTGGATCTTGAACACGACGCCGGAGAACTTGGTCTCGTCGGGCTTCACCTCACGCTGCATCGCCGGCTTCGGCCCGGGCGATGGCGCCAGGTCGACCAGCGCGTCGAGCACCTCGCGCACGCCGAAGTTGTTGATCGCCGAGCCGAAAAACATCGGCGTCTGGTGGCCGGCGAGGAACGCGTCTTCGTCGAACACCGGCGCGGCCTCGCGCACCAGCTCGATGTCGTGCTTCGCGTGCTCGTACTGGGCGCCGAAGCGCTCGGCATACGCCGGGTTGTGGATGCCTTGCAGGATCTCGTCGTCGTCGCGGTTGCGGTCTTCGCCGGGCACGAACACGCGCATCTGCTCGCGCTTGAGGTCCATCACGCCGTGGAACACCTTGCCCATGCCCACCGGCCAGGTGAACGGCACCACGCTCATGCCGAGCTCGCGCTCGATCTCGTCCATCAGCGCCAGCGGCTCCTGCACCTCGCGGTCCATCTTGTTGACGAAGGTCAGGATCGGCGTGTTGCGCGCCCGGCATACCTGCAGCAGGCGCCGTGTCTGCGGCTCGACGCCGTTGGCGGCGTCGATCACCATCAAGCGCGGCGTCGACCGCGGTCAGCACGCGGTAGGTGTCTTCCGAGAAGTCCTGGTGGCCGGGCGTGTCGAGCAGGTTGATCACGCAGCCGCGGTATTCCATCTGCATCACCGAGCTGGCCACCGAGATGCCGCGCTGCTTCTCGATCTCCATCCAGTCGCTGGTGGCGTGGCGGCTGGCCTTGCGCGCCTTCACCGAGCCGGCGATCTGGATCGCGCCGGAGAACAGCAACAGCTTCTCGGTCAGCGTGGTCTTGCCCGCGTCGGGGTGCGAAATGATCGCGAAGGTGCGGCGGCGGCGCACTTCGGTGGGAATGGTGGCAATGGACATGTGGGGCGGCCGGTGAACCCGCGATTATCCGGCCCGCGCCACAGCTGCCTCGAGCGTGCCCTAGCCATGCGGCACCGGCTCACCCTTGCCGCATGCGCATCCTCCTCGTCTCCGACCTGCACTACACGCTGCCGCAGCTCGACTGGGTCGTGCGCGCGGCGCCCCGCTTCGACCTGGTGGTGCTGGCCGGCGACAGCCTCGACATCTCGTCGATCGTGCCGCTGGAGGCGCAGTCCGCCGTGATCCTGCGTTATCTGTCGCTGCTGCAGGCGGCGGCACCGGTGGTCATCGCCTCGGGCAACCATGACCTCACCGGCCCCGACGAACGCGGCGAGCAATGCGCGCTGTGGCTCGCCGCGGCGCGTGCGGCCGGCGTGCCCACCGACGGCGATTCGTGGTGCCCACGGCGACACGCTGGTCACCGTGTGCCCGTGGTGGGACGGTCCGCTCGGCCGCGACGCGCTGCAAGCCCAGCTCGAGGCCGATGCCGCGCGCCGGCCGGCGCGCTGGCTGTGGGTCTACCACTGGCCGCCGCTCGGCTCGCCGACCTGCTGGACCGGCAAGCGCCACTATGGCGACGCCGAGCTCGGCGGCTGGATCGCACGTTATGCGCCCGACATCGTGCTCACCGGCCACGTGCACGAGCCGCCGTTCAAGCCCAGCGGTGGCGTGGGCCGATCGCATCGGCCGCACTTGGGTCTTCAACGCCGGCCGGCAGATCGGCCCGGTGCCGGCGCACATCGAGATCGACCTCGACGGCGATGCCGCGACCTGGCGGTCGATGCTGGGCGTCGAGCTCCTGCGTCTGTCCGCCGCTGCGGCGCCAGCGCGTGTCGTGTTCTGACGACGCGCTGGCGTCGTCAGTAGTCCGGGTTCGGGTCGCGCGCGGAGCCGGGCCGTGCCCGCTCACCCTGGCGCTCCGACAGCTCGCGCAGCACCGCCGACACCATGTTCAGCCCCGGCACGTCGGCGTACTGCATCTTCAGGTCGGCGAGGTAGGTGGTGACGAAGTTGAGCCGCTCGGCCAGCCCCACCGCCACCAGCCGCGTGATGGCTGGGTGGCTGTCGAGCAGCGCCTGGCCGTCGGCGGCGTGGCGCAGCACGCTGCGCTCGCTGGCCTCCACCGTCGCGCTGTAGGCGCTGCCGAGCAACGTCGACACCTCGCCGACGATGGCCCCCGGCCTCGTGATCGTGTTGACCTCGATGCCGGCCTTGCGCACCAGCAAGGCGCCGGACACCAGCACCCAAATGGCGCCGGCCGCGTCGCCCTCGCGCACCACCACGGCGCCCGCTTCGAAGGTCTGCTGTGGCAAGTGGGCGGACAGGGCCAACATCTCGCTCATGCCGTCGCCAGCATGCAAGGCGCATGCCCAATCGCGGTGCTGTATCGGCACTTTCGTGGCGTTCGGTGGGTACCGCTATCCTTGTCGACACACACCCGCGGGACCGACCGATGTACATGCCCAGCCACTTCGAAGAGACGCGCCCCGAGGTTCTGCACGCGCTGCTGCATGACCACCCGCTGGCGACCTGGGTGGTGCAAAGCGACGCCGGGCTGCTGGTCAACCACATCCCGTTCCTGCTCGACGCACGATCGCGGGCCGCACGGCACGCTGGTCGGCCACGTCGCGCGTGCCAACCCGGTGTGGCGATCGCTCGGCCCCAGCGTGGCGGTGTTCCAGGGTGCGCAGGCCTACATCTCGCCGTCGTGGTATCCGAGCAAGCGCGCGCACGGCAAGGTGGTGCCGACCTGGAACTACGCGGTCGTGCATGCGCACGGCATGCCGCGCGCGATCGAGTCGCGCGACGAGGTGCTGGCCATCGTCACGCGGCTGACGCAGATCGCACGAAGCCGACAGCGCGGTGCCGTGGGAGGTGAGCGACGCGCCGGCCGACTACATCGACCAGATGCTCAAGGCCATCGTCGGCATCGAGATGCCCGTCGAGCGGCTGGTCGGCAAGTGGAAGGTCAGCCAGAACCGCTGGCGCGCCGATCGCCTCGGCACCGTGGCCGGCCTGCAGCAACGTGGCGACGCGCAAAGCCTGGCGATGGCGGCGCTGGTGCCGACCGACAGCGCGAAAGCCCCGGGCTGACGTCGCCGCGCGGGCCGCGCTGGCACACTGCGGCGGTGCCCGAGCTGCCCGATATCACCGTCTACGTCGAGAGCCTGGCCGCCAAGCTGCGACGGCGACACGCTCGAGCGTGTGCGCGTGCCCGACCCGTTCGTGCTGCGCACCGCGGTGCCGCCGATCTCGTCGGCCGAAGGCCGGCGCGTGCTCGGCGTCGAGCGCCTGGGCAAGCGGGTCGTGCTCGAACTGCAAGGCGACGACAGCCGCTCGCTGTTCATCGTGATCCATCTGATGGTCGCCGGCCGCCTGCGCTGGCTGGCCGCGGGCGCCAAGCCGCCGGCGCGCGGCGCGCTGGCGAGCTTTGCCTTTCGGCGCCGGCACGTTGGTGCTCACCGAGGCCGGCACCAAGCGCCGCGCGTCGATCCACGTCGTCGACGGGCGCGACGCATTGGCCGCGATGGACCCCGGCGGCATCGACGTGTTCGGCAGCGACGCCGAGACGTTCGGCCACCAACTGACCGCCGAGAACCACACGCTCAAGCGCAGCCTGACCAACCCGCGGCTGTTCAGCGGCATCGGCAACGCGTATGCCGACGAGATCCTGCACCGCGCGAAGCTGTCGCCGATCACGCTGACGCGCAAGCTCGCGCGCCGAAGAGGTGCAGCGCCTGCACGCGGCCGCGCGCGAGGTGCTCGCCGAGTGGACCGAGCGCCTGCGCGCCGAAGCCGCGCAGCAGCGGCGGCTGGCCCGACAAGGTGACCGCGTTTCGCCCCGAGATGGCGGTGCACGGCAAGTACCGGCAGCCGTGCCCGGTGTGCGGCTCACCGGTGCAGCGCATCGTGCACGCCGACAACGAGACCAACTATTGCGCGCGCTGCCAGACCGGTGGCCGGCTGCTGGCCGACCGCGCGCTGTCGACTTTGCTCAAGGCGAGCTGGCCACGCCACATCGACGACATCGAGTGAGCGCGGTGGCGGCCGGCACTTCAGCGGCGCATCAGGGCGGTTTCTTGGCTGCGGCTCACATCGCTTCGCGATAGGACCCTGCGCCGAAAAACCGCCTGAACGATCACTCTTCCAATAGCGAACGCAGCATCCAGGCGGTTTTTTCATGGATATCGAGGCGTTGGGTCAGGAGGTCGGCGGTGGGCTGGTCGTTGGCTGCGCTGACCACGGCGAACAGGTCGCGCGCGGTGCGTGCCACCGCTTCGTGACCCTTCACGAGGATGCGCACCATCTCCATCGCCTTCGGTGGCGTGGCCGGGGCATCGGCCACCGTGGCCAGCTGTCCGAACTGGCCGTAGCTTCCCGGCGCTGGGTGGCCGAGCGCGCGGATGCGCTCGGCGATCGGGTCCACCGCGTTCCACAGCTCGGTGTACTGCGCCATGAACATGGCGTGCAGCGTGTTGAACATCGGACCGGTGACGTTCCAGTGAAAGTTGTGCGTCGTCAAGTACAGCGTGTAGGTGTCGGCCAGCACGTGGCTCAAACCTCCCGCTATCGCTGCACGGTCCTTCTCGTCGATGCCGATGTGGATGCCGATGCGTTCTGCGGCCATGGGTGCTCCTGTGGTTGGCGGATGAAACGACGATAGGCGCGAAGATCGCGCCTATCAAGTTGAACGCGTCAAGGGCGGCGATAGGCCACCCTCTTGGGTCGCTACCCTACAGCCACAGACGCGTCAATGCGACGTCGTTGTTGCTGCCGCCGGCTTCGCCGGCGACGATCGCACGCACCGACGGGATGCGTTCGTCGGCCTGCAGCGCGGCGGCGTGCGCGAGGTCGTTCTTGGTCGCCGCGGCCATCGGCTTGATCGTGACCCCTGCGTCGCCGAAGCCGGCATCGACGCTGCCGTCACCGTTCAGCCGCACGGCCGCGAAGTCGCCGGCGCTGCTGTTGCCCGAGAAGACCCAGCCGCCGAGGATCAGCTTGCCGTCGCTCTGGCGCACCAGTGCAGTGGCTTCGTCCCAGTTGGTGGTGCTCACCGCCATCGTGAAGCGGCCGTCGTGGGCGGCGCCGAAGCGGTTGTCGAGCTGGCCGTCGGCCGTCAGTTGCACGGCCGCGAAGTTGTGGCCGATGTGGCCGGCCAGCACCGCTTCACCGCTGGGCAGCACGGCGATCGCACGCGCCGAGCCGATGGTGGCATTGAACAGCCCCACCACCTTGCCGTTGACGCCGAAACCGGCGTCGAGTGTGCCGGCATCGGTGTAGCGCGCGGCGATGAAGTCGCCTTCGCCGCCGGCGGCCACGATGCGTGTCTTGCCGGCCACCGTCTGCACCGCCAGCGCACGCACGATGTCGGTGCCGGTGGCCGACTTCAGTGCCGTCACCACCTTGCCGCCGTTGCCGAAGCCGGCGTCGAGCGTGCCGTTGCCGAGGTAACGCGCCAGCGCGAAGTCGACGCCACCGGCCGCGTTGCCGGTGTTGGTCTCGCCGCCGAGCACGATCTTGCCGTCGGCCGTCAGCAGCAGCGCCCAGGCGCGGTCGGTCGCACTGCCGAGGTCGGTGAGCACGATGCCGCCGTTGCCGAACGTGGCATCGAGCGAGCCGTCGGCGTTGTAGCGCAGCAGCGCAAAGTCAAGCCCGGCCGTGCCACCCTGGTCGCTCGATCCGGCGACGACGATCTTGCCGTCGGCTTGCACGGCGACCGCGCTGGCGCTGTCGTTGCCGCGCGCGCCGAGCGGGGTCAACACCTTGCCGCCATTGCCGAAGCTGGCGTCGAGCCCGCCGTCGCGCCGGTAGCGCAGCAGCGAGACCTTGGTGCCTTGCACGGTGGCGCTCGAGCCTGCGACCAGCAGCTTGCCGTCGCCTTGCACGGCCACTGCGTTGGCGTAGTCCTCGCCGATGTCCACCGGCGTGACGATCGTGCCGCCGCTCGCGAAGCTGGTGTCGACTTCGCCGGCCAGCCCGCGCACCGTGACAGTCAGCGGCTTGCTCGCCGATTGGCCGGCGGCGCGCCCTTCGGCGCTGCCGGTGGTGGGCAGCGAGTGCGGCGCGGCCGTCGTCGCCGCGAGCACGATGTCGACCTTGCTGGCGCCAGCGCCCACCACCACCGGTGCGGCGCTCACGCCCGCGGGCAGACCGCTGAGTTCGATCGTCACGGCGGCGTCGAAACCGGCGCTGCGCGTGATCGTGGCGCGGACGCTGGCGGTGCCGCCCTGCATCAACACCACCTTGTCGGTGGCCAGCGTCAATGTGAAGGTTGCTGCGGGCGGCGGGTTGACGATCACCGGTGGCGGCGAACCGCCGCCGGTCTCGGGCAGCGCAGGTTCGCCGTCGGAGCCGCCGCAGGCGGCGAGGCCCAGCGCCAGCATGGCGGCGAGCGTGATCGATCGGATCGTGTATTTCACTTGAAATGCTCCTGAGGGTTCGGTGAGGTGAGAGGGCGGGTGCCGCGCGACGCGTGCACTGCCTCTTGGTGAGTGGGTGCTCTTGCGCTGCGGCGTGCAGTGTCTTGATCGCGAGGCCACTGCGCATCGATCAAAGGAGCCATGGCCCAGCCGGCTCTCGGTGATGCGTTCGGCAGCACCCCAAAAAGAGCGGGTCTCTTTTTGAGCATGGCGCGCCGCGGGGTGCATTCCTACGATGCGCCCCCATCGAGACGGCCACCACACGGCCCTCGTCACAGACAACGTCGAGAACCCAGGAGCATCCGATGAACCTCAGCACCGAGAGCCAGCAAGCCGCCGCCGCCGTCGAGGGCGTCGTCGTGCACGAGACCCATGCCGCGGTCTACGACCAGACTGCAGCACACGGTGCTGCAGTTGGTGCAGGCCGCGCTCGACCAGGCGCGCCGAGGCGTGGCCATCGATGCGGCGCGGCCGCCGCACACTCACGGCACGAACGTCGTGCGCGCCGACTCCACGCTCAGCTCGCGCGAGCACGAGGTGCTGCATCGCATCGTGGCCGGCGACAGCAACAAGATGATCGCGCGCACGCTGGGGCTGAGCCCGCACACCGTGAAGCGCCACGTCGCCAACATCCTCGACAAGCTGGGCGCGCGTTCGCGTGCGCAGGCGGCCGCGTGGCTGCTGGCTCGCCATTGATCGCGGCGCTCAAGTCGATGAGCAACCTGTCGCCCGAACGGCTGCTGCGCAGCGGCCAAGCCTTGTGGAGCGCCTACCTGCTGCAAGCGGCACTCGAGCTCGGCGTGTTCAGCGAGCTCGGCCGTGGCCCGCGCACCCGCGCTCAACTGCAGCGCCGGCTGTCGCTGCGCGAGCCCGGCGTGGACGAGCTGCTCGACGCGCTGGTCGGCCTCGGGTGGCTCGAGCGCGAGGGCGACGACGACCAGGCGGTCTACCTGAACTCGCGCGAGGCCGGCCACTATCTCGATGCGCGCAGCGCGGTGTCGTTCGGGCACTGGCTGCGCGACGCCTTCGTGATGGCCACCCCGGCGGCCCAGTCGTTGGTCAGCGCGCTGCGGGGTGACACGCCGTGGCCGAGCCTGCCGTTGCCCGAGCCGGCGTTGCACGCCTGGGCGGCGCTGGTCGGCGATGCGTTGGCGCAGCGGCTGTCGTTCGCCGGCGACCGCATGCTGCTGGGCCACGGCGCCGGCGCCGCGCATACGCTGTGTGCGCTGGCGGCGGCATTGCCGCATCTGCACGCCCAGGCGCTGGTGGCGCCGCACGACCTGGCGAGCGCGCGCGATCACATCGGCGCGAGCGGGTTGTCGGGCCGCGTTCGCGCGCAAGTGCGCCCCGATCGAGGCTCGGGCGCCGACGCCGTCGCCGTCAATCGCTGGTGGCCGGCCAGTGATCGCAACGAAGGCGATCTCGCGGCGGCGCGCGCGGCGCTGCGTGCGGGCGGACGGTTGCTGTGGGTCGACCACTGGCTCGACGACACGCGCCGCCACAGTGCGCCGGCGTTGATGGCGGTGCTGCGGCGCCGCCTGGCCGGCGACGCGCCGCACACCGACACGGTGCAGGCCGCGCACGAGAGGTGCCTGGCCGCAGGATTCGGTCGCACCGAATGGGCGCCGCTGTGCGGCGGCTTGAGCGTCGTTCAGGCGTTTGTCTGAGTGCGGCGCCGCGCAGCGGCGTCTTATCATCGGTCACGGTCGACCCGCCTCGCAGTGCGCGGCAGGGTCGTGTGTGCGTGAAGTGCCTTCAGGCCCGGCCGATGACCTCCAGACCTGCACGCCCCGAGTTCCTTTCGCGGTTGCGCCATCGCCCGTTGCAGCACGGCGATGTGCCCGAGTGCGTGGCGCTGCTGCCGCCGTGGCTCGAGCTGACGGCGCCGCAGCGGGCCGCGCTGCCGGCGCTGTGGCGGCGCCTGGTCGACGAGCCCGGCGTGGTGGCCGGCGTGCAGGAAGAGATGGCGCTGCCGATCGGGCAGCGCGTGCAGAGCTGGGGCGCCACGCTGATGATGCCCAGCGCCTGGCTCGACGGCATCGCACCGGGCGGCGTGTTCGACCCGGTGCGTTGCGCCACGCTGTGCCGCGACACCTACGCCGCGTTGCTGCAAGGTGCGCTGGCGCCGCTGTCCGAACGCGACATCGCACGCAACAACGCCGGCGACGGCGTGGTGTTCCTGGCGTTGCACTATCGGCAACGGGTGCATGACCTCGCCGATCCGTACGCGCTGCGCGTGCTCAATCTGGCCAACGAGGCGTTTCGTGTCCTGCACGCGGGCTACCGCGTGCGCGCGTTCGTGCAGCAAGCCTTGCTGTCCGATGAACCCTGGCTCGCCGGTGCCGGGTTCAAGCGTCGCACCGAACCGTTGCCCGGTCCGCCGCAACTGCAGACGGTGCTGTACGGCGTGACGCGCGAGGACGCGGCATCGATGCTGCCGGGCAGCTCGGCGCGCCACATCTTCGAGCACCAGGATCCACGCTTCCGCCTGTCGGCGGCGCAGCGGCGCTTGTTGTGGCTGGCGCTGTTCGACGAGAGCGACGAACACCTGATGCCGCGCCTGGACGTGTCGGTGCACGGCTTGAAGAAGCTGTGGCGCGGCATCTACGAGCGCATCGACGAAGCGGAACCCGAGTTCTTCGGCGACCACGCGGCCGCCGACGACGGCAAGCGCGGCCCCGAGAAACGCCGCCAGGTGCTGGCCTACGTGCGCCAGCGGCCCGAAGAGCTGCGGCCGTGGGCGCCATGAGCGCCGGCGCGCGCGGCGCGACGCCGCTGCGGCCGGCCAACCACTGGCCGCGGCTGCGCCATCGGCCGCTGCGCGCGGCCGACCTCGCCGAGAGCATGGCGCTGCTGCCGCCTCATCTGGAGCTCGACGCCGACGAGCGTGCCCGGCTGGCGCACTGGTGGTCGCGCAAGGTCGATGCGCCGGGCATGTCGAGCGGCGTGATCGAGGACACGGCGCTGCCGGCCGGACAGCGCATCCAGGGCTGGGGCGTGTCGATCATCGCGCCGCCGGCGCTGTGCGACCTGCTGCAACTGCAGCAGCGCACCGTGCGGACACCTGGCACGCCGCACCTACAGCGCGCTGCTCGACGGCGACGTGGCCCTGCCCGACGACCGCGAGATCGGCCGCTGGAACGCCAGCGGCGAGCTGGTGCTGTTGATCCTGCACTTCACGCTGCAGCACTTCGACCTCGCCGATCCCTACGCGCTGAAGGTCGTGGCCAGTGCCAACGATTCGTTTCGCGCGTTCCACGACGGCTATCAATGGCGGGCGATGTACTACGAGAACGCCGCCAGCGCGGCGCCGATCGCGTTGCAAAGCGGCTTCCAGGCTGGACACTTCACCGACGAGGCCGCGCTCGCAGCGCTGCCGCCCGAGCGCAGACCGGCGCTGTTCATGCTCACGCGCGAGCAGGCGCTGGCGCAGATGCCGGGCACGACGGCGCGCAATTGTTTCGAGTGGCAGCCCCCGCGCTTTCGCTTCAACGCCGCGCAGCGGCGGCTGCTGTCCAACTCGTTGTTCGACGAGAACGACGAAGCGCTGATGGCGCTGCTCGACGTGTCGGTGCACGGGCTGAAGAAACTCTGGCGCGGCATCTACGAGCGCATCGAGGCCGCGGAGCCCGAGTTCTTCGGCGAATCGGCCAGTTGCCGACGAAGGCAAGCGCGGCCCCGAGAAACGCCGCCAGGTGCTGGCCTACGTGCGCCAGCGCCGCGAGGAGTTGCGGCCGTGGTCGAGCCCATGAACGTGCCGCGCGTGCCGCGCCTGCGCTACCGCAAGGCCCAGCGCGGCGACATCGCCGAGTGCCTGGCACTGCTGCCCGACTGGCTGCAGCTCGACGGCACGATGCGTGCGGCGCTGCCCGAGCTGCTCGAACGCATCGCCAACGAGGCGGCCGTCTACTCGATGGTGATGGAAGACGTCGCGCTGCCGCCGGGCCAGCGCATCCAGGCCTGGGGCCTGGCGCTGGCGCTGGGGCCCGATGGTGTGGCGCGGCTGCGGCTGAACGGCCTGCCGCAGCCCTTGCTGGCGCGGCAGGCTTACGCCGCGCTGCTCGACGGCAGCCTGGTGCCGATGGACGACACGGCGCTCGGCCGCGTCAACGCCAGCGGCGAGCTGGCTTTCCTCGCGATGCACTACGTGACGCGTGCCTACGACCCCGGCGACCCGTACTTCCAGGCGTTGATCTCGGTCGGCAACGAAAGCATGCGCTTCGGCATGTCGGGTCACAACCTGAACGCGATCCACTTCGAGAACCCGGTCGAGGCCGATGAGGTGATGCGCTCGGCCGGCTTCGTGCTGCGCGAGGCGGCCGGCGTGCGCGAAGGCCTGCGCCTGTGGGGCATGACGCGCGAGGAAGCGCGGCGCACGATGCCGGGCTCGACCGCGCGCCATCTCTTCGAATCGCACCCGCCGCGCTTTCGGCTGTCGGTGAACCAGCGGCGCCTGCTGTGGCACGCGCTGTTCGACGAAGACGACGAGCAGCTCGCCGCCGCCTCGAGGTGTCGCCGCACGGGCTGAAGAAGCTCTGGCGCGGTATCTACGAACGCGTCGCCGACAGCGTGCCCGACTTCTTCGGCGATGTCCCGGCAGCCGACGAAGGCAAGCGCGGCCCCGAGAAGCGGCGCCAGGTGCTGGCCTACGTGCGTCAGCGGCCCGAGGAGCTGCGGCCCTGGCTGCCGGCGTGAGTGCGCTGTCGATGACCACGGTCCCCCGGCTGCGCCACCGTCCGACGCTCGCCGCCGACCTCGGCGAATGCGCGGCCGCGCTGGCGCCGCGCTGGCTCGACATCGACGCCGCCGCGTTGCAGCGCGTGTGGTCGTGGCTGCTCGACGAGCCGTCGGCCATGTCCACCGTGATGGAAGACCTCACGCAACCGCCGGGCCGGCGCCTGCAGGGCTGGGGTTGCGGCCTGGTGTTGCCGCCGGCGTGGGTCGAGCGCCTGGGATTGGCCGGCGCCACGCCGCGGCCGCTGGCGCCGGTGGTGGCACAGCTCTACGCCGGCCTGCTCGACGGCAGCCTGCGGCCGTTGCCCGATCGCGAACTCGGCGAGCTCAACGCCGGCGGTCAACTGCAGTTCATCAACCTGCACTACGCACAGCGGCGCAGCGACCTCGCCGACGACTACGCGCTGGCTGTGCTCGACGTCGCCAACGACGCCTTCCGCGCCGCGGTGTCGGGCTGGTGGCTGCAGGCGATGTACTTCGAATCGAGTGCCCGCGACGCGCCGATGTTCTCGTCGGCGGGTTTTCCGGTGATCGGCTATGCCGACGCGCTGGATCGTTCGTCGCTGCCAGACGAGCGACGGCCGGTGTTCCTCGGCCTGACGCGCGAGCAGGCGCGCGCCAGTCTGCCCGGCACCTCGGTGCGTCATGCGTTCGAACATCACCCGCCGCGTTTTCGGCTGTCGGCCGCGCAACGCGCGCTGCTGTGGCACGCCCTGTTCGACGAGAGCGACGAGCACCTGATGGCGGTGCTCGGTGTGTCGGTGCACGGGCTGAAGAAACTCTGGCGCGGCATCTACCAGCGCATCGAGGATCAGCAGAGCGACTTCTTCGGCGAAAGCGGCGGCGACGACGACGGCAAGCGGGGCCGCGAAAAGCGCCGCCAGGTGCTGGCCTACGCGCGCCAGCGCCCCGAAGAGCGCCGGCCCTGGTCGGCGCGCTGAGCGCGGCGCGTTGGCGTCGGGCGGCCGGGGGCGACCGTCACTTGGCCGCGGTGCTCTGTGCCGGCGGCAGCGGCTCGGGCACGCGGTTCCTGATCGGCTGGATCGTGCGCAGGTAGCTGTACACCGCCTCGAGGTCGTCGTCGGTGAAGTTGTTGTAGACCGGGATCGGCATCGGCGGCAGCACCGGGCGCCCGCGCCCCAGGTGGCGGCCGGTGCGGATGGTGTCCATGAAGTTCTTCAGCGTCCACTCGCCGAGGCCGGTGTCGGCATCGGGCGTCAGGTTGGCGGTGAAGCTGACGCCCCACGGGCCGGCGAACGCGGTGTTGGTGGCCGCGATCGTGACCAGCCACGGGCCCGGCGGCAGCTGCGGCGCCGGCGGCATCACCAGCGACTCCGGATGGCCCGACAGCGCGCGCGACATGTCGGGCTCGGCGCCGTTGGGGCCGAGCTTGAACGGCGTGTGGCAGTCGTGGCAGCCGCTGGTGCTGACCAGGTAGTGGCCGCGCGCGACCTTGGGCGATGCGGGTTCGGCAGCCGATGCCGACGACACGGCCGACAACACCAGCAGGGCCAGCGCGGTGGCGACGGCCACCGCCCAGAGCGAAGGAACAGCGAGCTTGGTTTTCATGGGGTCTTCTCCTCAACAGGTGACAGGTGGTGGATCCACCGCTGCACGAGGGCCAGGCCCTCGCGGTCGGCGATGCGGGTGCCCAGCGGCGGCATCTGCAGATGCGGCTTGGCGCGATTGCATGCGCGCGACGAGCACGCTGCGCTCGGGCGACTGCGGTTCGATCAAGGCGCTGTTCGCTGTCGGGTCGGCGCTGCGGTAGCGGCCGGCGACAGCCGACCGCGGAGGCCAGCGTGTCGGCACGGCTGGCGGCACCGTCGAGCGCCGACTGCGCCAAGCGTCAAACGCACCGGCGCACCGTTGCCGCTGCGGTTGTGGCAGTGGCCGCAGTTGGCGTGCAGGTAGCCCAGTGCCGCACGCTCGTTGGCTGAAGCGGCCGGCACGCGCGGCGGCTGCTGCAGCAGGGAGGCCGGCAGGTTGCGCACGAGCCCGCGCGCGACGAGCGGCGCGCAAGTCGACGTCGTCAGGCTGCGGCGCCATCGCGTGCGCGGCCAGCGGATCACGATCCGGCGACAGCTGCAGTGCGCTGAAGCCGAGCACCGGCGTCGCGGCGCCTTCGTGGCACGACGTGCAATCGGCGCGCGCCGGAATGTCGTAGCGGCCCTGCGGCGCCTCGGCCACCGGCAAGGCGGTGATGCCGCGCGCCGGCGCCAGCGTGGCGTCGTTGCCCTGCTCGTTCCAGACGTAGGTGGCGTAGCGCCAGCGGCCGTCGCGCAGGCGCTCGATGTAGCGCGTTTCGACGCGGCGGCTGCCGTGGCCGAACTCCTTCCACAGTTGCGTACCGGGCGGAAACTGCCAGGCGTCGGGCGCCGACGCATCGATCGCGCCGCCGGCGGGCAAGCGGATCCAGCGCCGCTTGTCGGCGCCGTCGGACCACAGCGGGTACTGCGGCGTGAAGCTGAGCACGCCGGGTTGCAGCTGCGTGGTCGAGCCCGCCGCGTACAGGCCGGTGTCGCTCAACCGGGCCGGCAGTGCCGCGTCGGCGCTGCCTTGCGGGCTGGCGGGAGTCCACACGAAGCACGACGCCAGCAGCACCACGAGCGCGCGTGCCAGCGGCTGTGCGGCGCGTTGCAGCGGTGCGAAACGAGGGTGAACACCGGCATCCATGGTGGGACGCAGTGTGTCCAGGCGCGCCTGGCGCCACATCGCCCGATGGAGCCATCGGGCGGCCTGGCCCGATTACCGTTGTAACCGTAAGGCGCGACTGTCATCGCGCTCTCGAGGCGGCGCGGCGGACTACGACAGCCGCGTCACGCCGTCGAGCTTGCAGGCGTAGACCGCGTTGCGCAGCGCGGCGATGGCCTCGTAGCGCGTGAAGCTGCGCCGCCAGGCCAGCACCACGCGGCGCGTCGGCACGGTCGCCTCGAAGGCGATGTACTTCACGTAGGCCTGTCGTCGCTGCGCTCGCTTGGGCACGCTGCAGCTTCGGCACCGACAGCGCGGCACCAGCGTCACGCCCATGCCGGAGGCCACCATGTGCTTGATGGTCTCCAGCGACGAGCCCTCGAAGCTCTTGCGGATGCCCTCGGCGTCGCTGGAGAAGCGCGCGAACTCGGGGCACACCTCCAGCACGTGGTCGCGAAAGCAGTGGCCGGTGCCGAGCAGCAGCATCGTCTCGCGCTTCAGCTCCTCGGCCGTCGACCGTCTTGCGCTTGGCCAGCGGGTGCGTGCTTGGGCACCGCGGCCATGAACGGCTCGTCGTACAGCGGCGCGATCGCCAGCCCGGTGTCGGGGAACGGCTCGGCCATGATCGCGCAGTCGATCTCGCCGGTGCGCAGCATCTCCAGCAGCTTGACGGTGAAGTTCTCCTGCAGCATCAGCGGCATCTGCGGCGTCAGGCGCGATCGCCTGGCGCACCAGGTCGGGCAGCAGGTACGGGCCGATGGTGTAGATCATGCCCAGCTTCAGCGGCCCGGCCAGCGGGTCCTTGCCGCGCTTGGCGATCTCCTTGATCGCGGCCGCCTGCTCGAGCACCTCTGCGCCTGGCGCACGATCTCTTCGCCCAGCGGCGTGACGCTGACCTCGTTGGCGCCGCGCTCGAAGAGCTTGACCTCGAGCTCGTCCTCGAGCTTCTTGATCGCCACGCTGACAGCGTCGGCTGCGACACGAAGCAGGCCTCGGCGGCGCGGCCGAAGTGGCTTCTCGCGGGCCACGGCGACGATGTAGCGCAGCTCGGTCAGGGTCATGCGCCGATTGTCGGCCAACGCAGCGTGCCGTCAGGCTGCAGCCGCGCCGGCGTTGCATGCGCAGCTCAGGCCTTGAGGTACTCGGACTTGTCGCCCAGCCAGCGCTGCACGTGCGCGTGCGCCGCCTGCGGGTTGCGTTCGCAGCAGCCGCGGCGCCACGTGCGCGCGCGTGCTGCCAGCAGCGGCGCATCCGTCGGCCAGGTCGGCGAAGCGCAGCAGCGCGTCGCCGCTCTGGCGCGCGCCCATGAACTCGCCGGGCCCGCGGATCTCCAGGTCGCGGCGCGCGATCTCGAAGCCGTCGTGCGTCTCGGCCATCGCCGCAGGCGCGTCCTTGCGCGGTGGCCGACAGCGGTCGCCGGTGTACAGCAGCACGCACACGCTGGCCGCCGCGCCGCGGCCGACGCGGCCGCGCAGCTGGTGCAGCTGCGACAGGCCGAAGCGCTCGGCGTGCTCGATCACCATCAGGCAGGCGTTGGGCACGTCGACGCCGACCTCGATCACCGTGGTGGACACCAGCACCTGCATCTGGCCGCCGGTGAACAGCGCCATCACCGCGGCCTTCTCGCGCGCCGGCATGCGGCCGTGCAGCAGGCCGACCATGCAGCCGGGCAGCGCGGCGCACAGCTGCTGCGTGGGTCTGCGGTCGCGTTCTTCAGGTCCAGCGCCTCGCTCTCCTCGATCAGCGGGCACACCCAGTACACCTGCCGGCCCGCGCGCCACCTCGTCGCGGATGCGCGCGACCACCTCGTCGCGCCGGCTGTCGGCGAACAGCTTGGTCACCACCGGCGTGCGGCCCGGCGGCAGCTCGTCGATGGTGCTGACGTCGAGGTCGGCGAAGTAGCTCATCGCCAGCGTGCGCGGGATCGGCGTCGCGCTCATCATCAGCAGGTGCGGCTCCTGCTTGTCGGTCGTGCGCTGGACCAGCTTGCCGCGCAACGCCAGCCGCTGCTGCACGCCGAAGCGGTGCTGCTCGTCGATGATCGCCAGGCCCAGCTTGCGCGAACTGCACCTCGTCCTGGATCACCGCGTGCGTGCCGACCACCAGCGCGGCCTCGCCGCTGGCGACCAGCGCCAGCATCTCGTCGCGCGCGCGTGCCCTTGCGGCTGCCGGTCAGCCAGGCCACGCCGACGCTCAGCGGCGCAGCAGCCAGCTGACCAGCTTGCGAAAGTGCTGCTCGGCCAGGATCTCGGTGGGCGCCATCAGCGCGCACTGCCAGCCGGCGTCGATGGCGATCGCCGCCGCCAGCGCGGCGACCACCGTCTTGCCCGAGCCGACGTCGCCCTGCAGCAGCCGGTGCATCGGCCGCGTCGCGCGCCAGGTCGGCGGCGATCTCGTCGCCCACGCGCTGCTGCGCGCGCGGTCAGCTGAAACGGCAAGCGCGGCCAGCAGCTGCTCGTGCAGGCCGCCGCGGCACGCGCCGGCAGCGGCGGCGCGCGCAGCGCGCGCGCTCGCGCCGGCCTGTGCCTGCGACAGCTGCTGCGCCAGCAGCTCCTCGGCCTTCAGGCGCTGCCAGGCCGGGTGGCTGTGGTCGTCCAGCGCGGCCAGCGTGGCATCGGCCGGCGGGTGGTGCAGGAAGCTGCAGCGCCTCGCGCAGCGCCGGCAGGCCGGCGCGGCACGCACGTCGGGCGGCAGCACCTCGGCGAGCGGCGCGCGCTGCAGCGCCGATGCGACCGCCTTGCGCAGGTAGGCCTGCGGCAGCTGCGCGCCCGTCGGGTACACCGGCGTCAGCGCACTCGGCAGCGGCGTGCCGGCTTCGACCGCCTTGAAAGTGGGGTGCACCATCTCGCGGCCGAAGAAGCCGCCGCGCAGCTCGCCGCGCACGCGCATGCGCACGCCGCGGCCAGCGCCTTCTGGTGCGACGGATAGAAGTTGAGGAAGCGCAGCACCAGCGCGTCGCTGCCGTCGTGCGATGCGTACCACCAGCTGGCGCCGCGGCCGGTAGGCTCGACGCTGGCGACTCGGTCACCACGCCTTCGACCTGCACGCTGTCGCCTTCGCGCGCGTCGGCGATGCGCGTCAGCCGCGTCTCGTCCTCGTAGCGCAGCGGCAGGTGCAGCGCCAGGTCGATGTCGCGCGCCAGCCCAAGCTTCGAGAGCGCGCGCGGGGCCGCTCGCCTGGGGCGCCGTCGCGACTGCGGTATCGTGTCTTGTGTCGTGGCCCCGGCCATGGAACAATTCTGCATCGCTGCACGATCTCTTCGAGCCGGTCACGCCTCGACGCGCAAGCCATGTCCCCGACGACCTTCACCCTCGCCGATTTCGACTTCGCGCTGCCGCCCGAACTGATCGCGCAGCATCCGGCGCCGAGCGCAGCGCGCTCGCGGCTGCTCGATGGCACGCGGCCAGCTGCCGGTGGACCGCATCGTTCCGCGACCTGCCCGCGCTGCTGCGACCCGGGCGACCTGCTGGTGTTCAACGACACGCAGGTGATCAAGGCCCGCCTGTTCGGCGAAAAGCCCACCGGCGGCGCGGTGGAGGCGCTGGTCGAACGCGTGCTGCCGGGCCACGAAGTGGTCGCCCACCTGCGCGTCAGCAAGGCGCCGCGGGCCGGCACGACGCATCCGCTTTGCCGACGCCTTCGACGCCGACGTGCTGGGCCGCGTCGGCGCCGACGGCTCGCTGTTCCACCTGCGCTTGCCCGCCGACCCGTTCGCGCTGCTCGAGCGCCACGGCCACGTGCCGCTGCCGCCCTACATCACGCACGCCGACAGTGCCGACGACGCAGCAGCGCTACCAGACCGTGTTCGCGCGCGCGCCCCGGCGCGGTGGCCGCGCCCACCGCGGCGCTGCACTTCGACGCCGGCGTGCTCGACGCGCTGGCGCGCGCGCGGCGTGCAGCGCGCCGGCGTCACGCTGCACGTCGGCGCCGGCACCTTCCAGCCGGTGCGCAGCGACGACCTGGCCGAGCACCGCATGCACAGCGAGTGGTACGAGGTGCCGGCCGGCCACCGCGGCAGGCGATCGCGCGACGCGCGCGCGCGCGGCGGCCGCGTCGTGGCGGTCGGCACGACCACGGTGCGCGCGCTGGAATCGGCGGCGCTCGCTGCGGCGACGCAGGCGCTGGCCAGCGGCGCGGCGAGACCGACCTCTTCATCACGCCCGGCTTTCGAGTTCCGCGTGGTCGACCGCCTGATCACCAACTTCCACCTGCCCAAGAGCACGCTGCTGATGCTGGTCAGCGCCTTCGCCGGCCACGAGCACATGATGGCGCTGTACCGCCACGCGATCGAGGCGCGCTACCGCTTCTTCAGCTACGGCGACGCGATGCTGCTCGCCCGCCAGCGCCTCGCGAACCCCGCATGCTGCAGTTCGAACTCCTGAACACCGAAGGCCTCGCCCGCCGCGGCCGCCTGACCCTGAACCACGGCGTGGTCGAGACGCCGATCTTCATGCCGGTGGGCACCTACGGCACCGTCAAGGGCGTGATGCCGCGCTCGCTGGAGGAGATGGGCGCGCAGATCATCCTGGGCAACACCTTCCACCTGTGGCTGCGGCCCGGCGCTCGACGTGCTGCAGCAGTTCGGCGGCCTGCACCGCTTCGAGGGCTGGACGCAAGCCGATCCTCACCGACAGCGGCGGCTTCCAGGTCTGGAGCCTGGGCGAGATGCGCAAGATCAGCGAGGAAGGCGTGCAAGTTCGCCTCGCCGGTCAACGGCGACAAGCTGTTCCTGACGCCCGAGAGTCAGCATGCAGATCCAGACGGTGCTGAACAGCGACATCGTCATGCAGTTCGACGAGTGCACGCCGTACGAGACCAAGGGCCACATCACCACCGAGGCCGAGGCGCGCGCGTCGATGGAGCTGTGGCTGCGCTGGGCGCGGCGCTGCCAGGACGAGTTCGCGCGGCTGGAGAACCCGAACGCGCTGTTCGGCATCGTGCAGGGCGGCATGTTCGAGAACCTGCGCGAGGAGTCGCTGGCGGCGCTGGTCGGAGATGGACCTGCCCGGCTACGCGGTCGGCGGCGTCAGCGTCGGCGAGCCGAAGGAGGAGATGCTGCGCATCATGGCGCACACGCCGCACCGGCTGCCGGCGCACAAGCCGCGCTACCTGATGGGCGTGGGCACGCCGGAAGACCTGGTCGAAGGCGTGGCGCACGGCGTCGACATGTTCGACTGCGTGATGCCGACGCGCAACGCGCGCAACGGCCACCTGTTCACGCGCTTCGGCGACCTGCGGCTGCGCAACGCCCGCTACAAGGACGACGAGCGGCCGATCGACGAGACCTGCAGCTGCCACGCCTGCGGCCGGCTTCACCCGCGCCTACCTGCACCACCTGGACCGCTGCGGCGAGATGCTGGGCCCGATGCTGGCCAGCATCCACAACCTGCACTACTACCTGAACCTGATGCGCGAGATGCGCGAGGCGCTCGACGCAGCGGCGCTTCGCCGCCTTGCGCACGCAGTTCGAGGCCGACCGCGCGCGCGGCGTCGTCTGATCAGGCGCTGCTGCGCCGGACCGTGGCCCTGCTGTCGGGTTCGGTCGCGCTCGATCGTGTTGGTCGAGCTAATCGAGGGCTGGGCAGGCCGCTTCGCAGCGGCCCTGATGGCCGGCTGCATCGCGGCTGCCCGGCCGTGCGCCGCAGCGGGACAGTCGCTGGATCGCTGCCCTACCGCCCTATGCGGCGCTGGCGCTGTTCGCGGCGCTGCTGCCGTCGATTGCTGCTCGCCGATCAAGCGTCGCCGCGTTGTGGCTGATCGGCCGCGGCCGAGGCCGTGCCTCGGCGTCGCTCGTGATCGTGGCCGCCAAGGTCGCCTGGCACGGCGATCGTCGCGCGCCTGTTCGTGCTCACGCGACGCCGCGCTGATGCGCCTGGCCTGGTTCGAAGCGCTCTACACGCGCTGAGGTGCAGCCTGGAAGGATCGCGCTGCTCGTGCGCGTGCGCGCGTCCTGGGCCTGGCGCGCCGGACGGGTGCTCAAGCGTGCCGCGTCGCGGACAGCGGACTGTCGGCACGCGGGTCCGCGCGCCGCGTCTGAGCTCACGGCCTCGAGCCAGCAGCAGCTGACTGCCTGCGCATGCAGCCCCTCGGCGTTGACCTGCGGCCGCGGCAGCGCGGCACCGGCGCACCAGCCCGACACGGCGAACAGGCCGCGCCGAAACGGCTTGCACCATCGCCTGACCCTGCCCTCGACGCGCGAGAAGTACGAGCCCCACAGGTTCTGCAGCGCCACCGGCACCACCGGCACCGGCCGCCGCTCCAGGATCTTCATGATGCCGCCCTTGAACGGCTGCAGCTCGCCGTCGCGCGTGATGGCGCCTTCGGGAAAGATGCCGAGCAGGTCACCCTCGGCCAGCACACGATCGGCCGCTTCGAACGCGGCGGCATAGGCCACCGGATCCTCCTTCTGCGACGCCATCGGAATCGCCTTGGCCAGCTTGAACAGCCAGCCCAGCACCGGAATCGCGAAGATGCGATGGTCCATCACGAAGCGGATCGGCCGCGGGCTGGCCGCCATCAGCAGCACCGCATCGACGAAGCTGACGTGGTTGCAGGCCATGATCGCCGCGCCCTCGGTCGGGATGTGCTCGTCGCCGCGCACCTTGAAGCGGTAGACGCAGCGCGACGCGATGAAGGCGACGAAGCGCAGCAGGTACTCCGGCACCAGCAGGAAGATGTAGAAGGCCACCACCGCATTGGCCAGCGCGGCGAGGCCGAACACCTGCGGAATCGTCAGGCCCATCGACAGCAGCGCGCCGACGATCACGCTGCTGGCGATCATGAAGATCGCGTTCAGGATGTTGTTGGCCGCGATGATGCGCGCGCGGTGGCTGGCCGGCGCGCGCAACTGGATCAGGGCGTACATCGGCACGCTGTACAGGCCGGCGACGAGGCTCAGCAGCGAACAGGTCGAACAACACGCGCCAGTGCGCGGGCTGGCGAGAACAGCCGACCGTCTGCGCCGGCACCGCGGGCAGGCCGCGCGAGGCGAAATACAGGTCGACCGCGAACACGCTCATGCCGATGGCGCCCAGCGGCACCAGGCCGATCTCGACGTGGCGGCGCGACAGCGTCTCGCACAGCAACGAGCCGATGCCGATGCCCACCGAGAACACCACCAGCAGCAGCGATGCCACGTGCTCGTCGCCGTGCAGCACGTCTTTCGCGAACGACGGGAACTGCGCCAGGAACACGACGCCGAAGAACCACATCCACGAGATGCCCAGCAGCGAACGGAACACCACGATGTGGCCGTGCGCGAGCTTCAGGTTGGTCCAGGTCTCGGTGACCGGGTTCCAGTTGATGCGCAGGTTCGGTTCGGTGGCCGGCGTGGCGGGCACCCACTGCGACACCGCGCGGCCGAGCACCGCCAACACCAGCGCAGCCACCGCCACCGCCTGCGCGCCGCAGCCAGCCGCCGGCGGGCAGCGCGATCAGCAGGCCGCCGGCCAGGTTGCCGAGCAGGATGGCGACGAAGGTGCCCATCTCGACCATGCCGTTGCCGCCGGTGAGCTCACGCTCGTTCAGGTGCTGCGGCAGGTAGGCGTACTTCACCGGGCCGAACAGCGTGCGGTGCAGCCCGAGCAGGCCGATGCAGCCGAGCATCAGCGCGACGCTGGTGGTGGCAGAGGCCGATCGCGGCCAGCACCATGATCACGATCTCGAGGTTCTTGACCAGTCGCGTCAGCAGCGCCTTGTCGAACTTGTCGGCCAGTTGGCCGGAGGTGGCCGAGAACAGCAGGAACGGCGCGATGAAGACCGCGCCGATCGCCAGGCCGGCCAGCGACGGCGGCAGCCACTGCACCTGCAGGTGGTAGGTCACCATCACGGTGAACGCGAACTTGAACACGTTGTCGTTGGCGGCGCCGAGGAACTGCGTCCAGAAGAACGGCGCGAAGCGGCGCTGCTTCAACAACGAGAACTGGTTGGGATGCGGCTGTCCACTCACGGGATTCCTCCTGCGAAGACTCGAGCGCCTGTTTCCGTTTGCGCGCGACTGTAGCGGTCATCGCACGGTCACGGGGGCCGTGCCGAGCCGCCGAGCGTTGCAGCCACGCAAACACCGAGTCGACCGTCACGGTCTCGATGCGATCGGAAAAGCGCTTGTCGTTCGGGTGGTCGTCGAACGCGATGTTGGCTCGGCGTCGCGCGGCCGCCCAGTCGCGTCATCGCGCCCAGGCGCAGCGTGGTCGGCTCGTAGCCGCGCAGTTGCAGCCAGGCCTGGGCCTGGCGGCGGCTCGCTGGCTGCCGGCTCGGCGGCGCCGGCCAGCGTTTCGATCGCCCACTGGTTGCTTTGCTGGTAGGTCGTGCGCCCACGGGTAGGCCAACATGTTGTAGCGCGGCGTCGTGCCACTGCGCGAGGCGCTGCGTTGTCGCGCAACACCGGCAGCAGTTGCGACTGCAGCTCGCGGCTCGAGCACGATGAAAGCGGCTTCGTAGCGGTGCGGGCGGTCGAGGAAGAACTCGCCCAGGCCCTGGCGGTACAACGCCGCGCTCGGCGCTGCCGCAGTGGTTGAGCTTGTGCGCCACGCGCCAGACGGTGCGCCCTTGCACGGCGTCGCGGTAGGCGAAGCCGAGGTGCGAGTAGCGCAGGCCCGTATCGGCTGCAGGTCCTGCCCGGCGCGGGCCAGCACCACCACCTCGGCGCCGCTGGCGTCGAGCGCGCGCTCGGTGGCGCTGCGCCAGCGCCATGCCGCGCTCGACGGCATCGGCGCATGCGGCGGCTGCGTTCTCGCACGGTCTTCCGGCGTGCGCCGCGTGCTGCCGCCGCCGCGAGCAGCCACGCCGCGGCGTTCGCGCCATGCGTTTTCATCGCGTGACCCGCTCGTTGTAGAGCAGCGAGCGCGCCGATCTCGTTGGGCACGAAGGCGATCGCCTGCGCCGGCGGCGCTGATGCACCCAGCCGGTGGCCAGCGCGGTCACCACCACCGCGGTGCCCGACGCGGCGAGCGACGCGCCGGCCGCGCTGCCCGCGAATTGCAGCGCCGCGCGCGCGCCGTCGGAGGCGCGCTCGAGCACCCACACGGTGCCGGTGGCCGAGGCCTGCACCGACGACCACGGTCAGTGCGGCGCCGCCGACCAACAGCATCGCCGGTGCGGCCAACACCAGCGCCACCGGCAGTGCCGAGATCGCGCTGGCTTCGGACAATTCGTTGTGGGCGCGCGCGCCGCAGGCTGGCGGTGGTCAGCGTCAGCGCCAGCAGCAGCGGCGACTCAGACGTCGTTTTGCGTGTGTCATCGAAAGCTCCTCTTGGGTTCGGTGGACAGCGCGGCTTCATCTCGGCAGCCGCTTCGCGGCGGCCGGCCAGGCGCGCTTCGAACAACGTCGGCCTCGTGGGCGTCGCGCAGCGTCTTGGCCAGCGTGAAGGTGCTGGAGATCAGGAACAGCCAGCTCACACAGCAGGTAGGCCTTGCCACACCGGCTGGATCGTCATGCGCCATCAGGCCCCAGCCGGTGAGGGCCATCGCGACGAAGAAGGCGCCCCACACCACGGCCTTCCACATCGGCGAGTCGACTGCGAACGGCTTCGTTGTCGCGCACGAACTTCGCCAGCGCGAACGCGCTCGACACGCAGTACACGTAGCCCATCACCATGAACGCGCGGTCGAGTTCGGCACCCGGCAGCCAGGCCAGGCCGATCGCACACAGCGACGCGGCGACGCCGAACGAGATCCAGACTTGCATTCGCCAGGCGGCGGTGTCGCGGCGCGGGGTGGTGGGGAGCGGGTGGGCCATCAGTTGCCTCGTCGGGCTGTTGAACATGGCGCGCATGCTGTCGGGACGGCGCGTTCGGTGCAACGAGAAGAGACGTTGTGCCTCGGCCGTGACCCTTCGGTATCACCATCGGGTACTTCAGGCCCGATTCCCTCGGGTTGACCACTTGGTCCCGCGTCTGAAAGACGGCCGCGGACAGGCGCGCGCCGCGCCAAGCCACCCGACGCTTCAGCGCCAGGTCGAACAACAGCGGGTTGTGCTGGCGCAGTGCCTGCAGCGCGTCCACCTCGTTGGCGGTCGAGCACGCCGGCGCGCACCAGCGGAGCCAGACGCACCAGCGGCGCCACGCACGGCAACGGGTAGTCCGAGCCGTGCAGCAGGCGGGCATGCCAGTCCTCGCGCGCGAGCACCGTGCGCCACACCGCGGGGTCCCGGTTGGCGAGGAACAGCGCCGACACGTCGCCGAGCAACAGGCCTTGCCATTCGCGCTCGTCCATCAGGCGGGCGAACAGCTCGAACGCCGGGCGCTCGCGCGGCACGCGCTGGTCGAGATCGAGCGCGTGGCCGAGCGATGCGCAATGCGCGACGACCACGCGCACGCCGTGGCGCAGCGCTGCGCGCACGAGCAGCGGATTGCCCAGCTCGTCGCGCTGCGCACCGGGCACGGCCTTCTCCTCGCCGGCGTGCACGATCAGCGGCACGCGTGCGGCGGCCAGCACGTCGTAGAACGGCACGCAGCGCGGGTCGCGCAGGTCGATGTTCATCGCGCTGGGCAGCCACTTGACGGCCAGCGCGCCTTGCGCCAGCGCGTGGCGCAAGCGGGCGAGCGCGTCGTCGCGGTAGGGATGGATCGATGCCACCCAGCCGAAGCGGCGGTCGTGCGTGCGCGCCACATGGGCCGCCCAGGCATCGGGCACGTGAAAGGTGGTGCGCGCCGGATCGCTCGCGCCCTGCTCGTCGTGCGCGTGGTCGAAGGCGAACAGCAGCCAACGCGCGCCGCTCGGAAAGTCGGCGGCCAGCGTGGCCAGCCGCCGCACATAGTCGCGATCGACGCTGCGCGAGCCTTGCGCGACGCCGGCGCCATGCAGGATCACGCGCTTGCGCGCCGCCTCCAGCGGATGCCACCACGAATCGAGATGCGGATGCACCGTGCACCCCGATCCGGCGTCGCCGGTGCCGAGCAGGTGCGTGTGCACGTCCCACAGCTGCGCGGCGTCGAGGCCATCGAACGTCGCGTCGATGAGAGCCTGCGCCGAGGCGGGCACCGCGCGCGGCGGCGATGCATCGGTCGCCGCGGCGTCCACCAGCGACGTGAACAGGCCGCCCACTGCGGCGGCGCCACAGCACAACGCGTGGCGGCGGTTGATCGACCCACGATCCATGCGAGCTCCTTGGGGGTGTCGGGGCCCGCATCGTCGGCATCACCTGTTTGGCGGTATAGCGAAAACGCTCGTGTGTCGCCAGAATCACCGTCGGGTATCAGTTTGCGGTACCGAGACTTCGCCAAACGCATGTCCACCACCCAAGCCCTGATCGATCGCATGAAGGCCGAGCTGAAAGCAGCCGGCCTCACCTACGCCGCGCTGGCACGCGAGCTCGGCATGGCCGAGTCGAGCATCAAGCGCATGTTTGCCCGCGGCGAGATGCCGCTGTCGCGCGTGGACGAGATCTGTCGGGTGATGAAGACCGACTTCGCCGAACTCGCGCGTCAAGTGGCCGACACCGCGCCCAAGCGCACCGAGCTGACGCTCGATCAGGAAAAGGCGGTGGTGGCCGACCGCAAGCTGCTGCTGATGGCGATCTGCTGCCTGAGCCAGTGGACCTACGAGCAGATCGCGGCCAGCTACACGCTCAGCGATGCCGAGTGCGTGAAGTACCTGGCCCAGCTCGATCGCCTGGGCGTCATCGAGCTGCGGCCCTTGAACCGCTATCGCCTGAACGTGGCCAAGACGTTTCGCTGGCGCGGCGACGGGCCGGTGATGCAGTACTTTCGCAAGCAGGTGGTGGGCGACTACTTCAGCGGCGGCTTCGACGGCGAGGGCGAGATGCTGATGCTCGTGCACGGTCAGATCGGCCGCAGCCTGGCCGCCCTGTTCAACGAAAAGCTGCAGCGGGTGGCGCAAGACTTTGCGCAACAGCACCTGGCCGACCAAAAACTGCCGCAAGAACAGAGGCGCCCGTACACGTTGCTGGTCGGCATGCGATCGTGGCTGTTTGCGGCCTTTCGCGACCTGAAGCGCGAGGTGCCGGCGTGAGGGCAGCCCTGCCCGCATGCTGCGCTGCGGGATGGACACCCCTTGAATTGGCCGGTGTTTGGTCATACCTGCTTTGCCTGGGTCCCCCCGGCTAAGGGTGGCTACGGGCGCTGACGGCGCGACTACACTGCGCCCAAAATTTGCCCCAGTTCCCTCGGAGCACCTCTTCGAGCGGCGGTCCCGTTGTCCCCTTGGCAGGCACGTCGTCAGCCCATACCCGCCCTGTCCGCGCGGCTTTGGCCGAACCCCGCTCCAACGCGCCCGCATGGCGCGCGAGGTTGGGCCAAACCCGCTTCTGAACCTCGATGATTGGATCTCCGATGAACAGCCCTCGCCTGGAAGGCGTGCGCCTGAACGCGCCTGCCTACGTGAAGCACCAACGAATGCTCGACTGGGTGGCGCGCATGGCCGCGCTCACCGAAGCGACCGACGTCTACTGGTGTGACGGCTCGCAGGCCGAGTACGACCGCTTGTGCCAGCGTCTGGTCGACGCCGGCACCTTCAAGCGGCTGAACCCGGAGCTGCGACCCAACAGCTTTCTCGCGCTGAGCGATCCCAGCGACGTGGCGCGCGTCGAGGACCGCACCTTCATCTGCAGCCAGCGACAGGAAGACGCGGGCCCGACCAACAACTGGATCGATCCCGCCGAGATGCGCGCGCTGCTCGAGACGGGCGACGAGGCGCTGTTCAGAGGCTGCATGCGCGGCCGCACGATGTACGTGGTGCCGTTCTCGATGGGGCCGCTCGGCTCGCCGATCGCGCACATCGGGGTCGAGCTGTCCGACTCGCCCTATGTCGCGGTCAACATGCGCATCATGACCCGCATGGGCCGCGCGGTGTTCGAGGTGCTCGGCGACGATGGCGACTTCGTGCCGTGCATCCACAGCGTCGGCGCGCCGCTGCTGCCGGGCCAGCGCGACGTGGCCTGGCCGTGCAACAAGACCAAGTACATCGTGCACTACCCCGAGACGCGCGAGATCTGGAGCTACGGCTCGGGCTACGGCGGCAACGCGCTGCTCGGCAAGAAGTGCTTCGCGCTGCGCATCGCCTCGCAGATGGGCCGCGACCAGGGCTGGCTGGCCGAGCACATGCTGATCCTCGGCGTCACCTCGCCCGCCGGCAAGAAATACCACGTGGCGGCCGCTTTTCCCAGCGCTTGCGGCAAAACCAACTTCGCGATGCTGGTGCCGCCCAAGTCGTTCGCCGGCTGGAAGGTCACCACGATCGGCGACGACATCGCGTGGATCAAGCCAGGCAAGGACGGCCGGCTGGTGGCGATCAACCCCGAGTCGGGCTACTTCGGCGTCGCGCCGGGCACCAACGAGAAGACCAACCCCAACTGCATGGCGTCGCTCAAGCGCGACGTCATCTTCACCAACGTCGCGCTGACCGACGACGGCGATGTCTGGTGGGAAGGCATGACCGACACGCCGCCGGCGCACCTGATCGACTGGCAGGGCAAGGACTGGACGCCGGCCATCGCGCAGGAAGGCGCCGTCAACGGCAAGCCCAAGCCCGCCGCGCATCCCAATGCCCGCTTCACGGTGGCGGCGACCAACAATCCGGCGCTCGACGCCGAATGGGACAACCCGGCCGGCGTGGCGATCGACGCCTTCGTGTTCGGCGGCCGCCGCTCGACCACCGTGCCGCTGGTGACCGAGGCGCGCAACTGGATCGAAGGCGTCTACATGGCGGCGACGATGGGCAGCGAGACCACGGCGGCGATGGCCGGCGGCAACGGCGCCGTGCGGCGCGACCCGTTCGCGATGCTGCCGTTCACCGGCTACCACATGGGCGACTACTTCGGCCATTGGCTCGACATGGGCGCCAAGCTGCAGGCCGCCGGCACGAAGCTGCCGCGCATCTACTGCGTCAACTGGTTCCGCAAAGGCGCCGACGGCAAGTTCGTGTGGCCGGGCTACGGCGAGAACATGCGCGTGCTCGAGTGGATGCTCGAGCGCGTGGAGGGCCGCGCCAGCGGCGTCGAGCACGCATTCGGCATCAGCCCGCGCTACGAAGACCTGTCGTGGGACGGCCTGCCGTTCACGCGCGCCCAGTTCGATGCCGTGACGTCGATCGATGGCGCGGCGTGGCAGCTGGAGCTGCAATCGCACAGCGAGCTGTTCCAGCAGCTGGCGGCGCGCTTGCCCGAGCCACTGCTGAGCGCCAAGGCGCAGTTCGAGCGCAGGTTCCAGGCCTGACCCGGAACGCGCGCGATCCAGCCGTTGCGGCCGCGTGACCATGCGGCTGCAACTGCTGTCGGACCTGCACCTCGAGACCGAAACGCTTCGACCCCGAGCCGGCGCCGGACTGCCGACGCGCTGGTGCTGGCCGGCGACATCGATTCGAGCTGGCAAGGTTTCGAGCGCTTCGCGCGCTGGCCGGTGCCGGTGCTGCTGGTGGCCGGCAACCACGAGTTCGACGGCCGCGAATGGAACGACGCCTGGCCGGCATTGCGCGCCCATGCGCAGGCCTGTGGCGTGCGCCTGCTGGAGCGCGAAACCTGCGAGTTGACCGGCCGCGACGGCCGGCGCATCCGCTTGATCGCCACCACGCGCTGGGCCGACTTCGATCTGTACGGGGTGGCCCAGCGCGCGCGTGCGATGCGCAGCGCCGGCTACTTCATGCGGCTTGATGGCGGCCACCCGCGACGGCCGGCCATTCGACGCCGACGCGATGCGCGCCGAGGCGCTGGATTGCCGCGCCTGGCTGGCGCAGGAGCTGAGCCGGCCGCACGGCTGTGATGCGACGGTGGTGATCACGCATTTCGGGCCGAGTGCCGCCAGTGCCGACCCGCGCTTCGGCCAGCAGCCGAGCACGGCGAGCTTTTGCAATGACGACCAGGCGCTGATCGCGCAGGCCGACCTTTGGCTGCACGGCCATGTGCACTGCTGCCACGACTACACCGTGGCGCGCGCGTCACGGCCGGCGACGCGCGTGGTCTGCAACGCCCGCGGCCTGCAAGACAAGAACGAGGGCCTGGGTTTCGATCCGCTGTGCGTGCTCGAGGTCTAGCAGCCTGGGGTGCCGCCGAGATGACCGGCATCAAAGTCTGCCCGCGGCGCCGCTGCGATACTCGGTGGAACGTGGGCGCTGGTGCCTCGAAGGAACGCCGATGAAGATCCTGGTCGCTGCCGACGGCAGCCGCTACACCAAACGCATGCTGGCCTACCTGGCGGCCCACGAGGAGTCGTTGGGATCCAAGCAGCACCGGTTCACGGTGCTGACCGTCGTGGCGCCGGTCCCGACGCGTGCCGCCAGCGCGCTGAACAACAGGATGGTGCAGGACTACTACGCCGGGGAAGCTGAAAGGACGTTCAAGCCGATCCGGGCGTTCTTTTCGAAGCAGGGCGTTGACGCTCAATTCGAGCACCGGGTCGGCAATGCCGGCGAGCAGATCGCCACCCTCGCGCGCAAGGGCAAATTCGATCTGGTGATGATGGGGTCGCACGGCCACGGCGCGCTGGCGCGCCTGGTGATGGGTTCGGTGGCCGGTCGGGTCGTTGCCAGCTGCGAAGTGCCGGTGCTGATCGTCCGCTGAGGACGCCGGCCCCGGACGAAATCTCAGCCTGGCTTGTGCTGTTCGACCCAGCGGCGAATCCAGCCGAGCGGGTCGTTGAGGTCGTCCTCAGCGGGCACTTGCTTCGCCGCAGAGTCAATCGACAGCTCCATGCCGTACGCGGTGCCAAGGTCCGCCGGGTCCGGGACGGGAGGGGGATTGCTGAGCGCGCCCGGTTCGGTGGGCGGTATCGGGTCCGGTGATTCGTGTGCGTCGCGCATGAGGCCTCCCAAAAGCTAAGACCCGAATCCAGTGTGCGCTTCGCCCCTCGCGCCACTAAGGAGATAAACCACGGAACAGCGGCCCAGATCGCGGGCCCCTCGGCCCAAGCGCCGCGGCCGCGGCTGCGCCGAAGGGCGTGCCAGGCCGCGGTTGCGGGTTAGGGATGGGCGAATCCGAAACATCTGCCTAGAGTGCAGCACTTCCGCTGTCACACGGAATCTCGGGCCGACGGCTTCGAAGCCGGTGGCGCGGGTACGGTGCCCAACGGGTGGGCACCGGCTGCATAGGTCCCAACGACGTCCTCCTTGAGGACTTTCAGCCCGCGCTTCGGCGCGGGCTTTTTCTTTGTCTTGACGGCCAAGCCTGGGTCTCGTGTCGCCCGCGCACGACGGCGTAGCATTGCGGCCTCGCTCGCCCGCTGCCGCGGTGCGGCGCCAGCCACAGGAATCACCATGGGCGCTCCCGAACCCTTCACCGCCACCGCCGACGTGGGCCACCACATCGCCGGCGCCGTCACGCCGGGCACCGGTTCACGCCGCCAGGCCGTCTACAACCCGGCCACCGGCGCCGTGGCGCGACAGGTCGTGCTCGGCAGCGAAGCCGACGTCGCGGCGGCAGTTGCCGCCGCAAAGGCAACGTTCCCGGCCTGGGCCGACTCTGCGCCGATCCGCCGCGCCCGCGTGCTGCAGAAGTTCCTGGAGCTGTTGAACCAGCACCGCGACACGCTGGCCGCGATGATCACCGGCGAGCACGGCAAGGTGTTCAGCGACGCGCAGGGCGAGGTCACGCGGGGCATCGAGATCGTCGAGTTCGCCTGCGGGGTGCCGCAGTTGCTCAAGGGCGACTACACCGAGCAGGTGTCGCAAGGCATCGACAACTGGACGATGCGCCAGCCGCTGGGCGTGGTGGCCGGCATCACGCCGTTCAACTTTCCGTGCATGGTGCCGTGCTGGATGTTCCCGCTCGCGACTCGCCAGCGGCAACACGTTCGTGCTCAAGCCGAGCGAGCGCGACCCGTCGGCGAGCCTGTTCATGGCCGAGTTGCTGAAGCAGGCCGGGCTGCCCGACGGCGTGTTCAACGTCGTGCAGGGCGACAAGGTCGCCGTCGACGCGCTGCTCGTGCACCCCGATGTCAAGGCGCTGAGCTTCGTCGGCTCGACGCCGATCGCGCACTACATCTACGAGACCGGCGCGCGCCACGGCAAGCGCGTGCAGGCGCTGGGCGGCGCCAAGAACCACATGGTGGTGATGCCCGATGCCGACCTCGAGCAGGCGGTCGACGCGCTGATCGGCAGCGCCTACGGCTCGGCCGGCGAGCGCTGCATGGCCATCAGCGCCGCGGTGCTGGTGGGCGACGTCGCCGACAAGATCGTGCCCAAGCTGGCCGAGCGCGCGAAGGCGCTGAAGATCAGGAACGGCATGGCGCCCGACGCCGAAATGGGCCCGGTGATCACGCGCCAGGCCAAGGAGCGCATCGAGGGCTACATCGAGCTCGGCGTGAAGGAAGGCGCCAAGCTGGTGGTCGACGGCCGCGGCTGCACCGTGCCCGGCCACGACGGCGGCTTCTTCACCGGCGGCACGCTGTTCGACCAGGTGACGCCGTCGATGCGCATCTACAAGGAAGAGATCTTCGGCCCGGTGCTGGTGTGCGTGCGCGCGAAGGACCTCGCGCAGGCGCTGCAACTCGTCAACGACCACGAGTTCGGCAACGGCGTGTCGTGCTTCACCCGCGACGGCAACGTGGCGCGCGAGTTCTCGCGCCGCGTGCAGGTGGGCATGGTCGGCGTCAACATCCCGATCCCGGTGCCGATGGCGTGGCACGGCTTCGGCGGCTGGAAGCGCAGCCTGTTCGGCGACATGCACGCCTACGGCGAAGAAGGCGTGCGCTTCTACACCAAACAAAAGAGCGTGATGCAGCGCTGGCCCGAGAGCATCGGCAAAGGGGCGGAGTTCGCGATGCCCACCGCGCGCTAGCCGAGCGCATCGGCACCGACCCTGGCGCGACGCCCAGCGCGGCCATGCTCAAGATCCTGCTTCCGGTGGATGGCTCCGAGGCTTCGCTCGACGCCGTGCGCCATGCCTTGCAGTTGGTCGCCAACGGGTTGTCGGCCACCTTCGTTCTGGGCAACGTGCAGGAGCCGGCCAATCTGTACGAACTGGTGACCGCGCACGACCCCGAGGTGCTGCAGCGGGTCAGCGCCGGCGCGGGCGCGCACCTGCTCGAAGCGGCCGAGGCGCTGTTGAACGAGGCCGGCGTGCCCTGGGAGCGCGAGATCGCCAGTGGCGAGCCCGCGCACGTGCTGGCCGAGATGATCGAGCGCCACGGCATCGATGCGGTCGTGATGGGCGCGCACGGACGCAGCGCCGTGGCTGGATCGGTTTCGCACTGGCTGCTGACGCATGGGCCGGTTCCGGTGACCGTGGTCAGGCATGTCGCGGCCGACGATGCGAGTTGACTCGCACGGCCGCGCCGTCGCGCGTGCCGAGCGAGGGCGTGTTGCCATGACGTCGTTGCCCGCCGCGCCGGCGCTGGTGCCGATGGCGCAGGTGCGCTGCGAAGTCGGCGCGCTCGTCACCCTGGGCGCCGGCGAAGTACGGCGAGCGGCGCTACGTGCCACTGCTCGGTGGCACGGTGACGGGACCCGAGCTGAACGGCGACATCGTCGAAGGCGGCGTCGATTGGCAGGTCAACCGCGCCGACGGCGTGCTCGACATCGCCGCGCACTACGTGATCCGCGCCGCCGACGGCGGCCTGATCGAAGTGCAGAGCGACGGCATGCGCCATGGCCCGCCCGAGGTGATGGCTCGGCTGGCGCGCGGCGACGATGTGGCGCGAGACGAGTACTTCTTTCGCACGCTGATGCGCTTCCAGACCGGTGCGCCGGCGTGGCTGCATCTCAACAAGGTGATGGCGCTGGCGGTCGGGCAACGCCAGGCCGGGCTGGTGGTGCTGGACGTCTACCGCGTCACCTGAGTCGTCCGACTCACCCCTCGCGCAAGCATGCGCTCGGGCGCTCGCAGGCGTGGGTCCGTGCGCAGGCACGGCCCCACGTCCGGCTCACGTCCCGATCACGCCGCCGTCGCGCTTGCGGACTACGACCGTCGCCGAACGCGGCCGGCCGCCGGCCTTGTAGTCGGGCCAGCGCGAGTACTTGCCCGGGTCAGCCGGGTCGCTGCGGTCGCTCGGCGTCTCGCCCGGGTGCTGGATGTTGATGAACATCGTGGTCATGTCGGGTGTCAGCGTGGCGCCGGTGATCTCGCAGTTGGTGGGCCCGGTGAGGAAGCGCCGGATCTCGCCGGTGGTGCGGTCGCAGGCCAGCATCTGGTTGTTGCCGACGTTCTTGAGTTCGCCCTTGTACATCTGCGTGGCGTGGGCGTCGGTCTGGATCCACAGCACGCCGCGCGCGTCGAGCACCAGGCCATCGGGGCAGGCGAAGATGTCGCCCTTGACGTTGCCCTTGGCATCGGCGCGTTCGTTGGCCGGGTCGCCGGCCATCACCAGATGGCTCCACTTGAACGTGGCGCCATCGAAGTCGCCGTCTTCCTTCCAGCGGATCACGCCGCCCATCGCGTTGTTGGCGCGCGGGTTGGCGGCATCGACACCGGGGAAGTTGGGCTGGCCGCGGCTGGTGTTGTTGGTCAGCGTGCAGTACACCTCGCCCGCCTTCTGGTCGATCGCCAGCCACTCGGGGCGGTCCATCTTCGTGCCGCCCAGCGCGTCGCTGGCCTGGCGCGCTTTGATCACCACCTCGCCTTGGTCGGCAAAGCCGTTGGCCGCGGTGAGCGGGCCCTGGCCGTGCACCATCGCCAGCCAGCGACCGCTGCCGTCGGCATCGAAGCGGCCGACATACAGCGTGCCGTGGTCGAGCAACTCGCGATTGGCTTTGGCGCCGCCCGAGGCGATGCGGTCGCGGGTGACGAACTTGTAGATGTACTCGAAGCGTGCGTCCTCGCCGGAGTACACCACCGCGCGGCCGTCTTTGGTGATCGCGATCCAGGCACCCTCGTGCGCCGCGCGGCCGAGCGCGGTGCGCTTGACCGGCGTGGAAGCGGGGTCCAGCGGGTCGATCTCGACCACCCAGCCGCAGCGGTTGGGCTCGTTGGGGTGCTTGGTGGCGTCGAAGCGCTCGTCACTCTCGAACCAGGGGTAGAACGGATCCTTGCGCAGGCCCCAGCGGCGCTGGTGCGAGTCGAGGTTGTCGCCGGCCTTGAAATAGAACGCGAAGTTCTCTTCGCCCGAGAGATACGTGCCCCACGGTGTCTGCCCGCTGGCGCAGTTGTTGAAGGTGCCGAGCGCCAAACGGCCCGCGGGGTCGGCTGCGGTCTTCATCATCGCGTGGCCGGCCGCCGGCCCGCCGATCGCAAACGGCGTGGCCGCGGTGAAGCGCCGTGCGTAACGCGACGGGCGCACCATCTCCCAGCGTCCGGCGTCGTTCAGCCGCACCTCGATCACCGACACGCCATGCGCGTTCTGCGACTTGCGCGTTTTCTCGGCCGACCAGTTTTTCAAGCCATCGGGGTGCAGCAGCCCGTCGTCGGTGTACTCGTGATTCATCACCAGCAGGCCGCGGCGGCTGCCGTCGAGCGGGTAGTAGTGCAGGCCGTCGTGGTGCATGCCCATCTGCACCGCCTGGTCGGCGGCGGAGTTGGACGCGTCGTCCTTCCACTCGGGCATGTTGCCGGCCACGCCGATCGGCTCGCCCCACGGCGCGAACGGCCGCGCCACGTAGCCTTCGGGCACGCGCAGCGCGTCGCTGGCGTCGGGCGTGATGGACTTGAAGCCGACCAGCGGGCCGCTCGGCGCGGGCGTGGTGGCGCAGCCGGCGAGCCACGGTGCAAAGGCGCCACCGACCAGCGCGCCCAGGCCGCCTTGAATCCACACGCGCCGCTGCGGATCCGACACGTCGTGGATGCTCGGGTTGTTCGAGCGGTTGCTGTCTTCCATCGTGTCGAAGTCTTTGGCCATGGAGGTCTCCTCGTGGGTGGCTGGGTGCGCTACAGCCGTTCGGTCTGCGCAGCGCGCGGCTGCCATTTCATCAGGCGTTTTTCGATGCGCCCGACCAAGGCGTCGAGCAGCAGCGCAAAGCCGGTGAGCACCAGGATGCCGGCCATCACCGTGTTGATGTCGAACGTGCCTTCGGCCTGCAGGATCAGGTAGCCGACGCCGCGCGCGCTACCCAGATACTCGCCGACCACCGCGCCGACGAACGCCAGGCCGACACTGGTGTGCAGCGAGCTGAAGACCCAGCTCGTCGCGCTGGGCAGGTAGACGTGGCGCAGCAGCTGCCGCCGATCGGCCCCCAGCATGCGGGCATTGTCGAGCAGCACCGGGCTGACTTCGCGCACACCCTGGTAGACGTTGAAGAAGACGATGAAAAACACGAGCGTGATGCCCAGCGCCACCTTGCTCGCCACGCCGAGGCCGAACCAGACCGCGAAGATCGGCGCCAGGATCACGCGCGGCATCGAGTTCAGCGCCTTGATGTACGGGTCGAAGATGGCGGCGGCCAGCGGTGCCAGCGCCAGCCACAGGCCGCAGGCCAGGCCGAGCACGGTGCCCAGGCCGAACGCGAGCACCGTTTCCAGCAGCGTCACCGCCAGGTGCTCGTAGATGTCGCGCGAGATGAAGAACCAGCGCACGATGCGGCCGAAGATCTTCAGCGGCTCGCCGAAGAAGAAAGCCGCCTGCTGATCGTCGCTGAACAGCAGCGGCGGCACCAGCCCGGGTGTCGCCAGCAGGTGCCACAGACCGAACACCGCCACCAGCACACCGGCCTGCCACCCCTTCAGGTTGCCGGGCCGTGGACGCAACCATTGCCACATGGCGATCACGCAGTACGCTGCAGTTGTTGCTGGTAGCCGCGCAGCACTTCGTCGCGCAGCACGTGCCAGATCGCGCGGTGCAGGTCGACGAAGCGCGGCGCCGCGCGCACCTCGGCCACGTCGCGCGGCCGGGCCAGGTCGACCACGAATTCGCCGATCGGGTGCGAGGCCGGCCCGGCACTCATCACCACCACGCGGTCGCTCAGGGCAATCGCCTCGTCGAGGTCGTGCGTGATGAACAACACCGCGCGGCGCTTGCTGCTCCACAGCGCGAGCAGCTCGTTTTCCATCAACTGCCGCGTCTGGATGTCGAGCGCCGAGAACGGCTCGTCCATCAGGAGGATGTCGGGGTCCAGCGCCAGCGTCTGTGCCAGGCTCGTGCGCTTGCGCATGCCACCGGACAGCTGATGCGGGTAACGATCGCCAAAACCGCTCAAGCCCACGCGCTGCAGCCAGGCGTCGGCTTGCGCCTGCGCGGCCTCGCGCGCGACGCCGTGGAACTGCAGCCCGGCCATCACGTTGGAACGCGCCGTGCGCCAGGGCATCAGGCTCTCGGTCTGGAACATGTAGCCGGCGCGCCGGTTGACGCCGGCCAGCGGCTCGCCGAACACGCGCACCGACCCCGCGCTCGGCGTCAGCAGGCCCGCAGCCACGTTGAGCAGCGTGCTCTTGCCGCAGCCGGTGGGGCCGACCACCGAGACGAATTCGCCGTCGGCCACCGTGAGGCTGACGTCACGCACCGCGGTGTAGTGGCTGCCCGCCGCGTCGCGGCTGGCGAACGTGCACGTGATGCCGGCGAGCTCGAGCGCGAGGCTCATCGGTACTTGGCGTTGGCCTTCTTCGCGAACTCGTTGGTGTACACCGCGGTCAGGTCGAGCTTGGCGCTGGCGATCTCGGCATCGATGCTGGCCAGCGCGCGAAATGCGGTGTCGGGGCCCTTCTCGGGGAACAGCCCATCGGGCGACAACGCCCCCTTGGCGGCCAGGTAGGCGTCGATGTAGACCGCACGATCCCCCATCAGGTAGGTCTCGGGCACGGCCTTGATGATGTCGCCGGGGCCTGCCGCCTGGATCCACTTGTCGGCACGCACGATGGCGTTGGCCAGTGCCTGCACGGTGATCGGGTTCTTGTCGACGAAATCGCTCTTCGCATACAGGCAGGCGGCCGGCATCGGACCGCCGAACACCTTGTCGGCCTCGGCCACCACGCGCGTGTCCGACAGGATCTTCAGGTCGCCCGAGCGCTGCAGCAGCGTGATCACCGGGTCGAGGTTGCTGATCGCATCGATCTGCCCCGTGCGCATCGCGGCCACCGCGCCGCTGGAGGCCCCCACGCCGATGAAGCTCACGTCGGTCGGTTTGATGCCTGCCTTGGCGAGCACGAAGTTGGCCATCACGTTGGTCGAGCTGCCGGGCGCCGTGACGCCGATCTTCTTGCCCTTCAGATCGGTCACGCTCTTGAAGTTGGGCATCGTCTTCGGATTGATGCCGAGCACGATCTGCGGCGCGCGACCCATCAGCACGAAGGCACGCAGCTTCTGCCCCTTGGCCTGCATGTTCACCGTGTGCTCGAAGGCGCCCGACACCACGTCGACGCTGCCGCCCACCAACGCGCGCAACGATTGCGCGCCGCCGGCGAAGTCGTTGATCGTGACGTCGAGGCCTTCGGCCTTGAAGTAGCCCAGCGACTCGGCGATCGTCAGCGGCAGGTAGTACAGCAGGTTGCGGCCGCCCACCGCCAGTGCGACCTTCGGCTTCTCCGGCGTCTGGGCGTTGGCGACGAATGCGGGCGCGACGAGGCAGCCCGGCAGCGCGGTGATCAAGGTACGGCGTTTCATTGCGGTCTCCGAAGCGGCATCAGGGCGATCGGGCAATGTACCCAAGCGGCTGCTCCTTGAGAGCCCGGGGCTGCCCGTAGCAGCACAATCGCCGGCAGGCCAAAAACGTTGCGCCCACCTAGAGGAGAGTCGCCCGTGACGACGCCCCGCATCGCCCTCATCACCGGTGCCAGCCGCGGCATCGGTGCCGCCACCGCACGGCTGCTCGCTGAGCGCGGCCAAGACGTGGCCATCAACTACGCGCGCAACGCCGCGGCGGCCGAAGCCGTGGCCGCGCAGGTGCGGGCGCTCGGCCGCCGCGCGCTGCTGGTGCGCGCCGACGTCGCCGACGAGGCCGCGGTGGTGGCGATGTTCGAGGCCGTCGACCGGGGCCTCGGCCGCCTCACCGCGTTGGTCAACAACGCCGGCATCGTCGACATGAAGGCGCGCCTGGACGAGATGAGCGCCGCGCGTTTCAAGCGCATGCTCGACGTCAACGTGCTCGGCACGCTGCTGTGCTCGCGCGAGGCCGTCAAGCGCATGAGCACGCGCCACGGCGGCGCGGGCGGCTCGATCGTCAACCTGTCGAGCATCGCAGCGTCGCTCGGCGCACCCGACATGTATGTGGACTATGCGGCCAGCAAGGGTGCGATCGACAGTCTGACGCTCGGGCTCGGACGCGAGCTGGCCAACGAAGGCGTGCGGGTCAACGCCGTGCGCCCGGGCATCATCGACACCGAGATCCACGCCGACAGCGGCGACGCCGACGCGCGCACAAGTCGGCGTCGATCATCCCGATGCAGCGCCCTGGCACCGCGCTGGAGGTCGCGCAGGCCATCGTGTGGCTGGTGTCCGACGACGCCAGTTACGTTACCGCCACGGTGCTTGGCGTCAGCGGCGGCCGTTGACGGCCAAAAGCCCCCGAAACCAAGGCCCACCGAGGCCTGTTCAGCCCGTGGCTGCGGGATGCGTGCGCGCAGCGGCGTGATCACACTGGCTTTCAAGCGCGCGAGGGTTGCGCGCCAACGTGGAGGCTGGCGATGCCGATGGCACCCGGATTGCGCGAAGAACTGGCCAACACGACCAGTCATGCGCTCGGTGTGCTGCTCGCGCTGGGGGCGCTGCCGGTGCTGGCTGCCGACGATGCCGCGCGCGCGGACTCGCGCCACCTCGGCGTGTGGGTGTTCGCAGCCACGATGCTGCTGGTCTATGCGATGTCGTCGGCGTATCACGCGGCACCGGTGGGCCCGGCCAAGGGACTGCTGAAGCGCCTGGACCACGCCGCGATCTATCTCTTCATGGCCGGCACCTTCACGCCGTTCGCACTCGGCCACGCGCTCGGTGCGCCGCTGCTCGCGCTGGTGTGGTCGGTGGCCGCCGCCGGGGTGCTGATGAAGCTCGCGGGCTACCTGAGCAACCGCGCGGTCTCGACCGCGCTGTATCTCGCGTTCGGCTGGCTGGTCATCGCCGCCGCGCAGCCGCTGTTGGCGTCACTCGGGCGCGATGGGCTGCAGTGGCTGCTGGCCGGCGGCATTGCCTACTGCGCGGGCACGCTGTTCTTCATGTTCGATCAGCGTTTGCGCTTCGGGCATCTGGTGTGGCACGTGTTCGTGCTGGTGGGCAGCGGCTGCCACTTCATGGCAGTGCTGAAACACGCCGCCTGACGGCGTTGCGGCTTGCAAGCCGCAAACGCAGCCAATACAGTGCTCAAGGAATTCAGCGCCGCTCGACGATCAGCGGCACCAGCTGCAGCTCGGCACGCAGGCGATCGGCGGCGCCGCCCGCGTCGGCGCGCGTGCGGTACGGGCCGGCCTGCAGGCGGTGCAGATCGCGATCGGTGAACACAGCCAGCGACGGCGCGAGCCAATCGAGCTCGCGCTCGACCTTGCGCTGAAAGTCCAGCGCGCCGTCGCGCTCGCGAAACACGCCCAGCTGCAGCCAGAACCCCGGCGCCGCCATCGTGATCGGCCGCGCCGCCGCACGCGACACCTCATCGTCGAGCGACGGCGAGCCGTCTGCGGCCATCGTGTCCACTGGGTTCGCTGACGGCGTGATCGCCACCGTGGTGATCGCGCCGGCGGGCACATCGGGTGCGCTCACGGCGGGCGGGACTGGCACCACCGTCGGCGCAGGGGTCGTTGCGACGGTCGCAACAGGCAGCGGCGCCATCGACGGCTGGCGCAGCCGCCAGTGCGCGCGCCTGCGACCCCGCACGCCATGCGCCGGTGCGGATCGCCGCTTGCGTGATGCGCTCCACCTCCACCGGTGCCACCGCATTGAGCACACCCAGCTTGAGCGCCGCGGTGTAGCTCAAGTCGATCACGCGGCCGGCGTGGAACGGGCCGCGGTCGTTGACGCGCACGATCACCTCGCGGCCGTTGGCCGGGTTGCGCACGCGGGCGTAGCTCGGGATCGGCATCGTCTTGTGCGCGGCCGTCATCGCGTACATGTCGTACGGCTCGCCGCTCGACGTGGGCCGGCCGTGGAACTTGCGGCCGTACCACGATGCCAGGCCGCGTTCGTTGAGGGCGGCGTCGCCGGCCAGCGGCGTGTACGTGCGGCCGAACACTTCGTAAGGCTTGTTGGGCCCGCCGCTGCGCAGCGGCTCCAGCCGCGGCTCGGCGTTTGGCAGCTGCGCCAGGTTGGGCGGCGGGTTGGCATCGGGCCCGTCGCGGCCGCCACGCGGCGTGCTGGAGCAGCCCACCACCGCGAGCAGAACCCATCCGAGCACCATGCGTGTCGATCGCCGGCGCGTGCAGTGCATGGCCATGACCATACCAGCGATCGTGTGACGTGGCAGCACGGCCGCGTGCGCCGTTGCATTACGCTCGCAGGGCCGCCGTGGCTGCTGTGCCGCGCGCCAACCGCATCGGAGACTGCATGAAGACCCGCGCCGCCGTCGCCTGGAAGGCCGGCGCCCCGCTGACCATCGAAACCGTCGACCTCGAAGGCCCACGCGCCGGCGAGGTGCTGGTCGAGGTCAAGGCCACCGGCATCTGCCACACCGACTACTACACGCTGTCGGGCGCCGACCCCGAAGGCCTGTTCCCCGCCATCCTCGGCCACGAGGGCGCGGGCGTGGTGGTCGAGGTCGGCGCCGGGCGTGACGTCGCTGCAAGACGGGCGACCACGTGATCCCGCTGTACACGCCCGAGTGCCGGCAGTGCAAGTTCTGCCTGTCGCGCAAGACCAACCTGTGCCAGCAGATCCGCGCCACGCAGGGCAAGGGCCTGATGCCCGACGCGCACCAGCCGCTTCTCGCTCGACGGCAAGCCGATCCTGCACTACATGGGCACCTCGACCTTCAGCAACTACATCGTGGTGCCCGAGATCGCGCTGGCGAAGATCCGCAGCGACGCGCCGTTCGACAAGGTCTGCTACATCGGCTGCGGCGTCACCACCGGCGTCGGCGCGGTGCTCTTCACCGCCAAGGTCGAGGCCGGCGCCAACGTGGTGGTGTTCGGCCTCGGCGGCATCGGCCTGAACGTGATCCAGGGCGCGAAGATGGTCGGCGCCGACAAGATCATCGGCATCGACCTCAACCCGGCGCGCGAGGCGATGGCGCGCCAGTTCGGCATGACGCACTTCCTCAACCCGAAGGACGCACGCCAACGTCGTCGACGCGATCGTGCAGCTCACCGACGGCGGCGCCGACTACAGCTTCGAGTGCATCGGCAACACCACGACGATGCGCCAGGCGCTGGAGTGCTGCCACAAGGGCTGGGGCCAGCAGCATCATCATCGGCGTGGCCGAGGCCGGCGCAGGAGATCGCGACGCGGCCGTTCCAGCTCGTCACCGGCCGCGTAGTGGAAGGGCTCGGCCTTCGGCGGCGCGCGCGGCCGCACCGACGTGCCGAAGATCGTCGACTGGTACATGGACGGCAAGATCCACATCGACGACGCTGATCACCCACACGCTGAAGCTCGAAGAGATCAACGAGGGCTTCGAGCTGATGAAGCGCGGCGAGTCGATCCGCTCGGTGGTGGTGTACTGAGGCCCGGGCCATGCGACGCACGAGGTCGACCGGCAGGTTCGCCGCGGCGCTGCTCTTGACGTGGGCGGCGTGCGTGCCGTGCAGCCAGGCGGCGAGCGCCGAGTATGCGATTCGCTGGTCGCCCACCAGCGGCGGACCCCGTGACGTGGGCGAAGTCATGAAGGCACTGAACCTCGAAGGAGGTGAGGCCTCGAAGTTTCGTGTCCAGTACCACGACGTAAATTTGCCCGCCGGGGCGCCGAGCGGCGCGGCGGCCATCGCACGCGAGCGCAAGCGCGGATCGAAGGTCGAAACGACCTGGAAGTACCGTGGCGCGTCGCCATTCGACGCCGAGACGGAGCACACCTGGACGTGCCCTTTGCTGGGCAAGGCAAAGCGCAAGGACGAGGTTGACGTCTCGATGCTGGCTGGCGGCGAGACCCGGCGCGCCCACTCGAGGAGCTGCACTGTGAAAGGCACCTACTCAGGCAGCCTGCCGCCGGCGCTGCAGGGTGCGTCGGCCGGCTGCTCGAGTCGGATGGAGCGGCAAGAGTCGGCCGACGGCCGCTACAAAGTCGAGCGCTGGCGCCTGTCCAACGACCAGCAGTTGCTCGAGGTGTCGTGGAGTGCCGACGACACCGATTCGGATCTGATGGACTTCCGCCGTCGAGTCGTCGAACCCCTGGTGAACGCGGGCGTGCAGCCGCTGGATCGCAGCAAGACCGAGTTGGGCACCCAGTGCCAGCGCCCATAGGCGCGGGCGCACGACGGGACCTTCATTTGTCCAGCGTCCTCGCCGCCTCGACGGTCTTCAGGTACGCCTCCATCACCATCTTGGACTTGCCTTGGTTGCCTTCCTTGAAGGTGCCGTTCTGATCGAGCATGCACAGATGGAACAGCGACACATCGGAGAACGCTGCGTGGTTGTCCGCGGCAGTGATCTTGGTGAACGACTCGACGAGCTTGTTCTTGATCGAGACGTCCAATCCCTCGATCTTCTCGAGTGCCTTGCCGATCTTGAGTGCGGCCTCCGAACTCGCATCCACCGACTTGGCGCCGCTGGCCGCCAGGACGCAGCGGTTGCCCTTGCCATCGACGACCGCGGCACTCGAATAAGGAGGCCATAGATAGACGGCGCCCGACTCGGCGACGCCGGCGCCGCTGTTGTGCACGGTGATCGGTATCTGCTGTGTTTCTCTGGCAATGGTCCCTATACCCGAACATCCCGGCAGGGACGACACACTGAACACGACGGTTGACACGATGATGCTGCGCATGCCGATCTCCGGCTGGTGAACACGGCGCCATCTTTTGGCGGCAGCGTCATCGCGACATCATCAGTGCTGCGGAACGCGGGACGGCCGTCCACAGACCGTGGGAGGAGTGGCGGTCACCAGCAGCACACCGGTGTCGGCGGCTGAGTGGACAGCGGCCAGTGGTGCACATCACTGGCGCGCCCGGCGCGGATCGAACGCGCGACCCCTGGCTTCGGAGGCCAGTACTCTATCCACTGAGCTACGGGCGCATCGCGACACACAACGAGGCGCGTCACAACGGAGCGTGCGATTCTATCAGCGCACCCTCGAGGCGAAGCTCGCTGCACAAGCACGCCGATATAATCGGCCGCTTTGCTTTCGAGCGCGCCGACGACCCGTCGCCGGGTGCCCGAACGAACGACAAGCCGCCGCCGAGGTTTCAGATTCATGAGCGATGTCCTGCCCGCCGAGCACGAAGAGCACGAAGGCCTGATCCGCACCCCGAAGCAACTGGCTGTCGTGCTGGTCGCCTCGTTCGTGCTGCCGGTGGTGATCATCATCATGCTGATCAACTTCGTGGCGTGGGACAGCAAGCCGGCCGCCGGCAGCGACGGTCTGACTGCTGAAGCGATCGCGCGGCGCATCCAGCCGGTGGGCGTGTCGGACTACAAGGACGTGACCGACGTCAAAACGATGAAGACCGGCGAGCAGGTCTTCCAGGCGCAATGCACGGCCTGCCACGCCACCGGCGCGGTGGGTGCGCCCAAGCTCGGCGACGACGCGGCATGGGGCCCGCGCATCAAGACCGGCTTCGACGCCATGTTGGCGTCGTCGCTCAAGGGCAAGGGCAACATGCCGGCGCAAGGCGGCGGCGACGCCAGCGATTACGAGATCGCGCGCGCGGTGGTCTTCATGGCCAACCAGAGCGGCGCCAAGTTCGACGAGCCCAAGGCGCCCGCGGCCGCGGCCAGCGCGGCGAAGTAACCCGCTCGCGCGCGGTTCACCGCGCGCGCATCAGAACGCCCACGCTGCTGCGAGCACGCCGACGCGGCGTTGCGGCAACTGCGCGAACAACGAATCTGCAGGCCCACCGTTCCAGCGCCACACGGCGTTGAGCCGCAGCCGGTCGCCCTGCCACTGCACGCCGAGCGTGACAATGCGGCCGCCATCGGCAGGTGTGACCAACGCGTCGGCCGACAGCAACCAGTGATCGGGCTGCCACGCCAGGCGCACGAACACGTTGTCGCGGCGCAGGTTCGGCGTCTCGAACGGTGTGGCCTGCCAGGCGAGGTTGCCGGCGCTGGCGCGCACCAGGCTGGCAGGCAGCCCCGGCAAGGCGCCGAAGGCGGCCAGACCCAGGTTGCGCGCCATCCAGCGATCCCACTGGTCATCGCTGAGCGTGGTGCCGTCGTACCAGTACTCCAGCAGCAGGCTCTGTCGTTGCTGGCCGGTCCAGCTGGCGCCGAGCAGCCACTGCGACGTGCGGCCCAGCGTGGCCAACGACCACGGGTTGGACGCGACCGGCGCGTCACTGGCCCGTGGATCGATTTGCCAGCCATCGTGCCGTTGCAGCGCACGCGCCGACGCATGCAGCTCGAGCTCGTCGGTGGCGACGAAGGCCAGCGCGGCGCCGACACTGGCGCGCGTGTGTTCGCCCCAGCGCGCGAACAGGTGCCAGTCGGCTGCACCCTGGCGGCTGTACCAGCGCGCGGCCAGCGCGCTCTCGCTGGCGCCACGCTGCTCGTCGTCGGGCTCGCCGGCGTGATGCGGATTGACCCACACCAGCGTCGCCGCTTGCTCGGCGCTGAAGTGCTCCACCTGCAGCAGGGGCCGGCCCTCAGGCGTCTGCGGCAGCAGCGTGCGCCGGCGCTCCTGCTGCACCACGTCATTGGGACGATAGCCGTAGCCGACGTCCCAGCCGACGATCTTCTTGCCGACGCCGAGCTGCCAGGCGCCGAAGTCGCTCGCCGCGTGCAGCTCGTTGACGCGCGAGGCGTTGTCGGTCGGGCCGCCCTGCGGACGATTGGCCGCCAGCAGCAGGTCGGCGTCGAGCGACGACAGCCACGGCCGGGTGGCGGCCGGGTGCCAGCTGCCGCGCAACTGCGCTTCCGCGCGCAGGCCCGAGCCCGCGATCGGCACGATGCCCGGCACCAGCGCGTTGGCCGCAGCCAGCGGTCCGGCATCGTTGACGCCGAGCGCCTCGCCTTGCAGGCGCAGCTCTCCGCTGCTCTGCACCTCGGCGGCGATCGCGGGACTCACGACCCCCGTGAGGTACAGCGCAGCCGCGCCGGCGCGGCGCCATGACGCACACACGGTCACGGCTCATTCCAGCGCCGGGTTGCGCGCCAGGAACATCGGGTTGAGCCAGGTCTCGGGCACCGTCTTGCCTTGGCGCGAGACGTAGCGCACACGCGTCTCCTTGTGGTTGCTCAACTGGTCGAGCAACACCATCTCGGTCACCAGCGTCGGCGCGGCTGGCCGGTCGAGCACGAAGCGCGCCCGCTTGGCCAGCTTGTCGGACTGCACGTACAGGTCGGCGCGCACCGGCTCGTGCCGCGCCTTGCCGAGCCACAGTTCGATGCGCTGATAGCTGACGCCCTTGCGTTTGGCCTGCAGGCTCAGGCGCTGGCAGACGGCGTCGGATTCGGCGCCGCACGGCTCGTCGCCGACCACGCTGCCGGTGTAGTCGTCGGCCCAGCTCATGGTTGCGATGTCGCCGGTCGACGCGTCACCCAGCAATTTCTGCGACGGCGTGATGCGCAGTGGCCGCTGGCTGCCCGGCATCAGCAGCCAGAAGTCGTCGCCGAGCATCAGCACCTTCTGGCCGGCCTCGGCCGGCGAGCGCATCAGCACCAGCGACTTGTGCTCGGCCTGCACGAACACCGTGTAGCGACGCTCCTTGTCGGGGCTGCCGTCGCGGTTGAGCACGCTGACGTGGGTTTCGACCTGCAGGTTATCGGCGCTGGTGCGGTAACGATCGGCGGCCTTGAGCAGCGTTGGCACGTCGTCGGCCGCGGCGGCCGCGCCGGTGGCCAGCACGGCGAAGAACAACACCAGGCCACGTTGGAGAGTTGTCATGGTCATGCTCCAGCAGTTCAAACGTGCGCCAGTGCATCGACGATCGGCTTGCGCACCGTGCGCTGCGCCACCCACGCCGACGCCGCCATCGACAGCAACACCATCGCCAGCAGCGTGAGGCCGTACAGGTTGCCGTCCACCACCACCTGCAGCGGGTAGCCGGCGCTGCGCCCGGGCGGCGGCGGCATCTGCACCGGAAACACCAGCAGCGCCATCGACACTGTCAACGCGACCGCGGCGCCGAGCAACGCCCCGGCGCCGCCGAGCACCAGGCCCTCGAGCGCAAACGAGCGGGTCAGTTGACCGGGCAGCGTGCCGAGTGCGCGCAAGGTGCCGATCTCGCGCGTGCGCTCGATGATCGCCATCGCCATCGCGTTGGTGACCACGAACACCACGATGACGCCGATCACGATGCCGAGCGCGCCGAAGATGCGGTTGTAGAGCTCCTTCACGCTCTTGTAGAACAGCGCCTGGTCGAGCCAGGTCTGCACCGCCAGCTGCGGCAACGCCGCCGCGAAACGCGCGCGCGCGCCGTCGACGGCGTCCATGCCGGCCAGGAACACGCCCAGGCTCGACACGCGCTCGGTCACCAGCAGCTGCTGCGCGGTGGCGACGTCGAGGTAGACGAGGCGCTTGTCGACGTCGGCGATGCCGGTGGAAAACACGCCCTGGACCGTGACGTCGAGCGCGTTGAGCGCGCCTTCGGTGGTGCTGGCCAGCAGCGTCAGGCTGGCGCCGGGCGCGGCCTTCAGGCTGCGCGCGAGGCCTTCGCCCAGCATCACCGTGCCCGGCTGCCCGGACACCAGCACGTCGCCGGCCAGCACGCGCAGGAACGGCCCCTTGACCGCGAACTCGGCGTCGGGGTCGATGCCAGCGGCCAGCATCACGGTGGACTTGTCGCCGTTGCTGATGAGGCCCGAGAACTCCACCCGCGGCAGCACGTGCATCACGGCGCGGTCGGCGAGCAGCCGGGCCCTGAGCGCCGCCACGTCGTCGAGGCCGTGCTGCAGCGGCGTGTCTTCGTCGCGCTCGAACTGCTCGGGCTTGCCGACGATCAGGTGGCCGGTGGTGCGTGCCGAGATCTGCGCCAGCCCCTGGTAGGTGAACAACGCAAAGCCGCCGGCCAGCAGGATCGCGGCGGTGCCGAGCGCGGCGATCGACACCGTCACCGTCGAGCGCCGGCGGTTGCGCAGCGTGTTGAGCACGGCAAAGCGCAGCCAGCGCAGCGCGCTCGCGGCCGGCAGCGACAGGCCTTTGCGCGACTTCTGCTGCAGTACACCCTGCGGGTGGTCGAGCAGGTTCATGCCATCACCTCTTCGATTGCCGGCGTGGCGACGATGCGGCCGTCGCGCAGGTCGATCACGCGGTCGCAGCGCTGCAGTGCGCGTGCGTCGTGGGTGGCCACCAGGAAGGCCGCGCCTTGCGCGTGGCCGCGCTCGCGCATCAGGTCGAGCACCTGGTCGGCGGTTTGTGAATCGAGGCTCGCGGTCGGCTCGTCGGCGATCACCAGCGCGGGCCGCTTGACCAGCGCACGCGCGATCGCCACCCGCTGGCGCTGCCCGCCCGACAGCGCGTCGGGGCGGTGCGCGGCGTGTTCGGCCAGACCCACCGCGCGCAGCACCTGTGCCACGCGCTCGCGGCGCTCGTGTGCCGGCACGCCGGCGAGGAACAGCGGGTAGTCGACGTTGTCGGCCACCGTCATCACCGGCACCAGGTTGAAGCTCTGGAACACGAAGCCGATGGCGTCGCGGCGCAGCAGCGTGGCTTCGCGCTCGCTGATGCCATCGACGCGCCGGCCGTGAAAGCGCACCTCGCCGCGATCGGGCTGGTCGATCAGGCCCGCCAGGTTGAGCAGCGTGCTCTTGCCGCTGCCCGACGGGCCGGTCAGCGCCAGCATCTCGCCGGGCCGCACGCAAAGGTCGACACCCTGCAAGGCGGGTACCACGTGCTGGCCGAGTCGATAGGTCTTGTGCACGCCCGTCAACTCGAGTACCGCGTCGCGATGCAGTGCGCTCACGATGCGAGCTCCTTCAGCCTGGCCTGTGCGGCGGCGGCCTGTGGCGCGCCGCTTGCGACCACCTGCTCGAACCAGCGGCGCGCATCGGCCGGCCGGTTGTCGGCTGCCGCGGCGACACCGGCGCGCAGCCAGACGGTGCCGCGAAACGGCAGCGGCGAGGTCGCGAACTGCGGGCTTTGCAGCACCTGGTCGAGCAGGCTGCGGCCACGCGTGCCGCGGTTGAACATCGCCGGCATGCCCAGAAAGGTGTTGGCGGCGACGAAGCGCGTCTCCAGGCCGGTCGGCGTGCCCCGGTGATGCAGCGTGTCGTGCGCCGGCTGCAGCAGCGCCAGCGCCTTGTCGAGCCGCGCCAGCGCGTCGTCGGCGAAGGCCAGCTTCTTCCAAGGCATCACGGCGGCGCGCGCCTGCAGCGCGGTGGCCGAGCCGCTGTAGGCCAGCAGCAGCGGGTCGGACGGGTCGGCATCGGCCAGGCTCGTGAACTGCTTGACCGCGGGGTCGATCGCGCCCTCGTCGCCGGCGGCGGCGCGCTGGAACGTGGCGAACGCGGCTTCGAAGCCTGTCGCATCGGCCGCGCAAGCAGGCGCGGGGGCCAGGGTCATCCAGGTGGCGCCGGCCGCGCTGACGGCGGCAACGGTGACGACGCGCAGCACGGCGCGCCGGTTGGGAGTGTGAAGGTCGTTCATGGGGCACCTCGTGGTGGAACAGTCGGTGCCGGCAGTCTGGTCAGCGCGCCGCGCCAGCGCAGCCCGCATGCGACGAAGCGGCGCCCGCTGTCGCGAGACGTCGCCTGGCTTGGGCGGCGCGCCGGCCGGCGCCAACAAACACACGCTCAGCCGCCGTTTTGCGGGTGCGTTGGCGCCCGCCCCGCGCATCCGGAACCTGCGAGCCGGCGTATTCCCCGCTCAGTGGCGCCCCGACTGCGGATGCCGGAGAAGGCCTGTGAAAACGACGTGGGGTGGCGGGGCGGGCGAGCGTGCGGCGGGTCAGTGCGGCTGCGTGCGCGCCGGCTCGGGCTTGAGCACGTAGCCGAAGCGCGCCGGGCATGCGCGTCGAACGGCAGGCTCTGCGGCGACCACAGGCCCTGCTCGATGGCGCGCGACGCGTCGAGCATGTCCTGGCTGTGCACGATGCCCGAGCCCGCGTTCGGTGTGCAGGAACAGCCGCCCGTGCTCGTCGAGCCAGGCCGCTGCGCACGCTGGCGTCCTCGCCGGTGTGCGCCTGCACCTGCAGCGTGTCGCCGACCCAGACTGCACGCGCCACACCAGCGGCGCCGCCTCGAGCTCGACGTACACCCGCTGCGGCCCGTTCTGGAAGAACCAGCAGCCCTGCGCGTCGCGCTCGTAGTTGCGGTGGATGAACTCCAGCAGCTTGTCGTGCCGGATCACGGCTGCCCTTGACCCGCGGGAACGGCCCGGCGCGCTGGATGCGGTCGTCGCGCATGAACCACTGGCCGCGCGCGTCGAGCGCCAGCCAGCCGTAGCAGTGCGGCACGTTGGGCCACTTCTTCAGCGCCGCCTTGACGATCTCGTCCATGGCGACGACCGTTAGCTCAAGCGCCGTGCCGCGAACCAGCCCATCACCGCGTCGGGCAGGGTCATCAGGTGGCCGGGAAAGGCGCCCGCCGGGAAAGCCGACGTGGCCGCCGTGCGCGGGCTGCCACAGCGTCACGTGCGCGCCCGACCTCGCTGGCGCTGCGGCAGGCTGGTGGCCGGCACGAACGGGTCGTTGCGCGCATTCAGCACCAGCGTCGGCACGCGGATGCGCGCCAGGTGCGGCTTGGCCGACGCGCGCGCCCAGTAGTCGTCGGTGTCGCGAAAGCCGTGCAGCGGCGCGGTGAACACGTTGTCGAACTCGTACAGCGTGCGCGCCGCCAGCAGCCGCTCGCGGTCGAACAGCCCCGGGTGCTGCGCCAGCTTGGCCAGCGCCTTGGGCTTCATCGTGCGCAGGAACATGCGCGTGTAGACGCAGCCGGTTGAAGCCGCGGCCGATGGCGTGGCCGCCGGCGGCCAGGTCGAGCGGCGCGCTGACCGACGCCAGCGCGCTGCACCGGCGCGCGTGCGCTGTCGCCCGCCTCCTCGGCCCAGCGCAGCAGCGCATTGCCGCCGAGCGAGACGCCGACCGCGATGCAGCGGCGCCGCGGCGCTGCGCGCGCAGCCGCGCGCAGCATCCAGCCACCTCCTCGAAGTCGCCCGAGTGGTAGGCGCGCGGCGCGAGATTCAGCTCGCCCGAGCAGCCGCGGAAGTGCGGCACCGCGAAGCGCCAGCCGGCGCGCCGCGGCCCAGTGCGCGAAGGCCAGCGCGTAGTGGCTGCGCGACGAGCCCTCCAGGCCGTGGAACAGCACCAGCATCGGCGCGCGTCGGCCGTGCGCGCGGCCGTCGATGAAGTCGACATCGATGAAGTCGCCGTCGGGCGTGTCCCAGCGCTCGCGCCGAGCCAGGCGCGGCGCCGCGGGAGGCCGGCGTGACACAGCGCGGGCCAGATCGTCTGCAGGTTGCCGCCGGGCAGCCAGCGCGGTGCGCGCCAGGCAGCCGGCTCGCGGCGAGCGGCGAGGCGCGGCAGCCATCAATGCAGCGTGGACGGCGTCTCGACGGGCTCGTGCGGTTCGCTCGCGCTGCCGGGGCTGGCATGGTGCGCGACCAGGCGCCAGCCCAGCGCGGTCTTCAGGTAGACGTTGGTGGCCAGCACCCAGGCCTGCTGCGCGCCTTCGGCGCTGCGGACGGCGACGCGTCTCGACCACGTTGTGCACGGCGCAGCCTCGAGCGCGTGCATGCGGCGCACCTGCTCGGGCTGCACCGGGATGCGCGCCGCGTTGGCGAAGATCGCCTCGAAGATGGCGCGGATCGCCGCGCGCGCCGACCACGCGCGGCCCGCCCGGGTGCACGCAGACGATGTCGTCGTCGTCCGACCACACCGCCATCAGCTTGCTCGATGTCGGCCTCGCTGCAGCGCCTCGTAGAACTGCGCCTCGACGTCGTCGGGCGAGGCCAGCAGGTGCGGCGGCTTGCGGGCGGGGTGTCGGCATCGCGGTGCGTTCAGCGAAAGACCACGGTCTTGTGGCCGTTGAGCAGCACGCGGTGCTCGACGTGCCAGCGCACCGCGCGCGCGAGCACCAGGCACTCGATGTCGCGGCCGACCGCGGTGAGTCTCGTCGATCGAGTCGGCGTGGTCCACGCGCTGCCACGTCCTGCTCGATGATCGGGCCCTCGTCGAGGTCGGCGCGTCACGTAGTGCGCGGTGGCGCCGATCAGCTTGACGCCGCGCGCATGGGCCTGCGCGTACGGCCGGGCGCCCTTGAAGCTCGGCAGGAAGCTGTGGTGGATGTTGATCGCGCGGCCCGCCAGCCGCGCGCACAACGCCGGGCGACAGGATCTGCATGTAGCGCGCCAGCACCACGAGGTCGATGCGCTCGCGCTCGATCAGCTCCAGCACCTGCGCCTCCTGCGCGCGCTTGGCTGGGCATCGGCGCCGGACGCCAGCGGCAGGTGGTGGAACGGCGATGCCGTAGCTGCGCGCCAGCTCGGCGTGCGTCGTGTGGTTGGACACCACGGCCGGCGATGTCGACGCCAGCTGGCCGCTGCTGCACGCGAAACAGCAGGTCGTTCAGGCAATGGCCGTGCTGGCTGACCATCAGCAGCACGCGCGGCCGCGCGTCGCCAGCGCATGGAAGTGCAGCGCCATGTCGAACTGCTTGCGCACGTGGCCGAACAGCGCCTGCAGCGTGGCCGCGTCGGCCAGTTGCGGCGGCGCCTCGAAGTGCACCCGCATGAAGAAGCAGCCCGGTGGCGTCGTCGCCGGCCACGTCGCCGAACTGCTGCGAATCGATGATGTTGCAGCCGGCCTGGTACAGCAGGCCGGAAACCGCATGCACGATGCCGGTGGCGTCGCGGCACGACAGCGTGAGGATGTATTCCTTGGCGCGCTGTCATCGGCGCGCATTGTAGGCAGCAGGCATCCGAGGACAGGATTGGCCGTAATGAACACCGATCGCAGCGCCTGGGCCGCACGCAGCCACGAGCTGGCGCAGTTGCTGTCGCGCTCGGCGCTGGGCGACCGCGCGGCCTTCGCGCGCCTGTACGACCTGCACCAGCGGACACCTGTTCGCCGTGGTGCTGCGCATCCAGCGCGACCGCGCGCTGGCCGAAGACCTGCTGCAGGAGGTCTACGTCAACGTCTGGCGCTCGGCGGGCAGCTTCGATGCCGCGCAGTCGCAGCCGCTGACGTGGCTGACCAGCATCGCGCGCAACCGGCCATCGACAGCCTGCGCCGCGCGCAGACGCAGCCGCGTGCTGCAGAGCGTGCATCGCGAGGACGACGACGACGACCGGCCCGATCTCGACCGAGCGACTGGCCGACGACTCGCCGGGCCCGCCCGACCTGCTGTCGCAGGCCGGCGACGCGCGCGCGGCTGGACACCTGCATGAAGGGCCTGACCGCGCCGCAGCGGCAGAGCGTGGCGCTGGCCTTCTTCGACGGCCTGTCGCACGCCGAGGTGGCCGAGCACCTGCACCAGCCGCTGGGCACCGTGAAGAGCTGGGTGCGCCGCGCGCTGCTGTCGCTGAAGAGCTGCCTGGAGCGTGCCGTGCAGCGCGACCGCGCGACACGGCAGCGCACAGGATGAGGCCTGAAGCTGATGGACTACGCCAACCCCAGACTGGCCGATGCGCCTGGCCGCGCAGTACGTGGCCGGCACGCTGCGCGGCCGCGCGCGCCACCGCTTCGAGGTGCTGCTCGCTGCGCCATGCCACGCTGCGCGCGGCGGTGCGCCGCTGGCAGGACCGCCTGATCCCGTTGACCGCGGTGCTGGCGCCGCAGGCGCCGCCGCTGCGCGTGTGGCAGGCGCGTCGAGCGCACGCTGTGGCCGCAACTGGCGCGCCACGGCGCCGCCGCCGTGGTGGCAGCGCCTCGCGCTTCTGGCGCGGCGCCTCGGGCGCCGCCAGCGTGGCCGCGCTGGCGCTCGCGGTGCTGCTGGCCGCTGCCGCCGGCGCAGGCGCCGCCGATCGTCGTCGTGCTGCAAGGCACCGGCGACGCCGGCGCAGCCGCCAGGCTCGTTCGTCGCCAGCTTCGCGGCCGATGGCCGCGCGCTGGTGACACGGCCGCTGACGCCGGTGGCCGTGCAGACCGACCGCGTGCTCGAGCTGTGGGCGGTGCCGCCGCAAGGCGCACCGCGCTCGCTGGGGCTGATCTCCAGCAACGGCGCCACGGTGATTGCGCGCGACAAGCTGCCGCAAGCGGGTGCTCGAATCGGCCAACACGTCGGCGCTGGCCGTCAGCGTGGAGCCGCCGGGCGGCTCGCCCACCGGCGCGCCCACCGGCCCGGTGGTGTTCGCCGGCAAGCTGACGCTGTAAGCAACGCGTTTGTTCGATCCGCGCGCCCGCGTCGTGTGCGCGCACGCGCGTGACAGCCGTTTGGCGCACATCTTGCTGCGAACGGTGGCGTGAGCAGCAGTGATCTGGTGTTGGCCGTCATCACGTCGGCGGCGAGCGTGCCCGACCTCGACGACGAAGACGGCTGGGCCGAGGCCGACCGCCTGCGTGTGTTGGTGGCCGGCTTGCGCGACGCCGGCTATCGCGTGGGCGCCGTGCTGCCTGCCGGTGCCGACCTGCACGAGCGCCTCACCGCGCTCGCACCCGACGTGCTGGTGGTCGACGCCGAAAGCGGCGCGCGCGACGCGATCGAGCACGTGGTGTGGGCCTCGCGCGATGCGCCGCGCCCGATCGTGCTGTTCACCGAGGAGCACGATCCGTCGCACGTGCGCGAGGCGGTGGCGCAGGGCGTGGTGGCTTACGTGGTGGCCGGCATGGCCCCTGAGCGTGTGCGGCCGGTGATCGACGTGGCGATCGCCCGCTTCGAGCACGAGCGTGAATTGCGCGTGCTGGCGGCCCGTGGCCGCGAGCGCGACAAGGCGCAGGTGGTGGTGGCGCGCGCCAAACAACTGTTGATGTCGCGGCATCAATTGAGCGAGCCCGAGGCCTACACCCGCTTGCGCCGTACCGCGATGAACCAGGGCCTCACGGTGACCGAAGTCGCGCAGCGCCTGCTCGAGTTGGGCGACTTGCTCGGCTGACGCAGCCCACACGATTCGCGGCGCACTGGGGCCGCTGGTTTTTGGTGCGCCGCACCATCGACGAACGTCGGCTTGGTGCGTACCAGCGCGCGCGACACGACAAATCAGGGGTTAGGCGCGCCGATCGCTTGGCACGCAGCTTGCGACTTGAACGCTGCGGTTCAACGGCGAACCGTGTTGTCGTGATTTGAGAACCGTCGCGGTTCAGGACAAAGGCGTCCGATGGTCGTGCAGCGAAAGCGCACGGCTTCGGGCGCCTTCTTGTTTTCCTGGCCGCGGCCATGCATCGCCAACAGCAGGGATCGCACATGCACCGAGTCTTCGTTCAGACGCCGCACAACATCCGGCGCCCAGATCTTTCGCGCCGTCGCTTGCTGCAAGCCGCTCGGCCGCCGCCGTTCGGTGCGGCCGCGGCCGCCACGCCGTCGCCGCCACGCATGGGCCGCAGGGCTCCGACAAGCCCGAGAAGAAGGAAGTCAGCATCGGCTTCATCCCGCTCACCGACTGCGCCAGCGTCGTGATGGCCTCGGTGCTCGGGCTTCGACAAGAAGTACGGCGTCAAGATCATCCCGACCAAGGAAGCTCAGCTGGGCCGGCGTGCGCGACAAGCTCGTCAACGGCGAGCTCGACATGGCGCACGTGCTGTACGGCCTGATCTACGGCGTGCACCTGGGCATCGGCGGTCCGAAGAAGGACATGGCCGTGCTGATGAACCTGAACCACAACGGCCAGGCCATCACGCTGTCGAAGAAGCTGGCCGACAAGGGCGCGGTCGACGGCCCGTCGCTGGCCAAGCTGATGGCCAGCCGACAAGCGCGAATACACCTTCGCGCAGACCTTCCCCACCGGCACGCACGCGATGTGGCTGTACTACTGGCTGGCCAGCGTACGGCATCAACCCGATGAAGGACGCCAAGGTCATCACCGTGCCGCCGCCGCAGATGGTGGCCAACATGCGCGTGGGCAACATGGACGGCTACTGCGTCGGCGAGCCCTGGGGCCACCGCGCCATCATCGACGGCATCGGCATCACCGCGCGTGACCACGCAGGACATCTGGAAGGACCACCCGGAGAAGGCGCTCGGCACCACCGCCGACTTCGTCAAGAAGTACCCCAACACCTGCCGCGCCGTGATGATGGCCGATCCTCGAAGCCGGCCGCTGGATCGACGCCAGCCTGCAGAACAAGATCAAGATGGCCGAGACGGTGGCCGACAAGAGCCTACGTCAACACCAGCGTCGACGCGATCAACCAGCGCATCCTCGGGCCGCTACCAGAACGGCCTGGGCAAGACCTGGGACGACCCCAACCACATGAAGTTCTTCAACGACGGCGCGGTGAACTTCCCGTACCTGACCGACGGCATGTGGTTCCTGACGCAGCACAAGCGCTGGGGCCTGCTCAAGGAGCACCCCGACTACCTGGCGCGTGGCCAAGCAGATCAACCAGATCGAGCTCTACAAGCAGGCCGCCGCGGCCGCTGAAGGTCAGCGTGCCGAAGGACGCCGATGCGCACGCAGCAAGCTGATCGACGGCGTGGTCTGGGACGGCAAGGACCCGGAGAAGTACGCCGACGGCTTCAAGGTCAGCGCCTGAGCGCGGCCTGACGAGGAGCGCCGCCATGGTCAGCGCCGTCTTCCACTCGCCGCTCGACGCCGCGCCGGTGCCGCCGCCAGCGCAGCGCCAGCGAGCCGGCGCGCCGACGCCGGCCGCGACGCGTGCCAAGCCACGCAGCGCCGCCGCGCAGTGCCGGCGCGCCGGCGCGCAGCCGTTCGACTGGCGCGGCCTCGTGGCTGCGGGTGCTGCCGCCGGTCGCTCGGCATCGCGCTGCTGGTCGGCATCTGGGCGCTGCTGACGATGAAGCAGCAGCAGCTTTCCCGACGCCCGGCGCGACCTTCGACGCAGGCGGTCAAGCTCTTCGCCGACCCGTTCTATCAGCAAGGGCCCGAACGACCAGGGCATCGGCTGGAACGTGCTGTGCTCGCTGCAGCGCGTGGCGCTCGGGCTTCGGCCTGGCGGCGCTGGTCGGCATCCCGCTCGGCTTCATGATCGGCCGCTTCGAGTTCCTGAACCGCATGGTCATCGCCGCTGATCAGCCTGCTGCGGCCGGTGTCGCCGCTGGCCTGGCTGCCGATCGGCCTGCTGGTGTTCAAGGCCGCCAACCCGGCGGCGATCTGGACCATCTTCATCTGCTCGATCTGGCCGATGATCATCAACACCGCGGTCGGCGTGCAGCGCGTGCCGCAGGACTACCTGAACGTGGCGCGCGTGCTCAACCTGTCGCGAGTGGAAGAGTCATCACCGAGCATCCTGTTCCCCGCCGTGCTGCCCTACATGCTGACCGGCGTGCGCCTGTCGGTCGGCACGGCCTGGCTGGTGATCGTCGCCGCCGAGATGCTGACCGGCGGCGTCGGCATCGGCTTCTGGGTGTGGGACGAGTGGAACAACCTCAACGTCAAGCACATCATCATCGCGATCTTCGTGATCGGCATCGTCGGCCTGCTGCTCGAGCAGCTGCTGATGGCGATCGCCAAGCGCTTCTCGTTCGACGACGTGACGCCGATGAACAGCGACATGAACCAGCTTCATCGACGTGCAGAACGTCGAGATGGTGTTCGAGACCAGCAAGGGCCGCTTCCACGCGCTGCGCGACATCGACCTCAACGGTCGCCAAGGGCGAGTTCGTCACGCTGATCGGCCACTCGGGCTGCGGCAAGTCGACGCTGCTGAACCTGATCGCCGGCCTGCTCGCGCCCACCAGCGGCGTGCTGCTGTGCGACAACCGCGAGATCGCCGCGCCCGGCCCCGAGCGCGCGGTGGTGTTCCAGAACCACTCGCTGCTGCCGTGGCTCACCTGCTTCGACAACGTGCACCTGGCGGTCGAGCGCGTCTTCGGCGCGCAGCGAGACCAAGGCGCAGCTGCAAGCGAGCGCACGCGACGCCGCGCTCGAGCTGGTCGGCATGGCGCACGCGCTGCACAAGCGCCCGCACGAGATCTCCGGCGGCATGAAGCAGCGCGTGGGCATCGCGCGCGCGCTGGCGATGGAGCCCAAGGTGCTGCTGATGGACGAGCCCTTCGGCGCGCTCGACGCGCTGACGCGCGCGCACCTGCAGGACGAGCTGCTGAAGATCGTCGCGCGCACCGGCGAGCACGGTGGTGATGGTGACGCACGACGTCGACGAGGCGGTGCTGCTGTCCGACCGCATCGTGATGATGACCAACGGCCCGGCCGCCACCATCGGCGAGATCCTGCGCGGTCGACCTGCCGCGCCCGCGCAACCGCGTGGAGCTGGCCGAGGACCCGCGCTACGTGCACTACCGCAAGGAGGTCATTCGACTTCCTCTACACGCGCCAGGCGCACGTACGAGGCGCTGGCTGCCGGCCTGAGGAGTCGGCATTGCCATGAAGAACGATGAAGCTGGTGATGGTGGGCAACGGCATGGCCGGCGTGCGCACGCTCGAAGAGCTGCTGAAGATCGCGCCCGAGCTGTACGACATCACCGTGTTCGGCGCCGAGCCGCACCCCAACTACAACCGCATCCTGCTGTCGCCGGTGCTGGCCGGCGAGCAGACGCTCGACGAGATCGTCCTCAACCCGCTGGGCGTGGTACGCCGAGCAACGGCATCACGCTGCACGCCGGCAAGAAGGTGGTCGAGATCGACCGCATCAAGCGCCTCGGTGCATCGCCGACGACGGCACCGAGGCCGAATACGACCGCCTGCTGCTGGCCACCGGCTCCAACCCCTTCATCCTGCCGGTGCCGGGCAAGGACCTGCAAGGCGTGATCGCCTACCGCGACATCGCCGACACCAACGCGATGATCGACGCGGCCGCAGCACGTACAAGCACGCGGTGGTCATCGGCGGCGGCCTGCTCGGGCCTGGAAGCCGCCAACGGCCTGATGCTGCGCGGCATGGACGTGACCGTGGTGCACGTCATGCCGTGGCTGATGGAGCGCCAGCTCGACGACGTGGCCGGCAAGCTGCTGCAGAAGTCGCTGGAAGAGCGCGGCCTGAAGTTCCTGATCGGCGCGCAGACGCCAGGAGCTGGTCGGCGGCGACGACGGCCGCGTGCACGGCCGTCAAGTTCAAGGACGGCACGCGAGATCGCCGGCCGACCTGGTGGTGATGGCCGTCGGCATCCGCCCCAACACCGAGCTGGCCGAGAAGATGCGGCCTGCACTGCAACCGCGGCATCGTCGTCAACGACACCATGCAGACCATCACCGACCCGCGCATCTACTCGGTGGGCGAATGCGCGGCGCACCGCGGCATCGCCTACGGCCTGGTGGCGCCGCTGTTCGAGCAGGGCAAGGTGTGCGCCAACGCACCTGGCGCAGTTCGGCATCGGCCGCTACACCGGCAGCTCAGACCTCGCACCAAGCTCAAGGTCACCGGCATCGACCTGTTCTCCGCCGGCGACTTCATGGGCGGCGAAGGCACCGAAGAGATCGTGCATGAGCGACCCCTTCGGCGGCGTCTACAAGAAGCTGGTGATCAAGGACGACAAGCTGGTCGGCGCCTGCCTGTACGGCGACACGGTCGACGGCAGCTGGTACTTCAAGCTGCTGCGCGAAGGCCGCAGCGATCGGCGACATCCGCGACAAGCTGATGTTCGGCGAGTCGAACATCGGCGACGCCGGCCACGAGGGCCACAACAAGGCCGCCGCGCATGGCCGACAGCGACGAGGTCTGCGGCTGCAACGGCGTCAACAAGGGCACCATCTGCAAGGCCATCAAGGACAAGGGCCTGTTCACGCTCGACGAGGTGCGCAAGCACACCAAGGCCAGCGCCTCGCTGCGGCTCGTGCACCGGCCTGGTCGAGCAGATCCTGATGTTCACCGCCGGCGGCGACTACTCCGCCGCGCCGAAGAAGAAGGCGATGTGCGGCTGCACCGACGCACAGCCACCAGGACGTGCGCGACGCGATCCGCGAGCAACAAGCTGCTGACCATCGCCGACACCTACGAGCGTTCATGGACTGGCGCACGCCCAACGGCTGCGCCAGCTGCCGCCCGGCGCATCAACTACTACCTGCATCAGCACCTGGCCGAAGGAGGCCAAGGACGACCCGCAGAGCCGCTTCATCAACGAGCGCAGCCACGCCAACATCCAGAAGGACGGCACCTACTCGGTGATCCCGCGCATGTGGGGCGGCGAGACCACGGCCGACGAACTGCGCCGCATCGCCGACGCGGTCGACAAGTACAAGATCCCGACCGTCAAGGTCACCGGCGGCCAGCGCATCGACCTGCTGGGCGTGAAGAAGGAAGACCTGCGGCAACGTCTGGAAGGACATCGGCATGCCCTCGCGGCCACGCCTACGCCAAGGCGCTGCGCACGGTGAAGACCTGCGTCGGCAGCGAGTGGTGCCGCTTCGGCACGCAGGACTCCACGCAGATGGGCAAGGACCTGGAGCGCGCGCTGTGGCGCATGTACGCGCCGCACAAGGTCAAGCTGGCGGTCAGCGGCTGCCCGCGCAACTGCGCCGAGGCCGGCATCAAGGACGTCGGCGTGATCGGCGTCGACTCGGGCTGGGAGATCTACGTCGCCGGCAACGGCGGCATCAAGACCGAGGTGGCGCAGTTCTTCTGTCAAGCTGAAGACCGCCGCCGAGGTGCTGGAGTACAGCGGCGCCTTCCTGCAGCTGTACCGCGAGGAAGGCTGGTACCTGGAGCGCACGGTGCACTACGTCAGCCGCGTCGGCCTGGACCACGTGAAGAAGAAGATCCTCGACGACGCCGCAGGCCGCAAGGCGCTGTGGGAGCGGCTGCAGTTCGCCTCGACGGCGAGCCCGACCCGTGGTTCGAGTTCGACAAGGCCGCGGTCGACCCGCGGCAGTTCGACGCCAGCTGGCGACGCGCGGCGCAGGAGGCATGAACGCATGAACGAATGGACCGTGATCTGCCGCGTCGACGACATCCCGGTGCTCGGCTCGCGCCGCGTCGCGCGCGCCGCGCGGCGTGGACGTCGCCGTGTTCCGCAACGCCGAGGACCAGGTGTTCGCGCTGCTCGACCGCTGCCCGCACAAGGGCGGCCCGCTGCGCCAGGGCATCGTGTTCGGCACCAGCGTCGCCTGCCCGCTGCACAACTGGACCATCGGCCTGGCCGACGGCTGCGCCAAGGCGCCCGACGAAGGCTGCACGCCGACGCTTCGCGTGCAAGGTCGAAGACGGCGCAGGTGCTGCTCGACGCCGACGAACTGGCGCACGCTGGCGCTCGACCTGACGGCACCGGTCGCCGGGCCGCAGGCGCGATGCCGACTCGCGTGCAGCGCCATCGCGCCATGAGCGAAACCAAGTCCACCTGCCCCTACTGCGGCGTCGGCTGCGGCGTGATCATCGAGACGCGACGGCGACGCAGATCACCGGCGTGCGCGGCGACCCGGACCACCCGGCCAACTTCGGCCGGCTGTGCACCAAGGGCTCCACGCTGCACCTGACGGCGGCGCCGCCGGTGACGCGGCAGACGCGGCTGCTGCAGCCGATGCGGCGCGCGCACGCGCGGCGCGGCGCCGCAGCGCGGTCGGCTGGGACGCCGCGCTGGACCTCGCCGCCGACCGCTTCGCCGCAGGTCATCGCGCGAGCACGGCCCCGACGCGGTCGGCTTCTACATCTCGGGCCAGTTGCTGACCGAGGACTACTACGTCTTCAACAAGCTGGCCAAGGGCCTGATCGGCACCAACAACGTCGACACCAACTCGCGCCTGTGCATGAGCAGCGCGGTGGCCGGCTACAAGCTGACGCTGGGCGCCGACGCGCCGCCGGCCTGCTACGACGACCTGGACCACGCGCGACTGCGTCTTCATCGCCGGCAGCAACACGGCCTGGGCGCACCCGATCCTGTTCCGCCGGCATCGAAGACGCCAAGCGCCGCGCAACCCGGCACATGAAGATGCATCGTCGTCGACCCGCGCCGCACCGACACCGCCGAGATCGCCGACCTGCACCTGCCGATCCAGCCCGGCACCGACGTGACGCTGTTCCACGGCATGCTGCACCTCATGCTGTGGGAAGGCTGGACCGACACGGCCTACATCGCCGCGCACACCAGCGGCTTCGAGGCGCTGCGCGACCGCGGTGCGCGACTGCACGCCGCGACCCGGTGGCGCAGGCCTGCGGCATCACGAAGGAAGACCTGGTGCAGGCGGCGCGCTGGTTCGGCGCACGTCGCACGCCGACGCTTGTCAGCCTGTACTGCCAGGGCCTGAACCAGTGCGCCAGCGGCACCGCCAAGAACGCCGCGCTGATCAACCTGCACCTGGCCACCGGCCAGATCGGCAAGCCCGGCGCCGGGCCGTTCTCGCTGACCGGCCAGCCCAACGCGATGGGCGGGCGCGAGGTCGGCGGCCTGGCCAACCTGCTGTCGGCGCACCGCGACCTGGCCAACGCCGCAGCACCGCGCCGAAGTGGCCGCGCTGTGGGGCGTGCCCGACGTGCCCGCCGCAGCCCGGCAAGACGCGCGGTCGAGATGTTCCAGGCCGCGGCCGACGGCGAGATCAAGGCGCTGTGGATCGCCTGCACCAACCCCGCGCAGTCGATGCCCGACCAGGCCACGGTGCGGCGCGCGCTGCGAGCGCGCCGAGTTCGTCGTGCGTGCAGGAGGCCTTCGCCACCACCGCCACCTGCGCACTACGCCGACCTGCTGCTGCCCGCCACCACCTGGGGCGAGAAGGACGGCACGCGTCACCAACAGCGAGCGCCGCATCAGCCGCGTGCGCGCCGGCGGTGCCCGCGCCGGGCGAGGCGCGCGCACGACTGGCGCATCGCGGTCGACTTCGCGCGGCGGCTCGAGGCGCGGCTGCGCACGGCCGCGCAGCGACGGCTCGGCGAGCTGTTTCCGATTACGACAGCGCCCGAAGCGGTCTGGAACGAACACCGCGAATCCACCCGCGGCCGCGACCTCGACATCACCGGCCTGAGCTACGCGATGCTCGAGCCGCGGCCCGCAGCAATGGCCGTTGCCCGACGGCGCCACCGCGCGGCCGCGCAGCGCCTGTACGAAGACGGCGTCTTCCCCACCGCCGACGGCCGCGCCCGCTTCGCCGACGCGCCTACCGCGCCGCTGGCCGAGCCGCGCGACGTCGCGCTACCCGTTCTCGCTGACCACCGGCCGCCTGCGCGACCAGTGGCACGGCATGAGCCGCACCGGCACGCTGGGCCGCCTGTTCGGCCATGTGGCCGAGCCGGCGATCGAGATGCACCCGCAGGACATGGCGCGGCGCGGCTGCCAGCCGGGCGACCTGGTGCACGTCACGTCGCGCGCGCGGCTCGATCGTGCTGCCGGTGCAGGCCAGCGACGCGATGGCGCCGACGCAGGCCTTCATCGCCATGCACTGGGGCGCCGAGTTCCTGGGCGGCTCGAGCACCAGCGGCCGTGCGCTGGCCGGCGTCAACGCGCTGACCACCGGTGCCTTCTGCCCGACTCGCAAGCAGCCCGAGCTCAAGCACGCGGCGGTCAAGATGATCAAGGCCGAGCTGCCGTGGACGCTGCTGGCGATGGCCTGGCTGCCGCAGGCACGCGCCCATGCGCGCGCGCGAGGCGCTGCGCGACCTGATGCCGCTGTTTCCCTTTGCGAGCTGCGTGCCGTTCGGCCGCGAGCCCGATGCACAGGGTCGGCTCGGCGTGGCGTGGCGCGCTGCCGCCCACGAGCGCGCCACCGATGCGGTGCTCGAGCGCATCGAGGCGCTGCTCGATCTCGACGGCGTGCAGGCGCTGCGCTACGTCGACGGCAAACGTGGCCTGCGCCGCACCATCGCACTGCAGGGGCAGGGTGAGTCGATGCGCGTGCAGGCGTTCCTGCTCGCCGGGCAGACCGATGCCGAGCCGTGGCTGCGTGCGCTGCTGGTCGACGAGCTGCCCGCGCAGGCCTACGGCCGCGGATTGTTGCGTGCCGGTGCCAAGCCACCGGGGGCGGTGCCGGCGCGTTCGCCGCAGCTGTGCACCTGCCACAACGTCAGCGAGTCGCGCATCCGCGATGCGCTGGCCTCGATGGCCGGTGACGCCGAGGCGCGGTTGGCGCAACTGCAGCGCAGGTTGCGCTGCGGCACCGAGTGCGGCTCGTGCGTGCCGGCACTCAAGCGGCTGGTGAGCGAGTGTCCGGCTGACTCGATGGTGCGCTGAGAATAGGCTCCCCAAGCAGAGATGGACATGGCCGGCGAAGCCGGTCTCATACGCCGCGTGAAGCCTGCATCGCCGCTGCCAGCCGCCGTCTGGGTGGCCATCGTGCTGGGGGCGATTCCGCTTTCGTGGCTGATTGCCACGCTGGGCGTCATGATCGCGGTGGTCTCGCCGGCGCGCGATGTCGCGATGCTGGTGCTGTGGTCAACGAGCGAGGAGATGATCAGCACCGGCGCGCTGGCGGTGCCGCGCACCGATATGCTGATGCGGCCGCTATCGGAGTTGGTGCCTGCGTGCACGACCAGCGTATCGCCCGGCTGCAGCGACTCGACTGCCGTCTCGAAGCTGGACCCCGGGATGAGATCGATCGTGCGACCGCCGGATTGAGCGCCGAGCGGCCCGGCCAGGAACAGAAACAGGGCCGCCATCAGCGCGCGCGAGTGGTGCATTGGACAGTCTTGGAAAGCGTCGTCGCAGCTCACCGAGCGTAGTGCCGGTCACGCGGGCGCCGATCTGTCACTTGTAAGAGCAGCCACCACGCGCTGGTCGGCTCCCCGCTGCTCAGTGCCCGGGTGTGACTTTCTCGCCGGCCTTCAGCCGGTATTCGGTGCCGCAGTACGGGCAGCGGCCCGCGCCCTCGGTGACCACGTCGATGAACACCCGCGGGTGGGTGCTCCACAGCGGCATCTTCGGGTTGGGGCAAAACACGACGCCGGGGCCGGTCAAGTCCTTGGCGGCCACCTCGACGGTGGCGCTGGGTTGCGGCTTGCTCATGTCGCCCCCTTGGCCCTGCGGGCCGTCCCCCCGAGGGGGAGCGAGCGCCTTCGGAGCGGCCGTGCGGCGCTCATACCGCGGTCAGCCACTCGGCGTACTTGGCGTTGCGGCCGTTGACGATGTCGAAGAACGCACTCTGGATCTTGGTGGTGATCGGGCCGCGCACGCCTTCGCCCAACGTCACGCGGTCGTATTCGCGGATCGGCGTCACTTCGGCCGCGGTGCCGGTGAAGAACGCCTCGTCGGCGATGTAGACCTCGTCGCGCGTGATGCGCTTCTCGACGATCTTCAGGCCGAGGTCGGAGCAGATCGAGAAGACGGTGTTGCGCGTGATGCCGTTCAGCGCGCCGGCCGACAGATCGGGCGTGTAGATCACGCCGCCCTTGATGATGAACAGGTTCTCGCCCGCGCCCTCGCTGACGAAGCCGGCCGAATCGAGCAGCATCGCCTCGTCGTAGCCGTCTTCGGTGGCTTCGAGATTCGCCAGGATCGAGTTGGTGTAGTTGCTCACCGCCTTGGCCTGCGTCATCGTGATGTTCACGTGGTGGCGCGTGTAGCTCGAGGTCTTGACGCGGATGCCTTTCTTCAGGCCCTCTTCGCCGAGGTAGGCGCCCCACGACCACGCGGCGACCATCAGGTGGATGGTGTTGCCCTTGGGGCTGACGCCGAGCTTCTGGTCGCCGATCCAGGTCAGCGGGCGCAGGTAGCAACTGTCGAGCTTGTTGGCGCGCACCACCTCGCGCTGCGCCTCGCACACCTGCTCGAAGCTGAACGGGATCTTCATGCGCAGGATCTTGGCCGAGTTGAACAGCCGCTCGGTGTGTTCGCGCAGGCGAAAGATCGCGGTGGTGCCGTTGGCCGTCTTGTACGCGCGCACGCCCTCGAACGCGCCGCAGCCGTAGTGCAGCGTGTGCGTCAGCACGTGGATCTTGGCGTCGCGCCAGTCGACCAGCTTGCCGTCGAACCAGATCTTGCCGTCGCGGTCGGACATCGACATGGGGGTTCCTTCAGGATCGCGGGATCGGAAAGGATTCTAGGCCGCGGCGCCTTTGCACCGCCGGCCATCAGGCCGGCGCACCTTCGAACACGCGCCGCGCATGCACGCCCAATCCGGTGGCGACGCTGGCAAAGCGGTCGCCTCTCACCACGCGGGCCTGCGACGCTACTGCGGCGATCGCCGCCACCAGCGGCGCGAGGCCGGTGGAGCCGCCGGTGAAATACATCGCGTCGAGCCGTGCGGGCTTCAGACCGGCCTGCACCAGGGCCTCGCGCGCAGCGCCGACGATGCGTTCGCGGTCGGCAGCGATCGCGGCCATCGCCTGCGACTCGCGCAACAGCGTGGCCAGGCCCGCTTCGACCGCGTTCAAGTCGATCGGCGCGGCCGGCACTTGCGACACCGCGATCTTGGCGTCCTCGGCGCGCGCCGCCAGCGCGTGGCCGAGCCGCTTGTGGAGTATGGTCATCAGCCGCGCGTGCAGCCGCTCGTCGGCATACCAGTCGCGCATGCCGCGTTGCTCCAACACCCGTGCCGGCGTGTAGCAGGTGTTGATCAGGTGCCAGGTCGCGAGGTCGAAGTAGATGGCGCTCGGCACCTCGCGCGGCGCGGCGCCGTCGGCGCGCGACGGCCCGACCGCGCCGTAGCCAGCCAGCGGCAGGATGCAGCGCAGTTCGATGCGGCGGTCGAAGTCGGTGCCCGCCACGTGCACGCCGTGGTTGGCCAGGATGTCATCGCGGCGGTCGAGTCGCGTGCGCTGCTGCGGGCCGACGCGCACCACGCTGAAGTCCGAGGTGCCGCCGCCGATGTCGGCCACCAGCACCGTCTGCTCGCGCTCGACCGATTGTTCGTAGTCGAACGCGGCGGCGATCGGCTCGTACTGGAATTGCACCTCGCTGAACCCGACCTCGCGCGCCACCCGCGCCATCGCGGCTTGCGCCGCGCGGTCGCGCTCGGGCTCGTCGTCGACGAAGAACACCGGGCGGCCGATCACGGCGCGTTCGATCGGCGCGCCGGCGCGCGCCTCGGCCTTGGCTTTCAAGTGGCGCAGGTAGCTGCCGATCACGTCGAGGTAGCGCACCGAGTGGCCGCCGCCGACCTCGGTGCTGCGCTCGACGAGGTCGGAGCCGAGGATGCTCTTCATCGAGCGCATCAAGCGGCCTTCGCTGGCCTTCGACATACGCCGCGATCGCGGCGCGGCCGTACTGCCGAAGCGGCGCCTGATGCGTTGCCAGCCCTTCGATGCCGTAGAACACCGCGGTCGGCATGCCGGTGAACGACTGCTCCAATGCCACCAGCTCGACCCCTGGCCCGGCGCGCGCGGGCAGCGCCACCGCCGAGTTGCTGGTGCCGAAGTCGATCGCGCAGTGGGGGCGGCTCGTCATGGGTCGAGGCGCGGCCGGCGGCCGGCGAAGGGCGCCATTGTGCCGGCCCCGTGCCGATCAGCTGGCTGGCGGTGCGGCGTCGGCGCGCTGCAGTTCCCAGCGCGCGAGCTTGCCGCCGACCAGCTCGACGCGCACGGCGTCGCCGCCGGCGTCGCGCCACTCGAAGACCTCGGGGCCGCCGTCACGCTTGATGCCCAGGCTGCGAGTCAGCGCCAGAATCTGCGGCAGGCGCAGGCCATGCTGCAGTTTCGAGTGCAGCATCACGGCGCTGTCGATGTGTCCGACCGGCGCCTGGCCGGCCCGGCGCAGCACCCGCAGCGCGCGGCTGAACTGCAGCAGCAACCAGAACACGATCATCGTCACCGCCAGCGCGACGCCGGGCCAGCCCCACTGCAGGTAGCCGATCGCCAGCGCGACGGCGGCGAGCAGCCAGCCGATCGCCGGGTGGTTCATGCGGGCTGCCGAAAACGCAGCGGCGTCGGGTGCATCAAAAAAGCATAACGTGCTACAGCCCGCGCACCACCTCGATCGCCTGCTCGATGCGTTCCACTGCATGGATCGTCAGGCCCTCGAACGCGCGCGCGTCGCCTTTCGGTGCGTTGGCCTTGGGCACCACGGCCACCGCGAAGCCGAGTTTGGCCGCCTCGCGCAAGCGCTCCTGTCCGCGCGGCGCGGGCCGCACCTCGCCGGCCAGACCGACCTCCCCGAAAGCCAGAAAGCCGCGCGGCAGCGGCTTGCCGCGCAGCGAGCCGTGGATCGCCAGCAGCACCGCCAGGTCGGCGGCCGGCTCGCCGATGCGCACGCCGCCCACCGCATTGACGAACACGTCCTGGTCCATGCACGAGACGCCGGCATGGCGGTGCAGCACCGCCAGCAGCATGGCCAGGCGGTCGCGGTCCAGGCCCACCGACAGCCGTCGCGGCGCGACCCCTGCGCTGTCGACCAGCGCCTGGATCTCCACCAGCAGCGGCCGCGTGCCCTCGAGCGTGACCAGCACGCACGAACCGGGCACCGGCGCGCCGTGCGTCGACAGGAAGATCGCGCTCGGGTTGCTGACGCCCTTCAGGCCGCGCTCGGTCATCGCGAAGACGCCGATCTCGTTGACGGCGCCGAAGCGGTTCTTGATCGCGCGCACCAGGCGAAAGCTCGAGTGCGTGTCGCCCTCGAAGTACAGCACCGTGTCGACCATGTGCTCGAGCACGCGCGGGCCGGCGATGGCGCCTTCCTTGGTGACGTGGCCCACCAGCACGACCGCGGTGCCGAGCGACTTGGCGATGCGCGTCAGCTGCGCCGCGCATTCGCGCACCTGGGCCACCGAACCGGGCGCCGACGTCAGCGCGTCGGAGAACACGGTCTGGATCGAGTCGATCACGCAAAACTTTGGCCGCTCCGCTTCGATCACCGCCGCGATGCGCTCGAGCTGGATCTCGGCCAGCACGCGGATCGGCGCATCGCGCAGGCCCAGCCGCCGTGCGCGCAGCGCAACCTGCGCGCCGGACTCTTCGCCGGTGACGTAGAGCACCGGCATCCGCTGCGACAGCTTTTCGGCCGCCTGCAGCAGCAGGGTCGACTTGCCGATGCCGGGATCGCCGCCGATCAGCACCACGCCGCCTTCGACGATGCCGCCACCGAGCGGCCGATCAAGCTCGGCCAGGCCCGTCGGCGTGTGTTCGATTTCCGTCGCTTCGATCTGCGACAGCGTGGCCACCGGCTGCATCGGCGTGGCCGCCTTGTAGCGGTGGCGGGTGGCGCCGACATTGTTTTCGGCAGCGCCTTCTTCCAGCGTGTTCCATTCGCCGCAGTGCGGGCACTTGCCGAGCCACTTGGGATTGGTGCCGCCGCAGGCGGTGCAGGTGTAGACGGTCTTGTCGCGAGCCATTGCAGCCATTGTCGCGGCACGCGAGTGCCGCGCGAGGCCACACAATGTCGGGCCATGGCGCTGAGCGTTCCGCCGTACGACTCGATCGTTGCCCTGATCCAAGCCCTTGTGCGCGTTCCCAGTCGCGCCGGCGAAGACGCGCTGCAGCCGGTATTGAGTTGCGTCGAACGCTGGTTCGAGGACCGCGGCCTGGACTTCACGCGCCTGCAAGGGCCCGGCGGTCAGGCGCTCGGCGTCTACGCGCAGGTGCAGGGGCGCCGCGACGGACAGCGCTGGACCGTGCTCGACGCCACGCTGGACACCGCCGGCTTCGGCGACCTCGCCACCTGGTCGCGCCCGCCCACCGAAGCGGCTGTGGTCGACGGCTGGCTGCAGGGCCGCGGCAGCGCCGATTCGAAGGCCGGGGCGGCGATCTTCGCGCACCTGCTGCAGGATTTCGCCGCCGCGCGCGACAGCTTCGGCGGCCGCATCGGCGTGCTGCTCGATCTCGACGAGCATTCAGGCGACTTCGGCGGTGCGCGCGCCTTTTTCGATCCACCCGCGGGGACGCCGCCGCGCCCGGACGGCGTGATCATCGGCTATCCAGGCATCGACCGCATCGTCACCGGCAGCCGCGGCTACCTGCGTGCGCGCATCGTGGTGCACGGCGTTGCCGCCCATTCGGGCGGAACGCAGCAGCGCGGCTTGAACGCGATCGATCGCGCGCTCGACCTGACGCGCGTGCTGCAAGTCGCTGCGGCGGCGCAGGTGAACCTGACCGACAGCGCTTTCGGGCTGCCGCCGGCGTTCACTTTCACCCGCATCAGCGGTGGCAGCAATGCCTTCAGCCAGGTGCCCGACCGCTGCGAACTGGGGTTGGATATCCGGCTGACGCCCGCGTTTGCCGACGCGCATGCGCGGCGCCTGGTCGACGACGTGATCGCCCAACACGACCGTGGCCAGGCCGCCGCACCGACCGGCGTCGAATGGCTGGCCGGGTGGCCGGCGTACCGGGTGCCGGACGGTGACCCCATGGTCGTTGCGCTGCGCGGCGCGGCGCGCGGGGTGCTCGACGCCGGAACCCGACACGGGTGTCGTCGGGCCTTCGAACATCGGCAACTACCTGGCCCAGCGCGGCGTGCCGGCGCTGGCCGGCTTTGGCGTGCACTACGAGCGCATCCACGCCGCCGACGAGCGCATCGACCTCGCCAGCATCGACCCTGTGTACCGCATCTACCGAGAGGCGCTGCGCCGGCTGCACGGCTGACCCGGCGGTGCGGCATCCGCTGCCGCACGGTTCTGCGGCCGTCACGCTAGCATGACGGCCCCTTGCGACGTGGTCACCGTGCCACCCACCGATTGATCGCGCGCCTGCTCGACTCGCCCCGTGTGCTGTTCTGGGTGCCCACGCTGATCTGGGCCTCGACGTGGCACGTCATCCTGTACCAGCTGGCCGAAGCCTCGCCGCTGGTGTCGGTGGCGTCGCGTTTTCTGCTCGCCGGCCTCGTGCTGCTCGGCGTGGCCGCGGTTCGCGGCGAGCCGCTGGCTGCTCGCGCCGCGCTGGCACGGCTGGCTGCTGGCCACCGGCGTCGTGCAGTACAGCATCAACTACTGGGCGGTGTACGAAGCCGAGCGCCACATCCCCAGCGGGCTGGTGGCGGTGCTGTTCTCGCTGATGGTGTTCGGCAATGCGCTGCTCGGCTGGCGCCTGTTCGGGCAGCCGGTGACGCGGCGCTTCGTCGTCGCCGCCGCCTGCGGCGTGGTCGGCGTCGCGCTGATCTTCTGGCCCGAGGTGGTGGCTGCGCACGCGCGCCCGAACGCAGTGTTCGGCCTGGCCATCGGCCTGCTGGCGGTGGTGTGCGCCTGTCTGGGCAACGTGCTGACGCTGACGCTGACGCGCCGCGGCCTGCCGCTGGTGCCGATGCTCGGTTGGTGCATGGGCTACGGCGCGATCGCATTGTGGGCGGTGGCGGCGTGGCAGGGTGCTGCGGCGCCGATCAGCCATGGCCCCGCATGGTGGCTGTCGCTGCTGTACCTCACCGTGTTCGGCTCGGTGATCGCGTTCTTCGTCTACTTCAAGCTGGCGCAACGCGTGGGGCCGGCACGCGCGGCGATGACCGGCGTGATGATCCCGCCGATCGCGCTGGCGGTGTCGGCGGCGCTCGAGGGCTGGCAGCCACACGCGCTGTCGTGGGCCGGGCTCGCGCTGTGCCTGGGCAGCGTCTACGTGGCGACGCGGCCGTCGGCATGAGCCGCCGGGCCGCTCCCAAGGCGAAAACGAAGTTCGGCGAAGACTCAACTGCGCGAAGCGCTTGTGATGTCGTAGCCATTCCGGAGCGCGCAGCGAGGAGGATGTCCAATGACGCCGCGGCGCGCTCACTCGTCTCGCGGCGAGCCGCGCGCGCTCTTCAGCCGGCCCTTGTGCACCTTGTCGGCCAGCCGCCGCTCGCGCGACGCGCGCGTGGGCGCGGTGGCCACGCGCTTGCGCGGCAGCGTCGCGGCGGCATTCACCAGCGCGCGCAATCGTTCGATCGCCGCGGCGCGGTTGCGCGGCAGGCTGCGATGTTCCTGCGCCTTGATCGTCACCACGCCGTCGCTGCCGATGCGCTGGTCGCTGCGCGCGCGCAGGCGCAGCTTCACCGCGTCGGGCAGGCTCGACGCCGCGATGTCGAAGCGCAGCACCACCGCGTTGGACACCTTGTTGACGTTCTGGCCGCCGGCGCCCTGCGCGCGCACCGCCTCGAAGCGAATCTCGTCCTCGTCGAGCACGAACGGAATGCGCGGCATGCCGGCCTCGCCTCACCGGGCCACGTGCACCGGCACCCGCGGCGCCAGCGCGCACATCAGCTCGTAGCCCACCGTCCGCGCCGAGCAGGCCACCTCGTCGATCGGCAGCACGCTGCCGTCCGGGCCCTGGCCCCACAGCGTGACCTCGCTGCCGACGCCGGCATCGCGGCAACGGCGACAGGTCGACCGTGATCATGTCCATCGACACGCGGCCGACGGTGCGCGTGCGCGCGCCGTCCACCAGCACCGGCGTGCCGCTGGGCGCATGGCGCGGGTAGCCGTCGGCATAACCGCAGGCGACGACGCCGACGCGCAGCGGCTGCTCGGCGACGAAGCGTGCTGCCGTAGCCCACGGTGTCGCCGCTGCGCAGCTGCTGCTCGCCGATCAGCCGCGAGCGCAGCGTCATCGTCGGCTGCAGGTCCCAGTGGGCGACGTCGTGCTCGCGGGTGGTCCGGCGCGCTGCCGTAGACCATGATGCCCGGCGCGCACCCAGTCGGCCGCGGCAGCCGCGGCGTGGCGCAGCAGCGCGGCGCTGTTGGCCAGCGTGCGTTCGCCCGGCAGGTCGTGCGGCGGCGCGCTCGAACACCGCCAGCTGGCGCCGCGACGCCGCCGCGCGCCGTCGGCGTCGGAGAAGTGCGTCATCAGCGAGACCTCGTCGACCTGCGGCAGCGCGTTCAGCCGCGCCCAGGCGGCGCGAAAGCGCCTGCCGGCGCGAAGCCGAGCCGGTTCATGCCGCTGTTGAGCTTGAGGAACACGCGCTGCGGCTGCTGCGGTCTTGTGCGCCGCCAGCCAGTCGATCTGCGCCTCGTGGTGCACCGCGTGCCACAGGTTCAGGCGCGAGCACAGCTCGAGGTCGCGCGGCTCGAAGCAGCCTTCGAGCAGCAGCACCGGGCCGCGCCAGCCCAGCGCGCGCACGCGCTCGGCTTCGGCGAGGTCGAGCAGCGCAAAGCCGTCGGCGCCGCGCAGGCCTCGAACACGCGCTCGATGCCGTGACCGTAGGCGTTGGCCTTGACCACCGCCCACACGCGCGCGTCGGGCGCCAGCTGCGCGCGCACGAGCCAGGTTGTGCGCCAGCGCAGTCGGGGTGGATCAGGGCTTCGATCGGGCGCGGCATGCGAGGCAGCGGATACGTTTGCGTTGGCCTCGAAATGCGGGGCCGGACTATCCCGCGGAAGATTCTGCCAGCGCCGGGCGGGCCGCGAACGCAGCGACCCCGCGTGCTATAACCCGCCGCCCACGGCTGCACGCCGTTCGTGCGCCGTTGGGGGCGCCGCAGACGAGAAGCGCATGAAAAAAGGCTTCTACACCATCATGTCGGCGCAGTTCTTCAGCTCGCTGGCCGACAACGCTCTGCTGGTCGGCCGCCATCGAGCTGCTGAGGACCACCAACGCGCCGGCCTGGCAGGTGCCCGGCGCTGGCGCCGATGTTCGCGCTGTTCTACGTGCTGCTGGCGCCGCTTCGTCGGCGCGTTCGCCGACGCCGTGCCGAAGGGCAGCGTGATGTTCGTCTCCAACACGCATCAAGGTCGTGGGCTGCCTGCTGATGCTGTTCGGCGGCCATCCGCTGCTGGCCGTACGCGGTCGTCGGCCTGGGCGCCGCGGCCTACTCGCCGGCCAAGTACGGCATCCTCACCGAGCTGCTGCCGCCGTCGCAGCTGGTCAAGGCCAACGGCTGGATCGAGGGGCTGACGATCGCCTCGATCATCCTCGGCGTGCTGCTCGGCGGCCAGCTGGTCGGCGCGCGCGTGGCGCCGTGGCTGCTGGGCTTCGACATGCCGGTGCTCGACACCGGCGTCGACACGCGCGCCCGAAGCGGCGATCGCATCGATCGTGGTGCTGTACGTGATCGCCGCCGTGTTCAACCTCTACATCCCGCGCACCGATGCGCCGCTGCAGCCGCTGAGCGCGAACATCGTCGACCTGGTGCGCGACTTCTCGCCAGTGCAACGCGCGCCTGTGGGCCGACAAGCTGGGCCAGATCTCGCTGGCCACCACCACGCTGTTCTGGGGCGTGTCGGGCAACCTGCGCGTCATCGTGTTCGCGTGGGCCGCGGCGGCGCTCGGCTACAGCACGACGCAGGCCTCGTCGCTGGTCGGCGTGGTGGCCATCGGCACCGCCGTCGGCGCCGTGGTCGCGTCGTGGCTGATGCGGCTGGACCACGCCACCGCGCGTGATCCCGCTCGGCGTCGCGATGGGCGTGCTGGTGATCGGCCTGAACTTCATCCGCGACGTCGTGGGTGGCGGCGCCGTTCCTGGTCATGCTGGGCGCGATCGGCGGCTTCCTGGTGGTGCCGATGAATGCGCTGCTGCAGCACCGCGGCCACAACCTGATGGGCGCCGGCCGCTCGATCGCGGTGCAGAACTTCAACGAGCAGGCCTGCATCCTCGGCCTCGGCGCGTTCTACACCGGCATGACCAAGCTTCGGCCTGTCGGCGTTCGTCGCGATCGCGGTGTTCGGCCTGGCGGTGGCCGCCACGATGGCGCTGGATCCGCCGCTGGCACCGCGCGCAACAGCGTGCGCCACCGCGACGAGGTCGAGCGGCTGCTGGCGATCGCGCGCTCCGACAAGCCCGATGTGAGCCGACCGTGAAGGGCCGGGGCCGCCGCAGCGGCGCTGGCGCTGCTGTTCAACGCCTTGACCTGGGGCGTGTCGTGGTGGCCGTTGCGCCAGCTGCAGGCGCTGGGCGTGCATCCGCTGTGGTCGACCGCGCTGATCTACGCGCTGGCTGTCGGCGCTGCTGGCGCTGTGGCGGCCGCCGGCGCCTGGCGCGACGCTGCTGCGCACGCGCAGCCTGTGGGTGCTGGTGCTGGCGTCGGGCTGCACCAACGCCGCCTTCAACTGGGGCGTCACCGTCGGCGACGTGGTGCGCGTCGTGCTGCTGTTCTACCTGATGCCGATGTGGGCGGTGCTGCTGGCGCGCTGGCTGCTGCACGAGCCGTTGCACGCCGGCGTGCTGCTGCGCTCGGCGCTGGCGCTGGGCGGCGCGCTGGTCGTGCTGTGGCCGCCCGAGCGGCGGCTGGCCGCTGCCGCGTGCGGCTGGCGGACTGGCTGGGCCTGATCGGCGGCTTCGCCTTCGCGCTCAACAACGTGATGCTGCGGCGCGAAGCGCGGCGCGACGCCGACGTCGCGCGCGCTGGCGATGTTCGCCGGCGGCGCGCTGATCAGCGCCGCGGCTCGCGCTGGCCGGCGCGGGCCTGGGCGTGTCGCCGCCGCCGGCCGCCGCGGCGCTGCGCTGGTTGCCGTGGGTGCTGGCGCTGGCCGCCTGGTTCATGGCCGCCAACCTGTCGCTGCAATACGGCGCCGCGCGCCTGCGCGCCAGCACCACGGCGGTGGTGATGGTCAGCGAGGTGGTGTTTGCCAGCGTGTCGGCGGTCGCGCTGGGCGCGGCCACGCTTGCAGCCGCACACGGTGGCCGGTGGCCTGCTGATCGCCGCGGCCGCGTTGCTGGCGGCCTGGCAAGAGGGGCGGCGTCCCGCGGGCTGAAGCGCGCTTCAGCGGCTGCGGCGCAGCCCAACCACGGACAGCAGGTCGCTCGGCTTCAGCGGCTTGCCGAGGTAGGCATCGCAGCCGGCCAGGCTGCCGCGCACGCGGTCGGTCTGGCTGGCGTGTGCCGACACCATGGCCACCACCGGCGGGCGCTTGGTCCGCCGCTTGATGTGGCGGCACAGCGCCAGCCCGTCGAGCCGGCTGCCGGGGCCGAGCTCGACATCGAGGAACACATAGTTGAATTCGTGGCGCTCCAGCTGCGCGAGCGCGGCATCGCTGTGGGTGACGCCGCGCGAGCGCAGGCCCAGCTCGCCGAGCTTCAGCTCGAGGAACTTGAGCGCGATCTCGCTGTCGTCCACCAGCAGCGCGTCGCAGCGGACCGAAGCGGCTTTGTCGGCGGCGCTCGCGCCGTCGGGTGAGTTGCGATCCGGGAAGTGGTCGGCCAATCCCGCAAACTGCGAATCGAGCAACCCGGCGTTCGCGCTCGCGGCCGGCTGTCGCGGCGGCGGCCGCGGCGTGATGCGCAGCGGCGCGATTGGCGCCACCGCCGCGGCGGCGGGCACCGGGGCCGGCGCGGGTCGCGGCGCCAGCGCGGCGGTGGGCCCCTGCAGCTGGATCACCGCGGCATCGAGTTCGCGCAACAGCGACAACGCGTCGATCGGCCGGCGCAGGCGTGCCAGCGCGCCCTTGGGCGCGGCACTGACGCCCACGAAGATGCAGTGGGCCAGGCGTCCGGCGTCGAGCGCGCGCTGCACCGCCGACTTGGTGTCGCCGTCGACCACCAGGAAACGCGCCTCGTCGATGGTGGCAACCAGCGCATAGGCCGGCGTGCGGCCGGCGGCCAGGCGAAACTGCAGCGCCAGCGCGCGCCGCTCGAAATCGCTGAAGCCGAGCAGACACACGCTGTGTGACGATGGCATGGGTGGGAGGCGCGAAGCGCTGGGACAGGGATGCAGGCCAAACCGGCCTTGACGGTCGATGGTCCGCTGCGAGGCGATGCCCGTCAATGCGTCGTGTCCCCCCGCCGCGGGATAACATCACGCCGGCGCGCGCTGCGACACGGAGAAAGCGATGGAACACACCGACGTGTGGGGCTTCGAGGCACAAACCATCGGCGGCCAGCGTGTCAAGCTGAGCCGCTACCAGGGCAAGGTGCTGCTGATCGTCAACACCGCCAGCCAGTGCGGCTTCACGCCGCAGTTCGACGGCTTGCAGGCGCTGTGGCAGGCCTACGAGGACCAGGGCCTGGTGGTGCTGGGGTTCCCGAGCAATCAGTTCGGTGGCCAGGACCCCGGCGCCAACGACGAGATCGCGTCGTTCTGCCAGCTCAACTACGGCGTGCTCGTTCCCGATGATGGCCAAGGTCGAGGTCAACGGCGACCGGCGCGCATCCGCTGTATCGGCTGGCTCACCCGAGAAGCGCCGGGTCTGCTCGGCAGCCAGGCGATCAAGTGGAACTTCACCAAGTTCCTGGTCGGCCGCGACGGCAAGACGATCAAGCGCTACGCGCCGCAGGACGAGCCGGCCAAACTGACCCAGGACATCGAGGCCGCGCTGGCGGCGTGAGCCGTTGTCGCCGCGCGAATGCCCGTTCGCGTCGCTGCGCGGCGCGGTTGCACTTGAAATCGCGCACGGCGTGACCACCTCGACACGCGGCTGATAATCGCGCTGACTACTGCAGGAGTTGCTTGTGTTCGAGCACGTCGAGCCCTATGCGGGCGACCCGATCTTCGCGTTGGTCGATGCCTTCAATGCCGACCCGAGGCCGCACAAGGTCAACCTGTCGATCGGCATCTACTTCGACGACGAGGGCCGCATCCCGGTGCTCGACAGCGTGCGCGCCGCCGAAACGCGTCTGCTCGCGCAGGCCGGGGCCAAGCCGTACCTGCCGATGGAAGGCGCCGCCGATGCGCGCCGCGCCGTGCAGGCGCTGCTGTTCGGGCCGACAGCACGAGGCGCTGGCCTCGGGGCGGGTGGCAACCATCCAGTCGGTGGGCTCCAGCGGCGGCTTGAAGGTCGGCGCCGATTTCCTGAAGCGTTGGTTTCCGTCCAGCGGCGTGTGGATCAGCGACCCGAGCTGGGACAACCACCGCTCGATGTTCGAGGGCAGCGGCTTCACGGTGAGCACCTACCCGTACTACGACTCGGCCAGCGGCGGTGTGCGCTTTGCCGACATGCTGGCTGCCATCGAGCAGCTGCCGGCGCGCAGCATCGTGCTGCTGCACGCCTGCTGCCACAACCCGACCGGTGTCGACCTCACGCGCGCGCAGTGGGACCAGTTGATTCCGGTGCTCGAGCGCCGCGAGCTGATCGCCTATCTGGATCTGGCCTATCAAGGTTATGGCGACGGCATCGACGAAGACGCCTACGCGGTGCGCGCGATGGCCAGCTCCGGCGCTGTCTGCGTGGTGGCGAACTCGTTCTCCAAGAGCATGAGCGTGTACGGCGAGCGCTGCGGCGCGCTGTCGGTCGTCTGCCCGACGGCACGCGAGGCCGAGCTGGTGCTGGGGCAGCTCAAGCTCACGGTGCGCCGCATCTACTCCAGCCCCGCGATCCACGCCGCCGGCATCATGGCGCTGGTGCTCGGCGACCCGCAGCTGCGGCCGCTGTGGGAGCGCGAGGTCACCGCAGATGCGCGAGCGCATCCGCGCGATGCGCCGTGCGCTGCACGAGGTGCTGAGCGCGCGCGTGCCCGGGCGCGACTTCGGCTACCTGCTGACGCAGCGCGGCATGTTCAGCTACACCGGCCTGAGCGCCGCGCAGGTCGATCGCCTGCGCGAGGAACACGCGGTGTACCTGATCCGCTCGGGCCGCATGTGCGTGGCCGGCTTGAACCGCGACAACGTCGAGCGCACCGCGCAGGCGTTCGCGGCCGTGCTGGCCGCCTGAGCGCCGCCGCGCGCGCCTGCGGTCAGGCGCGCGCCTTCGCGACGGCGCCCATTAACACGTCGCGCAGCCAGCGCAGCGCCGGGTCGGCGTCGCGCCGCAGGTGCCACACCATTTCGACGTGCACCGCGCCGGGGTCGAACGGCAGCTCGCGCGTCACCAGCTTGCTGGCGATGCCGGTCGCCGCGAGAAACGTCAGCGGCAGCACGGCGAGCAGATCCGACTGCGCGACCACGCGCCCGGCGGTGAAAAACTGGTTCACCGTCAGCACCAGGCGGCGCTGGCGCCCGATGTCGGCCAACGCACGGTCGATCGGCCCCTGCGCGCGCCCCGAGAAGCTGACCCCCAGGTGCTGCGCGGCACAGAAAGTGTCGAGCGTGAGCTTCTTGCGCGCCAGCGGGTGCTCGCGCCGCATCACGCAGACATAGCGGGTTTCGTACAGGCGCGCATGCCGCAGTGTGGCGTCCTCTCCCTGCGCCACCAGCGTTGCGATCAACTCGCGAAAGTAGCCGACCGCCAGGTCGGCCTGACCAAGCTCGAGCAGCGGCCGCGGGTCGCGCGTGCCCAGCGGCAGCACGCGCACGTTGGCCGCGGCATGGCTGCTCTGGATGGCGCGCACCAGCGGCGGCGCTAGCAGCGCGGCCGTCGCGTCGGCCATCGCAATCCGAAAGTTGACCGCTTCACTGCGTGGGTCGAAGCTGGCCGGCGCCAGCGCGTGCTGCAGCGCTGACAGCGCGGCACGCACCGGCGGCCACAGGGCCAACGATTTCGGCGTCGGCCTCATGCCGTTGGCGGTGCGTACGAACAGCGTCTCGCCGATCGCGTCGTGCAGGCGCTTCAACGCATGGCTGGCCGCGGGCTGCGTCATCGACAGCACGCTGGCCGCGCGAGTCAGGCTGCCCTCGGCCATGACGGCGTCGAACACGCGCAGCAGGTTGAGGTCGATCGTGCGGAAGTTCACGACCGGGCTGCGTTGAGACATTAGCGATGCTTATATCCCAGATGTCCATTCTTCAGGTTGGAAACTAAGTATTTACCCTAATCTCCGCTCTGTGCCGAAGCTTTCGGCATGCCGACAAGAAGGAACTCTGATGAACACCGTCACCGTCAACGTGCCAGCCCATGTCCCGGCGCCGCGGGGAGCGGCATGGGCAGCGCAGGCGGCGGCCGCGCTGTTGGGGGCGATCGCCAAATGGACCGCGCCGCGAGCGCAAGCGACGGCGCCGATGGTCGAGGTTGCGCAAGTGCGCGCGCTCGCGAGCTCGTACTTGAACTCCGACCCCGGCTTCGCGGCCGATCTGTTCGCGGCTGCCGATCGGCACGAATCCACGGGCGGCGCGCGCTGAGAGCGTCGCGTGGCCGCACCCTGCGGACGCGGGGGCCGTCGCTGCCCGCGCGTGATCGATTGGGCAGGCGCCGGAAACGGCCGCCACAAGCGCGACTTCGTTCGCTGTGCGGGCGCGCTGGCGCCTCTAGTCTTCAGCCCGCGCTCCGATAACGGTTGCAGAAGGAACTCGCCATGAACATCCTCACCCAGGCCTTCGATTCGAGTTCGATGCCGCTGTCGGAGCCGAGCACGGCGCCGAGCGCCTTCTCGTTGTGGCGCTGGCTCGGCGAGCGCGCCACGGCCAAGGTGTCGGCGCAGCAGCAAGCCGAAACGCTGCGCGATCATGCGCACGGGCTGTCGATGGATCCGCTTTTGCGAACGAGCTGCGCGCCGAGGCCGATCTGCTCGAAAAACGGCGCGGCTGAGACGCGCTTCGACGCACCGCGAGCCGCTCATCGAGCGGCTCGTTGCTTTTGGGGCGCGCCGCCTTGGTAGGCGTGAAGGATCACACGCCCAGGTAGCGGTGCCAGAGGCCCGGATCGGCGGCCAGGGCGGCCGAGCTGCCGCTCCACGCGACGCGGCCTTTCTCGAGGATGACGTGGCGGTCGGCCAGCGCGATCAACCGCTGCAGGTACTTGTCGATCACCAGGATCGCCTGGCCGGCCGCGCGCAACTGGGCGAGCGCGCGCCAGATCTCTTCGCGCACCAGCGGCGCCAGCCCCTCGGTGGCTTCGTCGAGGATCAGCAACCGCGGATTGGTCACCAGCGCGCGGCCGATCGCCAGCATCTGCTGCTCGCCGCCCGACAGCTGTTGCGCCCACTGGTGGCGGCGCTCGGCCAGCCGTGGAAAAAGCGCGAACACCCGCTGCGCTTGCCAAGGCGTCGCACCGTGCGCATCGCGCCGCGTGAACGCACTCAGATGCTCTTGCACGGTCAGATTGGCAAACACCTGGCGGCCTTCGGGCACCAGTGCGATGCCGCGGCGGGCGATGCGGTGCGCGGGCTGGCCGGCGATCGACTCGCCGGCGAACCGCAGTTCACCGTGCGACGGCGCCACGATGCCCATCAATGCGCGCACCAGCGTCGTCTTGCCCATGCCGTTGCGCCCGAGCAGCGCCACCGCTTCGCCGCCGTGCACCTGCAAGTCGACGCCGTGCAGCACGGGCGCACTGCCGTAGGCGGCGTGCAGGCCACGCACGTCGAGCAGCAAGTCGCCCAACGCCATCACTCGTGCCCCAGGTACGCGGCGATCACCAGCGGGTCGCGCCGCACGTCGTCGGGCGCGGCGCTGGCAATGATGCGGCCGCCCACCAGCACCGACACGCGGTGGGCGAGGCGAAACACGGCATCGACGTCGTGCTCGATCAGCAGCACCGTCGTGCGCCGCGCCAGCTCTGCGATCAGGGCCTCCATGCGGGCTGACTCGTCGGGCCCCATGCCGGCCATCGGTTCGTCGAGCAGCACCAGCCGCGGCGCGGCAGCCACCGCCATGCCGACTTCGAGTGCCCGCCGCTGGCCGTGCGACAGCGTGTCGGTGAGAGCATCGGCACGGTCGGTCAGGCCGAGCGTCGACAGCTGCGCGTGCGCGCGTTGCCACAACGAGGCATCGTGCGACAGCGGCCGCCATGCGCCCCAGCTTGCGCCCGCGGCCGCCTGCAGCGCCAGCGCCAGGTGCTCGAGCACCGTGAAGCTCTTGAACAGCCGCGTGATCTGGAACGAGCGCGCCAGCCCGCTGCGCGCGCGCTGGTGCGCACTCCACGCCGTGATGTCGACGCCGTCGAACACGATGCGCCCGCTGTCGGGCGCGAGCTGGCCTGCGAGCTGCGCCACCAGCGTGGTCTTGCCGGCGCCGTTGGGGCCGATCAACGCGTGCACTTCGCCGCTGCGCACCTGCAGGTCGACACCATCGCTGGCGAGCACGCCGCCGAAGCGCTTGCTCAAGCGCCGCACCTCGAGCAGTGGCGCTGGCGAGGGATCGTTCATCGTGACCCGAAGCCGCTGCGCAGCACACCGGCCAGCCCCTGGCGCGCGAACAGCACGACGGCCAGCAACACCCAACCGGTCCAGAACTCCCAGTGCGGCGTGTAGGCCGACAGCACCTCCTGCAGCAGCAACAACGCCGCGGCGCCGAGCACGCCGCCCCACAGCGTGGCCACGCCGCCGAGGATCACCATCACCATCAGCGTGCCCGACTGCGTCCAGTGCAGCACGTTGGGGCTGACGTAGCCCTGCTGATTGACCGACAGCGCACCGGCGATGCCGGCCACCATGCCGGCGACCACGAAGACCAGCCAGCGCAGCTTGAAGGTCGCAAACCCCAGCGCCTCGGCGCGCTGCTCGTCGTCGCGGATTGCGAGCACCGCGCGGCCCAGGCGCGACGGCACGAAGCGCGCCAGTGCCCACAGGCAGGCCGCCAGCACCGCCAGCGCGACGTAGTAGAAGGTCGTCGGGTTCTTCAGGTCGAGGCCGAAACCGATGAGCGAACGCGCGCGGATGTTCAGCCCCTCGTCGCCGCCATAGCCCTTCACCGAGTTGGCCAGGTAGAACAGCATCTGCGCGAAGGCCAGCGTGATCATGATGAAGTACACGCCGCGCGTGCGCAGCGAGATCGCGCCGATCAGCGCCGCGGCGGCGCCGGTGATCAGCAGCGTGGCCAGCAGGTGGGCGCCGCCGTTGAGCGTGCCCTCGCTGATCATCACGCCGGTCACGTAGGCGCCCAGGCCGACGAACGCGGCATGGCCGAACGACACCATGCCGCCGTAGCCGAGCACCAGGTTCAGGCTGGTGGCCGCGATGGCATACACCAGCACGCGGCCCGCCATGCTGATGTAGAACGACGCGCCGAGCGCCTGCATGATCCACGGCAGCCCCAACGCGGCCAGCATGATCGTGGCCAGCACGACCCGCGCAGCCGTTGGATCGCTTCGGGGGTGGGCCATCACGCGCGTGCCGGAAACAGGCCCTGCGGCTTGACCGCGAGCACCACGGCCATGAACACGTAGACAGCGATCGATGCGATGGCCGGCCCCGCCGCGCTGGCCCATTGCGGCGGCAGGAACTCGCGAAACAGCTGCTGCAGCAGCGTGCGGCCCAGCGTGTCGACGCAACCCACCAGGATCGAGCCGATCAGCGCGCCGCGGATCGAGCCGATGCCGCCGATGACGATGACCACGAAGGCGAGGATCAGGATGTTCTCGCCCATGCCCACCTGCACCGCCAGCAGCGGACCCAGCAGCGCGCCGGCCACCGCGCACAGCCCGGCGCCGATGCCGAACACCACGGTGAACAGCCGCCTGACGTCGATGCCCATCGCCTCGGTCATCACGCGATTCGAGGCGCCGGCGCGCACCAGCGCGCCCAGGCGCGTCTTGGCCACCAGCGTGTACATCAGAACCGCGATCACCAGGCCCACTGCCAGGATCAGCAGCCGGTACGCCGGGTAGCTCAAGCCCGGCAGCAACTGCACCGGGCCGGCCAATGCGTCGGGCGCCGACAGCGGCAGGTCGGTGCCGAACACCATCTTGACGCCGTCGTTCAGGATCAGGATCAGCGCAAACGTCGCCAGCACCTGCGACAGGTGATCGCGCGCGTACAGCGTGCGCAGCAGCGTGATCTCCAGCAGCATGCCGAAGGCGGCCGTCAGTCCGATCGCACCGAGCACGCCCCACACGAACGAGCCGGTCTTGGCCACCAGCCAGGCCGCGACGAACGCGCCCACCATGTAGAGCGAACCGTGCGCCAGGTTGATCATGTCCATCACGCCGAACACCAGCGTGAGCCCGGCAGCGAGCAAGAACAGCATCAGGCCGAACTGCAGCCCGTTGAGCAGCTGCTCGACGACCAGGAGCGTGGGCATGCGCGCGCTGCCCCGGGTGCCTGCGTCAGGGCTTCATCGTGCAGGCGCCCGCGTAGGCGTCGCCGTGGTCTTTGAGGATCGGCGTGCTGAACGACTTGTTGATGAGGCCGCCCTTGCCGTCGGAGCCGACCGTGCGCACGTAGTAGTTCTGGATCGGGTACTGGTTGTTGTTGAATTTGAAGGGCCCGCGCACCGAGTCGAAGCGCGCCGCCTTCAGCGCCTTGCGCAGCGCGTCGCGGTCTTCGAGCTTGCCCTTGACGTCGCGCACTGCGGCGTTGATCAGCAGCGCGGCGTCATAGCCCTGCGACGCGAACACCGACGGCACGCGCTTGTATTCATTCTGGAACTCGGCCATGAACTTCTGGTTGGCCGCGTTGGCGAAGTCGGGTGACCAGTGCGCCGTGTTGAACAGCCCTGCCATCGCCGCGCCGACCGGGTTGATGATGTCTTGGTCGGCTGAGAAGCCCGGCAGCAGTAGCGCCATGTCCTTGCCCAGGCCGGCACCGACGAACTGCTTGATGAAGTTGATGCCCATGCCGCCGGGCAGAAAGATGTAGAGCGCCTGCGGCTTGGCAGCACGGACCTCGGCCAGCTCCGCCGCGTAGTCGAGCTGGCCGAGCTTGGTGTAGTTCTCGCCCACCACACGGCCCTTGAACATGCGCTTGAAGCCGGCCAGCGAGTCCTTGCCGGCCTGGTAGTTGGGCGCCAGCAGGTACACGCTCTTCATGTCGCGCTGATTGGCCAGTTCGCCGGCCGCCTCGTGGTAGGCATCGTTGGGCCAGCTCACCGCATAGAACAGCGGGTTGCAATCCTTGCCGGCCATCGACGACGGGGCGGCGTTGGGGCTGATGTAGAGGGTGTTGTTGTCCAGCGCCTCGGGCAACGCGGCCAGCATGATGTTGGAGAACACCACGCCGGTCATGAAGTCCACCTTGTCGCGCTTGACGTTCTTCTCGAACAGCTGCTTGGCGACGTCGGGCTTGAACTGGTCGTCGCTGACCAGCACTTCGGCGGGCAGGCCGCCGAGCTTGCCGCCGTTCAACTTGACGGCCAGCAGAAAGCCGTCGCGGATGTCCACGCCCAACGCCGACGACGGCCCCGACAGCGTGCTGACGAAACCGACCTTCACCTTGTCGGCGGCCAGAGCGCCGCTGCCCACGCACGCGGCGAGCAACGCCGCAGCACCCAGCCGAACCGCCGATTGAACAGTCGAGAGCATGGTGTCGAACCCTTCTTGTTTCAGACCCAGATCTGGATCACGTAGTCGAACGGTGCCTGCGCGTTGAACAGGTCGACGCGCTGCAACTGAATCTGCAACGACCCGTCGGCGCTGCGCACCAGCGTGTGCCGGTAGCGGCCACCGAAGTGGCGGATCGAATCGCGCCGCAGCTCCATCATGTGAAAGCGCGAACGCACGGTGATGCGGTTGCCGTCGACCGACTCCAGCGCGACGTGGCTGACGAGGTGATTGGTCTCCCACAGCGGCGCCTGCGACCACGCGTTGGGGTGCGTGACGCGGCCCTTGCGGATCTCCATCATCAGCTTGTCCTCGATGAAAATCGACGGCGAGCTCTCCCATTCGGTCTGCTCGGCGCGCGCCGGCATCCAGTAGATGCCGTCGTCGGAGAACAGGTCCATCCAGCCCTGCCACTGCTTGGCGTCGAGCAGTTCGGCCTGGCGATACAGCAGCTGTTCGACTTCGCGCTGCAGGTCGGCGCCAGCCGACGCGGCGAGCACCGCGGCCGGCAGGGCGCGGGCGTTGTGTGGCGTGCGCGGCGAGTGGGTCGGTTCGATCGATTGCGCGCCGGTGGGCCCGCGCGCGGTATCGCCGGCGATCACCACGTCCTGGTCGAGCAGGTGGCGCATGTCGGGGCCGGCGCTCGGGATCGCGCGGCCGGATGAGTCGGCGCCCATCACGCGTCCTCCCGCATGTAGCGCGACCAGGCCGCGAACTGGCTGCGCATCACGACCTCGGAGGTGCCGTGATTGGAGTACGCGACGCCGTTGTCGAAGCGGTCGCCGCCGTGGTCGCGATGAAAGCTCACCCAATCGCCGCCATCGGATTGCAGGCCCCATTGGCCCTTGGTCCAGTTCTCCAGGTCGTCAGCGTTGATCATCGTCGCCGGCGAGTTGACCAGGTTGTAGTACCAAAGGCTGCGGCGGTAGATGGCCTCGGGCGCGCCCTTCAGGCGGAAGTGCCAGATCTCCGACAAGGTCTTGTCGGGCGAGATCGGCCGCAGGCAGCGCAGCTGCTGCAGCGGCGACTGCACCGAGAGATACGGGTACACCAGCACGTGATGGATGCTGCGCGACAGGTACTCCTCGGCCTTTTGCTCGCCGTAGGCCTGCTTCAACAACGCCTCGTGCTCCAGCGTGTCCTTGTCCTGCGGGCGCAGGCCCATGTAGGCCTTGAGGATGCCGTGGCCCTGCGGGTAGTTGATGGTCTGCACGCTGTCCCACTGCTCGAAGCTCGACGCGAACGCCGACAGGTAGTGGTAGTACAGCGGCACCGACTCCTTCTGCTCCTTCAGGCGGCGCTCGACGCGACCGGCCGCGATGCCGGTGCTCTGGTGCGTCACCGACGGATGCAGCGCGTCGAGCTGGTTCTCCATGAAGAACTTCCAGTTCGACTGCTGGATCACGCGGTGGCACACCGGCACGATCTCGACCTCGCCCACCGGCGAGCGATCGCACATGTCGTCGAACGCCACCTTGGCTTCGCCGAGAAACTCCATCAGCGACGGCCCCTCGGCCGCCAGGCTGGCGAACACGAAGCCGCGGTAGCTGTCGACGCGCGCCGCACGCTTCATGTTGCAGTCGGGGTTGCTGCGGTCCATGCGCGTGCCTTCGTAGCCGCGCGCCAGCGGGATCGCGCGCACCTTGCCGTCGAGGTGGTAGCTCCAGGCGTGGTACGAGCAGACGAACGCGTCGCCGGTGTTGCCCTGCAGGTTGCCCACCAGTTGCACGCCGCGGTGCGCACAGCGGTTGTGCAGCACGTGGATCGCGCGATCGGCGCTGCGCACCATGATCATCGGCTGGCGGCCGATGGTCACCGCGACGTAGTCGCCGCGGTTCGGAATCTGCGACTCGTGGCCGCAGTACACCCACACGCGCTCGAAGATGCGCGTCATCTCGCGATCGAAGATCTGCTGGTCGGTGTACACGCGCTTGTGCACACGATCGGGCTCGACGCACTTGGCGAGGTCGAGCACGCTGTCTTGGGGCATGGCGGGCTCCATCGTCTAAGCGGCCCGCTCGTCGGCTGCGGCGGGCTCCTGGTCCAGGTTGGTTTTCATGCGCTCCAGCGTCCAGCGCAGCATGTCGACAGCGCCGGACGGCAGCCCTTGCACCGCGATGCGGTTCAGGCGCTCGACGGTGGGCCAGATGCGGGCAAACAGGCGTTCGCCGCTGGCCGTGGGCGCCAGCCGCGTCACCCGCAGATCGCTGGCGTCGTCCAGGCGCGTCGCCCAGCCGGCCTTCTCCATGCGATCGACCGTGCGCGTGAGCGTCGTGCGATCGATCGTCGCCAGGTCGGCCAGTTCGCTCATCGAGCAGCGGCGCCGCGCGCACAGCGACGCCAGGACCCGCCACTCCGGCACGCGCAGGCCAAAGCCGCGCAGCTCTTGGGTCAGGCGGCGGTCGCGGCTGCCGATGGTCTGCGTCAACCAGAAGAAGGCATGCTGCTCGAGGTCGAAGCGCACGGGTGAAGGGCGGGGCATGGTCGCGAACGTACCGCGAGTTATGTGCATTTGCAACTGTCTGGAAAACCCGCATGCCGCCCCGGAGTCGCCGCGCGCGGCGCCCGATCTTCTTTTGCGAATGCACCTATCGGTGCCGGCCTTGCGCCTCTCGCCAGCCGCCCGGCGTGCGGCCGTAGCGCGCCTTGAAGCTGCGGCAGAAGGCCGGCACGTCGCGAAAGCCGTTGGCCAGCGCGATGTCGGCGATCGCACGCGCCTTCAGCGCCGGGTCGGCCAGCGCCGCCGCGCAGCGCGCGAGGCGCTCGTCGCGCAGCCAGCGCATGACGCCGCTGCCGTGGCTGGCAAAGGCGCGCTGCAGCGTGCGTGCGGACACGCGCTGCGCGCGCGCGATGGCGCCGATGCCGAGCTGCGGGTCGGCGATCATCTCGTGCGCATACCGTTGCGCCCGCTCGAGCAAGGCGCGTTGCGAGCGCAAGCCGTCGTCGTCCGGAGCGCGGGTGGCCGCGCTGTGCGCGGCGAGCAGGTGGAACAGCTCGTCCACCAGGACCGCGGCCTCGCCGTCCTCGGTGTCGGGCAACGCCTCGTCGAGGCCGCGCACGAAGCCTTGCAGCAGGCGCCCGAAGCCGCCGCCGGGCCGCAGGCGCTGCGCCACGCTGCGCTCGAGGTCGCGCGCCAGTGGGCCGAAACACGCACGGGGCGCCTGGATGACGGTTTGCTTGAACGGCTGGTCGAACAGCAGCCGATAGGGCAACGAGTTGTCGAACAGCAGCATGTCGCCGGGCAGCAGCACGGCGTTGGCGCCCGCCTGCTCCACCGCGCAGGTGCCGGCACGCTGCACCATGAAGGTGTAGATGTCGCGCGCCTGGTCGCGCGCGATCTGGGCCGCGTCGCGGCTCACGCATTGCGGCCCCGCGTCGACCGCGGAGTACACCCGCCCGCACGCCGCCCGCACGTCCATGCGCGCATGAAACGTCCCTCGCACCAGCGGCTCGGCGTTCATCGGCACGTACACCGAGCAGACCACCTCGCGCCAGAAGCCGGCCCGCTCGCGCGGATTCACCCGCGCGGTATCGAACTGGAGATTCATGTCTTGTCCTTGGCGCTGCGCGCAAAGCGGGTTGGCACGTGGTGCACACGCGGGCGTGGCGCGTCGCGCCTAGCATCGAGCTGCCGCCAGCAACGGCGAGCGCTGATTCACTCTACTGCTGCCGAAAGGAAACGTCATGCCCGTCAAACCCGCAAAGCCGGTGCTGGGCGGCCGCGAAAAGGTCAAGGTCGCGATCGCGCAGAAGTCGCCCGTGTTCATGAACCTGGACGCCAGCGTGGAGCGCGCGGAAGGCGTCATCGGCGAGGCGGGTCGCAACGGCGCGCAGCTGGTGGTGTTTCCGGAGGCCTGGCTGGCCGGCTATCCGTACTGGACCGAAGGCTGGGATTCGGCGCTGCCGCAGTGGGCCGGCGGCCGCATCCTGTTTCGCGACAACGCGTTGGTCGTGCCCAGTGAACACGCCGAGCGCATCGCGCACGCCACGCGCAAGGCGGGCGTCTACGTCGTGCTGGGCTGCAACGAGATGGACCCGCGACCCGAGGTCAGCACCATCTACAACAGCCTGATCTTCTTCGCGCCCGACGGCTCGGTGATGGGACGCCATCGCAAGCTGATGCCGACCTTCACCGAGCGCATGTTCTGGGGCCAGGGTGACGCCAACGACCTGGTGGTGTTCGACACCGACATCGGCCGCCTGGGCGGGCTGATCTGCGGCGAGCACCTGATGACGCTGGTGCGCGCGGCGATGATCGCCCAGGGCGAAGACATCCACGTCGCGGCGTTTCCCGGCGCCTTCGAGTTGCACACCGGGCCGCAGCTCGAGGAGCCCGAAAAAGCCGGCTGCTTCTGGGGGCACTTCGAAGTGCGCGCCCACGCCTTCGAGGCCGGTGCGTTCGTGGTGTCGGCGTGTGCCGCCATCAACGACGACGACGTGGCGGCGAACTTCCCCTACAAGGGCAAGATGAACATCGGCTACGCCAACGGCGGCAGCGAAGTCATCGCGCCGCTGGGCATCGCGGTCGCCGGCCCCACCTATGGCGAGGCGATGGTCTATGCCGAGCTCGAGGCGTGGATGATCAAGGCGACCAAGGCCATCGTCGACACGATGGGGCACTACGCGCGCCCCGACGTGCTGCGTCTGCTGATGCGCCGCGAGCAGGGCTGGGAGCCGGTCGGCCAGGCGCGCGAGCTGGCGCCGCTGCGCGCGGTGCTCAATGACGACGCGCTCAAGCGCGCGGCCGATGCGCGCGACGTGGCGTCGGAGCGGGTGCTCGAAATGGCGGAGGGCGTGCGCCGGGCGGCCGGCTGAGGACGGCCTTCGCCGCCGCGGTGGCGGCACCCTTGGGTGCGGTGGCGTGCGGCGGTGTCGAATTTGCCGCGCCCGAGACGTCGTGGTTCGGGCGCGCGATTGGCGCGCGCCCGCGGCGTCGCTCGGTCTTGTCGTGGTGGGATACGCTGCCGGCCAAGCCCAACCTCGAAGGTGCCTCATGTCCGACCCGACCGTGCTGTCCGACTACCTCGTCCTGTCGTGCGGGCAATGGGACGAGAACGCCCCGCAGCAGGAGATCCAAGGCGCGATCGATAGTTTCTACGTCTGGTACGAGCGGCTCGTGGCCGAGGGCACGATCAAGCGCGGGCAGCGGCTCGCGCGCGAGCGCAAGACCGTGTCGCGGCTCGGCGTGGTCGACGGCCCGTTCGCCGAGACGAAGGAGATGATCGGCGGCTACTGGATCATCGTGGCCGCCAGCCTGCAGCAAGCCGCCGAGATCGCGTCACGCAATCCGTGCCTGGCGTACGGCTTGAGCTACGAGATCGGCCCGATCGAGCCGGCGCGCGCCAGCGCCTATGCGCTGACCTGCGAGACGCCGGTCAGTCGTGCTTGATCGCGATCGTCTTCAGCGTCGAAAAGCCGTACAGCGCCTCGAAGCCCTTTTCGCGGCCGTGGCCCGAGCTCTTGACGCCGCCGAACGGCAACTCGACGCCGCCGCCGGCGCCGTAGTTGTTGACGAACACCTGGCCGCACTTCAGCCGCCGCGCCACCCGCAGCGCGCGGCTGCCGTCGCGCGTCCAGACACCCGCCACCAGCCCGAACGGCGTGCCGTTGGCCTGCGCGACGGCGTCGGCCTCGTCGTCGAACGAGATCACCACCTGCACCGGGCCGAAGATCTCTTCCTGCGCCAGCCGGTGGTCGTTGCGCACCGGCGCCAGCAGGGTCGGCGCCACGTAGCAGCCGTTGCGCGGCAGGTCGCTCTTCAGCTCGGCCTGCGCCGCGACGTGCAGGCCGCTGTCGCGCGCCGCACCCAGATAACTTTGCACCAGCTCGCGCTGGCGCGCTGAAATCAACGGGCCGACGTCGGGGTCGTTGATCGCCGGGCCGACCACCAGCGTCTTGTAGCGCTCGGCCATGCGCTCGACCACCTGATCGAAGATGCTGGCCTCGCACCAGGATGCGCGACGCCGCCGAGCAGGTCTGCCCGGCGTTCTGCACCCCGGCGTTGACGAGGAACGGCAGCGCCGCGTCGAGGTCGGCATCGGCGAACACGATCTGCGGGCTCTTGCCGCCGAGCTCGAGCGTCACCGGCACGGTGTTCTTCGCCGCCGCGGCCTGCACCTGCTGGCCCACCGCCACCGAGCCGGTGAACGACAGGTGCTGCACGCCGTGGTGGCGCGCCAGCGCGGCGCCGGCCTCTTCGCCGAGGCCGGGCACCACGTTCAGTGCGCCGGCCGGCAGCCCGCAGTCGTGCGCGATGCGCGCGAACGCCAGCGCGGTGAGGCAGGCTTCCTCGGCCGGCTTGAGCACGCAGGCGTTGCCCATCGCGAGCGCCGCGCCGACCGAGCGGCCGATGATCTGCATCGGGTAGTTCCACGGCACGATGTGCCCGGTGACGCCGTGCGGCTCGCGCAAGGTCAGCGCGGTGTAGCCGGGCGTGAACGGGATCGTCTCGCCCATCACCTTGTCGGCGGCGCCGCCGTAGAACTCGAGGTAGCGCGCCAGCGCATTGGCGTCGGCCAGGCCCTGCTTGACCGGCTTGCCGACGTCCAGCGCCTCCATGCGCGCCAGCACGTCGGCCAGTTCGCTCACGCGCAGGCTCATGCGTTGCAGGATGCGGCCACGCTCGGCGGCGCTCGGTCTGCCCCCACGAGCCATCGAGCGCGGCCTGCGCCGCATGCACCGCGGCGTCGATCTCGGCCGGGCTGCCGCGCGCGATCTGCGTCAGCTCGGAGCCGTCGGACGGGTTGATCAGCGGCATCGTGCGGCCGAACGACGCACTTTGCCAGCGTCCACCGATGAAGACCGCGCGGGTGTCGAAGTCGATCGATTCCATCTGCAGCTCCGGCGCCGGCGCACAGCCTCGGCGCCGGAGGGCGCAGCCGAGGCGGGTCGGCAATGTCTGGGGCATGATAGACCGATGCCCTGCCAGCCGTGCCTCGTGTTCCGTGCGCTGTCGTGCCGGCGCCGCAGACCATCGCGTCCGGCATGAGCGTCTTCCTGCTCAAGCGCTTGGCGACCTTTCTCGCCACGCTGGTGGTGGCCTCGGTGCTGGTGTTCGCGGTGCTCGACGTGCTGCCCGGCAACGTGGCGCAAGTGATCCTGGGCGACACCGCGACGCCGGAGTCGCTGGCGGCGCTGGAAGCGAAGCTCGGCCTGGACCGGCCCGCGCCGGTGCGCTACGCGGATTGGATCGGCGGCCTGCTGCGAGGCCAGACCGCGCTGAGCCACTCGTACGACACACCCACCGCGACGCTGATCGCCGAGCGGCTGCAGGTGACGCTGCCGCTGGCGCTGATGGCGATGGGGCTCACGGTGCTGATCGGCATCACGCCTGGGCATCTATGCCGCCGCCGCGTCACAACCAGGCGGGCGACGTCGGCGTGATGGCGTTGAGCCAGCTCGGCATCGCGGTGCCGAGCTTCTGGTTCGCGATCCTGCTGATCCTGCTGTTCGCGGTGAAGCTGCAGTGGGTCAGTGCCGGCGGCTTTCCCGGCTGGAGCGAAGACGATGGCGGCGGCCTCGGGCCGGGCCTGCTGGCCTTGCTGCTGCCGGCGGTGGCGCTGGCGGCGGTGCAGGCGGCGGTGCTGGCGCGCTGTGACCCGCTCGTCGGTGCTCGAGACGCTGCGCGAAGACTACGTGCGCACCGCGCGCGCCAAGGGCCTGAGCCGCCGCGCCGGTGCTGTGGCGGCACGTGCTGCGCAACGCGATGATCCCGGTGCTCACGATCCTCGGCCTGCAGTTCGCCTTCCTGATCAGCGGCACCATCGTGGTGGAAAACGTGTTCGTGCTGCCCGGCATCGGCCGCCTGGTGTTCCAGGCCATCGCCAACCGCGACCTGGTGGTCGTGCGCGACGTCGTGCTGCTGCTGGTGGCGATGGTGGTGGTGGTCAACTTCGTGGTCGACGTGCTGTATGCGGTGATCGACCCGCGGCTGAAGCCGAGCGACGCATGAGCCGCCGGGCCGCTCCCAAGGCGAATTCCGTAGCGCGCAGCGCGCAGGATGCCCCGTGACCCCGCCCCATGAGCGCCGTCTTGAGCATGCCGCCGGTACGCGGTGGCTTTCTCGCGCGGGCGCTGCGGCATCCGAGCTTTGCGGTCGGCGCCGCGCTGACGCTGCTGTTGCTCGCGGCGGCCGTGCTGTCGCTGGTCTGGTCGCCGTATCCGCCGGCCGAGATCGACATCCCGCACAAGCTGCAAGCCGCCAGCGCCGCGCACTGGCTCGGCACCGACAGCCTGGGGCGCGACATCGCGTCGCAGCTGCTGGTGGGTCGCAGAGCGTCGATCCTGGTGGGCGTGTTCGCGGTGCTGCATCGGCTTTTCGATCGGCACCGCGCTGGGTCTGCTGGCGTCGGCGCGCGGCGGCTGGGTCGAAGAAGCGGTGATGCGGCTGTCGGACTTCACGTTCGCGTTTCCGGCGCTGCTGTCGGCGATCTTGCTGGGCGCCATCTACGGCCCGGGGCTGGTCACCGGCATCGTGGCGATCGGCGTCTTCAACATCCCGGTGTTCGCGCGCGTCACGCGCGGCGCCGCCAACGCCATCTGGTCGCGCGAATACGTGCTCGCGGCGCGCGCCGCCGGGCAAGAACCGCTGGCGCATCACCTGGGACCACGTGCTGCCCAACATCGCCAGCGCGCTGATCGTGCAGGCGACCAATCAGTTCGCCACCGCCATCATCGCCGAGGCGGCGCTCAGCTACCTGGGCCTGGGCACGCAGCCGCCGATGCCCAGTTGGGGCCGCATGCTCAACGAGGCGCAGACGCAGATGTTCCAGGCGCCGATGCTGGCCGTGTACCCCGGCCTGGCCATCGTGCTGGCGGTGCTGGGCCTCAACCTGATGGGCGACGGGCTGCGCGATCTGCTCGATCCGAAACTGGCGCGCAAGCGTTGAAGGGGACCAAGGCAACCATGAAGACTTTGAAGATCGATTTCGTGTCCGATGTGGCGTGCCCCTGGTGCGCGGTGGGCCTGAACGCGCTGGAGCGTGCGCTCGAACGGGTCGGCCCCGAGCTGAACGCCGAGCTGCACTTCCAGCCGTTCGAACTGAACCCGACGATGCCGGCCGAAGGCGCCGACACGGCCGCAGTACCTCGCGCCAGAAGTACGGCATCGGCGCCGAGCAGATCGCGCGCAACCAGGCCGCGATCCGCGCGCGCGGCGCCGAGGTCGGGTTCACGTTCGGCCACGCGCCATCGGGTGTGGAACACCTTCGACGCCCACCGGCTGCTGCATTGGGCCGGCCTGCACGGCAGGCAGCGCGAGCTGAAGCACGCGCTGCTGAAGGCGTATCACGGCGACGGCCGCAACCCGGGCGCGCACGACGTGCTGCTCGAGCTGGCGGCGGCCGTCGGGCTCGACGCCGATGCGGCGCGCGAGGTGCTCGACAGCGGTCGGTTCAGCCGACGAGGTGCGGGCAGCCGAGGCGATGTGGCAGCAGGCCGGCATCCATTCGGTGCCGTCGATCGTGATCAACGAGCGCCATCTGATCCAGGGTGGCCAGCCGGTCGAGGTGTTCGAGCAGGCGCTGCGCCAGATCGCGGCACAGGAAAGCTGACTTGTCGCGCAACGTCGAGATCAAGGCCCGCATCGGCAGCATCGAGGCGCTGCTGCCGCGCGCGCGAGCGCTGGCCGACGGCGACGCGCAGCGTCTCGCTGCAGGACGACACCTTCTTTCGCGTGCCGCACGGCCGCCTGAAGCTGCGCGAGTTCGGCGACGGCAGCGCCGAGCTGATCCACTACCAGCGCGCGGACACCCCGCAGGCCAAGCTGTCGGACTACGTGCGCACGCCGGTGCCGCAACCCGCCACGATGCGCGAATCCCTCGATCGGGCGCTGGGCACGATCGGCCGCGTGCGCAAGCAGCGCCTGCTGCTGATGGTGGGCGCCACGCGCATTCACCTCGACCGGGTGGAGCAGCTCGGCGAATTCATCGAACTCGAGGTCGTGCTGCGCGACGACCAGAGCGAGCGCGACGGCGTGCGAATCGCCGAGCAGCTGCTGCACGAGCTCGGCCTGGTCGCGGCGCCGCGCATCGCCGGCGCCTACCTCGACCTGCTCACCACCGCATGAGCGCCAGCGCCCTGTTGACCGTCAGCGACTTGAGCGTCACGCTGCAAACCGCCCGCGGGCCCGGCGATGCATTGCGCGGCGTGTCGTTCGCGCTCGATCGCGGTGAGACCGTCGGCCTGATCGGTGAGTCGGGCTGCGGCAAGTCGATCACTGCGCTGGCCCTGATGGGTCTGCTGCCCGAAGGCGCCAGGGTCACCGGTTCGATCCGCCTGGACGGCCGCGAGCTGGTCGGGCTCGACGAAGCCACGATGTGCACGCTGCGCGGCCGGCGCATCGGCATGGTGTTCCAGGAGCCGATGACCGCGCTCAACCCGCTGCACACGGTGGGCCACCAGATCGCCGAGCCGCTGCGCTTGCACCTGAAGTTGTCGGCGGGTGAGGCGCGGCAACGGGCGCTGCAGTTGCTCGAGCGCGTGCGCGTGCCGCAGGCGGCGCGGCGGCTCGACTCGTACCCGCACCAGCTCTCCGGAGGCCAGCGCCAGCGCGTGGTGATCGCCATCGCACTGGCCTGCGGCCCCGACCTGCTGATCGCCGACGAGCCGACCACCGCGCTCGACGTCACGGTGCAACGCGAGGTGCTCGATCTGATCAGCGAGCTGGTCGCCGAGCGCGGCATGGGGCTGCTGCTGATCAGCCACAACCTGGCCGTGGTGGCGCGCGCGGTGCGGCGGCTGATGGTGATGTACGGTGGCATCGTCGCCGAAGCCGGGCCCACCGACGGTGTGTTTCAGCGCCTGGCGCACCCGTACACACGCGCACTGTTCAAGTCGCGCCCGCGCCTGGGGTTGCCGCGCGGCACGCGTCTGGCCACCATCGCGGGCCGCGTGCCCGAGTTGGCCGATCTGCCCGCCGGCTGCCCGTTCGCCGACCGCTGCGAGCGCGTGATCGACGCCTGCCGCCAGGCGGTGCCGGCGCCGGTCACGGTGGCGGCGGCGCACCAGGCGCGCTGCATCCGTGCTCACGACACCCCGCAGGCCGTCGATGGTGTCTGAGACGGCGCAGGCGCCGCTGCTGGTGGCCGAGCAGGTGAGCCGCCGCTACCGGTTGCCGCGCGAGACCGTGTTCGGCCCCGCGCACACCGTGCATGCATTGAGCGACGTCAGCTTCACGCTGCACGCCGGCCAGAACCTCGGCATCGTCGGCGAATCGGGCTCGGGCAAGAGCACACTGGCGCGGCTGGTGATGGCGCTGGAGCGTCCAGACGCCGGTGTCGTGCGCTTCGACGGCCAGGACTTGGGCAAGCTCGACGCGCTGGCGCTGCGGCGCGCGCGCAGCGGCTTTCAGATGGTGTTCCAGGATCCCTACGGCTCGCTCGACCCGCGCCGCACGGTGATGCAGACGGTGGCCGAGCCGCTGGCGATGCTGCTCGGCGCCGGCCGCGCCGAGCAGCGCGAGCGCGCCCGCGAGGTGCTCGACGCGGTGGGGCTGCGCGCCAGCGACCTCGACAAGTACCCGCACGAGTTTTCCGGCGGCCAGCGCCAGCGCATCGCGATCGCGCGCGCGCTGATCACGCGGCCGCGGCTGATCGTGGCCGACGAGCCGGTGAGCGCGCTCGACGTGTCGGTGCAGGCGCAGGTGCTCAACCTGATGCAAGACCTGCAGGACCGCTACCACGTGACCTACCTGTTCATCAGCCACGACCTCGCGGTGGTCGACCTGGTGTGCGACCACGTGCTGGTGCTGCAGCACGGCGTGGTGGTCGAGCGCGGCGCCACGCGCGAGGTGTTCAGCCGCCCGCAGCACGACTACACACGCACGCTGCTGGCCGCGGCACCGCAGGCCGAACCGCTGGCAGCCGCCGCTCGCTAGGCGCGCCGCGCGCGGCGGGTCGAACGATCGCGCATCGTCGTCGGGCTCATCACCTCGGCACGCTGCCCGAGCTGCACACCCCGCAGCGCCACTTGCCGCTGCCGCGGCACAGGGTGCAGACCTTCAGGCCGAAGCGGCGGCCGATGGTTCGACCGTACAAGTACCAGTTCGGTCCGACCACGCCACCCCTTGCCGTCACACGAACGGCAATCGATCTCGCCGCTGCCGGCGCATCGTTGGCACTTGGTGTAGAGCTCGGGTTATGCGAGCCATGGCTGGCAGTGTCATCTTCGGTCTCCTTGCGGCGGGAATCGCGCGCCTGCTCAGGGCGCACTCGCGAACACGGCACGGCAGCTGTAGTCGCGATCCATCGTCAGCGTGATGTTCGGCCGCGCGCCGAAGCTGGCGCAGTCACCCTGCCACGACTCGAGCAACACGTTGCCGCCGGGCAGTGATGCCGCGTACAGGTCGACGCTGGTGCCGGCCGCGTAGCGGGCAGTGCAGGTGCGCGGCTGGCCCGCGGTGACCGCACAGCCGATCGCGCCGTCGGTGGTGCCGATGAAACCACCGAGCCGGTCGATCATCACCGTCAGCGTGAAGGGGCCAGCCGGCGGTCGCGGCGGCGGTGGCGGTGCGGCGCTGAAGATGACATCGATCGTCTTGTCGGCGTCCAGGCGCACCGAGCAGACCTCGCCGAAGCCGCCGCTGATCGACTCGCAGCCTGCGCCCCAGGCCGAGAAGTTGCGCACCGAGCCGATGTCGACGCGCAGCGAAACGAGGCTGCCTTCGGCATACGCAGCCGAGCAGACGCCGCCGTGGCGGTGCCGGTGCGTGCGTGTCGGTGCCGCAAACGATTCCCGGCGGCGTGCTGCTGACCACGCCGGTCAATCGCCCGGCCTGCCGCACGGTCAGCGTGCGCAGGTTGGTCGGCGCGCCGGGGTCGTTGCCCGCGTTGCCGAAGCACTGGCGCGCGACGACCACACCACGCGGCTCGCCAGCGACGACGTTCGTCGTCACCTGGCGGATGTCGGCGGGCGCAGTCGCCGCGGCCGAATCGAGCAGCGTGTAGGCCCTGCGCGTCAGCGGCAGCGGCTCCGCGATCACGCCAGGCGCGGCCGCGGTCGGCATTGCAGCCTTCGACGATGCGGCCGTCGGGGCCGACACGCAGCACCCAGGCTTCGGAGTAGTCGCCGAACGAATCGGACTGCGCGCTGATCAGGAAGCCGCCGTCGGGCAACGGCTCGATGCCGTGCACGATTTCCTCGTACAGACCGCCGTAGCGCTGCGACCACGCCACCGCGCCGTTCGCATCGATCTTGAACAGCAGCAGGTTGAACAGCCCGCGGCCCGCGGCATCGGGGCGGTCCTGCTGCGCTTGCCGCGATCACGAAGCCGCCGTCGGCGCTCGGCGCGACGCGCACGTTGCGCCGCAGTTCGGCCTCGGGCCGAACGGGTAGCGCATCGCCCACAGCACCGCGCCCTGCGCGTCGAGCCGGATCGCCGCGACATCGCTGAACTCGCGTCGGCCCTCCAGGAACCGCCTCGTGGCGGTGCCGATCAGCAGGCTCCCGCCGTCGCTCGTGAGACGCAGGTCGGTGGCCGCCAGGCTGGGTTCGACCACGAGGGGATCGCCTGCAGAGGGGGCGGCGTAGTCATAGGTCCACTGCACCTCGCCGTTCGCCCGCAGCCGCGCGACCCACGCGCGCGGGAACGAGTCGCCGCCTGCGACGAGCATGCCGCCGTCGGCCGCGACGCGCAGCGCGCGCAGCACGCTGCCACCCGACGGCTCGAGCGCGCGTGTGCTCCACGCGATGCTGCCGTCGGCGCGCAGCTTGACCACGCGGTGGTGATTGGGGCTGGTCGCTGCTGCCGCCGATCACGAAGCCGCCGTCGGGCGTCGTGCGCAGCAGGTCGGCGGCCTCGCCGAACCCGGCATGCCAGTCGAGCATGCGAAAGCCATCGAGCCGCTTCTGCCAGACGATGCCGCCGGACGCGTCGAGCCGCAGCACCCACGCGGCGCGGTCGCCGATGTCGACCCTTGAACGCCGCTTCGCCGGCCACGACGAAGCCGGCATCGCTGCCGTCGGCGCCGACCAGGGCCTGCACCGCGAACGCGCGCTCGAGCGTCGACTCGGACTGGTCGAGCGACGCGATCTCGCCGGCGTTGCCGAACTGGTTGATCTGGAACAGGCGTTGCCCTTCGGCGCCGAGCGCGAGGTAGTCATCGCCGGCGTCGGGCACGACGTCATTGATCGATGCGATGCGCGACAGGCCACGGATCGCCATCTCGTCCAGGCGTGCCGAGATCGCGGTCGAGCGTGAACAGATGAAGATAGTCGGCCTGGTCGGTGTAGCCTGCCGACTCGGTGGCGAGCAGCTGAAAACGATCCTGCGCGGCGAGGTGGCGAATGCCGATCGCGCTTGGCAAGATCACTGGGCCGGCCTTCGGCGCGTAGGTCGCCGCTGGTCGCATCGAGCGCGCGAACGAGCACGCTGCCGCGCTCGGCGCCGGCCGCGACATAGCGGCACGGTGTCCCGGCCGTGACGCAGGTCGATGCCAGCGCGCCGACCTCGTCGCCCATGCGGTGGCGCCACGACTCGTCGCCGTCGGCATCGAGCTTCATCACGAAGCCGCGGATGCCGTCGCCCCAGCCGCCGAGTTCGGCCCATTTTCGTGCGCCCGGCGATGACGACGCCGTCGAGCGTGCCGTTGCGGTCGTCGTCGGCGGCCAGCAGGTCGAACGGCCACTCGCCGCCCTCGAAGTTGCGCCGCCAGCGAACCGTGACGCTGCCGGTGCTGACGTCGAATCGCGTCACCTGCATGCCGTCGCCGAAGTTGTAGGCTGCGACCGCGCCACCCGGTGCGGCGCGGAGGTGGAGGCGACGGGTTGCACGGCCGTCGTCGAGTGGGAACACCGCCGCCGCCTGCCGCTCGCCGGCGGCGTCGATCTTCACGAGGTAGATCGCCCCGCGTCGTCACCGCACGGCCGTCTTCGCTGAGCGTCGCCGAGGCATCGGCCAGCGCGATCGCGCCGCCGTCGGCGGTCGGCCAGATGTCGACGCCGCCGACCACCTCGGAGGTCTGCTCGCCGCTGAAGAAGTACGGCAGCAGGCCGGGGAACGGCCCGCTGTCGTACGCGCGCGAGAACAGGACCTGGTTGTTCGCATCGAGCCGCGTGATGACGAGGTCGGTTCCACGCTCGGTGTAGCCTTCGCGCTCCGCGCCCTCGTTCGGCTCCAGCACCGTCAGCCGGCCGACCAGCCAGGCGCCGTTGCGCAGGCCGTCGTTCTCGGCGTCGAACGCGGCGCGCAGCCGCAGGTACTCGACGCCGTCGCGCAAAGCTCGAAGTCGGCACGCCGGCGGGCACGATCGGCGCTCGGCCGTAGCTGCGCTGCCACTGCACGTCGCCGAACGCGTCGAGCGCGGTGACCCACAGATCGCCTTCACGGCCATCGCCGAACAGCCCGCTGATGCGGCCGCCGCCCGAGCCGCGGTTGTTGAGCGTGCCCGCGAAGGCATAACCGCCGCCGGGCCGCGGCACGGCCGCGGTGGCCTGGTCGCGCGCCGGGCCGCCGTACGACTTGGCGAAGGTCGGTGCGCCGCCGCTGTTGTCAGGTCCGCTGCCGCCTCCGCAAGCGGCGAGCGACAGGGCGAGCCACGCGAGCGGCGTCGCGCAGCAGCGTGGGCAGCAAGTTCTTCATGCCGTCTCCCTTGGGGCCGATGCATGGGCGGCCCCGATGCGAGCAAAGGTAGTTGCCGCGCGCGAACGCCGCCTCACATGAATATCTGAGTCGCCCTGAACTAGGGGGACGTGGCGTTGCGCAAGGAATAAGCTGTCGCCATACCTTGCCGAGACTCGCTGGAGCCATGCCCGACACCGCAAACACCTGGCGCGTCGTGCTGCTGGAAGACGATTCGCGATGCGCGGCTTTTTTTCGAGGACAGCATTCGCGCGCACCCGCTGCTGTCGCTGGCCGCATCGTTCGAGACGCTGCACGCGGCGCAGGATTGGTTTCGCACCCACAGCGCCGACGTGCTGCTGACCGACCTGGCGCTGCCCGACGGCAGCGGGCTGCGCGCTGATCGAACAGGTCGCCGCGCACGCAGCCGGCCTGCGAGGTGCTCGTCGTCTCGGTGTTCGGCGACGAGGAGAACGTGCTCGCCTGCGTCGAGGCCGGCGCGGTCGGCTACATCCAGAAGGACGTCGCGCCGGCCGACGTGGCGCAGACGATCGTCGACTTGAAGCGCGGCGCGTCGCCGATCTCGCCGATGATCGCGCGCAAGATCCTCGAGCGGCTGCGGCGCGCGCCGGTCAAGCCGCCGCCGATCGTCAACACGAGCGTCGACGTGACGCTGTCGCCGAGCGAATCGGAGGTGCTGGAGCTGATCTCGCGCGGCTACGCCTACGCCGAGATCGCGCGCCTGCGCGGCGTGACGATCCACACCGTGCAGACGCACGTGAAGAACCTGTACGGCAAGCTCGCCGTGCATTCGCGCAGCGAAGCCGTGTTCGAGGCCAGCCGCATGGGGCTGCTCGGCAGCATGAAGCCGGGGGACGCGCGGTGACCTGGGCGTGGCCGCTGCGTGCGGCCGCACTGTGGCTGGCGCTGGTGGGCGTCGCGACAGCTCAGCCGGCGTTGCTCACGCTGCGTCAGGCGCAACTGATCGAGGTGCAGGGCGGCCTGTCGCTGGCACCGCAGCCGATCGAGCTGCCGCTGCATTGGGACATCTCCCATCGCGACGACACCCGCTCGAGCCGCGCCGATCTGGTGCTGCCGTTCAGCCTGCCCGCGCCGCCCGACCCGGCGGGCGGCCCGTACACGCTGTTCATCGCGCGGCTGGGCAACGCCTATCAGCTCGAGCTGAATGGGATCACGCTGCAGACGGCCGGCGCGCTGGACATGCCGCGTGAGCGCTGGTCGGCCAAGCAACCGGTGACGGTGAACTTCCCGGCCGACCTGCTGCGTGCCGACAACGAGCTGCGCGTGCGCCTGCGTGCCGATTTCGGCCGCCGTGGCGGCCTGTCGGAGGTGGTCGTCGGTCCGATGCGCCTGGTGGTGCCGGTGGCCGAGCGCCAGGAGCGCTGGCGCGTCTCGCTGCCGCAGGCGGCGTCGGTGTTCAGCCTGATGGTTGCGTTCTTCTGCGCGGTGTTGTGGTGGCAGCACCGCGACCCGCTCTATGCGTGGGCGGGCTTCGGCGAGGCGTTGTGGGCGGCGGTGGTCGCCGACACGGTGATCGAAACGGCGCCGCTGCCGTGGCCGGCCTGGGGGCTGGTCCTGGTGCTGCTGCGCGGCTTGTGGTTGTGGTCGTTGTACGCGGTGGCGCAGCAGGTGTTCGGGCCGCGCCCCAAGGGCGAGCGCTGGACCGTGCTCGCCGTGCTGCTCGCCGTGCCGTTGTGCGCGCTCGCCGCCGCGGTGCTGCGCTCGACGCTGCCGTTGCGACTGGGCTATCTGTCGGTTGGCGTCGTCTGGACGGTTGTCGTCGTGCGGCTCGCGTGGCTCGCGGCGCGCCAGCCGGCGTCCGACCGCATCCTGTTCGTGCTCGCGCTCGTCGCCTGCGTGGTGGCGGGGGTGCGCGATGCGATTGCCGCGCGCTGGGATGCCACGCTGTACGACGAGCCGGCCTGGGTCAAGTTCATGGCGCCATTGGTGGGTGTGGCCGTGATGTGGATCGTCAGCGTGCGCTTTCGGCGCGCGCGCAGCGAGGTCGTGCAGCTCAACGCCACCTTGGCGCAGCGCATCGAACAGAAGGAACGCGAACTGCGCGACTCGTTCGAACGGCTCTCGCTGGCCGAGAGCGCGCGCGCGGTGGCCGACGAACGTGCGCGCATCCTGCGCGACATGCACGACGGCGTCGGCTCGCACCTGGCCACCGCGATGCGCCAGTTGGAGAGCGGGCGGGCCCATCCGACCGACGTGGCGCAGACGCTGCGCGAGTCGCTCGACCGCCTGAAGTTGTCGATCGACGCGATGAATCTGCCGCGCGGTGACGTCGGCGCCATGCTGGCGAGCCTGCGCTATAGGCTGCAGGGTCGCATCGAGTCGGTGGGCCTGTCGCTGCAATGGCGGGTCGATCGGCTGCCGCCGTGGCTGCAACCGAGCGACGACGCGATGCGTCATCTGCAGTTCATGTTGTTCGAGGCGATCTCCAACGTGTTGCAGCACGCGCGAGCGAGCGTGCTGCAGATCGAGGCCACCGCGGCCGACGATCGCATCCACGTCTGCGTGCGCGACGACGGTTGCGGCCTCGGTCGTGCCGCCGGCGAGGGCCTGCGCTCGATGCGCGAGCGCGCGCAGCTGATCGGGGCGGAGCTGGTGGTCGAGGCGGGCGAGCCGGGTACCCGTGTGCGGATCGGTCTGCCGGCGCTGCACTAGCCGGCTAGGGTTGCCACGCCGTGCCCGCGCCGGCGATTTCGGGCACCATCGAAGGCCGGAATCCGCACGCCAGAGGAGAAAGCGATGACCTTGCACCGACGCGCCGCGTTGGCCACCACCCTTGCAATTGCCGCCGTGCTGGCCGCACCACCGGCACTGGCCCAGGGCAAGAAAGACACCGTCACGCTATCGCATGGTGCTCGAGCCGCACCGGGTCTTGACCCGACCACCGCGCCGGCCGCTGGCGATCGGCGAGGTCGTGCACTACAACGTGCTCGAGGGCCTGACCAAGATCAACGCTCGACGGCTCGGTGACGCCGCTGCTGGCCGAGAGCTGGACGATGGACCCCGACGGCAAGAGCTACACCTTCAAGCTGCAGCAAGGGCGTCAAGTTCCACGACGGCGAGCCTTCGACTCGTCGGCGTGAAGTTCAGCTTCGAGCGCGCCAAGGACGACAAGAGCACCAACAAGGCGAAGGAGGCGGTGTTCGACAACATCAGCTCGATCAGCGCGCCCGACCCGCACACGGTGATCCTGACGCTGAACAACGCCGACGGCAATTTCCTCTTCCGCATGGGCGAGAACACGGCGGTGATCCTGCATCCCGAAGAGCGCGGCCGGCACGGCGACCAAGCCGGTCGGCACCGGGCCCTATCACGTTCGAGGACTGGAAGAAGGGCACCTCGGTCACGCTGACCAAGTGGGACGGCTTTCGCGACGCCAAGTCGGTGAAGATCAAGAAGGTGACCTTCCGCTTCATCAACGACCCGGCCGCGCAGGTGGCCGCGCTGCTGGCCGGCGACATCGACGGCGTGCCGCGGCTTCGACGCGCCGCAGGCGGTGAAGCAGCTGCAGGCCGACAAGCGCTTCGTCGTCGAGGTCGGCGCGACCGCCGGCAAGGGCATCATGACCATCAACAACAAGAAGAAGCCCTTCGACGACGTGCGCGTGCGCCGCGCGCTGATGCACGCGATCGACCGCAAGGCCTTCATCGACGGCGTGCTCGAAGGCTTCGCCAAGCCGATCGGCAGCCACTTCGCGCCCACCGATGCCGGCTATGTCGACCTGACCGGCATGTACCCGTACGACCCGCGAGAAGGCCAAGGCGCTGCTGAAGGAGGCCGGCGTGCCAACGCCGCTCAACGTCACGCTGACGCTGCCGCCGCCGCAGTACGCGCGCAAGGGCGGCGAGGTGGTGGCCGCGATGCTGGCCAAGGTGGGCGTGATCGCCAAGATCGAGAACGTCGAGTGGGCGCAATGGCTGGGCGGCACCTTCAAGGGCAACTTCGACCTCACGATCGTCAACCACGTCGAGCCGCTGGACTACATGCAGTACGCCAACACGGCGTACTACTGGGGCTACGACAGCAAGGCCTTCCGCGACCTGGCGGCCAAGCACGCCGCCGAGCGGCAACCCGAAGGAGCGCACGCAGCTGTTCGGCGAGATGCAGAAGATGCTGGCCACCGACTGCGTCAACGCCTTCATCTTCAACCCGTCGCAGCTGGCGGTGGCAAGCAAGGGCTTGAAGGGCCTGTGGTCCAGCTCGCCGATCTTCGCCAACGACATGGCGCGGTGTCGTGGCAGTGAGCGCGCAGTCGCCGCGTGCGATGGCTGACCTGCACCAGCTCGGCGCCGCGGAGCTGGCGGCGCTGTACCGGCGCCGCGAGGCCTCGCCGGTCGAGGTCGTGCGCGCGGTGATCGCGCACATCGAGCGTTGCGAGCCCCAGCTGCAGGCGCTGTATGCCTACGACCCCGACGCCGCGCTGGCCGCCGCGCGCGCCAGCGAGGCGCGCTGGACCGATGGCCAGCCGCTGTCGGCGATCGACGGCGTGCCGGGCACGCTGAAGGAGAACATCGCCATCGCGTGGCACGCCGGTGCCGGTGGGCACCGCGGCGTCGCTGCTGACGCCGGCCGCCGAAGACGCGCCGCCGGCCGCGCGCTGGCGCGAGGCCGGCGCGGTGCTGCTGGCCAAGACCACGATGCCCGACTACGGCATGTTGTCGTCGGGCCTGTCGAGCTTTCATCCGCTGACCCGCAACCCATGGGACCTGAGCAAGAACCCCGGCGGTTCGAGCGCCGGCGCGGGTGCGGCTGCCGCAGCAGGCTACGGCCCGCTGCACGTCGGCACCGACATCGGCGGCTCGATCCGGCTGCCGGCCGGCTGGTGCGGCGTGTTCGGGCTGAAGCCGAGCCTCGGGCGCATCCCGATCAAGCCGCCGTTTGCCGGCCGCGTGGCCGGGCCGATGACGCGCACGGTCGCCGACGCCGCGCTGCTGATGGCCGAGCTGTCCAAGCCCGACTGGCGCGACGCGATGAGCCTGCCTTACCAGGACGATCGAGTGGACACGACCTGGAGCGCGACGTCAAGGGCCTGAAGCTCGGCCTGCAGATGGACGCCGGCTGGGGCATGGCGGTCGAGCCCGAGGTGCGCGCTGCAGTCGAGGCCGCGGCGCGCGCGTTCGAGCGTGCCGGCGCGATCGTCGAGCCGGTCGCCGCGTTCTCGACGCGCGCGATGATCGACGGCATGGACCGCTTCTGGCGCATGCGCAGCTGGCTCGACATCGCGGCGCTGCCGCCCGAGCGGCGCGACAAGGTGCTGCCCTACATCCGCGCAGTGGGTCGCGCAGCGGCGCGACGTCTGACGGCGACCGAGGTCTTCCACGGCTACAGCCAGATGGCCGCGCTGCGCGACGCCGCGGTCAGCGCCTGCCAGCCGTTCGACTTCGTGCTGTCGCCGGTGAGCCCGGTGCCGAGTTATGCCGCCGAGTGGGCGAGCCCGCTCAACGATCCGCAGCGGCCGTTCGAGCACATCGCCTTCACGCTGCCCTACAACATGAGCGAGCAGCCGGCGGCGTCGATCAACTGCGGCTACACGGCGACGGGCCTGCCGATCGGGCTGCAGATCATCGGCCGCCGGCACGATGATCTGGGCGTGCTTCAGGTGTCGCGTGCGTACGAGCAGTTGCGTCCTGCGCAAAGGCCCTGGCCGTTGAGTTGACCAGCCACGGCCGCTGCGCGGCGGCTGAGGCCCGAGCAGTACGCATGCGCCGCCGGCGACGCCGCGCGCGCCGAACTGCTCCACCACGACACCGAAGAGCAGCGTCAGCAGCGCGTAGCCGAGTGCGGCGCGCAGCGGCGACGTGCCCTGCTGGCCGCGCCGCGCCGGCGCCCACAACTGGCCGCCCCACGCCACGCCCCAGGCGGCACCGTGCGCCAGCGCGAGGCCCAGCAGATCGAACGGGGCCGGCGCCCACGCCACCACGGCGGCGCCGATGGCCAGCAGCAGCGCGCACACCGCCGACAGGCGGCGCAGCGACCACGAGGCGATCGAGCGCCGGAACAGCAGCACCGGGCCGAACATCGCCGCCAGGTGCAGCAGCACCATCGCCTGCGGCGGCACCGATTGTGCGCGGCACCAGGCAGCCATCCACGGCAGCGCGGCCATCATCGGCAGCATCGCCAGGCCGGCCAGCAGCGTCGGCCACTGCACCGGTTCGCGCCACGCACCCATCGGCCAGGCCGGCAACGAGCAGTCGAACAAACCGGCGCGGCACCCCGGCGCGCGCGGGCGCAGGTGAGCGCCGTGCTGCAGGGCGACCAGCAGCGCCGCAGTGGCCACGACGAACAGCCCGAGCCGCCAGCCGAGCGCGATGACGTCGCCGACATCCCCCAGCACCAGGCCCGCACACAGTGCACCCAGCGCGGCGGCGGCAATCGGTGGCGCCGGTGTCACCCGGTGCGCCAGCCGCAGGCTGCGCACCACACCGGAAGCCAGCGCCGTCAATGCGGACCAGCCGAGCAACGCGACCAGCAAGGCGGTCACGCCGCCGCCATGCGCGGCCGACCACAGGCCCACCGCGGTGACGGCGGCGATCCCGCACAGCGCCAATGCGCGCAGCCACGCCGGCAGGTTGCCGCCGGTGGCCACGGTGGCGGTGGCGCCGAGCGCCAGCAGCCACAGCGCGACCAGCGCAAAGCCGCTGGCCACGCCCGGCGCGAAAGCCATCGCAAAGCTGCCGACGCCGACCCAGCCCGCCATCAGCAGCGCCCACGCGCAGGCGCGCGCGGCGGTGAGCCGCAGCGACGGCGTGGCTGCGACCGGCGTGTCGAGGCTCATGCCACCGTCTTTTCGTGTGCCAACGAGGCCGGCCACTGCAGCGTGTGGCCGGTGGTGGCGGTGAAACGCGCGAGGTCTTCGGGCGTGTCGATGTCGACGCGGTAGCGGCGGTTGTCGGTGTCGAACCAGCTCACGCGCTCGGGATGCGCCAGCCGCCACTTGCGGCACGCCGCATCGGCCTCGCCGGCCAGCCACTCGTCGCGCAGCGCGGCGTCGAACATCACCGGGTTGCCGGGCAACGCCTCGCCGCCGTCGACGCGCACGCGCGGCACCACCATCGCCGCGTCGCCGCGTTTCTTGAAGGCGCCGATCAGCGCGACGATGTCCTGCGCATCGATCAGCGGCTGATCGGCCAGCGCGACGATCACCGCGTCGAGGCGTGGCGACAGCGCCTGCAGGCCGATGCGCACCGACGAGGCCTGGCCTTCGTCGGGCGCTGGGTTGCGCACGATCGTGATCGGAAACTGCTTGACCGCGGCTTCGATGGCATCGGCGTGGTGGCCGAGCACCAGCGCCACCTCGTCGACGCCGGCGCCCGACAACGCCACCAGCTGGCGCATCACCAGCGGCACGCCGCCCAGCTCGAGCAGGGCCTTCGGCCGGCCGCCCAGTCGCGAGCCGGCACCGGCGGCGAGCAACACCGCGCCCACCGTGGTGCGGCTGTACAGGCCATTGGCTTTGAGCAGGCAACCCATGTACGATGTCCTTTGTTCACTTCAATGCGTCGATCAGATTGCGGCAGCACCGCGCGAATGCTCGCCAGGTCGGCGCCCGGCGCCAGCAGATCGAGGTGCGGCAGCGCGGCCTGCATGCCCTGGCTCACCGGCGCATAGCCGGGCTGGTTGCACAGCGGGTTGAGCCAGACGATGCGCCGCGCGCGGCGCTTCAGTTGCGCCAGCGCACTCGACAGCAGCCTGCGGGTCGCCGGTGTCGTAGCCGTCGCTCAGCACGATGACGGCGGTGCGCGCGTGCACCAGGCGCGGCGCGTGCTCGCGGTTGAACTGCGCCAGGCTCTCGCCGATGCGCGTGCCGCCGCCGAAGCCCTGCGCGATCAGATGCAATCGTTCCTGCGCGCGCCACGGGTCGGGGTCGTGCAGCGCCTGCGACACCGCGGTGATGCCGGTGTGGAAGATGAAGCTGTGGATGTCGGCCCACTCGGCAGCGAGCGCACGCGCCAGCCGCAGGTAGAAGAAGCTGTACAGCGCCATCGAGCGGCTGACGTCGATCAGCAGCACCAGCCGTGGCCGCACGCGGCGGCGGTCGCGCCACGCCAGATGAAACGGCGTGCCGCCGCTGGCCACGCTGCGGCGGATCGTCGCGGGCAGGTCGAGCTGGCGCCCGGCGCGCGCACGCGCCTGGCGGCGCAGGCGGATCGGCTTGAGCTGGCGGGCAAGGCGGCGCATCAAGGCTTCGATGTCGAGCGCGTGTTCGCGTTCGGTCAGCGCGCGAAAGTCGGTGGAGCTCAGCACGGCTTCGCGGCTCGCCGCACGGCGCGGCTGCGCCGGCTTGTCGTCATCGTTGGCCGCGTCGGCATGGTTGCGGCCGGAGGCGTGATCGCCCGCCATCACGCCGGCCGGCGTGTCGCGCCGCTCGGGCTTCTGCCAGCGGTTGGCGGGCAGGAACCAGGCATCGAACAGCTCGGGAAAGCGCCGCCACTCGTCGCTGCGTCCGCACAGCAGCGCCTGCAGGCTCCAGCGCAGCACGTGCGCATCGAGCACGCCCACCCGCTCGGCGGTGCGCAGCACCTGCACGGCGTCGCCGCCGCCGACCGCGAAGCCGTTGGCACGCAGGAACGTCGGAAACCCAGCGAGCCGATCAGCGGCACGCGCTTGCAGCAGCGCCGGTGCGTTCAACATGCTGCCGCCAGCCTTGCCACCACTTCGCGCGGAAACGCCGCGCGGTCGTCACGGGTCTTGATCAGCGCGCTCAAGGTGTCGAGGATGCGCTCGGCGCCGTCGACGTCGATCGTCGACACGCCCAGGCGCAGCAGCGCGGCCGTCCAGTCGAGGGTCTCGGCGATGCCGGGCCTCTTTTGCAGCTCGATGCGGCGCACGCCCTGCACGAAGGCGACGATCTGCTGCGCCAGCGCCGGCGCCACCTCGGGCGCCTTCTTGCGCACGATGGCCAGTTCCTTGTCGTAGTCGGGATAGTCGATGTACTGGTACAGGCAGCGCCGCCGCAGCGCGTCGGACAACTCGCGGGTGCCGTTGGAGGTGATCACCACCAGCGGGATGTGCGTCGCGTGCACGGTGCCCAATTCGGGAATCGACAGCTGGAAATCCGACAACAGCTCGAGCAGGTAGGCTTCGAACGCCTCGTCGGCGCGGTCGATCTCGTCGATCAGCAGCACCGGCGCCACGTCGCCGGTGATCGCCTCGAGCAGCGGGCGCTTGAGCAGGTAGCGCTCGGAGAAGATGTCCTGCTCCTTCTGCTGCAGGCCGCGCTCGTCGTGCTCGAGCAGCTTGATCGCCAGCAGCTGGCGCTGGTAGTTCCACTCGTACATCGCCGCGTGCGCGTCGAGCCCCTCGTAGCACTGCAGCCGGATCAGCCGCGTGTCGCGGATGCCGGCCAGCACCTTGGCGACCTCGGTCTTGCCGACGCCGGCGTCGCCTTCGAGCAGCAGCGGGCGCTGCAGGTCCTGCATCAGCAGCAGCGCGGCGGCCAGCGGCGGCTCGGCGATGTAGCCGGCGCGGGCCAGGTCTTGCTGCAACGCGGCCAGCTCGATCGCTCGAGCCGAGGTCATGATTTTTTCGCCGCGAACAACGAACTGAGCCAGCCCTTGAACACGGCCCACATCAGCGCCAGGCCGTTCAGCGGCTTGGGCTCGGCGGCTGCGGCGGCGGGTGCCGCGGCGCCGCCCGATGGCGAGGCGGCCGCGGCGCCAGGCGCAGCCTGCTGCGCCTGCATCGCCTGAACCTTGGACGCGAAATTGCCGGCGAACTGCCCCAGCACCTGGTCGGCCACCGGGCCCGCCACGCGGCCGCCGAAGGTGGCCGCCTTGCCGCTCATCGACACCTCGCTGGTGCCCACCAGGTTGCAACTCGCGCCGTCGACCGCCTCGACCCGCGCGGTCAGGTCCATCGACGCGGCCGAGCCGCCGGTGGTGTCGGTGCCCTTGGCGAACAGGTGCAGGCTCCTGGCGGCCGCATCGACGCCCCTGACCTCGATCTCGCCGCGAAACGACAGGCTCGCCGGGCCGAGCTTGACCGCCACCGTGCCCTTGTAGTGCTCGGCGTCGATGCGCTCGGTGATCTTGGCGCCCGGCATGCAGCTGGCCACGCCTTCGATGTCCTGCAGCAGCGCCCACGCCGTGTCGGCCGACGCGGGCATCGGATACGACTTCTCGAGTTGGACCTTCATCGGGTTGGCGTTGCCGTCACGCGCAGTGAGCCGAGCGCTTGTTGACGCCCAGTTCGTTGAGCGTCTGCCAGACGCGGTGCGCGCTGTGCGGCATGTCCATGTGCGTGACGCCCAGGTGGGCGAACGCGTCGACCACCGCGTTGCTGAAGCAGGGAATGCCGCCCACGTGCGGCGACTCGGCCACGCCCTTGGCGCCCAGCGGGTGGTGCGGGCACGGCGTCACCGTGTGGTCGGTCTCCCAGGTCGGCGTTTCCATCGCGGTGGGCAGGAAGTAGTCCATCAGGCTGTTGCCCAGGTGGTTGCCGTTCTCGTCGAACGGGATCTGCTGGCCCATCGCGACCGCGAACGCCTCGGTCAGGCCGCCGTGGATCTGGCCCTCGATCACCATCGGGTTGATGCGCGTGCCGCAGTCGTCGAGCGCGTAGAAGCGGCGCACCTTGACCTCGCCGGTGAACTTGTCGACGTCGACCACGCACAGGTAGGCGCCGAACGGGAACGTCAGGTTCGGCGGGTCGTAGTAAGCCACCGCGTTGAGGCCCTGCTCCATGCCGGCGGGCAGGTTGCCGGTGTGCGAGACCATGCAGATCTCCTTCATCGTCTTGGCCTGCGTCGGGTTGCCCTTGACCTTGAAGCGGTCGATCTCCCACTCGAGGTCGCCCTCGCCGACTTCGAGCAGGTGCGCGGCGATCTTCTTGGCCTTGTCCTTGATCTTGCGCGCGGCCACCGCGGTGGCCGCGCCGGACACCGGGGTCGAGCGCGAGCCCCAGGTGCCGGCGCCGTAGGGCGCCTTGTCGGTGTCGCCTTCTTCCACGACGATGTCGCTGGCCGGCAGGCCGAGCTCGGTGGCGATGATCTGCGCGTAGGTGGTGGCGTGGCCCTGGCCCTGCGTCATCGTGCCCAGCCGCGCGATCACGCCGCCGGTGGGGTGCACGCGGATCTCGCAGCTGTCGAACAGGCCGATGCCCAGGATGTCGCACACCTTGGTCGGCCCGGCGCCGACGATCTCGGTGAAGGTGGCGATGCCGATGCCCATCAGCGTCGGGCTGTTCGGGTCGGCGCGTTTGGCGGCCTGTTCCTTGCGCAGGCCCTCGTAGTCCACCGCCTTCAGCACTTTTTCGAGCGCGGGGTGGTAGTTGCCCGAGTCGAGCGTCCAGCCGAATGACGTGGTGTACGGGAACTGCTCGGCCTGCACGAAGTTGCGGCGCCGGATCTCGGCCTTGTCGACGCCGATCTTCTGCGCCAGCACGTCCATCATGCGTTCGATCAGGTAGATCGCTTCGGTCACGCGCAGTGAGCAGCGGTAGGCCACGCCGCCCGGTGCCTTGTTGGTGTAGACCGCGTCGACGCGCGCATAGGCGTTCGGAATCGCGTAGCGAGCCGGTGCAGATCGAGAACAGGCCCGCCGGCAGCTTGGTGGCCGACACGTGCGAGTTGAACGCGCCGTGATCGGCCAGCGCGCGTGAAGCGCAGGCCCTTGATGCGGCCGTCCTTGTCGGCCGCCAGTTCGCCGACGCCGTGATAGTCGCGTGCGAAGCCGGTGGTCGAGATGTTGTCGATGCGCGACTCGATCCACTTCACCGGCACGCCGGTGACGATCGACGCCACGATCGCCACCACGTAGCCCGGGTACACCGGCACCTTGTTGCCGAAGCCGCCGCCGATGTCGCCGCCGACCACGCGGATCTTGCTCTCGGCCACGCCCGACAGCATCGCGAGCACGGTGCGCACGATGTGCGGCGCCTGCGTCGTCATGTAGACGGTGAGGTAGCCGGTGGCCTTGTTGAACGACGCCACGCAGCCGCAGGTCTCGAGCGGGCACGGGTGCACGCGCGGATTGAGGATCTCCTCGCGCACCGTGATCTCGGCGCTCTTGAACGCCGCGTCGGCGGCCGCCTTGTTGCCGGCCTCCCAGGTGAAGATGTGGTTCGGGTGCGTGCGCGGGCCGTGGCCGACTTCTTTCTTGTCGGCGATGTCCTCGCGGATGATCGGCGCGTCCTTGTCCATCGCCTTCTTCGGGTCGACGATCGCCGGCAGCTCTTCGTAGTCGACCTCCACCAGCGCGGCGCCGTCGTAGGCGGTGTAGCGGTCGGTGGCCAGCACCATCGCCACCTCCTGCAGCTGGAAGCACACCTTCTTGTCGGCCAGCACCGCCTGCACATCGCCGCCCAGCGTGGGCATCCAGTGCAGGTTGACCGGCTTCAGGTCGTCGGCGGTGAGCACCGCCACCACGCCGGGGCAGGCCAGCGCCTTGGACTTGTCGATGCCCTTGATGCGGGCGTGCGCATAGGGGCTGCGCACCAGCGCGCCGAACAGCATGCCCGGCAGCTTGATGTCGTCGACGTACGTGCCCTGGCCGCGGATGAACTTCGCATCCTCCTTGCGCAGCAGCGAGGTGCCCATGCCCTGCAGCTTGTCTTCGCGTTCCTTCAGATCGGACAGGTCGCCCATGGCGTGTCTCCGGTGGATTCGATGAAGTTTTTGAGGCTCAGGCGGCCGCGGTCGCGGCGGCGAGCTTCTTGGCCGCCGACTGCACGGCCTTGACGATGTTCTGGTAGCCGGTGCAGCGGCACAGGTTGCCCGCGATCCCGTAGCGGATCTCCTGCTCGCTCGGGTTGGGGTTCTCCTTCAGCAGCCGGTAGGCGCGGGTGATCATGCCCGGCGTGCAGTAGCCGCATTGCAGGCCGTGCTCCTCGTGGAACGCCTGCTGCAGCGCGTGCAGCACGCCGCCCTGCTCGAAGCCTTCGATGGTGAGCACGTCGGCGCCGTCGCATTGCACGGCCAGCATCGTGCAGGACTTGACCGACATGCCGTCGATGTCGACCGTGCAGGCGCCGCAGTGCGAGGTTTCGCAGCCGATGTGCGGGCCGGTGTGCGCGAGCCGTTCGCGCAGCGTGTGGATCAGCAGTTCGCGCGCCTCGACCGTGACGTCGACCGCTTTGCCGTTGAGCTTGAACGAGACCTTGTGGGTGTTCGCCATGGTGGATGTCCTTTCCGGCTCAGGGCTTGGCGCGCGAGTGCGCGGTCTGCAGCGCGCGGCGCACCATCTCGCCGGCCAGCGCGGTCTTGTAGTCCGGCGTGCCGCGCATGCAGGCGGTCGGCGAGCAGCCGGCCATCGCCAGCCGCGCCGCCTCGTCGAGCGCCGCCTCGTCGAGGGCCTTGCCGACCAGGTGCTGTTCGGCCTTGCGGGCCTTGATCGGCGTCGGCCCGACGTTGGTGAGCGCGATCGCGACCTTGGCGACCGTCTTGCCCTTCATCTGCAACTGCACCGCGGCCGCGGCGGTGGCGAAGTCGCCCGTCTTGCGCTTGAACTTGCTGTACGCCCAGCCGCTGCCGGCGGCGGGAATCGGGATGCGGATCTGCGTCAGGATCTCGTCGGGCTGCGCCTGGGTCTCGTACAGGCCGACGAAGAATCCTTCGGCCTTGACCACCCGTTCGCCCTTGGGCCCGGTGAGCACGAACGAAGCGTCGAGCGCCAGCATCAGCGCAGGGTGGTCGTTGCCTGGGTCGCCGTGCGCGATGTCGCCGCCGATCGTGCCGCGGTAGCGCACCTGCGGGTCGGCGATCAGCGACACCCCCTCCACCAGCAGCGGCACCTTGTCGGCCAGCAGCTTGGAGTTGAGCAGCTCGTGCTCGGTGGTCATCGCGCCGATGCGGATCTCGCTGCCCGCCTGCGCGATGCCGCGCAGGTCGGGGATCTTGCCGAGGTCGATCAGCGCACTGGGCTGTGCGAAGCGCAGCTTCATCATCGGCAGCAGGCTGTGGCCGCCGGCCAGCAGCTTGGCGTCGGGGCCGAGGCTGCCGAGCAGCTTGACCGCGTCGGCCACCGAGCGTGGCGCGTGGTAGTCGAAACCAGCGGGAATCATGGCGAGCCTCTCCTCATGGCCTGACGGGGCGCCTATTGAAGCACCAACGCGCGCAACCCGCATCGGGCTTGGCCCCGTGATTGCCCCAAGGCCCTCCCCCGGACCGCGGTGCTGCCGGGTTAGAGTGCATGAAATGAATGCCCCACGCTCGCTTCCGCGGCTCGGGCGCCGCTGACATGGCCCTGAAGGACGCGCGCGGCAACCTGCTCGGCACCGATTCGGCGGCCGCGCGCGACGCCGTCGAGACCGCGCTGTGGCGGATGATGTCGTTCTACGACCCGCCGTTGGCCGACCTTGACCGCGCGATCGCCGACGATCCGCACTGGCCGCTGCCGCACGTGATGAAGGCAGGGTTCCTGCTGAGCCTGACCGAGCCGTCGCTGCTGGCCGAGGCGCGCGCCCACCTCGATCGGGCCCAGCTGCTGCTGGCCGGCGCGCCGGCGCGCGAACGTGCGCACTGGGAGGCGACGCAGCGCGTGCTCGACGGCCGCTGGCACGACGCCTGCGCGCTGTGGGACGAGTGGCTGCTCGACCACCCGCGCGACGCGCTGGCGCTGCAGTGGGCGCACCTGTGGGACTTCTACCGCGGCGACGCCATCAACCTGCGCGCCCGCCCGGCGCGCGCGCTGCCGGAGTGGGACGGCGCCGATCCGCTGTTTCCCCACGTGCTGGCGCTGCATGCGTTCGGCCTGGAGGAAAACAACCTGCAGGCGCAGGCCGAAGAGGCCGGCCGGCGCGCGCTGGCGCTCGATGCCCGCTCGCCGTGGGCGATCCATGCGGTGGCGCACGTGATGGAGATGCAGGGCCGCTTCGACGACGGCGCCGCCTGGCTGCGCCAGCACCAGGGCTCGTGGGCCGAGGGCAACGGCTACGCCTGCCACCTGTGGTGGCACCTGGCGCTGTTTCGCCTCGAGGGGCTCGACGACACCGGCGTGCTGCGGCTGGTCGACGCCCACCTGGCCGGCGACACGCTGCAGGTGACGCTGCAACGCGTCGACGCGGCCTCGATCCTGTGGCGATTGCACCTGCTGGGAGTCGACGTGCGCCAGCGCTGCGCCGATCTGGTGGCGCAGTGGGATCTGGCCGACGACAGCGCCGGCTTCTACGCCTTCAACGACGTGCACGCGCTGCTGGCGATGCTGGCGGCCGACGACGGCGCGCGCGCCGAACACTGGGTGGCGCGTTGCGCCGCCCGCGCGCTGGCCGCCGACGACGCGCCGCGCAGCAACCACACGATGGCGCGCGAGGTCGGGGCGCCGCTGATGCGCGCGCTGCTCGCGCTGGCGCGCGGCGAGCCGGTCGCCGCCGCGCAGGCGCTGTACGCGGTGCGCGGCAAGGCGCAGCGCTTCGGCGGCAGCCATGCGCAGCGCGACCTGATCGACCAGACCCTGCTGGCCGCCGCCGCTGCCGACCCCGGCGCCCGGTCGCTCGGCCGCGCGGTGCTCAACGAGCGTCGCACCGCGCGGCCGCTGAGCCCGCTGACGCGCTGCTGGGGCGAGCGGCTGGGCGTGCCGATGAGCTGATCGACGTGAGCCATGGACGAGCCCAACCCGCTGAAGCTGCTGGAAGATCACATCGGCGAGCACCTGCGCGCGAGCGAAGCGGCCGGCGAACTGCGCGCCGCGCCGAGCTACGGCAGGCCGCTGCAGTTCAACGACGGCTACGACGAGACGCCGGACGAGTGGCGCATGGCGATGAAGATCCTGCACGACGCCGGCGTGCCGCCACCCGAGGTGGAGCTGTTCCACCAGCTCGCGGCGCTGCGCCGCGATGCCGCCGCAGCCGCCGACCCCGAACAGGCGCGCCGGCTCGCCAAGCAGGCGAGCGACCTCGAGCAGTTGATCCGGCTGCGCCTGGAGCGCTTCAAGAGCAGCGCGGCCTGAAGGCGCGCGTTGCCGTGCGCTGCCAGCGCTACACCCAGGGCTGCGCCAGCCCTTCGTCGGCCAGCACGCGCTGCACCGCCGGCCTTGCCAGCATGCGCTGCAGGTAGGGCCCGAGCTGTGGCGACTCGCGCGCCGGCTTGGCCGCCGGTCCCTTGAAGCCGCGCGACCAGCGGCACAGCACGAAGGCATACGGGTCGAGCGCGCTGTAGGCTCGACGCCGAGCACCCACGGCTGCCCGTGCGACGCCAGCTGGGCGTCGAGCTGGGCCAGCAGCCCGCCGATGCGCGCCTGCGCGTGGTTGCGCACCTGCGCGGCGCCGGCTTCGTTGCCGTCGTCGACCGAGCGCTCGGGGTAGAAGTACTGCACCATCGTCGCCTGCAGCGAGTTGGTCATCCAGATCAGCCACTTGTAGAAGTGCGCGCGCTGCGCGGTGCCGAGCGCCGGCGCCAGGCCGCTTTGCGGATGGGTGTCGACCAGGTGCAGGCAGATCGCCGCCGTCTCGTACAGCACCAGCGGCCCGTCCTCGAGCACCGGGATCAGCCCGTTCGGGTTGAGCTTCAGGTAGGCGGGCGACTTGTGCGCGCCCTGCGTGCGGTTGACCAGCTTCAGCTCGAACGGCAGCTTCAGCTCGTGCAGCAGGATGTGCGGGATCATGCTCGCGTTGCCTGGGTAGTAGTGAAGCGCGAGCATGCAGATGCCTTCGTGGGGAATGTGTCGGAGATTCAGGCCGCGTGGGCGGCCCGCTGGCTCGTGCGCAGCTTACCGCGCCGGCGCCAGCTCCGAGCGCGCGGCGCCTCAGCGCGTCGCGTCGGTGCTTTGCTGGAAGGTGCGCTCGCCGGTCGCGCCGAGCGCCGCGGCGCCGCCCGACACGGCCTGGGCATTGCCGCTGGCCGCCGCGGCGGAGGCCGCCGCGCTGGCATGACGCGCGGGCAGTTCGCGCACCCATTCCGCGGGAATGGCGAAGTTCAGGTTCTGCGCGTCGCCGGTGACCGAGCCGAGCGTGGTCAGGCCGACCAGGTTGCCCTGGGCGTCGAACAGGCCGCCGCCGCTGGAGCCGCCGGAGATCGCCGCCGAGGTCTGGATCAGCACCAGCTGGCCGGCGGTATTGCGGCGCAGCGACGACACCAGGCCGGCGCTCATCGTCAATTCGAGGCCCTTGGGGTTGCCGACCGCGAACACGTTCTGGCCGACCGTGACGTTGCCCGCGTTGGCGATCCACACCGCCGGCGCCTTGAGCCCCGCCACGCGCAGCTGGCAGAGGTCGCGCTTGACGTCCCACATCGCCAGCTTGGCCTCGAGCGACACCTTCTCGCGCTTCACGGCCACCCGCTTGGCCTTGGCCAGCACGTGGCAGTTGGTGACCACCGCCTCGGCTGCCGACCACCACGGCGCTGCCCTGGCCGAGCGGCAGGTTGTCGGCGTCGTAGGTGACCACGCGCCAGACGCTGGGCGAGACCTTGGCATACACCTGCTCGGCGGTGAGCGCGTGTGCGCCGGTGGCGGCGAACGCCGCCAGCAGCGCCGCCGGCCAGCCTCGCTGCAAGGCGGTGGTTTTCATTGCGGGATCAGGTCTTTGAGGTCGTCGGCATTGGCACCCGGGCGCAGCACGGCAGCGCCCTGGTCCTGGCCGCCCTGCGCGGTGGTGATCGACCGCGCCTGCGCCATCGGAATGCACGCGTTGCCCTTTTCGTTGCGCCGCACGCTGCCTGCCGCAGCGACGATCGCGTCGGGATTGCTGGCATCGAGCAGCGAGGCGCGGCAGCCGGTGGCGCTGCCGATGCCGTTGACCAGGTACGACTTGCCCGCCACCGGCGTGAACGACCAGCGCAGCGTGCACGACTCCCGGTTGGCCTTGACGTGCATGAAGTCCACCGTGGTCAACGTGCCGGCGGCCAGCGGCACGGTGGTGGGGTTGCGGGCGACGTTGCCGGCGCCGGCCAGGCGCGGGCCCTTGCAGTTTTCGGCGTCGTCGTAGACCAGCACGCCGAAGGCGTCGCCCGCCGGCACCACGCCGCGCATCACCAGCTTGGCCGTCGGCGCGTCCGCTGGCGCCGCGTACTTTTGCAGCTTCGGCGCTGGGGTGGCGCAGCCGCCGAGCAGCCACGACAGCGCGGCCAGCAGCGCGAGGCCACGGGCCGTGGAGGGGACGATTCGCAAACCCGGCAATGAGGGGGACATGTCCGTCGCGGCGCTGGCCGATGCAGTTGCAGGCCAAAAGAGTCTAGGGTGCCGCTTTGCGCGCGGCACGCAGCGCGCTGACGAACAACGCGCCGCCGTGACGGATTTGTGCTGCAGGCGTCGCCGCAGCGACGCGTTCAGGTCACGCAGCCGGCGGCCACGCTGGCCACCACGCCGGTGGCCACCGGCGCCGGGATGCGATAGCCGTAACGCACCGCGGTCAACTCGGCCAGGATGCCGATCGCGATCTCGGGCGGCGTGCGCGCGCCGTTCTTCAGCCCCACCGGGCCGTGCAGGCGCTCGAACTCGGCTTCCTTCATCCCGAAGTGCTCGATCAGCCGCTGCTTGCGCTTGGCCTGGTTGGCGCGCGAGCCGATGGCGCCGACGTAGAACGCGGGGCTGCGCAGCGCCTCCATCAGGCACAGGTCGTCGAGCTTGGGGTCGTGGGTCAGCGCGATGATCGCGGTGTGGCCGTCGGGCTTGATCTCGGCCAGCAGGTCGTCGGGCATCTGGCGCGACAGCGTCGCACCCTCGATCGCGAACCCGGTGGCGTATTCGTCGCGCGGGTCGCAGACGATCACCTCGTAGTCGAGCGCGCGCGCCATCTGCGCCAGGTACTGCGTCATCTGGCCGGCGCCGATCAGCACCAGCCGCCAGCGCGGCCCGTGGTGGGTGGTGAGCGTGGTGTCGGTGAGCTGCAACTCGTCGGTGTCGCCGGCCGGCTCGAGCACGACCTCGCCGCTGGCGATCGTCAGCACGCGGCGCACCCGCTCGCCCTTGGACAGGCGCTCGAGCAGCTCGCCGATGCGCGTGCGCGGCAGCACCGGCTCGAGCACCAGTTCGATCAAGCCGCCGCACGGCAGCCCGAAGCGGTGGGCCGCATCGGCGTCGATGCCGTAGCGCACGACCTTGGGCATGCCTGAAGCCAGCACGCCCTCGCGCGCCTTGTCGATCAGGTCGTCTTCGATGCAGCCGCCCGACACCGAGCCGGTGACCATGCCGTCGTCGCGGATCGCCACCACCGAGCCGGGCGGGCGCGGCGCCGAGCCCCAGGTGCGGGTGATCGTGCCGAGCACGACACGGCGGCCGTCGGTGCACCACTGCGACACCTGCCGCAAGACTTGAAGATCGACGTTGTCCATCTGCGAGCGGTCGCCGACCCGGGGCCGGCCTGTGGAGGTACGAACGCCGATTGTGACGCGGGCCGGGGCGGCGTGCAGTTGCGCCGGGTCAATCCCCGCGCTTGCACGGCCGATGTTGCGGGCTGGAGCAACCCGTGGCCGGTGGTCGCGACGGCCACGCCGGGCCTTCAGGGTTAACCAGTCGATGCGCGCCGGCGGTGTGCGACCTAATATGCCCCGACGCGGTGCGCCGACTCGGCGTGCGCCGTAGCCATTCCATTCCCTCCAGGAGACACCATGGGCATCAAACTCACGCTCACCGTCAACGGGGCGTCGGTGACCCGCGAGGTCGAGCCGCAGACCTTGCTCGGCGATCTTTCTTCGCGAGACGCTGCGCCTGACCGGCACCCACATCGGCTGCGACACCACGCAGTGCGGCGCCTGCACGGTGCACGTCAACGGCCGCGCGGTGAAGAGCTGCACGATGCTGGCGGTGCAGGCCGCCGGCGCCGAGGTCACCACCATCGAGGGCCTGGCCGCCGCCGACGGCACGCTGCACCCGATGCAGGCGGCGTTTCGCGCCTGCCACGGCCTGCAGTGCGGCTTCTGCACCCCGGGCATGGTGATGAGCGCGGTCGACCTGGTGAAGAACCACAACTGTTCGACCGACGAGCAGATCCGCGCCGGGCTCGACGGCAACCTGTGCCGCTGCACCGGCTACCACAACATCGTCAAAGCCGTGGCGCAAGGCGCCGCGGCGATGAAGTGAACGGAGGCTCGACATGAACGCACCCCAAGCTGCCTTCGTCGGCCAGAGCGTCCAGCGGCGCGAAGACGCGCGCTTTCTCACCGGCCGCGGCCAGTACACCGACGACATCACGCTGCCCGGCCAGACCTACGGCGTCTTCCTGCGCAGCCCGCACGCGCACGCGCGCATCAAGAAGCTCGACACCGCGGCGGCCGCCAAGGCGCCCGGCGTGCTGGGCATCTTCACCGGCGAGCACTTCAAGCAGGTCGGCGGCCTGCCGTGCGGCTGGCTGATCAACAGCCTCGACGGCACGCCGATGAAGGAGCCGCGCCACCCGGTGCTGGCCGACGGCAAGGTGCGCTACGTCGGCGACCGCGTCGCGCTGATCGTCGCCGAGACGCGCGAGCAGGCCGATGCCGCGATGCAGATGATCGAGGTCGACTACGACGAGCTGCCGGCGGTGGTCGACGCCGCCAAGGCGAGCAAGGCGGGCGCCCTGGTGCACGACGACGCACCCGAGAACCGCTGCTACCACTGGGGCATCGGCGACAAGGACGGCACCGACGCGGCGCTCAAGGGCGCCGCGCACGTGACGACGCTGAGCTTTCGCAACAACCGGCTGATCCCCAACGCGATCGAGCCGCGCGCGGCCAACGCCAGCTACGACTTCAACGCCGACAGCTACACGCTGTACGTGGCCAACCAGAACCCGCACGTCGAGCGCCTGCTGATGTGCGCCTTCGTGCTCGGCATCCCCGAGCACAAGATGCGCGTGGTGGCGCCCGACGTCGGCGGCGGCTTCGGCTCGAAGATCTACCTCTACGGCGAAGAGACCGCGCTGGTGTTCGCCAGCAAGGTGATCAAGCGGCCGATCAAGTGGACCAGCTCGCGCACGGAGGCCTTCCAGTCCGACGCGCACGGCCGTGACCACATCACCACCGCCAAGCTCGGCCTCGACAAGGACGGCAAGTTCGTCGCGCTGAAAGTCGACACCACCGCCAACCTGGGCGCGTATCTGTCGACCTTCGCGTCGGCGATCCCGACCATCCTGTACGCCACCTTGCTGGCCGGCCAGTACAAGACGCCCAAGATCTGGTGCGAAGTGACGGCGATGTTCACCAACACCGCGCCGGTGGATGCCTACCGCGGCGCCGGCCGCCCGGAGGCGACCTACGTGCTCGAGCGCATCGTCGAGACGGCGGCCACCGAGTTGAAGATCGACCCGGCCGAGATCCGCCGCCGCAACTTCATCACCGAGTTCCCGTATGCCTCGCCGGTGGGCCTGACCTACGACACCGGCGACTACAACGCGACGCTGTCGAAGGCGATCGAGCGCGGCGACGTCGCGGGCTTTGCCAAGCGCAAGGCGGCCAGCGAGGCCAAGGGCCTGAAGCGCGGCATCGGCTACTCGGCCTACATCGAGGCCTGCGGCATCGCGCCGTCGAGCGTGGCCGGCGCACTGGGCGCACGGGCCGGCTTGTTCGAGGCCGGCGAGGTGCGGGTGCACCCCACCGGCAAGGTGACGATCTTCACCGGCAGCCACAGCCACGGCCAGGGCCACGAGACCACGTTCGCGCAGGTGGTGGCCGACCGGCTGGGCATCCCGATGGACGACATCAGCATCGAGCACGGCGACACCGGCAAGATCCTGTTCGGCATGGGCACCTACGGCAGCCGCTCGCTCGCGGTGGGCGGCACGGCGATCGTCAAGGCGGTCGACAAGATCATCGCCAAGGGCAAGAAGATCGCCGCGCACCTGATGGAGGCGGCCGACACCGACGTCGTGTTCGAAGGCGGCGTGTTCAAGGTGGCGGGCACCGACAAGAGCGTGCCGTTCGGCGCGGTGTCGCTCACCGCCTACGTGCCGCACAACTTCCCGCACGACAAGCTCGAGCCCGGCCTCAACGAAAACGCGTTCTACGACCCGAGCAACTTCACCTACCCGGCGGGCACCTACATCTGCGAGGTGGAGGTCGACACGGCCACCGGCGCGGTGAAGATCGACCGCATGACCGCGTGCGACGACTTCGGCAACATCGTCAACCCGATGATCGTCGAGGGCCAGGTGCACGGCGGGCTGGCTCAAGGGCTCGGCCAGGCGCTGCTCGAGCACGGCGCCTACGACGAGAACTCGGGCCAGTTGCTGGCCGGCAGCTTCATGGACTATGCGATGCCGCGCGCCGACGACTTCCCGACCTTCACGGTCGAGACGGTCAAGGGCACGCCGTGCACGCACAACCCGCTGGGCGTCAAGGGCTGCGGCGAGGCCGGTGCCATCGGCTCGCCGCCGGCGCTGATCAACGCGATCTGCAATGCGCTGGGCGTCAAGGACGTGCCGATGCCGGCGTCGCCGTACAACGTGTGGAAGGCGGCGCAGGCCGCCGCCCGCTGATCGAGGAGCACAACCATGCAAGCATTCAACTACGCGAAGCCCTCCTCGGTGGCCGACGCCGCGCGCGCAGCCGGTGCGGCCGACGCCAAGCTGCTGGCCGGTGGCCAGTCGCTGCTGGCCGCGATGAAGATCGGCATGGCCGCGCCCGCCGCGCTGGTCGACTTGGGCGGCCTGGCTGATCTGACAGGCATCAGCGTGTCGGGCGGCACCGTCAAGATCGGCGCGATGACCACGCACGCCGCGGTGGCGGCGTCCAAGGAAGTCGCGCAAGCGATCCCGGCGCTGGCCGCGCTGGCCGGCGGCATCGGCGATCGCCAGGTGCGCAACCGCGGCACCATCGGCGGCAGCCTGGCCAACAACGACCCGGCGGCTGACTACCCGGCGGCCGCGCTGGCGCTGGGCGCGACCATCCACACCGACAAGCGCACGATCGCGGCCGACGATTTCTTCAAGGGCCTGTACACGACTGCGCTCAACGACGGCGAAGTCATCACCGCGGTCAGCTTCCCGGTGCCCGAGAAGGCGGGCTGGCAGAAGTTCAAGCAGCCGGCGTCGCGCTTCGCGCTGGTGGGCGTGTTCGTCGCCAAGGGCAAGGGCGGCGTGCGCGTCGCGGTCACCGGTGCCGGTTCCAGCGGCGTGTTCCGCGCCAAGGCGCTGGAAGACAAACTCGCGGCCAACTGGTCTGGTGCCGCCTGCGACGGCGTGAAGATCGACGCCAAGGGCCTGAACGGCGATCTGCACGGCTCGGCCGAATACCGGGCGGCGCTGATCCCGGTGCTGGCCAAGAGAGCCATCGGCTGAAGGGCTGCTGCTCGCTGTGACACACTCAGGACGCCGCGGCAACGCGGCGTTCTTCACTTCGGCCGCCGCATGAACGATCTCCCCGCCAGCATCGACGAGTTGCAGCAGCGCCTGCTCGCGCTCGACTACGTGGCCGACCGCCAGCTCGCCACCGCGGTGTACCTGGCGCTGAAGCTGCAGCGCCCGCTGTTCCTCGAAGGCGAGCCCGGCACCGGCAAGACCGAGATCGCGCGCACGCTGAGCGCGATGCTCGGCCGCGAATTGATCCGCCTGCAGTGCTACGAGGGCCTCGACCTCGCCGGCGCGGCCTACGAGTGGAACTACGGCCGCCAGATGCTCGAGATCCGGTTGGCCGAAGGCACCGGCGCCGACCGCCAGGCGTTGGCCGGCGAGTTGTTCTCCGAAAAATTCCTGACCCAGCGCGCGCTGCTGCAGGCCATCGACCCGAAGCGCAGCGTGCCGCCGGTGCTGCTGATCGACGAGCTCGACCGCGCCGACGAACCGTTCGAAGCCTTCCTGCTCGAGGTGCTGTCGGAATTCCAGATCACGATTCCCGAACTCGGCACCGTGAAAGCGGCCACGCCTCCGATCGTGGTGCTCACCTCCAACCGCACACGCGAGATCCACGACGCGGTGAAGCGCCGCTGCCTGTACCACTGGGTCGGCTTCCCCGACGCGGCGCGCGAGCTGCTGGTGCTGCAACGTCGCGTGCCCGGTGTCGCGCAGCAGCTCGCGCAGCAGATCGTCGCCTTCGTGCAGCGGCTGCGCCAGGTGGAGCTCTACAAGCAACCCGGCATCGCCGAGACCATCGAGTGGGCGCGCGCGCTGATGCAGCTCGACGCGCTGGTGCTCGACCCCGCGGTGATCCAGGACACGCTGGGCGTGCTGCTGAAATACCAGGACGACATCGCGCGCATGCAGGGCGGCGAAGCGGCGCGGTTGTTGGAAGAGGTGCGCAGCGCGGCGCGTGCTGCGGCTTGATTGTCGTGAGCTGTTTGAGTACTGCGCGGCGCGGTGGGCGGTACCCGGTGTGGGCTCCTACTGTGGCGGTCGGCCTTGCAGGCCGACTCCGCTGCGATGCTCGCAGCGCGGTCGCGCGGCGAAACTCGCTTCACTCCCTTCGGTCGTTTCGCTCGGACAGTCGCCGCGAGTCAGATGAACGAAGCGCGCGCGTTGCGCGCGCCGACCGCGCTGCTGCGCTTCTCGCCGCCCCACAAGTCGCCCACCCCGGGTACCGCCCACCGCGCAAAACCGCTCGTGGTGTTCGATCGAATGGCACGGTGGTGCCGGCAAAGCCGTGGGTGGGTGTGCGTCGGCAGCGACATATGCGGCGCCGAGCAGCGCAGAGCTCATGGCCGCGCGCGCCAGCGCGCGCTTCGTGTTCTGACTCGCCGAGATTGTTCGAGCGCAACGACCGCAGGGAGTGAAGCGAGTTTCTCGGCGGGCCATGAGATCGAGCAGCGCAGGGAATCCCTCGCGCAGCGAAGGGCTGCCGCATCCCAGCGCCGGCGCATACCCGCCCGCGGCTTTGCGCGCGCTCCAGAGCGACTGCAGGTCTGACGATGATCGTCGCCCCGCGCCAATCCCCAGGCCACCTGGCCGAAAACGTCATGCACTTCGCGCGCGTGCTGCGCTCCGCCGGCATGGCGGTGGGGACCGATCGGGTGCAGCTCACGCTGCAGGCGCTCAAGCTGGCCGGCTTCGACAGCAAGCGCGACTTCCATGCCGTGCTCACCACCTGCATGCTCGATCGCATCGAGCACCGCGACTTGTTCGATCAGGCGTTCGAGCTGTTCTGGCGCGACCCCGACCTCGAAGGCCGCATGCGCGCGATGCTGTTGCCCAAGGTGCGAGCGCAGCAGGGCCTGCTGCCGGAGCAGCGCGAGAACCGGCGCCTGGGCGATGCGCTGTTCCCCAACCCGCGGCCCGACGCACCGCAGCCGCAGCCGCCGACGACGAGTTGCAGTTCGATGCCGCCTTCACGGTGAGCGACCGCGAGGTGCTGCGCAAGGCCGACTTCGACACCATGAGCGCCGACGAGTGGCGCGCCGCGCGCCGGGCGCTGACGCAGCTGCGCTGGGTGTTCGAGCCGCTGCCGACGCGGCGCGCCGCGCGCTCGTTTCGCGCCGGCCGCATCGACTGGCGTGCCACGCTGCAGACGATGGCGCGCCACGGTGGCGAACTGGGCGAGCTGCGCTGGCGGCGGCCGCGCCCGTTGCCGGCGCCGATGGTGGTGCTGGCCGACATCTCGGGCTCGATGAGCCGCTACTCGCGCATGCTGCTGCACTTCGCGCATGCGCTCGGCCATGCCGAGGCGCGCGTCGAGAGCTTCGTCTTCGGCACGCGGCTCACGCGCACCACGCGCTTGTTGAAGAGCCGCGACCCCGACGTCGCGGTGGCGCAGGTGGTGCGCGCGGTCGAGGACTGGTCGGGCGGCACGCGCATCACCACCTGCCTGCACGAGTTCAACCAGCGCTGGGCGCGCCGCGCCTTGAGCAGCCGCACGACGCTGCTGTTGATCAGCGACGGCCTCGAACACGGCGACACGCGCGCGCTGTCGCACGAGATGGAGCGCCTGGCCAAGAGCTGCCGGCGGCTGATCTGGCTGAACCCGCTGCTGCGCTTCGACCGTTTCCAGCCCAAGGCCGCCGGCATTCGCGCGATGCTGCCGCACGTCGACCGCTTTCTGCCGGTGCACAACCTCGACAGCCTGGAGCACCTGGTGCACCTGCTCGGCCAACCCGACACGCCGCAGCGATGGCACTGACGCTCGGCCCCTGGTTGAAGGGCTTTCCGCCCGACGCGCCGCCGTGCAAGCCGGCCGACATCGCCGCGCGCGGCTGGAACCTGCTGTCCGGCGACCTGCCGCTGCCGCTGGCGGCGCTCGACCGCGACGCGCTGGCGCACAACCTGCAATGGATGCAGGCCTATGCGCGCAGCCAGGGCGTGGACCTCGCGCCGCACGGCAAGACCACGATGTCGCCGCAGTTGTTTGCGCGCCAGCTGGACGGCCGGCGCCTGGGGCATCACGTTCGCCAACGTGTTCCAGTTGCGCGTCGGTGTCGCTGCGGGCGTGCGCCGCGCGCTGATCGCCAACCAGCTGGTGCAAGACGTCGAGTTGGCCGCGCTGCAGGCGCTGCGCGTGCAGCATGCCGATCTGCGTGTGGTGTTCCTGGTCGACTCGCTGCAGCAGTTGCAGCGCATCGAAGCCTGGGTGCGTGCGCGCGGCGAGGCGGAGCCATTCGAAGTGCTGCTCGAGATCGGCGTGCCCGGCGGCCGCACCGGTGTGCGCGATCACGGCGATGCGCTGGTGCTGGCACGCGCGCTGCGCGCCAGCACCGCGGTGCGGCTGGTCGGCATCGAGTGCTACGAGGGCCTGGGCGCCACCGGCGAGAGCGCGCGCGATGCCGAGCTACGCGGCCGCGCTGATGCAGCGGCTGGCCGACGTGGCGCAGGCCTGCGACCGCGAATCGTTGTTCGAGGCCGACGAGGTGATCGTGTCGGCCGGCGGCTCGGGCATCTTCGACCTCGTGGCCGCGCGCATGCGCCTGAGCGCTGCAGCGGCCGGTGCGCGGCCTGCTGCGCTCGGGCTGCTACGTCACGCACGACCACGGCCACTACCAGCGGCTGCTGCAGCGGGTCAACGAACGCTGCGGTTGCGAGCGAATGGTCTCAGGCCCGCGCTGCAGCTGTGGACCTGCGTGCAGAGCGCTGCCCGAGCCCGGGCTCGGCGATCCTCACCGCGGGCCGGCGCGACTGTCGGCTTCGACATGGGCTTGCCGCAGCCGATCGGCTTTGCGCCGGCGGGTGCGCGACCCGCTCGAGGCGGCCGATGCATCTTGGCGCATCACCGCGCTCAACGACCAGCATGCCTACCTGCGCTTCGATGCCGGCACCGGCCGCGCCTGGCGGTCGGCGACCGCGTCGTGCTCGGCATCTCGCACCCGTGCACCACCTTCGACAAGTGGCACTGGATGCCGATCGTCGACGCTGCGCTGAACGTCGTCGATGCGGTGACCATCCATTTCTGATGGTTTCGGCGCGCGATGAGTGCCACCGACGCCGCATCCTCTCCACCGCCGCTCGACCTGATGTGCCTCGGCGAGGCGATGGTCGAGTTCGACCAGTCGCGCGACGAACCCGCGCGTTACACCGCCGGCTTCGGCGGCGACACCTCCAACTGCGCGATTGCGGCAGCGCGCATCGGTGCGCGCAGCGGCTATGTCACGCAACTCGGCGACGACGTGTTCGGCGCGCAGCTGCTCGCGCTGTGGCGCGACGAAGGCGTCGATGCCGGCGGCGTGCGCGTGATGCCGGGCGCCGACACCGGCGTCTACTTCGTCACCCACGGTGTGCAGGGCCATGCCTTCACCTATCGCCGCGCCGGCAGCGCCGCCAGCCGCATGGCTGGCAACGACCCGGCCTTCGCACCGTTCCTGCAGCATGTGCAGCGGGCGCGCACGCTGCATGTGTCGGGCATCTCGCAGGCGATCTCCGCCAGCGCCTGCGCCACCGTGTTCGCCGCGATCGACCTGGCTCGCGACGGCGGTGCGCGCGTGTCCTACGACTTGAACTTCCGGCCGCGGCTGTGGAGCGTGCAGGCGGCGCGGCCGGTGGTCGAGCGCGCGGCGGGCCTGGCCGACATCTTCCTGCCCAGCGTCGACGAGGTGGCGCTGCTCGCCGGCACCGAGTCGCCCGAGCAGGCACTGCAGTGGGCCCATGGGCTGGGTGCACCGACGGTGCTCTTGAAGCTCGGCGCGCAGGGTTGCTGGGTCTCGCAGCGCGGCGGTGTCACCAAGTTGCCGCCGCACCCGGTGCAGCCGGTCGACGCCACCGGTGCGGGCGACTGTTTTGCTGGCACCTTGCTGGCCCGCCTGGCTGCCGGCGCCGACCTGGTGGCCGCAGCGCGTGCGGCCAACGTGGCCGCTGCGCTCAGCACCTTGGGAGTGGGTGCGGTGGCGCCGTTGCCGCGCTGGCCGCAAGTGCAAGCCGCGTTGTCGACACAGGCCTGAACCGCGATGCAGCGCCGTTTCGTGTCACGCCTGCCTGCGAAGATCGTGTACGGCCTGCTGCTGACCTTGTGGGCGGCCACGTCCGCCTGGCCGCAGGCCGCCGCTGCGCCAGCGACACCGGCCGCATCCGCCGCCGTCGCGCGGCCGCGCGTTGGGCTGGTGTTGGCCGGCGGTGGTGCCCGCGGCGGCGCGCACATCGGCGTGCTCAAGGTGCTTGAGGAGCAGCGGGTGCCGATCGACATCATCGTCGGCACCAGCGCGGGCTCGATCGTCGGCGCGGCCTATGCGAGCGGCATGCCGCTGCGATGATCGAAGACGAGATGAAGCCGCTGAACACGGCGATGCTGTTCCAGGACACGTCGCGCGAAAACGTGCCGATGCGCCGCAAGGCCGACGACCAGCTGAACTACATCGGCCCGGAGGTCGGGGTGGGCCCCAACGGCTTGGCGCTGCCCAAGGGGGCCGTGGCCGGTGTCGCGCTCGAGGCGGTGCTGCGGCGGCTCACGGTGCGCCAGCGCGACAGCGACTTCGACAAGCTGCCGATCCGCTTTCGCGCGGTGGCCACCGACGTCACCACCGCGGAGATGGTGGTGCTCGACCACGGCAGCCTGGCCACCGCGGTGCGCGCCAGCATGGCGATCCCGGCCGTTCGTCAATCCGGTGGAGCTCGACGGCCGCTTGCTGGTCGACGGTGGCGTCACGCGCAACCTGCCGGTCGACGTCGCGCGCTCGCTCGGTGCGCAGGTGGTGATCGCAGTCAACATCGGCACGCCGCTGCTCGAGCGCAAGCCATCACGTCGCTGCTGTCGATCTCCGACCAGCTGACGCGCATGCTGACCAACACCAACGTCAGCCAGTCGCTGAAGGAACTCGGCCCCGACGACGTGTTGATCACGCCCGATCTCGGCACGGTGGGCACGGCGGATTTCGAGCGCCTGCTCGAGGCCGCGGCGGCCGGAGAAAAGGCGGCCCGCGGCGTGGTGGCGCAGTTGGCCAAGCTGCAGGTGGATCCCGACGACATACGCTGCCGAGACGGCGGCGCGCACCGCGCTGGCGTCTGCCGACGAGGTGCGCATCGCGGCGGTGGAAGTGAAGGGCGTCTCGCGCGTCAACCCGGAGGCGGTGAGTGGCGCGATGCAATCGGATCGTGGCGGTACCTTTCGATGCCGCGGTGGCCGACAGCGACATGCGCGCATCTATGGCAGCGGCGACTTCGAGCGGGTCAGCTACTTCCTGACCGAACAACCCGGCGGCGGCCACGTGCTGACCGCCGATGTGACCGAGAAGTCGTGGGGGCCCAACTACCTGCGCTTCGGCATCAGCCTGTCCACCGACTTCGAGGGCAATTCCTACTTCAACCTGCTGGCCACGCACCGCTGGACCTGGCTCAACTCGCTCGGCGCCGAATGGCGCAACGACCTGCAGATCGGCAACAACGAGCGCCTGCGCACCGAGTGGCACCAGCCGCTGTCGCCGGCGCAGCGATGGTTCACGGCCGTCGGCGCCGAATACGCCAGCGACCCCTTCGACATCTACGTCGATGGCCAACGGATCTCGCGCTTCCGGCGCAACATCGCGCAGATGGATCTGGCCGTGGGCGTGCCCTTCGGGCGCGCTGGCGAAGTGCGCCTGGTCGCCTCGCGCGGCCGCGTCAAGCTCGGTGACGACACCAACCTCGTTCCCGCCTCGCTGCTGGAGCCACCCCAGGATATTGCCGGCGCGGAGCTGTGGCTGCGCTTCGACGTGCTCGACAGCGTGCGCTTTCCGCGCAATGGCTACGCGGTGGATCTGCGGTTCTACCGTTCGATGCCGGCGTGGGGTGCCGACCAGGACTTCAACCGCGTGACCCTCAACGCACAAGGCGCGGTGTCGTATCGAGCGTCATACGTTGCTGCTCGGGCTGCAAGGCTCGGCCGCCGCCGGTCCCGACGAGCTGCCGTTCTGGGAGTTTTCCAGTCTCGGCGGCTTTCTGCGGCTGTCGGGCTATCACACTGGCGAGTTCCTCGGGCGCGGCGTGCGCTTCGGCCGGCTGATCTACAACTACCGCATCACCGGCCCGCGCTTCCTCGAAGGCATGTCGGTGGGTGTGTCGACCGAGGTCGGGCGCATCGGCGACCTCGCGCGCGCCGAGCCCCGCGACCAGACCCGCCACGGCAATGCGATCTATCTGGCGGTGGACACGCCGCTGGGCCCGGTCTACCTCGGCTACGGTCGCGCCAGCTCGGCCAACCAGGCCGTGTACCTGTTCCTCGGTTTGCCGTGATCGGCGAACGCCGTCAGGCGCGCACCAGTCGCAACAGATCGGCGAGTGTCTTGCCCGCCTCGTCGCGAAAGGATTCGTCGAGCGTCTGCAGCGAGCGCATGCGATCGACCCGGAAGTTGCGAAAGTCCTGCCTCATTTCGCACCAGCTGGCGACGGTCCATACCGCGTCCCAATAGAACACGCCGAGCGGCCGCACGCGTCGCTGCGACAGGGCGCCTTGCAGGCTCTCGTATTCGAGTTGCACGAAGCGCCGCGACTCGCAGGCCTCCCGCAACAGGCGCCCAGGCGCTCACGTGTCGCGTTGTCGCTGACCATCGCCGGCGCGTAGACCGCCAAGCTCTCGGCGGCCGCACGCGCGGCAGGGGGCAACACGGTGAGGATCTTCGTCAAGGCGTCGTCGGCGTCGCGCGCCCCAGGCGCGGTTGTGCCAGCCGCACGCAAGCGACCAATGCCTTGGCCTGACCGGTGGTGAACATCAACGGCGGCAGGTCGAAGCCGGCGCGCATGCGGTAGCCGACACCGGCTTCGCCGTCGATGGGCACGCCTTGGTGCTGCAGGTCGGCGACATCGCGGTACACGGTGCGCAGCGACACCTCCAGGCGCGCCGCCAACCACTCGGCCGTGGTCAGCCGGCGCCCGCGGATCAACTGCACCAGTTGGAACAGTCGATCCGCGCGCCGCATGCCGGCAATGCTACGGGCCGAGGGCCGGGCCGCCCCGGCCGGCCGTGCTCCTGCGGGGGGCAGCAAACGAAGTGAGCGTGGGGGCCAACGGCCGAGCGCCGGGCCGCCCCAAGCCGGCCACGCCCCCCCGGCGGGCAGCGAACGAAGTGAGCGTGGGGGCCAACATCAATCCAACGCATGCAGGCCGACCACGTTGCCCTCGGTGTCGGTGACGTGTGCGAAGTAGCCCATGCCGGGCGGCAGTGCGACCTTCGGCGTCGTGATGCGTCCGCCCGCGCCGCGTACACGATCGAGCGCGGCGTCGATCGACGGTGAGCAGTCGAGGTATACCCGGCTGCCCGCAGCCGACGGTTCCACCGCCTCGGACGACAGAAAGAGGCAACCTTTTGCACGGCCTTCGTCGGCCGGGAACACGGCCAAACGTTCGTCGCCCATGGTCTCTGGCTTGAGCCGGCGGTCGAGCACGGTCTCGTAGAAACGTTGCGCACGGTGCAAGTCGCGCACCGGAATCTCGAACCAACTGATGGCATCACCGGACATGACAGCCTCCTATGAAAGAAGTGAGAGGAGCCCTCATGCTGAGCCGGTGCTGCTGACAACGTGGTGTCAGCAGGGTTCGCACTCGCGGGTCGCTCAAGTCGCGACCGTTTGCCGCACCGCACGCTCCCAGCGCGCCATCAACTCCTGCACGCGCTCGCGCGCCATCGTCGGCAGAAAGCGCCGCTCCACCTGCCACTGCGCGGCCAGCTCGTCGAGGTTCTGGTAGACGCCGCTGGCCAGCCCCGCCAGATACGCCGCACCGAGCGCGGTGGTCTCCACCACCTTCGGCCGCACCACCGGGATGCCGAGCAGATCGGCCTGGAACTGCATCAGCAGATCGTTGACGCTGGCGCCGCCGTCGACACGCAGCTCGGTGACCGTGGCCGACGAGCCGCTGGCATCGCGCGCCATCGCCTGCAGCAACGCGGCGCACTGGAACGCGATGCTCTCGAGCGCGGCGCGCGCGATGTGCGCGACCGTGCTGCCGCGCGTCAGGCCGACGATGGCGCCGCGCGCGTCGGCGTTCCAGTACGGCGCGCCCAGGCCGGTGAACGCCGGCACGAACATCACGCCGCCGGAGTCGGGCACCGTGGCGGCGAGACCTTGGATCTCGTGGCTGCCGGTGATCGCGCGCAGGCCGTCGCGCAACCATTGCACGACCGCACCGCCGATGAACACGCTGCCCTCGAGCGCGAACTGCGGCCTGGCATCGGTTTGCGCGGCGGCGGTGGTGATCAAGCCGTTGTGAGATTCCTCGAAGCGCTCGCCGCTGTGCATCAGCATGAAGCAGCCGGTGCCATAGGTGTTCTTGGCGAGGCCCGCCTTGAAGCAGGCCTGGCCGAACAGCGCGCTTTGCTGATCGCCCGCGATGCCGGCAATGGGGATCGGCGCGCCGAACCACGACGCATCGGTCTCGCCGTAGAGATGGCTCGACGGATGCACCTTCGGCAGCAGGCTGTCGGGGATCTGCAGCGCCTTGAGCAGCTCGCGGTCCCACACGTTGTGGCGGACGTCGAACAGCATCGTGCGCGACGCGTTGCTCACGTCGGTGGCGTGCAGGCGGCCACTGTGAGCTTCCACAGCAGCCACGAGTCGATGGTGCCGAAGGCGAGCGCGCCGTGCGCGGCGTCGACGTGCGCGTTGCTCACATGGTCGAGCAGCCAGCGCACCTTGGTGCCCGAGAAGTAGGGGTCGATCACCAGGCCGGTGGAGCGGCGCACCTGGTCGCTGAAGCCTTCGCGCGCGCGCAGCTGCGCGCACAGCGGTTCGGTGCGGCGGTCCTGCCAGACGATCGCGTTGTGGATCGGCGCGCCGCTGCGCCGGTTCCACAGCAGCGTGGTCTCGCGCTGGTTGGTGATGCCGATCGACGCGATGTCGCCGGCTTTCAGGTTGGCCTTGGCCAGTGCCTCGCGCGCCACCGCGAGTTGCGAGTCCCAGATCTCGTTGGCGTCGTGCTCCACCCAGCCGGGCTGCGGATAGATCTGGCGGAATTCGCGCTGCGCCATCGCGACGATGCGGCCGCTGGCGTGAAACACGATGGCGCGTGAACTCGACGTGCCCTGGTCGAGTGCCAGCAAGTGCTCCTTGGCGCCATGATGCGTCTCCGAATGTGTCGTTGTATCGGCCAAGCATAGCCAAGCGCGCGGCTGTCAAGCGCCAGCGCTGTAAGAGCGCCGATCGGCGTGCGTCCGGTCACGCAGGCGACGGCTGACACGCCTTCGAAACACCTGTACGCGGCGGCGCTGCCCACAGTGCTCCGCATGGTGTCGATGACTCGCCCTCGTGGTGGTGTCGCGCTGGCCAGCGGCCTTCTGGCCGCCGCGGTGTTGTCCGGCTGCGGACTGCTCGCACCGGCACCGGAGCCGCCCGCGCCGCCGCTGGCCGCAGCGCCGCCACCACCCAAGCCGATGCCACCTGCGCCGCCGGTGGATGCGAAGCCGCGTGTCGAGCGGCTGAACAGCGGGCCCCCCAATCACGTCTACGAAATCAAGGGCGAGCGTTATGCGCCCGAGAGCACCGACGTGCCGATGTTTGAAACCGGGTTGGCATCGTGGTACGGCGCGCCGTTCCACGGGCGCCGCACCGCCAACGGCGAGCGCTACGACATGAACGCGATGACCGCCGCGCACAAGACTATGCCGCTGCCGAGCTACGCGCTGGTGCGCAACCCGGCCAACGGGCGGCAGGTGGTGGTCAAGGTCAACGACCGCGGCCCGTTCATCAAGGGCCGCATCATCGACTTGAGCCGCGCCGCGGCGCGCCAGCTGCGCATCGGCGGGGTCGGCCCGGTCGAAGTGCGGCGCCTCACGCACGACGAGATCTCGAGCGGCGCCTGGAAGCTGCCGGTGCAGCGCGTCGCATCGTCGCCCTGAGCTGACGTTTGCGCGCGCGTGCGGCCCAGGCCGCGCATGGGCGACACTCGCGGCCTCATGTCGCGTGCATCGTCACTGTGGACGGGCTCGGCTTTCGCGTTGGCCGCCGGGCTGATGTGGGGGCTGGTGTTCGTCGGCCCGCTGTTGCTGCCCGAGTACCCGGCAGCGCTGCAGTCGTTCGGCCGCTACCTGGCCTTCGGCCTCATCGCGTTGCCGCTGGCCTGGCTCGATCGCGCCACGCTGCGGCAGCTCACGCGCGCCGACTGGATCGAGGCGCTCAAGCTGGCGCTGGTGGGCAACATCGTCTACTACCTGTTCCTGGCCAGCGCCATCCAGCGCGCCGGCGGGCCGCTGCCGACGATGATCATCGGCACGCTGCCGGTGGTGATCGCGATCACGTCGAACCTGCGCGACGCCGCGCGTGATGGCCGGCTGCCCTGGGTTCAGCTGGCGCCGTCGCTGCTGCTGATCGCCGCCGGCATCGCCTGCGTCAACCACGCCGAGATTCGTGCCTTGCGCGCCGACCCGGCGCCGACCTCTCCCGCTACGCGTTCGGCGCCTTGCTCGCGTGGGTGCCGTCGTCTGCTGGACGTGGTACCCGATCCGCAACGCCGATTGGCTGCGCGCCCATCCCGATCGCAAGCCGCGCGGCTGGGCGACCGCGCAAGGGGTCGCCACGCTGCCGCTGGCGTTGCTCGGTTATCGCGCTGTGGTGGGGTTGGACGGCCGTGCGGCGACGAGCCGTTTGCGATGCCGTTCGGGCCGCGCCCGCTGTTCTTCATCAGCCTGATGTTCGCCATCGGCCTGTTCGCCTCATGGCTGGGCACGCTGTGCTGGAACGAAGCCAGCCAGCGCCTGCCCACCACGCTGGCCGGCCAGTTGATCGTCTTCGAGACGCTGGCCGCGCTGGCCTATGCGTTTGTGCTGCGCGGGCTTGCACCCGAGCCGCTGACCCTGCTCGGCATCGGCCTGCTGGTGGCCGGTGTCGCGTGGGCGTTGCGCGCCAAGCCGGAGCCCCTGGCCGCGCAAGCCCACGCCGCTTGACGCCTTCTTCGCGCCGCCTGCGGCAAGACGTCAGCCGGGCCTGCGGAACAAGCCGCAGCATCGCCACCAGGATGGCGCCGGCGGCGGCGGCGATCAGCACCGACTTCACCGGCTCGTCACGGATGTAGCCGACCGTGTTGTCGGAGGCCCGCACGGCCTGGTCGCGCAACTGCTGCGAGCGCTCGCGAACGGCCTCGATGCCGCGTTGCGCCAGTGCACTGGCCTGTTCGCCGGCGCGCTCGATCATGGGCGACACCTGCTCCCGCAGGTCGTGCGCGGTGTGGGTGAATTTGTCGATGGCCTGATCGGCCACGCGCTGGGTCGATTGCGCCGCTTGTTCGAGCTGCCGGGAGGCAGCGTTCGCCACGGCGTCGGCATGATTGGTTGAGGTGTGTCTGCGGAACAGCATGAGGACTTCCTTGATGTGAGATGGCGCGTCGCTGCCGACGCGCCGCTACGCGCATTCGAACGGCGGCGCCGTCAGCCGCCGCCTCTGCGGACGAGGCCCACCAGCAGGCTGGCCACCGTCAGGATGGCGAACACGATGAACAGGATCTTGGCGATGCCCACGGCACCGGCGGCGATGCCACCAAAGCCGAACAGCGCGGCGATCAGCGCGATGACGAAGAAGACGACGGCGTAATAGAGCATGGCGAGATTCCTGGCTGGAGGGCGGCGCCTTGCTGGGCGCCAGGGTTCGCAGCCTGGTTCGCTGCGATGGGGGGAGTCTGGTCGCGGCGCGCGGCGTCGTGCGTCGGCCAGGCGCCCGAGCGCCTGTCAGGCTGACCAGCAAGCGAGCGTAGGACGGCGCTCACAGGCAAGCGGCAATGCGTTTTCTCGCCGCAGCGCAAGAGGGAATGCGCGGTGCGTGATTAGGGGGATGCTGCGGATCGTCAGGAGAAGCGCGAGGTGCCGTCGATAGAATCGCGGCTTTTTGCAACCGGACCCCCACTGCATGGCCGTCGCCACCCCAGCGAAGTCCACGGCGCTGCTCGAATTAAGAGCGCTGCGTTGACGCTGGTGGCGGTGGTGTTGCGCAGCACCGACCTCGCCGTGCTGGCGCAAGACTTGGCCGAGCGCGAGGCCACGACGCCGGGCTTGTTCGACAACGATGCGGTCGCGATGGACCTGTGGCGGGTGCGCGAGAGCGCCGACCGATCGACTTTCTCGCGCTGATCTCGCTGTTGCGCAGCCATCGCCTGGTGCCCGTGGCGGTCGCGGCGGCAACCCCGAGCAGATGGCCGCGGCGGCGCGGTCGGCTTGGCCGAGGCGCCCGATATGCCGCGGCCAGCGCGCGCGAGCCAGCGACCCGATCACGCTCGCATCCGAATGCGTGCGCGAGGTGCAGTTGCCGGCGCCGCGGTGCTGATCGTCGACAAGCCGCTGCGCTCGGGCCAGCAGGTCTATGCGCGCGGCGGCGACCTGGTGGTGCTGTCGCTGGTGAGCTTGGCGCCGAGGTGATCGCCGATGGCAGCATCCACGTCTACGCGCCGCTGCGCGGCCGCGCGCTGGCCGGCGCAAGGGCGACACCGCGGCGCGCATCTTCACCACCTGCATGCAGGCGCAGCTGCTGTCGATCGCCGGCGTCTTCCGCACCGGCGAGGCGGCATTGCCCGCCGCGCTGCTCGGCAAGGCGGCGCAGGTGCGCCTGGGCGGCGACAGCTGCGTCGAAGCCTTGGCGACTTGACCGCCGCTGACGCCACGTTCTCGGCCGCCCCCTCCCCCACGAAGGACCTTTCGCGATGGCGAAGATCATCGTCGTGACCTCCGGCAAGGGCGGTGTCGGCAAGACCACCACCAGCGCCAGCTTCGCCTCGGGCTTGGCGTTGCGAGGCCACAAGACCGCGGTGATCGACTTCGACGTCGGCCTGCGCAACCTCGACCTCATCATGGGCTGCGAGCGTCGCGTGGTGTACGACCTCATCAACGTGATCCACGACGAGGCCAAGCTCAACCAGGCGCTGATCAAGGACAAGCAGTGCGACAACCTGTCGATCCTCGCCGCCTCGCAGACGCGCGACAAGGAGGCGCTCACGCAAGACGGCGTCAAGCGTGTGCTCGACGAACTCGCCGAGATGGGTTTCGAGTACATCGTCTGCGATTCGCCGGCCGGCATCGAGACCGGCGCGCTGCTGGCGATGCACTATGCCGACGAGGCGCTGGTGGTCACCAACCCCGAGGTGTCGTCGGTGCGCGATTCCGATCGCATCCTCGGCATGCTGGCGGCCAAGACGCAGCGCGCCATCGACGGCGCCGAAGGCGTGAAGGAGCACCTGCTGATCACGCGCTACGACCCCACGCGCGTGGCCGGCGGCGCGATGCTGTCGGTGCAGGACATCGAAGACATCCTGCGCATCCCGCTGATCGGCGTGGTGCCGGAGTCGCAGACGGTGCTCAACGCCTCGAACCAGGGCGTGCCGGCGATCCACATGAAGGCCAGCGCGGTGTCGGAGGCCTACAAAGACGTGGTGCGCCGCTTCCTCGGCGAGAGCCGCGAGATGCGCTTCACGCAGGCGGCGCGGCCGAGCTTGTTCCAGCGCCTGTTCGCGCGCGCGGGGGCGTGATGTCGCTGTTGTCGTTCCTGTTTGGCCGCAACAAGCAGTCGGCCCACGTGGCCAAGCAGCGGCTGCAGGCGGTGCTGGAGCACGAGCGCGCCGCGCGCGGCCAGCCGCGCCGCCCCGACTACCTGCCCGCGCTGCAGCGCGAGCTCGCCAAAGTGGTGGCCAAGTACGTGAAGGTGCCGTCCAGCGACATGCACGTGCAGCTGCAGCGGCGCCACGACAACAAGCAGGTGCTCGAGGTCAAGGTGCGCTTGCCGCAGGCCGCGGCGCGCTAGCCGCTTCCCGCAGCGCTGCCTTCTCGCCGCGCCTTGGCGCGGAAGATGCTTTCAAGGTCTTCGCCGTGAAGACCTTTGTGCGCGTGGCCGAAGTGTGGGTGCCGTCGTCCGACGGCAGCCTGCTGGAGCTGGCCGGCGGCCTGTTCGACGCCGCGCCGGCGTTTGGGGCGTTGAGCCGCTCGATGTGCTTCGGCCGTGCCGAGGGCTTGCCCGGCCGCGCCTGGGACGAAGGGCGGCCGGTGATGCTGACCCGGCTCGACGGCTCGATCTTTCGCCGCGCCGACGCCGCGCGCGCGGCCGGCCTCACCTGCGCGGTGGCGCTGCCCACGTTCGTCGGCGAGGCGCTGACCTCGGTGGTGGTGCTGCTGTGCGGTGACGACGAGGCCGACATCGGCGCCATCGAGCTGTGGCACAACGACCCGCGCCTGACCGGCGACCTCACGCTGGCCGACGGCTACTTCGGCGCCACGTCGCCGGATCTCGAGGCGCTGACGCGCGACGGCTCGCTGCCGCGCGGCGCTGGCGCGCCGGGCCTGGCGTGGCAGCGCGAAGCCGCGGTGTTCATCGACAACGTGGCCACGTCACCGCTGTTCCTGCGGGCGCAGACGGCCAGCCACGCGGGCATCGTGCGTGCGCTGGCGCTGCCGTGCAGCGTGCGCGTGCAGCAAGCCTGGGTGCTGAGCCTGCTGTCGTCGGCCAGCCGGCCGATCGCGCGTCGCGTCGAAAGCTGGTTGCCCAACGAGGAGCGCACGCACCTGCTGCGTGCGTTCAGCCACTGCGAGGTGCGCGGCCGCATGCCGGCCGACGAGCCGTCACCCGACAGTCGCGCGAGCCCGTTGCACGCGGCGTGGCGCAGCGGCGCCGCCCAAGTGGCTGGCCGCGAGGCCGTGCGTCGCCTGCACGAAGGCGACGCGGCCGCGGCAGGCTTCAGCGGGCTGCTGGCGATTCCGGTGGTGGCCGAGCAGGTGGTGTCCGAGGTGGTGGCGCTCTACTTCTAGCGGCGCGCTGCGGCACCTGTGAGGCCTAACGCGACAACGCCTGGTCCACCACCTCGACCCAGTGCCGCACCGGCGTGCCGGTGCCGGCCTGCAGGTGCTGGATGCAGCCGATGTTGGCCGAGACGATGGCGCTGGGCTTGAGCGGCTGCCAGGTCGGCCAGCTTGCGTTCGCGCAGCGCGTGCGCCAGCTCGGGCTGCAGCACCGAGTAGGTGCCGGCCGAGCCGCAGCACAGGTGGCTTTCGGCCGGCAGCTCGACCTCGAAGCCGAGTTCGCGCAGGCCGGCCTCGATGCCGCCGCGCAGCTGCTGCCCGTGCTGCAGCGTGCACGGCGGGTGCAGCGCCAGTCGGCGCTGCGACCAGTTGGCCAGGGCCATTCGCGGCTTCAACTTGGGCACCAGTTCGGGCAGCAACTCGCTCAGGTCGCGTGTCAGCGCGGCGATGCGCTGCGCCTTGTCGGCGTAGTGCGGGTCGTGCGCCAGCGCCTGGCCGTACTCCTTGACCATCACGCCGCAGCCCGATGCATTCATCACGATCGCCTCGACTCGCCCGGCGTCGGTGAGGCCTTCCACCAGCGGCCACCAGGCGTCGATGTTGCGCCGCATGTCGGCCAGGCCGCCTTCGCGGTCGGCCAGGTGCGTGCGCAGCGCGCCGCAGCAGCCGGCGTCGTCGGCCACCAGCGTCTGGATGCCGCAGGCATCGAGCACGCGTGCGGTGGCCGAGTTGATGTTGGGCATCATCGCCGGCTGCACGCAGCCCATCAGCAGCAGCACCTTGCGCGGGTGCGCGCGCGTGGGCCAGCGGTGCGCGCGCGGCGCCGCCGTGCTTGGGCACCTTGTCCTGCAGCGCCGCCGGCAGGAACGGCCGCGCCAGCTGCCCGAGCTTGAGCGCCGGCGCGAACAGCGGCGAGGTCATGCCTTGCTTGAGCGTCCAGCGCGCCGCCCGCTCGGCGGCCGGGCGCTCGACGCGCTGCTCGACGATGTGGCGGCCGATGTCGACCAGCTCGCCGTAGCGCACGCCCGACGGGCAGGTGGTCTCGCAGTTGCGGCAGGTCAGGCAGCGATCGAGGTGCACTTGCGTGCTGCGCGTCGGCGCCTGCCCTTCGAGCACCTGCTTGATCAGGTAGATGCGGCCGCGCGGCCCGTCGAGCTCGTCGCCGAGCAACTGATAGGTCGGGCAGGTGGCGGTGCAAAAGCCGCAATGCACGCACTTGCGCAGAATCGCCTCGGCCGCCTGGCCCTCGGGCGTGTTCTTGAATTCCGGGCTCAGGTTGGTTTGCATCGAGTTCGTCATGCGAGCGTGTAGCTCAGCACCCAGTAGTGCGCGTGCTCGCGCCACACGACGTCGCGCACGCCATCGCCGATGCGCGGCCAGGGCGGCGTCGCGGTCGGGAAAGTTCTTCACCACCTCGTGCACGCTGCCGTCGTCGAGCGTGCGCTGCTGATAGGTGTTGCCGTCGGCATCGCGCCGCGAGATCGGTGGTGCTGCTGCCGGCGACGAAGCGGTTGTCGAGCAGCACCACCTGCGCGCCGCGTTCGAGGCGCGAGTGCAGCAGGCTCAACCAATCGCGCAGCCGCGCCAGCGGCACGTGGCTCCACCAGAAGCCGGCGAATGCCGCGTCGAAGGTTTGCCCTTCGAGGCCCGCCAGCGTGTAGGCATCGACAGCGGCAAAACGCACGCTGGCCGGCATCGCCTTGGCCTGGGCGATCGCCAGCGTCTCGGGGTTCAGGTCGGTGGCCAGCCAGCTGGCGGCCAGGCGTGCGCCGTGCGGTGTCCACCAGCCGGTGCCGCAGGCCACCTCCAGCACGTGGCGGCCGGCGAACGGCACCGCGAGCGCCGCTTCCATCGCGCGCAGGTCGCGCTGGCGCTCGGGCTTGTGGTAGACGCGCTCGTAGACCTGCGCGCGTTGCGCGTAGTACTGGCGCATGCTCTCTTCGGTGGCCGGTGCGTCGTGCGCGGTCATCACAGGTCGGGGTACCAGGCGTCCGGGGTTGAACAGGCGGTCGGGGTCGAAGCGCGCCTTCAGCTCGCGGTGGATGCGCGCCAGCGCCGGCGGCAGCGGCGTGAACACGCCATCGCGCTTGGCGCCGCGAAACTCCGTGGCGTGGCCGCCATGGCCGCGCCGCCAGCGTCGCGCATCGTGGCGGCGTCGGCCTGGTTGACGACCCAGCGCAATGCGCGCCGCCCCATTCGATGAGCTGCTCGCCCGCAGTGGCCAACGGCGGCGACGTGCTGGCCACCGACAGCCGCCACAACGTGGCGCCGTCTGCGCACGGCGTCGCCGGCGGCACTGAAGAACTCGTCGCGCTGGTCGCGCAGGTCGCTCCAGAACTGCTCGGCGGCCGCGGGCTCGATGCGCTCGCCGCCCAGGCTGTGCACGGCGGCACGCACCGCGGCCTCGGCGCCGGCGAGCTGCACCACCAGCATGTCGTTCCACCACGCGCTGGCGCGCAGCGGCAGCGGCTGCCCGGCCCATTGCTGCAGTTGCTGCAGCGCGCGCGGCTCGCGCCACTCGAAGCGCAGCGTGGTGCGCGCCGGCGGCAGCGGCAGCACCTTCAGCGACACCTCGACGATCGGACCGAGGATGCCGAGCGATCCGGCGAGCACGCGCGAGATGTCGTAGCCGGCGACGTTCTTCATCACCTCGCCGCCGAAGCTCAGCAGCTCGCCGTTGCCATCGAGCAGCGCGGCGCCGAGCACGAAGTCGCGCACGCTGCCGACGGCGGCGCGCGACGGGCCGGACAGGCCGGCGGCGACCATGCCGCCCACGGTGCCCGCGCCCGCAAAGCGCGGCGGCTCGAAGGCCAGGCACTGGCCTTGCGCGGCGAGCACCGCTTCCAGTTCGGCCAGCGGCGTGCCGGCACGCACGGTGACCACCAGCTCGGTGGGCTCGTAGTGCGCGATGCCGGCCAGCGGCGTCATGTCCAGCGGCTCGCCGCGCGGCGCTTCGCCGTAGAAGTCCTTGCTGCCGTGGCCGCGCAGGCACAACGGCGTGCGCGTGTCGCGCGCCGTCAGCACACGGTCGACCAGTCGCCGCAGGGCCGGGTCGTCGTTCATCGTCGCGGCACTGCCTAGAAGCGTTCCAGCTCGGGGAACGGCAGCAGGCCCTTCTTGACATGCATGCGCCCGTACTCGGCGCAGCGGTGCAGCGTGGGAATCACCTTGCCCGGGTTGAGCGTGCCGGCGGGGTCGAACGCCGCGCTTCACGCCGAGCATCTGCTCGCGCTCCTGCTCGCTGAACTGCACGCACATCGAGTTGAGCTTCTCGACGCCGACGCCATGCTCGCCGGTGACGGTGCCGCCCATCGCGACGCTGGTCTCCAGGATGTCGGCGCCGAACAGCTCGCAGCGGTGCAGCTGGTCGGCGTCGTTGGCGTCGAACAGGATCAGCGGGTGCAGGTTGCCGTCGCCGGCATGGAACACGTTGGCGCAGCGCAGGCCGTACTTCTTCTCCATCTGCGCGATCGCCAGCAGGATGTCGGCCAGGCGCTTGCGCGGGATGGTCGAGTCCATGCACATGTAGTCGGGGCTGATGCGGCCCGACGCCGGGAAGGCGTTCTTGCGGCCGCTCCAGAACTTCAGCCGCTGCGCTTCGTCGCGGCTGACCTCGAGCCGCGTGGCGCCGCACTGGGCGCAGCACGGCCTGCATGCGGCGCGATCTCTTCGTCCACCTCTTCGGGCGTGCCGTCGCTCTCGCACAGCAGGATGGCCGCGGCGTCGAGGTCGTAGCCGGCGTGCACGAAGTCCTCGACGGCCGCCGTCATCGGCTTGTCCATCATCTCCAGCCCGGCCGGGATGATGCCGGCGGCGATGATCGCCGCCACCGCGTCGCCGGCCTGGCGATGTCGTCGAAGCTGGCCATGATGCAGCGCGCCAGCTGCGGCTTGGGCACCAGCTTGACGGTGACTTCGATGGTCACGGCCAGCATGCCTTCGCTGCCCACCACCAGCGCCAGCAGGTCCAGCCCCGGCGCGTCGAGCGCATCGGCGCCGAACTCGACCGGCTCGCCTTCGACCGTGAAGCCGCGCACCTTCAGCACGTTGTGCAGCGTCAGGCCGTACTTCAGGCAATGCACGCCGCCGGAGTTCTCGGCCACGTTGCCGCCGATCGTGCAGGCGATCTGGCTCGACGGATCGGGCGCGTAGTACAGGCCGTGCGGCGCCGCCGCCTCGCTGATGGCCAGGTTGCGCACGCCGCATTGCACGACGGCCGTGCGCGCCAGCGCATCGACGCTGCACGATGCGGTTGAACTTGGCCAGCGACAGCGTGACGCCCAGCGCATGCGGCAGCGCGCCGCCCGACAAGCCGGTGCCGGCGCCGCGCGCCACCACCGGCACCTGCAGCGCATGGCAGGCCTTCAGCACCGCCGCCACCTGCGCCTCGGTCTCGGGCAGCGCCACCACCAGCGGCTGCTGGCGGTAGGCGGTGAGGCCGTCGCACTCGTAGGGCACCGTGTCCTCGCGGTGCCACAGCAGCGCATGCGCGGGCAGCACCGCGCGCAGCGCCGCCACCACGTCGGCCTGGCGGCGCGCACGCGCATCGGATGTCGCGTTCGCGGGCTCGGACACTGACAAGGCCATGCCCGGCACTGTAGCCGCTCGCGCCGCCGAGGGCCGCGTCTCAGGGCGCTGGCATCTCCGTCGTTGTCTCGGCGATGTTGTCCGCGAACTGCGGATCGATCTCGCTGGCCGTGACGCCTGCCCGCGCGGTGTAGCGGCCCGACGCGTCGGGCGCCTTAGGTCCACCAGGAAGGTGCGCCGCCCGCCGCCGGCCAGGCTCTCCGCGCGGCACACCGCGCCGCTGCCGGAGGTCGTGCAGCCGCTCCAGCCGGTGGTGCCCACCAGAGTCCAGCCGGCGGGCAGCACGAACTCCGTGCGCAGGTTGGTGGCCGGCCCGGCACCGCTGTTGGCGAGGTGGACGGCGTAGGTCATCGTGCCCGCCGCCAGGGGGCTACTGTTTGAGGCTGGCCCTCTTTTCGGCCCGCACGTCGTTGAGCGTGTTCGTGACCTCGATCCACAGCGTCAGCCCCACGTTGCCGGCGATCTGCGCCACCACGTACTCAAGGCGCTTCGAGATGCGCCAACGCTCGCCGGCCTCGAGGTCGCTGACCTTGACACCTGCGCTCTTGATTACCGCCAGTGCGGCGTCTGACGCCTTGCGTGCCTCTTCGCGCTGGAAGATGCGCGCCTCCCAGAAGGCGTCGTGCACCAGCTTGCGATCGGACGCCGAGAGCGCGTCCCACCACTTCTTGGAGGCCATCACGCCGTATGGGCTGTAGAGGTGGTTGGTCACCGTGAGGTACTTCTGCACCTCGTGCAAGCGCGCCGAGACGATTGTCGGATACGGGTTCTCCTGACCGTCGAACTGGTTGTTGAGCAACGCGGTGCGCAGTTCGGGAAAGGGCAGCGGCTTCGGATCGACGCCCAGGCGCCGGAAGGTATTGATCGACACTTCGCTGGGCATCGTGCGCAGGCGGATGCCGGCGAAATCTTCGACCCGTGTCACCGGGCGAACGTTGTTCGTCAGGTTGCGGAAGCCCAACTCCCAGTACGCCAGGCCAGCGAGCCCTTCGGCGGACACACCTTCGAGCAACGACTGCCCAACCTTGCTGTCGAGCACTGCGTGGGCCTCTTCACGGGTGGCGAACAAGAATGGCGTGTCCCAGATCGCGAGCGGCTTGTACAGCGGCACGATGGTCGTCGTGGCACTGATGAAGATCTCGAGCTTGCCGGCGACTGCATCCTGCATCGCCTTGGTGTCGTTGCCGGCGACACTGTTGCCCAGCGCTTTGACCACCAACCTGCCGCCCGACTCGCGCTTGATTCGCTCACCGGCAGCTGCGATGGCGCGGCCGAGGTGCGAGTCGTCGGACAGCGCGTGCGCGACGCGGATCTCCGTCGGCGCCGCAACCTGCGCAAGCGCCGGCTGAAAACAAGCGACCAGGCAGCACAACAGACGTCGAATCTGGATCATGGCGATGCTCCTCCCCTTACGCGTGAACGAGTCTATGCAGCCGACCAGCATCAAATAGGTGCCGGCATGACCCGGCAACTCAGCGTCGCGCCGCGACTTGTTCCACAATTGAACCATTTGGTACATAACGCATTGAGCAGATCAGGTCCGTTGAGACCATTTCTCTCCGATTCATCCGACTCGAGGGAGTCGCACATGATCGAGCCACCGTCGGCGCTTGAGCCCAGCCAGGGTCTCTGCCAATCCGGATGAAGGACCAGACGCGATAGAGGGCGCTTCTCGATCGACGCGGTGCTGGAGGCGCTCCAGCGGGGCGAGGCCGCTGAGCATCACGGGACCGCATGAAGCGCGAGCGTCGCTTTTCCAGCGGGTTGGGCGGCCGCTTTGCTCAGCACCACCGGAATACGCGGGCGCAGCCCGCGTCGTGCACCGACAGGTCCTGTGGCGCGCTGCGGTTACTCGAGAAACGCGGTCAGCACGCCGGTGTAGCCGTACAGGTGATGCCGCGCGATCTCGCCGGCGGCGAAGAAGCCGACCAGCGGCACGTCGCCCAAGCGCGCGGCGCACGTCTGCAGCTCGGCCGACGGCGCACCGAAGTGCGCGCCGCCGCGGCCGGTGCACGACACATAGATGGCGCCGGCGATGCGCCGGCCGGTCGCCGGCCGCTGCGCCGCTGACGTTGGTCGCCGCTCGGCTTCTTCGCGCATCTCGCTGCACATGCGCACCAGGTCGCGCCGCGCGGCCTCGACGTCGCGCGTGCAGAAGGCCAGTTGCGTGCCGGGCGCCACGACGTCGCCGACCGCCACGGCCTGGCGCGCCGGGTCGATGCCGATCAGGTGGCGCACCCGCGTGTCGGCGCCGAACTGGCCGCCGCGCGCCAGCGCCTGGTCGCCTTCATCGGTGAGGCCGACCAGCGTGCGGCGCAAGCGCGGCCACGCGCGCGCTGCACGTGCGTCGCAGGTCGACGCCCAGCTCGTCCAGCAGCTGCGGCAACGCGGGCTCGCCGTCGAGTGCCAGCACCAGGTTGCCTTCGGCGGCGGTGACGCGGCGCGGCTTGGACAGCGGCTGGCAGCCCTGCGTCACGCGCGACACCAGCGGCACGTCGCGCCCGAAGGCCACGCCCGACAGGCCGCCCTCGAACACGCCGTCGGCCAATGTCAACGTGCGGCGTGCGCGAGACTGGCGAGGCCGCCGAACAGGTAACGCGACGACAGCCGCTCGCTCAGCTCGTCGATCAGCGTCGGCCAGGTCGTGGGTGGCCGGGTCGGCATGCACCAGCGCCGTCCAGGCATCGTCACGCCCCAACGGCGCGCGGCCATGAAACAGCGAGAAGCTGGCTGCGCGGCAGGTCGCACAGCATCAGCGCCAGCGCCGGGCTCGTCGAAATACTCCACGCCGCTGGCCGCCACGCCGATGCCCACGCCGCCGGCCACCGCCACGCCGGGCCAGGCGGCGCGCATCGCGTCGAGCATGGCTTCGGCGCGCTCGCGCATGGTGATCGCTGAAGTACAGGAAGCCCAGCGTCGGCGCAAAGCGCGGGTGCCGTTGCGCGGCGGCGCGCAATTCGTCGTTGACGCGCGCCAGCGCCGCGCAAGCCGTCGGCATGGGCCGCGTGCGCGTGCAGGAAGGTGGTGGCCATGCGAGTGCGGCGTGCCGCGCGGGGGATGTCAGCGTGGCGCTCGCTTGGCTGCGCGCCGGCGCGGTGGCCGGGTCGCGCGCTGCACGGCGTCGCGCGCGCCGCGCGCCACGGCTGCCGGCACCTCGGCGGCCTTTTTCAGCGTCTTGCCGGCGGCATCGAGCGACTGCTTGGCCACCGTGCCGGCCATTTGCCTGGCCGCATCGGTGGCGCCTTCCTTCATCGCTTGCACGGCCAGCTGCGTGAACTGCTGCGTCAGCGCGCCCCACCATTGCATCGGGTCGACCACGCCGGCAGGCACCGTCGGCGCTCGGGCCTGCTGCGCACCGCCTTGGCCAGGTGTCGGCGCGGCCGTTGCCTCGTGGCGGCGCGGCGCTCGCAGCTTCATCGCGTTGCCGATTTCGCTCCACCGTGACGTTCATGGTCTTCAGCGTCGACAGCGTCATGCGCTGCACCTCGAGGGCCTGGATGGTGGTGCCCAGCATGCGCGCGTTCTGCTCGAGCCAGAACTGCACGGTGCGCAACTCCTCGATGCGTTTGTCGAGTTCGACGGGGTCGAGCGTCGGCGCGATCCACTGCCCGACGCTGGGCATCGCCGCGCTGGCGTTCTTCACCAACCCTTGCAGGAACTCGAACCCCGGAACGAGTTTGCTCAGCCCTGCGTCCGACGTGGCCATGGTTGCCTCTGCGTGAAGTGGATCGGTGGTGCGGCCATCGTAGTCCTCGGCGCACACGGTGTCACAACCGTCTGCGCGCGATCAAGGCGGCACCAGCCGCTGCACGGTGTAGCCGCGCGCCGCCATCAGTCGGGGCAGGCCCTGTTGGCCGGTCATGTGCAGCGCCCCGACCGCCACCAGCACGCGCTTGCCCTGGCCATGCAGCGCATCGATGCGCTCGGCCATCGGGCCATTGCGGTCGTCGTTGAGGCGTCGCATGAAGGCGCGGTCCTCGGCGGTGTCGGCGCATTCGCACCACTGCGTGTAGTCCTCCAGTTCGCTCAAGCGACCGTCGGCCCACGCATCGGCCATGCGACGCAGCAACGGGCGCGTGCGGCCGCGCTCGAGTTGTTCGAGCGCCTGGTCGAGCAGTCGGCGCGCTTCGTCGGGGTCGCTGGGCAGCAACAACGCCATCTGCGCCTGCGCGCTTTCAAGGGCGACGATCGGCCGTTGCTGCGCGCGCGCCGCGTTGGCGAGCACGACCTCTTGCGCGAACGCGGCGTCCAGACCTTCCCAGCGCGCCGACAGCACCGTCAGCGTGACCGCCTGCATCAAGGGGTGGAAGCGCTGCAGCGCCTGCTCGGGCAGGCAGGCCGCCGCCACCTGCCGCGCCAGCCGCGCGCGCATCGCATCGGGCAGCGCCAGCGATGCCGTGGCCGCGGCCGGCGGGTTGCGCATCAGCTCGGGGTCGGTGACGTCCAGCTCCAGCGCCAGGGTGTCGGTGCCGGCGATCGCTTCGCGCAGGCGGGGACCAGCGAAGATCCACTGCAGCCTGCCCACGTGCATGGTGCCGAACAGGTAGGAATGGCGCCCTTGTTTGCTGATGCGCCACAGGAAACCGTGGTCGCGGGCGTCGCGTTGCGCGGCCTGGACCTGCTCGGCGGTCGGCATCTGCGTCGCGGGCGGGCAGGCGGCCGCGGCGGATGGCGTGGCTGGGGTCGCAGCGGCGGTGGCCGGCGCCGATGCGGCGTCGGCGGCCTGCGCCACGCCGCCGCACAGAGCCGACGCCAGCAGCACGACTCGCAGCAGGGCCTGTGTCGTCGCGCCGCCCGACAGGTTCGGCCTCATCGCTCGGGGATTCTGGCAGCAGCTACCTCAATTGGCCAATGACCGCTGCGCCACCTCGCCCCCGCGCGCGGCAGCGCAATCGATGGCACCATGGCCCGATGCACGCCACACCTGCGTCGGGAGGCGACGATCCCGACCGCTCGCCGAGCGTGGCGCGCTGCGTGCGCCCTCGGCTGCGTGGCAGCGGTGGTGGGGGCCCATGGCCTGCTCTGGTGGGCCGCCACGCACGCGCTGCGCCCGGGCGTGCGCGCGGTCGCGGTGCAGGTGCGCCAGGTGATCGTGCCGGCGGTCGAGCCGGCGCCACCGGAGATTCTCGTCAGCACCAGCACGAGCGGTGCGACGCCAACCAGCGGTGCGGTGCCAGTCAGTCGCGTCGCGCCGGCGAAGCCTGCGCGAACCAGGCTCGAGTCGCCGGCACGGGTGGCGACCCCGCCAAGGCATCGACCGGCAGCATGGCGCGCGAGCACGGCGATGCGGTTGCCGAAGGCGATGTGTCCTCGCCGACGGTCGCTGCCCTGGTCGACACGGCGATGCCGTCAACGGCCGCAGCCGTCGAGACGTATGCCACGCACATCCCGGCGCCGGCGTTGTTGAACTACGTGCTGCAGCGTGGCACGGCCGCCGGTGATGCGAGCCTGCACTGGCAAGTCGACGGCGATCGCTACGTGCTGCAATTGCAGGCCACGTTGCCGCAAGGTCGTGCCGTCGAGCAGCGCAGCCTGGGTGGATTCGACGAGGCCGGCCTGGCGCCGCTTCGGTTGGCCGACCGGCGCCGCGGCCGCGACGTGCGGGCTGCCAATTTTCAGCGCGAGCAGCGCAAGATCAGTTTCTCTGGGCCGCGCGTGGAATGGCCGTTGCCGAGCGGCGCGCAGGATCGCTTGAGCTGGCTGGTGCAACTGGTCGCCATCGCCGCCGCCCCCGATGCGATGCGCGAGGGGGCGCAGTGGTCGATGTGGGTGGCGGGCACACGCGGTGCGTTGAGCGTCTGGCGTTTCGAGGTGCGGGGTCGACAGCAATGGGCGACCCCACGCGGCGAGGTGTCGGCCTGGTGGCTGGTGCGCGAGCCTGCGCATCCTTATGACCTGCGCGTCGAGGTGTGGCTCGATCCCGCACGCGGGCCGTGGCCGGTGCGCCTGCGCCAGACGCAAGTGCCGGGCGGTGAGCCGTTGGAGTGGCTGCTGCGCGACGAGCCGCCGGCGCCAGGCAGCTGAGGCTCCACAGTGTCGCGCCTTGAAAGCGGCGCTGCCGCCCATAGCTGCGGCAACAAGGAGTGCCGTCCATGCAAATGCTCTACAACTCAGACCACTACGTCGTCGTGGAGTTCGACCTGGGCGCAGCCGACGCCGACGCGCAGCCGACGCCTCCGCAAGGCGGCTATGAGATCGTCGACAAGTTCGCGCGGCGCGGCATCTTCCTCAACGGCGCCGTGGCAGAAGGCTTCAAGCGCGGCGTCAGCGCGCTGGTCGAACGCGGGCCGACTGAAGAGGAAGTCGACGACTTCATCGCCGGCTACACCTTGCTGGCCCAGCAGCCGGTGATCGTGCACTGAGTCGGGGCGCCAGGCGGCTTAGCCTGCTGCTGGCGGTTGAACCCCGGATTCGCGGGTGACGAGGCGCCGCCGCGCCGTGGTGTTTGTCACCGTTACAACTGCGGTGCCGATCAAGGCGAACGAGACAATCGCCGTCGATGCCCGGGCGGCCCCGTCCGCGGCGCATATGCACCGTGATCGACGTCGAAGCCCGCCCCCTTCTGCTCCTTCTGGCCACGCTGGTGTCGTTGCTGACCGCCGGCGTGTTGGCCCATGCCATGAGGACCACGCGCTCGCGCGACAGCCTGATGGGCTGGGGCTGGGTGCTGGCCGGCGCGGTGGCGGTGGGCACCGGCCTGTGGTCGACGCAGGCGCTCGCGCTGCTGGGCTCCCGGCTGGCCGGCACCGAGTTGTTCACCTTCCATTCGATCGCCATCGCCTGGTCGGTCAGTGTCGCCGCCGCAGCGGTTGGCCTGTGGTCGCGCGCTCGCTGGTGTCGCGCCGCTGGCGACTCTGGCTGACCCCGTGCTGCTGACCTTGATCTACAGCGTCGCGTTGGGTGTGACCGTGCGCGTGCTGCCCAGCGCGAGTGAACTGGCCTCCTGGAGCTTGGGTTGGGCGTTCGCGGCGTTCACGCTGCTGGCCATCAGCGCGACGTTCTCGCAGTGGTGGGCGCACACGGCCAGCGGTCAGGCGCGCGAAGACCTTGGCCCGCATGCCGCGGTGGGCATCACCGTGCTGGGCATCGGGCTGGCCGGCGCGCACGCGCTGGCGCTGCGCGGCATCGAGTTTCGTCCGCTGATCGCGGGCCGCTGCCGCACGGCGGCCTCAACGCGCTCGGCCTCACGGTGTCGGCCTCGGTCGGCGCGTTGGCGGTGGCGATCGCTGTGCTCGGTGCCTGGTTCGATTGGCGCAACCGCGCGCAGAACCGCTCGCTGGCGACTTCGTTGAACGAGGCCAACATCCAGTTGCGCCGCCAGGCCTTTTGCGATCCGTTGACGGCGCTGCCCAACCGGCTGCTGTTCGAAGAGCGCCTGAACCAGACGCTGCAGCGCGTCGGCCGCACAGCCAGCGCGATGGCGGTGCTGTTCATCGACCTCGACGGCTTCAAGCCGATCAACGACTCCTTCGGCCACGCCGCCGGCGACGTGGTGCTGCGCGAGGTCGGCCGGCGGCTGCTCGAGCTGGCGCGGCCAGCAGGACACGCGTGGCGCGCGTCGGCGGCGACGAGTTCCTGCTGCTGGTGCCGAGCCCGATGGCGCGCCGAGGGCGCGGCGCCGTGGCGCAGCAGGCGCTGCAGGCGCTGTCGCGCCGTACAGCTGCCCAGCGGCCGCGAGGTCGCGGCTGTCGTGCTCGATCGGCATCGCGCTGTTCCCGGAACACGGCTCCGACGCCGAGAGCTGATCGCCAATGCCGACGCGGCGATGTACGCGGCCAAGCGCACCGGCGGCTCGACCTATGCCTTCTTCGAGGCGCGCATGGACGCTCGACGTGCGCGAGCAGGTCGAGCTGCAGACCGACCTGCGGCAGGCGCTCGAGCGCAGCAGCTGCGAGCTGTACTACCAGCCCAAGATCCATGCGCGCAGCGGCCAGATCACCGGCGTCGAGGCGCTGATGCGCTGGGATCATCCGACGCGCGGCTTGATGAGCCGCCGAGGTGTTCATTCCGGTGGCCGAGCGCTTCGGCCTGATCGGCACCATCGGCAACTGGGTGATCGAAGAGGCCTGCCGGCAGATTCGCGCACTGGCTCGACACGGGCCTGCGCATGCGCGTGGCGATCAACCTGTCGGTGCACCAGTTGCGCCAGGACGATCTGGTGCCAGCGCATCCGGCGCGCGCTCGACGACGCACCGCGTCGACCCCGCGCTGCTGACCTTCGAGATCACCGAGTCGGTGGCGATGGAAGACACGCAGGCCACGATGCGCTGCCTTCGAGCCGCTCGGCGCGCGTCGGCGTGTCAGCTGTCGATCGACGACTTCGGCACCGGCTACTCGAGCCTGGCCTACCTGCGCAAGCTGCCGGCCGCGGCAGCTGAAGATCGACCGCAGCTTCGTGGCTCGACCTGCGAGCACAGCGCCGACGCGCTGCGCCGTCGTCGACGCGGTCGTTCAGGCTGGCGCATGCGTTGGGGCTGAAGGTCGTCGCCGAGGGCGTCGAGACCGACGGCCAGCGCGACTGCTGCTGCGCCTGGCTGCGACGAGACTGCAGGGCTTACCTGTTCGCGCGCCCGATGCCGGCGCAGATGCTCAGCCGCTGTGGGCGATCGAGGACGACGCCGACCGCGACGACGAGTTTCGCGCACTCGCTGTTCAGGCCGAGCAGCGCTGCAGTGAGCGCGCCGGCATAGACCCCGCCTGAGTCGCAATCGGCGGCGTCGACGCCCGACTTCCTACAATCGCCGCATGACGCGCCCGCCTACACCCGCGGAGCGCGCACTGCCCGAGCTGCTGCGACAACGCATCGTCGTGATCGACGGCGCGATGGGCACGCATGATTCAGCGCTGCAAGCTCGGCGAGGCCGACTTCCGCGGCGAGCGCTTCGCGGACCACCCGAAGGACCTGCGCGGCAACAACGAGTGCTGCAACCTGACGCAGCCCGACGTCGCTGCGCGAGATCCATCGGGCAGTACCTTGCAGGCGGGCGCCGACATCATCGAGACCAACACCTTCGGTGCGACCCGCATCGCGCAGGAAGACTATGGCCTCGGCGCAGTGGCGCGCGAGATGAACGTCGCGGCGGCGCGCATCGCGCGCGAGGCCGCCGATGCCGTCTCGACGCCGACAGGCCGCGCTTCGTGGCCGGCGCGCTGGGCCCGACGCCGCGCACCGCCAGCATCAGCCCCGACGTCAACGATCCGGGCGCGCGCAACGTCAGCTTCGACGAGCTGCGCGAGGCCTATCACGAGCAGGCGGCGGGCTTGCTCGAGGGCGGCGTCGATCTGTTCCTGGTCGAGACGATCTTCGACACGCTCAACGCCAAGGCGGCGATCTTCGCGCTCGACGAGTTGATGGCCACCAGCGGGCGAGCGGCTGCCGGTGATCGTCTCGGGCACCGTCACCGACGCGTCGGGGCGCATCCTGTCGGGCCAGACCGTGGCGGCGTTCTGGCACTCGGTGCGCCACGCACGGCCGCTGGCGGTGGGCCTGAACTGCGCGCTCGGCGCGGCGCTGATGCGCCCGTACATCGAAGAGCTGGCCAAGATCGCTGACGACACCTTCGATCAGCTGCTATCCGAACGCCGGCCTGCCCAACCCGATGAGCGAAACCGGCTTCGACGAGACGCCGGAGGTCACCGGCGCGCTGCTCGAGGAGTTCGCGAGGCGCGGCTTCCTCAACATCGCCGGTGGCTGCTGCGGCACCACGCCCGCGCACATCGCGCGAGATCGCGCAGCGCGTGGCCGCCTACCGGCCGCGCAGCCGGCGCGATCCGTTGTTCACGCCGCTGCTGAACGCCGCCTGAGCCGGACACACGGCACCTGCATGCTGGCGCGTGCCTGCGAA
>CAWHBZ010000049.1:0-344925 GCA_963827645.1 uncultured beta proteobacterium | reverse complement strand
GGTATAGGGGCCGCGATGGGCGCTGGCGTAGGGGGCAGGTTCTTCGGTGGCCGGAACGAGGATGAGCATGGTGCCCTTCGGTGCTTCATTCATGAGCAGGCACTCTCTTCGTTACGGCGAGCGCGCGCACCTCGCTGTAGGTGATGTCCACGAGGTCGCCCACGCGGATGCGCTCGAGATCGGCCGGATCGTGTGCCTTCACCGTCTGCGATCGTCCGCTCGGCCCGGTGAGCGTCACCGTGCCGCGCGCGACATCGAACGCCGTGATCGTGGCCGTGATCGTGATTGCGTGCTCGATCGCTCCGCCCGGCTCTTCCCCCGGCCTCGGGTTGCTCAGCGTTTCGCGTTCGCTCACGCTGGGCGCGCCCTTGGCCGCCGGCTTCACCTGCCACGCGATCGCCTGCGTATGGGAAACGACGACGGCGTCGCCGACGCGCAGCTTCTCGAAGTCGCGGAACTCCTCGGCGACGGGGATCACCGCGCTCGAGCCGTCGTCGCTTTGCAGCGCGAGAAGGCGGCGCCACTGATCCACGCCGGTGACCACCGCGCGCAGCTCGATCAGTGTTTGCTCGTGGCCAGTCGGCTTGTTGTCGGCCGGCTGCCCGCCGGTCGCGCAGCCGGCGAGGAGGGTGAGGGTTGCAAACAGCGCAAGTACGTATCGCATTTTCAGTAGATCCCCGTGAGGTAGAAGAGGCCGATCGCAACCGCGACGGCGGCGGTCTTGATCAGCGTGATGGCGAAGATGTCGCTGTAGGCCTCCTTGTGCGTGAGGCCCGTCACCGCGAGCAGCGTGATGACCGCGCCGTTGTGCGGCAGCGTGTCCATGCCGCCGCTCGCCATGGCGGCGACCCGGTGCAGGACTTCGAGCGGAATGCCCGCGGCCTGCGCCGATGCCACGAACTGCTCGGCCATCGTGGCGAGCGCGATGCTCATGCCGCCGGAGGCCGAGCCGGTGATGCCCGCGAGCGCCGTCACGGTCACCGCTTCGTTGACGAGCACGCCCGGGATGCTTTTCAGTCCCTGGGCGACGACGAGGAAGCCGGGCAGTGCGGCGATCACCGCGCCGAAGCCGTACTCCGACGCCGTGTTGATCGACGCGAGTAGCGCGCCCGCGACGGCGGCCTTGCTGCCCTCGGCGAAGCGTTCCTTGAGCGCCTTGAACCCGAATGCGACGACGGTGAGGATGCCCAGCAGCAGCGCGCCTTCCACGGCCCAGATCGCGGCGACCGAGGAGACCTGCGTGACCACGGGCTTCGCCAGGCCCGGCAGCGCCGCGGAATAGCTGGTTCCGTAGAAGTGCGGGATGACAAGCGTGAGCACCTTGTTGGCCACGCCGACAATCAGGAGAGGCATGAGCGCGAGCCACGGGCTGGGCAGCTTCTCTTGCGGAAAGGGCTCGGGCTCGTTCACGAGCGTTGTGCCGTAGCCCTCGCCCGCTGCCGTGGCCCGGCGGCGTCGCCATTCGAGGTACGCGAGGCCCGTCACCAGGATGAAGAGCGCGCCGATCGTGCCCAGCCACGGCGCGGCCCAGGTGTCGGTCTTGAAGAAGGTCGTGGGGATGATGTTCTGGATCTGCGGCGTCCCCGGCAGCGAGTCCATGGTGAACGTGAACGCGCCGAGCGCGATGGTCGCGGGAATGAGGCGTTTCGGAATGCCGCCTTGCCGGAACATCTCGGCGGCGAACGGATACACCGCGAACACGACGACGAAGAGCGACACGCCGCCGTAGGTGAGCAGGGCGCACACGAGAACGATCGCGAGCATGCCGCGGCCGCGCCCGGCGAGGCCGATCACCGCCGAGACAATCGAGCGCGCGAAGCCGGAGAGCTCGATCACCTTGCCGAAGACGGCGCCGAGGATGAAGACGGGCAGGTAGGACTTCACGAAGCCCACCATCTTGTCCATGAACACGCCGCTGAAGACGGGCGCGATGAGCGCGGGGTCGGTGAGCAGCACCGCGAGCATCGCGCAGACGGGGGCGAACAGGATGACGCTGAAACCGCGGTAGGCGACGAGCATGAGCAGCCCGAGCGCGAGCAGGACGATGACGAGACTCACGAGAGCTTCCTCAATAGCTGCTGGGGTAGGGGAACAACAGCGTCACGCGCTCTTCCTCGAGCTTGCGCAGCAGGCGCTCGTGCCGCTCGATGAGCGAGCCCATCAGGTCCCGCACGGACAGGACGCCCTGGATGGCGCCGCCGCTCGTCACGGGAAGGTGGCGAATGCGCTCGCGATGCATCACGACCAGGCACTCGCTCACGTTGGCATCGGGGGCCACGGTGTGGATGCGCGTCGTCATGATGTCGCGCACGAACACGCGCTGGTGGAGGATCCCGCCGCGCGCGATGTCGCGTTCCGACAGCACGCCGACCAGCTTCTCCTCGTCGAGGACCGGCAGGAAGCCGATGCCCTCGCGCTCCATGACTTGCAGCGCGCCGATCGCGGTGGCGCCAGATGGTACGGTGACGGCGGGGCGGTTGCCTTTCGCAAGCAACTCGCCTGCCGTGTCGAAGGGCATGAGTTGCTCGAGGGAGCGAAGCCGGGCGCGCATCAGTCCTCCATCGACGGGGTTAGGGGTTCCATCGCTGCGGCTACGGTCGCTAGCTGAGAAGGAGCGTCGCGCGCACGACGCCTGCGCTTCGGCTTTCGCGCATGCGCAATCCACTATTCCGGAGTACGTTGAGCATCGGGGTGTTCTCGGCGAGGACGTCGGCTTCGAACCGCGAAATCCCGTTCGCGCGCGCAACATCCGCCAGCTTCCGAAGCAGCCGGGTCGCGATGCCGCGGCGCTGGAAGTCCTCTTCCACCACGAATGCGATCTCGGCGCCTGCGCCGCTCAGCACGTAGTTTCCCATCCCGACGATGATTTCCCGATCGCCGCTGGCGACCGTGGCGACCAAGGCGGCTTCCTTCGCGCGATCGCATTCGGTCGCGCGGCGGAGTTCCTCGTCGCTCAGCTCCTTCTTGTAAGAGAAAAAGCGCAGGTAGATCGAGTGGCGATCCAGCGCCCTGAACGCAGTGACGATGCGTTCCTTGTCGTCCGGGCGCACGGCGCGAATCGTTATGCCGTTCATCATTGTGGAGCCGACTGCGACGCCGGAGCGGCGGCGGGGCCGAATCGGATTCCCGTGGAAATGCGCTCGGAGATCACGAGCTCGGCCTGCGTCAGTTCGCGTACCTGCTCGACCGTCACGCCTGGCGCGGTCTCGAGCAGCGTGGCGCGCCCGCTCGGAAAACCGATCACCGCAAGCTCGGTCACGACGAGATCCACCGGCCTCACGGAAGTAAGCGGCAACGAGCACTGCTTCACGATCTTCGGCTGGCCCTTCGCCGTGTGCTGCATCGCGACGATGACGCGCTTCGCCCCGGTGACGAGGTCCATCGCGCCGCCCATGCCGGGCACCATCTTGCCGGGGATCATCCAGTTGGCGAGGTGCCCGGCCTCATCGACCTGAAGGGCGCCGAGCACGGTCATGTCCACGTGCCCCCCGCGGATCAATCCGAAAGACATCGCGCTGTCGAACGTGCACGCGCCGGGCAGCGCGCCGACCGGCCTGCCGCCCGCGTCGGTGAGCAGCTCGTGGCGCATGCCTTCCGCGGGCGGCGCGCCGGTGCCGATGAGGCCGTTCTCCGACTGGAAATACACCTGCATTCCGGCCGGCACGAAGTTCGCGACGAGCGTGGGGATGCCGATGCCGAGATTGACGAGCATGCCGTCGCGCAGCTCCTGCGCGATGCGCCTTGCGATGAGGGTCTGGGTGTCCATGGTCAGGCGTGCGCGACGATGTAGTCGACGACCGGCGCGGGCGTCATCACGTGATCGGGGGCGATCATGCCGACGGGGACGATGTTGTCGGCCTCGACGATCACCGTGTCGGCCGCCATGGCGATCACCGGGTTGAAGTTGCGCGCGGTCAGCGCGTAGTAGAGGTTGCCGATGTAGTCCGCGAGGAACGCCTGCACCAGCGCGAAATCCGCGCGCAGCGCGGTCTCGAGCAGGTACGGCTTGCCGTCGACCTCGATGCGCTGCTTGCCGTTCTCCACGACGGTGCCGACCCCGGTCGGCGTGAGGACGCCGCCGAGACCGAAGCCGCCGGCGCGGATGCGTTCGATCAGCGTGCCCTGCGGCACGAGGTCCACCTCGATCTCGCCGGCCAGCATCTTCTTCTGCGTCTCGGGATTGAGCCCGATATGGCTCGCGATCGTCTTGCGCACCACGCCGGCGGAGATGAGCTTGCCGATGCCGATGCCCGGCAGCGCGTTGTCGTTCGCGATCACGGTGAGGCCGCGCTTGCCCTGGCGCACCAGCTCGTCCACGACGCGCTCCGGCGTGCCTACGCCCATGAAGCCGCCGATCATCACGCTCGCGCCGTCGGGTATCAGGGCCACGGCGTCCTGCAGGGAAATGGTCTTCATTGGGCCGTCCAGCCGCCGTCGACCGGCAGAGCGATGCCGCGGACCTGCGCGGCGGCCTCGGAGCACAGGAAGAGCGTCGCGGCGCCGATCTGCTCCGGTGTGGCGAACTCGAGAGAAGGCTGCTTCTCGCCGAGCAGCTTCATCCTTGCGGCGTCGACGGCGAGATTTTCCCGGCGCGCGAGATCGTCGATCTGCTTCTGCACGAGCGGCGTGAGGACCCAGCCCGGACAGATCGCGTTGCAGGTGATGCCGGTGGTCGCGGTTTCCAGCGCGACGACCTTGGTCAGTCCGAGGATGCCGTGCTTCGACGCGACGTAGGCCGCCTTGCGCGCGGATCCCACCAGGCCGTGGGTCGAGGCGATGTTGATGATGCGCCCCCAGTTGCGTTCTTTCATGTACGGCAGCGCGGCGCGGATGGTGTGGAACGCGGCCGACAGGTTGATCGCGATCACCGCGTCCCACTTGTCGACCGGGAACTCCTCGACCGGCGCCACGTGCTGAATGCCGGCGTTGTTGACGAGGATGTCCACGCCGCCCAGCTCGCGTGCCGCCTGCGAAACCATCGTCTCGATCTCGCCGGGCTTCGACATGTCGGCGCCGCTGTAGCCCACCTTGACATTGCATTGCGAGCCGATGTCCGCGACCAAGACATCGATCAGCGCCTTGTCGCCGAAGCCGTTCAGCATCACATGCGCGCCGGAGTCGGCGAGAGCGCGGGCGATGCCGAGCCCGATGCCGCTCGTGGAGCCGGTCACCAGCGCGACTTTGCCGGAGAGCTTCATGGATTTCCCCTCTTCAACATCCTTCGCAGCGCAAGGCGGAGCGGCACCCGCGGGGGTGCCGCCTATGCTTCGGGCAGGGTGTCGCGAGCGACGCCGTAGTGGCAGCACGCGGTCAGCCAGCCCGAGGCCCCGGCCATGGCGAGAGGACGGCTCGGGACCAGGTCCGCCCCAACGCCGTCATGGGTGTGTCCCGCTTTCGCGGCGGGTCACTTGTCCAAGCTGACCTCGAGGCCCTTGACGCCGAGGTCGAGGTCCATGCCAACCGTCGTGGAGCGCAGGTGCATCACGACACCGTGGTCGTTGCGCATCGCCGAGACGCTGCCGCCGCCCGCCAACGCTGCGCCGGCGGCCACGGCGGAGTAGTTGCCGGTGAACTCGGAGAGCTCTTTGAGGTTGTAGACCTCGCCACTCGCGCTGATCTTGGACGCGCCCACGCGCACCAGCGAAAGGCCCTTCACCTTGACGGGGACGTCCTGTCCCTTGAAGTGCAGCGTGCCTTTCGCCCAATCGACGCCCACTCCGACAGCGACGCTGCCGCCACTGAGGTCGAGCGTTGCGTCCGGCGTGCGGTCGCCCGCGGCGAGGACCATGACGGAGGTGCAGGACAGCAAGGCGGCCGTCAAAGCAGCCAGCATGTTTCTCTTCATTTCGGGATTCCTTTCTGAGGGGTTGCGATGAATTTCGAGGTCGCCATCGTAGGTCGCGAGGCCGGGCGAGTCGTCACCGAAACATCGCGATTTGGTCTGCGTTGGGCCGCGGCCGATTCGGCGTCACGAACCTGGCAGAAGCACCGCGCGGCCTGCCTTGCCCAAGGCAACATGCTCGAAGGCTGCGCCCGCATCCTGGAACCGCACGGCCAGGCCTACCGGCAACGAAAGCCCTCGCTCGCGGACACTCTCATCCAGCGCATCGAGTGCCTCGCGGTTGGGTTTGAACACGGTCCACGCATAACGTGCCCGTGGTGCGCGCTTGGCAACAAGTGATCGCACTCTCGTCCAGTCGCGGCGGCTCGCCAGCGCGCCTCGCAGCCAGCCGAAGCGATCGAAATTGGCCAGTAGTGGATGGACGGTGGTCGCCTGTCCGCACGCGTCGGCTGCTAGGCGCGAAGCCAGCAACGGATCGTCGTCCCACGAGCCGAAGTTCAGGACGACGTGGTAATCGGCGGGAAGTGATTCGATGCATCCGGGGCCGCGTTCCACCGCGCGTTCGGCGCCAAGCGCAACACAATCTTCACGAGTGCCCTGGGCGCAAATCGCCGTGACCCGGCTGCCCCATGTTCTCAACAGATGCAAGGCGAGGCGGCCAAGGCCACCGTTGGCACCGTTGACCAGTACGTTCATGCCGGTGGCGCTCGATGGACGAAGACCCGTCGACATGACCGCGAGCCACATCGTCGTGAACGAATAGGGAAGCACCGCCAACGCAGACGACGATATGGGCGCGGACGCGGCGATGAGTTGCTCCTGCGGTACGAGCACGTGGGACGCGTGGGCGCCGGGCGCGCGACCCGTCCCAACCAGACCGAACACCGGCTGATCCCTCGAGAACCGGGAGACGCCTGCACCGACTTCCTGCACGACGCCCGCGACATCGTTGCCGAGGACGACCGGAAGCGCAGCCGCGCCCTTCAACCCGAGCAGGCGCCGACCATAGCCGGCGGCGCGCTTCACGTCGATCGGATTCACGGATGTCGCTTCGACGCGCACGAGGACTTGCCCCGGCCCGGGGGTAGGCATGTCGGTTCGGCGCACGGCGAGCCGGGGTGGCTCGGACCATGCAGTGCAGGTCAGCTCGCTTCGCGTGGGTTGGAGATCGGAACGGGTGTGGTGCATAACAAGATTTCGTTGGGTGCGCGCCGAAGACCGCTCGGCCTGTCGGGCGTCGAGTGTCTCGACAGCGGCCATCCTACGAACGGCGCGCGCTGAAGTCGTCAGCGACCGGTCGCCATTCGGTCCGGATTGCGCAAGTGCCTGATGCACGCAGCGCGCCGCGTAGTATTCGCGCCGGCGCGAGACTGGCCCGTGGTCCGTCGTCGAATCACGACCGAACGGCGACGTTTCGATCACGACTTCGGCGAGACCCGGGGGTAGGGTGCGGGGCATCGAACCTCCCCAAAGTACGGCCGACCGTCAACGCCGATGCCATGGAACCGGTGTTCCGCATAGATGCCAACGAGCTGGTGCTCACCATACCGGCCGAGGGCATCCGCGCCGATTGGCTGGCGCGCCCGCTGACCGAGCTCGGGCTGGTTGCCGGCGCGGCAGCTCACGTGCTGCGTATCGACGCGCCGCCCGCCTGGCGCTGGTCCACGGTCGACGCGGCGTTCCTCGCCGCGGTGGTTCGCGACCTCGAAGGCCGGTCGCACGCGCTCGACGTGCGCGGAGTGCCAAAGGAGCTGCTGTCGCTCCTGGAGCTCTCGCGCGCAGGGCCGGTCGCTTCGCCCAACTCGGGCGGCCAACGACGACCCGACATCCGCGCACGCGTCGGCGCGCTGGCGCTCAGCGCGGTGGATGACGCTCGTCTCCTTGTCGAGCTGATGGGCCAGGTGGTGCTCCTATTGCCGCGATACGCGGCCGGGCGCGCGCGGATCCGCCGCGCCGACGTCTGGGAAATGCTCGCGGACTGCGGCCATCGCGCACTGCCGATCGTGGCGATCGTGAACCTGCTGATGGGCGGGATCCTGGCGTTCGTCGGCGCGGTCCAGCTCGAGGACTTCGGCGCCGGCATCTACGTGGCCAACCTGGTGGGCGTCGCCTCGGTGCGCGAGCTCACGCCGATCATCAACGCAATCGTCCTGGCCGGCCGGACCGGCGCGAGCTTCGCGGCGACGATCGCGACGATGCAAGGCAACGAGGAGGTCGACGCGCTGACGACGCTCGGCGTGCCGGCGGAGGAGTTCCTGGTGCTGCCACGGGTCGTCACCTTGTCGCTGCTGATGCCGCTCTTCTTCGTCTACGGCTCGGGGTTCGCACTGGCGGGCGGCTTGCTCGTGGCGACGCCCATCCTCGGCCTCTCGCCCGTCGCCTACCTCACGCAGACGCAGGATGCGATCGGCGGCGCGAACTTCGCCATCGGCGCCCTGAAGGCCCTCGTGTTCGGCGCCGTCGTGGCGTTGATCGGCTGCCACCAGGGCTTGCGCGCATCGCGCAGCGCCGCCGGCGTCGGCGCGGCCACGACCAGCGCGGTCGTGAACTCGATCATCGCCGTCATCGCCCTCGACGCGGTGTTCGCCGTCTGCGCGCACGCGCTGCATGTCTGACCATGGACACCGGCGCCGCCATCTCCATCGACGACGTCGACGTCGGCTACGGCGGCGCGCCGCTGCAGAGCGGCATTCGCGCCGAGATCGAGCGGGGCGAGATCTTCGCCATCGTCGGCGACAGCGGCTCCGGCAAGAGCACGTTGCTGAAGACGATGATCGGCCTGATCCCGCCGCGCCGCGGCAGCATCCGCTTCGGCGGCAAGCCGCTGGCCGAGCACATGGAGCGCGGCGCGCCGCCCTTCGGCGTGCTGTTCCAGAACGGCGCGCTCTGGACCTCGATGACGGTCGAGGAGAACGTGACGCTGCCGATGGAGCTGCAGCGCTACTCGACGCCCGCCGCCCGGCCGGCGCTCGCGCGGTTCAAGCTGGCGCTGGTCGGCCTCGCCGGTCACGAGCAGCAGTCCCCGGCCAGCCTCAGCGGCGGCATGCGCAAGCGCGCGGCGCTCGCACGCGCGCTTGCCCTCGATCCCGGCGTGCTCTTCCTCGACGAGCCTTCCGCCGGACTGGACCCGCTCACGTCGCGCCGCCTCGACCGCCTGGTGATCGGCCTGCGCGACGGGCTCGGAATCACGGTGGTGCTGGTCACGCACGAGCTTGAGAGCCTGTACAGCATCGCGGACCGCATGCTCTTCCTCGACGGTGAAGCGCACCGGCCGGTGGCGCTGGGCGCTCCGGCCGAGCTCGCGCGGAACGCCGAGAGCGCCAAGGTGCGCGAATTCCTCCGCGCCCGCACCGCGGTGGGCGCCGCATCATCCGGAGGCGCGCATGATCAAGCCGCGTCCCATCGCCGTCGGTGCCTTCCTTCTCGCGGCGCTCGCCTTGCTGGTGGGCGGCATCCTGTTCTTCACCGCCGGAAAGCTGACAGCCAACCACGTGCGTACCGTGAGCTTTTTCCCGGGGACGGTCGCCGGGCTGCAGGTCGGCTCGGCCGTTACGTTCCAGGGCGTTCCGATCGGCCAGGTGACCTCGCTCGGAGTCCGCGTCACGCAGGACACCCGCCAACCCATCATCCAGGTCGACATGGAGCTGGTGCCGAGCCGACTCACGGTCTACGGTGCGCCGCGGTTCCGACGACGACGACCTGATGGCGGCCCTCGTGCAGCGCGGGCTCGCGGCGCAACTCATCAAGGAAAGCTTCATCACCGGACGGCTTGGTGTCGAGCTCGCGTTCCGGACCGGGGTCGAGACTTCGCGTGTCGGCGGAACCGATGTGCCCGAGGTGCCGACCGTCCCGAGCGATTTCGCGGCGCTGGCCAAGCAGCTCCAGGCGGTCGACATCGCCGGCGCGTTGGAGTCGTTCCAGCGCACCGCCGCCTCGCTCGACACGCTGCTGAACAGTCCCGAGCTGCGGCAGACGGTGCGCGAGGCGCCCGCCGCGCTCGCGCAGCTGCGGCAGACGCTGGCCACCGTGGACCGCGAAGTCGCGGCGCTCTCGCGCACCGGACGAGGCGCCGTGGGCGACAGCGCCGTCGCGTTGCAGAAGACCCTGACCTCGGTGCAAGCGCTGGTGGCTACGCTCGACCGCGAGTCGACGACCACGCTGACCGCGATGCGCGGAACGCTCACCCGCGCCGACGGTTCGCTCGACAACACGCGTTCGCTGCTCGATCCGCAGGGCCCGATGGTCTCGCAACTGCAGCAAACGGTCGACGATCTCGCGGCGACGGCCGCGCGCCTGCGCAACGTCGCCGAGCGGGTCGATCGCGACCCCTCGGTACTCGTTCGCGGGAGGTAGCCCATGCATCGCCTTTCCTGGCCGAGCATCGCGGTCATCGCGCTCGTTCTCGCGGCATGCGCGTCGTCGCCCCCGACGCTGGTCGCGCTTCCGGCCGCGACCGCGCCTGGGGCACGCCAGGCGCCCGACGCGGCGGTGACCGTGCGGTTGCGCCAGGTGCACGTTCCCGACTACCTCGACGGCTTTGCGGTGGTGATCGGGCGCGACAGCCACGTGCTCGTCGTCGCGGACCGCACCGAGTGGGCGGAACGACCGTCGCAGGGCGTGTCGCGCGTGCTGCGCGACGCGCTTTCGCAGCGGCTGGGCTCGAGCCGAGTGCTGATCGCGGGCGACGGCCGGCGCGCCGACGCGAGTCTCAGCGTCGAGTTCCTGGCCCTCGATCCGGCTCGCAACGCGCTGACGCTCGACGCGGGGTGGTCTTTCGTATGCCGCGCCACCGGGCAGAGTCACGGCGGCCGCACCGCGGTGCGGGTCGAGATGAGCGCTGCGACGCCGCAGGGCGTCGCGAGCGGCCACGAGCGAAGCGTTGTCGCGGCTCGCTGACGTGCTGGTTGACGAGCTTCGGTGCGACGGTCGCTCCTGACGTTCGTGCCGTGCACACCAAATGCAGACCGATGCGCGACCGATCGCTGATGACTTTGCGCGCCGCACGGCATACCTTTGTGCTCCACCCCTGGAGACAACCATGAGCCATTCACCGACGCAGCAATCGCCGAGCGATCGATTCGAGCTTCGCTTCCACTCGCTCTACAAGCCCGGTCGGCATACAGCTTCCCCTGCGACGCATGCGGCCGGGTCGACATGGATGCGCTGAGCGACGGCGAGCGACACCGCTATCTGTACGCGCGCGCGATCGTCGGCCGCGAGCTCTCGCTGCCGGCCGTGCAGCGATGCGATCATTGAAGGCCCAGCGTCCGGCGCTCCGGACGCACGATCCGGTTCTCCTGCTCCACAGCGAGGCAGCGTACGTGAAGGAGCAGCGGGCAAGCGCCAAGACCGTTTTGGTGAGCCACTGACCCACTGTGACTCGGTTGTGCCGCGCCTCGCTTGAATGTGACGGGATTGTGCCGTGATATGCCTGGGAAGCGATGCAGCAAGCGTCGCAAGTGGTTGATTCACAAGGGTCTTCCCAAGCTTTCCCGGTCTCTTAATCCGTTGGTCGCAGGTTCGAATCCTGCAGGGCCCACCAATCACATCAACGGCTTAGGCGCATTCGCCTAGGCCGTTCCTGCTTCTGGCGTGGCACTTGCGTGAGGACGCTACGGAGCCAGCACGCTGCCGCAAAGCTCGACGAACGTTCCCGACTGGAAGCGCGCGCCCAGGGTGTGCTCTTCATCCCAGGCGGTGGTGTAGCCGAGTTCAGTGGTGAGCACCCCGCCCAACGGAGTGACGGCGACGAAGACCAGCGACACGTGAGGCCACACCTGGCGGGGCTCGTTGATGCGCGGGAAGGCCTCGCCCGACGGTGAAAGGTCGCCCATGTCAACGGCCTCGGCATAGGGTGCGTAGTGCTCGAACAGGGCGGTCTCGATGGTCGGCCGCAGCGAGGCGAGTTGCGCCGGCAACGCTGCAGCTGCGGCTGCAGCCTGGGCATCCGGTTCGGCCCGTGTGCCGGCAAGAGCCAACGGAACGCCCGTGCCATCGGCGAGCACCAGCGACCCGCGCCAATGCCCACGTGAGCGCACGAGATCACCCAGCCGGGGATCGCGAAACGATGGCGACTTGAAAAGACCGAACATTGCGCTGGCGACTGGGCCGCGGGCTGGAGCCACCGCGAGTCCGCTTGGTGTAGCGGTTAGCTGCCGATCACGCCGCAGGCGACCCTGGCGCCGCCGCCACCGAGCGGGGCCGGGTGATCCGCATGGTTGTCGCCGCCGGCATGGACCATCAGCGAACGGTTGAGCACGTCCGCGAGCTTCAGCCTTGGGGCGAGCACAGGGTTGGTGGCGCTGCCGTCGCTGGCCACATACAGCGCAGGCAGGTCCCCCAGATGCCCGTCGTCGCCCCAGGGTTCGCCATGCCGCTTCGTCGCCTTCGGGTCCAGATGCCCGCCTGCAGCCAGCGCCGGCACCGGCGCACCGTCCCGGTCCACCGACGCACACGACGGATTCTCATGCACGTGGAAACCGTGGAGGCCCGGCGCCAGCCGGTTCAGGGCTGGATAAAAGGCAAGGCCGTAGCGGGTTTCAACGATTCGCACCGTGCCGACCGCGGGGCCGACCCCCTTGGCGTCGACCATGTGCACGTTGACCGTTCTCTCCGCGGCGATGGCCGCCGTCGCGGCCAGGAGCCAGGCAGCAAGGAGCACTTGGCGCTTCATGGAACCCCCTCGGTGAAAAGGCAACTTCTTTTCAGTGGCTCACGGGAACCGGCGTGACAAGAAATTGTAGAGCCAGGCAAAGGCCGCGCCGCCGACCGCGCCGTCGGCCAGCCCGTAGATCGCGCCAGTGAGGATCGAAGCCTCCTGAGGTGGCAGATCAATTCGCGGGCCCCAACCGAAGGGTTAGATACCGTCTTGAAAGTCAAGCCGTCATCACCATGAAGTTGGCGTTGAATGCTGTGCCTGACTTCAGGATGCCATAGATCAGATGCACGAGCTTGTGCATGCATGCGGCGACCACCGCCTTGGGCGCCATACCGCCGGTCTTCAAACGCTCACCGAAGATCTTGACGATCGGGTTGTGCTTCAACGCCACCAGCGCGGGCATGTACAACGCGTGCCGGATGGCAGCATGGCCGCTACGGCTTATCATGCTGCGGCCTCGAACCGAACTGCCTGAGAGCTTCAAGCGCGGCGTCACACCGATGAATGCAGCCAATGCCTTGGCGTTCCTGAATCGCCGCACGTCGCCCAGATAGGCCATCACCTTGGCCGCCGTGGCGTTGCCCACGCCGGGAATGCTGGTGATCAGCTTGGCGTCCTCCGCGCAACTGAGGATGCCCGTCAATGTGATCGTCGATCTGGCGCTCAAGCTGCTTGATGCCCTCCTGCAGCCATTGCATGTGGCTCTCGATGGACTCACGCATGCCGGTCTTATTCATCGCCGCCTCGAGCCGGTTGGCCTCTTGCTGATGCATCCCCTTGAGGTTGTGCAATCGATCGACCAGGGCGCGCAGCTGGCGCACTTGCTAGCGAAGGGACCACCCAAGGCTCGGGCCGCATGGCCTGGCCGAAGCGCGCCAGCAAGGACGCGTCGGCTCGGTCTGTCTTGTTGCGCACCAGCTCACTTTGCGCAAAACCCTTGATGCGCGCCGGATTGACCACGCTCACGCACCACCCGGCGTCCACCAGCGACGTGGCCAGTGCCTCGCTGTAGCAGCCGGTGGCTTCCATGCACACGCGGATGTGCTGCGGCGAGCCACCGCGCTGGTTCAACCACGCCATCAGCGCCGCGTGACCCTTGGCGTCGTTGGCGAAGACGTGGCTCCTGAGCTTGCCATGCTCGTCGAGCAACGCCACGTCGAGCTTGCTCTTGGCCACGTCTATGCCGACCCAGCGGTCAGTGCTCCCGTTCATCGCATCGGACCTTCCTCGTATGCGGGCTTGGCGGCCCATCACCTGCAAGTTCGGCCACTGGCCCAAGTTACCGTTCGGTCTTGTTGAGCGACAAACGGCCGGGAGCGCCTATCTAACCCGCGGGCTTGAAGTCACCTTCGGCCCTAGGCGTCACCGGCGTCATCCCGGCCGGCCTGGTCAACACCTGCATTCTTGCCGGTCTTCGAACTGGCCTCCGGAAGATACGAGGGGTCCGGTTGAAGAACAGCTCGGCGAGCATGATATTGGGCACCCAGCACAGCCAGGCGATGACTGGATACGCTGCTTCGAATGCGACGCCCGCGATCAAGGGCACGGGCAGGTAGAGCCTGAGCGTGACGGCCGCAAAGGTCAGGGCGAAGTTGCGCACCATCCAGCGACGATGAGAGGCCAAGTCGCGTGCTCTGACGGCACGGTACGCGCAAAGACCGGTGAACAGCCAGGCAAGCGCCAGGCAGCCAAAGCCAAGGCGTGCTGCCGGACCGCCGAAGGCGTTGAGCGACATGTACAAGCCGGCGAAACCTCCCAGCAGGACACCCACAACCAGATAGACCCGACCAAGCCACCGATGGACGGTGATTCGCCGCGCACGGATGGTCGAAGAGAACTGGAACGGGCCCAGTGCGAGCGCGACAGCCGATGCGAAGACGTGTGTGTGGACAGCGACGGAGTGTGCCTCGAAGGTCGCGCGCATCTGCGGGTGCACCAGCGCACCCACTGGCAGCAAGCGCGTATGCAGCAACGGCATACGCCACCACGCCAAGAGACAGCACGACAAGCGTGATGAAGCTGGCAAGACGCATGCCGCTCATCGGCTGCGACCGTCCACAGGCACGCGCTTGATGGCGGCGAGTTCGATGTTCTCCAAGCAACGCACGTTGATTGCAGCAGTCGCAGCCCCCGAGGGAGCAGTGCCGGTCGCAAACGGAGCACAGCCACACGCAGGGCAGAAGTGGTGACTGATGACGTGCTTGTTGAACTTGTACGTCGAGTAGCTGTCCGGCGCAGACTTCAGCCGGAACTGTTCGCGAGGCACGAACCACAAGAGATAGCCCTTGCGACTGCAATGCGAGCAGTTGCACTCCATGGCTTCCGAGACCTCACCATCGACTTCGAAAGAGACGCGACCGCAATGGCAACTGCCGGCGTACATGGACATGGCTCCTCAGGCTGATGCTGCGTGGCACAGGACTAAAGTATCTGCGGACGCTCGACTGCTGGCGCTGAACCAGACCCAAAGAGCGCCGCGATCGCGGCGGCGGCAGCTTCCTTCTGGTCAGCGCCCCACGGCGCACCGACTGTTTTCTTGGGCGCGGCCACAAGCTCTGCGAGTCGGCTGCGCGGGAGCGCGAGCAGTTTGCTCGGCGTCATCAAGCGCGCACTTGTCGCGAAGCGTCGTGATTGGCAGGCTGCATGCTCGGGCGCCGGCAACCAGCACCTCGCGGAAGAGTTCTCCTTCGGCCTGGTGCATGCGGACGTGGACGGCCAGGATTTCGTCCGTGGTCCAGGCGGGCATTCCGGCGCCGACGAGGATGCCGCACCCAACGACCTGGTGGCCCGCTGCCGCCAGGCGCGTTGCAGCAGCGCGAACACCTTCGGCCGCCAGGCGATGAGCGGTTGCCACGCTTTGGCGCACGCTCTCGTGCGCAGCCGCTGGGGCGAGCCCTTCGGCTGCATGGTAGGGCGCGAAAGCACCAGCCGGCAGCAGTTGAAGCTGTGAGCGCTCGATCACATGCAACTCGCGCAGTTCGCCGCCAAGGGCAACCAGGATTGCGCGGCCTGTTCGAGCCTTCAATCCGAGTGCGACGCGCATGGGTTGTGACGCCTGACGTCAGGTGGACTGAAACGCAACGAGTTTAGTGCGCACCCGAAAGGAGCGAAACGCCGACATCGCCGGCGTCTCATGCCGCAGCCACACGCGTCGGCGTCAGGCCGGCGGCAATGTCATGAGCGGCTCGCCCATGCGGATGCGGCGGCCCGGCTCGATGCCGGCACACAACGCAAAGGCGTCCGGCGCGAACACCAGGATCGTCGAGCCGTGTTCGAACCAGCCGAGTTCGTCGCCCTTGGCCACGGGAACGTCGCAGGCGATCTCGTTCGGTCCGCGATAGCGCGGATGGAAGCGCAGGTCGGGCCTGTGCAGCCGCAGGCTGGCCACCAGGATCGCCGCCACCGGCACCAGCGCGACCAGGTGTCCGGTCGACAGGCGCAGGCGCATCGCCGCGCGTTCGTTCAGGCAATACAGCTGCTCGACGCGCTTCAGCGCGATCGGGTTCACGTTCCAGGTGTCGCCGCTCAGGTAGGTGACGTGCTCGATGCGTGCGTCGTGCGGCGCATGGAAGCGGTGATACATGCCCGAGGTCAGGCGCAACGTCGCATAGCTGCCGTCGCGCCACGGCGCGGCCGCGGCCTCGCTGCCGAACAGCTGCGCCAGCGAGTAGTGAAAGCCCTTGGCCTGCCAGGCGCGCAGCCCGGTCACCTGGCCGCACGCGCCGACGATGGCATCGCACGGGCTGGTCAACAACCGGGGGTTGGCATCGATCGGCCGCGCGCCGGGCTTGAGCTCGCGCGTGAAGCAATCGTGCAGGCTATCGAAACCGTTGCTGCCGCGCGTCGCTCAGGTCGAGGTCGCTGAACAGCCGCCACAGCGCGATCGACAGCCGCGTCAGCAGCGGGCTCTCGATGCGGCTGTACCAGCCCATCCAGCGGGTGGCTGCGGCGCGCGGGATGCGGTTGGTCAGCAGGAAATTCAACCCTTCGTGCTGCACCAGCCGTTGGGCGAGGGCTCGGGGATTCATGGCTTTGTCAATTCTCGAGGGTATGAAGCGGACATGAACGACACCTTCGTGCTGACCGCCACCGCACTGGCTGCGCTCGCCGTGGCCGCGCCTTACGCCACCCGCCGGCTGCAGTTGTCATTGGCCAAGCATCCATCGCTGACTGGCCACGCACGCCTGGCGCGCCGCGTGGCCGCCTGGGTGCCGGGTTACGCCTACGACGAGGCGGGCTTCTTCGGCTCCGACGGCGCGCCGGCCGACGTGCAGAGCCGCCGGCGCGCGGCGCTGCAGCGGCTGCACGACGACTTCGCGCATCGTTTCGCGCGCTCGCTGCAGGCCACCGACGCGCGCGCGCCCGGCCATCTCCGACCTGCAGTTCACCGGCGCCTACCGGGTGCCGTTCCAGTACTCGCGCCACCTGCGCGAGCACCTGCGCGTGCCGGCGTTCGTGCGCGAGGCCGACCGGCGTGACGATCACCGACCTCGACGGCAACGTCTTCTACGACCTCACCGGGTCGTACGGCGTCAACGTGTTCGGCGTCGACTTCTACAAGGCCTGCATCGCCGACGGCCACGCGCGGGTGCAAGCGCTCGGGCCGGTGCTGGGGTCGTACCACCCGTGCGTGGCCGACAACGTGCAGCGGCTGTGCCGCCTCTCGGGCATGGACGAGGTGTCGTTCCACATGTCGGGCACCGAGGCGGTGATGCAGGCGGTGCGGCTGGCGCGTTACCACAGCGGCCGCAAGCACCTGGTGCGCTTTTCCGGCGCCTACCACGGCTGGTGGGACGACGTGCAGCCCGGCCCTGGCAACCCGCTGCCGCCGCGCGACACCTACACGCTGCGCGAGATGGATCCGCGCACGCTGGCCGTGCTGCGCTCGCGCCGCGACATCGCCTGCGTGCTGGTCAATCCGTTGCAGGCGCTGCATCCGAACGCGGCCGCGCCGGGCGACTCGACGCTGCTCGACGGCAGCCGCCACGCCCACTTCGACCGCGACGCCTACACGCGCTGGCTGCGCGAGCTGCGCGACGGTGTGCAGCGAGCGCGGCATCGCGCTGATCTTCGACGAGGTGTTCGTCGGCTTCCGGCTGGCAGCCGGTGGCGCGCAGCAGTATTTCGGCGTGCCGGCCGACCTGGTGACCTACGGCAAGACGCTGGCCGGCGGCTTGCCGATCGGCGTGGTGTGCGGGCGCTCGCGCTGGATGAAGCGCTTTCGCGACGATCGCCCGGCCGACATCTGTTTCGCCCGCGGCACGTTCAACTCGCACCCGTACGTGATGGGTGCGATGCAGGCGTTCCTCGAGCGCTTCGAGAGCGCGCCGATCCAGGCGCTGTACGCAGGGCCTCGACGACACGCTGGAACGCGCGCGCCGTGTCGTTCAACCAGCGCATGCGCGCCGAAGGGCTGCCGCTGCACGTGGCCAACCTGTCGAGCATCTGGACCATCGGCTACGACGTGCCGTCGCGCTACAACTGGATGCTGCAGTTCTACCTGCGCGCGCATGGGCTGGCGCTGAGCTGGGTGGGCACCGGCCGCCTGATCTTCAGCCTCAACTACACGCGAGGCCGACTTCGACGCGGTGCTCGAGCGCTTCGTGGCCGCCGCGCGCGAGATGCAGGCCGACGGCTGGTGGTGGCATCACCCGCAGCAATCGAACCGGTCGATCCGTCGCGGGCTGCTGCGCGAGATGCTGGCGCAGCGGTTCTAGTGCCACCGGTCGCACCAGCGCGCCCTCAGCGTTGGTTCGGATTCGGGTCGATCAACTGGCCGCGCAGCAGGTACAGCGGCGACTTCCAGTACAGGCGGATGTCGTAGAACGGGTCAGTGAGAATCTTCACCGCCCACGTGACAGGCCGGTGAGCAGGTCGCGCTGCCACCACAACTGCAGCACACGAAACACGATGCCCGCCACGCCGAGCGCCAGCCACAGCAGCCCGACGTCGTGCAGGAAGCCGCTCAGGCCCTGCGCCGGCTCGATCAGGCCGAACAGCGACGGCGACAGCCACAGCAGCGCCGGCGACAGCGCCCAGGCCGACATCAGCACCACCTTGCGGCGCAGGTTGTAGCCGACCTTGATCGCTTCCTTGTGCTCGTGGCTGACGTCGTTGACGCGGTCGTAGCCCTTGCGGCTCGAAGAAGAAGTGGCCGGCCTGCCGCGTGACCATCGAGACGCCCCAGCCGACCAGGGCGGCCATCGCCGGGTCGATGAACAGCAAGCACGTAGGCGCAGACGAAGCTGATCGCGCTGACCAGGTGCAGCGACTGGTTGATGCGGCTGTGGTGGTAGTAGCGGTGGTCGTCCCAACGCTGTTCGTCGAGCGTCTTCAAGAATGAGTGCATGCGGCGCTCCTGAAGTGATGCCAGTGCGGCGCGAGCGCGTCGGCGCTCGCACAACGCCGCGCATGCTGAGCGTGCGATATGACGCAACGGTGACGCCGGTGTGCACGGTGTCATCGTTTTGTGATGCAAGCCTCGCAGCATGTCTCGCATGGATGCAAGCGCTGATCAACTCCGGGGTGTCGATGGCATCCCTCGGCGGCGCCCGATCGCCGATGCGCGTCGCGGTCGTCACCGAGACCTACCCGCCCGAGGTCAACGGCGTGGCACTGACGCTGCAGCGCATGCTCGAAGGGCTGCGCACGCGGCGCCACGTGGTGCAGCTGGTGCGGCTGCGCCAGCATGCCGACGACCTGCCGCAGCGTGCGCGCGGCTTTCACGAGGTGCTGATGCGCGGCCTGCCGATTCCGCGCTACCCGCACCTGCGCATGGGCCTGCCGTGTGCACAGAAACTCGAGCGCCTGTGGGCGCTGCAGCGGCCCGACGTCGTGCACATCGCCACCGAAGGCCCGCTCGGCTGGTCGGCGCTGCGGGCAGCGCAGCGGCTCGGAGCTGCCGGTGGTGTCGGACTTCCGCACCAACTTCCACGCCTACAGCCGGCACTACGGCCTCGGCTGGCTGCAACGCGGCATCGCCGGCTACCTGCGCGGGTTTCACAACCGCACGTTGACGCACGATGGTGCCGACGACCTGCGCTGCAGCGCGAGCTGGCCGCACAAGGCTTCGAGAACCTGCGCGTCGTGGCGCGCGGGGTCGACACGCACGCACTTGAACCCGAGCAAGCGCAGCCCGGCGCTGCGCCGCGCTGTGGGGTGCCGGCGACGACACGCTGGTCGTGCTGTGCGTGTCGCGGCTGGCCACCGAAAAGAACCTCACGCTGTTGTGGCGCGCGTTCGACGCCATCGTGCGGCGCGGCGTCGATGCACGGCTGGTGCTGGTCGGCGACGGCCCGCAGCGGCCGCAGCTGCGAAGCGTTGTGCCGCGGCGCGCACTTCGCCGGCGTGCGGCGCGGCGAAGACCTGGCGGCGCACTACGCGTCGGCCGACCTGTTCGTGTTCCCGAGCCTGACCGAGACCTTCGGCAACGTGGTGCCCGAGGCGATGGCCAGCGGGCTGCCGGTGGTGGCGTTCGACCACGCCGCCGCGGGCCAGTTGATCCGGCACGGCGACAGCGGCTGGCTGGCCGCGCCTCACGAAGCCGTGCAGTTCGTCGACATGGCGGCCCACGCCGCGAGCGACCTCGCGAGGCTGCGGGTGATGGGTGCCCGCGCCCGCGAGAGCGCGCTCGCGCTCGACTGGCAGCGGGTGATCGACGACCTCGAGTCGGTGCTGCGGCGTGCGGTGGCACCACTCGAATCGACTCACGGCCCGCTGTGGTTGCGGCCCTTGAGCACGTGAGCCGGTGCTGCTGCGAGCGCTGGGCGGCGCCGCGTTGAGCGGCGCAGGCTCCACGCGAGCAGCGCCATCGCGGCGGCCACCGCACCACCGAAGGCCGTCATCAGCGGCGCGATCGGCACCTCGAGCCGCACCGTGGCCGCATAGGCCGCCAGCAGCGCCAGCACGCTGACGTTCTCGTTGAAGCCTTGCACGGCGATCGAGCGGCCAGGGCTCAGCAACTGGCAGCCGCGGTGCTGCAGCAGCGCATTCATCGGCACCATCAGCAAGCCGCCGACCAGGCCCACGGCGATCAACAGCACGGTCGCCGCCGCGGTCGACTCGAGCCACGGGCCGAAGGCCACCAGCAGGCCCAGCAACGGCCCGGCGAGCAGCACGCGCGGCGCGTGCTGCAGCGTGACAAACCGGCCCGCCAGCCACGCGCCGACGATCAACCCCAGCGCCACCGCGGCCTGCAGGTAGGCGGCACCGGCCAGCGTGAGGCCCAGACGATCGGTGGCCCAGCGCAGGACCGCGAACTGCAAGACCGCCGCCGCACCCCAGAACAGCGTGGTGACCGCCAGCGACAGGCGACCGCCGGCGTCATCGCGCCACAACGTGCGGTTGGCGGTGTCGAACTCGCGCCACAGCGCCAGCGGATGAACGGCGGCCAAACCTTGCAGCGGGTGGGCCGCCGCGCCGCCGCGCAGCCGCAGGTTGATCAGCGTCGATGCGACATACAGCGCCAGCACGACCACGAATGAGGGCGCCAGGCCCCGCGGTCGCGTCGACGCCCTGCCGCACGGCCCAGGCGTCGACGGCCAACGTCATCGGGTGGCCGATGAAGGCGCTGCTGACCAGAAAGCCGCCGCCGGCGGTGCCGAGCAGCACCGCTCCGACCACGCTGACTTCGATCCACGCGTTGGCCGCCACCAGCCGCGCCGGGCCCACCCATTCGGTGATCAGCCCGTATTTGGCGGGCGCGTAGGCGGCGGCTCCGAAACCGATCACCGCGAACGCAACCAGCGGATGGGCGCCGAGGCACAGTGCCACGGCCCCCGCCAGTTTGATGCCGTTCATCCACGCCATCAGCCGCTGCTTGGCCATCGCGTCGGCCAGCGCACCGACCAGCGGCGCCAGCACGACGTACGAGACGATGAAGAAGAACTTCAGCAGCGGGGTCCACCAGTCGGGTTGCGCCGTGCGCTGAAGCAGCGCGATCGTCACCACCAGCAACGCGTTGTCGGCCAATGCAGACACGAACTGCGTGGCGATCAGGCTGTGGAAGCGCGGTGGCATGAGGCGCGACGGGCTCTCCGGGGTGCGACCGCCGGGCATTGAACGACAACCACGTGGCAGCGCGGTGACACGGGTGTGTCGTCACGCCGACACACAGCACACGGCTGTCACAGGCGTGTCGTGTGACCGCGCAAACATCGTGCGCATGCGCCGCGACGACCACGCCGCATCGGAATCCGCGGCCCCGCCGTTTGCGGAGCCGGGCGCGAGCCACCGTGTGCGCACGGTGTGGATCTCCGATCTCCACCTCGGCACGCCGGGCTGCCGCGCCGAGGCGCTGCTGCACTTCCTGCGCAGCGTCGACTGCGAAACGCTGTACCTGGTGGGCGACATCATCGACGGCTGGCAGCTGCGGCGGCAGTGGTACTGGCCGCAGGCGCACAACGACGTGGTGCAGAAAGTGCTGCGCAAGGCGCGCAAGGGCACGCGCGTGGTGTTCGTGCCGGGCAACCACGACGAGTTCGCGCGCCGCTACGTCGAGCACAACTTCGGCGGCGTCGACGTGGTCGACGACTGCATCCACCACACGCTCGACGGGCGCCGCTTGTGGGTGACGCACGGCGACCTGTTCGACGGCGTGGTGCAGCACGCGAAGTGGTTGGCGCTGCTCGGTGACAAGCTCTACGACGTCGCCCTCGAGCTGAATCGCCACTTCAATTCGTTGCGCGCGCGCATCGGCATGCCGTACTGGAGCCTGTCGCGCTACCTCAAGCTGCGCGTCAAACGCGCAGTCAGCTTCATCTCGGACTTCGAATGTGCGCTGGCACGCGAGGCGCGGCGTCGCGGTGTCGACGGCGTCGTCTGCGGGCACATCCACCACGCCGAACTGCGTGACATCGACGGCGTGCTGTACGCCAACGACGGCGACTGGGTCGAGAGCCTGACCGCGCTGGTCGAGCACTTCGACGGCCAGCTGCAGATCATCGATTGGTCGCAGCACGGCGGCGACACCAGCGAGCCCGAGCGCTTCGAGACCGCGGCCGCGCTCGGCGAGCCGCAGGCGCAGCTGGCGCCGGCCTGAGCCGCGGCGCCGCCGCGGCAGCGCAACCGCGATATCTCGCCGCGCGTCGGTGGCCGACGACGGGCATCTCGCCGCGCGTCGATCACCCTTGGGCACACATCCTCCCCTAGGCCAAACCCGGGGTTGCCTACCGGGCCACTGCGTACCACGGCAGAATGACACGATCATGTCAGTCGAAGTCGCTTGGTGGTGGGGTGCGCTCAGCGCGGTCGGGGTCGCGAATCTGGTCGCCTGGTGGCTGAGCCACCGCGCGCTCAACCGGCGTCAGTCGGTGTTGCCGGGCGACGAATACGTGCTGCGGCGCTGGCTGCTGCTGCTGTCGGCCGGTTATGTGATCGGTTGCGCCTACCGTTCGTTCGTGCCGGTGTTCGACGTGCCGCGACAGGTGCTGTTCGACTCGTGGCTGGCCAGCGTGGTGGTCGGGCGAACGGTCGCCACCGTGGCCGAGCTGTGTTTCGTCGCGCAGTGGGCGCTGCTGCTGCGCGCCTCGTCGCACGCCACCGGCAGCGTGTTCGGGCTGTCGGCCGCGCGCGTGATGGTGCCGCTGATCGTGGTGGCCGAAACGTTCTCGTGGTACGCGGTGCTGACCACCAGCAACCTGGGCCACGTGATCGAAGAGACGTTGTGGGGCCTGTGCGCGGCCTTGCTGGTGGCGAGCCTGGTGCACATCTGGCCGCGTTGCGCGCGCCGCATGCGGCCGCTGCTCGCGTTCTGGTGTGCCGCGGGGCTCGTCTACGTGACCTTCATGTTCGCGGTCGACGTGCCGATGTACTGGTCGCGCTGGCTGGCCGATGAGGCGAGCGGCCGCCACTACCTGAGCCTGGCGCAGGGCCTGCTCGACGTCTCCGGCCGCTGGGTGGTGTCGCACCGCTGGGAAGACTGGAAGAGCGAGGTCGCCTGGATGACGCTGTACTTCAGCGTCGCGGTGTGGCTGAGCATCGCGCTGGTGCACGCACCGTTGCCCAAGCGCCGCGCCGCCGCGGCTTGATGCCACCGCGCCGACGCGACGGCCGTGCGTTCACGGCGCCGTCATCGAGCGCATCCAACATGGCGCTGTTCGCCACGAGGCCGCTCGTATGATGCGCGGCAAGCCGGAGGTCCACGATGGATGTGGTCGAAGACATCGGGTTGTTGTTGAGGTTGCACGGTGACCGGCCTTACGACGGGTTGCGACATGAATCGGTCACCGAGCTGGAGCACGCGCTGCAATGCGCGCAGCTCGCGGAATGGTCGCAGGTCGACAACACCCTGGTGGTGGCGGCGCTGCTGCACGACATCGGCCACTTCGCCGCCGCGGCGGTCGGCGACGCCGTCGACGACGAGCACGAGCAGCGGGCAGCGACGCTGCTGAGTGGCGTGTTTCCTGCCGCGGTGATCGAGCCGGTGCGGTTGCACGTGCAGGCCAAGCGTTATCTGGTGGCCACCGATGCCAAGTACCTGGCCGGGCTGTCGAGCGCATCGGTGCATTCGCTCGGCCTGCAGGGCGGCGCGATGAGCCCGGCAGAGTGCCGCCGCTTCGAGACCACGCCGTTCGCGCAAGACGCGGTCGTGCTGCGCCGCTGGGACGACAGTGCGAAGATCCCTGGGCGCAAGACACCACCGCTGGCGTACTACCTGCCGCTGCTGCGCGAGTACCAAACCGGGGCAGATTCGGCGGCGCTGCGCACCGTGCTGGGCAGCCTCGACGTTTGAGCCGTCGTCCCGCCGACGCGGTGGCTGGCCGGATCATCTGCGGTCAAGTACATTGGCCGCGAGGTTCGCTGGCGAGACTCTGAGGAGGGGCACGATGTTCGACCTGCCGACGTTCACGTTGATCCATGTCGTGATCAGCGTGCTGGGCATCATCTCCGGGTTGGTGGTCGTCGGCGGGCTGATGAGCGGCGCCCGCCTGGACGGCTGGACCCGTTTCTTTCTGGCGACCACGATCGTGACCAGCGTGACGGGCTTCGGCTTTCCGTTCACGAAGGTCTTGCCGCCGCACGTCGTGGGCGCGATCTCGCTCGTCGTGCTGGCCGTCTGCGTGGTGGCGCGCTACTGGAAGCAATTGGCCGGCGCGTGGCGCACGACCTATGTGATCACCGCGGTGGCGGCGTTGTATCTCAACGTCTTCGTGCTGGTCGTGCAACTGTTCATCAAGACGCCCCCGCTGGCACAACTGGCGCCGACGCAGCAGGAAGCGCCGTTTGCGATCACGCAGGCGCTCGTGCTGGCGCTCTTCGTGTGGCTCGGCTGGTCGGCACTGCGGGGCTTCCGGGGCGCGAGCGCGAGCGGCTGACCGTCGCCGAGTGATCGGGCATCGCGCCGGGGCACGCAGCGCGGTGCCCGGGCGCCGCGCGGCCGCGGCCTGACCCCATGCGCCAAACACGCCGGGCGCGAGCGTTGCCCGGCATTCACGGCACCGTCATCAAGCGCACCCAACATGCCGCTGTTCGCCACGGGGGTGTGATGACAGAAATTGCCATCGAGGTGCTCGACCTCAACAGGACATTCGGCGCGCGCCGCGCCCTGCAGGGTGTGTCGCTGTCGATCGCCGCCGGCGAGATGGTGGCGCTGCTCGGCGCATCAGGATCGGGCAAGTCGACGCTGCTGCGCCATCTGTGCGGCTTGCAGCGCGCCGACGCGGTGCCGGGCTCGCACGTCGCAGGTGTTCGGTCGCACCGTGCAGGCCGGCGGCACGCCTGGCGCGCGACGTGCGTGCGGTGCGCGCCGGCGTCGGCGATGATCTTTCAGCAGTTCAATCTGGTCGATCGCTTGCCAGTGCTCAGCAACGTGCTGGCCGGCGCTCTGCACCGCACGCCGGCGTGGCGTTGGCTGCTCGCGCTGCTTTGCGCCGCACGAGCGGCAGCGCGCCTTCGATGCGTTGTCGCAGGTGGGCATCGCAGCAGTGCGCGTGGCAGCGGGCTTCCACGTTGTCGGGCGGGCAGCAGCAACGCGCCGCGATTTCGCGGGCGATCGTGCAGGGCGCGCGGTTGATTCTGGCCGACGAGCCGATCGCCTCGCTCGACCCGGAGTCGAGCCGCCGCGTGATGGAACTGCTGGTCGAACTCAACCGCCACCACGGCGTCACGGTGCTGGTCTCGTTGCACCAGGTGGATTTCGCGTTCGCCTATTGCCCACGCACCGTCGCGCTGCGTGCCGGGCGAAGTCGTCTACGACGGCGCGACGCAGGCGCTCACGCCGGCGCTCTGCGCACGCTGTACGGCACGCAATGCGACGAGCTCTTCAGCCCCCCCGACCCTCACCGGCGTGCGGCGCACACGCCGATGCCGGCCTTGCATGCCGCCGTGATCGCAGCGCGCTGCCGCAGACCGCCTAACCCCCACCAACGGAGCCCTCCCGCATGAACAAGCACCTCGTCACCTTGCTCACCCTCACGGCCGTGTCTTCGGCGGCGCGCAGGCGCAGCCGCTGAAGGAGATCACCTTCGGCATCATCTCCACCGAATCCAGCCACAACCTCAAGAGCGACTGGGAGCCGCTGCTCGAAGACCTGGCAGAAGGCCCCCGGCCTGCAAGGTGAACGCCTTCTTCGCACCCGACTACGCGGGCGTCATCGAGGCATGCGCTTCAACAAGGTGCAGGTCGCGTGGTATCGGCAACAAGTGCGGCGATGGAAGCGGTCGATCGCGCGAGCGGCGAGGTGTTCGCGCAGCATCGTCAGCGCCGACGGCAGCGCAGGGCTACTGGTCGGTCCTCATCGTGCACAAGGACAGCCCGTTGCAAGCACGCTGCGACGACGTGCTGACGCGCGCGCCAGAACCTCACGCTTCGGCTACGGCGACCCGAACTCGACCTCCGGCACCCTGGTGCCCGGCTATTACGCCTTCGCGCAGAACCACGTCGACCCCAAGCACGCCTTCAAGCGGTGCGCAACGCCAACCACGAGACCAACGCTCCTGGCCGTCGCCTCCAAGCAGATCGACGTCTCCACCTTCAATACCGAAACGTGGTCGAGCGCTCGAGAGCAGCATGCCCGGACAAGGCGAGCGAGCTGCGCGATGGTCTGGAAGCTCGCCGCTGATCGCGATCCGACCCGCTGCTGCTAGCGCAAGGACCTGACCCGGAGCGTCAAGGCCGAAGATCCGCGACTTCTTCCTCTGCCTACGGCCAGACCGATGCGCGCGAAAAGGAAAACCTGACGCGGTTCTCACGATCTGCAGCTTCAAGCCCTCGGATAACAACCAGTTGCTGCCGATCCGCCAGCTCGAGCTGTTCAAGCGAGCGCGCCAAGATCGAAGCCGACGCGACAGCTGGCCGCGGACGAAGCAAGCCAAGCTGGCTCGACGAGATCGACCGCAAGCTCGCGGAGCTGCAGCAAGGCAGCTGCTGCCAAATCGCGCACGAGACACGCGCGCCAGGCCCGTCTCGCCGTCGTGCCGCCGCGCTGCCGCGCCGCCGCGCGCCGCCTCGGCCGAGCTGCTGTCGGCTGGGGCCTGCTGCTCGCGCTGCTGGCGGCATCGTGGCAGGGCGCCGAGATGCGGCCGCTCGACCTCTGCGCGACTCCGGCAACATGGCCGCAGTACGCGAGCGAGCTTCTTCCCGCCGGATTTCCACGAATGGCGCCTGCTACGTGGCCGAGATGGTGGTCACCCTGCAGATCGCGATCTGGGGCACCGGCGCTCGCCGTCATCTGCGCGGTGCCGCTCGGGCTGCTCGCGTCGGCGAACCTCTCGCCGTGGTGGGTGCACCAGCCGGTGCGCCGGGTGCTGGACGCGTCCCGCGCGATCAACGAGATGGTGTTCGCCCTGCTCTTCGTCGTCGCCGTCGGCCTGGGTCCCTTCGCCGGCGTGCTCGCGCTCTTCGTGCATACCACCGGTATGCTCGCCAAGCTGTTCTCGGAAGCGGTCGAGGCGATCGACCCGCACCCGGTCGAAGGCATCCGCGCCACCGGCGCCATCGCGGTGGCCGAGATCCTCTACGGCGTGCTGCCGCAGGTGATGCCGTTGTGGGTGTCCTATGCGCTGTACCGCTTCGAGTCGAACGTGCGCTCGGCGTCGGTGGTCGGCATGGTCGGCGCCGGCGGCATCGGCGTCGTGCTGTGGGATGTGATCCGCGCCTTCCAGTACGCGCAGACCGCGGCGGTGTTGTTGATGCTGGTGGTCAGCGTGTCGCTGATCGACCTGGTGTCGGCCCGGCTGCGGCGTGCGCTCGTTTGATCGGCGCCAGGCAGGGGTGTGCGATGGACATCGTCGAAGACATCGGGTGGTTGTTGCTGATGCACGGCGGACGGCCCTACGACGGCCTTCGACGCGAATCGGTCAGCGCGTTGGAGCATGCGCTGCAGTGCGCGCAACTGGCCGAGTGGTCGCAGGTCGACAACACGCTGGTGGTGGCTGCGTTGTTGCACGACATCGGCCACTTCGTCGACGCGGCAATCGGTGACCACGCCGACGACGAGCACGACCAGCGGGCCGCGATGCTGCTCGGCACCGCGTTTCCCGGCGCCGTGATCGAGCCGGTGCGGCTGCACGTGCAGGCCAAGCGGTATCTCGTCGCCACCGAAGCCAAGTACCGGGCCGGGCTGTCGAGCGCGTCGATTCATTCGCTCGGCCTGCAAGGTGGACCGATGAGCCGCGCCGAGTGCCATCGCTTCGAGGCAACGCCGTTTGCCGACGATGCGGTGGTGTTGCGCCGCTGGGACGACAGCGCCAAGACACCAGGCCGCAAGACGCCGCCGCTGGCGTACTACTTGCCGCTGCTGCGCGAGTTCCACACGGGCGGCAACTCGGCGGCATTGCATCGCGTGGTGGTACGCCTCGACGTTTGACGACGCACGGGCCAACGGCGACTGCGCCGACCGGCGCGCGAATCGACTCGCTCTACCCTTGCGGCGACAGCGTCGTGCTCCACAACGACGCGCCGGTCAGGTCGCGCAGGTGCACGGTCATCGCGCGTGACGTGCCGTCGATCTGCACGTCGCCGAAGAACTGCAGTCCGGCGCTCGGCGGCAGGTTCACCCGGCCCGCGGCCGGTGCCTTCACGAACTCGACCTTCGGACCGAAGGTGTTGTCCAGCGCGTTGGGGCCGAAGCTGCCGGCGTGCAGCGGCCCGCTGACGAACTCCCAGAACGGGTCGAACTCCTGAAACTGCGCGCGGCTGGGGTCGTAGTGGTGCGCCGCGGTGTAGTGCACGTCGGCGGTCAGCCACACCACGTTGCGCACCCGCTCGCTCTTGATGAACTGCAGCAACTGCGAGATCTCGAGCTCGCGGCCGAGCGCCGGCCCGTCGCCGTTGGCGACGGCCTCGAAACGATCGCGGCCCTGCGCGTCCTTGCCGTCGCCGACCACCAGCCCGATCGGCATGTCGCTGGCGATCACTTTCCACACCGCCTTGCTGTTCTTCAAGCCCTGGCGCAACCAGGCCAGCTGCTGCGGCCCGAGGAACACCGACTCGGCGTCGATCGAGGTCTGCCGGTTGTGCGTGTTGGGCCCGCGATAGCTGCGCATGTCGATCACGAACACGTCGAGCAGCGGCCCCCAGGCGAGCTGGCGGTAGACACGCTCTTCCTCCTGCTGTGCGAACCAGCGCATCGGCGCGTTCTCGAGAAACGCACGGGCACCGCGCGCGGTCAGCAGCGCCACGTTCTTCTCGCTGTAGCGGTTGTCGGCCGCCAGGCTCTTGCCGTCGGACCAGTTGTTGGTGACCTCGTGATCGTCCCACTGCCAGACCTGCATCACCTCGCTGTTGAAGCGCCGCACGTGCGTGTCGAGCTGGTTGTAGCGGTAGGAGCCGCGGAACTCCTTCAGCGTCTCGTTGACCTTGCTCTTCTCCTCGGTCAGCACGTGGTTGCGCCAGACGCCGCCGTCGGCCAGCTTGACTTCGGGCTGCAGCGGGCCGTCGGCGTAGATGGTGTCGCCGCAGTGGATGAAGAAGTCGGGGTTCAGCGCGCGCATCACCTCGTAGATCTTCATGCCGCCGAAGTCGTTGCTGATGCCCCAGCCCTGGCCGGCCGTGTCGCCCGACCACAGGAAACGCACCGGCCCTGGCGCAGCCGGCGCGGTGCGAAAGTGGCCCGCCATCGGCGCGCTCGTGCCGCCGCCGGCGAGGTCTTCCCACGTCACGCGGTAGAAGATGTCCTGCCCGGCGGGCAGGCCGGTGAGGTCGATGCGTGCCGAGAAGTCGGTGGTCTCCAACGCATACGGGCCGCGCAGCCGCTGCACGTTGCTGAAGTTCGAAGAGGTCGACCACTCGACCCATAGCCGCGCCGGCCGGTCGCAACGCGACCAGACGACGCCGCGATCGGCCAGCACGTCGCCGCTTTGCACGCCCGACGGAAAGCCGGGCCGCGAGCCGGCCACGACGGCCGGCGCCTGAGCATGCGCCAGGATGCCGTTCAAGCCGCCAGCCGCAGCACCGGCGAGCAGCAGGCGGCGGCGCGATGGAATCCACAGCGTCATGATCTTGTTCCTCCTCGCAACGATCAGTTGGCGAAGCGTCGCCGCACGATATGTCAACGCCTTGAAATTTGCGTGGCAGCGGCGCGGCACCGCGTCAGGTGCCGATCACACCGCCATCGAGCTTGCGGATCACCACCGTCGCCGAGCGGGGCCGGCCGTTGGGGTTGAAGTCGGGCCAGTTGGAGTAGCGGCGCGGCTGCTCGGGTTCGCTGCGCTCGCTCGGACTTTCGCCCGGATGCTGGATGTTGACGAACATCGTGCGCCCATCGGGCGTGGCGGTGACGCCGGTGACCTCGCAGCCCGCCGGCCCGACGAGAAAGCGCCGGGTGTCGCCGCTGGACGGGTCGACCGCCAGCATCACGTTGTTGCCGAGCTTGGCCAGGTCGCCCTTGCCCATGGCCGAGGTGCTCATGTCGGTCTGCACCCACAAGCACGCCGCGACCGTCGATCCACAGGCCGTCGGGGCAGCCGAAGGCATCACCCTTGACGTTGCCCTTGGCCTCGGCGCGCTCGTTGGCCGGGTCGCCGGCCAGCACGAAGTGGTTCCACTCGAACGCCGTGCCGTCGAAGTCGCCGCTCTCCTTCCAGCGGATGATGTGGCCCATCGTGTTGTTGGCGCGCGGGTTGGCGGCATCGGTCGCGGGCTGGTTGCTGCCGCCGCGGTTGCTGTTGTTGGTGAGCGTGCAGTAGACCCAGCCGGTCTTGGCGTCGACCGCGATCCACTCGGGACGGTCCATCTTGGTGGCGCCCAGGCGGTCGCTCGCCTGGCGCGACTTCACCAGCACCTCGCCCTGGTCGGCAAAGCCGTTGGCCGCGACGAGCGGCCCCTGGCCGTGCTGCAGCGCCAGCCAGCGGCCGCTGCCGTCGGCATCGAAGCGGGCCACGTACAGCGTGCCGTGGTCGAGCAGCGTCGCATTGGCGCTGGCGCCACCGGGCTTGATGGCGTCGCGGCTGACGAACTTGTAGATGTACTCGAAGCGCGCGTCCTCGCCCATGTAGACCACCGCGCGGCCGTCGCGGGTGGTGGCCACCGTCGCGCCCTCGTGCGCGGCGCGGCCGAGCGCGGTGCGCTTGACCGGCACGCTGGAGGGATTGAGCGGATCGATCTCGACCACCCAGCCGAAGCGGTTGGGCTCGTTGGGGTGCTTGGTCGCGTCGAAGCGCTCGTCGAACTCGTGCCAGCGGTAGCCCACCGGGTCGCCCTTGCGCAGGCCCCAGCGCTGTTCGTGCGCATTGGGCTGGTCGGGCCCCTTGAAGTAGAAGATGAAGTTCTCTTCGCAGGTGAGGTAGGTGCCCCACGGCGTGATGCCGCTGGCGCAGTTGTTGATGGTGCCGAGCACGCCGCATGCCGCGCGGGTCGGCCGCGGTGCGCAGCAGCGCATGGCCGGCGGCCGGGCCGCCGAAGGTCATCGGCGTGTCGGCCGTGAAGCGGCGCGCCCACGGCGAGGGGCGCACCACCTCCCAGCGGCCGCCCTGCTGCCGCACCTCGATCACCGCCACGCCGTGCGCGGCCTGCGCCTTGCGCACCTTCTGCGCGCTCCAGGTCTTCATGCCGTCGGCGTGCAGCAGCCCGTCGTCGGTGTATTCGTGGTTCATCACCAGCAGCCCGGCGTTGGAGCCGTCCTGCGCGAAGTAGTGGATGCCGTCGTGGTGCATGCCCATCTGCGCTTCCTGTTCGGCCGCGCTGTTGGACGCATCGGGCTTGAACGCGGGGTTGTCGCCCGACAGGCCCACCGGGTCGCCCCACGGCGCGATCACCTGCGCCGATGTAGCCCTCGGGCACGGTGAGCGCATCCGCGGTGGACACGGGCACGCTCTTGAAGCCCGCAACGCCGCGCCGCCGCCGAGGCTGGCGCAGCCGGGCAGGCGCGATGCCCGCCAGCGGCGCCAGCAGCGCGCCGACGGCGCCGGCCGCGCCGCCGCGCAACACAGTGCGGCGCGACGGGTCGGACAGGTCGTGGATGTTCGGGTTGGCGGAGCGGTTGCTGTCCTCGAGCGTCGAGAAGTCTTTGGCCATGGCGGGTGCGGGGTGGTGAATCCCGCAGCGTCGATCCCCGTCATGACAGGCCCGTGACGGGCCGCAAATCCGAGCGCGTCAGTAGACCTCGGGCACGATCATCTCTGCGCGGCACCGGCTGGCGCGTGTAGTCGTCGTGGCGCACGCGCTCCGGCAGCTCGACCATCGGCCGTGCTCGATCTCCTGGTAGGGCATCTGCCTGCAGCAGGTGGTGGATGCAGTTCAGGCGCGCCCGCTTCTTGTCGTCCGCCTGCACCACCCACCACGGCGCCTCGGGGATGTGCGTGCGCTCCAGCATGATCTCCTTGGCGCGGGTGTAGTCCTCCCAGCGGCGGCGCGACTCCGAGGTCCATCGGGCTCAGCTTCCACTGCTTCAGCGGGTCGTGGATGCGGCCGAGGAAGCGCAGGTGCTGCTCCTCGTCGGTGATCGAGAACCAGTACTTGATCAGCTGGATGCCCGAGCGCACCAGCATGCGCTCGAACTCGGGCACCGAGCGGAAGAACTCCTCGTACTGCCGCCTCGGTGCAGAAGCCCATCACCCGCTCGACGCCGGCGCGGTTGTACCAGCTGCGGTCGAACAGCACGATCTCGCCGGCCGCCGGCAGGTGCGGCACGTAGCGCTGGAAGTACCACTGCGTGCGCTCGCGGTCGTTCGGCGCCGGCAGCGCCACCGACCCGGCAGACGCGCGGGTTCAGGCGCTGGGTGATGCGCTTGATCACGCCGCCCTTGCCGGCCGCGTCGCGGCCCTCGAACAGGATCACCACCTTGTGCCCGGTGGCCACGACCCAGTCCTGCAGCTTGACCAGCTCGCCCTGCAGCCGGAACAGTTCGCGGAAGTAGGCGCTGCGGGCCTGGCGGTCGGCTGTCGGACGCTCGGTCGGCGCCAGCGTGGTCGAGCGAGCGGTCCTCGAGCTCGAGCTCGAGCTCCTCGTCGAAGCCGTCGATCAGGTCGTGCTCGATGCGGCGCATCAGCGCCGCGTGCACTTCGGGCGAAAACTCGGCTGCCATGGTGGTGGATCCCAAGAATTGGGCGATCCTCAGATCGCCGTGTGACGAATCGATGACGGCGGGGCGGGCGCCTCACGCGACGCGCCGCGTGCCGCGCCAGACCTCGCGCACCACCGGCGCGGTGCGCACCTCTCGCACGCGCACGAGGTCCGCGCGCTGGCCGCTGACGATCGCGCCGCGATCGAGCAGCCCGGCGGCGCGCGCCGGCCCCGCGGTGACCAGCGTGATCGCTTCCGGCGGCGCGAAGCCTTCGTCGCGCATCAGCAGCCAGGCGGCCTGCAGCAGGCTGCCCGGCACGTAGTCGCTCGACAGGCCGTCGAGCAGTCGGCGCCGGCGCCAGCTCGACCGCGCTGACGTTGCCCGAATGCGAGCCGCCGCGCACCACGTTGGGCGCGCCCGTCACCGTGGCCAGGCCGCAGCGCTGCGCGTGTCGCGCCGCCTCCAGCGTGGTCGGGAACTCGCTGACGCCGGCGCCCAGCGGCACCGCCTCGTCGACCTGCTCGACGGTGGTGTCGTCGTGCGTGGCCAGCGCGATGCCGTGGGCTGTGCGCGAAATCGACGAACCAGGCGCGTGTTCGGGACGGGCATGCAGCGCCTGCCGTTGCGGCGCCAGGCGCATCTGCTCGTCGAACTGCGCGTCGCTCCAGCCCTTCTTGCGGTGTAGTAGACGCGCGCGTGCTCGAGGTCGCGCCACTGGCGCTGGCCCGGCGTGTGGTCCATCACGAGATCAGCGCCAGCCGCGGTGGCGCGCGAACGGCGCGAACAGCTCGCGCGCGTTGGGCGCCGGCAATTCGCAGCGCACGTGGATGCAGGTGGTCGGCGCGCAGCGCGCCGCGCTGCTCGCAGGCGTCGAGCGCCTCGAGCAGCGCGCTCTGGTCGTGCGCGCGAAAGCCGTCGGCGTAGGGGTCGCCGACGCCGATGGCGTCGAACACCGTGGTGATGCCGGCGGCGGCGCATCTCGGCGTCGTGCGCCTGCACGGCGCCCGGCATCGGAAACGTCACGCGCGGGCCGCGGCGTGACATGGCGCTCGAGGTTGTCGGTGTGCAGCTCCACCAGGCCGGGCAGCAGCCAGTCGCCGTCGCAGTCGTGCGCCGCCGGCCAGCTGGCGACGGCTGGCTGTCGATGGCCGCGATCACGCCGTCGCGCACGCAGACGCTGCCGACGAAGCTCGCGTCGGGCAGCACGATGCGGGCATTGCTGAAGATGCTGCTCATGGCGTCATGGATCGGCTCCCGAAGCTCGATGCGAGCGCGTCGCGCACCGCGTCGCGCACTTCCTCGTCGTGAAAGATGCCCACCACCGCAGCGCCGGCTGCAGCGCCTCGCGGATCAGCGCCACCACGACGCGCCGGTTGGCGGCGTCGAGCGAGGCGGTGGGCTCGTCCAGCAGCAGCAACTGCGACGGCTCGACGAAGCCGCGTGCGATGTTGATGCGCTGCTGCTCGCCGCCGGAAAACGTGGCCGGCGGCAGCGACCACAGGCGGCCGGCACGTGCAGGCGTTTCAGCAGCTGCGCCGCGCGCCCGCGCGCCTGCTCGAGCGCGGCCTGGTGCGCCGCGTCGTCGTGTTCGTCGACGAGCGACGGTCGGCTTCGAGCACGCGCTCGGCCACCACGTCGAGCGCCGACACCCGCGGCACCACGCGCAGGAACTGGCTCACGTAGGCGATGTGGCGGCGGCGCAGCGCCAGCCAGCGCTGCGGCGTGGCCTGCGCCAGGTCGATGCGGTCGTCGTCGGTGCGCAGCAGCATCTCGCCGCCATCGGCCTCGTAGCTCCCGTACAGGCACTTGATCAACGTCGACTTTGCCGTGGCCCGAGCGCGCCGAGCAGCGCCACGCATTCGCCGCGCCTGCACCTGGAACGACAGGTCGTGCAACACCGGCAGTCGGGTGCCGCCGCGCAGGTGCAGCGTGAAGCCCTTGCACAGGTGGCGCACGTCGAGCACGGCGTCGAAGCTCACGTGGCCGCGGCGTTCATCACGCCAGCACCGACGACACCAGCAACTGCGTGTAGGGGTGGCGCGGGTCGTCGAACACGCGGTCGGTGAGGCCCGCTCGACGACGCGGCCGCCGCGCATCACCAACGTGCGCTCCGCCAGCAGCCGCGCCACGCCGAGGTCGTGCGTCACGACCAGCGCCGCCAGCGCGCATGCGGCGAGTCAGCGCACGCAGCAGGTCGAGCAGGCGCGCCTGCACCGACACGTCGAGGCCCGAGTCGGCTCGTCCATCAACACCAGCCGCGGCTCGGTGACCAGGTTGCGCGCGATCTGCACGCGCTGGCGCATGCCGCCGGAGAACGTGCGCGGCATGTCGTCGATGCGTTGCAGGTCGAGCTCGACGCGCTGCATCCAGCCCTTGGCACATCGCCGCAGGCGCCATAGTGGCGGCAGCCCTGGCCCATCAGCGCGTTCGACGATGTTGGCGCCGGCGCTGACGTCCATGCCGCAGCGCGTCGGCACCCGCTGCTCGACGAAACCCCACTCGGTGCGCGCCAGCTCGCGGCGCCGCCGCTCGGGCACCGCGTGCACGTCGATCCAGCCGGCGTCGCTGCGAAACAGCACCTGGCCCTCGAGCGGGCGCAGGCGGCCGGCAATCAGGTTGAGCAGCGTGCTCTTGCCCGAGCCGGACTCGCCGACCACGGCCAGCACCTCGCCGGCAAAGAGCTCGAAACTCGCCTCGCGCAGCGCCCACGCGGCGCCGGCGCGCGCCCCGGCGAAGCGGTGGCCGAGCTGCTGCACGCGCAACAGCGGCTCGGCGTTCATCGCTGCGACGCCCTCGCGCTGCTCACGGCACCAGTCGGTGTCGGAGCAGGTCCAACGCGGCTGCCGTCGTCCAGCGGCGTCTCGTCGAGGTAGCTGCTCGGAGCAGCCGCACAGCGCGCACGCTTGCCCTTGCGGCGGCACCTCGAACGGATGGTCCTCGAAGTCGAGGCTGCGCCACGTCGGTGTACGGCGGTATCGCGTAGATGCGCTTCTCGCGTCCGGCGCCGAACAGCTGCAGCGCCGGGCATGCGGTGCATCTTCGGGTTGTCGAACGCGGGGATCGGCGACGGCGACATCACGTAGCGGCCGTTGATTCGCACCGGGTAGTCGTAGGCGGTGTCGACGCGGCCCCAGCGCGACGATGTCCTCGTACAGCTTGACGTTCATCAGGCCGTAGTCGCCGTACGCGTGCAGCTTCACCGTCTCGGCGCGGCGCGCCTCCAGCCGGTACAGCGGCTCGGGCTGCGGCACCTGGTAGACCAGGATCTGCGCGCGCGCTCAGCGGCGCCTCGGGGATGCGGTGGCGCGTCTGGATCACCGTGGCGTCGCGCGTGCGCGTGGTCGTCGCGACGCCCGCGGTGCGCGCGAAGAACTGGCGGATGTTGACGGCGTTGGTGGTGTCGTCGGCGCCCTGGTCGATCACCTTCAGCACGTCGCTCGGCGCCGAGGATGGCCGCGGTGACCTGGATGCCGCCGGTGCCCCAGCCGTAGGCCAGCGGCATCTCGCGCGAGCCGAACGGCACCTGGTGGCCGGGCACGCCACCGCCTTCAGCAGCGCGCGCCGGATCATGCGCTTGGTGCGCTTCGTCGAGATAGGCGAAGTTGTAGCCGCGGCAGCATCAGCTTCGGCGCTCGCACGTCGCGCCGCAGCTGCGCGCAGCAGCTGCAGCTCGGACTCGAAGGTCACGTAGTGCGGCAGCTTCAGGTGCTGCACGAAGCCCGATGCCTCGACGCTGTCGCCGTGCGGCAGCACGAACTCCTGCCACTGCGCCGGTGCGCTCGCCGATCTCGCCGAACTCGAAATGGCGCAGCGCGCGGTCGACCAGTGCCATCGCCATCGCCTTGCGCTCGCTGTGGCCGAACACCAGGCCGTAGCCGCGCGTGAATTGCGGCGGCCGGTCGGCATCGCCGACGAACTGGTTCACCATCTGGCATTCGGTGACCTCGACCTCGCCGATCTCGATCGCGAAAGCCCAGCTCGTCGGGCACCACCTCGACCGCGACGTGGCCGAGCCGGATCTCGCCGGCAAACGGGTGGCTGTGCGCATAGCCGCGCTGCGTCGAGTACGCCATGCCGAGCAGCCAGCCTTCGTCGGCGCGCGCCATCATCTGCAGCCAGCCGCAGCGCGGCATCGGGTACAGCGGGGGCTCGCGCGTGATGTCGGTGGGTTCCGGGTCGCCCTCCGATGGCACGCAGCGTTCGATCACGCCTTCGTCCATCAGCCGCGTCAGCGCCGCAGGCAGCGGCACGCCGGGCACCGGCGTGCGGTTGCCCGGAGCGGCGCCGCCGCGGCTGGCGCGTCATCGGACGAGCGGGCCCAGCTCGAGCAGGCGCTGCGTGTAGTCGAAGGTCGGGCCCAGCAACTGGCCACCGGGCAGGTCCTTGAAGATCGCCGACACGCGGCGCGTGGCGCGCAAGCGATTCCAATCGATCGGCTCGGTGAAGCCCAGTCGCGGCAGCGTGGTCCGATAGGCGCGCAGCAGGAACACCGCTTCGATGGTGTCGCCCATCGCCTGCGTGATCGCCACGGCGGCGAGCTGCGGGTCGTACAACGAGGCTTCGGCCATCACCCGCGACACCAGCAGGCCGAGTTGCTGCTCGATCTGCGCGCTTTGCAGCGGCGCCACCGCGGGGTCGCCGCGTCGCGCCGTCGCCAGCAACTGGCGCGACGCTTCGATGGCCTGCTCGCCGCCCTTGGCCGCGATGTACATCAGCGCACTTCCTCGAGCCGCGTGCTGCGCGGCAGCGCCACCAGCTGCGCGCCGTGCACGAACACCATGTCGACGCCGCGCGGAAAGTCGGCCTGGCGTTGCATGCGCCAACGCCACAGCGACGGTTCGAGCGACGACACCGGCAGCCGTTGCGTCGACTCGATGCCCGGGCCTCGCAGCACGATCGGCGGCGCCGTGGCCAGGTCGAACCGAGGCACCTCGACGATCAAGGTGGCACCGCGTTGCGGTTCCTCGTCGCTGCCCAGCTCCAGGCCCGCGCACAGCGAGAGGTCCAGGCGGTGGCAGGGCACCACCTCGAACGCCGCACGCTCCATGCGCTGCACGCCGGTGTGGAAACGCAGGTACTGCGCCAGCGCCTCGCTGCCGAACTCACCATGCAGGCGCACCGAGGTCTCGCGGTCGAGCACGGTGAGCAGCAGCGCCACCAGGCCGGTGCCGATCGGCTGGCCGTGGGTGTTGGCCGGGGCTTCGATGCCGGCCATACAGGCGGCCGGCAACTCGGCGACCCTGCCCGGGCTGGCCAACGCAGCGAGCAGCGCGCGAAACGCCTGCTGCGTGCCTTGCACCGGGTCGCGCATCGCCGGCCCGACGCGGCTCAGCAAGTGGGCGATCATGGCGCCGCTGCGTCGGGTTGCAGGGTCGAGAAGCGCACGCGGCTGCGTGCGGTGTCGGCGGCGGCCTTGGCGCGCTGCTGCGCCGCGCCCGACGCCAGCGGGCCGATGATGTGGCGCCACACCACGTCGTGGTGCGCGGGCTGCTGCAGCAGCGCATCGAACAAGGCCATCGCCCGGCAGCGCTCGACGTCGCGGCCGAGCACGTAGCCCACCCCGACCGATGGCGCGGGGTCACCGGCGCAACGCACGACGCAGCGGGTGACGGTGGCTTCTGCGAGGTTGAAGCGGTCGCCACTGCCGCCGATGCGCGAGCGCAGCATCACCAGGCCTGTTTCGGGCGCGCGCAGGTCGTCGCATCGAATGTGCGAATAGGCGCTCGCCAACGAGCGCAGTGCCTCGGCATTGGCGTGTGCCAGTGCGGCCAGCCACACCTGCCGCTGCGCCTGGTCGATTGCCCGATTCACCAACCTGTCATCGCATGCTCGAACCATCGTGCGATGCTGAGCAAAGTCGATGACAGCGCGTTGACAGCCGATGCAGGCACGTCAATATCCCGCTGCGCGGTGTATTGGGTGCCGTGTCGAGGGCATCCGCTGTGGCGCGCCGGCTGCGAGTGGCTCGGCCGTGATCCCGAAATGCCGCGCATCCCGGTGCGGCTGGCCGCGCCGCACGAGTTGACGCGCGAGCCGCGCCGCTATGGATTCCATGCCACGCTGAAGGCGCCGATGCGCTTGCGCGACGGCGCGCGCATCGACACCTTCACGATGGCGCTGACCGCGTTGGCGGCAACCCTCGAGCCGTTCGCGATGCCGACGCTCGAGGTGCGCTGGCTTGACAACTTTCTCGCTTTGCGTCCGGCGCAGGATGTTGCCGCGGACGATGCGTTGCGGCGGCTTGCCGACACCTGCGTCCGCTCGTTGGAGCCGTGGCGCGACCCCCCGACGGCAGCGGAGCTGGCCCGCCACGCGGCGCGTGCGAGGCGCCGACGACGTCGAGCGGCGCAAACGCACGCAACGCTGGGGCTACCCATACGTGTTCGGGCACTGGCGGTTCCACGTGACGCTGTCGACGCAGTTGCCGGAACATGCCCTGGGTGTGCGCCGCAGCGTCCAGGTCCTGGCGCGCGATCACTTCGCTGCCGCGTTGCGGGTGCCGTTGATGTGCGACGAGCTGGCGCTGTTTGTCGAGCCGACCGCCGGCAGTGACTTCGTGCTGGTGCAGCGGTTTCGTCTCGGCGGCGCGTCGCGCTAGCGGATGTCAAACGACCGTCACAAACATTTCATGCAGCGAGGCGATCGTGTGGTCCGCGGCTGCCGCCACGGCAGCCGCGTGCGTGCAACCCGATCCACAGGAGAGAACAATGCCAATCCCCAAGTCATTGGCCGGCGCGCTGCTGAGCGGTGCACTGGCCACGCTGTGGCCGACCGCCGTGCTGGCCGACGAAGGCCGCTGGAGCCCGTTCGACCGCGACGACGGCCTGCACGGCGTGGAGTGGCTCCACGATCGCGATCGGGACGATCGACAAGACGACAAGCATCGGCACCGCAGGCCGTTCACGTCAAGATCATCGGCTTCAACGACTACCACGGCAACCTGCAGTCGCCGGGCACCTTCGGCGTCAACACCTCGGTGCCGGCGGCGCAGCGCCCGCCGGTGGGCGGTGCCGAGTTCGTGGCCGCGCTACGTGGCGCAAGCTGAAGGCGCAGAACCCGCTCAACGTGGTGGTCGGCGCCGGCGACTTCATCGGCGCGTCGCCGCTGATCTCGGCGCTGTTCTTCGACGAGCCCGCGGTCGAGACGCTGAACCACATCGGCCTCGACTTCAACGCGGTCGGCAACCACGAGTTCGACAAGGGCTCGGCCGAGCTGCTGCGCCTGCAGAACGGCGGCTGCAAGTCGACCAACGGCGTGCCCGACCCGAACAGCTGCAAGGGCGCTGCGGTCGGCACGCCGGTGCCGTTCGAGGGCGCGAAATTCAAGTGGCTGTCGGCCAACGTGGTCGACACCGCCACCGGCCAGCACGCTGCTGCCGCGCCTACGGCATCAAGACGCTTCAACGGCGTGCCGGTCGCGTTCATCGGCATGACGCTGAAGGGCACGCCGACGCATCGTCACGCCGACCGGCGTGGCCGGCCTGGAGTTCCGCGACGAGGCCGACACCGTCAACGCGCTGGTGCCGGAGCTGCGCGCGCAGGGCGTCGAGGCGATCGTCGTGCTGGTGCACCAGGGCGGCTTCCAGACGCGGCCCGCTGTCCGACATCAACGGCTGCGACGGCAACCTCGCCGGCTCGCGACATCGCCGGCGATCGTCGGCGCGCCTCGACGACGCGGTCGACCTCGTGGTCAGCGGCCACACGCACGCCGCCTACAACTGCTCGGCCAACACGGTGACGTGACACGGCAACGCACACCGCGCCGACCGGCCTGCCCAACAAGGGGCGCCTGGTCCCGGTGACCAGCGCGAGCGCCTTCGGCCGCGTGCTGACCGACGTCGACCTGACGCATCGACCCGGCACGCGCAACATCATCGCGGTGACCGCCGACCAACCGCCTGGTCGACCGCACCGACCCGACCGTCGCTGCCGACGCCGCAGGTGGCCGCGCATCGTCACCGGCTACAACGCGCTGGTCTCGCCGATCGCCAACCAGGTGATCGGCATCGATCACCGCGACCTGCCCAACACCGCCACCGACGCCGCCGTGCAACATGCCGGCCGGCGACCTGATCGCCGACGCGCAGCTCGCGGCCACCGCAGCCGGCGGCTTCGGCGGCGCGGTGATCGCGTTCATGAACCGCGGCGGCGTGCGCAACCCGGGCTTCATCTTCGCGCAGCGCCGCCGGCGAGGGCGACGGCAACGTGACCTACGGCGAGGCGTTCACCGTGCAGCCCTTCGGCAACAGCCTGGTGACGATGACGCTGACGGCGCAGCAGATCAAGAACGTGCTCGAGCAGCAGTTCGCGGGCTGCCGCGGCCAGGTCGCGACGCGACCACGCGCATCATGCATGCCCTCGGCCGGCTTCAAGTACACCTGGGACGGCGCCAAGGCCTGCGATGCGCGCATCACGCAACGTCACGCTGACGCACGCGGCGGCAGCGACCGAGACGATCGGTCGACGCGAGCGGCGTGGTGCTCGAACCCGGCCAAGACCTACCGCGTGACGGTCAACAACTTCATGGCCACCGGCGGCGACGGCTTCACCACGCTTCCTCGGCGGCACCAACCTGCTCGGCGGCGCGCAGGACATCGACGCGCTGGTCGCCTACCTGGCGCGGCTTCAAGGCGCCGAACGCGCCGTACGACCCCGACCAACCCGGCGCTCGGCAAGCCGCGCATCCAGCGCGTGGGCGGCACGAGCTGCCCGGGCGGCGCCAACGTGAACCCGTGATCCCGGCGGCCTGGCAGCGTGGCAGCGGCAGCGGGGCTGCTGTCGGTCCTGTGGTCGATCGGCCCGGTCGCATCGGCTGACAGCGGCGTCGATGCGCTGCAGATGCAGGGAGAATCGGCCCTGCGCAGCGGGCGGCGCCGACGCCGCGCTCGACGCATTCGAGCGCGCGGCCGCGCTGCAGCACAGCGCCGACGACCGAGGTCGGCATCGTGCGCGCGTTGATGCAGCGCGGTGACTACCGCCGCGCGCTGGCGTTTGCCGGCCACACCGCGTTCGCCCACAGCGAGTCGAGCGACGGCGCGGCGCTGTACACGCTGCTGCTGCGCGTCGGGCGGCCAGGCCGCGGTGGCGCAGCGCCTGCTCACGCAGGCGCAGCAGCGTGGCGCCCGACGACGCATCGTTGCGGCGCGCGAGCCACCTGTCGACTGCGCCGCTCGGACGACGCCGACCTGGTCGCGCTGGGTGCGATCGTCGCCGTTGGCAGCGCGCCGCCGGCCGCACGCCGCGATGGTCGGCAATGCGATGTTGCTGCCCGGCGGCACGCACGCGGTGGCGCCATCGTCGGCTGCTCGGCGCCGCGACAGATCGTGTGGCTGCGCAACGGCCTGGGTCGCACGCGTGCGGCGCAGATCGAGCAGCAGTTGCACTCCGACAGCGGGTTGAGCCTGTTGCGGTTGACCCAGCCGATCGAGCCGCCTGCCGCGTGGGCACTCGCCACGCGCGAGCCTTTTCCCGGAGCGCCGGCTTCCGTGGTGGCCTTCGACCCGCAGCGCGAGCACGCGTGCCGCGTGGCCGCAGTTGCAGCGGTCGGGGCTTTCTCGGCATGCCTGCCCCGTGGGGCGCTGGCTCAGGGTCGACACCGGCGCCGGCAGCGTCGGCGCCCCGGTGTTCGATGCCGCCGGCCGCTTGACCGGTGTCGTGATGCCGGCAGGAGCCGACCGGCGTCTGCGCTTCAGCGGCGTGCACGCCGTTGCTGGGCTGGGCGGTCCTGCGGCTTCGGCGGTGCCCGACGGCGCAGCGGCCGCACGCGCCGGAATCGATGAAGTCTACGAGCGCGCCTTGCGCTGCGCGCTGCAATTGATCACTCGCCCGCTGCAACGCCGTAGAGGCACGCGGTCGGACATTGATCCGCGCGGTCCTTACCTCTGCGGTAGTTGAACGTCCGACGCACGTCGCTCCAAGTGACTTCATCGACAACGACGGGAAGGAGTTGGACATGACGCTCCGAATCCGCAGTGGCGGGACATGGCCGTCCGGCCGCTGCACCGAACGCTGCGCTGGGTGCTCGCGCTCGATGCGCACGTGCCTCGTGATGGGCGTGCTGCTGGTCGCGGCACCCGCTGGCGAGCCTGCTGCGTGCCGCAGGCTGTTGTTCTGGGCCGGCATCGTGCTGTTTCCCTGCGGCATGGCCGGACGCCGCGCGCCGCGGCCACTGCTGGTCTGGCTCGTGGTGCTCGGCAAGCCCTGGGTCGGCAGCCTCGGCGGCGCTGGCGCTGCGCAACCTGGGCATCGTGTTCGTGCTGTGCAGGCGCCGTGGTGGTGGGCTGCGGCTCGAGCGTCGAAGCTGGCTCGCTCTATCCTCCGTCACTGTGCAGCGCCTGCGCTGCTTCGGGTCGCGCGGGCTGGAGGCGCGCCAGCTCGCCGAGCAATTGCCGCGCGGCGGCGCGGGTCGCTGCGGGCGAGCGCGTTCGCCATGCGCAGCAGCGGGTCGTAGGCGGGGCGGAAATCGGGGCTGATGCGCAGCACGGCGAGCAGCGGCTCGCGCACCTGCGCCAGCATGCGCCGCACGTCGGGCGTCGGCTGCACGTCGCGGCCGGCCTCGATGAAGCGATTGCGTGCCGCCCAGTACGCGGCCAGGCGGGCGTGGCCAGGCGCGGTCGTCGGCTCGGCGATCGAGCTCGTCGGGCGTGATCGTCGAGTTCGCGCAGCAGGGCGATCAGCCGATCGCGCGGCAGCGAATCGGGCGCGTAGGTGATGCGCGGCGCGCGATAGGCGACCACCGGGTGGTCGTCGGTGTTGAGCGGGGCGTCGCCGGCGAAGCGCGCGAGCGCGCGCGGGCCCGGCGACGAAGCTGCCCAGCAGCGCGAATTCGTCGGCGATGCCGAAGCTCGGCGGCGCTGCGTCGCAGCTGCGCCGCGCGAGCCGCGCGCGCAGCTGCGTCGAGGTCGAAGCGGTCGCCGTCGGCGCGCGCCGACGAGCCCGAGCACCGGCGTGTCCAGGCTGTTGGTGGCGAGCATCGCCCAGCCGCGCGGATAGACGGTGATGAAGGACTGCGCACGATGCTGCGCAGCGTGTCGAGATCGAGCTGGTGCAGGGGCAGCCACTGGCAGAACAGGCCGCCCGCGCGAGCCGGCCGCGCACCGCCTCGAAATGCTCCACCGTGTAGAGCGAGCCGGAGCCGCTGCGCGCCGGGTGAAAATTGTCGGAGACGATGAGGTCGTAGCGCTCGGCGCTCGCGCGCACGAAGCGTCGCGCGTCGGCGGCCATCAGGTGCAGGCGCGGGTTGGCGCGTCGCGCCGACGGCGCGCGTGAAGTAGCGCGGATGCCTCGATCACCTCGGGCAGCAGCTCGACCGCGTCGACCTGCGAGCGTCGGATCCTGCGGCCGCGGATGAGCGGTGACGCCGGTGCCCAGGCCGAGGAACAGTGCGCGCCGCGGCGCGGGGTGCAGCAGCAGCGGCAGCAGCGCCTGCGGGCGTCGGCGAACAGGTGGCGCTGCTGCCTTCCTGCTGCCGGTTGTCGATGTGCAGGCGCGCGACGCCGTCAGCGTCTTCGACGACGCTGACCGCGGCCATCGACGCCTTCCTGGTAGCTGACGATGCGGCCGCCTTCGGGAACGTCGACGAACGTCAGCGGCGGCGCCCAGCAGCGCCAGCGCCAGGGCCGCGGCCGCGCGACCCAGACGCTGGGCGTGAGCCAGGCGCGCCGCGACGACAGCAGCGAGATAGCCCGCGCGACGAGCAGCAGCGCGAACTTCGGCCCGAGCGCGCGGCACGAGCAGCACGCCGAACAGCAGCGGCGCGAGCCGCGGCGCCCAGCGTGTTGACGCCGAGCGCGCGCCCGAAGCTGATGCCGGCCGCGCGGGCGCTGCGTGCCGAGGTGGCTGAACAGCGCGCCCATCACGAGCGTGGGCAGCAGGAACGCCGCCGCACGCGCCAGCGCGGCCTCGGCGGCGAGCGCGGCGGGCATGCTCGGCGCCGAGCGCATGCAGCACGCAGCGCCTTGTAGCGGCTCGGCGCGCCCACAGGCTCGCGCGTGCCGAGCAGGCAGGCCGCGGCCAGCGCGACCAGCAGCCGATCGCGCAGCGCGTCGGCGCGCGACGCGCCGCGCAGCCAGCGCTGGTACGCCGGCGGCGCCGAGCGCGGTGCCGACGAGGTACACCGCCAGCAGCATCGCGAACGTGTAGACCGTGTTCTCGGCCACCTGGCTCAGCACGCGCACCACCAGCACCTCGTAGCCGATGCCGAGCAGCCCGGTCGCGAGCCAGCAGCAGCCAGCAGGCCGCGTCGCGTGCAGCCGCTGCGAGCGCCGGCGCGGCGCTCGCCGCGTCGCGCGCCGAAACAGCCACAGCGCGACGCGCGGCGCACAGCAGGTTCAGCGCGACGCAGACGCAGCGCGGTGCGCACCAGGCCGAACTGCGGCACCAGCCAGAACGCGGCGGCGAGCACGCCGAGCACGGCGCCGAAGGTGTTGGCGGCGTAGAGCGCGGCGATCGACGCGCCCGTCGCGCGCGCGGCTGCGCCATCACACGCTCCATCGCCGGCAGCGTGGCGCCCATCGCCGCGGTGGCCGGCAGCAGCAGCACGAACGTGCCGACGAACGCCACCGACCCACTGCCACGCGGCGCGCGGCTGCGCGCCGGTCAGGTCGAGCAGCCATGCGCCGACCGGCGCCATCAGCAGCGCGAGCGCGAGGCTCCACAGCGCCGATGACCAGCTTCGCAGGCCGCATACCAGCGCGCCGGGCTGCGCGCTTCGTTCGATGCGCGGGCCGAGCGCCAGCGCGCCGAGCGCGAGGCCGCCGAAGAACGCGGCCACCACCGCCAGCACGGCCGCGGCTTCGTGGCCGAGCCAGAGCGCGCTCTGCTGCGTCCAGACGATCTGGTAGCCCAGCCCGGCGAAGCCCGAAGCCACCATCAGCGCGAGCGCGGCGTAGCGGCGAACGCTCGGCAAGCGCGCCGCGGGCGTGGCGTCGCTCAACGGCGCTAGAGCGTGGCCGTCAGCCATGCGTCATGGCCGCAGCGCCCGGTCTATCAATGCTTTTCGCGATGCCGCCGCACACCGAGATCTCGAACAACGAGGTCGTGTCCGAAACCTCGTTCGCGATCGCCAGGTAGTGGCGGCCACGGCCTTGAAGGCGTCAGACCCTCGGGCGCCACGTCGCCCTCGCTGACGATCATCTCGAGGTAGCTCACCTCTTCGCGGGTCGGTGACGTCGTAGACCGCGAACGCCGACTTCAGCGTGCGCTCCAGACCGATGAACGCCAGCACACGGCCCTTCGATGTGCAGCAGCGCGATGCCTTCGGGCTCCACGCCCTTGTTGTCGCTGCGCCCGTCGTCGTAGATGCCCAGGCGGATCGCCTCGCGGTCCAGCTTGCTGCCGCTGTCGAAGACGATGCTGCCGTCCGGCGCGCGGATCGAGAACGAATGCGCGCCGAACTTCACCAGCGAGCCGCCGCGTGCCGAATCCACGTTCGAGAAGGTCAGACGGCCCAGTTCCGAGCCGTCCGGCACGTATTCGATGGTCGCATTGCCGGCCGAGCCGCGCCGCTCGTCTTCGCCATCGCCTGTGCCGTTGTCGCGAGCGTCGCCTTCGTTGGCCATCACCAGGTAGGTGCGACCGCTGTGCTCGTAAGCGGCGATGGCGTCCGGCTGGTACAGGCCCCTGACCGGCGCGCTGCGCAGCTCGATCTTGCCGTCCTGGTCGTTCGGATCGATCTCGTTGCCCGGCAGGCTGAAGTCCTTGCATGCCCAGGCTGTAGATCTTCTCGAACGTCTGGCGTCTTCAGGTTCAGCACCGCGATGCCGTTGGCCTCCTGCAGGCCCACATACGCGTAGCGCCCGTCTTCTCCACCGCGATGTACTCCGGCTCCGGGCCGTAGGGGCTGTAGGTGGCAGGCTGCGTCGGCAAGGTGCCGGTGGCGGGGAACAGGCGCAGCGTGTCGTAGCCTGGAATGGCCGGCGTCGATGGGCAGCGTGACGCACGCTGCGCGCGTGCGCACGTCGATGATGCTGACACTGCCGGCCGCATCGTCGGCCGACAGCCCCGCCGGTGTGGGCCGCGCGATTCGGCGTGCCTCGTTGGCCACCAGCAGTTGCCTGCCGTTCGGCGTGAAGGTCAGCATGTCGGGCAAGCGCCCACGGTGCACCGGTGCACCGAGCTGCCGGCGCGTGCGCGTGTCGTAGAAGACGACCACACCCGGGCAGCGTGCGGTCCAGTCCGTTTTCCATCGCCAGTGCAGCCAACCCATCGTGGATGGCCACGCTGTTGACGGCGCCCAAGTGCGTCACGCCGATGTGGGCCAGGCGCTGGCCGGTTGCGCGGTCGAGCACATCGACGCCGATCACGCCCGCGACCCACAGCGTGTCCGTGCGATCGTCGTAGCCACGATCTCCGACTTCTGGCCAGGCACGCCCGGCTGGTGAGCGAACTGCCACAGCCGCTCCACCTTCAGCTCGGAGGCCCAGGTGGGCGCCGAGTGGAGCAGAACCACTGTGGCCACACCAGTGACGACGGTGTGGGTGATACGGCGCAGGACGGAGACGATCGGCATCATCGGATTCGGTGGGGTGGACAAACCCGCGAGATTCGAATCTGTTCCGTGACAGGACCGTGTCACTGGTGCTGCATCAGCCGCTGAAAGAGATGCGCGTAGCCCCACGAATCGAGGCTGCGTCGGAATCGCGTTGAACGCCATGCGTGATGCGCCGCTCGCCCGGGTTGATCGGCACGGCGTGCATCAGGTAGCTCGGGAACAGCACCACGTCGCCGGGCTCGGGCGGCAGGCTGATCCACTTGTCCGCGTTGTACGGGCCCGGTCGTCACGCCGGCGTGGTCGTTCTTGAAGGAGAAATCGGTGCCGCCGGGCGACTTCATGAACACCGTGCGCGCTTCCGGCATGCGTGTGCGTGAGATATGCGACGCCGGAAATGAAGCTGTTGGCGTGGTTGTGCATCGCCTGGCGGCCGCCGGTGTCGAGCACGTTCACCCACATCTCTTTCAACGACCAGCCGAGCCGCTCGCCGAACAGCAACGCGCCGAAGTCCGGCCAGCAGTGGGCGTGATCAGCGCAGCAGCGTCCACCAGCAACGGGCTGTCGCTCGGCTTGAGCATCGACGTGTGCACCAGGTTGGGCGGAGGAGTTGTTCGCCTGGTCGGCGATCGCGCTGAAGTGCGCGACCAGGCCGCCGACCAGGTCGCGGCGCAAGCGCGCCCGGCACGCGCATGAAAGGTGTTGGAAAAAGTCCGACGACTTCTGTGCATGGTGCCGGCGCATTCTAGTGACACGTGTGTGCTACAGATGTCGTGACAGCGCGCGGCGCAGGACGTCATCGCCTCCTTAATCGGTCGGTCACATTCGACGCGCTAAAAGTTGCTGCGTCGATTTCGTCTTCCACCTGACCGTCAGCAGAGGAGTTTCCTCCAATGAAGCACGAGTTCAACAAGAGCAGCTCGCCCTGGCCGTGGCGACCGCGCTCAGCGCCGCCACGCATGGGCGCCGCATACGGCACCGGGCTGGCCGGCAAGTCGCCGCGGCACCTACGTCACCGGCGACTTCCACAACCATACGACCTGCTCCGACGGCTCGATCTCGATGCAGAAGCTGGTCAAGAAGTCGACCGACAAGCAGGACACGCCCTGGGGCCTCGACTGGTTCGTGCAGGCCGGCCACGGCGGCAACGGCAACCGCAACTGCACGCTGGCCGAAGACGCGACGCTCGCGACGCCGGCCTATCCGCTGGTGTCCAAGCCGGACGGCACGCACCGACTCGCGACCGCGTGGCCGAACAGCACCAGCTGGCAGAACACGCAAGCGCGTCACGCCACTCCGAACGGCCACTGTCCAGGGCAATCCGCGCCGTACCCAGAACATGTGGCGCTGGCAGTCGATCCAGGAATATCCAGTACCCGCTGCTCGAGTACCTCTCGGCGCTCAAGAGCAAGCCGCTGTTCATCGGCGCTCGAATCGGTCGTCGCCGGCCACGAGCACACCTCGATGTCGGTCATCACCGGCCAGATGCCGTCTTCGATCTTCAAGCAGAAGCTGCCGACCAGCCCGGGCTACTACGCCGCTCGGCAACGCGACCGCGCTAGCCAGTGGGAATACTGCTTCGATCGCGGCGACACCGACACCAGCCGCGGCAACACGGTCGTCGGCGGAAGCGGAAGGCAACAACTGGGACTGCTCGGTCGCGGGCAGCCCGAACGCCGCGGATCCGAACTGGAACGCAGTCGCGCAGAAGCTCGTCCCGCTGGCGGGCACCGGCATCGGCGAGCGCGGCCACGCCAAGACCGTCGAAGCCGTGAAGTGGATGACGCAGAACCATCCCGACGGCAGCTACTACGTGCCCGCCCACCTCGAGCGCGCCGGCCCGTTCAACCCGAACGGCAACAACGGCTTCAACGTCGAGCACCTGCGCAACTTCAACAACGCCGCGCCCACGGTCGCGTTCGGCATGGAGACGCAGCCCGGCCACGGCGCATCGGACGCGCGCGGCGAGTACACCGATCCGCCGCAACGGCTTCGGCGGCGTCGGCAACGTCGACTCGGTCGGCGGCACCACCTACGGCGGCACCGGCGTGTACGGCGCGCAGATCGGCGGCGTGTGGGACGCGCTGCTCGGCGAAGGCCGCAACTGGTGGTTCTTCGCCAGCTCCGACTGGCACAACCGCGGCATGTTCGGCCCGGACGACCGCCGCACGTCGCAGGACTTCTTTCCCGGCGAATATCAGCGCGACTTCGTGATGGTGCGCGACAGCGACGGCCGCCATTCGCAAGGCGCAAGCGACGTGCTGACGCCCGCAGGTGATCGTCGACGGCCTGCGCACCGGCAACAGCTTCGCCGCGAGCGGCCAGCTGATCGACCGCCTCGCGTTCGTCGCCTGCGCGGACACGCAGCAGCTGAACGACTGGCTCGGCAACCTGCTGCTGGAAACGCTCGACGTTCGCTCGCGGCGGCGAACAACACCGACGTCGACTTCGGCAACTGCGTGACGATGGGCGAGAAGCTCGTCGTGAGTCCGGGCTCAGGAAGTCGTGGTCGCGATCGCGGTGCGCGACCCTTCGGGCACGAACTACTCGCCGTACTCGTTCCCGAATCCGTCGCTGGCGCAGGTCGGCATGAGCCAGCCGCTCAACAAGCCGGTGCTCGATCACATCGACGTGATCCGCGGCCTGGTCACGCGGCTACAAGACGCCGGGCGCGGCCGGACTACTCGGGCCAGTGGCCGAACGACTGGATCGACGAACCCGAACATGGCCAACGTGCCGGCCGGCGCCAAGAACACGACGCGCCGCGGTGGTGCGTACCTTCAGCAGCAGCAACTGGAAGACGTCCGGCGCGACGAGCAGTTCAAGGTGATGATCTTCCGCATCCGCGACGTGAACTCGTCGCAGTACCTGCGCCTGCGCGGCACGCAACCTGCCGGCGTCGGTGCCGTTCGAGACCGACGCTGACGGCAATCCGCTGGCGGATCTGTGGACCAACGCGAGGCGTGATCAATCCGACGCTGTCAACGGCGGCACGGACGGCCAGCCGGCGAACGCCAACCTGCGCATCCCTGCACGACGCGGCACCAACGTGCCCGACAACGCCACGCTCTACACCGGTACCGCGATCGATGGCTGCCCGGCGCACCTGCCGGTGGTCAACGGCCAGAAGATGGTCGGCCTTCGACGTCGCGGCCTGGTCGGACCTGTGGTTCTACAGCAATCCGATCTTCATCGAGGTCAAGGGCTCGCACGCGCGTCGCCGGCGTGAAGTAAGCCTCGATACTCGAGCGATGCTCACGAGCGCCGCGCGGCAACGCGCGGCGCTTTCGCTCATCTGAAGCGTCAAGACATATGTCCACCACTCACGACATCCTATCCAGCGCATCTTGCCGCGCCCTGGCGCAGTCTTGTCCGGTCCGACGTGGCTGCGCGAGCCGCTGCTGCACTTCGTCATCCTCGGCGGCGTGCTGTTCGGCGTCGACCACTGTCATGGCCGCGCGCGAGCGACGACCCGCGCGTCATCGTCGTCGACGCGGCGGTCGACGCGCACGCGCGTGACAGGTTTTCAAGGAGGCGCGCGGGCGCGAGCCCGAACGCAGAGGAGCTGTACGCGCTGCGCCGCGTGTGGCTCGACAACGAAGTGCTGTATCGCGAAGGACTCGCGCTGCAGACTCGACAAGGGCGACAAGGCGATCCGCGACGCGTGATCTTCAAGGCGCTGAGCGTGATCGACGCGGGCATCGAAGCTGCCGCCGTTCGACGACACGGCTGCGCGAGTGGTTCGAGAAGAACCGCGCGAAGTACGACGAGCCGGCGCGCTACGACTTCCAGGAGGCGGTGCTGGCTGGCGACAACTCCGAGAGCGGCGGCGCGCGCCTTCGCGAGCGCGCTGAACGCCGGAGCGCCGGGCGACGTCGAAGGCCGACCTGCGGGTGTTCAAGGCACGGCCGCACGAGAACATCGTGCAGAGCTACGGCGCCGAGTTTGCCGACGGCGCTCGATGCCGCGCCGCGTCGGCGAATGGCGGGCGCTGCCGCAGCCGCGAAGCGGCTGGCGGGTGATGCGCCTCGAAGTCGATCACGACAGCGCAGCCGGCCGACTTCGAGCGCTGCAGCGGCGTGGTGCTGCAGGACTGGACCGATGCCGTGATGGCCGAACAACGCAGCGCCGCGGTGCGCGCGCTGGCGAAGAAGTACACGATCAAGGTACGAGGCGCAAGCGCGATGAGCCGCAGTGACTGCGCGTTCGCTGGCGCTCGCGGTGCTGGCGCTGCTTCGCGAACGCGACGCACGGCGCACGAAATGACGCATGGCCGAGATGGAGCTGCGCGAAACTCGGCCCGGCGAGTTCCTGTGGCAATGGACGGCGAGCGGCAAGCCGCCGCCGGCGCGACGAGCTGACGCCCGTCGTGGCCGGAAGGCTGCCAGCGCCGACGTCGGCGTGCTGCGCTGTGGCGCGGCTGGCCTGCGCGGCACGCTGGCCATCGACGGCGTCGGCCAGCGCTATTCGGCGGCGCTGGTCAAAGTGTTCTGGCTCGACGGCCAGAGCCGCGTCTACACGTTCACCGCGGCGCAGCCGACCGTGCAGCTGTACGGCTCGGCCGACGACCGGCGCGGCATGGGCGAGATCGCGCGGCCTACACGGTGCTCGGCGTCGAGCACATCCTGAGCGGCTTCGACCACCTGCTGTTCGTGCTCGCGCTGCTGTTCCTGGTCGGCTTCAACCGGCAGCTGGTGTTCACCATCACCGCCTTCACGCTCGCTCACAGCCTGACGCTGGCCTCAGCGCGCTCGGGCTGGCTGACGCTGCGCTCGGCCGCCGGTGGAGGCGACGATCGCGCTGTCGATCGTGCTGGTTGCCGCCGAAGCGCTGCACGAGCGGCGCAACGCTGTCGCGGCGCTGGCCGGCGCTGGTCGCCTTCCTGTTCGGGCTGGTGCACGGCCTGGGCTTTGCCGGCGCGCTGCAGGAGATCGGCCTGCCGCAGAACCACCTGGCCATCGGCGCTGCTCACCTTCAACGTCGGCGTCGAGCTTGGGCAGCTGGCTCGTCGTGGGTCGTCGCCTGGCTGTCTGGTCGCGCGCTGGCGCGCTGGCCGCCGTTCGAGCATGCGCGCGCGCGCCGGCGCTCTACGCGATCGGCAGCGTCGCCGCCTACTGGTCGTGGCAGCGGGTGGCCAGCATCCTGGCCTGAGGCGGTTTTGCACTGCGCGCCCGCGGCGCCGGCAAGGTCGATTCGGCGAGCAGCAGGCCGTCAGGCGACCACCGCCAGGCCCAGCACGAGGGTCAGCACCACTGCCAGCGTGAGGCAGAAGCCGATCGCCCAGGCGCGGTCGCTGGCGGACGCCATCGGACCGGTGGGCATGCCCAGACGCGCGTGTTCACGCAGAAGGTCGGGTGACACGTTCAGGAGAGAACTCGGATTCATGGCTGAGACCACCGGGAAGGACGCGATCGACTATGTCGCAGGCCTGCGCCACCCGGTTCAAACTTTTCGTGCAATCCGGCACCGCACAGCGCGCGTGTGCCGACCGGTGGTCCAATCCGCCACAAGCCGACACCGAGGGACGCGGATGGACATCACCGTGGCAGGCGGCTGGCTGCGTGGCCATGTCGTCGCACTCACGCTCGCGCTGGCCAGCCCCACCGCATCGGCCATGGGCGGCCACTTCGACGTCGACGACGCCAGCGTGCTGGCGCCCGGGCGTTGCCAGGTCGAGTTGTGGGCGCTGCGCGGCGAGGCGTTGCGCCTGGCGCACGTCGGACCGGCGTGTCGCGTCGGTCCGCTCGAAGTCGGCGTCAACCTCGAGCGCTTGTCCGGCGAGGGGCGCGCCGATCGCATCGCCGGCGTGGCGCTGAAGGCGGTGACGGGCTGGCTGCCCGAAGTGAACGTCGGTGTGGTCGCATCGGCGTCACGCGACACCACCATCGGCGTGAACCTGCTGACCGCCTATGTGCCGCTGACCTGGTCGCTCAGCGAAACGCTCGAGGTCCACGGCAACCTGGGCGTCGATCGCCTCGGCGACCGCGGGACCACCAAGCGCCTGGGCGTCGCCGGCCAATGGGCGCTCGACGACCGCTTCACACTGCTGGCCGAGCGCCTTCATGCGCTCGATGCCATCCTCACCCGCATCGGCCTGCGTTTCGCGTTGGGTGAGCAGGCGAGCGTCGACTTCAGCGCTGCGCGCCTCTCCGGCTCCGGCAACCGGCTGTGGGGATTGGGCTTCTCGTTCGAGTTCGGGCGCTAGCCGCGCTCGCTCAAGGCGCGGCCGCGCCGGCCATCGCCTGACGACACACCTGGGTCTCGGCGGGCCCCGACAACAATCGTTTGCCGACCAACGTCAGCCCCGCGGTGGCGACCGCAGCGCCGATGGTGGCGGCCTCGCGCGCGGTGCCCTTCATGTCGATGGCCAACTTCGGGTCGTGCAGCGGCCCCTCCAGCACCGCCATGCTGGCCAGATTCGCCGGATCCAGGCCGAGGCCCTTTTTCGCGGCCGGCCGGAAGCTCAGTGCCACGGTCTGCGCCACCAGGTTGAGCTCGCCGCTGGCGGCCACGGCCAATTTGTCGGTCTCCATCGCGATCGAGCGATCGATGCGAGCCACGCCGTTGCGCAACGGCAGGTTGACGACGGCGCATTCGACCTTCAGCGACTGGTCGACCTCCTGCCGGGGCAGCAGGGCTTTCATCACCGTGACGAGGATGTCGCGCTCCATCACCGCAGCGTTGCCGAGCACGGTGGCATCGGCCACCGACACCAGCACGCTGCCGTTGGTCGACGATGCCAGGCCGTGTGGCGTGCGACCGGCCAGCTCGAGGTTGGCGCGCAGGTTGACGCGGCCACCGCGCACACGATCGGCGCCAGTGCTGACCAAGTCGAGCGTCTGCAGCGACAGCCCATCGCCTTGCACCCGCAGCTTCACGTGCAGCGGTTCGCCACGGCGCGCTGCGAGCTCGAACCGTCCTTGCAGCTGGCCACCTGCCACCGCCAGCGACAGCGGTTCGACGACGAGTCGATCGGGTTCGACCCGGAGCTCGGCCTTGATGGCCGACAGTGGCGGCAGGCCCGGCGCAGCCAGCCGATCGATGCGCACGTTGGCGCGCAACCGGATGTCCGGCAGCGTGATGGCGGGCAGCGGCGTGTCGGCGAACACGGCGTCTTTGGCGGCCGGCGCCGCGGGTTGCGCAGGGGCGGTCTTTTGCATGCCCCACTGCGCCAGGTCGATCGACTCCGAGGTCACCGACAGCTCGATGCGCGGCGCACGCTGATCGGTGCGCACGGTCACCTTGCCGTGCAGCGCCTGGCCTGCAATCGACAGGCGCACCGCGTCGGCCGTGACCGCGGCGGCACTGCGCTGCACCTTGGCGCTCGCCTCGATGGGCATCGGCAGGGCGGCCGTATCGGCCAGCAGCGACCCCAGCGCCGCGCCCTTGTCGATGCGTGCCGTCAGCGTCGCGCGCACGGTGCCGGCGGCTGTCGAGCGAGCCGTTGGCGTCGAGCCTGGCGCCGTCGGCGGTGAGCTTCGCCTCGAACGGCCAGTCGGCCTGGCCTTGCATCAGGGCTTCGTAGCGCCCGGTCTTGCCGTCGAGCTTCCACTGCCGATGCGGGCCCGCGAAGCGGGCCGACCACACAAGGTGGTCGCCTTGATTGACGATCTCGAGCGACTGGATGTCGAGCGTGTTCGTGACCTGCGTCAGGCCCGCGCGAAGGGCAACCCGCGCATTGGACAACTGCAGCCGGTCGAGGCTCACCGGCGGCGGCGCGGTCGATCTCGCCAGACGGCGGGGTGGCTTCGGCGGGCTTGGCGCTCTTGGCAAAGATCCAGTTGGGGCGGCCCTGCTTGTCGGTCTCCAGCAGCACGTCGGCGCCGTCGACTGCGACGCGCAGCACATGCAACTGCCCACGCAGCAGCGGCGACACGGCGACCTCGAAGGCGGCGCGCTTGATGGTGGCCATCTCCTTGCGTGTGCCCCAGGGCGCATTGCCCAAGGTCACCTGCTCGGCGACGACGGCGATGGTGGGCCACAACTGGAACGACAAGCCGCCACCGATTCGAAACTCGCGCCCGGTGGCGGCCTGCACCTCGTCGGCCAGCAGCGCCGCCAGCCGCTCTGGCGGAAAGGCGCGGATCAGCGCCACGTAGCCGATGGCGAGCAGCAGTACCAGTGCTGCGAGCGCGATGAGGGCGATTCGCCACCAGCGGGTTCGCTTGGGCAACGGTGCGGTCATGGCCGGGGGGCTCGCCATGGCGCCAACCATAGCCGAGCGCGGGCGCTCGCGCTACCGGCGTCGGCGTCACGCCGATCGCATCGCCACCGGCCCGAGTCACGCTGGACTGTCGGCTTCGGCGCGGATGCGCCGCGCCAGGTAGCCCACGGCCAGCGCGAGCACGGCCAGCAGGATCAGCGCTTCGACGAAACGCGTGTGGCCCAGCTCAAGCCGGCCGGCAACCACAGCCCCGCGATGTAGAAGAACCCGACCACCGCCACACCGAGCGCGTTGCCGGTGCTCTGCATGGTCGACAGGATGCCCGCCGCCACGCCGGCGTGTTGCGACGGCAGCCGCGACAACGCGAGCGAGACCAGCGGCGCCATCACGAAGCCGATGCCGGCACCCTCGACCAGCAGCGGCAGCCACATCACCGCGACGCCGCCGCCGCTGGCGGCCACCGCCATCTGCAGCAGGTGGCCGACGGCCAGCACCAGGGCGCCGAGCTCGACCAACGGGCGCTTCAACGCGCGGCTCAAAGCCGAGCCGCTCATCGACGCGATGAAGAACGCCGCGCCGAGGATTGCAAAGACGAGGCCCGACTGCAGCGCGCTCAAGTCGAGCGTCGACTGCAGATGCAGGCCGAGCACGAAGTAGAACGACGCGACGCCGCAATAGAACACCAAGATGGTGGCCACGCCGAGCCGGAAGTGCCGCGCGGACACCACCGACGGCGGCACCATCACGGCCAGGCCGCGAGTGGCACGGCGTCGTTGTGACCGTGCGAAGGTCATGGCCAGCACGGCGGCGGCCACCAGCAGCGCGCCATTGGCCAGGCCCGACAGCGATTCGCGCCCGTAGGTGAGCGGCACGATCAGGCAGGTCAGTGCGGCGGCGGTCAACGCCATGCCCCAGAGGTCGAGCTGCCTGGCGGCCGCCGGCGGCGTCTCGCGATCGAGCAGCTTGAGGCCCAGCACGATGGCCACCAGCGCGACCGGTGCATTGATGAAGAAGCAGCTGCGCCAGCCCGTCTGCGCAAAGTTGACCTCGATCAGCGCGCCGCCCAGCAGCTGGCCTGCGACACCCGCCAGCCCCATCGCCATCGCATAGGCCGCGAATGCGCGTGCACGCTTGTCGCCGGGAAAGTTGAGCCCGAGCAGGGCCAGCACCTGCGGATGCAGCAGCGCGCCGGCGGCGCCCTGACCGAATCGCGCCACCACCAGCATCAGGCCGGACGTGACTCAAGCCGCACGCCACCGACGTGATGCCGAACAGCGCCATGCCGATGAGGAACATGCGGCGGCGTCCGATGAGGTCCCCGAGCTTGCCGCCGGCGATCAGCCCGGCCGCGTTGGCGATGCCGTATCCGGCCACGATGAGCTGCAGTTGCCCTGGCGTCGCCGCGAGGTCGTCGGCGATCGACGGCAGCGCGACCAGCACGATGAAGAAGTCGAGTACGACCATGAACGCGCCCGCCAGGATCACCAGCAGCCGCGCGATGTCGACCACGGTCAGGCGCGAAGGCGTAATGCTTGGCGACGATGCGGCCACGCTGACGCCGGCCGCTCCCACGTTGTTCGTTGTTGTCCCGCTCACGCCCACACCTCGGTGCGGCATTGTGCCGTCGGCAGGTGCGCGTAGACGCGCTATTTGAATGCGCTCGATGCGATGCGATGCGATGCGCCGCGGCGCACCACTCGTTGAGGATCGTTGCTAGGCGATCAAACCGTGTACCAACGCATGGAGTCTTTCACCGCATTGTGGGAATGTGCGAACTCCACAAACTTGTCGAACGGCATCGGCCTGCCGAACGCATAACCCTGCACCATGTCGCAGCGCATGCGCTTGAGCGTGTCCATCACCTCGGCGTCCTCGACCCCTTCGGCAATCACGGTGAGCTGCAGCGAGTGGGCCAGCCGCACCAGGCTCTTGACGATCTTGTGGCTGGTGTCGTTGCCGGCGATCCCCTTGACGAAGGAGCGGTCGACCTTCAGCGTGTGCACCGGAAATCGCGCCAGGTAGGCGAACGACGAATAGCCGGTGCCGAAGTCGTCGATGCTGATGCGCACGCCCATGTGGTCGAGGTCGGCCAGCACCTTGGCGCTGGTTTCGACGTTGTCCATCAACGCGCCTTCGGGGATCTCCACCTCGAGCAGGCTGGGCGGCACGTTGGCGGCGCGCAGCGCCTCGCGCACGCGGTCGACCATGCACACGTCGGAGAGCGATTGCACCGACAGGTTGATGCTCACCGGCACCTGGATGCCCTGCGAATACAGCGTGCTGATGTGGTGCAGCGCCTGCTTGAGCACCACCTGGTCGATGGTCGCCATCAGGCCGGCGTCATGGGCCAACGGCAAAAACTCCGCCGGCGAGACCATGCCGCGCTTCGGATGCGCCCAGCGGATCAGCGCCTCGGCACCGACCAGCGTGCCGTCGGCGAGCGAGCCCTTGGGCTGCAGCATCAGCATCAGCTGCTTCGACTCGATGGCCGCGCGCAGCTCGGCCTCGAGCTCGGTGCGCAGCTGAGACGACCGCTCGAGCCCCGGCTCGTAGGTGACCAGGCCACCGCGCTGCGTCTTCTTGGCGTGGCGCAGCGCCAGCGCCGCGCGCTTGAGCATCTGCTCGGGGTCGCGGCACTCGAAGTCGCGCGCCACGGTGCCCGCGGTGGCGCCCAGCACGAAGCGGTGGCCGTGCAGCACCAGCGGCTGGCTGGCCACCTCGATCAGCACCTCGGCGCGGAACTGGATGAGCTCGGGTTCCTGCTTCTGCACCACGCAAAACTCGTCGCCGTTGAGCCGGTACAGCGTCTCGCCCGGCATCGTGGCCGTCTGCAGGCGCGAGGCGACTTCGAGCAGCGCCATGTCGCCGCCCGCATAACCGAGCGCGTCGTTGATGCCGCGAAAGCGGTCGAGGCCGATCACCAGCAGCGAGAACGCATCGTTGCGCTCGTACAGACTTTCGAGGTCGTTGACCAGGCCGAGCTTGTTGGGCACGCCGGTTAGCGGATCCTTCAGCACCTGCTGCGCCAACTGGTACTGGCGAACGACGCTTTCCGACGCGTCGTTTGCCAGCATCAACATGCCTTCGCCAGTGGGGAAAACACGGACCATGAGCCATCGATCCAACACTGTCGAATACCCGATCTTGGCCGTCGGCTTGCGCTCACGCCTGCAACGCTCGATCGACTCGTAGAAGATCGATCGCTTGAAATTCGGGAAGTATTCGAACGGCGTCTTGTCCAACACCTCGCTGCGGCTCAAGCCCAGATTTGAGAGGTAAATCGGGTTGCAGTAACGGACGACCCAATTGGAGTCGACGTACACGATGGCCTCGCCGGCCTGCATCAGCAGGTGATCGAGGTCAAGCCCCTCAAGTGGGCCGAACAGGGACTCGACGACATCGCGGCGCATGATTCGTTGCACTCCTGGAGCGGTTGCTCTGCTATTGTTCTGTTAGAGGTTGGGGCGTTAAAAAAGAGTCGTTGAGGTCGTAGGATGCAGTTCGATTTCCTCGAGCTCACTCATGCTCTTGAGTGCAGCTTCAGCGAACGGGTGGCCCTGCGCCCGGTCGCCCTGTGCGATGCCTGGCCGCTGTTCGTGGCCACCCGCAATCCGATGTTCAACCAGCACCTGCTGTGGGCGCAGCCGGACCGAGAAGAGCTGGTGCTGAAGCGGGTGCGTTTGATCATGGAGGCGTCCAGACGCGGGCGGTTGACCGCGTTATCGGCCGTGGCCCGACAAACTGGAGAGTTCGTCGCGCTGTTTCGTTTCCAACCTCACGCCACGCTGCCCGGTACCATCGAAATGGGCATTTGGCTGCACGACAAATACTGGCACGGGCGCTACAGCCTCGAATTGGGGCGCCTGTGCGTGTCGGCGGCGTTCACGCTGTCCGACCAGGTGCAACTGCTGCTCGGCGCTTCGGCGCCCGGAAACCGCGGCTCCTGCCGCCTGATGGAGGCGGTGGGCATGACGGCAGGTCGCACGGTGCAGCGCGACACCGAAATGGGCCATCAGGCCGAGTTGGTCGAGTACACGCTCACCCGCGCCGACTGGGCGGCCGGGCACGTGAGCGGCTTTTCCGTGTACCGCGACGATCGTGTCGTGCTCAAGACGCCGCCGGCCAGAGCGACGCCGTGTGTCGAGGCGCGCGAGGCGGTGGCAGTGGAGTAACGGCACAGCGGTCGATCGCGGTTTCATCGCTCGGCAGTGTGTATTGCCCAGGGTGCGGCGGCACGTCGGGCAGCGTGACATAGCACCGTGGCCGCGCCACGGTTACCAAGTGCCGTGGCGGGCGTCGAACGCGGGCGCTGGTGGCGACCGCGTGTGAGGGTGCGGATCGTGCGGGTTTGCACCAGGGTCACGTATCGCCCGACAATGGATCGGCCTCGATGGAGCCGACGCGATGAACGTGCAACTGAACCACACCATCGTCTGGTGCCGTGACCAGGCGAAGTCCACTCAGTTCCTGACGCAGATCCTGGGCCTGCCGCCGGCCCGGCGGTTCATGCACTTCCTGGTGATCGAGCTGTCGAACCAGGTGTCGATCGACTACTTCGAGACCTCCGAAGCGATAGCGCTGCAGCACCTCGCGTTCCTGGTGTCGGAGGCCGACTTCGATGTCGTGCTCGGCCGCCTGCGCGAGAGCGTGCCGCAGATCTGGGCCGACCCGGCGCGCACGCAGCCCGGCGAGATCAATCACTTCGGCGGCGGCCGCGGCGTGTACTTTCAAGACCCCGACGGCCACCTGTTCGAGGTGCTGACGCGCTCGTACGGCGACGCCGGCTGACGCCACCGTCGATGCACGACCGGCCCAAGGTCCAATGGCGCACCCGCCCCGGGCCCCAGGGCGCGGGCGATATGCTTGCGGTTTCGCGCGGGCCACTGCCGAGCCTCGCGACACCGACAATGAACAACTTCCAGTCTTGCAGTCCGGTTCACGGGCGCCTCGGTGCTGCGCTGCGTGGTTGGCGCCACGTTGCCACCGCATGGGCAGTCGTCGCGCTGATGCCGGCCACTGCGGCCGCGCAGACGGCGCAGGCCGCGCCGGGCGCTTGGCGGTACGCCGCATCGGTCTACCTGTACCTGCCCAGCATGGATGGATCGACGTCGTTCCCGACCGAAGGCAACGGCACGCCGATCAACATCACCGCCGAGCAGATCATCGATCACCTGAAATTCGCGGCCATGGGGTCGTTCGACGCCCACAACGGCAGCTGGGGCGCCTTCACGGATCTCGTCTACCTCGCCTTCGGCTCGTCGAAGACGAACAGCCGCGACTTCACGATCGGCGACATCGGCCTCCCCGCCAACACCACCGCGAACTTCGATTCCGAGTTGAAGGGCCTGGTCTGGACGCTGGCCGGCCAGTACCGTTTGCCGTCGCCGGATCCGTCGTTGACCGTCGACCTGCTCGCCGGCACGCGCATGTTCAAACTGCAGGAGCGACTGCGCTGGACGATCTCGGGCAGTCTCGGGCCCATCGACCCTGCGGCACGATCGGGCAGCGCCGAGCTCAAGAACACCGTGTGGGACGCCCTCGTCGGCGTCAAGGGCCGTTATGTCTTCGGCGGCAACCGGCAATGGGCGGTGCCGTTCTACCTGGATGTCGGCGCCGGCGAGTCCGACTCCACGCTGCAGGCGGCTGCCGGCATCAGCTATGCGTTCCAGTGGGGCGAGCTCAACGCCCTGTGGCGCTATCTCAAGTACGACCTGAAGTCGGGCAATCCGATCAGCGACGTGAGTTTCAGCGGGCCGCAGGTCGGCGCCGTATTTCGGTGGTGAGGTGCACGTTGGCGCCGCATCGACTCTCAGGCTTCACCCGGATCGAGCGGACTCGGGGTGCGCTTTTCGAGCGACCAGGCCAGCAGCGCAGCCAGCCGATAGATGCCGTGCACGAACTTGCCGTACGGCATGATCAGGAATAGCGCCATCACGCTGGCCAGGTGAACTGACAGCAGCAGCGACAGCGCCGGCGTGTGGCGCGCCGCGGCCAGCAACAGGCCGCTGGCCGCGGTGGCGAACAACAATCCGATGAAGCCGCGGTCCATCGGGCGCTGTGCCGCATCGCCGTGCAACGTGTGGCGCTTGTGGTTCAGGCGCCACAGGACCACGGTGCCGACCACCATCGCCGCGCCGCCGCTGACACCCAGCAGCTTGGGCAGGCTGAGCCAGGCGTAGGGCGCGGGTTCGCCGAGCGCGTAGTGGTAGACCGTGGCCACGCAAGTGGCGGCGAAGCACAGCACGAAGCCGTAGAACGTGAGGTGGTGCGCGCGCCGCCGCGCCAGCGTGAAGGCGTCGTCGGCCTCGTTGCAGCCGTCGCCGTGGCCGCCGTCGAGATATTTCAACGTCAGCGCGTCGCGCGCTGCCTCGCGCGATGCTGCTGCGCCGAGCCGTCCTGCGTTCAGGCCGGCATAGAAGCGTCGCACCCCGACGGCCATCGCCAGCACGACGAACGCGAACACCGGCGCAAACAGCCCGACCATCAAGCCGTGCGGGAACACGCGATAGAAATCTCCGCTCGGGTGTGTCTGCCACAGCGAGCCCTGGCTGGCCGCCGCGAGCACGAGAAACAACGCCAGCGCCGCCACCAGCGCGAGCGACATCGCCAGGCCGTTGCGCCGGTACAGCGCGCCCAGCGCGGCCGGCCAGGCGTGCTCCGCATAGGTCTGCAGCCGCACGCGCGCCATCGCGCGCGGCAGGTTGACGCCGAATTCGTGCGGCGGTGCGTATTGGCAGGCGTGCAGGCAGGCGCCGCAGTTGTGGCACAGGTTGGCCAGGTAGTGCACGTCGGCGCGAGCGAACTCCAGGCGCCGCGTCATTGCCGGGAACACCGCGCAATAACCTTCGCAATAGCGGCAGGCATTGCAGATGGTCAGCATGCGCGCGGCATCGCTGACGTCGATGGTGGGTATGCCCGCCACCAACGCGGTGGCCTGGCGCGTCAGTTCGTCAAGCGACTGCATGCTGCCTTTCGTGCAACGCGGCGGCTGCGGCGCTGCTGCCGGCGATGCGCCCGAACGCGGTGCCGATGCTCATGCCGACGCCGGCCGTGTAGCCGCGGCCGAGCACGTTGCCGGCCATCATCTCGCCGGCCACGAACAGGTTGTCGCTGACGCGGCCGCCGAAGCGCACGCGCGGCGCTGTGGTCGGTCTTCAGCCCGAGGTAGGTGAAGGTCACGCCGGGCCGAAGCGCGTAGCCGAAGAAGGGCGGGGTGTCGATGCGCCGCGCCCAGTGCGACTTGGGCGGCGTCAATCCGTCGGTGCGGCAATCGTCGAGCACGGTGTGGTCGAACGAGCCCGGGCGCACCGCGGCGTTGTAGTCGTGCACGGTGTGCATGAATGGGCCTTCCTCCAGGCCGAGCTTGGCGGCCAGGTCGCGCAGCGTGTCGGCACGGACGCCGGGGAACACCGGCGGCATGAAGCGGCCGGGCGCCTTGGCGTCGATGATCGACCAGGCGATCTGCCTCGGCTGCTGAGCGACCAGCCGGCCCCAGATCGCGTAGCGCTTGGGCCAGAAGTCCTCGCCTTCGTCGTAGAAGCGCTGGGCGTCGCGGTTGACCACGATGCCCAGCGAGACACAATCGATGCGCGTGCAGATGCCGCCGTCGTACAGCGGCGCCCGCGCGTCGATGGCCACCATGTGGGCCTGCGTGGCGTCGCCCACCGGGTCGGCGCCGGCATCGAGCATGAACTTCAGCAAGGTGCCGGTGTTGAAGCGCGTGCCGCGGATCAGAAAGCTGTCGGCTGGGTTCTCGCCCCACTCGTTGCGGCCCCACGCCTCGCGCAGCCACTCGCGGTTGGACTCGAAGCCGCCGGCGGCCAGCACGCAGGCGCGTGCCACGATGCGCTCGCCGTGCACGAAGGCGGCCACGAAGCGGCCATCGCTCAGTTCCAGGCGGTCCACCGGCGCGTCGTAGCGCACCTGCACGCCGAGCCGTTCGGCGTTGCGGTAGTAGGCGTTGACCAGCGCTTTGCCGCCGCCGAGGAAGAACGCATTGGTGCGTGCGGTGTGCAGCGCACCCGACAACGACGGCTGGAAGCGCACGCCGTGCCGGTGCATCCAAGGCCGGCAATTCGACGAGGCGCGGATGACGAGACGTGCCAGCGCTTCGTCGGTGGCGCCACCGGTGACCTTGAGCAGGTCTTGCCAGTACTCCTCTTCGGGGTAGGCATCGACCAGCACGTCCTGCGGCGCATCGTGCATGCAGCGCAGGTTGCGCGTGTGTTGCGAGTTGCCGCCGCGCCAGTCGCGCGGCGACGCTTCGAGCAGCAAGACCGATGCGCCGGCTTCGCGTGCCATCAGCGCCGCGCACAGCGCCGCGTTGCCGCCCCCGATGACCAGCACATCAACCAAGCGACCCTCTCCCCACGCAAGACCGCATTGTGGCGCTCAAAGCCAGAGGATCTTCTTGCGGTACGCCAGGTCCTGCAGCAGCGGCTGCGGCCGGCCCGCTGTGGAACACCGCGCCGCGCTCGAGCGCGAACACCCGGTCGGCCAGCGCCAGCACGAGATCGAGGTTGTGCTCGACGATGATCGATCGACACCTGGCTGCGCAGGCGGTCGAACACGCTGAACAGCTCCTGCACCACCGCCGGCGCGAGGCCTTCGAACGGCTCGTCGAGCAGCAGCAGCTTCACGTTGCCCGACAGCGCGCGCGCCACCGCGGCCATTTGCTGCTCGCCGCCGGACAGATAGTCCGCGGCCACGTGTCGGCGCTCTTTGAGGCGCGGGAAAAACTCGTAGATCTGCGCTTCGCTCCACGCCACGCCGTGACTGCTGTCGGTGGCGCGCTGCAACCGACCGAGCGCCAGGTTCTCGGCCACCGTCATGCCGGCGAACAGGCCCCGGCCCTGCGGCACGTAGCCCAGCCCCAAGCGCGCGATGTCGGGCGCCGGCCGGCCGGCGATCTCCCGGCCTTCGAACTGAATGCGTCCGGACGCCGGCGGCAGCAGGCCGCACAACGACTTGAGCAAGCGTCGACTTGCCGGCGCCGTTGCGCCCGAGCAGCGCGACGATCTCGCCCTCGCGCACGTCGAGCGTGGCGTCGTTGAGGATGTGGCTCTTGCCGTAGAACGCATTCACGCGTTCGAACTGCAGCAGCGGCGCGCCCTGTGCGGCGCCATTGCCGTGGCGGCCGGTGACCGGCGGCGTGCCGTGGCCGGTGTAGACCTCCTGCACACGCGCATCGCGGCGTACCTCGTCGGGCGTGCCGCTCATCAGCACCGCGCCCTGGTTCATCACCGTCACGCGCTGCGAGATGCCGAGCACGCGATCGATGTCGTGCTCGACGATCAGCACCGGGATCTGCTGCGCGATCGATCGTCACCAGGCGCGACACGCGCTCGCGCTCGGCGGCGGCCAGACCGGCCAGCGGCTCGTCGAGCAGCAGCACCTGCGGCTTGGAGCCCAGTGCGATGCCGAGGTCGACCAGGCGCTGGCCGCCGTACGACAGATCGCCGCCCAGCGTGTCTTCGATGCCTTCCAAGCCGAGAAAGCGGATCAGCTCATCGGTCTCGCGCCAGCACCGTGGCCTGGCGGTCGGTGTCGCGCCAGGCGTTGAAACGGCCGGCGTGCCGCGCCTGCAGCGACAGCCGCAGGTTCTCGTGGATCGTCAGGCCCTTGAAGAGGTTGGTGATCTGGAACGAGCGCGCCAGGCCGAGCTGGCAGGTGCGTTGCGGCGGCAGCCCTTCGATCGCCTGGCCGTGCAGCCGCACGCTGCCGCGCGTCGGCGGGAACAGCCCCGAGATCAGGTTGAACGTGGTCGTCTTGCCGGCGCCGTTGGGGCCGATCAGCGCGTGCACGTGGCCCCATTGCAGCGTGAGGTGCGCGCCGCTCACCGCCTGGATGCCGCCGAAGTGCTTGTGCAGATCGTGCACTTCGAGCACCGGCTGGCCATCGCGCGCGCCGCTGGCGTGCAGGAACGCCGGCAGCGGCAGCCCCTCGTGCACGCGCCGCTTGCTCATCGCGGCGCCTTCTTCGGGCGGCGGCCGCCAGCGGCGCTGCAACTGGCCCCAGATGCCCACCAGCCCGGTGGGCGAGAAGATCACGAAGCCGACGAACACCAGGCCGAACCACAGCAGCCAGTTGTTGGTGTAGATCGAGAACAGTTCGCGAAACAGCAGGTAGAACAACGCGCCGAGCGCCGGCCCGAGGAAGCTGCGCATGCCGCCGATCACCACCATCGCCAGCATCTCGCCGGAGAACGCCACCGTGGTGGATTCGGCCGCCGCCAGCCGGTGCAGGAACACCAAGAGCGCACCCGCGAGTCCGGTGACGGTGGCCGACAACACGAAGGCGCCGAGCTTGCAGCGCTGCGTGTCGTGGCCCTGGAAGCTGGCGCGCTGCTCGTTCTCGCGGATCGCCACCTGCAGGTGGCCGAACGGCGAGCGCGACACGCGCAGCAGGCCCCACACCACCGCGAACGCGATCGCTGCCACCAGCACGTAGTAGGTGAGATGGTCGTCGAGGTTCAGCGGTCCGAGCGTGCCGCGCTCGATGCCACCGAGCCCGCCTTCGCCGCCGGTGAGTGCCGTCCAGCGAAACGCGATCGCGAACGTCAAAGCGCACAGCGCCAGCGTCAGCAGCGAGAAGTACACGCCGCGCCGGCGCAGGATCAGGTAACCCACCGCGCACGACAGCACCGCGGTGAAGGCCATCGACAGCAGCAGCGGCAGCACGAACTGGCCCTGCAGCCAACGCAGCTGGATCAGCGCCGCCGCGTAGCCGCCGATGCCGAACCACGCGCTGTGGCCGAACGACACCAGGCCGGTGTGGCCCACCAGCACGTTGAGGCCCATCGCCGTCAGCGCCAGGATCACCACCACCGTGGCGTTGTCGAGCGTGAGGCCGATCGCGCGCAGCGCCAGCGGCAGCACGATCAGCGCGATCGCCGCGATCCACAGCGGGCGGTGCTTGGGTTGCAGCAGAGAGGCGAGCGCGCTCATCGACTACTCGAAGCGCTCGATGCGTTCGCCGAGCAGGCCGCGCGGGCGGAACATCAGCACCAGGAACATCAGCACGTACATCGACGCCTCGCCGGCGGCCGGTGCGAAGTGGATCGTCACGCCGCGCACCACGCCGACCAGCAGCGCGGCCAGCACCACGCCCCAGAAGCTGCCGAGGCCGCCGATCACCACCACGACGAAGGCCACGGTCATGATCTCGGTGCCCATCGCCGGGTGCACGATGGTGATCGGGCCGAACAGCGCGCCGCCGAGCGCCGCGCTGGCCACGCCGAGCACGACGATCGCGGTCATGTACGGCTGCAGCCGGATGCCGAGCGCGGCCACCATGTCGGGCCGCTGCACGCCGGCGCGCACGACGCGGCCGAACGAAGTCTTGTGCAGCAGCAGCCATAGCGCCGACATCACGACGAACACGATCGCCAGCAGCAGCAGCCGGTAGCGCGAGAACAGGAACTCGCCGGCGGTGACGTTGCCCTTGAGCGCTGCCGGCATCGCCGAAGGCAGCGGCGCCGCGCCCCACACCATGCGCAGCACCTGCTCGGCCACCATCGCCAGGCCGAAGGTCACCAGCAGGCTGAGGATCGGGTCGGCGGTGTAGAAGCGGCGCAGCAGGAAGCGCTCGAACAAGATGCCGAGCAGCCCGACCGCAACCGGCGACAGCACCACGCCGGCGCCGAAGCCGAGGTGGCGGCCGATTTCGAGCGACAGGTAGGCGCCGATCGCGTAGAACGCGCCGTGCGCGAGGTTGACGATGCCGCCGACGCTGAAGATCAGCGACAGCCCGAGCGCCGAGCAGCAGGTAGTAGCCGCCCAGCACCAGGCCGTTGACCACTTGCTCGAGCAGAAAGACGACTTGCATGAACTCGGTTCGGTGCAGAGCCCGACGCAACACGGGGCCGCCGATGCTGGCGACCCCGTGCGGTGGAAGGCCAAGGCGCGGACTACATCTTGCAGGCGCTGTCGGCCTTGGTCGGCGCCAGCAGGTCGAGCGGCTGGTTCGGCGCCGGCACCGCGTCGCCGAACTTGAGGAAGTCCCACTTGTCCTTGGCCTGGCCCTTGGCCTTGACGGTGAACGGATAGGCCTCCTGCATCAGCTGGTGGTCCCAGCTGCGGAAGTAGCCCTTGCGCCCCTTCAGCAGGTCGAACTGCGCTTCGCTCTCGAAGTAGGCGATCAGCTTGTCGGTGTCGGTCGACTTGGTCTCGTTGATCGCCTGCGCGATGATCTTCAGCGACACGTACTCGATCCAGGCGTGGTTCTCGGGCGGCTTGCCGTGCTTCTTGGCGAAAGCGTCGGTGAAGGCCTTCGAGCCGGGCGTGTTCAGCTCGTGGTGCCACACGGTCGGCCAGATGCCGCCGAGGTTGCCTTCGCCCGCGGCCCAGGCGTCGGCGGTGTTGAGGTTGAAACCGACCACCGGGAACGGCAGGCCGAACTCGGCGTACTGCTTGACGAAGTTGGTGACCTGGTTGCCGGCCAGGTTGGTCGACACCACGTCGGGCCGCGCCTGGCGGATCTTCAGCAGGTAGGGGCTGAAGTCGGTGGCGTCGGTGGGCACCAGCTCGTCGCCGATCTGCGTGGCGCCGTTGGCGGCGTAGAAGGCCTTGGCGGCTTTCGACAGGTCGTGGCCGAACAGGTAGTCGGCGGTGAGGCTGAAGATCTTCTTGCCCTTGACCATGTTGTCGCGCAGCAGCGCCTGGCCGGCGGCGTTGACCATCACCGTGACCGGGATGTCGACGTGGAAGGTGTAGCGGTTGCAGTCCTTGCCGCGCAGCGCGTCGCTGCGCGCGCCGATGCTGAGGAACAGCTTCTTGTTGCGCGCCGCCACCTGCGAGATGGTCAGCGCCGAGGCCGACGAGATCTCGCCCATCAGCAGCACCACGCCGTCGCGCTCGATCATGCGCTGCGCCTTGCTCGACGCTACTTGTGGATTCACCGAGTCCTCGCTCATCACGTCGAGCTGGCGCCCGAGCACGCCGCCGGCGGCGTTGATCTCGTCGGTGGCCATCTTGATGCCCATCACCGCGTACTCGCCGAGCGCGCCCAGAAAGCCGGTGAGCGGCGTGAGGTGGCCGATCTTGATTTTGTCGGTCTGCGCGCGCAGCAGCGCCGGTGCCCCAACGACGCCCGCAATGGCGACACCCTGCAGCAGATGACGGCGGGTGGTGTTCATGCGTGTCTCCTGTTGTGTCTTGTGGCGGCTCGGTGCTTTTGTCGCAACCGCGGCGCATGCTAGAGCGGGGCCTCGCGTGCGAAAACTACCGATTTCTTTCAGCCGCTATAAGGCGCGCCGATGGCTGCCGCCGCTGTCGGCAGCGCCGCTATAAGCCGCCGCGATAGGGGCGTTCGGAAATCGGTAGTTCCCCTGCGTCACCGGCCTGCCTAGACTCGCGCCGCATGAAGCCCAAGCGCCAGCGGCAAAAGCCCTTCGTCAGCCACATCGCCAACGTGCCGTGGCAGGAGTTCCCGGGCCACTTCGGCAGCGCGCTGTCGAAGGCGCTGGTGCGGCCCGAGACCTGCGGCTCGCGCCGCATCGACCACCGCATCTCGTGCTACCAGCCGATGGCGCACGTGGCCGAGCACGTGCACCGGGTGCAGGAGCAGGTCTACCACGTGCTCGAAGGCGTGGGCGTGCTCACGCTCGACGGCGAGCGCCACGTGATGCGCGAGCACGACTTCGTGTTCGTGCCGCCGGGCGTGCGCCACAGCTTCACCAACGAAGGCACCGTGCCGCTGGTGTTCATCGTCGTGACGTCGCCGGTCGAGGACGGCGAGTCGCCCGAGTGAGGGCTGAGGGATGAGTGCCCAGCCCGCCGGCGAGTTGCCTGCCACACGACTGCTGATCGCGGGCGAGTGGGCCGATGGCGCATCGCGCCAGCCGGTGATCGACAAGTATCGACTGCAGCCGTGCGGCGAGCTGCACGTGGCGAGCCGCGAGCAGGTGCATGCGGCGGTGGCGGCGGCGCAGGCAGCGTTTCGCGCCGGCCGCATGACGCCGCACGAACGCGGCGCAGGTGCTCGACAAGGCCGCGCTGCTGCTCGAGCACCACGCCGACGCGCTGGTGCGCGCGCTGCAGCTCGAGGCCGGCTTCACCGCCAGCGACGCGCACGGCGAGCTGAGGCGCTGCGTGCAGACGTTCCACCTGTCGGCCGAAGAGGCGCGCCGCTTCGGCGGCGAGATGGTGCCGCTCGAAGGCGCGCCGCAGCAGGCCGGCCGGCTGGGCTTCACGCTGCGCGTGCCGCTCGGCGTGGTGTGCGCGATCACGCCGTTCAACGCGCCGCTCAACACGGTGGCGCACAAGGTGGCGCCGGCGCTGGCCGCCGGCAATGCGGTGGTGCTCAAGCCCTCGTCGCACACCCCCACGACCGGCCAACCTGATGGCCGAGGCGCTGCTCGCCGCCGGCCTGCCGCCGGCGCTGCTGTCGGTGCTGCACGGTGGCGCCGAGGTCGCGCAGGCGCTGCTCGACGAGCCGGCGGTGCGCTTCTACGCCTTCACCGGCAGCACCGAGGTCGGCCGCGCGATCCAGCAGCGCGCCGGGCTTGCGGCGCACGCAGATGGAGCTCGGCAGCATCGCCTTCACGCGTGCTGCACGACGACGCCAACCTCGACGCCGCGCTGCCCAAGGTCGTGAACGCGGCCTACCGCAAGGCGGGGCAGGTGTGCACGTCGATCCAGATCCTGCTGGTGCAGCGGCGCATCCTGGCGCAGGTGGAAGAGCGCCTGGGCGCGCTGGTGCGTGCGTTGCCGTTCGGCGACCCGGGTGCCAGCGACACCATCGTCGGCCCGGTGATCAGCGAGGCCGAGGCGCAGCGCATCGAACGCTGGATCGACGATGCGGTGGCCGCCGGCGCCGAGCGCCTGGCCGGCGGGCCGCGCCGCGGCGCGGTGGTGCCGCCGACGCTGCTGACCCGCGTGCGCGACGCGCATGACCGTGAGCTGCCAGGAGATCTTCGGCCCGGTGATGTCGATCGTGCCGTTCGACACGCTGGACGAGGCGATCGCGCGCATCAACGCCACGCCGTACGGCCTGGCCACGGGCCTGTTCACCAACCGGCTCGACGACGCGCTCGACGGCCGCGCGCCGGCTCGAGGTGGGCGGCGTGCACATCAACGAGACCTCGAGCTCGCGCGTCGACGTGATGCCCTACGGCGGCAGCAAGGACAGCGGCTTCGGCCGCGAAGGCCCGCACTACGCGGTGCGCGAGATGAGCGAAGAGCGCATGGTCACGGTGAGCGCATGATGGCTGCTCCGCCGTCCGTGAGGAGCGCAACGATGGCCAGTGATGAAAGGCGGCCAGGTGATCGCCGAGACGCTGGTGCAGGAAAGGTGCCCTACGTCTTCGGCATCTGCGGCCACGGCAACGTGGGCATCCTCGACGCGCTGTACGACGTGCGCGACAAGCTGCAGCTGATCTCGCCGCGCCACGAGCAGTGCGCCGGCCACATGGCCGACGCGTACTTCCGCGTCAAGCACCAGCCGGTGGCCACGCTCACCTCCACCGGGCCGGGCTCGGCCAACATGGTGATGTCGCTGGCCACCGCGCTGTCGGATTCGTCGGCCTTCATGGCCATCACCGCCAACGTGCCGACGTCGCAGCACAACCGCGCGCCGTTCCAGGAGCTGTACAAGCACAACCAGGCCGACTTCGCGCAGGTGCTGCGGCCGGTGGTGAAGCGCGGCTTCCAGCCGTCGCGCGTGGACATGCTGCCGCTGGCGCTGCGCCAGGGGCTTCGACACCATGGTCACCGGCCGCCCCGGGCCCGGTGAACCTCGACATCCCGTACAACGTGTTCCAGGAAGAGGCCGACGTCGAGCTGCCGGCGCGCTCGCACGTCGGGCGCGCGCACCGGCCCGGCGCCAGCGATGCCGATATCGCGGCCGCGCTCGCCCTGCTGGCCGCGGCACGCCAGCCGGTGCTGTTCATCGGCCACGGCGCCACGCTGTCGGAGGCCGGGCCCGAGATCGTGCAACTGGCCGAGCGCCTGGGCATGCCGGTGATCACCTCGCCCAACGGCATGGGCTGCATCCCGGCCGACCACCAGCTGGCGCTCGGCTTCATCGGCCGCAACGGCGCCTACCCGGCCAACCAAGCGGGCCGCTTCGCCGACCTGGTGATCACGCTCGGCACGCGCTTCGACGACCGCAGCTCGTCGAGCTGGCATGCCGGCTACTCGTGGAACTTCCCGAAGAGCCAAGCTGCTGCACGTCGACATCGACCCGCAGGAGCTCGGGCCGCAACTACCCGCCGACGCTGGGCGTGATCGCCGACGCCAAGACCTTCGCGCAGCAGCTGCTGCGCGCGCTGCCGTCGCGCGCCGACATCGCGCGCGCAGCGCTACGCGCCGTGGCGCGAGCAGGTGCAGGGCTGGCAGGCCGAGTGGGAGCGTTTCGTGCGCCCGCACTTCGAAGACTCCACCAGCCCGCTGCGGCCCGAGTTCGTGGTCGGCACGCTGCAGAAGCTTCTGCCCGACGACGTGATCCTGGCGCTCGACTCGGGCGTGCACCACAACTGGTTCATGCAGTTCTGGCAGGCCCAGGCGCGCGCAGAGCATGCTCAACAGCTGGGGCTACTCGAGCATGGGCTTCGGCGTCTGCGGCGTGCTCGGCGCGCAACTGGCTGCGCCCGACCGGCCGGTGCGTGGCGGTGGTCGGCGACGGCGGCTTCACGATGGCGCCGTACGTGCTGTGCACGGCGGTCGAGTACAACCTGCCGGTGGTGTGGGTGATCTGGAACAACTTCGCCTGGGCCGCGATCCGCGACCTGCAGTACGGCCTGTTCGACGGCCGCGAGATCGGCACCGCGTTCTACAAGGGCGAGCAGCGGCGAGCGCTACAACCCCGACTTCGCCGCCTGGGCGCGCGCCGCCGGCGCCGACGGCGTGACGGTCAAGCGCTCGCAGGACCTGGCCGGCGCGATCGAGCAGGCGCTGAAGAACAAGCGCCCGTGCGTGCTCGACGTGCACGTCGATGCCGAGGTGCGGCCGCCTTCCACCGGCACCTGGCAGCTGCCGCCGATTCCATACAAGGAACCGGTGTACGGCAAGCCACACCGCGCTTGAGCACCCGCACGACTGGAGCTTCGATGTCCGACCTTCCCCTGGCACTCGTGTTCGGCGGCACGCGTGGCATCGGCGCCGCCTGCGTCGACAAGCTGCTGGCCGACGGCCACGACGTGGCACTGACCTACGTGACGAACAAGCCGCAAGACCATGGCGGCGCACGCAGCTATGCCTGCGACGTGCGCGACGCCGCCGCGGTGGCGAAAGTCTTCGCCGATGTCGAGCGCGACTTCGGCCGCGCACCGAGCGCGGTGCTCGCCAACGCCGGCATCAACGTGCCGCCGGGGCCGTTGGCGCAGTTCGGCGACGAGCCGATGCGCCAGTTGATCGAGGTGAACATCGTCGGCGCGTTCCATGTGCTGCGCGAGGCGGCGCGCCGCGTGGTCGACGGCGGCGCGATCGTCGCGCTCACCACGTCGCTGGTGCGCCACGCCGCGCCCGGGCTCGGGCCGTACAGCGCCAGCAAGGCCGCGGTGGAATGCCTGGTGCGCTCGCTGGCCAAGGAACTCGCGCCGCGCCGCGTGCGCGTCAATGCCGTGGCGCCGGGGCCGGTGGACACCGAACTGTTCCGCGCCGGCAAGACCGACGAGGCCAAGGCGCGTTCTGCCGCGATGAGCCCGTTCAACCGCATCGGCACGCCGGCCGAGGTGGCCGAGGTGGTGGCCTTCCTGATGTCGAGTCGCGCGTCATGGGTGCACGGTCAGGTGGTGCAGCCCAACGGCGGCTTGATTTAGCGCAGCGCTTGAGCGCGAGCGACGACCCCTTCGACGTCATCGTCGTCGGCGGTGGTGGTGCCGGCCTGGCCGCGGCGATCGAGGCCGCTGAAGCCGGCGCGCGCACGTTGCTGCTCGAGAAGAACCCGCAACTCGGCGGCTCCACCGCGTGGTCGATCGGCTCGGTCACGGCGACGCAGACGCCGCACCAGAAGAGGCGCGGCATCCAGGACAACCCCACCGATCACTGGGCCGACATGCCGGGCTTTGCCCGCGAGCTCGACGCGCGCGACAACGCGGCGCTGCGCCGCGTGCTGTGCGATGCGATGCCCGGCACGTTCCAATGGCTGCTCGACAGTGGCGTGCGCTTCTTCGGCCCGATGCCCGAGCCGCCGCACCGTCAGCCGCGCATGCACAACGTGCTGCCCAACTCGCGTTCGTTCATCCACCACCTGCAGCGCCGCGCGCAACGCGCCGGCGTGGTGATGCGTACCGCGGCGCGCGTGACCGCGTTGCGCCTGCACGAGGGTCGCGTCGAGGGCGTGGTGGTGAACGGTGCCACGCAGCAACCGCTGCGCTCACGTGGCGGCGTCATCCTCGCGGCCGGCGACTTCACCAACAGCCCGGAACTCAAGGCGCGTTTCATGGGCGCTCAGGAGGCCAAGGTCGAAGGTGTGAACCCGACCGCGACGGGTGACGGGCAGCAGCTCGCCGAGGCGCTCGGCGCGCGCATCGTCAACGGTGACCTGGCACTCGGCCCCGAGCTGCGCTTCATCGCGCCGCAGCGCGAGAACTGGCTGCGCCGCTTGCCGCCGTGGCGAGCGCTGGCGGTGGCAATGCAGTGGTCGCTCGACCACTTGCCGATGGCGCTGCTGCGGCCGTTCATGATGAAGTTCCTGACCACCGCGCTCGCGCCATCGACCACGCTGTTCGTCGACGGCGCGCGGCTGGTCAACGCCTGCGGCGAACGTTTCGGCGACGAATCCGAGCGCCCGGCGTGGCGCCTGCCCGATCAACCGGGCAAACAGGGCTACATCGTGATCGACGGCCGCATCGCCGCGCGCTACGAGGCGTGGCCGCACTACATTTCCACCGCACCGGGCATCGCCTACGCCTACCTGGCTGACTACCGTCACAACCGGCCCGATGTCTACACCGAAGCCTCGAGCCTGCCCGCACTTGCGCAGCGCCTGGGCATGGACGCGGCGGCACTCGCGCGCAGCGCGGGCGACACGTTGGCGCAGCCGCCGTTCATCGCGCTCGGTCCGGTGCGCGCGGTGTTCGTGCACAACGAGGGCGGCCTGATGGTCGACGAGCAGCATCGCGTGCTTGATGCGCGCGGCGTGCCGATCGAGGGCCTGCGCGCTGCTGGCGCCACCGGCCAAGGCGGCCTGCTGCTCAAGGGGCACGGCCATCACCTGGCCTGGGCCTTTGCGTCGGGGCGGCGCGCCGGACGGTTCGCGGCCGACGCGGCACGCGAAGCGTCGCGTTGAGCCGCCGCTGCTGAAGTCAGGCCACCACGTGCGCGGTTTCGTCTTCGACAGGCTCGGTCACCGGCAAGGGCAGGTCGAACAGCTCGACGCCCTGCCAATGCCCGGCCGTCACCAACTCGTGCACCACGACCTTCAGCTCGCGCTGCACGACCGCGGCGCACGGCGACAGCTTCTGCGGCGGCAGCGCGTACAAATAGTTCACCCGCGTCATGTCGGCGTCGCTGATGCGCAGGCAGCGCCAACGCTCGGGCTGGTTGCCCAACGCGTGGATCGCGCCCATCGGCTTGATCGTCACGCCCAGGCCTTCGGCGAGGCACGACATCAGCAGCGGCAACGAGTCGATCTCGGCCACCACATCGAACGGCAGGTTGATGCGTTCGAACTCCAGCGCGATGCGGCGCCGCAGGCCGTGGCCCGGGCTCGGCAGGATCAGCGGCAACGCGGCCACCTCGCGCAGCGTCAGCGCCTGGCGCTCGCGGTCCACCAGCGGGCTTTCGGCCGGCAGGATCACGAACAACTCTTCGGTCAGCAATGGCTCCACGCTCAAGTCGGTGGCGGCGTTCTGGCTGAACAGCACCGCGAGGTCGAGCTGGCCCACGCGCGTCATCTGCTCGAGGTGGCCGCTCAGGCCCTCGATGATGTTGAGCTGGATGCCGGGGTACTTGGCGCGCAGGTGTTTCACCAGCGGCAGGCCCAGCTGGCACACCGTGGTCGGCGCCAGGCCCAGCGCGACACGGCCGCTCACCAGCGCGGTGTCCTGCCGCGCCACCGCCACCGCCTGGTCGAGCTGGCGCAGCATGAACTTGGCATGGTGGTACAGCGCCTCGCCGTTGTCGGTGGGCACCACACCGCGCGACGAGCGCACCAGCAGCGCCTTGCCGACTTCGTCTTCGAGCCTGGCCATCTGCTGGCTGAGCGCAGGCTGCGCGATGAACAACTGGCGCGACGCCTTCGCCAAGCTGCCGCTCTCGACGATCTGCACGAAGTACCTCAACTGCCGCATGTCCATCGCTATCCCCCCTGGCTATAAGGCAGCGTTATAGGAAAAACACCCGACCTGGGCTATGCGTGATAGCCCGATCGACTCAGCGCTGCCGTCGCGCGCTCGACCAGGGGCAAAGGAGGGGCCGTGCGCGTTACTTCGATCGCGGCCAGGCAAACCAGGCGGCCACCGCCACCGGCGCACCGAGCCCGACCCACGACAGCGTGTCCCAGACGGCGTCGCCCAACAGCGCCGACAGCAGGCCCACCGCGCTGGCCAGCCCCAGCACGATCGGCCAGCGCCACGTGCTTGTGGCCGATTGCGGGGTCGCGCTCAAGACGTGGCTCCCACGCGCAGCGGATCGTCGACGTCGACCTCGCTGGTGCGGCGGCGCTTGGCAAACAACACGAGGCCGCTGGTCAGCACGACGATGGTGATGAGGTCGAGCAGCGCCCAGATCACCTTCATCGGCATGCCGCCGTAGTCGCCGAAGTGCAGCGGCTGCGACACCAGCAGCGCCGTCACATACCACGGCAACTCGCGGCTGTCGGTCACCTGGCCGGTCTGCGCATCCACCAGCACCGGCTTGAACAGGCGCGCGGTCAGCGGCTCGGTGCCGCGCATGAACACCGCGTAGTGGTGTGCGCTCGAAAACAGCGTGCCCGGATAGGCCACGAAGCCGAGCTTCATTTGCGGCTCGCGCACCATCGCCGCGCGCATCGCCTGCTCGAGCGAGCCCAGCCGCTCGGGCGGCGGCAGCCCCTTGTACGGCGCGGTCATCTGCGCCAGTTGATCGAACTGCCAGAACTTGATCACCAGGTCGGCCCAGGTGTTGATGACGCCGGTGGCACCCACCACCAGCGCCCACACCAGCGTCACGATGCCCAGCAGGTTGTGCAGGTCGAGCCAGCGCACGCGAATGGAACGGTCGCGGCGCACGCTGCCGAACTCGAGCTTGCGCATGAACGGCGGGTACAGCACCACGCCGGAGATCACCGCGATCAACATCAGCAAGCCCATCAGACCGAGGAACAGCTTGCCCGGCAGCCCGGCGAACAGCTCCACGTGCAGCGCCAGCATCACGTACATGAAGCCCTCGTCGAACACCGGCTGCGCGAGGACCTTGGCGGTGCGCGCGTCGACCGCCACGTACTTGGCGCCTTCGGTGGCGGTGACGGTCTCGTTGAGCGCCACCGTCCACTGCTCGGTCTCGTCGGGGTCGCGGAACAGGAACTGCACCACGCGCTGCGGATGCAGCGCCTGCGCCGCGGCGACCACGCCGTCCATGTTGGCCAGCGGCGTGCCGGGCGGCATCGGCGGCGCCTCGACTTCGGTGCCGGTGAGGTGGCCGATCTCGTGGTGGAAGATCAGCGGCAGCCCGGTCACGCACAGCAGCAGCATGAACACGGTGCTGATCAGGCTGGTCCACTTGTGGACCCAGCTCCAGGCGCGAAGCGAGCGCGTGGTCATGTCGAAGGCTCCGTCAGAAGGACACCCGCGCGCCGAGCTTCACCGTCAGCGGGTCGGCCATCGTCAGGACGCCGCCGAGCGAGCTGGCCCAATAGTCCTTGCCGGCGGCGTTCTCGACGGTCAACAGAAACCGCGTCGGAAGCCCGGCCACGTGCATGTCGTAGCTGGCGCCGAGATCCAGGCGGGTCCACGACGGCACGGGCTGCAGGTTGGCGCCATCGAGGTAGGTCTTGCCCGCGTAGAACACGCCGCCGCTGACGGCCAGGCCAGGCACCGCGGCGATGCGGTACTCGGCCCATGCACTGGCAGTCACCTTCGGCACACCGGGCGCGCGCTTGCCCTCAAGGGCAGGGTTGCCGCTGTCTTCAATGGTCGCATCCAGCCACATCAGGCCCGACACCAGCGTGATGTCCGGCATCACGCGGCCGCTGGCCAGCAACTCGATGCCGCGATGGCGCTGCTGGCCGAGCTGGATGTTCTGCGTGCCCGTTGCATCCAGCGTCTCCAGCGGCCGCTTCATGTCGAACAACGCGGCGGTGACACCGACACCACCGAAGTCCCACTTGGTGCCGAGTTCGACCTGCTTGGTCTGTCGCGGCGGCAGGAACGGCGCTCCGCCAAGCGGGCTCGCCGAGCCCCCTTGTTCAAGACCTTCGGCGTAGTTCAGGTACACCAACGCGGCGGGCGTCGGTTTGTACATCAATGCCGCGGTCGGCAGCGTCTTCTCGGTCTTCTGGCTTCCAGTCACGGCAGCGCTGGCATCGAGGCTGTCCTGCGTGATGCTGGCACGCCGCACACCCAGCAGCACCGACCATTGTTCGGTGAAGTCGACGATGTCGCTCAGCAGCACGCTGTTGGTCTTGACTTGGCCCGACGGCAGGTTCTCGAGCGGCGACGTCGGTGCAGGCAGCGGCGTGTCGACCGGCTGGTACAGATTGCTCGGGAACGCCCCGAACGGGTCGCCTGGATTGATGATCGGTGCGAAGTTGCCGCGCGCCTTCATCTTCGATCCGGTCAGGCCGGCCGTCAGTTGGTGCTTGATCGACGCGGTGTCGAAGGCGCCGTGCACCAGCAACTGGCCGCTGTCGGTGATCTCCGATGAGACCTCCTGGCCGCCGAACAGGCTGATGTCGCCGGCGGCGTTGTTGATCGACCCGAAGCGCGCCTGGTTGGTGCCCGGCCGCGCCTTGTGGTTGTGCAGCGCCTGTGCAGTCAGCGTCCAGTTGGGCGCGAAGGTCCAGTCGCCGCGCAGGTAGGTGTTGTCGCTGCGCACCCGGTAGTCGTCCCAGGACAGCGCCGCGCTGCGCTTGGTGTCCGGCGCGTTGGGAACGGCCAGCGTGGGATCGGGAATGAAGTAGAACGGCGGCAGCTCGGGATTCTGATTCTCGACGTGGTCGTAGTTGAAGTTGAACACCAGGCCCGGCGCCGCGCGCCAGTCGAGGGCGACGGAGGCGACCTTCTGCTCCCAACCGTAGCGCTCGACTGCCTGCTCGCCGTCGCGGTAGCCGAGGTTGACGCGGTAGCCGAACTGCTTGTTGTCACCGGCGCGGTCGCCGAGATCGGCGTCGATGCTCCACAGCGAGCGGTTGGCGAAACCGACGCCCACTTCGCGCACTGGCCCGTTGGTCGGCCGCTTGGGGAGGTAGTTGATGATGCCGCCCAGACTGCCCGCAGCACCGGCACCGAACAGCACAGCGCTCGCGCCCTTGAACACCTGCACCTGATCGATCGCCTGCATGCCGACGCGCCCGTCGGAGAGGCCGCCGTTGCCAGGCAGGCCGTCGTACAGCGAGCCGTCGACGCCGACGGTGTAGCCGCGCAGCAGCAGGAACGGCACCGCGACGTTGCCGACCGTCACCGACGGATCGTTCTTCAGCACGTCACCGACGAAGGCGGCCTGCTGCTTGTCGATCAGCTCGCGCGTGATCACGTTGGCCGAGAACGGCATCTCGGCCAGCGGCACCGGGCCCAGCACGCCGGCGTTGAACTCCTTGGCGCGCACGCTGGCCGGCTCGCGCGTGCCCTCGACCACCACCTTCTGGCTGGCTGGTGCGTCCTCGGGCTTGGCTGGTGCGGGCGCCGGCGCCGTGGCTTGCGCGCCCGCCTGCGCGGCGGCGACGCACAGCGCCCAAGCGGCGACCGCCGATGGGCGCTGACGGAACTTCGTTGCTTGCTTGTGGCTTTGCATGTGGGCTGGCAAGTCGTGGTTTGGGTTGCGGGGGTCAGGGAAAGAAGATGGCTCCTGTCAGCGTGGCCAATGGCCGCAGCGCTCTGTGACGGCGCGCGCCGTGCTGCCGTGTGTGGCTGGCTACCAGCGGTAGGTGGCCGAGGCCACCACGTTGCGCCGCGCGCCCCACCAGCAGTCGCCGCGGCTCAGGCAGGTGGAGACGTAGCTCTTGTCGGTGGCGTTGTTGATGTTCAGCGCCAGTCGCCAGTGCTGCGATTCCCACGCGGCCATCAGATCGAGCAGGTTGACCGCGGGCACTTCGGGTGCATCGCCGTCGGCGTAGGCGCTCCAGTAGCGCCAGCCGCGCGCCGACCGAGAATCCCGGCAAACCGACCGCGCCCAGGCTCCATTTGCCCCACAGCGAGGCGATGTTTCTCGGCACGTTCTCGAGCTGCGGGTCGACCTTGGTGTAGGTGTAGCTGGCGATGAGGTCGACGCCGGCGCCAAGCCGCACGTTGGCCTCGAGCTCGGCGCCGCGCGCCCAGGTTTCGTTGAGTTGCTCGAACACGTTGGGCGCGGTCTCGACGATCTGGTTCTGCTCCTTCAGTTCGTAGATCAGCGCGCTGAAGCCGAGCCCTTCGATGCCCGGCGGCTGCACCTTGACGCCGCCCTCCCACTGCTTGCCGCGCAACGGCTTGAACGACTGGAATCCGGTGCCGCCTTGCACCGTCCGGTTGGCCAGCGGCGTGAACGACTCGCTGTAGCTCACGTACGGCGACCAGCCGTCGGCCAGGTACATGAAGCCCAGGCGCGGCGTGTTGGCGCTGGTCGTCTCATCGGGTGCGTCGGCGGCCGGCTGGCTGGTCGCGCGGTCGTGCCGCAGCCCCGCCACGACGACCCAGCGCTCGTCGAACTTCATCTGGTCCTGCAGATAGACGCCGACCTGGCGCTGCTGCGAACGGCCCTTGTCGGACAGCACAAACGGCGTGAAGTTGCCGTACACCGGGCTGTAGGCATCGATCGACGGCAAACCGCCGCCGAGGTAGTCGGGGAAGTCGCCTCCGGTCTCGCCGGTCTGCTTGAAGCGCATGGCATCCAGTCCGATCAGCAGCTTGTGCTTGACGCTGCCGGTCACGACGTCGCCTTCGACGTGCTGGTCGGTGGCGAGCATGCGCACGCGGTTGACGTCGCCGAAGCCGAAGCGGCCGAGCAGCCGCTTGTTGACCGGGTCTCCATGCCAGCCGCCCGGCGTCGTGAACGAGTCGCCGTAGTGCGAGAAGTAGTCGACTTCGTTTTCCGAGAAGCGCACGTTCTGCCGGAACGCCCACTGCTCGTTGAAGCGGTGCTCGAACAGCCAGCCGAAGGTGGTGCGGTCGGTGTCGTAGCGGTCGTAGCCGGGCTCACCGATGAAGCGGTTGTCCGGCAGCGGGCCGTTGGGGTTGGGCAGGATCACGCCCTCCCACGGAAAGAACTGCGAGGTCGAGCCGGTGCGGTCGCGCTGCCACAGCGCCTGCAGGGTCAGCGAGGTGGCCGGGCTCGGCCGCCAGGTCAGCGACGGCGCGAGCAGCGAGCGGTCGTCGCGCACGTAGTCGACCTGCGTGTCGGCATCGCGCGCCAGCGCCACCAGGCGATACAGCCACTGGCCGTCGGCCGTGAGCGGGCCGGTGAGGTCGGCCTGCACCTGCTTGCGCGCGAAGCTGCCGAACTGCACGCCGACCTCGCCCTGCGCCTCCTCGAGCGGCCGCTTGCTCACCATGTTGATGACGCCGCCGGTGGTGCCCTGGCCGTACAACATCGACGACGGGCCACGCAGCACCTCGATGCGCTCGAGCGTGTAGGTGTCGGTGCGGCCGTTGCTGGTGTAGTAGTTGAAGAGCTTGCGCAGGCCGTCGAGGTATTCGTCGGGGTAGCCGCCGCGGATGCGGACCGAGTCGGTGCGCGAGTCCAGGCCGTACGCGTCGGGCCGCACGCCGGGCGCATAGTTGAGCGCGTCCTGCAGGTTGCTGGCGGCCTGGTCGACCATCTGGTCGCGCGTGATCACGCTGATCGCCTGCGGCGTCTCCATCAGCGGCGTGTCGGTCTTGGTCGCAGAGGCGCCACGCTTGGCCGCGTAGCCTGCGACCGGCGATGTCGCGGTCTCGACCTCCCGCTTGCCCGTGACCTGCACGACCGGCAACTCCTGGGGCGCTGACGCCGCCGCGGCTGCGGGCGGGGCCTGCGCGACCACCACGCCGTCGGTGGCCGCCTGCACCGGCACGGCGATCCAGACGAGGGCGACGACGGCCGCGAACGCCAGCCAGAACAGCAACCCCTGCAGGCGTTGGCCAGGCTCCGATCGTCGGGAACGCCGTGTCTCGGGTTCGATCATTGGACGGCCCAGTTCACCTCGAGCGAGATTCAAGTTGCGCACCACGCGGTCCCCCATCCGGCCCGCGGCTGACGCAGCGGGCATGTCGTTCGGTTGAAGGCTGGCGGCGGCTGGCCCGTCCGTCGCCGCAGCCCTTGGTCCCTCCTGCGGGCTGCGGCGGCTTGCGTATTCTAATGCGAATAATTCGCAATCAAACACAACCTGACCAAACGGCACCCTAGCTGAAAGATCGAGCGGACAGCAGTGACCACGCCTGAGCGGGCGCGCGGCTCACTGCGCGATGCGTTCGCAGCGGGCGACCTCGGCCAGCCCGTCCAGCGCGCGCTGCAGGGCAGCGCGGCTCGGTGTCTCGACGAAGACACAGCGCTTGCCGGTGCGCTTGCAGTGATCCTTGACTCGCCAGTAGGCGTCGTGGCTGACGCAGCCGGTCTGGCAGATCACCAGGTCCGCCGCAGACAGCGTGGACTCCAGCAGCGTCACGCCTTGTTCGTAGCCGCCGTCGTGGTGCAGGAAGCGGCCGCCGGTGCGCTCGATCAGCTTGCGGTACACCGGTACGCTGGCAGCGCGCCCGCCGACGCACAGCACCGACTGGTTGTCGAGCCGGGCGGGGGTTGGCACGGGCGGGGGCGGCGCAGCGGCGTGCTCGCCGGCTGGCGCCGCGGCGCCTGCGCGCGCGGCATCGGCGGGGCACCGCAGCGCGCGCAACTCGACCTGCGCCTGCCGCAGCGCACCTTGCATCGCCATCAAGCGGTCACTCAGGCGCTGGTTCTCGTTGATCAGCTGGTCGTGGGCGCGTCGTTGCGCGTCGCTCGGCCGCTGCGCACCGAGCATCTCGTTGGCACGCTGCAGCGCTGCGTCGCGCGCCAGCAGCTCGGCGCGCAGTTGCGCCTGTTCGGCCCGCCACGCGTCGAGTTGGCGGCCGTGCTCGGCGTTGCGCTGCGCATGGCGTTCGCGCAGGCCGGCGAGTTCGGCCAGCAGGCCATCGCGCTGCTGCAGGGCGGCATCGAGCCGATGCTGGTCGACGCGTGTGGCCATGCCCACCTGGTGCTGCAGCATGTGCACGTCGCCCAGCACCCGGTACTCGAGCGAGGTGTCGCAGCAGCCATGGGTGAGGCAGGCCCAGAACGCGCCGGCCAGGTCGTGCTGCGGGGCGCCGCCGAGCCACCATGACGTCAGCTCTGCGGTCGACTTCAAGCGTGCGGTCTCGCGCAGCGCCGCGGCATAACGCCGGTCGAGATCCCTGTGCACGGCCTCGGCCACGGCGTTGCGCTGCTTGCACTGGGTCACCGCGGTGCAATGCAGGTCGTAGTCGTCGTGCCTCTGGTAGGGCAGGTCGAGTTTGCTCGCCAGCTGGCGCAGCACCGGCATCGGCAGGCACACGCCAACCACCGGGCAAAACGCGTGGCCGTCGAGTTCCCACAACCGGCGGCGGCGCGTGCCCACGCGCGCGAGATGCGTCGACGGCTCGTGCGCCGCTGCGGCGCCCGCCAACCGGGTTGCCCCGGGCAGCGCATCGGCTTGCGCGAGTCCGCCTGCCGTGGCGAGGACGGAAAGCTTGGGTTCGCACATGGCGGCGTCCGCCGGTCTCTCAGTGCACTGGCTTGTTGGGGCCGAAATCGTGGCCGGCGCTGGCCGCTGCGTTCTGCGGGCGCAGGTCGGTATCGAGACGCCGTTGCGCGAACATCAACAACGCCGCGAGCTCGCGAAACGCCGGCTGCTCGAAGCGCAGCGTCAGGTACTGCAGGGTCAGGTGCAGGTGGCCGCATTCGCACAACGCCACCGAGCCGAGCGGCCCCTGCGAGATCACCTGCGCCGGCCCGTGGACCGGTTGATTGTCGAGACTACAGCGTTCGGATTCGTTCATCGAGCAGCTCAGTGACGCTTTGACAACGCAGGCACTGGCTGGCTCGGGCGGGCTGTGCGACAGGCAAGCGGGTTACTTGGTCAGGATCAGCTTCCCCAACGCAGTGATGCGAAGGCGGTAGATCGCTTCGCCATGCTGGATTTCGACCTGGCTGGCCCCGGCAAACAGCTCCTGGCTGCGCAGTCGGGTACCCGACGGGTCGGCCGCCGCAGCGATGCGGGTCGTGGCTGCAGTCGCCACGCGTGAAGCGGCAGCGGAGGGCGGAAGTGCTGGTAGTGCGGTAGGCATGGGCACACCTTTCGAGGCGTGACCAATGTAATGCGAATAGTTCGCATTAGCAAGCGGCAAATCGTGTCGAGGCGTTGGAATCGCCCCGGGCTTTAGCGGTCGCCCTGACCCTTGCGAATCGCCTCCGCCTTGGCGCGCAGCTTGCGCATGCCGCCGAGCCAGCGGTCGACGTCGCTGGCCTTGCGCTGCATGTACTCGTGCACCTCGGGATGCGGCAGCACCAGGAAACGCTCACTGCGCATCGCGGCGATCACGTCGTCGGCCACCTGCTCGGCGCTGACCGAGCCGTCACTGAGAAAGCTCTTGCGGTCGCCGTCCTTGCCCATCAGCATCGGCGTGCGCACGCCTTGCGGGCACAGGCAACTGACGCGGATGCCCTTGTCGCCGTAGTTGATCGACAGCCATTCGGCCAGCGACACCGCGGCGTGCTTGGTCACCGCGTACAGCGCCGAATCCGGGTGCGACAGCAGCCCGGCCGCCGACGCCGTCTGCAGCAGGTAACCCTCGCCACGCTCGAGCATCTGCGGCAGCACGGCGCGCGCGCCGTAGACGTGCGCCATCAGGTTGACTTCCCAGATGCGCTGCCAGTCGGCGTTGCTCGCCTCGACGCCGCCGCCCAGTGCGATGCCGGCGTTGGAGCACAACACGTCGACGCGGCCGAAGTGCTCGGTGGCCTGTTTGATCAGCGCCTGCACGTCGGCCTCGCGCGAAACATCGCAGCCCACTGCAAGCCCGTTGACCTCGGAGGCCACGGCCTGCGCCTGCGCACCGTCGAGGTCGGCCACCACGATGCCGGCCGCGCCTTCGCGCGCAAAGCGCTTCACCAATGCAGCGCCGATGCCCGACGCGCCGCCGGTGACGACGATGACCTTGCCCTTCATTTCCACGGCAGTCTCCTGGTCAGTGCTCGAGCTCTTGCGCCAGCGCCCACGCTTGCTCGGCCAGCGGCTTGGCGCGGCGGCCGGCCTGCAGCGCCTGCGCGTTCGACGCGTTGCCCTGCAGCGCGCGACCCATGATGCCCTGCAGGATGCCGACCAGCCGGAACATGTTGAACACCAGGTAGTAGGTCCAGTGCTCCTCGCTCACCGGTTGCGTGCGGCCGGTGGCGCGCAGGTAGGTGTCGCGGTACTCGGCTTCGTCGGGAATGCCGAGCGAGCGCAGGTCCAGGCCCGCGAGGCCGCGCGAACCTTCGGTGGCTTGCATGCGCCAGGTCATGCAGTGGTAGGCGAAGTCGACCAGCGGATGGCCGAGCGTCGACAGCTCCCAGTCGAGCACGGCCAGGATGCGCGGCTCGCTCGGATGGAAGATCACGTTGTCGAAGCGGTAGTCGCCGTGCACGATCGCCGTCTCGTCGCCCGGCGGGATGCGCGCCGGCAGCCACTCGATCAGCCGTTCGACCGCCTCGATGGTCTCGGTCTCGGCGGCGCGGTACTGCTTGGTCCAGCGCGCGACCTGGCGCTCGATGTAGTTGCCTGGCTTGCCGTAGTCGGCCAGGCCCACCGCGCGGTAGTCGACGCGGTGCAGCGCGGCGATCACGCGGCCGAGCTCGGCATAGTGGGCGCGGCGTTGCTCGGGCGTCAGGCCGGGCAGCTGCGGGTCCCAGATGACGCGGCCTTCGACGTAGTCCATCACGTAGAACATGGTGCCGATCACGCCGGCGTCCTCGCACAGCGCGTAGGCCCTGGCCACCGGCACGTTGGTGCCTGCCAGCGCGCTGATGACGCGGAACTCGCGGTCCACCGCATGCGCCGATGGCAGCAGCACGCCGGGTGGCTTGCGCCGCATCACGTAGCGGCGGCCGCCGGCGGTCAGCATGAACGTCGGGTTGGACTGGCCACCCTTGAACTGCTCGACCTTCAGCTCGCCGCTGAAGCCCTCGACGTGAGCGCGCAGGTAGCGCGCCAGGCTCGCCTCGTCGAACGCATGTTGCGCGGCGACCGGGCGCGTGCCGATGAATTGATCGTAGTTGCTCATGGGTGCGTCGCTTGCATGCTAGCGGTGCTGCCCGGCGCTGTACATGCAGGACAAGCCTGCCCACCGGCTGTCGCCAATGTGCCAGCGCTGCGCTTCGATGCTGCGCGGCCGGTGGCAGCGACGCACAATGCGGGCGTCAATCCACTGGCCGCGCTTGCAGAACCACGACACGCCCGAAGCCGCGAGCGCGCCGGCGCACCACGCGCCGCACTTGCCGGCGCTGCTGAGCCTGGGCCTGATGGTGGGCACCATCAACGGCCTGTCGCGCGTGGCGATGCCGCTGTTCGCCGCGGCGAACGGCGCGGCAGCCTGGCAGGTGGGCATCGTCGGCGGCCTGGGCTACCTCGGTGTGTTGCTGATGGCGCTGCCGATGGGCGCCTGGATCGACCGCCACGGCAGCCGTGCGATGTTCCTGCGCGGCGTGATGGCGGCTGCGCTGCTGTATCTATTGCTGCCGCTGCTGCACACGCCGTGGCAGGTGATCGCCGGCGCGGCGGTGCTTGGCTTCGTGCTGCCGTTTCGCACGGTGCCGATCCAGACCGAGTTCCTCGCGATGCTGCCGCATCTCGGCCCGGCCAAGGCAGGCTGGAATCGTGGCGCCTTCATGCTGGGCCTGTCGTTCATCGGGCCGGCGGTGTCGGCCGCGGTGTTGTCATCGCTCGGTTTCTCTGCGCTGTTCCTGATGGTGACCGCGACCTTGGTGCTGGCCTTCATCGTCGGCCGGCGCGTGCTGTTACGGCGTCCGGGTGTGGCCGGCCAGGCCGGCGACGCCAGCTTGCCGGACCGCGTCGCCGCGCAGATCGCACTGTTGCGACACGACGCAGACGTGCGCCGCACGATGGGGATCGATTGCCTGTCGCAGATGTCGGTGGCGTACTTCGTGGTGTTCGCGATCCAGATGGCGATGCAGCGTTTCGGCATGACGCTGCAGGCGGCGGCCGGGCTGATCACGCTGCAGGGCGCGTTGTACGTGGTCACGCTGTTCGCAGGCGGCATGCTGGTCGCGCGCTGGCGCGACGACTTGCGTTATCTGTTCGCGTTCGTGATGCTGCTCGCGCAGTCGGCTCTCTACGGCTTGGGCAACGGCGCGTGGGCGCTGTGGCTCGGCGCCGCGCTGATGGGCACGGGCGTCGGGCTGCAGGGCGTGACCAGCACCACGCGCTTCGGCGAGTTGATGCGGCGCCTGGGGCGCGGCCGCATCGGCGGCCTCACGTCGCTGGCGCCGACCACCGGCGGCATCGTCGGCGCAGTGCTCGGAGGCGTCGTCAGCCAACACCTGGGCATCGAGACGGGCTTCGTGATGCTGGCAGTCGCGCACGCGGCGATGTGCGCGCTGCATCTGCAGCGGCTGCGCGCCGCGCGGCAAACTGCAGACGATCACCGGGGTGGCGCGTCAGGCTGATCGGGAGGGCAGGGCGTCCGGTGGTTTTGCCTGATGCCTGGTTGCGGCCAGGAGCGGTTGTTCGGCCACAGCGCCGAAACCCGACATCGAAGGTGTCAGCAGCTTTCCTGACGAAGGGCGAACCCGCGAACTCGAGACCGCGGACCTGCAGCGGGTATCCGCGACCTCTAGATGTTTTCGAGCGCGCGCGCTGATCGATCTATTTGGCCAAGGCCATTGATCACCCTTGGTCCACGTCCCTGCGCCCTGAGGGCTGCGGATGTGCCATCCGGCGATGATTACGGTCGCTGCAGCAGCACGAAACCGGCGATCACGACGTCGGTACGCCCGTCGCGACTGATGTCGCCCACCGCCATCACCTTTGGGGTCAGAAGCCCACCATAGGGCGCCTGGAACCGCTGCTCGGGGGCGAGCGCTCCATTCGCTTGCTGTAGGTACACGCCGAAGACAAACCAACCGGAGTGCTCGACGATCAGATCGGCGCGGCCGTCATTGTTAACGTCCGCGATGCGCACTCCCCTCTTTCCCCATGCTGCGGGCACTTCATAGGTGTCGAGCGGGGTCATCGCTCCTAACCTGCCGTCGCTGGTCTGATAGAAGACGGCGAGGTGCGCGGAAGGCGAGTTGCCACCGGAAGTTGCCACCACGTCATTTCTGCCGTCGCCGTTGAGATCACCGATCGCGACGGCCAGCGCACGAAGCGGCGATTGCGTCGATTGCGCCGACAGGAATTGCGGTGCGGCGAACGCGCCGTTGCCCAGTTGCAGCAGAACCGCTACCTGCGGCTGCGGCGGGTAGTCAAAGATGGCGACCACCAGGTCGGCACGGCCATCGCCATTGACGTCACCGGCCTCGACATCAAGGCCACCGGCAGCATTGAGCGGGATCGGTGGTTGCAGGACCAGCGTTCCGTTCGCTTCTTGTCGCAACACCGCCACGCTGGCGTTGCCTGGTGCAACGCCCACCACGTCGCTGAGGCCATCGCCGTCGATATCCCCAATCCTTGTCCACGTAGCCGCCTCTCGGCGATGCGCAAGGTCTCAAATCCTGGATGTTCGACGTAGGGTCCTACCACGAGACCTCCGGCTGCGGACTGCCGGAACACTTGCACGCCGCACTGCCTCGAGCCGATCACGACGTCACTACGCCCATCGCCGTCAATGTCGCCGACCGCGACGCTGGAGGGGTGACATATCTGCATCGAGCCCCCACTGACCATCAGCGCAGGTGCTAGCGAGCCGTCGACGCCGCCAGCGAACAAGAAAAGCGCGTATGGGTCAGGGATCCCGCTAGGCGTGGAAGCGGTCATCACCACGTCGGCGATGCCGTCGCCGGTCACGTCGCCCATCGCAATCGCGATCGAACTCTGCGCTTGTTCCAGTCCGACCGGGGACGCAAACTGGATTTGTCCCGCCGCAGTAGAGCCGCGATTGTCTTCACCACCGCAGGAAACGAGCGTTGCCACGGCCAGTGACAGGAGCGCTAGCTGCAGTCCGCGCAAACAATCGGTCAGAGTTCGAAGCATGAGCGCTGCTCCCATGGAGGCCGAACGGGATGGTAGTGACATAGGAACCGCATGTGTCGCGCTGCCCTCAAGAAACGGGCACTGAGCGACCAAACACATGACCAGACCATTCGAGCGTGATGACCGCTGCGTCCCATCGTCATGCCGAGCTCCTCTGGGTGACATCGGAACCGCTGCTGTCCGCTTGCACGTCCGCAGCGGACGTTCGTCACTGAGGGCGTAACCCTATTCTGTCGACATGACCAAGACCATTCAGCGTGGTGACCGATTTTGCGGGGCTCCAGCCATGCCCGCATCGCGATCTCGCTTCTGGGTCGAAAGCACGCGGTCGTGACTGTCCGCTCTTTGCGTTCACGTCCGCAGCGGACGTTCGTCACTGGTCGCTATCGGCCATGAGCAGCCGGTCGGTAGGAGCGCTCCAAAGCGGCCGGTCAACGTTGCTTTCGACCGCGTGAGCCATCATTCGCGCCAATCACATTGCGGGGATCTTCTACAGCCTGCGGCGAAGAGGCGGAGACAGTAGATTGAGTTGCGCAGGACCGACGGTTGGCGGAAGATGGCTGGAGCCAACACATGTCGGTTGCCTAGGCGCCGAGTGTCGGGAATCGCGGCCTAACGAAGGTCTTGAGCCAAGGGGAGAGACGCGATGATGAACGAGGAAACGTTGATCAAGCGGATGACTGCTCTCGTCGCCCTGGTCGCCGTCGTTCTGCTGCTGCACTCGACCCTGGCGGCGGCCGACGAGTCGATCTCCGGCGCCGAGCACTGGGTCCAGAGCGTTTCGGGCATGGATGGCAAGCCGCTCAAACTCTATGTTTGGGAGAAGCGGCTTAAGGACACCGATCCGTCGGCCTTTGCCAAGTCGGGTAGGGTCGTATTGCTTGCGCACGGCGCGGGAACGCCGGGGCGTATCGCGTTCGATCTCCAGGTCCCGGAGAAGTCGGCCGTGGCTTACTCGCTCATGGACCACCTCGCGAGCCAGGGGTTCGACGTCTTCGCTGTCGACTATCAGAACTACGGCCGCTCCGATCAGCACCCCTGCGGTCTCTGCGTCACCACGCAGGTCGCCGCCAACGACGTCAACGCCACCATCGACTACATCCGCAAGCTCCGTGGCGTGGACAAAGTCCATCTCCTTGGTTGGTCGTGGGGCACCAACGTAACAGGTCTCGTCGCCACGCAGCAGCCGGAGAAGGTGAAGAGACTCGTTCTGTACGCGCCGCCAGTGTGGAGCGAGCCAAGGGGCCAAAAGCCCACCGAGGAGTTCCGGACAGTCACGGCGGACAACGCGCGGGCTCTGTTCGAGCCCGCGGCATCTGACACCAGCGCCGTGGAGACGTGGGTCAAGGAAGTCGCGCAGCGGGGTCCGAAGGCGCCTAACGGCGTCCTCCTCGACCTCAACACGAAGATGCCGCTTACGGATCCAAAGAAGATCGTCGCGCCTACGATGATCATCCTCGGCGACCTTGATCGGGTGACGCCGATCACCCAGCCGAATCTCCCCGGATTCTTTGCCGCGCTGACCAACACCGACAAACAACTCGTCATCGTACCGGGTGCTGGCCACGCGCTCACGGTGCAGAAGCCGCGCCTCCGCTTCTACAACGAAGTCGCAAAGTGGTTCAACCTTGAATAGACCTGAGGTTAGCTCCCGACGCTGAATAGCGAGGAGTAGCGATTTGACGAGACAAATCGGCCCGATGAGCCACGTGGCCCCAACATGGCTCGTGGCCATTCAGGGTAGTCCGTGAAGGTCCGCTCCTCTGGAGGACGACAGGCAGCAATGGGTCGTCCAGCGTCGGCCACCCGTCAAGGTGGGTGGGCAGGTGTGCGGCCTTGAACGGACGCTCGTCACCTGAACGGCAGCTTGGCGCCGGTCTCCTGACGCCGGCGCCTGAGACTCGAGCATCAAGACCCGGCCACCTGCTGCCGCTGAACTTGGCTCGTTGTCCGACAGGGCGTCTTTCGATGTGAGCGACAGGTCCGTCTCGGAACTTGACGTTCGCGGTTGAACGCCCAATCGAATGCCTGCTTGTCAGGTCATCGAACTCGCACTGCCGACCCTAACCGGAACTTCGAGTTGCGCGACCCGATGCCGTAGAGCGGACTTTGAGTCGACGTTTGATCGCGCATCGTGTGGAACGCTGCGCAAGCGGCTCATCGCCGTCTCCCGCTTCACTGCGGCGCCACCACTGCAACTGCGGTACTACACTGAGCAGCCTCAAGCCGCCATGACTTCCTCATGGCGCTCAACGAAGGATCTGTGAACGCGACGAGCTGGTTCGATGGCACGCTGGCCGTGCTGCTGCGCGCGTTGTTCGGCCCTCGCGGGCTGCTCCCGCTAACCGGCGCCGCCGTCAGCGTGGACGATGAGCCGCTGCGCGCGCAGCTGTTCACGGCTGAGGAGATGGAGCACCACGGCCGGCATCTCGCGGCCGGCCACGAACTCGCGCGAGCACGAAGCCGCGACCGTCTGCTGCCTCGACTCGCCGAGAACGAGAAGACCTTGATCGGCGTGTGCACGCTGCTTGCGCAAAGCGCCGAGAAGCGCCGCGTGACACCGGCCGGCGAATGGCTGCTCGACAACTTCTACCTGATCGAGGAAGAAGTGCGCACGGCCAAGCGCCATCTCCCGCCCGGATACAGCCGTGAGTTGCCGCGCATCGCGAGCGGGCCGAATGCCGGGCTGCCGCGCGTCTACGACCTTGCGCTGCACGCCGTCGCCCACAGCGACAGCCGCCTCGGACGGGGTACGCTGACGCGCTTCATCGCGTCGTACCAGACCGTCAAGGTGCTGCAGATCGGTGAGCTGTGGGCGATCCCGATCATGCTGCGGCTCGCGCTGATCGAGAACCTTCGGCGGGTCGCCGCGCGGGTGGCCACCAGCCTATCGGAGCGCGAGCTCGCGGTGCTTTGGGCCGATCGCATGATCGACGTCGCCGAGCACGACCCGAAGAACCTGATCCTTCGTCGTCGCCGACATGGCGCGTTCTGAGCCGCCGATGACGGCGCCATTCGTGGCCGAACTGTCGCGCCGCCTTCATGGCCGCAGCACGGCGCTGACGCTGCCGCTGAGCTGGATCGAGCAGCACCTGGCCGAAAGCCACCAGACGATCGAGCAGCTGGTGCAGCTCGAAGTGCAAGGCCAGGCCGCAGCGCAGGTGTCGGTGAGCAACGGCATTGCCAGCCTGCGCTTGCTCTCCTCGATGGACTGGCGTGAGTTCGTCGAGACGCTGTCCAGGGTCGACCAGACGCTGCGCCTCGACCCGGCCGATGTCTATTCACGCATGGACTTCGCGACCCGCGACAGCTATCGCCACGCGGTGGAACGCATCGCCCGCCACAGCGACGCGGACGAGCCCGCAGTCGCCAGCGCCGCGCTCCAGATGGCGAACGAGGCGGCCACGCGGCCGCAGCGCGAGCTCCACCGCACGCACGTCGGCTACTACCTCACCGATGCGGGGCGGGAGGATCTGGAGCGCGCGGTCGCGATGCGCGCGCCGCTGGCGCAGCGGCTGCGCCGCACCGTCGCGCGTCGCCCGCTCGCCTGGTTCGCCGGCGCGATCGTCTGCGCCATGCTGGTGTTCGACGCTGGTTCCGCTGGTGATCGCGTCGAACGGCTTGAGCACGCCGTTGACCGCGCTGCCCCTCGGCGCCTGGTGGTCCGCGCTCGCGGTGCTGGTGCTGCTGCTGTCGGCGAGCCAGCTCGCGGTGGCCATCGTCAACTGGCTCGTGCCGATGCTCATGCCGCCGCGTGTCCTGCCGCGCATGGACTACTCCTTCGGCATCCCGAGCGCATCGCGCACGCTGGTGGTCGTGCCGTCGATGCTGTCGAGTGCGGCAGGCCATCGACGAACTGGCCGAAGCACTCGAGGTGCGGTTTCTGGCGAACCAGGACACGCACTTGCATTTCGCGCTGCTGACCGACTTGCCCGACGCGGCCGACCAGACGCTGCTGCGCGACGAGGCATTGGTCGCGTTAGCCCGCGAGCGCATCGAGGCCCTCAACCGTCGCTACGCCGAGCCCGCGGGCGACACGCATCACGGCGACCGCTTCTTCCTCTTGCACCGCCCGCGGCGCTGGAACGCGTCCGAGCATGTCTGGATGGGCCACGAGCGCAAGCGCGGCAAGCTGGCCGACCTGAACGCACTGCTGCGCGGCGGCGGGCACGACCGCTTCTCGCTGATCGTCGGCAACACGGCCGCGCTGCCCGGCGTGCGCTACGTCATCACGCTCGACACCGACACGCAGCTGCCGCGCGATGCGGCACGCAAGTTGGTCGCGACCATGGCGCACCCGTTGAACCGTCCGCGCATCGGCGGCCGGCCGGAGTCGCCACGCGTCGTCGCCGGCCATGGCATCCTGCAGCCGCGCGTCGGCGTGAGCCTGGCGGCCGCGAGCCGCACGCGCTTCGGCCGGCTCTTCGGCGGCGATGCCGGCATCGACCCGTACACGCGCGCCGTCAGCGACGTCTACCAGGACCTGTTCGGCGAGGGATCGTTCATCGGCAAGGGCATCTACGATGTGGATGCGTTCGAGCATGTGCTCGGCGGGCGTCTGCCCGAGAACCGCGTGCTCAGCCACGACCTTCTCGAAGGCGCCTACGCTCGCAGCGCCCTGATCAGCGACGTCGAACTGGTCGAGGAATCGCCTGCGCGCTACGACGCGGAAGTCAAGCGCCGCCACCGCTGGATTCGCGGCGACTGGCAGATCGCCGCCTGGCTGATGCCACGCGTGCCGACGACGGTGTCCGAGCCGGGGAGCGACATGCCGCGGCTGGTGCGCGCGGCCAATCCGGTGTCGCCGCTGTCGCGCCTGAAGATCCTGGACAACCTGCGGCGCAGCCTCGTTCCGGCGTCGCTCACGCATGCTGCTGCTGCTCGGCTGGTCGGTGCTGGTGCAGCCCGGGCTGTGGACGCTGGCGGCGCTGGCGGCCTTGTTCGTTCCGGTGCTGCTGGGCCTCGTGGGCGACCTGCTGCGCAAGCCCGATCCGCTCGGCTGGCGTGCGCAACTGCAGCGCCGCCGGGGTCGGCAGCGCAGCGTCAGTTCACGCTCGCGGCGGTCTCGCTGGCGACGCTGCCCTACGAGGCGTTGTTCAGCACTCGATGCCGTCGTGCGCACGCTGTGGCGCCTTGCTGTCTCGCGCCGGGGCCTGCTCGAGTGGCAGCCGTCTGCCGCCGCGGCGCGGCGGCAGCCCACCACCGCCGCCGGCGACTTCGCCGAGACGTACCTGCGCATGGCGTTCGCGCCGGCGCTCGCTCTCGCCTCGGCTGTGCTGCTCGCTTTCTGGCGGCCCGAAGCGCTGCCCGTTGCGTTGCCGGTGCTGCTGCTGTGGGCCGCATCGCCCGCCATCGTCTGGTGGCTCAACCAGCCGCTCGCGCTGCGCCGGTCGACCATCAACGAGGCCCAGGCGCTCTACCTGCGCCTGCTGAGCCGCCGAACGTGGCTGTTCTTCGAGACCTTCGTCGGCCCGCAGGACAACCACCTGCCACCCGACAACGTGCAGGAGCAGCCGGTGGAGCGCATCGCCCACCGCACCTCGCCCACCAACATCGGCCTGTCGCTGCTGGCGACGCTGACGGCTCGCGACTTCGGCTACGTGACGACCGGTGAGCTGATCGAGCGCACCGCGGCGACGCTCGACACGATGGTGCGCATGGAGCGTCACCGCGGGCACTGGCTCAACTGGTACGACACGCAGACGCTGCAGCCGCTGCGCCCGGCCTATGTGTCGTCGGTGGACAGCGGCAACCTTGCCGGCCACCTGCTGACGCTGCGTGCCGCCTTGCGGCTGATGGCCGATGAGCCGCCCCACGTTCCAACCGCTGCTGCGCGGCATGGAGGACACACTGCGGCTGCTCCGGCCGGCGCTTCGCAGCGCCGGCGCGGCGACGCCGCTCGAGCGCTTCGCCGCACGGCTCGCCGATGCACGGGCCGAGCCGCCGCAGCACGCCCGCAGAACTGCGCGCGGCAGTGCAGGCGCTGGCGCAGCACGCCGACGACGCTGCTCGACGCGCTGCCGCGCCCCGCCATGGCGGTCGATGTGCCGCTGCAGGCAGACCGCTCGACAGCCCGAGGCCGAGCGCTGGGCGCTCGCGCTGAAGCGCCAGTGCGAAGCCGCCGTCATCGAGGTGCATGCACTGTCCACCGAGCCCGCGGGGTCGTCGGCCGGTGAATGGGACGAAGCGGCCCTCGCCGCCCGGCGCGACAAGCTGCTGCAGCTGTCCGAGCGCATCGGCGCCATGGCCGACATGGACTTCGGCTTCCTCTACGACCCGGGGCGCGACCTCCTGTCGCATCGGCTACAACGTCGACGATCGGCGGCGCGATGCCGGCCACTACGACCTGCTCGCCTCCGAAGTGCGGCTCGCGAGCTTCGTGGCGATTTCCAGCGGCCAGATCCCGCAGGCGAGCTGGTTCGCGCTCGGCCGTCAGCTCGCCACGCTCGAAGGCAAGACGGTGCTGCTGTCGTGGAGCGGCTCGATGTTCGAGTACCTGATGCCGATGCTGGTGATGCCGAGCTACGAGAACACGCTGCTCGACGAGACCATGCGCGGCGCCGTGGAGCGACAGGTGCGTTACGGACGCCAGCGCGGCGTACCTTGGGGCATCTCCGAATCGGGCTACAACACCACCGACGCCCACCTCAACTATCAGTACCGGGCGTTCGGCGTGCCGGGGCTCGGACTCAAGCGCGGTCTCGCCGCCGACCTGGTGGTCGCGCCCTACGCGACGATGATGGCGCTGATGGTCGACCCGAAGGCCGCGGTGCTCAACCTGGCACGTCTCGCGGGCGAGGGCCTCGCCAGCACGTACGGCTTCTACGAGGCGATCGACTACACGCCGTCGCGGCTGCCTCGCGGCGAGAAGAGCGCGGTCGTTCGCTCGCACATGGCGCACCACCAGGGCATGGCTCTGCTGGCGCTGGCGTACCTGCTGCTCGACCGCCCGATGCAGCGGCGCTTCGCGTCCGACCCCGCGCTTCAGGCGACGCTGCTGCTGCTGCAGGAACGCGTGCCGCGCGCGGTGCCGTTCCACCCGGAGATGACCGAACGCGTCGATTTCCGCAGCGGCCAGCCGACCACCGAGACGCCGCTGCGCGTGATCGCGACGCCGCACACGCCGTCGCCTGAAGTGCAGCTGCTGTCCAACGGCCGCTATCACGTGATGCTCACCAACAGCGGCGCCGGCTACAGCCGCTGGAAGGACGTGGCGGTCACGCGCTGGCGCGAGGACGGCACGACCGACGCGTGGGGCAGCTTCTGCTACCTGCGCGACACCGAGACCGGCACCTTCTGGTCGACCACGCCGCAACCGACGTTGTGGCCGGCGGACAGCTTCGAGGCGATATTCAGCGAAGGACGTGCGGAGTTCCGGCGGCGCGACCAGGGCATCGACGCGTACACGCGAGGTGGTGGTCTCTCCCGAAGACGACATCGAGCTGCGGCGCCTGCGGCTGACCAACCGCAGCCGCTCGCGCCGCAGCATCGAATTCACCACCTACACGGAGGTGGTGATGGCACCGGCCGCCGCCGATGCGGTGCACCCGGCCTTCAGCAAGCTGTTCGTGCAGACCGAGGTGCTGGAGCAGCCGTCGCTGATCCTCTGCTACGCGCCGGCCGCGCTCGGCGGAGGAGCAGCCGCCATGGATGTTCCACCTCGTCGCCGTGCACGCGCAGCGTGTGGGGCCGGCGTCGCACGAGACCGACCGCTCGCGCTTCATCGGCCGTGGCCGCGGCCCGCACGCGCCGGCCGCGATGCGAGATGCAGCGCCGCTGTCGGGGGCGTGCGGGTCGGTGCTCGACCCGATCGCGGCGACCCGGCGGGTGATCACGCTGGAGCCCGAGGAGACGGCGCTCGTCGACATCGTCTACGGTGCGGCCGACACCCGCGACGCCTGCCTGGCGCTGGCGCACAAGGCGATGGACCGGCGTCTTGCCGACCGCGTGTTCGAGCTGGCCTGGACCCACAGTCAAGTGATCCTGCGCCAGCTCAACGCGAGCGAAGCCGATGCGCAGACGTTCGCCCGGCTTGCCAACACCGTCGTCTACTCGCAGCCGACGCTTGCGCGCCGAGGCCGCCGCGCTGCTGCGCAACCGGCGCGGCCAATCGGGCCTGTGGGGGTATGCGATTTCCGGCGACCTGCCGATCGTGCTGCTGCAGATCAGCGATGCCGGCAGCATCGAGCTCGTGCGGCAGATGGTGCAGGCGCACGCCTGGTGGCGCCTCAAGGGCCTGGCCGTCGACCTGGTCATCTGGAACGAGGAGCGCGACGTCTACCGCCAGCGGCTGCAGGAGCAGATGCTCGGCCTGATCGCGAGCAGCCTCGAATCGCATGCGGTCGACCGGCCCGGCGGCATCTTCGTGCGCCATGCCGAGCACATCGCGGCCGAGGACCGCGTGCTGCTGCAGGCCGTGGCGCGCGCCGTCATCAGCGACCGCCTCGGCAGCGCTCGAGCAACAGGTGGCCGTCAAGCGCGTGCGCGGAGCGCCGGCCGCCGGCGCTGCAGCCGGCGCGCGAGCCTCAGCCCGCGGCTGCAGCGCCGTCATCGCCCGATGACGCCAGCGCGCTGACGCAGTTCAACGGCATCGGCGGCTTCTCGCCCGACGGGCGCGAGTACGTGATCGCGGTCGGATGCCGAGCATCGGCCGCCGGCGCCGTGGGTCAACGTGATCGCCAACCCGCGCTTCGGCACCGTCGTCTCCGAAGCCGGCAGCGCGTACACCTGGTGCGAGAACGCGCACGAGCTGCGCCTGACGCCCGTGGCACAACGACCCGGTTGCCGACACCGGCGGCGAGGAGATCTTCCTGCGCGACGAGGAGAGCGGCCAGGTCTGGTCGCCGACGTCGCAGCTGCCCGCCGCCGATCCGCGCGAGGAAGCTGCGGGATCGCCGTACCGCACTCGCCACGGCTTCGGCTACAGCGTGTTCGAGCATGACGAGGCTGGGGTGCACAGCGAGCTGACGGTATTCGTCGCGCTGGACGACGCCGTCAAGTTCTCGCGCCTGGTGCTGCGCAACGACAGCGTGCGCCAGCCGTCGGCTCTCGGCCACCGGCTACGTCGAGTGGGTGCTGGGCGAACTGCGCGAGAGGACCGCGCCGCACATCCACACCGAGATCGCGTCCGACAACGGCGCGCTCTACGCGCGCAACCGCTACAGCAACGACTTCGGCGACTGGATCGCATTCTTCGACGTCGACCCCGGCCGACCGCGTGGGCGGATCGGTCACCGCCGACCGCGACGAGTTCATCGGCCGCAATGGCTCGCTGCGCCGGCCGGCGGCGATGCGCCGGGCGAGCCTGTCTGGTCGCACCGGTGCCGGGCTCGACCCGTGCAGCGCGATCCAGGTGGCGATCGAGCTGGCGCCGGGCAAGTCGCGGGAGATCGTCTTCCGCCTTGGCATGGGCCGCAGCGCCGACGAGGCCGGCCAGCTGGTGCAGCGCTACCGCGGCGGCGCGGCGGCGCGGGCGGCGCTCGCGCAGGTCGATGCGCACTGGCGCCATGCACTGGGCGCCGTGCAGGTCGCCACGCCCGATTCGTCGTTGGACCTGCTGGCCAACGGCTGGCTGATGTACCAGACCATCGCCTGCCGGATGTGGGCCCGCAGCGGCTACTACCAGTCCGGCGGGGCGTTCGGCTTCCGCGATCAGCTGCAGGACGCGATGGCGGTGGTCCACACCCGGCCCCGGATGCTGCGCGAGCACCTGCTGTTCAGTGCGAGCCGACAGTTCGTCGAGGGCGACGTTCAGCACTGGTGGCATCCGCCGGCGGGGCGCGGCGTTCGCACGGGCATTTCGGACGATTACCTGTGGCTGCCGCTCGCGCTGTGCCGGTACGTGCAGGCGACCAACGACACCGGCGTGCTCGACGAGGCCGTGGGATTCCTCGACGGTCCACCGGTGGCGCCGCACCAGGAGTCGTGGTACGACATGCCCGGGCGCGCGGCCGAGACGGCGAGCCTGTACGAGCACGCGCGGCGAGCGGTTCAGCATGGGCAGCGCTACGGCGCACACGGTCTGCCGCTGATCGGCGCCGGCGACTGGAACGACGGCATGAATCGCGTCGGGCACGAGGGCCGCGGCGAAAGCGTCTGGCTCGGATTCTTCCTGTGCGAAGTGCTGCGCGAGTTCGCGCCGCTGGCGCGCCGGCATCAGCGACGAGTCGTTCGCGCGGCAATGCGAAAGCGAGCGCGCCGGCCTCGCCGCTCGGCTCGAGAACGCCGGCTGGGACGGCCAGTGGTACCGGCGCGCGTTCTTCGACGACGGCACGCCGCTCGGCGCGCGAGACAGCCCCGAGTGCCGCATCGACGCGATCGCGCAGAGCTGGGCGGTGCTGTCGGGGGTCGGCAGCGACGAGCGGGTGCGCAGCGCCATGGATGCCGTCGCGACGCACCTGGTGCGCCCCGAGGCAGGCCTCGTGCAACTGCTCGACCCGCCGTTCGACCGCCGCGGCCCGAACCCCGGCTACATCGCGGGCTACGTGCCGGGTGTGCGCGAGAACGGGGGGCAGTACACACACAGCGCGGTGTGGGCCGCGATGGCCTATGCCGCGCTCGGCGACGCGCAGCGCGCATGGCAGGTCATGGACCTGATCAATCCGCTGCACCATGGTCGCACGCCTGAGGAGGTCGCGATCTACAAGGTCGAGCCGTACGTGGTGGCCGCGGACGTCTACAGCGTCGCGCCGCACACCGGACGCGGCGGCTGGACCTGGTACACCGGCTCGGCCGGCTGGATGTACCGGCTCATCGTCGAATCGTTGCTCGGGCTGTCGCTGCACGTCGACGACACCGGGGCCCGACTGCTCATCCGGCCGTGCCTGCCGGCCGCATGGCCGGGCTATCACGTGGACTACCGTTTCCGCGAGACCACCTACCGCATCGACATCGTCCGCACCGGCGGGGCCATGCCGTCAGTCACCGTCGACGGTGAACTGCAGTCGGGCGCCGGCGTCGCGCTGGTCGACGACGGCGTCAGTGCATGTGGTGCGCGTGGTGACGTGAAGCACTCGCAACCGCATCCGAAAGGATGAGCCACGACTCTGCCCCCCTCTAATTACGGCGCCGCCTGGATGTCGGCATCGCGCAGCATCACCGGCTCGATCGAACCCTTGGCCACCCGACGTCGTACGGCGGCGTGGATTTCGGACAAGTTCGTCGCGAAGGTCACCATCGGGTCGTCGCCGGTCTGCGCGGCGTGATACCGGTAGTGCAAGATCTCTCGGCGGATGCTGGCGCCCACGAACTGTCCGTTCACCAGGACCCAGAATCGCACGGTACCCGAGGGCAGGTGAAGAAAGGGCTCTGGGGTCGGGGCGGCCTGCGTTGCGGATGGTGGCGCTGTGCTCATGGTCTGTGCTCCCGTCACAGTTCTCCCACCGCCAGCATCGCCAGGACAACGAACGCGATCGCGCCCAGGCCGCCGCTGGGCGCGTAGCCCCAGTTGCGGCTGTGTGCCCACGTTGGCATGGCGCCAATCACCAATACGATCAGAACAATCAGCGCAATGACTGCCAAGCTCATGGGGTTTCCTTCGGGGATGGGAAAGTCAAGTCGTGTGACTGCGGCCGACTCGACAAGGGTTGCGCCCTTCTCGCAAGGCGCCCGTGGTGATCCGGATCGACCGATCTGCGACCACCGCGATTTCGGCCGACGCGCAGGCAGCGTGTCAGTACACGCTGCCGGGGCAAGCGTACACCTATGTTCGGTTACTGCAAGGATCTCTTTTGCCGTGACTGCCGCGCAGTGCATTGAGACCAGTCGCTGGCGCCGCCGCCAGCTCCGAAAGCGGCCATGCGAAGCCTCAAGCGCGCCGCGTGGCGATCGCACGGGCGCTGTGCATGAAGCCGCAGCTGATGCTGTTCGACGAGCCGACCTCGGCGCTCGACCCGGAGATGGTCAAGGAGGTGCTCGACACCATGGTCGGGCTCGCCGAAGAGGGCATGTCGATGGTCTGCGTGACGCACGAGATGGGATTCGCGCGCCAGGTCGCTGACCGCGTCGTGTTCATGGACCAGGGCCAGATCCTCGAGGTGGCGCCGCCGCTGGAACTCTTCGATTCCCCCGGGCACGCGCGTACCCGCAGCTTCCTGGGCGACGTGCTGCGGCACTAGTGGGCCGTAACGATTGAATCGGGAGTGATGCGCCGTGTGGGATCGAAGTACTTCCACTTCACGGGCTTTGGTTGTTCGTTGTACTTGCGGATGTAGCGCATGAGTTTTCTCTTGAGGTCCGGCACCGAGGTAAACACGCCGCGCGCGATCACGTCACGCTCGATCTTGGCGAACCATAGCTCCACCTGGTTGAGCCAGGACGAGTAGGTGGGAGTGAAGTGCATATGAACCCGCGGATGCTCGGTCAGGAACGCATCGACCTGTTTGGTCTTGTGAGCCGAGAGGTTGTCGGCGATGACGTGTATCTCCTTGCCACGAGGCTGGTTGGCCACGATGTCGGTGAGGAAGGCCACGAACTCCGCCGAGGTGTGGCGGGTCGCGGTCTTGCCGAGGACTTCGCCGGTCTTGGTGTTGAAGGCAGCGTAGAGCGACAGCGTGCCGTGTCTGAAGTATTCGAACCCATGACGCTCGGCGCGTCCGGGCGACAACGGGAGCACAGGATCCTTGCGGTCCAGCGCCTGGATCGCCGTCTTCTCATCGACACTGAAGACCGCAGCATGTCGCGGCGGGTTGAGGTACAGCCCGATGACGTCGGCGGCCTTGGCTTCGAACTCCGGGTCGTTGGAGGCGAGATAGCCCTCGAGCCGATGCGGCTTGATGCCATGCTTGGCCCAGATGCGTGCCACGGTCATATGCGAGATGTCGCCGCCAAGTTCTGCGGCAAGCTTGCGCGTGGACCAGTGCGTCGAGCCGTCGGCGGGCTTGTGCTTGGTCGTACGGGCGAGCACGCGCGCCTCGATTTGATCGGTCACCTTGTAGCGTTCGCGCCCAGCATGGCGAGCAAACAGTCCAGCGAGCCGATCGGCGGCAAAGCGCTTGCTCCAGCGATCGATGTAGCTATCGCTGCAATCGAGCTTGCCGCGAATCTCGGCCCACGTCAGCCCCTCGGCCAACAGCAGGATCAGTCGCGCATGTCGCGCCGCATCGGCTCTCCCGTTCCTCGCACTGGCTTGTCGCTGCAGTTCCATGAGTTCGGTCTTGGTCAGTTCCATCGCGCCCTCCACAAGCTCGATGATACTTCCTATTTAAACGTTACAGTCCACTAGGCTGCATCAAGCCAGATAGCTGTCGCGCAACTCGCGCTTGAGCACCTTGCCGATCGCGCTGCGCAGCAACTCGTCGCGCGCAGTCAAGGGCGAAAAATTGCCGATGTCACCGCCCGAACCTTCCGTTGAACGAAATCCGCGTGCGAATCACACGGCGCTCCGGCACGCCGACCGCCGAAGCGACAGCACAATCCCTGCCATCTACCCAGGCTGTAGCTGCCTGTGCGCTGTTTGGTGCGGCAGATGCGGGCCCTGGCCAATTCCGCATCCACGACGCGACTTTGCCGTGCACCGGTCCTCGCAAGTGGCGAAAGGACGTGTGATGTGCGGATTTGCGGGCTTTCTGTCGTTCGGTGCAGCAGCCGGTGACGCGGCCGAGCGCACGCAATTGCTCCAGCGGATGGCTGATGCGATTGCCCATCGCGGCCCGGACGACGCCCAGTACTACGACGACGGCACGTTGGCCTTGGCGTTCAGGCGCCTGTCGATCATCGACGTCGAAGGCGGCAATCAGCCGCTGTTCAACGAGGACGCGACGGCATTCATCGCCGCCAACGCCGAGATCTACAACCATCGTGTGCTGCACGACCAGCTCGCTGCGCGCCATCGCTTCGCATCGCGAAGCGACTGCGAGGTTGCCCTGCATGCCTTCGAAGAATGGGGTGACGCGTCGATCCAACGGCTGACCGGCATGTTCGCGCTGGCGATCTGGGACCGCCAAGCGAAGCGGCTCCTGCTGGCCCGTGATCGCCTCGGGATTAAGCCTCTGTACGTCTGCCGCCTCCCCGACGGACTGCTCTTCGGATCCGAGCTGAAGGCCTTGCTGGTCCACCCGCTGTGCCCCCGCGAGCTCGACTGGAGCGCCCTGGAGCGCCCGGCCATCACGCAGGCGCCGCAGACCTCCTACGTGCGCGGTGTCGAATTGCTGTCCGGGGGACACACTCTGGTCGCCACGTCGACGGGCACCATCCGCGAGCAGCGCTACTGGTCGATCGACGAGCACCTGGGGGCAGCCCCTTTTGGCGACAACGCCGCCGCCTACACGGACGCATACGCGAATCTGCTGGAGCAGGTGGTGCTGGACCATCTTCAACGCGATGTCGGCGCCGGCGTGCATCTCAGTGGCGGTCTCGACTCTTGCCTGCTGCCCTCGCTGGTGGCCAGACATGGCGATCGACTTCCGTGTTTCACCGTTGTGGAGCGCTCCAACTACCTGGCCGGCGATGTCGACTCGGCGCGGCGCCTCACCCAGAGGCTCGGCGTACCCTGGTTTCCGGTGCGCTTCGACTATCGGACCGTGGTCGACGAGATGAAGTTCGACCTCGACCGCTTCGAGCAGGCGATCTGGATGATGGACTCGCCGCGCTTCGATCTGGAGTGGCTGTTCAAGGAGGAGTTGCACCGGCGCGCCAAGGAGGCGATTCCTGACCTCAAGGTGGTGCTCCTGGGGCAGGGAGCCGACGAGTTTGCCGGCGGCTACTCAACCTCAGCGGAGTGGCCGCGCTCCAGCTGGGCGCACTACCTGGCCGACGCGGTGGTTCCGAATTTGGTCCAGAACCAGGCTTTCGTCCGCGGAGGCGGCATTCATCTGCGGCCTTGGCTCGGCGATCAACCGGGCGGCAGCGAGGGCATCGGGCCGTACCACCGTCTGATGGCCCTGCTGTGCCGGCAGCTGCAACACCACAACCTGTGGCACGAAGACCGCTCGAGCTCCTGGCACAGCTTGGAAGCTCGTGTGCCCTTCTTGGACCACCGCTTGGTGGAACTGCTGGCTTCCGTTCCTGAAAGCCTGCACGAGTCGTTGTTCTGGAACAAGCGAATCGTGAGGGAGACCTTTCGCCGGGTCCAGCCGGACCATGAGCTGAAGCAGCCGAAAGTCGGATTCCTCGACGCTGCCGACACGGGGTCGACCGACATCATCGTCCAGACGATGGTCGAGCGCATTGCTCTGCCCTTCCATGAGAAATACATGGGCGACGGCCGTTCGCCGTTCGACGGTGATCGCGTGAGGGAGCTGATCGATCGCGTGACGGCGAAGGCACCCAACTTCCGCAGTGCGAGGCAGCAGTTGCTCGAATGCATGGCGATCACCGTCTTCGACCGGCATTGCCGCACCGGTGGTCAGTCGGATGTCGCTCAAGGCCGGTCGGAGGTCGTCCTGCCCCTGGTTCGACCGTCGGCTTGGGCAGACCTCGATCTCGCCATGTCCGCCCCCGCAAGCGGACCGGGAAACTGGATGGCCGATGAGCGCGTCCGCCTTCGTTCGGGTGTCGAGGTGGTCGCTCCGTTGCGAACAGGATCCGCGCGACCGTTCCTCTTCGTGGCCGAGGGATCGGTCGTCGGGCGGATCGAGGCACCGAGTGGTTGCACCTGGGTCGACAGCTTCCTGAGGAACCTCGGCGAGGGCGTGGCCGAGGACTTCACGATTCGGGACTGGCTCGACGAATTCGAAATCCCTGGGGCCGAATTGGTCGGCCTGCTGGATGTTCTGGCCAAAGAGGGCCTGCTGGTGCGCTCGCTGGTGCAAGGGCCCACCGGGCACGGCGATGCACAGCTGGCCGACATTGCAAAGGACTGACATGTTTGCCTCGATCTTCAAGAAGCTCGCTGCGATCGACCGGTTCTCCACCGAGTTGGTCGCGATGATCCGTCAACAGGCGCCAGTGCCGTCCGAGGCCGATGCGACGCAGGGCGCAGCGCAGAAGCAGGTGGCACGGCTGGCCGACCGAGCCTGCGCGCGGGTGGTGCAGTTCGCGCGCGACCATGACCTGGGATTCCTGCTGAGTGCGCATCTCGCCAACAAGGTCAAGTGGGGCCTGCAAGGCCACGGCTTCAACGAGCGCTTCATCGAGGTGATCTGCGTCTCGATGACCGTGCGGGCGACGGGGACCCGAAGCGTGGACGCGAAGGGGCGCTAGCCCGACAGGCACCGCGGCCAAGGCGGCGCGGCGATTCGATCGGTCCGCTGCATCCAAGCGCGCGGGGAGCCTAGCGACCTGTGCGTACTGCGTGAGGCAGCAAAGCTCAGCGCTCGTTCCGGTTGGCTCACGGCCGGTACGCGTCCCGCAATTCGCGCTTCAGCACTTTGCCGATCGCGCTGCGCGGCAGTTCGTCGATGAACCGCAGGTCGGCCAGCCGCTGCGTCTTGCCGACGCGATCGTTCATCCACTGCTTGATCACCTCGGGCGCGTCGTCGTGGCCGGCGTGGCGCACCACGAACGCCACCGGTGTCTCGCCCCACTCGGGACTCGGCACGCCGACCACCGCGACGTCGGCCACCGCCGCGTGCTTGCGCAGCTCGGCCTCGAGGTCGCTCGGGTAGATGTTGAAGCCGCCGCTGATCACCATGTCCTTGCGGCGGTCCATCAGGATCAGGAAGCCGTCTTCGTCGAAGCGGCCGACGTCGCCGGTGCGGATGAAGCGCCGCCCCGTGCGTCGTGCCACTCGGCCTCGCGCGACTTGGCGGGCTGGTTGTGGTACTCGGTCATCATCGCCGCCGAGCGGCCGACCACCTCGCCCACTGCATCGGCGGCGGCGCGGCAGTTCGCGGCCTTCCTCGTCGATCAGGCGGATGTCGTGGCCCTCGGCCGGCTGGCCCACCGTGTGCAGCTTGTTCGGGATACAGGTGGCAATACAGGATGCAGCTGCCGCCGCCTTCGGTCATGCCGTAGTACTCGGTGAGGCCGCCCGGCCAGCGGCGCAGCACCTCGGCCTTCAGCTCGGCGCGAAACGGCGCGCTGGTGCAGAGCCTTGAACTGAAAGCGCGACAGGTCGAAGCGGTCGAACTCGGGCCACGCCATCAGCCGCTGGTATTGCACCGGCACCAGCATCGTGTGCGTCGCGCGGTGTCTGCTCGGCGAGCGCCAGGTATGGCGCGCAGTCGAACTTCGGCATCAGCACCAGCGTGCCGCCGCGTGCCAGCGTAGGGATCACCACCACCAGCGTGGTGTTGGAGTACAGCGGCGTGGCGATCAGCGTCACCGCTGCTCGGGCCCGTAGCCGCCGGCCTCGGCGCGCGCGGATCGTGCGCCCAGCGCATCACGTGCGGCTGCACGATGCCCTTGGGCGTGCCGGTGGTGCCCGACGAATAGATGATGTTGAAGGCGCCATGCGGGTCGATGCGCCACCGCCTCGGGCTTGCTGCCCGCAGGCGCCAACCAGTCCGACAGCCGCGTCTCGCCGCGGCGAGTCGTCGAGGCGGATGCGCTGCACGTCGCCGGTGAGCGTGGCCGGCACGGCGTGCGCGTTGGCCGCATCGAGAAACAGGTGGCGCGCGCCGCGAGTCGGCCGTCATCCCGGCGATCTGCTGCCGGCGTGCTGCTCGGCGCCAGCGGCGCCACCGCGAGGCCGGCGCGCAGCGCGCCCATGAACAGCACCACGTAGGCATTGCACGCCAACGCGCAGATGGCGATCGTGTCGCCGGGCTTGCAGCGCCGTCGCGCTGCAAGCGTGGCGGCGACACGATCCATCGCCGCGTCGAGCGCGGCGTAGTCCAGCTGGCCGCCGGCGTCGATCAGCGCCGCGGCGTGCGGCTGCGTGCGGGCGTGCGTGCCGATCAGGTCGGGCAACGCGTTGAAATCGGGCAGCGGTTCGGCGGCAGGGTGAGACAGCAGCGGCCATGCGTGCATTGTCGCTCGCGCTTCAACGCGCGCGCACTGGCGCTTGTCGCCTCGGTCGCCTGCGGCGTGTGCCGCCGGCTGCAAGCCCGCCGAACAGTGGCGTCGCGTAGAGCTCGAACGCATTGCCCGCATGAGCGCCCGGAACCCAGCGCTCGAGCTCGGCGGCGGCGTTGACCAGGCCGTTGACCACCTGCGCAGCGATCGACGGGTCGACGATGCGCAGCGAGCCGTCGGCCATGCCCTCGACCACCAGCGCGGCGAAACGCTCGCCCAGCCGCCCCATCGTGCGCCGCGTGTCGTCGCGCAGCGCGGCCGGCAGGCCGGTCCACGCGGTCACGCGCAGCAACGGTCCTTGCGGCGACATCTGGAAATCGAGCAACGCAGCGACACGCCATCGCCAGGCGTTCCAGGCCGTTGCCCGGTGAGGCCAGCGCTGCGCTCTGCGCCGCGCGCACGACGGCGAACGTGCGCTCGAAGCAGGCGGCGATCAGCTCCTCCTTCGTTTCGTGGTGGTGATAGAAGGAGCCCTTGGTCAGGCGCAGCTCGGCGGCGATGCGATCGACCGATGCACCCCGGTAGCCGTTCTCGTTGACCAACCGGGTCGCCGCGCGCAGGTAGGCGGCGCGGGTGGCGGTGCCGTCGTCCTCGTCGGCCGAACAGGGCACGCGTCGGCTGGCCGGGCACGACACCGGTGATCTGACGGCCGGGGGTCGCGATGCCCAACAGCACGATGTCGGCGATCTGCGCCGCGACACGCGCATAGTCCACCGGCTCGTGGCGCGACAGCCAGGCGCGCGCCCACGACACGGTCGACAGCAGCAGGTGGGCACGTGCGTTGCGGGCCGCCGGCTGCAGCGGCGGCGCGTCGGCGGCGTCGAGCAGGCCGCGCACGCGTCGGAACATCTGCGTGTAGGCCGCCGCCATCGGGTCACGCTGCGGCGGCGCCAGCGACAGCAGATCGCTGAAGACGATCAGCTCGGCATGCCGGCCCTCGGCGATGTCGGCCAGCAGCCCGAGGTAACCGCCGATGAAGGTGCGAATGCGTTGCGCGAGCGTGCGCTGCCGGGCTGCCGAATCGGCGACCGCCACCAGCGCATCGATGGCGCGCTGCAGGCACGCGCACGCGAGGTCTTCCTTCTTGCGGTAGTAGTAGCTCAGGCTGTTGGTCGCCAGGCCCACACGCTGTGCGAGCTCCGACAGCAGTGCGCCCTTGATGCCGTGCTGGTTGAACAGGCGCGCGGCGCCGTCGAGGATGACCTCGCGTTTTTCTTCAAAACGTTCGGTGGCCCGCGTCATGCGCTGGCTGCCGTTGCGAGGATCGGGATCGTCGCCTTGGCGTGCAGATGGCAGGCCACGCTGCGACCTCCGGCGAGCTCCACCAGCGGTGGGCTGCGCTCGCTGCACACCGCCATCGCGTGCGGGCAGCGTGGATGAAAGTGGCAGCCGCCGGGCGGCCGCATGACGCTCGGCACCTCGCCGCGCACGACCTGGCGCGGGCGCTGCTTCTCGGCCACCGGATCAGCCACCGGCACCGCTGACAGCAGCGCCTGCGTGTACGGATGCAGCGGATCGCGAAACAGCGTGTCGCGATCGGCGATCTCGACGATGCGCCCGAGGTACATCACCGCCACGCGGTGGCTGATGTGGCGCACCACCGCGAGGTCGTGCGCGACGAACAGGTACGACAGCCTCAGGCGCTGCTGCAGCTCCATCAGCACGTTGATCACCTGCGCCTGGATCGACACGTCGAGCGCCGACACCGGCTCGTCGCAGATCACCAGGCTCGGCTCGAGCGCGAGCGCGCGCGCGATGCCGATGCGCTGGCGCTGGCCGCCCGAGAACTCGTGCGGGTAACGATCGGCCATGTCCGGCAGCAGGCCCACCGTGGCCAGCAGCGCGGCGACGCGCGTCTCGTACTCGGCGCGGCTGCGCGTGACGCGGTGCACGGTCAGCGGCTCGCCGACGATGTCGCGCACCATCATGCGCGGGTCGAGCGAGCCGTATGGATCCTGATACACCATCTGCATGCGGCGCCGGAAGGTGCCAGCTCGCGCGGTCCTGCGCGGTGATGTCCTGGCCTTCGAACACGATGCGGCCGGCGCGTGACCGGCTGCATGCGCAGCACCGCGAGGCTGGTGGTCGACTTGCCGCAGCCGCTCTCGCCGACCAGGCCGAGCGTCTCGCCGCGCCTGATCGTGAACGACACGCCGTCGACCGCCTTGACCACGCCGACCATGTGCTTGAACAGCACGCCCTTGGTGACCGGGAAGTGGACCTTCAGGTCCTCGACGCGCAGCAACTCGTTGCCGCCGGTGGCGGCGTCACTCGACCGGGAGTTCATCGCGCAGGCAGGCGTGGCGGTGTTCGGAGGTGACGTCGCTGCCGGCGTCGCGCAGCGCGCGGGCGCGTCGTCGAGGCAGCTCGCGACGGCGTGCGTGCAGCGGGGCGCGAAGGGCAGCCCGGCGGCAGCGCGGCGCAGGTCGGGCGGCGCGCCGTCGATCGGCACCAGGCGCTCGCCCGCCGGGCCATCGAGCCGCGGCACCGACGCCAGCAGGCCGCGCGTGTAGGGGTGCTGCGGCTTGCGGTACAGCGCGGCGGCCGGCGCCTGCTCGACCACGCGGCCGGCGTACATCACCACCACGCGATCGGCGTAGCGCGCGACGACGCCGAGGTCGTGCGTGATCAGGATCAGCGCGGCGCCGGTCTCGCGCGTGAGGTCTTTCAGCAGGTCGAGGATCTGCGCCTGCACGGTGACGTCGAGCGCGGTGGTCGGCTCGTCGGCGATGATCAGCCGCGGCCGGCAGGCCAGCGCCATCGCGATCATCGCGCGCTGGCGCATGCCGCCGGAGTATTGGTGCGGATAGGTGTGCAGCCGGCTCTCGGCATCGGGGATCTGCACCTTGCTGCAGCAGCGCCTTGGCGGCGTCGAGCGCCGCCGCCCACGACACGCCGCGGTGCTGCTGCACCGGCTCGGCCACCTGCAGGCCCACCGTCAGCGCCGGGTTCAGCGAGTTCATCGGCTCCTGGAAGATCATCGCGATGCGGTCGCCGCGGATCGCGCGCATCTCGCGCGTCGCTCAGCTTCAGCAGGTCCTTGCCGTCGAACAGGATCTGGCCGCTCGCGATCTCGCCCGGCGGGTTGGGGATCAGGCGCAGGATCGACAGCGCGGTGACGCTCTTGCCCGAGCCCGACTCGCCGACGATGGCCACCGTCTCGCCCGGCGCGACGTCGAAGCTGACGTCGTCGACCGCGACCACGTTGCCGCGGTCGGTGCGAAAGCGCGTGGTCAGCCCGCGCACCGACAACAGAGGCTCGGTCATTCAGAAGCCCATCTTCTTCTTCATTTCCTGGTCGACCCACATGCGCGCGTGAATCGGGCCGGGTCGCTCGGAGCCGGCGCGCAGCTCGCCGCCGTAGTTCTTCACCCACGGCCACCAGCCGGTGTACACATACGACGACGGCAGAAAGATCACCGGCGCCTTCTCCATCACCTCGCGCGTCATCAGCCGCACCTTGACCTGGCGCACGCGCTCGTCGGGCTCGGCGTAGACCTCGGCCATCTTCTGGTCGATCGCGGGGTCGAGAAACTGCATCGGGTTCCAGACCTGGCCCTTGACGAAGCTCTTGCGCAGCGCCGTGGTCGGATTGGTGTTGCCGAGGAACATGAAGTAGCCCGGCGCGTTGGTCTTGGTCATCATCGCGGAGAAGTAGGCGGCGTACTCCAGCGTCTGGATCTCCATCTTGACGCCGACCTTCTCGAGGTACGCGGCCACCATCTGCAGCAGATCGCCCTCGGTGTTGGACGAGTTGGTCTGCACCTTGAACGCGAAGCCGTTGGGGTAGCCGGCCTCGGCCAGCAGCTGCTTGGCCTTGGCCGGGTTGTAGGTGAAGAGCTCCTTCACCGTGTCGGGCATTTCCTCGAGCGGCTCGAAGTAGCCGGTGTAGGTGGGGTGCATCGGCCAGGCCAGCAGCTCGGCATTGCCGCCGTAGTACGACTTGACGATCTCCGCCTTGTTGACCGCCAGGTTGAGCGCGCGCCGCACGCGGATGTCGTCGAACGGCTTCTGGTCCATGCGCATCGCGACGAACTGCCCGCCGTTGGACAGGCGCCGGCTCCACTGGATCTTGGGCGCGCTCTTCTTCAGCTCGTCGGCGTTGCTCCAGCGCACCGTCTCGAGCACGTCGAGCTTGGCGGTGCGCAGCGAGGTGACCAGGGTGGTCTCGTCCTTGATGACGCGGTAGGTGATCTTGTCGGCGAACGGCAGCTTGTAGTCGACGCCGCCGATCTTCTCCTTGTCCCAGTAGGTCGGGTTCTTCGCGAACACCAGCGAGTTGCCCTGCACGTACTCCTGCAGCTGGAAGGGGCCGGTGCCGTTGACGTTCTTCCACTGGCTGGGCCCGGCGGCGACCACCTCCTTGGGCACGATGCCGCTGTAGTAGCCCCAGCCGAAGCGGTAGTCCCACTCGGCGTTGTAGGCCTTCATGAAGAAGGTGACGCTGTGCTTGCCGGTGGCCTCGACGCGGTCGATGTGGTCGAAGTAGCCGGGAATCTTCTTCGGGCTCTTGTTGAGCCGGTCGTAGCTGAACACCACGTCGTCGGCGGTCGAGCTCGCGCGACTCCATCACGCCCGCCTTGGCCGGGAACATGATGCCCTTGCGCAGCTGCACTTCCACGCGCAGCGGGTTCTGCTTCATCTCCCACTTCTCGGCCAGCTCGCCGCGCAGCGCATCCGGCGCGATCCAGGCGTCGGCGGTGAACGGGTACTTGCCGCCGTTGCGGGTGCTCTTGCTCAGGTCGGCCGCGAACAGCTGCTCGTAGGTGAGGCCGGTGTCCTGCGAGTGCTTCCACGCCCAGTCGCCGTTGTCGGGCGACATCGGGTTGACGGTGGCGAACACCACGCCGATGTTGAGCTCGCCGCCGTACTGCGGCTTCTGGGCTTGCGCAAACGCACTGCCTGCGCCGATCAGCAGCGCACCGGCGATCAAACGACGAGAAGGGGTCATGCCAGCGTGCGACGAGCCGTCTCTAGAAGGCTGAGCCCCCTCTGGGGGCAGCGAACGTAGTGAGCATGCGGGTTCCATGGTGTCTCCTTTGGTTTCTTCATCACTTGGCGCCGCGCATGCGCGGATCGAGCAGATCGCGCAGCGCGTCGCCGAACACATTGGTGGCGTACACCACCGCGGTCACACACAGGCCAGGCGCCAATGCGAGCCACGGGCCTTGGAGCATGTAGGTGCGGCCGCCGCCCGACAGCATCGCGCCCCAGGTGGGCGAGGGCGGCGGCACGCCGAGGCCGAGGAACGCGAGGCCCGACTCGGCCAGGATCACGGTGCCGACGCGCGTGGTGAGCAGCACGATGATCGGCGGCATCACGTTGGGCAGGATGTGGCGCCACAGGATGCGCGGCACCGAGGCGCCGATCGACTGCGCCGAGTGCACGTACATGTGCTCGCGCACGCCGATCACCGCGCTCCTCACGATGCGCGAACCGGCGATGCCCAGCAGCAGCGCCAGCGTGCCGATGATCTGCGGCATGCCGGGCCCGATCACCGACACCACGACGATCAGGATGATCAGATCCGGAAAGCTCTGCCAGGCGTCGACGAAGCGCTGCACGATGAGGTCGAAGCGCCCGCCCGCGTAGCCGCTGACGATGCCGATCAGCGCCGAGATGATCGTGGCCAGCAGCGCCGCGCTGCAGCCGATGATCACCGACAGCTGCGCGCCGTAGATGCAACGCGACAGCACGTCGCGCCCGAGGTTGTCGGTGCCGAACCAGTGCGCCCAACTCGGCGGCTTCAGGCGATCGATCGGCGCGATCTCGTTGTAGCCGTACGGCGCGATCCACTGCGCGGTGAGCCCGACGATCACGAACAGCAGCATGATCACCCCGCCGGCGGCGCCGAGCGGCTTGTCGCGGAACAGGCGCGCGAAGAAGCCGGACGAGCGCGCCTGTCTGCAGCGGGATGCCGATTCGGGTGGCTGGTGAGACCGCGCTCATGTCACTGCGCCAAGACCGGCGATGCAAAGCCGCGGGCGGGCATGCGCCGGCGCTCGACATGCGGCAGTCCTATCGCGGCGCGACCCGGCGCGAGCATCGCAGCGGAGTCGGCGCGCAGCGCCGACCGCCACAGTAGGAGCCCGCCCCGGGTACCGCCCACCGCGCCGCGCCATGTCCACGCAAATCAACATCACCGGTACCTCACCTTCGGATCGAGCACGCCGTAGCTGAGGTCGATCAGCAGGTTGATCAGCGTGATCGCGACGCCGACGACGAGGAAGACGCCGGTGATGATCGGGTAGTCGCGCTGGTTCACCGCGTCGAGCAGCAGCAGGCCCATGCCCGGGATGACGAAGATCGTCTCGATGATCACGGCGCCGCCGATCAGCAGCGGCGCCTGCAGGCCGACCAGCGTGATCACCGGCACCAGCGCGTTGCGAAACGCGTGGCGCAGCACCACCAGCCGCTCGGGCAGGCCCTTGGCCCAGGCGGTGCGGATGTAGTCCTGGCGCAGCACCTCGAGCATCATCGTGCGCATCAGCCGCATCGTGATCGCCGACAGGCCGGCGCCGAGCACGATCGCCGGCAGCGCCATCTGCTTGAGGTTCTGCAGCGGGTCGTCGAGGAAGCGCACGTAGTTGACTTCGGGCGACCAGCCCCACCAGATCGACGGGAACACCATCACCATCGTGCCGAGCCAGAAGCTCGGCACCGCCAGCAGCAGGATCGAGAACGAGCGGCCGATGTAGTCGCCGGCGGTGTCCTGCCGCAGCGCCGAGTAGGTGCCGATCGGCAGCGCGATCGCCAGCGCCACCAGCATCGCCAGGAAGCCGAGCTCGAAGGTCACCGGCAGCCGCGCGGCCAGCAGCTCGGTCACCGGCGCGTTCTGCCACAGCGAGCGGCCGAGATCGCCGTGCAGCGTGATGTCGCCGATCCAGCTCAGGTACTGCGTGTGACATCGGCTTGTCGAGGCCGAGCGCGGCCATCACCTGATCGCGGCTCAGCTTGTCGGCCGCGACGTCGTTCTGGCTCAGCATCAGGTCGATCACGTCGCCGGGAATCAGCCGGATCGTGACGAACACGATGATCGACGCCAGCAACAGCGTCGGCAGCAACGCCAGCAGGCGGCGCGTGAGGTAGGCGCCCATCAGCGACGCGCCGCCGTCGTCATGCCTCGGGCAGCCAAGGCACAGCGTGGCGTCGCCAGATACCGAGTCTCTTCATCGCGTGTCTCCTGACGTCGCCGTCGCCCTGGCGTTGCAGGCCTTGTGGCGTTTTCGAGTTCGCGGTATGGTTGCGCAGAACCTTATAGACCAGAACAAACCAAACATCCATCGTTTGGATTGGAAAGCAGGCCCTGCTCAGGGAAAGCACCCATGCGGCATTCCCGGGCCCGCGATTGCAGGAGACACGATGAGCGCGACCGCCAGCGGTGACACCCGCACACTCGACGACTTTCGCAGCGACACACGCGCCTGGCTGCGAAGCCAACTGCCCGGTCGAGATGCGCCAGCCGGTCAAGAGCGAAGGCGATGTCTGCTGGGGCGGCAAGCGCTTCCAGTTTCAGAGCGACGCGCAGCGCCAGTGGATGCAGCGCATGGGCGAACGCGGCTGGACGGTGCCGACCTGGCCGCGCGAATACGGCGGCGGCGGCCTGAGCCATGCCGAGGCCGCGGTGCTGCGCGAGGAGATGGCGGCGCTGAAGTGCCGGCCGCCGCTGCAGAGCTTCGGCATCTGGATGCTGGGGCCGGCGCTGCTCAAGTACGGCAGCGAGCAGCAGAAGCGCGAGCTACCTGGGTCAGATCGCGCGCGGCGAGATCCGCTGGTGCCAGGGCTACTCGGAGCCGAACGCCGGCTCCGACCTGGCGTCGCTGGCGACGCGCGCCGAGATCCACGGCGATCACTTCGTCGTCAACGGCCAGAAGATCTGGACCTCCTACGCCGACGAGGCCGACTGGATCTTCTGCCTGGTGCGCACCGACACCGCGAAGAAGCACAACGGCATCAGCTTCGTGCTGTTCGACATGACGTCGCCCGGTGTCAGCACCAAGCCGATCAAGCTGATCTCGGGCAAGTCGCCGTTCTGCGAAACGTTCTTCGACCAGGTCAAGGTGCCGCGCGCCAACCTGGTGGGCGAACTCAACGCTGGCTGGACGATCGCCAAGTACCTGCTGACGCACGAGCGCGACATGATCGGCGCCATCGGCGAGCGTGCGCTGCCGCGGCCGGTGGGGCGCCACGCCGCCGAGCGTCTGGGCCGCGACGAATCCGGCCGCCTGGCCGACAGCGTGCTGCGCGCCGAGATCGCGCGCTTCGAAGTCGACGAGGCGGCGTTTCGCGCCTGGATGCGCCTCGCCGGCGCACAGGCGCGCGCCGGCGAGGCGCACGGCGCGTTGTCGTCGGCGCTCAAGTACTACGGCGCCGAGCTCAACAAGCGGCGCTGGGAACTGATGGTGGCCATCGGCGGCGCCGACGCGCTGGAGTGGGAAGGCGATCGTTCGCAAGACGGCGCCGCCGCGCGCACCTGGCTGCGCACCAAGGCCAACTCGATCGAAGGCGGCACGAGCGAAGTGCAGCTGAACGTGGTGGCCAAGCGCGTGCTGGGTTTGCCGGGTGCATGAACTGGGGCTGGTGCCATGACCTGGGTTCTCGACGAACAACGCCGCATGCTGCGCGACAGCGCGCAGAGTTTTCTGACCGAGCGCGCGCCGGTGGCGCATCTGCGCACGCTGCGCGATGCCAACGATCCGGCAGGGCACAGCGCGCAACTGTGGCGTGGCTTCGGTGAGCAGGGTTACAGCGCGACGCTGGTGCCCGAGGCGCTCGGCGGCCTCGGGCTCGGTATCACCGAGGCCGCGCTGATTGCCGAGCAGATCGGCCACACGCTGGCGCCGACGCCGTTCTTCTCCACGGCGGTGCTGGCTGCCGCGTTGCTGAAGGCGGGTGCAACGCCGGCGCAGCACAAGGCCTGGCTGCCGCGCATCGCGGCCGCCGACGTGGTGATGGCGCTGGCCGTCGACGAACAATCGCGCCACAAGCCCGGCCTGCTCAACACCACGGCCGCGCGTGAGGGCGGTGGTTGGCGCATCGATGGCCAGAAGCTGTTCGTGATCGATGGCCACGTGGCCGACGCACTGATCGTTGCCGCGCGCGCCGATGGCGGCACGGCGCTGCTGCTGGTGCCGAAAAACGCGCCTGGCCTGCAGATCGAGCGCACGCGTGATGGTCGACGCGCACAACGCCGCGCGCGTGCGCTTCGAGGGCGTGCGGGTGGGCAGCGACGCGCAGATCGGTTCGCTCGAGACCGGTGCGTCGCTGCTGGAAGGTGTGCTCGACGTCGGGCGTGCGGTGGCGGCTGCCGAGTTGCTGGGGCTGGCCGACGAGGTGTTCGAGCGCACGGTGGAGTACCTGCAAGCAGCGCAAGCAGTTCGATCGCGCTGATCGGCGAATTCCAGGCGCTGCAGCATCGCTGCGCCGAGTTGTTCTGCGACCTCGAGCTGACGCGTGCGATCGTGCGCCAGGCGCTGCAGGCGCTCGACGAGTCGGCGGCCGATACGCCGCTGCGCGTGGCTCAGGCCAAGGCGCGTGCCTGCCTGACCGCCAACCGCGCGGTGCAGGAAGCGCGTGCAGATGCACGGCGGCATCGGCATGACCGATGAATTGGAGATCGGCCTGTTCATGAAGCGCGCCCGCGTGCTGCAGGAACTGTTTGGCGACGCGTCGGTGCAGATGGATCGCGCGGCGCTGCTGTCGGGGTACTGACACCGCCCGGCGCGCCGCACGCGCCATCGTCGGGCCTCGACCGTGTGCCAGTGCACGCTCGCGCGGGATGTCGACGTCGCGAGTGGGTGCCGTGAGCGATTCACTCCCCAGTCTCGATGGCAAGGCACGTTGCCCCGTGCCACGCGCGAGCGACACCCGCCACACTAGGCCCGTGCCGGCAGTCGAGCGTCCATCGGACGACGAGATGCCCGCACCTCGTCAAGACTAAAGGCGGGATGCTGGGGAAAGGGCCCGTGAGCGATCTGCTGCAATTTCTAGCCGCTGGCGGCGCCGCCGGACTGCTGGCCGGCCTCTTCGGTGTCGGCGGCGGACTGGTCATGGTGCCGGTCCTCGCGTTGGTTTTCGCGAGCCAGGTCAGTGGCGATGCAGTGTTGCCGCTGGCGCTCGGCACGTCGCTGGCAGCGATCGTCTTTTCGGCGGCCTCCAGCGCGTGGGGACACCATCGTCGCGGCGCGGTCGATGTGGAATTGATCCGGCGCGCGCTGCCCATGCTAGCCGCGGGTGCCGCTGTCGGCGCGTTCGGCGCCGCCTGGGCACCGCTGGCGCTGCTCACCGCGTTGCTGGCGCTTTTTCAGGCCAGCGTGTGCGTGATGATGGTGCGCAAGACCTACTACGCCGACGTCGCAGTCGCGGCGGTGGCCGAACGAATGCCCTCCAACCCGTTGCTGGGCGTCATCGGAGGGGTCTGTGCGCTGGCGGGCATCGGTGGCGGCACGCTGTGCGTGCCGTACTTCACCCACCTCGGCATCCCTGCGCGCAAGGCGGTGGGCACCGCGGCCGCGCTGGGCGTGCCGATCGCGCTGGCGGCGGCCTGCGCGTTTGCCGCGGCGGGCTGGCTCAAGGGGGTCGACCTCACCAACAGCGTGGGCTACGTGCACCTGGCAGCACTGGCGGGCCTCGTGCCCGGCACGATTGCCGGCGCGCAGGCGGGCGCCGCGTTGGCACACCGACTGCAGCCCAAGATGCTGATGGGGCTGTTCTGCGCCTTCCTGGCGCTGGCCTCGGCCAAGACGTTGGCCGCAGTGCTCGGTTGATCCGCACGCGGGGCAACCGATGGACCGCGACGACATCATTCCGTCGCCCAAGGTCTGGAGCTTTCGCGGTCACACGCCCGAGGTGCATCGTCGCGCGTACGTGCATCCGAGCGCCACGCTGATCGGCGACGTGCGGATCGGTGCGCGTTGCTACATCGGCCCGGGTGTCGTGCTGCGTGGCGACAACGGACCGATTCACATCCTGGAGGGCTCCAACCTGCAGGATGGCGTCATCGTGCACGGCGCGCCGGGCAGCATCACGCTGATCGAACAACACTGCCACATCGCTCACGGCGTGGTCCTGCACGGCTGTCGCGTCGGCGTGCATGCCTTCGTCGGCATCAACAGCGTGGTGATGGATCGCGCGACCATCGGCCCCGATGCCTGGGTGGCCGCGATGAGCTACGTGCGCGAAGGGTTCGAAGTGCCCGCGCGCATGCTCGCAATGGGCTCGCCGGCTCGCATCGCCAAGGAACTCAAACCCGAACAGATCGCGGCCAAGCGGCGTTCGACGCAGGGCTACGTCGACCTGGCCGCCATCGCCCACCAATCGGTGCTGGTCGAGCCGCAGCGACCTGCTGGGTCGGAGTCCGCGCCCGAGGCGATGTCCGCCGCCCATCGGGCCGCGCGCTGGCTGGCCCGCATCGGTCGTCGGGCTGCGTCGCCGGCAGAGCACCTCACGAGCTGATGCACGAGACAACACCTTCCTTCAGCGGCACCGACCTCCAGTCGTTGGTGGTTCCGACGTCGACCGCGGTCGAGACGAGCAAGTATCGATTGCTTGCTATGGTGGACATCGACCGCATGGCCGATATCAACCACCAGCTGGGTTGGCAGCACGGCAACGAGGCGATTGCCGGCGTGAAGTCCTTGCTGCGCACTCGCACGCCCGATGGCGACGTCTGGCGAAGTTGGCGTGGCGACAAGTTCCTGGCCAACCTGGAAGGCAACGATGCCACCATGCAGTGGCTGGCAGACCTGCCGGGACTGGCGATTCGAAGGACCCAGACGGCCGTCACCGTGTGCGCGATTGCGCTGAATTCGCCCACCGCCTCGGACGTTGGGTTGCTGGTGGCGTGCATGGTCAAAGCCAAGCGCACTCAGCGCGGGCAGGCCTACGTGCACGACATCCGCATCAAGCAGTCGTAGCGCCTAGTCGGCTCGCGCACTACGCAGTTCAGGTTGCCGATGGCTGCGATAGGTCTCCCGCACCCAACTGACGAATGTCCTCGCCTTGTGAGCATCGCGCAACGCGCACACGGCGGCTGGAACAGCGGGTGCAGTCCTTGCACTTGCCACACCGACCGCGCAGTGGCGCCTGAGCAATGCACATGCGGTGAGGTCGGCCCTCGAGAACCGATCACCGACCAAGAACCTGCGTTCCTTCAGGGCGTCATCCAGCTTGTCCAGAGCGGCCACCAGGCGCTCCTCGGACTGACGGGCCGATTCGGCGTTTATGTTCATGAGCACGGTCATGGCCGTGCGAACCTTGGGGTAGATGAGCGCAAACAATGGCCGCCCATACCACGGCGCTCCGTCGAGCAGGAATCTGAGAGCGCAGTCGCGGTCAGGGAGCGCGTGGTAGTAGAACCATAGCCTCACCGGAACGCCGATCTCGTCGTCCAGGTACTCCTCCCAGGCCAAGGCTTCCTTGGCTTCCTGGGCATCGCACGGGGTCAGCGGACGATCTGGGTATTTCTGGTCGAGATAAGTGATGATGGACGTGGAATCCTGGATCACGGTTCCGTCATCGACCAGGATCGGGAGGCTGCTGTTCGGCGCCAGTTTCATGGCGACTCTCGTGTGCAGGCCTGGCAAGAGGTTCTTGCGCACGTGCGCAAGACCTTTGTAGTCCAGCGCCCAGCGTGCCTTCTCGCAGAAGTGCGAAAACTCGAACTGATAGAGCGCAATCATCGGAAAGTCTCGCCTTCGAACGTCGGCATGCAGGCGACGAAGAATTGATCAGGCCTTGCGACCTCACGGCACGGAGGATGGCCTCCATATCATGCTGAATCCAGTGATACGATTTCAGCAACATGCTGAATGCCGTTGATCTATCAAGGGCCGATCTCAACCTCTTCGTGCTGTTCGAGACCGTGCTGCACGAGGGGCATGTGGGCCGGGCCGCTGATCGTCTGAACCTGACGCCTTCGGCTGTCAGTCACGGACTCGGCCGCCTGCGCCGCCTGCTCAACGATCCGCTGTTCCTGAAGACACCCAAGGGCGTGATACCGACGGCGCGCGCAGCGCAACTGTCCGCTCCCATCGCCGAGGTGCTTGCGCGTGCTCGCAGCGTTGTCGGTGCGGCCGGGCCGTTCGATCCGGCCACATCGACGCGCAGGTTCACGCTCGGCGCTCCCGATGCCGCCTCATCCGTGTTCCTGACGCCACTGCTCGCCGAGCTGCGTCGTTGCGCGCCCGGCGTCGACATCGGCGTGCGGCAGTTGCTTCCGATCGCAGGGGAAACCCAACCCGACCGCGCCTGGCGCTCGGCTTGGACGGAGCTTGAGGCGCGCGCGATGGATGTCGCGGTCATCCCCTATGCCCATGCGCCGGCGCGCTTCGCGAAGCGACTCCTTTACGAAGAGGACTTCGTGCTGGCGATGCGCGCCAGGCACCCGTACGCGCGCGACCCGAGCCTCTCCCGCTACTGCAACGCCCAGCATCTGGTGGTCTCGCTCACCGGCGATCCTCACGGCTTCGTCGACGACCTGCTGGCTCGACAGAAGCTCGCGCGGCGCGTGGCCTTGACGGTGCCGAACTTCATGTTCGCACTCGCGGTGGTCGCGCAGTCCGATCTGATCTGCGCGATGCCGAGGCGCTTCGCGGCCTCACACGCGGCCCGCTTCAACGTGGTGGCCGTTGATGCGCCGATATCGCTGGGTCGGTTCAAGCTGAGCATCGTGGTGCCGGAAGTCGCGATGATGGACGCGGGAATCGCGTGGTTGGTGGCGCTGCTGCAGCGCGCGTCTCCATCGGGTGCGATCGGCCCCTCGGCTCAAGGGCGCTAGGCGAGCGAACGGCGCACGCTCGGGCAGGCGGATGATGTGCACTATGCTCGTCCGCCGATCGGACGGCGCGACGCCGCACCGACCCTCTTTCCGCGAGGAGACGTCATGAAGACGCGTGCATTCAAGACCCGCAACGCAACGCAGCTGGTGTTTTCAGCCATCGGCCTGGGCACGGCGCCCCTCGGCGAGATCTACGAGGTCCTCGACGAGCAGACGAGCATCGCGACGGTGGAGCAGGCTCTCGCGAGCGGCGTTCGCATCTTCGACACGTCGCCGCATTACGGCAACGGCATTGCCGAATCCCGCCTGGGTGCGGGGCTGCGTCGTGCCGGGCGAAGCGACGTCATCGTCTCGACCAAGATCGGGCGCGTGATGGATCCCTTTGCGAAGCCGCCGCCGCGCAACAAGGACGTGTACTCGCCGGGGTTCGTCGGAGGCTACGGGCATGCGCCGCGCTTCGACTATTCGTACGACGGCACGATGCGCTCCGTCGAGCAATCGTTGCTTCGCACGGGCCTGAGTGCAATCGACATCCTGCTCATCCACGACTGCGACGTCTGGACGCACGGCGCCGAGGCCGGGCGCCGCTTCAAGGAAGCGATGGACGGCGCCTACCGCGCGCTCGACAAGTTGCGCAGCGACAAGACCGTGGCGGCCATCGGGTTCGGCATCAACGAGGCCGACACCTGCGTCAAGTTCGCGCGCGCCGGCGATTTCGACGTCGCGATGATGGCCGGCCGCTACTCGCTGCTGATCCAGAACGGCCTGACCGAATTCCTGCCGTTGGCCCTCGAGAAGAAGATGGGTGTCATGCTGGCGGGGGTGTTCAATTCGGGGATCCTCGCCACCGGGGCCGTTCCTGGAGCCAAATTCGAATACGCGGCGGCACCGCCCGAGATCATGGAGCGGGTGCGCAAGATCGAGGCGATTTGCGCGACCCACGGCACGTCGATCCGGCGCGCCGCGCTGCAGTTCGCGATGATGCACCCGGCGGTCGTTACGGTCGTGCTCGGCGCGGTGAAGCCGGCGGAGATCGAGGCGAACGTGGCTGATGCCGAGCACGCGGTGCCGCCGGCGCTGTGGCGCGATCTGAAGTCGGCCGGCCTGCTCGATCCGTCGGCGCCCACCGACTGAAGGAAAATCGCCAACAGCGCCTGCAATCACTTGATTGACCGGGGGCTTGGCAACTCGGAAACGCCGCAGCGCGGCAATACCTGTGGTTCCGACCTTGTCGAGTTGCGATGCCGAAAGCTCAGCTCGGCCGGCTCACCGTGCTCAGCGACACGCCGCCGTCCACCACGATCGTCGCGCCGACCACGTAGTCACCGGCCCGCGAGGCCAGGAAGATCGCCGCGCCCGCCATGTCTTCGGTGGTGCCGATGCGCTGCGCGGGGATTCGTTTGGCCAACTCGTCGCCGTTGTCGCGCGCGGCACGATTCATGTCGGAGGCAAACGCGCCCGGCGCAATCGCGCTGACGACGATGTGGTCCTCCACCAGGCGCAGCGACATGCGCCGAGTGAGGTGGATCAACCCGGCCTTGCTGGCCGCATACGAATACGTCTCCAGCGGGTTGACCGAGATGCCGTCGATCGACGCGATGTGAATCACCTTGGCCGGCCGCTCGGGCGACGCTGCAGCTTTCAGCGCACCATGCAACGCGCGCGTCAGAAAAAACGGCGACTTCAGATTGAGGTCGATCACCTTGTCCCAGCCGTGCTCAGGAAAGTCGGCGAACGGCGCGCCCCAGGCGGCGCCGGCGTTGTTGACGAGGATGTCGAGCTTCGGCTCGCGCGCACCGAACGCGGCCGCCAGCCCTTCGGCGCCCGCGACCGTCGACACATCGGCCGGCAGCGACGCGCACGGGCCGATTGCCGACAACTCGGCCGCGGCGCGGTCGCATGCGTCAGCCTTGCGCGCCGAGATGTAGACCTTGGCGCCATGGCGCAGGAAGCCTTCGGCGATCATGCGGCCGATGCCGCGCGAGCCGCCGGTGACGAGCGCCACGCGGCCCTCCAGCGAAAAGAGCTTGTTCATCCGGGGCCCCTCGAGCGCGCCGACGAGCGCGGCCGCGAGCATTGGACCACGGGCTGCCGCGTGTGCGCGGCGGGCCCTTCAGGCGTGCGCTGCGTGATCGCGGGTGAACTGCATCACCCAGTTGGTCTCCCACTGCCGGCCGTCGAGCGAGAACGCCTGCTCCCAGCGCGCCGCGTCGAGCCCCAGGCGCTGCCACAGGAAGCACACGTGCACATCGCGGCCGTCGTCGACGTCGCGCCCGACAAAGGTGCCGGTGTCGCCATCGAAGCCGCCCCACACCGGCGGCGACAGCACGCCGCTGGCGCTGCTGATCCAATGGATCGCCCAGCGCCGCTGCTCGCGATCGAAGCTTCGCACGGTCACGCCGGAGAAGCCTTCGGTCGGGCAGTCCATCTGATCGACGTTCACCACGCCGCCGAGCCGTTGCTCGAGCCAGTGCGTGGCGGCGAACTCCCGCCAGTCGTGCGCGCCGCGCAGCCGCGTGGCCAGGCGGCGGTTGTGCACGCGCCAGCGGCCGACCAGAAAGTCGAAGTCGTGCACGTCGCCGTGCGGCGCTGCCAACGTCGTCATCGTGGGCTCTGGACTCAGCGCAGCCACGAGCGCACCGTGGGCTGCAGGCGCAGCGTGATCGGCGGCCGCGTCACGGGCGATTGCAGCTTGGGCAGCACCTCGTCGCGCCACGGCCGCGACTCGGCCAGCCGGCGCTCGGCCCGTACCCAGGCGTCGGCGTTCGGCAAGCGGGCCAGCCAGGCGAGCACTTGCTCGTCGGTGCGCACCGGCAGCCGCGGGTAGTCGTTGAGCGCGGATTCGGTTTCGAACACCGCCAGCGGCATTGCGCCGGCGTCGCGCAGCAGCGGCAGCGCCTCTCGTTCAAACCAGCGCCTGAACGCGGAGTACGGCGCGACCTGCAGCGAGCACAGGGTCAGCACGAACAGCGCCGGGCCCGCCGGTTCGCCTTCGGCATCGCGATGCGGCCGCGGCGCAGCGGGTGTGGCCAGCGCCCACGACGGCTTGGCCGGGCGCAGCAGCCGCACGTTGTCCGAGTCGATCATCGTCGCGTTGGCGGCGTTGCGATGCGCGGCCCACGCCGCGCCACCGTAGAAGTCTTCGAGCGCCTGGCGGCGCGACGCCATGTCGGCAAAGCCGCGCAACCACACGAAGTGATCGAGCCGGTCGAGGTCGCGGAACTGCGCCATCACGCGCGCACCGGCGGCCTCCTGGGGCTCGATGAACTCGCGCTCGAACAGCGTGATCAGCTCGTCGCGACGGCCGGGGTGCAGCTTGTAGTCGCGCAGCTCGACCACGGCACAGTCTTCGAGCGCGGGGGCGGGTGCGGGTCGTGTCGGGACGAGTATCGAGTCCATCGTTCGGCTCCTGTCAGCGATGTCCGCATCATTCACCGTAATAACTGACAACGCGTGGCAGTATTTCCTGCGACACTGCCGGCACCGTGCAAGCGAGCCGCTTGTTGTCGATCCTGATGCTGCTGCAAAGCCGCGGCCGCATGAGCGCGTTCGCGCTGGCGCGCTCGCTCGAGGTCTCGGTGCGCACCGTCTACCGCGACGTCGACAGCCTGAGCGCCGCCGGCGTGCCCGTCTATGGCGACCGCGGCCGCAGCGGCGGCTACCAGCTGCGCGAGGGCTGGCGCACGCAACTCACCGGCCTCACGAGCGGCGAGGCGCGTGCGCTGTTGATGACCGGCCTGCCCGGGCCGGCCAAGGCGCTCGGCCTCGGCGAGGCGGCGGCGTCGGCGCACCTGAAGCTGCTGGCCGCGCTGCCTGCCGATTGGCGAGGCGATGCCGAGCGCGTCGGCGCACGCTTCCACCTCGACCCGGTGGACTGGTTTCGTGGTGCCGCGCCGGCCGACCACCTGCGCGTTGTTGCCGAGAGTGTGTGGAGCGAGCGGCGGCTGCGCATGCGCTACGAGAGCTGGACCGCGGTGTCCGATCGTGTGGTCGACCCGCTCGGCCTGGTGCTCAAGGGCGGTGCCTGGTACCTGGTGGCGCGCCAGCGGCGCGAGCCGCGCACCTTTCGTGTGGCGGCGATCGAGGGCGCGCAGGTGCTGGACGAGCACTTCGTGCGGCCGGCCAAGTTCGACCTGGCGGCGTTCTGGAGCGAATCGACACAACGTTTCGAGCAGGGCGTGTACCGCGACTTCGCAACCCTGCGCGCGTCGGCAGTGGGCTTGAACCGGCTGCGCAGCTTCAGCCCGATCGTCGCGCAGGCGGTCGACCGCACCGCGGGGCGCATCGATCGTGGTGGCTGGCGGCGCGTGACGGTGCCGATCGAATCGGTCGAGCATGCGGCACGCCAGATGCTGCGGCTCGGTGACGAGGCCGTGGTGCTGGAGCCCGCGGCGTTGCGCGACGCGCTGTGCACCACGGTGCGGCAGATGCTGGCGGCGTACGAGGGTGCCACGCAGGCACCCCCGAAGCGGCCCGCGGCGCGGCGCGCTCAGGACGCCTGAGCGGCGTTCTCGGCTTCCTGCAGCGAGCGCCACATCACCTTGCCGGTGCCCGACTTCGGCAACGAGGCGGCGAACTGCACGATGCGCGGCGCCTTGTAGGCCGCCATGTTGGCGTGCGCCCAGTCGGCGATCTCCTGCTCGGTGACCCGACCCGCGTGCGCGGGCTTGAGCACCACCACGGCCTTGACCGTCTCGCCGCGGCGTGCATCCTTGGCGGCGATCACGCAGGCCTCCTGGATCGCCGGGTGCTGGTACAGCAGTGCTTCCACCTCGGCCGGCCACACCTTGAAGCCGGCGGCATTGATCATGCGTTTCAGGCGATCGACGAAGAAGTAGTAGCCCTCGTCGTCGACGTAGCCGAGGTCGCCGGTGCGCAGGAAGCGATTTGCCGTCGATCTCGAGAAACGCCCCGGCGGTGGCCTGCGGCTGGTTCCAGTACCCTCGCATCACCTGCGGACCGTGCACGATGATCTCGCCGGTCTGGCCCTGCGGCAGCTCGTGCAGCGTGACGGGGTCGATGATGCGCGAGTCGACGTCGTACAGCGGAATGCCGAGGCACTGCTCCTTCGGGCGATCGGGCGGGTTGGCGTGCGTGGCGGCCATCGTCTCCGACATGCCGTAGCCCTCGGTGTACTTGAGGTTGAACTTCTTCTCCATCGCCAACGCCACCGCCTTGGGCATCGCGGCGCCGCCGCCGCCGATGCGGCGCACGCTCGACAGGTCGTACTGGTTCAGCTTCGGGTTGCCCATGAAGTCGATCACCATCGCGGTGATCAGCGCCAGCCCGCTGACGCGATGGCGCTGCACGCACAGCGCCGCGGCGTCGCGGTCCCAGCGCGGCAGCAGCACCACGGTGGCGGCGTTGTAGATGGCGCCGTTCATGTTGGTCTGCATGCCGGTCACGTGGAACAGCGGCAACACCGCCAGCCCGACACTGCCCTGGTTGGCAGTGCCCCAGCAGCCGGCGGCGTTGAACATCACGCTGCGGTGCGTGTGCATGCAGCCTTTCGGATGGCCGGTGGTGCCCGAGGTGTAGGGCATCACGGCGAGGTCGTCGGGGCCGGCCTCGATGGCGCGCGGTGCCAGGGCGGCCGCCAGCATGTCGGCCCACGCGACCAGGCCCTGGCGATTCAGCGGTGCACGCGGCGCGGCCACGAACTCGGGCACGGGATGTCGGTGGGCTTGGCGCAGGTAGTCGCTGTAGGTGGCCACCACGATGTGCTCGAGGCCCTCGCCGAGCAGCGGCGCGATGCGCGGCAGCAGCTCCTGTGCGGCGAAGGCGACGTGGGCGCCGCTGTCGTGCACGTAGTGCGCGAGCTCCTGCGTCAGGTTCATCGGATTGATCGGCACCACCACCGCGTCGGCGCGCAGGATGCCGTAGAAGGCGATCATGAATTGCGGGCTGTTCTGCATGTACAGCAACACGCGGTCGCCCTTCTTCACGCCAAGCTGCTGCTGCAGGTAGCCGGCCACGAGTTCGGTCTCGCGCTGGAAGTCGGCGTAGCTGATCTGCGTTGTCGTAGAAGATCACGAACGGCTTGCGCGGAAAGCGCATCGCCGCCACCTCGACGTTGCGGTACAGATGCGTCTCGGGCACCCACAGGTGCCTGGGCGCGTGCGCAGGCCAGAACGGCAGGTGCAATTCCGACATGGCCGCGAGTATGCGTTGCGGCGCTCCGGGCGCGAAAGAGGGGCACCTCGTGCCCCTCGATCGGTTGGAGACGCAGTTGTCGGATCAGGCCTTGGCCGTCATGTATTGCTCCAGTTCGAACTTGGCGAGCTGGTTGCGGTGCACCTCGTCCGGACCGTCGGCGAAGCGGATCGTGCGCGCGCCCGAGTACATCGCCGCCAGCGGCGTGTCGTCGCACACCGCGGCGCCGCCGTACACCTGCATCGCCCAGTCGACCACCTGGCAGGCCATGCTGGGTGCCGCGACCTTGATCATCGCGATCTCGCGCTTGGCCTGCTTGTTGCCGACCTTGTCCATGCGGTCGGCGGCGTTGAGCACCAGGAAGCGTGCCTGGTCGATCAGGATGCGCGCGTTGGCGATGCGCTCGCGCGTGACACCCTGGTCCGACAGCAGCTTGCCGAACGGCTTGCGGCTCAGCGCGCGGCGGCACATCAGCTCGAGCGCGCGCTCGGCCATGCCGACCAGGCGCATGCAGTGGTGGATGCGCCCGGGGCCCAGGCGCCCTTGCGCGATCTCGAAGCCGCGGCCTTCGCCGAGCAGCAGGTTGCTGGCCGGTACGCGCACATTGGTGAACGTGACCTCGCCATGACCGTGCGGGGCATGGTCGTAGCCGAACACGCTCAACGCGCGCTCGACCTTGACGCCCGGCGTGTTCTTGGGCACCAGGATCATCGACTGCTGGCGGTAGGTGGCGGCCTCGGGATCGGTCTTGCCCATCAGGATCAGGATCTCGCAGCGTGGGTCGGGCGCGCCCGAGGTCCACCATTTGCGGCCGTTGATCACGTAGTGGTCACCGTCGCGCTGGATGCTGCATTCGATCTGCGTGGCGTCGGACGACGCGACGCCGGGCTCGGTCATCGCAAAGGCCGAACGGATCTTGCCCTCCAGCAGCGGCTTCAGCCAGCGCTGCTTGTGCTCCTCGGTGCCGTAGCGCTCGAGCACTTCCATGTTGCCGGTGTCGGGCGCCGAGCAGTTCATCGCCTCGGCGGTGAGCGGGTAGCGGCCCATGATCTCGCACAACGGGGCGTATTCGAGATTGGTCAGCCCGAAGCCGTGTTTGGACTCGGGCAGGAACAGGTTCCACAGGCCGGCGGCCTTGGCCCTCTCCTTCAGCGTCTCCATCGTCTGCGTGTGCTGCCAGGGGTTGCCGGCAGCGCGGAACGCGGCCATTTCCTCCTTGAAGGCCGCTTCGGCCGGGATGACGTGGGTCTGAACGAAGTCAGTCACGCGGCGCTGCAGTTCAACCACTTTCGGCGAGAAAGAGAAGTCCATGTGACCTCCTGTTGGATTGGTGTTCGATCGTGTGGGCCATGCTAGCAGCGCGAAGCCCGGCCACAATCACATCGGTGACACCGCTTGCATCGACCAAACCCACCCGATGACGACCGATTTCAAGCTGCGCGTCGGCCGCGCGATCACGCCCGAGCAGTTCGAGTGGCTCAGCGACGAGCAGCTCGAGCGGCTGCTGCCGCGCGCCGTGCGCGAGTTCTTTCCCGGCAAGGACTTCTGCGCCGACGGCAGCTTCTACCTGCACGACGGCACCGCGTGGAGCTTCTACAAAGGCGGCTTCCTCGACGACTGAGTCGGGCGCAACCCGGCACCTGCGTGCCGGGTTGCGCCTACAAAGTGGCCGGCGCATGCAAAGCGCCGGCGCGGGCTGCAGGCCTGACGGTCGACTGTCCGCCCGGCCGCGAGATGACACTTGCGTGACGGGGCAAATGCCATTGACAGCGTGCCGCGGCCGCCCAAGATGCGCGCAGCGGCATTCGCATCCGGCGACGCAGACTGCAGGGAGTCCCGATGGATCTGAACTTCAGCGCCGAGGACGCGGCGTTTCGCGACGAGGTGCGCCGTTTCGTGGCCGAGCAGTTGCCCGCCGACATCCGGCGCAAGGTGGTCAACGCGCAGCGGCTCGGGCGTGAAGACTATCTGCGCTGGCAGCGCATCCTGCATGCGCGCGGCTGGGGCGCGTCGAGCTGGCCGCGTGAGTTCGGCGGCCCCGGCTGGAGCGCGGTGCAGCGCCACCTGTTCGACGAGGAGTGCTTTGCCGGCGGCGCGCCGGGGCAGATCAGCTTCGGGCTGAAGATGGTGGGCCCGGTGATCATGCGGTTCGGCACGCCCGAGCAGCAACAAAGGTTCCTGCCGCGCATCGCCGACGGCACCGACTGGTGGTGCCAGGGCTACTCCGAGCCCGGCGCCGGCTCCGACCTGGCGTCGCTGCGCACGCGTGCCGTGCGCGACGGCGACCACTACGTCGTCAATGGGCAGAAGACCTGGACCACGCTGGCGCAACACGCCGACTGGATCTTCTGCCTGGTGCGCACCGACCCCGACGCGCGCAAGCAGGAAGGCATCTCGTTCCTGCTGATCGACATGCACTCGCCCGGCATCACGGTGCGCAAGATCGAGCTGATCGACGGCGAGCACGAGGTCAACGAGGTGTGGTTCGACGACGTGCGCGTGCCGGTGGAGCAGCGCGTCGGCCAAGAGAACCAGGGCTGGACGTGCGCGAAGTTCCTGCTCGGCCACGAGCGCACCGGCGCGGCGTCGCTCGGCGTGTCGAAGGCCAGGTTCCGTGCGCTGCTGCGTGTGGCGCGCGAGGCCCCCGGCGACGACGGACGGCCGCTGATTCAGAACGCCCGTTTTCGCGATCGCCTCGCGCAGGTGCAGCTCGAGCTGATGGCGCTCGAGGTCACGGTGTTGAAGGTGATGTCGACCCAGCGCAGCGCGCCGGGGCCGGAAGCCTCGGTGCTCAAGCTGAAGGGCTCGGAGATCCGCCAGACGCTCACCGAGCTGCACATGCTCGCGCTCGGGCCTTACGCGGCGCCGCACCTGGCCGAGCTGCTGGCGCCCGAGCACACGCTGGAGCCGTTGCACGAGCTGCTCGCCGGCGCGGGGGCCGCCGCCACCGGCCAGTACCTCAACTTCCGCAAGGCCACCATCTACGGCGGCAGCAACGAGGTGCAGCGCAACATCATCGCCAAGCAACTGCTCGGCTTGTGAGTCGCGTCCGCTGAGAGGGGAGAGACGATTGAACTTCGAATACAGCGACGAACAGCGCGCGTTGCACGACAGCCTGACGCGCTGGCTCGACAAGCACTACACCTTCGCGCAGCGGCGCGAACGCCTGCAGGCCACGGGCCCGGCCGACGACGCCACCTGGCACACGTTGGCCGAGATGGGCTTGCTCGCGTTGCCGCTTCCCGAGGCGCACGGCGGTCTCGGTGGCGGCAGTGTCGATGTCGCCGGCGTGATGGCGATCCTCGGCGCGCGGCTGGTGCTCGAGCCGTACCTGCCCACCGTGCTGGCGGCGCGCGTGATTGCCGATGCCGGCACTGCGGCGCAGTGCGATCGCTGGCTGCCCGAGGTGGCGCAAGGGCGCTTGCGGTTGGCGTTCGCGCACGGCGAGCCCGGCTCGCGCCATGCGCGCACGCGTGTGGCCACTGCCGCCACGCGCGATGGCGACGGCTGGCGCCTTGCCGGCCACAAGGCGGTGGTGGTCGGCGCGCCGCAGGCGGCGCTGCTGGTGGTGTCGACACGGGTGTCCGGCGCAAGCGATGCGCCCGCAGGGCTGGCGCTGTTCGGGGTGGACACCAAGGCACCGGGTGTCGAGCTGCGTAGCTACCGCAACCACGACGGACAACACGCAGCCGATGTGCTGCTGCGCGACGTGCGCGTGTCCGATGCACAGCGCCTGGGTGTGGCGGGCAACGCCGCGACGGCGATCGAGCACACGCTCGACCGCGGCGCGGCGGCGGTGTGCGCCGAGGCGCTGGGCATCATGCGCGCGATGAACGACACCACGCTGGAGTATCTGAAGACGCGCAAGCAATTCGGCGTCGCGATCGGCAGCTTCCAGGCGCTGCAGCACCGCATGGCCGACATGGTGGTGGCCACCGAGCAGGCCGCATCGATGGCGCTGATGGCAGCGGCCAAGGCCGATTCGCGCGATGCCGCCGAACGCGGCCAGGCTGTGTCGGCGGCCAAGGCCTACATCGGCCAACAGGCGCGCTTCGTCGGCCAGCAGGCGATCCAGCTGCACGGCGGCATGGGCATCACCGACGAGATGATGGTGTCGCACCTGTTCAAGCGGCTGACGCTGATCGAGTCGAGCTTCGGCGACACCGATCATCACCTCGAGCGGGTGAGCGCGGCGCTGCTGGCGGCTTGACTGCAGCCCTGTCGCGACGAGTCAGGGAGCGAACGACCATGCAGCTCGATGCCAACGCCACCTACACCGTGCACGCGATCCGCTACGCGCACCTTGCAGAACGCCAGCGACATGAGAACTTCGTGCCAGCCGACGCGCACGACGGCCCGATGCCGATGGACTACTTCGTCTGGCTGCTGCGCTCGCCGGCGCGCACCGTGCTCGTCGATACCGGCTTCTCGCAGGCCACCGCCAGGCTGCGTGGCCGCGAGCGTGCGTGGCAGCGCTGCCCGATCGACGCTCTGGCCGCGCTCGACGTGTCACCCGACGACATCGACGACGTGGTGATCACGCACCTGCACTACGACCACGCCGGCAACCTCGCCAAGCTGCCGCGAGCGCGCTTGCACGTGCAGGACGCCGAAGTCGACTACGCCACCGGCCGCTGCATGTGCCACGGTGCGATGCGGTTTGCGTATCACGTCGACGACGTGGTCGACCTGGTGCGTCTGGTCTACAAGGATCGTGTGGGGTTTCACCACGGCGACGCCGAGCTCGCGCCGGGCATCGAACTGCTGCTGGTCGGCGGCCACACGAAAGGCCTGCAGTCGGTGCGCGTGCACACCGCGCGCGGCTGGGTCGTGCTGGCCTCTGATGCTGCGCACTATTACGAGAACGCCGAAGCCGGGCGCCTCTTCCCGATCGTCTACGACGTGCCCGCGATGCTCGAGGGGCACCGCCGCCTGCTGGCGCTGGCCGGCTCGATCGACCACTTCGTGCCGGGGCACGACCCGCTGGTGCTGCAACGCTATCCGCGCATCGTGGGCGACGACGCCATCGTCGAACTGCACTCGCCGCCGCTGCGCTGAGTGGCGCTCGGGCGCGCCGGCCTACACGACGCTGCAGTGCCGCTCAATGCAGGTGTCGAGCACTTCCTCGCCTGGCCGTCCCCACCAGTGCTCGGAAAAGATCTCGACCTCTGAATAGCCGGTGTAGCCCGCTGCCTCGACCCAGCCGCGCGCCTTGCGGATCTCGATCACGCCGTCGCCCATCATGCCGCGGTCGTTCAGCAGGTCGCGCGTGGGTGTCAGCCAGTCGCAGACATGGAATGCAAGCAGTCGCTCGCGGCCAGCGCGCGCGATCTGCCGCGCGAGTTTCGGATCCCACCACACGTGGTACAGATCCACCGCGACACCGAGCGCCCCGCTGCACGCGGGATCGAGCGCATCGCAGACGTCGAGCGCCTGCTCCAGCGTGTTGATGCAGGCGCGCTCGGCGGCCTGCATCGGGTGCAGCGGTTCGATCGCCAGCGGCATGCCGGCCTTGCGCGCGTACTCCAGCGTGGCGGCAATGCCGTCGCGCACCTCGGCGCGCACGCGTGCGATGTCGCGGTGCACCGGCTTGCCGTCGATCGCGCCCGGCAGCGAGCCGACCACCAGCACCAGGCAGGGCGCCCGCAGCGTGCAGGCCTCATCGACAGCGCGGCGGTTGTCATCGAGCGCCGCGGCGAGGCCCGGCGCGTCGGCCGCCGGATAGAAGCCGCCGCGGCAGTAGCCCGACAGCGTGACGCCGGTTTCGCGCAGTTGCCTGGCCACTGCTGGCAACCCGACCGCGGCCACCTGGTCGCGCCAGGGTGAGATCGCGCGGATGCCGCGCCGCGCGCACTCGTCGATGATGCGATCGAGCCGCCACTGCTTGCGCACGGTGGCGGTGTTGATCGAGAGCCATTCATGGCTCTGCGAAAAGTCGCGCATGGGCTAACGCTCAGCCGTCGATGCCGTGCAGCGCCAGCAGCGCCTTCATGCGGGCCGCCGCGCGCGGCGTGTCAGCCAGCAGTCCGGCGCGGTCGGCCAGGCGGAACAGCTCGGCCAGGTGCACCAGCGAGCGTGTGCTCTGCTGGCCACCCACCATCACGAAGTGGTCTTGCAGCCCGTTGAGGTAGGCCATGAACACGACGCCGGTCTTGTAGAAGCGCGTCGGCGCCTTGAAGATGTGGCGCGACAGCGGTACCGTAGGCTCGAGGATCGCATCGAACTGCGCGCGGTCACCGGCGGTGAGCGCCGACAGCGCCGCCGAGGCCGCCGGCGCGATGGCATCGAAGATGCCGAGCAGTGCATCGCTGTGGCCCATCGCATCGCCGGCGATCAGCTCGGCGTAGTTGAAGTCGTCGCCGGTGTACATGCGCACGCCCGCAGCCAGGCGGCGGCGCATCACGATCTCCTTGTCCTTGTCGAGCAGCGAGATCTTCACGCCGTCCACCTTGGCCGCATGGCCGTTGATCACACCGAGCGCCACCTCCATCGCCGCCATCGGATCAGCGCTGCCCCAGTAGCCGGCCAGCGCAGGGTCGAACATATCGCCCAGCCAATGAATGATCACCGGCTCGCGCACTTGCGACAGGATGCGGTCGTAGACACGCTCGTAGTCACCGGACGAGCGCGCCACCCGCGCCAGCGCGCGGCTGCACATCAGGATGATGCGGCCACCGAGCTTCTCGATCGCTGTCACCTGCTCTTCATAGGCGCGGATCACGTCGTCGACCGACTTCGCATCCTCCGTTGCCAGGTGGTCGGTGCCAGCGCCGGAGGCGATCAATGCGCCGGGCATGTCGCGCGCAGCGTCGAGCGAGCGACGGATCAGTTCCAGCGACGTTGGCCAGTCGAGCCCCATGCCGCGCTGCGCGGTGTCCATCGCCTCGGCGACGCCGAGCCCCAGGCGCCACAGATGCTGCCGGTAGGCGATCGTCGTGTCCCAGTCGATCGCGCAGTCGAGCCAGGGATCGATGTCGGCACGCGGGTCGGCTACGACGTGCGCTGCTGAGTAGGCGATGCGGTTGAAAGGCCTCACGACGCGCGCCGGAAAGTGGCGCGGGGCGGAGAGGCGGAACGTTTCGAGCTTGCCGTCTGTTGTTGGCAGTTGGATGGTGGTCATGCTTTGCAAGCTCCCTGCATGCGGTCGGTTGAGCGCGCAAAGCCGCGGGCGGGTATGCGCCGGCGCTCGAATGCGGCAGCCCGGCCCAGAGGGCCGGGTTCCCTGCGCTGCTCGATCTCATGGCCCGCCGAGAAACTCGCTTCACTCCCTGCGGTCGTTGCGCTCGGACAATCTCGGCGAGTCAGAGCACGAAGCGCGCGCTGCGCGCGCGCGGCCATGAGCTCTGCGCTGCTCGGCGCCGCATATGTCGCTGCCGACGCACACCCACCCCCGGCTTTGCCGGCACCACCGTGGCATGCGTCGTCGAACAGCACGAGCGGTGCTGCGCGGTGGGCGGTGCCCGGTGGGGGCGACTTGTGGGGCGGCGAGCATCGCAGCAGCGCGCTCGGCACGCGCGCAGCGCGTGCTTCGTGATCCGACTCGCGGCGATTGTCCGAGCGTAACGAACGCAGTGAGCGTAGCGAGTTTCGCAGCGCGAGCGCGCTGCGAGAAGCGCAGCGGAGTCGATGCGCAGCATCGACCGCCACAGTAGGAGCCCCTGCCGGGCACCGCCCACCGCGCCGCGTCAACACAGCGAAGGAATTGACCATGCTCAAGCCGCCAACGCCGGCACATCCACCCACCGCCGCTCTTTCCAGCTTTGCAGCGCACATTCGACCAGTTGCACGCCCTTGGCGCCTTCGAGCAGGTTCCACTTGAAGGGCTCGTCGTCCACCACGTGGCGGATGAAGGCTTCCCATTGCGTCTTGAAGCCGTTGTCGAACACCGTGTATTCCGGTACCGGCTGCCAGTGTTCGAAGAAGTCGAGCGGCTGCTTGACGTCGGGGTTCCACACCGGCTTGGGCGTGTTGACGCGCGACTGCGTGCGGCAGTCGTGCAGGCCGGCGACCGCCGAGCCGAGCGTGCCGTCGACGTGGAACGTCACCAGGTCGTCACGCCGCACGCGCGTGGTCCACGAGCTGTTGATCTGCGCGATCACGCGTTCGCCGCCGGGCGCGGCGAGCTCGAAGGTCGCGTAGGCGGCGTCGTCGGCGGTGGCTTTGTAGCGCTTGCCTTGTTCGTCGAACCGATCAGGAATGTGCGTGGCGCCGAGGCACGACACCGATTGCACGCTGCCGAACAGGTTGTCGAGCACGTAGCGCCAGTGGCACAGCATGTCGAGGATGATGCCGCCGCCGTCTTCGCTGCGGTAGTTCCACGAGGGCCGCTGCGCGGGCTGCAGGTCGCCCTCGAACACCCAATAGCCGAACTCGCCGCGCACCGACAGCAGGCGGCCGAAGAATCCCGAGTCGACCAGCATCTTCAGCTTCATCAGGCCGGGCAGGAACAGCTTGTCCTGCACCACGCCGTGTTTGATGCCGCGCGCCTGGGCTCGTTGGAACAGGGCCAGTGCATCGTCGAGGTTGGTGGCGACCGGCTTCTCGCAGTAGATGTGCTTGCCGGCCTCGATGGCCTGCGTCAGCAGCGCGGGGCGCATCTGCGTGGTGGCGGCGTCGAAGAACACCGTGTCGTCGCGATTGGCCAGCGCCCGGGCGATGTCGGTTCCGAAGCGGGCGACGCCGTGCGCCTTGGCGAGCGCTTCGATCTTCTCGGCGTTGCGTCCGATCAGGATCGGATCCGGCATCACGCGGTCGCCGTTGACGAGAGCGACACCGCCTTGATCGCGGATCGCCTTGATCGAGCGGATCAGGTGCTGGTTCATGCCCATGCGCCCGGTCACGCCGTTCATGATGATGCCGAGTCGTCGTGTGGCCATCGGGTCAGCTCCTGTGGGTGGAAGTCGTGCCGCGCAGCGCCGGCATCGTGGGCCAGTCGGGCATCGCCGCGCTGGCGAAGCCCGCGCAGTCGAGCGAGGCGAGGTGGATGCGGCCATCGCGGATGCGCAGCCGCGTGGCGCCGTGCGAGTGTTCGTAGAGGTCGGGGTGTGCTTGCAGGAAAGCCCGCTGCTCGGCCTCGGGCAGCGCGGCCATGCCGTTGACGTAGTGGTGCCCGTTGCGTTCGACGTGCGTGATGCCGAGCAGGTTCACCAGCGCCAGGTCCTGCTGCACCGCCAGGCCGGCCTGCGTGGTGAGGTCTTCGCCGGACATGAAGTAGTGCGTGCCGTGGGGCTCGGCATTCCATGCGGCGCAGCGTGCGGCGTTGAGCAGCGAGCGGTACACCCCCTTGCAGGTCTTGCTCGAGATGCCGGTGTAGCCGCGCGCGCGTGCGCGCACGAAGGCATCGAGCTCGCCGTCGGACTCGTCGACGATCACCGGCTTGATGGCGGCGATCGCCCGCACGTCGACATCGAGCGCGCGCTTGCGCGTGATCGGCTGCTCGATGAACAGCGTCGAGCGCAGCAGGCGCGCCAGCGCGGGCGCTTCACGCATGCGGGCCAGCAGTTCGGCGACGCCGGCAGCGTCTTCGAACTGCTCGTTGCCGTCGAGCGAGACGAAGTAGTCCGCAGCGCTGCGGTCGAGCACCGTGGCGATGGCCGTCAGGCGGGCGATGTCGGCGGCGATGCGCCCGCCGACTTTGAGCTTGAAGTATCGATGCCCGTAGCAGGCCACCACCTGCTCGAGGGTCTCGGGCAGGCCATCGGCCACCGGATCCTGCAGGTCGGCGGCGGTGATCGCATCGACCAGGCCGACCGTGTGGCGCGCGTCCAGCGCCGCGGTTGGCGACAGCGTGCCGACGAAGGCGTCCCAGTCGAAGCCCGCGAACTGCGCATGGCGCGCGCCGAGCCCCACCAGGTTGCCGCGCACCGCCGCGTGGAACGAGACGCCGAGCGTGCGGCAGATCGCGTCGAGCAATGCACGGTCGATCAGCGCCGGCCCGTAGCTGGCCAGCAGCGGGTTCAGCCCGCGCGCGGCGCACGCGGCCTGGTGCGCGTCGTGGTGGCGCGCGAAGTGGCCGAACGCGGTGTCCGCTGCCGCATCGGCGAGGTAGGCCGCGCGTGCCATGCCGAGCACGTCGCGCAACTGCTCGAAGTTGTCGTCGTTGCTCAACGCGAGGTTCTTGTCGAACCACTTCGGCGCCATCAGCTCGGCAGCGCCGCCCCACGACGAGCGGCCGTCGGCCAACTCGACGCGCGCACGCACGAACGCCTGCGGGCACTCGGTGAGCGTGACCACCCCGAAGCGAAACGGCAGGCGCAGCCGCACCGGGCGCTCGTGCAACACGATCTCGCCGATCACGAAGCGTGGGGCGTCAGCCACCTTGGGCCTCCAGCAACCCGCGCAGATAGCCGATCGCGCGCGCCGCGCAGCCCGGGCCGTCGGGCACGTAGTCGAACGGCTCGACCGCCAGCACGCCGCGGTAGCCGACCGCGTTGAGCGCGGCCAGGATGGGTGCGAAGCGCATCTCGCCCTGGCCGGGCCCACGCCGGTTCGGATCGTTGACCTGGACGTGCGCGAGCTTGCCAGTCGGCCACCAGCGCGCGATCAGGTCGGCAACCGGCTCGGCCTCGGCCTGGCCGGCGGCGCTGCAGTCGATCATGGTCTTGAAGGCCGGCGAGCCAATGGCATCGACCACCTGCACCGCCTCGGCCACGGTGTTGATGAGGTCGGTTTCGGCGCGCGCCAGCGGCTCGATGCAGTAGACGACGCCGTGTTCCCCGGCGGCCCGTGCGGCCTGTGCCAGGCACTCTTGCGCACGCTCGAGCGCCACCTCGCGCGATTCGCCGGGCGGCACCGAACGTTGCTTGGGCGAGCCGTGCACCAGGTAGCGCCCGCCCATCGCCGCGCACAACTCGACCAAACGCACCATCGCGGCGGTGGTCTTGCGGCGCAGCACGGCATCGGCGCTCACCATCGACAGCCCGGCCGGCGCGACCAGCAGCCAGTGCAGCCCGCTGATCGCCAGCCCGTGGTCGCCGGCGATGCGCGCGAACTCGCGCGCCTGCGTGTCGCCGAGTTCGCAGCGGATCGGGCGCCAGCGTGAACGGCGCCACTTCGAGGCCGTCGTAGCCCAGCGCTGCGGCGAGCGCGCACTGCTCGGCGAACGGCAGCGGCTGCAGCACCTCGTTGCACAGCGCGATCTTCATCGCACGCTACCTCGACTGCGACGCGCGCAGGGCCCGCAGCACACGCGACTGCACGGCCTTGTAGCCGCGGTTGAACGCCGGCACGTACATCAGCATCGTGAACACGGTCACCGCCGCGAGCAACGCGCAGATCGGGCGCGTGATGAAGGGCGTCAAGTCACCGTCGCTCAGCGTGAGGCCGCGGCGCAGGCTCTTGTCGAGGATGTCGCCCAGCACGATGCCCAGCACGAACGGCGGGATCGGATAGTTCAGGCGGCGCAGCACGAAGCAGCAGACGCCGATGAACAGCATGATGTAGACGTCGAACAGGCGCGACGCGATGGCGAACGAGCCGACCGTGCACAGCACCATGATGATCGGCATGATCACGGTGCGCGGGATGCGGATGATCGCCAGCAGCGGCTCGCACCAGGAACAGGCCGAAGAACAGCATGCCCAGCGTGGCCAGCAGGGTCATCGCCACCACGTCGTAGACGAACTGCGGCTGGTTCACCATCAGCATCGGGCCCGGCTGCACGCCGTGGATGATCATCGCCGCCATCAGCACGGCCGACGGCGCCGAGCCCGGGATGGCCAGCGCCAGCGCGGGGATGATGCCGCCCGGGATCGAAGCGTTGTCGCCGGTCTCGGCCGCCATCAGCCCTTCGATCGAGCCGCTTGCCGAACTCTTCTTTGTCCTTGCTGGCGCGCTTGGCGGCGGCGTAGGACGACCAGGCCGCCATGTCTTCGCCGACGCCGGGCAGGATGCCGATGTACACGCCGATCACGCCCGAGCGCAGGATGGTGCGCCAGTACTGCAGGACGTCGCGGATGCGCGGCAGCACCGAGTCGACGCTGTTGATCAGCGCCTTCTTGCGCCGGCCGCGACAGCACGGTGAGGATCTCCGACAGGCCGAACGCGCCGATCAGCGCCGGGATCAGCGACAGGCCGCCCGACAGATCGTTGTAGCCGAAGGTGAAGCGGTCGTGCGCGTGCATGCCGTCCTGGCCGATCAGCGTGACGAACAGGCCGGCGAAGCCCATCAGCCAGCCCTTCAGCGGGTCGCTGCCGGCGATCGATGCCCGACATCATCACGCCGAACAGCGCGAGCCAGAAGAACTCGAACGCGCCGAACGACAGCGCCACTTCGCCGAGCGAGGGCGTGAGCAGCGCCAGGCAGACGATGCCGAACAACGATCCGGCCACCGAGCCGCAGGTGGCGATGCCCATCGCGCGCCCGGCCTGGCCTTTGCGCGCGAGCTGGTAGCCGTCGAGGCAGGCGGCCGCGTTGGCCGCGGTGCCCGGGATGTTGAGCAGGATCGCGGTGCGGCTGCCGCCGTAGATGGCGCCGACGTAGGCGCAGATCAGGATCAGGATCGCGTCGTTGGGCGGCATCTTGATCGTCAGCGTGGTCAGCAGCGCGATCGCCAGCGTGGCCGACAGGCCCGGCATGCAACCCACCAGGATGCCGATCAGCGTGGCCCCGAGCGCGTAGGCGATCGGCCAGAACGTGAAGAACGCCGCCAGCGAGCGGCCGAGTGCGTAGAGGCCTTCGAGCATCGTGACGCGCAAACGCCTTAGGGCAGGCGCACCAGGAACAGCGTACTGGAAGACGAACGAGATCACGCCGGCGGCCACCACCGCGATCGCGGCGGCCACCAGCGTGCCGCGCAGCACCGGCCCGCCGCGCGGCGCTCGGGCAGCTGCAACAGGAAGATGTGCGCGAACAGGTACAGCGCCGCTGCCACCGGAAACGGCAGGCCGTGGCCGACCAGGCCGCCGGCAAAGCCCAGGCACAACACCAGCGTGAGCGCCGCGCGCGCGGAGAAGAGCGGCGCCGGCACCGTCGAGCGCCGGCGGCGCGAGCGCGCCGCGCCGCAGCGAGCGCAGCACGATCGCCAGGCCCGTCGCAGCGATCAGCACGCCCAGGATGCCGGGCAGCAGCCCCGGCGCCGCGAAGCCCGGCACGCCCTGCGACGCCAGCCGGTCCATGCGCCACGAGCCGATGCCGATGGCCACGCCGATGACGACCCACACTGCGCCCGAGATCAGGTCGGAGCGTGCCGACGGCGGGGTTTCGAGGTCGCTGTCCATCAGCGCGCCAGGGTCCGCGTCGGACCTGCGTCCAAGCGCAGGCCCACGATGCCGCGTTGCTGCTGCCTCAAGGACGCGGGATCCCCACGGTGTCGGGCGAGACCTTGGCCTTGCCGGTGTCGAACATCAGCCACGCGTTGGCGGCGATCGCCGGCATGGCGGCCGCGAGCTGCGCCTCGTCGCCCGCCACCGGCGCAAACAGCGCGCCGCGGCTGTTGGCGTACTTCTTCAGCGCCTCGCTGGTCCTGATGTTTTCGACCCAGATCTTCTGCAGCGTCACCACCACCTCCGGCGGCACGCCCTTCGGAATGAAGATGCCGAAGTAGTTGGTCGGCACCTTGATGCCCGGCACGTACTTGGTGATCGGCTCGATCATGCCGAAGCCTTCGAGCTCGAGCGGCTTGTCGCTCACCGCGGCCAGCGGGCGGATGCGCTTGCCGCGGATGAAGTCGGCCTGCTCGACCGCCAGTTGCGTGGTGAGGTCGGTTTCGCCGGCCACCGTGGCCACTGCCGCGGGGTTGCCGCCGTCGTAGGTGACGTGGCGGTACTTCACGCCGGTGGCGCTTGGAGATCAGCTCCATCGCGTTGTGGCCGCCCGAGGTGACGCCGGCGGTGGCGACCTTGATCTCGCCCGGCTTGGCCTTCATCGCGTCGAGCAACTGGTTCATGTTCTGGTACGGCGTCGCCGGGTTGACGCCGACCACCGGCACGTTGGCCACGTTGAGGAACAGGTGCCATTCCTTGACCGGCACGTCGAACATGCCCAGCGTCTGGTAGGCGCCCAGGTCCTGCGCGGCGCCGGCCGTCCAGGTGTAGCCGTCCTTGGCCGCTTCCCAGGCGCTCTTGGTGCCGATCGAGCCCGAGGCGCCCGGCTGGTTGACCACCACGATCTTCTGGCCGAGCACCTTCTCGAGCTCGGCCGCGGTGACGCGCGTCACCTGGTCGGTCGAGCCGCCGGCGGCCCAGGGCACGATCAGGTTGATCGGCTTGGTCGGCTTCCACTGCTGCGCCTGCGCCGTGCCGGCAAGCGCCAACGCCGCGGCCGCAGCGAACAGGGACTTCAAGAAGGTGCGTGTCTGCATGGTCGGTTGTCCTTCGGCTTCGTTGAAGTTAACTAGGCGGTTAATATCGGCCGCCCCCGCCACGGTGTCAACGTGGAAACCCTGGAGATTCAGCCCAGCCAGCGCGCCAGGTGCTCGCGCACGAAGGCGTCGTCGTGCAGCGCGGGTAGGCGGCGTGCACACGGTCGAGCTCGGCGGCCTGGCCCGGGCTCAGGCCCTCGGCCGGGTCGAGGCACCAGATGCCCTCGAACAAACCCTGGCGGCGCAGCACCTCGTGGCAGCCGGCGATGCAGCCGTTGAAGTCGTGCGCCACGTCGAAGAGGGCGCTGTTGCAGTCGGTCACCTGCGAATCGAGCGCCAGCAGCGCGTCGTCGACGTGACCACGTGCGCGCGCGGCGTGGATGCGCTGCGAGCAACTCGACCGCGCGCAGAGTCCACACGCTCCAGTGGCCGAGCAGCCCGCCCTTCGATGCGCACGGTGACGTCGGCCTCTTCGCGGCGCACGACGAACGGCGTCACGAGATCGAGCACGATGTGGTCGTCGTTGCCGGTGTACAGCGTGATGCGCTCTTCGGCGCCGGCCTCGACCACACCGCGGATGACGTCGAGCGTGCGGTAGCGGTTGAACGGCGCCATCTTGATCGCCACCACGTTGTGAATGGCGGCAAAGCGCCGCCAGAAACTGACCGGCAATTCGATGCCGCCGACCGCGGGCTGCAGATAGAAGCCCACCAGCGGCAGCTCGTCGGCCACTGCTCGGCAGTGCGCGATCAGATCGTCCTCGCCGGCGCCTTTCATCGCCGCCAGGCTCAACAGGCCCGCGTGGTAGCCGAGGCCGCGCGCGATCTGCGCCTCGCGCCGCGCCTGCGCGGTGGTGCCCGCCAGGCCGGCGATCATGAACAGCTGCGCGTTTGCCGCCGAGCGGCGTCCATTCGCGCGTGGTCTGCATCGCCAGCTCGAGCACCGGCTCGTACAGGCCGACCTCGCGGATCGCGAACTGCGTCGAGTGCACGCCGACCGCGAGCCCGCCCGAGCCGGCGTCGAGGTAGTAGCGCGTCAGCGCGCGCTGGCGGCGGCGGTCGAGCTGGCGCTTCGCATCCAGCGCCAGCAGGTGCGCCGGCATCACGGCGCCGCGGCGCAGCACCGCCAACGCATCAGCCGGGATGTCGGTCCAGTGCATGGTCAGTACTTGCCGTCGCGTGCTTCGTAGTGGGTGGGCTTGTTCAGGCTCGCCATGTCGCGCGCCACCCAGTCGGCGGTCCAGTCGAGCATCGTCGGCAACGGTACCGCAGGCGGGCCGAACAGGCGCTGCGCCTCGCCGATGTCCACCAGCCACGCCGTGGGCGCTTCGCTGCCGGTGAACAGCGGCTGCACGCCCAGGCGTTGCGCCAGCGCCGTCGCCAGCTCGCGAATGCGTTGTACCCCGCCGCTGACATTGAGGCCGCTGGTCGGCGCGGTGCAATGCGCCAGTGCGCGCAGCGCCCAGTCGTTGGCGTCGCCCTGCCAGATGATGTTGGCGTGGCCCATCGTGAGGTCGATCGGCTGGCGCGCCACCAGCTTGCGCGCCAGGTCGTGCAGCACGCCGTAGCGCATGTCGATCGCGTACGACAGGCGGATCAGCCGCCCGGCGGTGCCGCGCTGGTGCGAAAAGTGCTGGAGCATCCGCTCGCGCGCGACGCATGAGTTGGCGTATTCGCCGGGCGGCGGCGTCAGCGGGTCGGACTCGCCGGCGCCCGGGCCGTTCGACATCGACGAACGGGTACACGCAGGCGGTGGAGAACGCCACGATGCGCGAGGCCGCGTAGCGCTCGGCCACCAGCGCCGGCACGTGCGCGTTCATCGCCCAGGTCAACCACTCGCTGCCGCTGGAGCCGAACTTGCGCCCGGCCATGAATACGACGTTGGGTGCGTCGGGCAGCGCGGCGAGCTGTTCGCGCGACAGCAGGTCGGCGACGATGCACTCGATGCCGTGCCGTTGCAGCGTGGCCTGCAGGCCCGGCTCCGAGAAGCGCGCCACGCCGATCACGCGCTTGTCCGGCGCCGCGCGCTTGGCCAGGCGCGCCAGCGTGGGCCCCATCTTGCCGCCGACGCCGAGCACCAGCAGGTCACCCGGCACGCCGCGCAGCGTGGCGACCAGGGCCGCCGACGGCGTGGTCATCACGTCTTCGAGGTGTTCGACGTTGTCGAGTCGCGAAGCCAGCATGCTCACCCCTTTCGCAGATAGCCGAGCACCAGCTCGGTCATGTGCGCGAGCCGCTCGTCGCGCGCCTTCCTGGCCTTCAAGTCGCGCCCGAAGATCGCCGACAGCGTGTAGTTGTTGCCGAGATAGAAATACGCGAGCGCGGCGATCGAGATGTAGAGCTGCACGGCGTCGACGCCGTTGCGGAACTCGCCCGCCTTGACGCCGCGCTCGAGGATCTCGCGGATCATCGCGACGAACGGCGAGTGCATGCGCCGCACCTTGGTCGACGTCTTCAGATGCTCGGCGCGGTGCAGGTTGGCGCTGTTGAGCAGGCTCAGGAACTCCGGGTGCTCGAGGTAGTAGTTCCAGGTGAACGCCACCAGCCGGCGGATCGCCTCGGGCGGATCCACCGCATCGAGGTGCAACGCCTTCTCGGACTCGCGGATGTGCTCGTAGGTGGCTTCGAGCACGGCGCGGAACAGCCCATCCTTGTTGTCGAAGTAGTAGTACAGCATGCGCTTGTTCGCGCCGGCCAGCGCCGCGATGCGATCGACGCGTGCGCCACCCAGACCGCCGCGCGCGAACTCGGCTTTCGCTGCGGCCAGGATGCGCGCGCGCGTTTGCTCGGGGTCGCGCGCAGGGGCGCCGGGGCGACGCGTGGCGGTCGGCATGCGGCCAGTTTAACCAAGCGGTTAATCGACCGGCGCCGCAGGCATTCGACACGGACGCTGTGCAGCCGACCAAGGCGGGGCGCCTCTGACCAAGAGCTTACTCGACCACCTGATCGGCCAGCAGCAGGATACGCCCGCACGACCGGGAGACCAGCACCCATGCGGCGCTTGGCAAAACGCGGCTGCGCGTCGGATTCGACGGCTCTATTTCACCTGCTGGCGCACCGAAGTCGGGCGGAAGTCCTGCGTGAGGTGGTACACGAGCGACGGCACCATCTCTTCGCGCGGATTGGATTTGCGCATCGAGCCGCTCACGCCATGGTCGGCCGACACGCTCAGGCTGCCGAGCGGCCTGCGTGCCCAGGCCGAACTGCTCCAGACGTTGGCGCCGGTGCGGGTCTCCACCAGCTTGCCGGAGATGTCGCCCCTGACCTCGATGCGCACGCCGCCCTCGAGCTTGGTGGCGTCGGTGACCCTGACGTCGGTCTTCGGCTGGGAATAGGCGATGTTGCCGATGAAGATCGCGTCGACACCGTACTTCTCGCCGATGCGGCGCAGCGCCGCGGCGTCGAGCTGCCGGCTGCCCACTGCCGCCAGCATCTCTTCGCGGCTTCCCAGCTCCACGATGCGCGTTCCCGGCTGCGCTGCGTGGATGTGCGCCTGGAACTCCCGCGTGCTCTGGTCGTTGATGGCCGCATCGGAGTTGGACGTGAATTCGACGATGCCCAAGGTGCCGAAGCTCTGCAGTTCCATGCGCGGCGGCACGGTCACGAGCACGGTGTTGGAGCACGCCCACAGCAGTGCAACCGACAACATGAGCACCAACCCGGTGAACTTGCGCATTGGCTTGCCTTCCTGCTCGCGGCTGCGGCAGCCCCAGGCTGCCGCGTCGGATTGATGGGTCCAATGCTTTTTAACGCCTGGCGCCTGAGCACACTCTGTTGCGCCACCCGGACAAGGCGGATTCGTGAATTCCGGCGGTCTGTCTGCCGCGCGGCGTCGGTCGCATGCGACGGTTGCCGCGTTCGCGCGGCGCCGATCGCCGGCTACAGCAACGCGCGTTCGACCTCGGAGAAGCTGCTGGCGATCTCGGCGATGTCGATCAATGCCCCAAGCTGGCGCTCGACCTGCGTGCGCGAGATCACGCCGCGCACGCGCCGCGGGGCGCCATGCGCGGCGGCCTGCACCACCAGCAGGTGGTTGCGGCCCACGCGCTTGAGCGTGGCCACCACGTTGCCCACCGTGGCGCCGACCATCGGCTCGTAGTCGATCGCGTCGAGCATCGACAGCTCGGTCATCACGTCGGCCACACGCATGTCGTCGAAGCGCATGTTGCGCGTGTGCACCAGGCTCATCTGCCGTTCGCCGCGCAGGTCGGTGCTGGTGATCAGGCCCTCCAGCGCCGGCATCTCGCTGACCACGAACAGCATGCGCACGCCCTGGTAGATCATCGTCTGCTCGGCCTGGTGCAGCGTCTGGTCGGGGCGGATCGTGGCCGCCTTCACCTTGGTGAGATCGGTCATCACGTCGAGCGCCGGCGACGCCAGCGTCACTGCGGCCGATTGCCAGGGCGACGCCTGGATCATCGAAACGCCGGGCGCCAGGCGAAACGAGGGCAGTGGCGCTTCAGGGTGCATACGGACCTCCAGTCACCGGCACGCTCAGCCGCAATGGCGGCAGCGTACGCCAAACGACGCAGCCGTGCGATACCCGCGTGGCCGCCTCTGACCGCGGCTATGACCGCTACGGCGCTCTTGTACGATGGCTTTCACCTCATCGCCAGGGCCTGACCTGATGGATGCCGTTGTCATCAACAACCCTGCGCCTGCGCGAATCGAGATGAGGCGCGCCAGGCGCAGCGTCAAGATGGCACTTCTGGTCGCTGGCTGCCTCTGCGCCAATCAGGTGCACGCGCAAGAGGAAGCGCCGAAGGCTGCATCGGAAGAGGCAAAGGAGGCTCCATCGGAGGAGCCGAAGAAGGCGTCATCGCCGTGGGTGTTGTTGCCGACGTTCGCGAACAACCCGAAGCTCGGCACGTCGGTCGGCGCGCTTGCTGCTTACATGCGCAAGTTCGACGCGGAATCGCAGTTGTCCATGTTCGGAGCCAGCGCGCAGTACACCTCCACGGACTCTGCGACCTTGGCCCTGTTTGCCCGAACCTCGTTTGCCCGCGATCATCACCGGCTCTCGGTGGGGGCGATCGGTGGCCTGATCAAGAACGACTACGACGACTTCCTCGGAACCGGTCAGCCCCTGAAGTCCGAAGACCACATTCGCGCGATCTTCGTGCGCTACCTGTACCGCGTGCAGGGTGACTGGTTCATCGGCGCGCAGGCGTTGTCCACGAACTACCAGATCGTCGGGCAAACCGCACTGGACGACGACATACTTGCCTTTCTTGGATTGACCGGGTTCAAGTCAGGCGGCGCGGGTCTGGTCGTCCAACACGATTCTCGGGATCGCCAGGACGCGCCGACGAAGGGTTGGCTGCTCAATTTCAACAACGTCGCCTATCGGCAAAGCGCCGACTTCGAGGTGTACCGGCTCGACTACCGGCACTTCTGGAGTCACGGCGACGGCAATGTCTTCGCGCTTCGTCAGAGCAACCAGTGGACTCAAGACGCGCCCCCGGCGGCCTACGCGCCCGTGCTGCTGCGGGGCTATACGACGGGGGAATACCTGGGCAAGTCGATGTCCTCGATCGAAGTCGAGGAACGCTACCGGCTCGCTGAGCGCTGGGGGGCCACGCTTTTCGCCGGCGTCGCGTGCCTCTACGGCGCAAATCGCAGTGGTTGCCCGGGCTCGGACCTCTTCCCCAGCGTGGGTGCGGGCGTGCAGTACATCCTCAAGCCGGCTGAGGGCATCGTGGCCAACCTGGAGTACGCGGTAGGAAAGGACGGCAACAGGGCGCTGCTCTTCAAGATGGGATACACGTGGTAGAGAACCGTTCGAGTCCAAGGAGGCCGCACCGTTGCGGCTGCTAGGCGCGCGGCGCTGACCGCGATGAACGCGTGGTTCAGGTAGGTGACATTGCCTTTGGTGTCGGCTGTCGACACCAAGGTCGAGTCGCCGGCGACGCCAGGCTCGCGCCGCGTGAGGATGGGGTTGCTCATCTCGATGATGTCTGGATTGCTCTACTCGGGCTTGAAGCCGATTGACTGCAGCACTGCGCCGACTCGTTGATAGTCGGCCTGCAGGCCGGCAACGATGTCGTCGACGCTGCGCGGCGAGCCGACGTCGAAGCCGAGCTCGAGCAAACGATCGCGCACCGCCGGCTGCGTCAGCACCTTCAACGTGGCCTCGCGCACGCGCGATTGCACCGGCGCGGGCACGCTGGGCGTGCACCACAGGCCCATCCACGCGAGCGCTTCGAGCTTGGGGTAGCCGAGCTCGGTGAAGGTCGGCACGTCGGGCAGCGCCGTGCTGCGCTTGGGCAAGCTCACCGCGAACGCCTTGATCTTGCCGCTCTTGATCAGCGGCAGCGAGGTCGGAATGGCGTCGAACATCAGCGGCACGTGGTTGCCCATCACGTCGGTCAGCGCCGGCGTCGAGCCCTTGTAGCCGACGTGCGTGAGGTCGGTGCCGGCGGCCTGGTTCAGCAACAGGCCGAGCACGTGGCTCAGCGAGCCGGGGCTGTACGACGCGACGTTCACCTTGCCGGGATTCGCCTTCACGTAGGCGATCAGGTCCTTCAGGTTGTTGGCCGGGAAGCTGGGGTTGCCCACCAGCACGAGGCCGCCGCGCGCCAGCTCGGCGATCGGCCGCAGCGACTGCTGCATGTCGATCTTCAGCTTGACCATGTGCGGGACCTCACTGACCAGCGCGTTGACGGCCACCAGCAGCGTGTGGCCGTCTTGCGGCGCCTGCAGCAGGTCGTTGACGGCGATCGCGCCGGCCGCGCCGGGCTTGGGTTCGACGATCGCCGTCTGGCCCAGTTCCTTGGCCAGCGGCTCGGTGACCAGGCGCGCCACGATGTCGGCGTTGGCGCCGGCCGGGCCGGCGACGATCACGCGCAGCGGCTTGCTCGGAAAGCCCTGCGCGCGAAGCGCGCAGCGGAACCAGTGCCGTCAGCGCGGCGGCCGCCAGCAACTGGCGGCGCTTGGAAGAAGGGATCGATGTCATGGTCAACCTCTAAAGTGGACACCGGCGGATCCGGCTTTGCCGGTCCGCTGGTGTAGCTCTGTTTGTGCGCGACGCCGAAGTCGACGGCCACGTGGCTGGGCCGTCGCCAGGCGTTCGGGTTCGTTCAGGCCGGCTGTGCACCCGCTGGCAACGGCGCTGCGTCCACCACCTTGCCGGCTCGTGCCTTGTCGGCCTCGTAGCTGCGCGCCGCCAGCAAGAAGCAGGCTGCGGCGACAAGGGCGAACAGCGGCGTCGCGGTGAGCGCCGGCACCAGGCCCCAGGCGTCGGACAGCATGCCGGCGATGAACGGGCCGGCGGCCAGGCCGAGCAGGTTCTGCACCAGCGCGAGCACCGACGCTCCGGTGGCGCGCACGCCGGGGTGCACGACATCGATCACGATCGCCGCCACCGGGCCGACCGTGCAGGTGGCGAGGAAGCCGCCGCAGACGATCAGCAGGAACTGCTGCGCCGGATCCTGCACGAGCGCGAACGCGGCCACCAGCACGACCATCGACAGCACGCACAACGCAGCCATCGTCGCCAGCTTGCGGCGCGGGTGCCGCACGCCGGCACGGTCGACCACCGCACCCCAGATCACCGAGCCGACGGCGCCGGCGAGCACCACCAGCGCCGCCTTGATGCCGGCCTGCGCCGGCACGACGCCGTGCATGCGATTGAGGAAGCTCGGCAGCCAGGACCACAGCGCCGACACGACGATCAGTTGCGCGGCGCCACCGAGGCACACCCACAGCATCGTCGGAGCGCTGGTCAACGCCCTGAAGATGTGCAGGCTGGATTCCTTCAGCGAGCGGCGCTTGGCGTCGAGCGTGGGCTCGAGCGCCACCGTGCGGTAGTCGCGCACCTTGAGGTACAGCAGCGCCAGCAGCAGGCCGGGCACGCCGACCACGCCGAACGCCGCCTGCCAGCCCCACTTGGCCGCGATCACGCCGCCCAGCATCACGCCGAGCACCGAGCCGACCGACGCTGCCGCGAAGAACGCCGCCATCACGGCGCCGCGCAGCCGCGCCGGGAAGTGGCTGGCGAGCAACGCCGCGCCCACCGAGCCGTAGCCGGCCTCGCCGAGGCCGACCATGGCCCGCGCCGCCAGCAGCGCGCCGTAGCTGCGCGCCCACATGCACGAGATGGTGGCCAGGCTCCACGTCACGGCCATCACCGCGATGCTCTTGACACGGCTGACGCGGTCGGCGAACAGGGCCACCGGCAAGGCACCCAGCCCGACCGTGATCGACACGATCGACACCAGCGCGCCGAGCTGCGTGTCCGACAGGTTCCACTCGGCCTTCAGGTAAGGGAACAGCGAGACGATGACCTGGCGGTCGACGTAGTCGAAGATCATCAGCCCCAGCGTCATCGCCATGGCGAACCACGCGGCGCCGGGCCCGGCGAGATAGTCGTCGCGCGCAGGCGCGTGCTCGAGTGCTTTCAGATCCATTCGGGGTCTCCGGTATTTAAGGGACGAGTACGGTCGCGCCGGTGGTGCTGCGCGATTCGAGCGCGCGGTGTGCCGCGGCGGCGTCGGCCAGCGCGAACTCCTGCTTCGGCTCGCCGGTGATGCGGCCAGCCAGCACGTGGCCGAACAACTCGTCGGCCATCGCCAGCATGTGCGAGCGCGGCACTGCGTAGTGCACCATCGCCGGCCGCGTGACCCAGATCGAGCCCTTGACGGCCAGCAGCGTGGTGTCGATCACCACAGGGCCCGAGGTCGTGCCGTTGCTGACCAGCGAGCCGCGCGGCTGCAGGCTGTCGAGCGAGGCCATCAGCGTGTCCTTGCCCACCGAGTCGTAGACCACCGGCACGCCCTTGCCGCCGGTGATCTCGCGCACGCGGCGCGGGATCTCGCGCGTCATGTCGTCGGCGGTCATGCCGCCGGTGACGATGGTGTGCGTGCAGCCGTTTGCCTTGGCAACGGCCGCCTTCTCGTCGGTGCTGACGGTGCCGATCATCGTGACGCCGAGCGCGCGCGCCCACTGGCACGCCACCGACCCGACGCCGCCGGCGGCCGCGTGGTACAGGATCGTCTCGCCGCCCTTCAGCGGGAACACCTGACGGAACAGGTATTGCGCCGTCATGCCCTTCATCATCAGCGTCGATGCGGTGCGGTCGGACACGCCGTCGGGCAGCGGGATCAGCACGTCGGCCGGCATCACGCGCACGTCCGCATAGGCGCCCTGCGGGCCGAGCAGGTAGCCGACGCGATCGCCCGGCTTGACGCTGTCGACGCCTTCGCCCACGGCCTCGACGACGCCGACCGCGTCGCTGCCGAGGCCCGCCGGGCAGCGGATGCGGGTAGCGACCGGTGCGGAAGTAGATGTCGATGAAGTTCACCGCCACGAGGCTGTGGCGCACGCGGGCCTGGCCGGGGCCGGGCGCGCCGACCTCGACGGTCTCGAGCTCGAGCACTTCGGGCCCGCCGGTCTTGTGGAAGCGAATCGCCTTGGCCATGGTGTGTCCTCGCAGGGTGTGTCGTTGTCGCGGCGCCGGCTCAGTGCGGGCGCTCGCCGATGATCCCGGCGCGCTCGAGCCTGCGCACCGCGGGGTAGAAGTCATCGACCGCGTAGTGCTGGGTGCAGCGGTTGTCCCAGATCGCGACGCTGTGGGTGCGCCAGCGAAAGCGCACCTGGTACTCGGGGATGGCGGCCTGGCTGATCAGGTACTGCAGCAGCTGCGAGCCGCCGTGCGTGTAGTCCTGACCGACGCGCACGTTGTCGGGCGTGTGGAAGTTGGTGAAGTGCGTGGTGAAGGCGTTGACGAACAGGATCTTCTCGCCGGTCTCGGGATGCGTGCGCACCACCGGGTGCTCGGCGTCGGGGTACTGCGCCTTCAGCGCCAGGCGCTTTTCGGTCGGCATCACGGCGCCGAAGCTGGCCTCGATGCTGTGGCGGGCGCGCAGGCCGGCGATCTGCGTCTTCACGTGCGAGGGCAGCTTCTCGTAGGCCTGCGACCATGTTGGCCCAGATCATGTCGCCGCCCACCGGCGGGCATTCGACGCAACGCAGCACCGCGCCCATCTGCGGACGTTCGCGCCAGGTGGCGTCGCAATGCCAGGCGTTTTCGTACTGCAGGTGCTTGGTGTCGGCGCCCTTGTAGATGCGCACGAGGCCCGGGTGCTCGGGGTCGCTGCCGACGACGGGATGGTCCTCGAGCTCGCCGAAGCGGCGCGCGAACGCCACATGATCGGCGCGCGAGAAGTGCTGGTCGCGCAGGAACAGCACCTTGTACTTCAACAGCAGCGCCTTGATCTCGGCAAACAGACCGCCGTCGCGTGCAGCATCGCCGAGGTCGACGCCGCCCAGTTCGGCACCCAGGCTGCAGGTCAACGGTTCGATCTTCATGTGGCTGCCTCGCGCGCGTCGCGCCGCTCAGGCCGGCGTTGTCGCGCTGCGCGCGCAGAGCTCGTCGATCAACTGCTCGGCGCGGCTCCAGCGGCCGTAGCCCGAGGCGGGATTCAGGTGCCCGACGCAGCCGAGATCGACGACGCTGGCTGCCCCAGTCGTGCGCCAGCTGTTCGACGCGCTCGTAGCTGCCGAGCGGGTCATCGCGGCTGGCGGCCGACCACGCTCGGGAACGGCAAGCGCTGGCGCGGCACCGGCAGCCAGCCGGCGGCGGCGAGCGCGTCGATCGTCGGGTAGCCGTCGGGCATCGGTCGCTCGAAGTCTGGCGGCGTGGCCAGCAGCGCGCCGTGCACCGGCCGCTGCGTCTGCTGCGCCCAGTGCGCCACCATCACGCAGCCGCCGCTGTGCGCGACCAGCACGATCGGGCCGTCAATGGCGCGCGCCGCACGCTCGATCGCCGCCACGCGGGCGGTGCAGTCGAGGTCGTTGCGGCCCATCGGCGGCACCGACCTCACCTTGCGCCGCTGCGCCTCGAGATCCAACGCCAGCAGCGTCTGCCAGTGCGCGTCGACATGGTCACGCAGCCCCGGCACGATGAGCACGGTCGGCTCAGTTTGCCCGGCGGTCATCGGATGAACTTTCCGTCCCGGTCGACCATCGTGATGTCGACGAAGGTCGATCCGTGGTGGCGGTTGGCGTTGTAGACCAGGCGGTAGCCGCCGAGGTCGACTTCGCCCATGTGATCGAGCGTGGCCGTCAGGCCGGCAGAAGTCGGGTTGGCACCGGCGCGGCGCAGCACCTCGACCAGGATGCTGGTGTTCAGGAAACCCCACATGCGGTCGTAGGTGGGCGCCAGCCTGGCCTTGGCCATCAGCGCCAGGAAGCGCCGCGTGATCGGCAAGGTCGGGCGCTCGGGGTGCGGCACCACTTGCGTGAATGCCATGCCGCGCGCGGCCGGTCCCATCTGGTCGATCACCGCGCTCGAGCCGGCCAGCGACAGCGCGTAGACCGGCACACGCGCTTCAGCCGGCAGCGCCTTCATGAACGACATCAGCGCCGCCCCGGCAGCCAGCAGCAGGATGGCGTGCGGACGCTGCGCTGCCACCGTCTGCGCTGCCGCCGCGCCGTTGGAGCCATCGGGTTCGGCCGGCACCGTGGTCACCAGCTCCGCGCCGTGCTTCTGCACCAGCGCCTGCACGATCGGCAGCATGAAGCGCCCGAGTTCGTTGTTCTGGTACACGAGCGCGAGCCGGCGCGAGCTCAGCGTCGACAGCGTGCGCACCATCGCCGTGACCTCGTCGCTCAGGCTGGCGGTGGTGGTGTACAGGTACTGGTTGGACGGCGAGCGCACGGCGTCGGCGCCGTTGTAGAGGCCGATCAACGGCACGCGCCGCTCGTTCATCAACGGGAGCGCGCGCAGCAGGCCCGGCACGAAGGCGTAGCCGAACAGCGCCACCACCTGGTCGGTTTCGATCAGCCGGCGCGTGTTGTCGGCCGTCTTCTGCGGCTGGGTCTCGTCGTCGAGCGTGATCAGCTCGATCGGCGCGCCGCGCACCCCGCCCTCGGCGTTGACCTCGTCGAGCAGCGCTCGCTGGCCCTCGACGATGGGCTTGACCACCGCGCTCAGCGGCCCGGTCAGCGGCAGGCTTTGGCCGACGCGCAGCGGCGCCGCCGCTGCGGCCGCCGGGCCCATGTTGCCCAGCGATGCCGCGCCGGCGATCCCGATCAGACTCGTTCGACGATCCATCGATGCGTCCCCTCAGGCGGCCTTGCGCAGGAAGCCCTGCTGCCGGCCCTTGGCGTTGGGGGCGAAGCCGTTGGCGGCCAGCGTCTCTTCCACCGTGTCGTAGAACACGCCGATCTTGCAGATCTTGCGCGCTTCCTTGCCGGTGGCGACCTCGCGGCCGAACTCGCGCGAAATGCGCACCAGCTGCTCGACCTGCTTGACCGTGCTCATCTTGGCGGTGCGCGACTGGTTCCAGAGGTTGTCCTCGATGCCGCAGCGCACGTGCAGGCCCATCGCCAGGCCCATCATGTTGATCGGCAGCACGTTGCGCATGCTGCTTTCCACCGTCAGCATGGAGCCGTCGGGGATGGCGCGCAGGAAGTGGGCCAGGCTGTAGATCGTGGGCTGGTCCATGCCGCCGCCGATCGCCACCCAGTTCATCACCAGCGGGCCCCTGTAGACGCCGCGGCGGATCAGGCGCTCGACCGTCTCGTAGCTGTTGATGTTGTAGAACTGGAAGGCGCTCTGGATGCCGGCGATGCTCAGGCGGCGCACGTGCTCCTCCACCCACGCGGGGCTGGAGGGAACGATCATCTCGCGATAGGCCTGGTAGTTCTGCGGATCGGCCATCGACGTGCCGGCGATGTCGTCGATCTCCATCTGCTCCACCACGTTCATCTGCGTGGTGTTGACGGTGACGGTGACCTGGTCCGGCTTCGGGTCGAGCTCGGCCAGCATGTGGCGCGTGTCGTCGGACAGCCACTTGGCGTGGGAGCCTTCAGTCTCGGGCGCGAAGGAGATCGAGCCGCCGACCTGGATGATCATGTCCGGCACGGCCTTGCGCACGCCGGCGATCAGCTCGTTGAACTTGGACAGGCGCTTGCTGCCCTTGCCGTCGAGCTCGCGCACGTGCAGGTGCAGCACCGTGGCGCCGGCGTTGTAGCAGTCCACCGCCTTCTGGACCTGCGCTTCCATCGTCACCGGGATGTCCTCCGGAAAGTCCGAGGGAATCCACTCCGGGCCGTACGGCGCGGCGGTGATGACGAGCTTGTCCTGGTTTTCGGGAAACAGGGATCCATCCTGGAAGTTCATCGTGTGTCCTCTCGGAAGGGTGTGGGTTCGGTTCGGCGTTGTTCGGAATCAGAACGGCTTGTCGCCGACGATTCCGGCGCGTTCCATCTTGCGGTGGCACGGCGCGTAGTCCATCACCGCGTAGTGCTGCGTGCAGCGGTTGTCCCACATCGCCATGCTGTTCGGCCGCCAGCGGAAGCGCACCTGGTACTCGGGGATCGAGGCCTGGTTGATCAGGTACTGCAGCAGCTGCGAGCCGCCGTGCGTGTAGTCCTGACCGACGCGCACGTTGTCCGGCGTGTGGAAGTTGGTGAAGTGGGTGGTGAAGGCGTTGACGAACAGGATCTTCTCGTCCGTCTCGGGATGGGTGCGCACCACCGGGTGCTCGGCGTCGGGAAACTGCGCGTGCAGCGCCAGGCGCTTGTCCATCGGCATCGCGGCGCCGAAGCTGGCCTCGATGCTGTGGCGCGCGCGCAGGTCGGCGATCTGCGTCTTGATGTGCTCGGGCAGCCGCTCGTAGGCCAGCGCCATGTTGGCCCACATCGTGTCGCCGCCCACCGGCGGGCACTCGACGCAGCGCAGCACGCAGCCGAACGGCGGCTTCTCGCGCCAGGTGGCGTCGGTGTGCCAGGCGTTCTCGTAGCGGTCGTTGGGCATGTCGGGCGACTTGTAGATGCGCACCAGGCCGGGGTTCTCGGGGTCGCTGCCGGCCACCGGGTGGTCTTCGAGATCGCCGAAGTGGCGCGCGAACGCCACGTGCTCGGCGCGCGAGATGTCCTGGTCGCGGAAGAACAGCACCTTGTGCTTGAGCAGCAGCGCGCGGATCTCGGCCACCAGCTCGGGTGAGCGTGAGGCGACACCGAGGTTGACGTTGCTCAGCTCGGCGCCGATGGCGCAGGTGAGGGGTTCGACGCGGATCGAATCGGGCAGCGAGGCGCTGCGGACGACCGACGGTGCGTTTCTGACGGCTGTGGCCATGGTCTCGTCTCCTTGTATGGGCCGCCTGAGGGCTGCCTGCTTGGGATGAAGAGTAAAAGCGGGGGTGTTCCCGCAGCCCCCCATCGTGGAGGGGGTGAGCCCGGATGGCAAGCCGTGCCGGCGACGGCGACGGGGAGATGGGGCCGCCGCCGGGCGTGCGCGGCGGCGACCCTGCTAGCACATCAGGTTTCGGCCTCGAGCAGGCCGAGGATGCGCGCGCGCTGCACCACCTGCTTGCGCGTGCCCGCGTCGAGCTTGGCGAACAGGTTCTTCATGTGCCACTTGACGGTTTCTTCGCCCACCTGCATCGCCAGCCCGATCTCCTTGTTGGAGAGGTTGCGCGCCGCCAGTTCGAGCACCTCGCGTTCCTTGGGCGTGAGCGCCATCGTGGGGTTGGAGCGCGCGCGCGCCGCCGCCGGGGCGCTTGGCGGCGCCCGCATCGGCGCCGCCAGCGGCCCGGCGCCCGTGGTCGGTGCGTCGCCCTGCAAGGTCTGGCGCACCCAGTCGCCCAGCGCGGGGTGGGCATCGTCGAACACCCGCACCAGCCCGTAGGTGGCCGCCAGGTCGACCGCCTCGCGCAGCATCGGCAGCGACTTCTCGCCGCAGCGGTCGAGCACGTAGGCGCGCAGCCCCAGCAGCTCGATGTGCAGGCGGCCGAGCTGGGCCGCCTGGGCGTGGCCATCGGCCTGCGCCAGCGCATCGGCCGCACGTCGCCACTCCTGCGCGGCGATGGCCGCGTGGCCGAGCGCCACGTCGCGCAGCAGCGCGACACTGCGTCGCCACAGCGGGCCCTGCGGCGTGTCCGGGTCCGCCAGCAGCGCGTCGATGCGCCCGCACAGGGCGCGGCAGGTCTCGGTGCGAAAGCGGCGCGCATGCAGCCGCACCTGGTCGGCCAGGCTGGCGATGCGCAGGCGCGGCAGCCGGCGTGCCACGCCCACCGCATCGAGCGCACCGAGCAGCTCGAGCGCACGGTTTCCGCACCTTCGGCCGACGCGATGCGCGCGATCGTGCGAAAGCCCAGCAGCACCGCTTCGGGCAGCGCGCCGCGCTCCAGCACGTCGAGCCGGTTGGCCAGCAAGGCCGCGGCTTCGTCGGGCTCGTTGTGCTCCCACAGCGCGGCCGCGAGCAGCGCCGCCAGCATGCAGGTGAACGGGTTGCGCCGCCCCAGGTCGGCCTCGGCCTGCGCCAGCGTCGGGCGCAGCAGCTTGGCCGCCAGCAGCACCTGGCCCTCCCACAAGTAAGTCAGGCCGACGATGAAGTCGCCCCAGCGATCGAGGTAGTTCACCGTCGCGCCTTGCCCGCCGCGCGGCGCCTGCTGCTGGCGCAGACGCGCCAACGCCGGTTCGCCGTCGAGCAGGGTCCTGAATGCCGAGCGGTTGGCGTGCACCTGCAGCAGCAGCGGATTGGCCGAGCGGCGGGTCGCGGGCCCAGGGGTCGTGCAGCGCGGCGAAGCGGTCGGGGTCGTCGGCGAACACGGCGGCGCCGCTCTGGATCAGCGCGCACTCGCGGCGCAGGGCCGCGTCGACGCTGGGCTGCGCCAGGATGCGCTCGATCGAGCGGCTGGCCTCCTCGTGGCGCTCGCTCAGTGCCAGCGACCAGGCGGCGGCCAGCAGCAGGCGAGGCCGCTTGTCCACCTCGGCGGCCGGCAGGCGCGCCAGCCAATCGAGCACCGCGCCCTGATGCCCCCGCGAGATCACCGCGTCGTACAGCGCGCGCTCGGCCAGGTCGTAGGCGACTTCGCTGCTGGCCGGCATCCAGTGCGTGCCAGGCCGCAGCCTCGACCATGCCGAGCTCGGCCAGCCCTTCGGCCGCGCGCGCGTGCAGCGCGGCGCGCTCTGCGGCCGGCAATTGCGCGAAGCGGCGCCGCAATTCGTCGCGCGCCAGCGAGTGCATGCGCAGCCACTCGCTGGCCTCGCCGGCGGCGAACACCGGCGTGTCGCGTGCCAGCCTGCGCCAGCCGCTCCAGCGCGTCGGCCTGCGGAACCAGCCGACGGCACAGATCGGGGTGCAGGTGGTCGAGGATCGCGATGCGTGTGAGGAACGCCACGTCGGTGGGGTCGAGGTTGGCCAGCAACAGGTGCACGAACTGCTCGCGCAGCGCGCCGCCTTGTGCGGCCATCGACGACACCTCGGCTTGCGGGTCGCTGCCGGCGGCCATCACCGACAGCGCGAGCTGCAGCCCGAGCGGCCAGCCCTCGGCCAGCTCGTGCAGGCGGGCCGCCGCATCGCGGTCGACGCGGTCGCCGAAGCGTGCGCGCGCCAGTTCGATCGTCTCGTCGAGCCGGAAGCGCAGCTGCGCGGGGCCGACGACGATGCAGCTGCCGTAGGCGACCAGGTCGTCGATTTCGATGCCGTGGTCGGCGCGGGTGGCCGCCACGGCGCGCAGGTTGGACGGCGCGTTGTGCAGCAGATAGGCCAGCGCGTCGTGGGTGGCTGCGGGCAGGCGCTCGGCCTCGTCGACGATCAGCACGATGTCCATCGCCGTTTGCGCCACCTCGGCCAGCCAGGCGGTCACCCCCTCGAGACCGGCGGCCGGGGCCGACTCGATCAGCGTGTGGCCGAAGGTCGGGCGGCCAGCGCCGGCGCGCACGGCCAGCGCCAGGCTTTGCACGAAACGCGGCACGTCGTCTTGCGGCTGCGCCGACAGCCAGGCCACCACGCTGCCGCGTGCCAGATGCTCGCGGCGCCACTGCGCCAGCAGCGACGTCTTGCCGAACCCCGCCGGCGCCTGCACCAGGATCACCGGATAGTCGCGCAGTTGCTCGTGGTCCGACTGCAGGCGCGGCCGCGGCACCTGGTGGCGCGGCACACGCGGCGGCGTGACACGCAGCAGCAGGTCGTCGGGTGCGCCCACAGAGGCGCGGGCAAGGTGGGTCGCCACGAGACTTGGGCTCACTCAACTGGCGACACCGGTCGGGCCGGCGGCGGGTGCCGCGCCTGTCGCCGGACCGCATGGTAAGCGCGCTTGGGGCCGCCCCCCAGCCGTGCCCCCCCGCGGCGAGGAGGGCCCGCGCCGTTGCGCCTGCCTAGCATGGGTTCAACCCAATCCAAGAGACCCCTATGTATCGCCACCTGCTCGTTCCCATCGACGGCACCGACCTGTCGGTGGAGGTGATCGGCAACGCCGTCGCGCTGGCCCGCGTGCTGGCCGCGCGCATCACCTTCTTTCATGCCGTGCCCGACAGCGCCGGCCTGCCGCACGGCGATGCCGAAGCGCTGCGCCTGACTGCGCACGATGAATTCGAGTATGTCTACCACCACGGCAAGGCGGGTGAGTTGCTGGCCAAGGCCGAGGCGGCCGCGCGTGCGCTCGGGGTGCCGTGCGCATCGCGCCAGACGGTGAGCGACCGGCCCGCGCAGGCGGTGATCGAAGCGGCGCGCGCCTGCGGCAGCGACCTGATCTTCATGGCCTCGCACGGCCACAGCAAGCTCGGCATGCTGTTCGGGTCGGAGACCCTGTCGGTGCTGATGAACGCCGGGCTGCCGGTGCTGGTGTCGTCGACCGGCGAGTTGCCGGCGCCGGCGCGCTCGATCGCCATCATCCGCGACGAGCATCGTTCGCTGGCTGCGGTGATGCACGCCTGGATGCAGGCGCTGGCCGACGCGCGCCAGGCGGGCAGCGCAGCCGATCCGGCGCCGATGCGCACGATCCTGCGCTACCTGCAGCAGTTTCCGCTGCAGTTGCACCACCCGAAGGAAGAGGACCATCTGTTTGCGCGCCTGCGCGAGCGCACCACCAGCTGCCACGCCGAACTCGACGAGCTCGAGCGCCAGCACGATCGCGACGCGCAACTGCGTGGCCGAACTGGCGCAACGCGTCGAGGCACTTGCCGCCAGCGAGCCCGCGACGCGCGTCGCCGCGACACGCGCGCTCGAAGGCGAGGTGGTCCGCTACGCGCGCTTCTTGTGGGACCACATGGGCCGCGAGGAGGGCGTGATCCTGCCGGCTGCGCAGCGCCACCTGCTGGCCGACGACTGGGCGAGCATCGACGCGGCTTTCGCGGAGAACCGCGACCCGATGTCCGGCGGCAGCACGGACAAGGAGTTCCGCCAGCTGTTCTCGCGCATCGTCCAGTCACGCGACGGCCTGATCCGGTGCGACGCGCCGCAGGCGCGCCGCGCTTGCGACGGCATCACGGGTCAGCTGCCGAACACCGCGACCCGCTGATCGAAGCGCAGCGGCGCTGCCGTGAGCCCTTGCAGCGTGCCGGCATCGAGCCCGGCGACCATCGCGCGCACCAGCAGCCCCTGCGGCGTGACGTCGATGCGCGCGAGGTCGCTGTAGATGCGGTCGACCACGCGCGTGCCGGTCAGCGGCAGCGTGCAGCGCTCGACGATCTTGGGCTCACGCTTCTTGCTGGTGTGCTCCATCATCACCCACACCTCGCGTGCGCCGACCGCCAGGTCCATCGCACCGCCCACCGCGGGGATCGCATCGGGTGCGCCGGTGTCCCAGTTGGCGAGGTCACCGTCGGCCGACACCTGGTAGGCACCGAGCACCGTGATGTCGAGGTGGCCGCCGCGCATCATCGTGAACGAGACCACGTGGTCGCAGATCGCGGCGCCGGGGATCAGGCTCACCTGCTCCTTGCTGGCGTTGATGAGGTCGGCGTCGGTGATCTCGTCGCCGCCCGGCCCCATGCCGAGGATGCCGTTCTCGCTGTGCAGGATGATCTCGCGGCCCTTGGGCAGGCAGCGCGCCAGGCGGGTGGGCATGCCGATGCCGAGGTTCACGTACGAGCCATCGGGCAGGTCGTCGGCGATGCGCTGCGCCAGTTGTTCGCGCGACAGGGGTGTGTATTCGCTCATCTGGCCCCCTTGGCGCGTGCCGCGCCGTCCCCCCGTGGGGAGCGAGCCATCTTGGGCGGCCCGGCGATGGCTCATGATGCGCTCCGTTCCACCTGCACGACACGCTTGACGAAGATGCCCGGCGTCATCACGTGGTCGGGCGCGATCGAGCCCAGCGGCACGATGCGGTCGACCTGCACGACGGCGGTGCGCGCGGCCATGCACATCACCGGGCCGAAATTGCGTCCAGCATAACGGTAGGTCAGGTTGCCCCAGCGGTCGGCCTCGAGCGCCTTGACGAACGCGTAGTCGCCGGGCAGCGGCTGCTCGAGCACGAAGCCCCGGCCGTCGATGACTCGCGTCTCCTTGCCTTCGGCCAGCTTGCTGCCGTAGCTCACCGGCGAGAAAAAAGGCCCCAGGCCGGCGGCCGCGGCACGCATGCGTTCGACCATGATGCCTTGCGGCACGCACTCGAGCTCGATCTTGCCGGCGCGGTAGACCTCGGCGAACGCGGCGGCGCTCGGCTGCGCCGGATTGGCCGAACGCGCGAACGAGCAGATCAGCTTGCGCACGCGGCCGGCCAGGAACAATTGCGACAGCCCGATCGGCCCGTTGCCGCCGTTGTTGTTGACCACCGTGAGCTCTCGCGCGCCCTGGTCGAGCAGCGCACACAGCAGCTCGGTGGGGATGCCCGAGGCGCCGAAGCCGCCCACCAGCAGCGTGGCGCCGTCGGGCACGTCTTGCACGGCGGCGGCCAGCGTGGCCACGGTCTTGTCGAGCATGGCGCGATCCTAATCGGGCCGAGCCGCCGCTGCCTGGGCGTCGTCGCCACCGATCAAGCGCGAGATCACCGGGTGGTACAAGTCGCCGAGGCCGGCATCGATCGCGGCGCGCAGCCAGTCGTCGACTGTTTTCGCGCCACGCGCATTCACCCCGGTCTGCTCGGCCAGCCGCAGCGCGTACAGCAGGTCCTTGCGCGCGTAGCGCACCGAGAACGCACGCTCGGGAAAGTCGCCCGGCAGCATCGCCTTCATGCCGTGGTTGCGCAGCGCAAAGCTGTCGGCCGAGCCCTTGGCGAGGGTGTCGAACAACAGCGCGCGCATTCACGCCCGCGCGCTCGGCGATCGCCTTGGCCTCGGCGAGCGCGACCACGGTCTCGAACAACACCATGTTGTTGAGGATCTTCACCACCTGGCCGCAGCCCACCGGCCCGCAGCGCGTGACGTCGCTGCCGAAGGTACTGATCAGCGGTCGCACGCGCTCGAACACGTCGGGCTCGGCGCCGACCATCACCGACAGCTGCCCGGCCTCGGCCGCCGCGCGCGTGCGCGCCACCGGCGCGTCGACGAACACCGCGCCGCGTTCGGCAAACCGCGCCGCCAACGCGCGCGTGGTGTCCACCGCCGACGTGCCGAGGTCGACCACGATCTGCCCGGCGTGCGTGTTGGCCAGCAGGCCGTCGTGCGCGGTGGCGACCTCGTGCACCACGTCGCCCGACGGCAGCGACAGCAACACCGTGTCGGCGCCGCGCACCGCGTCGGCCAGGGTTGCGCTCGCGTGCACGCCGTGCGCGGCCAGGCGCTGCAGTGGCTCGTGCTGGGTGTCGAATGCGCGCACCGGCAGCCCGCATTTCTGCGCGAGGTTGCGGCACATCGGCTCGCCCATCACGCCCAGGCCGACGAAGGCGAGCCTGCCGGTCATGGCTCGAGCCCGAGGAAGATGCCCTTGCTCTGCTGGTACAGCCGCAGGCCGTCGATGCCTTTTTCGCGGCCGATGCCGCTGGCCTTGAAGCCGCCGAACGGCGTGGCGATCGACAACTGCTTGTAGGTGTTGATCCACACCGTCCCTGCTTCGAGCCGGCGCGCCACCCGCCAGGCGCGGCGCATGTCAGCCGTCCACACGCCGGCGGCCAGGCCATAGGCGGTGTCGTTGGCCTGCGCGATCAGATCGTCTTCGTCGTCGAACGGCAGCACGCACAACACCGGGCCGAAGACTTCCTGCTGCGCGATGGCGGCGCGGTGGTCGATACCGCCGATCAGCGTGGGCAGGTAGAACGCGCCACCGCGCAGCGCTACCGCTGCGGGCGGCGAGCCGCCGCACAGGATGTCGGCGCCCTCGACGCGTGCCGCGTCGACCATGCCGGCCACACGATCGCGGTGCACGAACGAAGCCAGCGGGCCCATCTGCGCGCCGGGCGCGTCGGGCAAGTCCACTCGCAGCGCGCGCGCCGCGTCGGTGAGCGCCGCCACCACCTTGGCAAACACGGCGCGCTGCACGAACAGGCGCGAACCCGCCACGCACGACTGACCGCTGCCTTCGAAGATGCCGCCTGCCACCGCGGCCACCGCGGCGTCGAGGTCGGCATCGGCGAACACGATGTGCGGCGACTTGCCGCCCAGCTCCAGCGACACCGGCATCAGCTTCTTGGCGGCCGCCGCGGCCAGCGCCAGGCCGCTGGCCGTGCCGCCGGTGAACGACACCATCTTGACGCCGGGGTGCGCGACCAGCGCCGCGCCGGCTTGTGGCCCGGTGCCCGGCAGCACGTTGAGCAGGCCCGGCGGCAGGCCGGCTTGTTGTGCGATGCGGCCGAGCGCGAGCGCGCACGACGGCGTGAACTCCGAAGGCTTCAGGATCACCGCGTTGCCCGCGGCCAGGGCGGGCGCGACCTTCTGCGCCTCCATCGTCAACGGCGAGTTCCACGGCGTGATCGCGGCCACCACGCCGTAGGGCTCGTGCACCGTCATCGACAGGTAGGCGCCGCGCGCCGGCGTGAGCTGCGAGCCGAGCGTCTCGCACACCGCGGCGTAGTAGCGGAAGGTTGCCGCCGCGCTGCGCGCCTGCGCCAGGCACTCGGACCAGACCTTGCCGTTGTCGAGCATCTGCGTGCGCGCCAGCGACTCGGCCTGCGCGTCGATCATCGTGCCGATCGCGTGCAGCAGCGCGGCGCGCCGGTGCGGCAACAGGTCGCGCCAGGCCGGTTTCGCGGCGGCCTCGCTGGCTGCTTGAACGGCCTGCTCGACCTCGGCAGCACCTGCAGCCGCGACGCGGTGGTTGAGCGCGCCGGTGGCGGGATTCAGCGAGTCGATCGTGCCGCTGCCGGCGAGCCAGCGTTCGCCGATCAACAGCGGTTGTGCATCGGCAGAGGTCATCGCTGGATTCTGTGCAACAGAAAACGAGTTCGGGCTATCGATGTGATCATGCGCGCGCGCCGGCTGTCAACCGGCAAGCTCCGCCCGCGACTGCATCTGTACCGCAGGTGACTGCGCAGGGTTGCTTCGCTTGACGCTGCGCGATGCCGCTCGCGATACTGAATCGACGCACAGGGAACATCGCGCCCGTGAACCCACATCCGTTGCAAGACAAGGTCGCGGTGGTCACCGGCGCCGGGCAGGGCATCGGTGCGGCGATCGCCAAGGCGATGGCCGCCGCGGGTGCGCAGGTGCTGGTCAACGACATCCAGGCCGACAAGGCCGCGCACACGGTGAAGGTGATCCGCGAGGCCGGCGGCATCGCCGAGGCCGACGGCACCGACATCTCCACCTTCAGCGGCGCCGACGCGCTGATCGATCGTTGCCTGGCCGACTTCGATGCGATCGACATCCTGGTCAACAACGCCGGCATCCTGCGCGACCGCATGAGCTTCAACACCAGCGCTGCCGACTGGGACGCCGTGATCGCGGTGTGCCTGACCGGCACCTTTGCCTGTTCGCGCGCCGCGGTGCGATGGTTGCGCGAAGAAAAGCGCCCCGGGCGAATCATCAACCTCACGTCGCGCTCGGGTCTGCGCGGCAACATCGGGCCAGGCCAACTACGCCGCCGCCAAGGCCGGCGTGCTCGGCATCACGCGCACGATGGCGCTCGAAGTCATCCAATACGGCATCACGGTCAACGCCATCTCGCCGCGCGCCGAGACCGCGATGACCGCCAGCATCCCGGCCGACGTGGCTGCCAAGCGCGACGTTCAACTGGCCCACGGTACCGTGCGCCGGCGGGGCACGCCCGAAGAGGTGGCGCCACTGGCGGTGTTCCTCGCACTCGACGAGTCGGCATGGATCAACGGCCAGGTGGTCGGCATCGGCGGCGACAAACTCTCGCTGTGGTCGCACCCCACCGAGGTGACCGAGGCGTTTTCGTTCGGCGGCTGGTCGCTGCAGCAGCTGCGCGACAACTTCAAGGCGACGGTGGGGTATGAGTTGCAGAGCGTGGGGAACAAGGACTGAGGTGATGCCGGTGGAATGCTTTGGCAACACCGAGCGCGCAAGGCTGCGGGTGGGCAGGCCCGTGCGCGCTCCCGCCGGCGCCTCGGCCCTGCGGGCCGAGGTCCCCTGCGCTGCTCGCCCGCCAAGGGCGGCTCCGGACCTCGCCCTCGCATGGCCGGCACGACGCTGCGCAGTCGCTGCCTATGCTCGGAGCTCGACATCCTCGCCGTCGCGCCGCCGCTGGGGCGGCGTCGCGATACCCCTTGGCAGGCTGCGCTGCTCGGCGCCGTCCATTCGCGCCCGGGCCTGCCCACCCGCAGCCTTGCCGGCACGACCGTGGCATGCGTTTCGTCGAACAGCTCAGTGCATCCGCAAAGCCGTGGGTGGGTGTGCGACGGCAGCGACATATGCGGCGCCGAGGAACGCAGGGCTCGTGGCCGCGCGCGCAGCGCGCTTCGTGATCTGACTCGTCGCGATTGTTCGAGCGTAGCGAACGCAGTGAGCGTAGCGAGTTTCGCGACGGGCCACGAGACCGAGTACCGCAGGGAACCCTTCGCGCAGCGAAGGGCTGCCGCATTCGAGCGCCGGCGCATACCCGCCCGCGGCTTTGCCCGCTCCTCGCGTGAACCCAACCAGGAGGATTTTCCGTGAGTTCCCGCCAAGCCAAGGCCTGCATCGTCGGTGCGTTCGAGCACCCGACGCGCAAGGCGCCCGACAAGACCGTCGCGCAACTGCACGCCGAGTGCGCAGCGGGCGCGCTGGCCGACGCCGGGTTGAGCAAGGGCGACATCGATGGCTACTTCTGCTCGGGCGACGCGCCGGGCATGGGGCCGACGTCGATGATCGACTACCTGAACCTGAGCGTGCGCCACACCGAGAGCACCGATCTGGGCGGCACGTCGTACATCTCGCTGGTGGCGCACGCGCGCGATGCCATCGCTGCCGGCCGCTGCAACGTCGCGCTGATCACGCTGGCCGGACGCCCGCGCAGCGAGGGCTCCAGCGGCACCGCGCCGCGCACGCGTGCCGGCACGCCCGAGGCGCCGTGGGAGGCGCCGTACGGCATCACCACCGTCAACGGCTACGGCATGGTCGCGATGCGGCACATGCACGAGTTCGGCACCACGTCGCGAGCAGCTGGCGTGGATCAAGGTGGCCGCGTCGCACCATGCGCAGCACAACCCGCACGCGATGCTGCGCGACGTGGTCACCGTGCAAGAGGTGCTCGACTCGCCGGTGATCTCCGACCCGCTGCACCGGCTGGACTGCTGCGTGGTCAGCGATGGCGGCGGCGCGCTGATCGTCGCGCGGCCCGAGATCGCCAGGAGCCTGAAGCGACCGCTGGTCAAGGTGATCGGCGCCGGCGAGACGGTGCGTGGCGCGCGCGCCGGTGACGTCGACCTGACCACCACCGGCGCGGCGGTGTCGGGCGCCGCGGCGTTTGCCGAAGCGGGCGTGAAGCCGAGCGACATCCAGTACGCGTCGATCTACGACAGCTTCACGATCACCGTGCTGCTGCAGATCGAGGACCTCGGCTTCTGCAAGAAGGGCGAGGGCGGCCGCTTCGTCGCCGACGGCAACCTGATCTCAGGCAGCGGCAAGCTGCCGTTCAACACCGATGGCGGCGGGCTGTGCAACAACCATCCGGCCAATCGCGGCGGCATCACCAAAGTGATCGAGGCGGTTCGCCAATTGCGCGGCGAGGCGCACCCGGCGGTGCAGGTGAAGAACTGCAGCCTCGCGTTGGCGCAGGGCACCGGCGGCAACCTGGGCAGTCGGCACGCCAGCTCGACGGTGATCCTGGAACGGGGATGAGCACGATGAACACCAAGACCCGCGTCATGCCGTCGCCCGGCAGCGGCCCCGACAACGTAGTCTTCATCGCCGCCGCGAAGGAAGGCCGATTCATGCTGCGCCACTGCGACGACTGCGGCAAGACGCACTGGTACCCGCGCGCCGTGTGCCCGCACTGCACGAGCAGCAAGACGGCGTGGAAGCCGGCCAGCGGCCGCGGCACGGTCTACTCGTACTCGACGATGCAGCGCGTCGACCCGCCGTACACGCTGGCCTACGTCACGCTGGCCGAGGGGCCGACGATGCTCACCAACTTGGTCGGCGAAGGCCCCTACCGCATCGGCATGCCGGTGCAGGTGCAGTTCCAGCCGAGCGACGACGGCACGCCGGTGCCGGTGTTCGCTCCGGCGTGAACGCAGCGACGGTCCGGCGCTTCACTTCTCCAGCGTCACGACCCGGGTGAACCCGCCAAGAATCATCCGCTTGGGGTCGAACGGCATGGCATAGCCTTCGGGCGGCTTCATGCGCTCGTCCTTCATCATCTTTTCGGACGCGGCGTCGCAGACTTCGCGCGACGGCCATTCCATGAATGAGAACACAATCTTCTCGTCCGGCTCGGCTTTCACGGCGCGGCGGAAATCGGTGACCTTGCCATCGGGCACATCGTCGCCCCAGGCTTCGACCACGCGCAGCGCGCCGTAGTCCCTGAACATCGCCCACGCCTCTTCGGCCATCCTGCGGTAGTCCTCGCGCTTGTCCGCGGGCACCGGGATGACGAAGCCCTGGACATAGCTGTCGCTGGCGGCCTCGCCGCGCTCGACGATTGGCTCGAAGCCGCCGTAGATCAACCGCTTGCCGTCGAACGGCATCGGGTTCTTCTGCGGGTTCAGGCGCTCGTCGGTCTTGCCGATCTCGTCCATCCGGCCCATCACGTCGTCGCGCCTGGCCTTGTCGGGCCACTCGATCCACGAGAACACCACCGTCTCGTCGTCCCGTGGCCGCGACCGCGCCCTGAAAGTCGGTGGTCTTGCCCTTGGGCACATCGGTCCCCCAACACTCGACGACCCGCGTCGCACCGTGATCGATGAATGCGCTGTCGCCCTTGTTGGCGTGGGCGATGAAGTTCTGCTTGTTCGCGCTCGGCACCGCGAGCACGAAACCGTCGATGTAGGACATGCCGGATCTCCTTGTTGGTCACGCTCAGCCGGAATGGGCTGGCAATACGACGACGTTTGTGCGCCGCCGGAATCGACAGTCTGGCAAAAGAGCGTCATCTCATCGTGGAGTGCACGGCGGGCCTTGGCGCCGCCTCGATCGCCGCGATGTCGATCTGCTTCATCGTGCGGGATCGGCAAATCATGTGCCTCCGGCAGACGTACGACAATCCGGCGCATGGAGTTTTTCACCTCGCCGCTGTTCGCCCCCTTTCTGACCGCTGCCCTCGCGGGTGCGCAGCAAATGCTGATCTCGATGAAGACCGTCCGATCGCTGTTCCTCGCCGCGATACTGCTCCAGGCCCTGCCGTCGGCCGCCGCCGATGCGCTCAAAGCCGTCACGGTGGCGCAAGGCCTGGTCAATCCCTGGTCGCTGGCGTTCCTGCCCGACGGGCGTTTTCTGGTCACCGAGAAGCCCGGGCGGCTGCGCATCGTCGAGGCCGACGGCAAGCTCGGCGCGCCGCTTGGCGGATTGCCTGCCATCTCGGTCGGTGGGCAGTGTGGCTTGCTCGACGTGGTGCTCGATCCGAAGTTCGCCGACAACAGCGTCATCTACTTCAGCTATGCCGAGCCGGCCAGCGGCGGCGAGAGCGGCAACAGCACGGCGGTGGCGCGCGCCAAGCTGAGCGGCGCGCACGCTGACCGACGTGCGCACGATCTTCCGCCAGGCACCCAAGTACTCGAGCAGCTCGCACTGCGGCGGCCGCCTGGTGTTCGCGCGCGACGGCAAGCTGTTCGTCACGCTGGGCGACCGCTTTGCGCGCAAGGATGACGCGCAGACGCTCGACAACCACCACGGCAAGGTCGTGCGCATCGAGCCCGACGGCCAGGTGCCCGCCGACAACCCGTTCGTGAGTCGCAGCGGTGCCTTGCCCGAGATCTGGAGCCTGGGCCACCGCAACGTGCAGGGCGCCGCGCTGCATCCGGACAGCGGCGAGTTGTGGACGCACGAGCACGGCCCGCAGGGCGGCGACGAGGTCAACGTGACCGAGGCCGGGCGCAACTACGGCTGGCCGCTGCTCACCTACGGGCGCAACTACGGCATCGGCACGCGCATCGGCGAAGAGGGCCCCAAGCCCGGCTACGAGCAGCCGCTGAAGGTGTGGGTGCCGTCGATCGCGCCGAGCGGCATGGCGTTTGTCACCAGCGAGCGTTACCCCGGCTGGAAGGGCAACCTGTTCGTCGGTGCGTTGCGCGGCGAAATCCTGGTGCGCCTCACGCTCGACGGCCGCAAGGTCACCGGCGAAGAGCGGCTGTTGGCCGACCTGAAAGAGCGCATCCGCGATGTGCGCCAGGGGCCTGACGGCTGGCTGTACGTGGTGACCGACAGCGCCAACGGTCGCATCCTGCGTCTCGAACGCTGAGCGCGCCTGCACGCGCGACGCCGCGGCGACGGTAGCCGCCGCGGGCGGAGTAGCATCGCCCCCTGCCTGCGCCGGGAGCTGCGATGTCCGCGTGGAGGACGATTTCGTGGTGGGACACGCTGCGCTTGCAGTTCTTCGTCGGGCTGCCTGTCATCGCGTGGGGCGTGGTCGCGCCCCAGCGGCTGCTGGTGCCGCTGGTCGTGCGCCTGGACTGGGGTCGGCGCACGCGCGCGTTCCTCGCGGCGCTGCGCGCGCGCTACGGCTGCGACTACCTGCGGGTGTGGTTCCCGTTCTCGTGGCACCGCACGCTGCTGGTGCTGGATCCGATCGGCATCGACGCCCTGCTCGCCGACGAGGCCAACGCTGCCGATCCGTGGCTGAAGAAGCGCGCGCTGTCGCGTTTCGTGCCCGACGGCGTGATCGTCTCGAGCGGCGAGCCCTGGCGCGAGCGCCGTGCGTTCAACGAATCGGTGCTCGCGCTGCGCCAGCCGCATCCGCAGCGCGAGCAGTTCGCGCGCATCGCCGCCGCCGAGGCCGAGCAGCTGCTCGCCGACGGTCGCGACAGCCTCGCTTGGGCCGACTTCCAGCGGCTGGCCGAGCGCGTCGCGCACCAGGTGCTGCTCGGCCCCGGCTGCGTCGCGCCGCAGGCGAGCGTGCAGCTGGCGCGGCTGTCCGGCTGGGCCAACCTGCTGCTGCGCCATCGGCCGGCTTTCGCCGCGTTCCATGCCTGGCTTCGGGGCCAGCTCGCCAGCCGCGGTGGCAACGATGGCGCCGCGTTGTGCCCGGTGAGCGACGCCGCGCGGCGCATGGCCAACGGCGCGGCGGGGCCGGATCTCGGCGTGCCGTCGCAGGTCGGCTTCTGGTTCTTCGTGCTGAAGGATGCGATGGAGCTGCACGTCGCGCGCACGCTGGCACTGCTCGCCGCCCATCCGTCGGCACAGGAGCGTGCGTGTGCGGCGGCGCGCGCCGCGGATCTGCCGGCGCCCGAGGCGATCGACGCTCAGCACTTCCTCGAAGCCTGCCTGCTCGAGCAGCTGCGCCTGTGGACGCCGGTGCCGCTGCTGCTGCGCCGCGCCAAGGAAGACTTCGCGCTCGGCGACGGGATCGAGGTCGCCGCCAAGCGGCAGCTGTTGGTGCACGCCGCCTTCCACCACCGCGATGAGCGGCAGTTCGGCGCGCGTGCCGACCGCTTCATGCCCGACGCGGTGGCCGACGGGCCGCCGCTGCTCGTCTTCAGCCGGCACCACCAGGCCTGCGCCGGCGAGACACTGGTGCGCTTCGTGCTCAAGGCGGTGCTGGCGGCGCTGCTGGCGCGCGCACGTTTCACGCTCGTGCGGCCCACGCTGCAGGCTGGCGACCTGCCGCTGCAGATCGACCACTTCGCGCTGCGGCTGCGCGTCGAGCGTGCTGCGCCGGCGCAGGGCAGCTGAGCAGATGAGTTCGGTGCGCACGCTCGAACGCCGCCAGCTGACGGTGATGCTGTGCGACCTGGTGGCGTGGACGGCGCTCGCGCAGCACCTCGACCCGGAGGAGCTGGCCGAGGTGATCCAGGCCTACCGCAGGCGTTGCGCGGACACGGTCGCCGCGCACGGCGGCACGATCGCGCAGTATGTCGGCGACGGCGTGCTCGCGTACTTCGGCTACCCGCGCGCGCACGAGGACGATGCCGAGCGTGCGATCCGCGCCGCGCTGGCGATCGCGGTCGCCGAACGCTCGGCGAGCGGCGACTCGAACGTGCACATCGGCATCGCCACCGGCACGGTGGTGGTGGGCGGCGGCGAGGCCGCCGAGCGCGGCCCGGCCCGCAGCGCCGAGGCCGAGGTGTCGGCGGTGGGCAGCGCGCTGAACCTGGCGGCCCGGCTGCAGCCGCTGGCCGAACCCGGCATGGTGGTGGTCTCGGCCGAGACGCGCCGCCTCGCCGGCGGCCTGTTCGAGTATCGCGACCTCGGCCGCCATGCGCTGAAGGGCTTCGACGCCGCCGTGCCCGCGTGGCAGGTGGTCGGCGAGCGCGGCGTGCGCAGCCGCTTCCATGCGCTGCGCGCGTCGAACCTGACGCCGTTCGTCGGCCGCCAGGCAGCGCTCGACGCGCTGCACAGCGCGTGGGACGCGGTGCGACAGGGTTCCGGCCAGGCGGTGCTGGTCACCGGCGAGCCGGGCTTGGGCAAGTCGCGCCTGGCCGAAGTCGTCGACGGTCGCATCGTCGGCCGCGACTGCATGCGCCTGTGGTACTACTGCTCGCCGAACCTGCAGGGCAGCCCGTTCGCGCCGGTGATCCGCTACCTGAGCTTCGCGGCCCGCCTGTCGGCCAGCGATGACAATCCGACCCGGCTCGCCAAGCTTGCCGCCTTCCTGCCCGAAGCCCTGCGCCGCAGCGACGACGCGCTGCCGCTGCTCGCCGGCCTGCTGGCGATCGATGCGCCGTCGGCGGCGCTGGCGGCGATGTCGCCGCAGCGCCACCGCCAACGGCTGCTGCAGGTGCTGATCGCGCTGCTGCGCGAGCATGCGCAGCGCGGCCCGGTGCTGCTGGTCGTCGAAGACCTGCATTGGATCGACCCCTCGAGCGACGAGCTGATGGGGCTGATCGTCGATGCGCTGCCGACGCTGCCGCTGCTGCTGGTGCTGACGGCCAGGCCCGAGTTCCAGCCGCCATGGGACGAGCGGGCGCACGTGCAGCAGCTGGCGCTGGCGCCGCTCGGCCGCGACGAGACGCGCACGATGATCGGCCTGCTGTGCGGCGAGCGTGCGCTGCCGGCGGCGACGGTCGAGCAGATCGCCGAGCGCACCGACGGCCTGCCGCTGTTCGTCGAAGACCTGACGCGCGACCTGCTCGAGCACGACATGGCACTGCCGGCCGGCGCGCAGGCGGTCGCGGCAGCCGGCATTCCGGCGACGCTGAGCGACTCGCTGATGTCGCGGCTCGACCGTCTCGGCTCGGCGAAGGCGGTCGCGCAGGTCGGCGCGGTGATCGGGCGCGAGTTCTCGCACGAGTTGCTGGCCAAGGTGGCCGGTCGCGACGAGGAGACGCTGAGGGAGGACCTGCTGCGTCTGGTCGGCGCCGGCCTGCTCGTCAGCCGCCGGCCCGGTGCGGTGCCGGTCTATGCGTTCAAGCATGCGCTGGTGCGCGACGCCGCCTATGCAGGCCTGCTGAAGAAGGAATCGGCAGCGCTGCACGGCCGCATCGCGCGCGCGCTGGCCGAGGATTTCACCGAGACCGCAGCGTCCGAGCCGGAGGTGCTGGCGAACCACTACGTCGCGGCGCACGACGACGCCAACGCCGTGCACTACCTGGTGCAGGCGGCGAAGCTGTCGGCGCGCCGCTGCGGTTTCGTCGAGGCGATCGCGCAGCTCGAGCGGGCGCTGCGGCTGCTGGCCGCGCAGCCGGCATCGCCGGAATGCACGCGGCTCGAACTGCGCGTGCAGCTCGCGCTGGGCGGCGTCTATGCCGAGCATCGCGGTTTCGCGTCGGCACCGTGCGCGTTGGCCTACGACCGCGCGCTCGTGCTGTGCCGCGAACTCGGCGACCCCCCGGAGATTTTCTCGGTGCTGTCGGGCATCGGCGCGGTCGAGATCACGCGCGCCGGCTTCGCGCGCTGCCGCGCGTTGGCCGAGGAGACGCTGCAGCGCGCGGCCCAGCAGCCGGCGCAATCGCCGTACGTGATGGGCCACCTGCTGCTCGGCGGCACGCAGTTCCTGAGCGGCGAGCTCGACGAGGCGCGAGGGCACCTCGACGAAGCGCTGCGCATCTACGAGCGGCCGCACACCGCGGGCCGGCCGGCGCGCCAGGTGATGTACGTGCAGGACCAGAAGTCGACCGCGCTGTGCTACCTCGCGCTGGCGCTGACGATCGGCGGCCAGCCGGCCGCGGGGCGCCGCGCCGCGCTGGAGGGGCTGGCACATTCCGAAGCGCTCGGCGGCGCGCACACGGTCAACTTCTCGCTGTGCTACCTGGCGGCGACGCTGCACATCCAGCGCGACCATGCCGGCGCGCTGGAGCATGGCCTGCGGTCGCTGCAGGCGGCGCGCGACCAGGGCTTCGCGACCTGGGCCGGTCCGTCGGCAGCGATCGTCGGCGCGCAACGAGTGCAGCGCGGCGAGGTCGAGGCCGGGCTCGAGCAGATCTCGCACGGCATTCGCGAGTACATCGAAACCCAGGCGCTGGCCTACCAGCCGTTCTGGATCGCGCTGCGCGCCGAGGGCCTGGCGGCGGCAGGCCGGCTCGACGAGGCGCGTGCCGCGCTCGACGACGCGATCGGCATTGCGCTGAGGCACGGCGAGCGCTTCTACCTGGCCGAGCTGCTGCGCTTCAAGGGCGAGATCGTCGCGCGCGAGGGCCGCACCAGCGACGCCGAACGCTGCCTCGACGAGGCGCTCGGCGTGGCGCGCAGCCAGCACGCGCGGCTGTTCGAACTGCGCACCGCCGCGACGCTGTGCCGGATGCTCGACGGCCCTCGCCGCGCGGCCGCACTCGACACGCTGCTGGCGCCGCTGCTGCGCAGTTTCGGCGAGTCGGACCGTCGACGCGCGCGACGTGGTCGAGGCGCGTGGCCTGCTCGCCGCGGCGAGTGGTTAAGGCGCCGAGGCACTCGCCGGCATCGCGGTTTCCCGCTACACGGCCGCCTTGGTCTGGTGGAGACTGTCCGACAAAAGGAGATACCGATGACTGACCCCAGCCAGATCCGCCGTCGCTCGCTCGTGACGGGTTCGATCGCGCTGGCTACCGTGCTGGCGGTGCCGGGTGCGCTGGCGCAAGCGGCCAAGTGGCCCGGCAAGCAGATCCGCATCGTCGTGCCTTTTCCGCCGGGCGGGCTGACCGACGCCTATGCCCGGCTGTTCGCCGAGCAGCTGACGCAGCAGCTCGGCGCGTCGGTGCAGGTCGAGAACAAGACCGGAGGCGGCGCGGTGATCGGCATCGACGCGGTGGCCAAGGCGCCAGCCGACGGCTACACGCTGCTGGTCACCACCACCGGCACGGTGATGCAGAACCGCGTGCTCTACACGAAGCTGCCGTACAACCTCGACAAGGATCTGGTGCCGATCACCGTCTTTCCGTCGGGGCCGCTGGTGGTGGGCGTCGCGCCTCACGTGCCGGCGGGCAACCTGCAGGAGTTCGTCGCCTGGGCCGCCGGCAAGGACCTTTCGATGGGGTCGTACGCGCCGGGCTCGTACCCGCACATGATGGCCGACCTGTTCAGCCGCAACTACGGCCTGAAGATCCAGGCCGTGCAGTACCGCGGCGAGTCGCCGATGTGGGTCGACATGGCCAGCAGCCAACTGCACATCGCGGTGGGCAGCTACCAGGCCTACAACACCGTGGCGCAGCGCGGCGTCAAGCCGATCGGCGTGACCGGCAAGTACCGCAGCCCGAAGCTGCCCCAGGTTCAGACCCTGATCGAGCAGGGTGTCACCGGCACGCTGGTGCCGCTCGAAGGCGGCCTGGCGCTGATGGCACCGGCCGGCACGCCAGAAGCGGTGCTGCGCGCACTGTCGAGCGTGGTGGTCAAGGGTGCCGAGACCGAGCAGTCGGCCAAGCTGCGCGAGAACTTCGCCATTCCGAACAAGCCGCAGAACCTGGTCGACACTCGTCGCGCGTGGGACGAGGCGGTGCCGGCCTGGATCAAGGCCGCGATCGACCTGGGCGTCAGGCTCGACTGAGTCCCGAGGCCTCTTTAGCGCGGCCACGGCCTGTCCGGGTGGCGCTCAAGTCCTGTGCGCGGCGACGATCAGCACCGGCATCTCGAACGCCACGCTGCCGTCGCGCTGCTCGAACGGCGCCAGCACGCGCCGCGCTTCGTGCAGCAGCCGTTCGAACTGCGCATCGTCGAGCAGCCCGCCGAGCGTCCAGATGCAGGCGCGTTCGGTCGACACCAGCGCGTCGATCGACGCAAAGCGCACGGTCGCCGAGCGGCTCAGCACCTCGGCGCGCGGCAGCCCGGCCTGCGCGGCCAACGTACCGAGCAGCGTGGCATCGCCGATCGCGAACGGCGCGCGGAACGCGCCGGCCACGCGGTCGCCGAACAGCGTTTGCAGCAGCGCGGCCAGCGCGCCGTAGCCGGGCGAACGCTCGACCGCGTCGCACACCGCCACCGCGAGCCGGCCGCCGGGCCGCAGCACGCGGTGCATCTCGCGCAACGCGGCGACGCGGTCGTCGAAGAACATCAGCCCGAACTGGCTGACCACGGCATCGACGCTGGCAGCGGGCAACGGCAGGGCTTCGGCGCGCCCGTCGATCCACTCGATGCCACGGTCGAGCCGGCGCGCGACCGCCAGCATCTCGGGGTTGGCATCGAGGCCGAGCACCGCGCCCGACGCGCCGACGCGCGCGGCCACGGTGCGCGCCAGCACGCCGGTGCCGCAGGCCACGTCGAGCACGCGCTGGCCGGTGGCGATGCGTGCGACATCGGCCACCACGGTGCTGAACGGCCGGAACAGCGCCGGCACGAACTCGGCTTCGTAGACTTCGGCGGGCGGCCGTGCGGCTAGTGCGGTCGTGTGGGCCATGGGCGTCTCCTGGTGGCGGGTGGCCGTAGGATCGGCGCCAGACCGCCGCAAAGCCATGACCGAGGGACCGAATCGTTTGCCCGACCGTCCGGACGAGCGCGATGCGATGCACGCGCTGGATCGGCAGTCGCACGCGGCCGACGTGCTGTCGGACGTGCTGCGCACGATCCGCTTGAGCGGCGCGATGCTGTTCCTGGTGCAGGCCAGTGCGCCGTGGCGGTCGCACGCGCCCGAGACGCGCGCGTTCGCGCACCACGTGATGCCGCATGTGCAGCATCTGGTCTCGTACCACATCGTCGTGCAGGGGCAGTGCTGGGGCGGCCTCGCCGGCGAGCCGCTGCAGCCGCTCGCGGCAGGCGACGCGCTGATCGTGCCGCACGGCGACGCCTATGCGCTGGCCTCGCTGCCCGACGTGGCGCCCAGCTACAGCGACGCCGACGCGGTGGCGTTCTTCCGCGCAATGGCGGCCGGCGAGCTGCCGTCGCTGGTGACCGAGGGTGGCACCGGCAGCGAGCGCACCACCTTCATCTGCGGCTTTCTCGGCTGCGACGCGCGGCCGTTCAATCCGATCCTGTGGGCGTTGCCGCGGGTGATCCACATGCCCCACGTCACCCAGCCCGGCGACCGGCTGTCGCACCTGATGGCCTATGCGCTGGCCGAGCTGCGCGACCCCGGCGCCGGCGGGCGCGACGTGCTGCTGCGGCTCGCCGAGTTGATGTTCGTCGAGGTGGTGCGCCGCCACCTGGCCGGCGCGCCGGCCGCGCCCACCGGCTGGCTGGCCGCGCTGCGCGACCCGCTGACCTCGCGCGTGCTGGCGCGCATGCACGCCGAGCCGGCCAGGCCGTGGACGCTGGGCACGCTCGGTGAAGGCACCGGCGCGTCGCGCAGCACGATGGCCGAACGTTTTGCGCAACTGGTGGGCCAGCCGCCGATGCACTACCTGGCGGGCTGGCGCATGCAGCTGGCGACCCGGCTGCTCGCCTATCCCGGCGTCAAAGTGCGCGCGGTGGCCGACGCCGTCGGTTACGCGTCGGAGGCGGCGTTCAGCCGCGCGTTCAAGAAGCACGCCGGGCTGTCGCCCAACGTCTGGCGCGAGCGCGCCACCGCGGGCTCGGCCAGCCAGCGATGACGGCCGGGAACGCAGCCGCCCGCGACGCCATCCAATGGGCGGAGGTTCCCATGGTCAACGCTGAAACCCTGGCGCGGCCGCGCGCTGCCGAGCCGCTGCAAGATCACGAGCTCGCGGCCCGCGCGGCGACGGGCGACGGCCCGGCTTTCGCGATCATCATGCGGCGCCACAACCGGCTGCTGTTTCGCACCGCGCGCAGCATCCTGAAGAGCGACGTCGAGGCCGAAGATGCGTTGCAGGAGGCCTACCTGCGTGCCTGGCGCGCGATCGACGGCTTTCGCAACGAGGCCAAGCTGTCGACCTGGCTGGCTCGCATCGTGATCAACGAATCGCTCGCGCGCTTGCGCCGCGGCCGCGGCGCGCAGGTCATTCCGCTGGACAACACCATGCCCGAACAAGACCACGACCCCATGGAGGAGCGGATGGAGGACGACCCCGACCACGAGCCCGAGCGGATGGCCATGCGCGCCGAATTGCGGCGCCTGATGGAAGCCTGCATCGATCGCCTGCCCGATGCGTTTCGCAGCGTGTTCATCCTGCGCGCGGTCGAGGAGATGAGCGTCGAAGACGTTGCCACCGCGCTCGACCTGCCCGAGGCCACGGTGCGCACGCGCCTGTTCCGCGCCCGCGGCCTGTTGCGCGAGGGACTGTCGCGCGACATCGACATGGCAACTGCCGATGCCTTTTCGTTCGACGGCGAACGCTGCGATCGCATCGTGGCGCGCGTGCTGCAAAGCGCGGGTCTGGTGGCGCCCGACGCCGCGCGCTGATTCGCACGGTGGCGCAACCGCAGGGCGACGGGAACGCCACCGCCCGGCGCGCCATCTGATGGGGGTCAACCACTCGCAGGGACCGCCATCATGTCGTTCTTCGATACACCCACGCTGGCGCTGGCGCGCCGCCACTTTCTGGGCCGTTCGGGCCTCGTGTTGTCGGGGCCCGCGGTCGCGCTGCTGGCCGGCAACCACACGCTGGCTGCCGCTGCCGGCGCGGCCGACCCCAAGGACGTGCAGATCCTCAACACCGCGCTCGGAGCCGAGCTCGAGGCGATCGCCGCCTACCAGGTGGGCGCGCAGAGCAACCTGCTGCAAAAGCCCGCGCTCGACCTGGCGTTGACGTTCCAGGGCCATCACAAGGAGCACGCCGATCTGCTGTCCAAGACGGTCGAAAAACTCGGTGGCAAGGCGGTGGCCGCCAAGGCCAACTACGACTTTCCGGTGGCGTCGCTGAAGTCGCAGGCCGACGTGCTGCGCTTCGCCGCCAAGCTCGAGCAGGGTGCCGTCAGCGCCTACCTCGGCGCGGTGCCGTTGTTCGCCAACCGCGACCTGTCGAAGGCGGCGGCCAGCATCCTCGGCGACGAGGCGATGCACTGGGCGGTGCTGCGCCAGGCGCTGGGCGAGGTGCCGGTGCCGTCGGCCTTCGTGTCGTGACGCGGGCGCCGCAACGCGGTGCAGGGTGGGTCACGGCGCGCGGCATGCGGCTGCTCGCAGTGGCCGCGTGCGCCACGCTGCTGTGCGCGACAGCCGCCGCGGCGCCCAGCGCCGCGCGCGGCGAAGCCATCTACGCGCGCTGCGCGGCCTGTCACGCGCTGGCGCAAAACCGGGTCGGCCCCAAACACTGCGGCCTGTTCGGCCGCACGGCAGGCAGCGTGCCGAACTTCGACTATTCGTCGGCGATGAAGCAGGCGCGCGTCGTCTGGAACGCGCAGACGCTGGACCGCTTTCTCGCCAGTCCGCTGAAGATGGTGCCCGGCACGTCGATGACCTACGACGGCGTGCCCGACGCCGCCGAGCGCGCCGACCTGATCGTGTATCTGCGCGAGGCCGGCCACTCGCCGGAATGTGCGCGCTGACCGCTTGGTCAATCGAACGACACCGCGCTGGTGTTGGCGCCGCACAGCAGCACGCCCACCGACTGGCCGCGCTCGGGCAACACGGCACCGCCGAGCAGCGCGGCCATCGCGGCGGCGCCACCCGGCTCGACCACCACGCGCAGCACGCGCCACAGCGCGCGCTGCGCGTCGCGGATGGCGTCGTCGCTGACCAGCACGGTGCGCTCCACATGCTGCTGGGCGATCTGAAACGCGAGCGAGCCGATGCGGCGCGGCGCCAGCGAATCGGCAGCGATGCCGCCGGCCGGCGCGTCGACCGGCTCGCCCGCTTGCAGCGCGTGCGTCAAGGTCGGCGCGAGCTCGGGCTCGACGCCGATCAGGCGCGTGCGCCCTAACGTCCACGCCGCGATGCCGCCGATCAGGCCGCCGCCGCCCACCGACACCAGCAACAGGTCGAGCCCCGGCGCATCGCGCTCGAACTCCAGGCCCACTGTGGCCTGGCCTTGCAGGGTTTCGATCTGGTCGTAGGCGTGGATCGGCAGCGCGCCGCTGGCCTGCACGAAGGCCTCGCTGGCCGCCAGCGCATCGACGTAGCGCTCGCCGACGATCTTCAGCGTCGCGCCGTAGGCACGGATCTGCTCGATCTTGGTCGGGCTCGCGACCTTGGGCACGAAGATCGTTGCCGGCACCTTCAGCTGCCCGGCGGCGTATGCCACGGCCGCACCGTGGTTGCCGCCTGACGCCGCCGCCACGCCGACGCGTGGCACATCGCGCGTGAGCAGGTGATTGAAGGCGCCACGCGCCTTGAACGAGCCTGCGTGCTGCAAGTACTCGAGCTTGAACACGAGTGGCACGCCGGGCAGCCCGAAGTCGGCGCCGTCGACCTGCAGCACGGGCGTGCGCCGCACGTGCTGCGCGATGCGCAACGCGGTGGCTTCGATCGCGGCGCGCGACAGCGCCTCGGTCACGGTGTTCATGCGGCTACAGGTCGGCGATTCGGACGCAGCCACCATAGCGCCGGATTCAGCGCGCCGTGCGCATCGCGCGTGACGCTGCCGCGAGAAAACCACAGCCGGCCAATGCCCAGGCGATCACCGCACCCGACGGCAGGTCGAACAGCGCCGACAGCACCAGGCCGAGCGCGAAGCCAGCGGCGCCCACGGCATAGGCGACCAGCGTGCGCGGCGTGCCGCTGAACGATCGGGTCGCCAGCGCCGGAATGATCAGGCTCGAGAACACCAGGTACACGCCCACCAGTTGCACCGACGCGGTGACGGCCAGCGCGAACAGCCCATAGAAGCCGAAGCGGCCGAAGCGCCGCGCGATGCCTGCGCGCAAGCCGACGAGCACGAGCTGCGGACACCAGCGCGAGCCAACCGAGTTGCGCGGCATCGACCCACAGGATCTGGCCGACCAGCAGATCCTTCAGATGCTCGCCGCCGTGCGGGTTGTGGGCCAGCACCAGAATGCCGGCGCACGCAGCGAGCACGAACGACACGCCGATCAGCGCCTCCTGCTGCGCGCCGGCGCGCCGCTCGGTCCAGGCCAGCAGCGCGGCGCCGGCGAGTGCGGCGCTCACGGCGGCCGCCTGCATCGCCACGCCGCGATCGGGAAAGCCCAGCGCATCGGCCACGATCACCCCCAACCCCGCCATCTGTGCGACCGCGAGGTCGATGAACACGATGCCGCGGTCGAGCACCTGCGCGCCCAGCGGCACGTGCGTGGCCAGCACCAGCAGGCCGGCGACCAGCGGCAGTCCGAGCAGGCTCCAGTCGAGCGCGTGCCAGTTGACAGCGCTCACTTGGCGGCCCCGGCAGCAGCCAGCAGCCGATCGAGCGTGTCGTCGAACAAGCCGAACAAGTCTTTCGCGCCCTGGTTACCGCCCACCGTGAACGGCAATCGCACGGCCGGGATGCCGGCGTTCTTCTGCAGCCATTCGGACGGGCGAGCGTCCTGGTAGGCGGCGTACACCACCACGCGTGCGGGCTGCGTCTTCAGCGACGCCAGCACCTGCTGCAAGTGCGACACCGAGGGCTCGACCCCGGGCTTGGGCTCGAGCACGGCGACCTCCTTCATGCCAAGCCAGTCGTACAGGTAGCTGAAGGCCTTGTGCTGCGACACCACCGGCAGGCCCTGCAGCGGCGCAGCCTTGGCAGCCCAGCGCGAGATCGCCTGCTGCCAGCGCTGCTGGAAGTCCTTGGCGCGATCCGCGTACGCGCCGGCGTTGCCGGCATCGAGCAGCTGCAGGCGCGCCGTCAGCGCCGTGGCCACTCGCGCGATGTTGCGCGGGTCGGTCTGGATGTGCGGGTTGCCGGCCGCGTGCACGTCGCCCTGCGAGCGATCGACCTGCGCCGGCACGTCGAGCTTGCGCACGACGTCGGCGGCCGCGAAGTTGCCCGCTTGCCCGGGCTGGATCTTGGCGTTGCCCGATTGCTGCAGCAGCACCGGCAGCCAGCCGATTTCGAGCTCGGCGCCGGTGCACACCAGCAAGTCGGCGTTGCGTGCCCGGGCGATCAGGCTCGGCCGTGCCTCGATGCGATGCGGGTCCTGCAGCGCGGTGGTGGCCACCGACACGTCGACCAGCGGGCCAGCCGAGCTCCTGCACCAACGCACCCCACTCGGGCTCGCAGGCCAGCACGCGCAGCGCGGCGTGCGCGGGCATCGCGAGCCAGGCGAGTGCCGCCATCAACCAGGCAACAAGCGGTTTGTGAGCTGTCATGTCCACTCCTCGATCTTGGCGCTGCATCAGAAGCCGTGGGCGCCGTGCGCGCCCAGGCTCATCTGGTACTGCAGCTGCCATTGGTTGTCGGTGAAGCCGGAGCGCGCCTGGTCGCGCGCGTATTGCAGGCGCAAGCGCGAGAACTCGCTGGCGTTGAAGTCGACCATCAGCGTGTTCTTGCGCGGCTGAAAACCGTTGGCGTCGAACAGCGTGGGCCCGACGTAGGTCACCGCGCCGGCGTCGAGCCGCTCGGTGCGCAGGCCGACGCGCCAGCGCGGAACGAACTGGTAGATGCCTTGCAGGTACCAGCCACTGGAGGCTTGCGCGTAGTTGCCGAGCAGGTTGGCGCCCGCGGTGTCGTAACCCAGCGTGCCGTTGCGCGAGCTGCGCAGCCATTCGCCCTGCAGCTTGAAGTTCGTGCGCGTGGCATTGCCGTTGGGCGCCCACTTCCAGACGAAGTCGACCACCGTGATGTCACTGCGGCCGTTGAACAGGCTGTCGACGCTCGTGTCGTTGGCATCGAGCTGCGTCAGCGCCTGGTCGCTGGCCTTGGCGCGGAGATACGACACGCCGGCGCGCCAGCTGTGGCTGTCGCCGACGTCACCGCCGGTGTGCAGCGCGATCGATGCGGCGCCGGCGCCGTTGCGTGAGCTGTCGGCACCGGGAAAGTTTTGTCCGCGGCCGACCTCGACGCCGAGCTCGATGAACTGATCGGTCGGTGCCAGCCAGCGCAACTGCACGCCATCGTCGGCGAACTGGCCGCCGAGCATCGCCTGGTACGCCAGCGGCAGGTCGGCGAAGTCCCAGGTGTGCGCGTGCTGCGAGTTGAGGTAGCCGATGCCCGACAGATAACGCCCGGCCTTCGCCGTGAAGCCGCTGCCGAGCGCCGTGGTCTGCACGAAGGCTTCTTCCAGCGACACCGAGTTGTCGGGTTCGAGCGCGATGAAGGCAGCGCCGCGCCACCACGGGTCGATGCTGGCCGAGATCGCCAGTTCGGTTTCGCCGAGGCTGAAGCTGCGCGGTGGAGGGCCCACTTCGACGTCGGGCGGCAGATGCAAAGCCGGTGATCGCGTAGCGCGCGGGGTCGAGCGAGGTGTGGGCGGCCGTGCCCGAGAGGATCAACGAGATCGTCGGGTTGAACGTGTTGCTGCTATTGGCCGCCGCTGCAGTGGGCGCTGCAGGCGCCGATGCGGCCGCGGGCACGGGCTCGGCTGCCGTGGCGGGGGCAGCCTGTGGGCCGCCGGCAGGCGTGCTCGCGTTCGCCGCGCCTTCGGCCGCGCGCAGGCGTGCATCGAGTGCCTGTAGCCTGGCTTCGTACGATTCGCGCAGCGCTTTGATCTCGGCGCGCAGCGCGGCAATTTCTGTGGCGGTGGGTGCCGCCTGCGCCCGTGCGGGCGCCGATGGCAGTGAGAGTGCGAGCATCAAGCCCGCTGCAGCGACGAGGCGCATGGCCTGCTCCTTGCCTGAACGTGAACGACAGGCAACGCGCAGTTCGTGCGCGTTGCGACGCGGCGGTCAGGTCAAGCGAGCGGCGGCGCGCGGCTCAGGTAGGCGAGGGGGGGGTTTGCCGACACGCTGCGGCGTCGGTTGCCGGCGGCACGGCTTGCACCGCTGGCGGCACCCACACAGAAGGCTGCGCGCCCGGCAATCCGCCGCCGTGCAGCGGCGCCGCGCTCAGGCAGGTCGCGCACGATGCATCGAGCTGAATGGCGACGGTGTCCGCGCGCTGCGTGCCATGGTGGCTGAGCGTGTGCACCCAGGCCAGGGCCTGCGCGAACGGCAGCAGCAGGGCAAGCGCCAGCACCCAGGCGAACCGGCGGCTCGACCTCGACTGCTGGCTCCTGCGCCCGCGCCTGAACATGCGTTTAATGATAGGCGCGTTGTCCTACAGCGGGGCGCTCCTCGCACCGATCGCCCCGGCGGCCGCCGGGGCGGATAAACGGAACTGCGAGGCGCGAGCTCTTTTCACTCTGGCTTGCGTCGTTTCGAAACCCATCTCTCAGGAGAGTTGAATGAAGACATCCCTTGGCACCTCGAGCGACATCATCTCGTCGGAACGGGTAGAAGGCACCAACGTGTACAACACGGCCGGCGACAAGCTCGGCTCGGTCGACGACCTGATGATCGACAAGATCTCCGGGCAGATCCGCTACGCGGTGCTCGAGTTCGGCGGCTTCCTGGGCATGGGGACCGATCGTTACCCGCTGCCGTGGAACATGCTGAAGTACGACACGCAGAAGGAAGGCTACGTCGTGCCGCTGGACAAGGAGAAGCTCGAGAAGGCGCCGCACTACGCCCAATCGGATGTGCCGGACTACACGCCGGACTACGGTCGACGGGTTCACAACTACTACGGCGCGGACTGGTAACGCGCAGCACCGAGCGACCGCTCGCCACGTTGGCTCGTGGCAGCACCGCAGGGCCGGCCCTCAGGGTCGGCTTTTTTTTCGTCTGCGCAGCAGCGGCGACAATGCCGGCGACGAAGGGACCACAACAAGAGGAGAGCCATGAGCGACCTGGTCTATCCGCGCGAGCGGGTGTTGGGCGTGTTCACGCTGCTGATCGGCCTGCTCGTCTGGCTGTTGCTGGTGGTGGGTACCTTCGGCGTTGCGCTGATCGTGCTGCTGCTGGGTTTCGTCGTCTACCTGTTCGTGCAGTCGACATTGATCGCTCACATCAAGGGCAACGGCGTGGCGTTGTCGCCAGCGCAGTTCCCCGACCTGCATGCGCAGTTCGTGGCCTGCTGCGAGCAGTTGCAGATGAAAGATCTACCGCAGGCCTACGTGATGAACGGCAACGGCGCCCGCAATGCGTTCGCGACCGAGTTCCTGCGCTCGCAGTACGTGGTGTTGTTGTCCGATGTGGTCGATGCGATGCGCCACCATCCCGACGGCGCGCGCTTCTACATCGGCCACGAGCTGGGTCACCTGCGCATGAAGCACCTGAGCTGGCAGTTCCTGCGCTGGCCGGTGTTGTGGCTGCCGCTGGTGGGCGCGGCCTACTCGCGCGCCCGCGAGAGCACCTGTGACCGCCACGGCGCGGCCTGCAGTTCGTCGGCCGACAACGCCGCACGGGCGATCGCCGCGCTGGCTGCCGGCGGCCGGCGCTGGCAGCAGCTCGACGTCAGCGCCTATCTGGAGCAGGCCAAGCAGACGTCAGGCTTCTGGATGTCGTTTCACGAGTTGACCGGCGCGTATCCGTGGCTGACCAAGCGCGTGTGGCGGGTGATCGACCGCAACGCGGTGCCACCGGCGCGACACAAGCTGGCCTACGTGCTGGCGGCATTCATTCCGTACGCCGGTCGGCTCGGCGGCGGCTTCGGGTTCCTGATCCTGCTCTACGTCGTCGGCGTGATGGCGGCGATCGGAATCCCGGCCTACAACGACTACACGGCGAAGGCCCAGCTCACGCAACTGGTGATGCAGTCGCAAAGCGCACGCGATGCGTTGGGCGCGTTCTACCTGCGCCACGAGCGTGTGCCCGAGTCGTTGAAAGAGGCCGGCATCCCGGAGTACCTGCCCGGCGGCGGCGAGCTGACGCTCGACCCCGACCAGATGACGCTGACGGTCACCACGCCGCGCGGCACGCTCGTCTTCTCGCCGTCGGAATCCGACAAGGGCCAAATCGAATGGACTTGCGCGGGTGGCCCTGACCTGCGGCCGGGCCAGGTGCCGTCGATCTGCCAGGGGCAGACGCTGCCGTCGGGCACCTGAGGCACGCGTCGCTGCGGCTTCACGCGCCGACGAAGCGCAGTCGCGTGATCTCCGATGGCGCGCCCAGGCGCAGCGGCGGCCCCCAGTAGCCGGTGCCGCGGCTGGTGTAGATCCACAGCTGCTTCAGGCGGTGCAGGCCCGCGGTGTAGGGCTGCTGCAGTTGCACGAACAGGTTCCACGGCCAGTACTGGCCGCCGTGCGTGTGGCCCGACAGCTGGATGTCGAAGCCTGCCTGCGCGGCAGCTTCGGCGCTGCGCGGCTGGTGCGCCAGCAGCACGCGCAGCCCGGCGTCGGCGGGCGCGCCTTGCATCGCGCGCTGCGGGTCGCTGCGGTGCTGGGGGTCGAAGTGGTGTGCGCTGGTGTCGGCCACGCCGGCCATCACGAGCCGCGCGCCTTCGTGGCGCAGCACCACGTGTTCGTTGAGCAGCACCTGCACGCCCAGGCGCTTCAGCTCGGCGATCCACTCGTCGGCGCCGCTGTAGTACTCGTGGTTGCCGGTGACGAAGAAGGTGCCGTGGCGCGAACGCAGCGCGGCCAGCGGCGCCACGTGCGGCGCGAGGTCGCGCACGCGGCCGTCGACCAGATCGCCGGTCACCGCCACCGCGTCGGCGTCGAGCGCGTTCACCGCATCGACGATGCGCTGCACGTACGGGCCCTTGATCGTCGGTCCGACGTGGATGTCGCTGATCTGCGCGATCGTGAAGCCGTGCAGCGCGCGCGGCAGCCCGGCCACCGGCACCTCGACCTCGCGCACACGCGCCGTGCGGCGCGCGTTGACGAAGCCGATCGCCACCACGGCCAGCGCCAGCAGCGGCACCGCGATGGCGCTCCAGCCGGCGAGCGAGGCGATGCCCAACGGCCACGCCAGCAGCAACCCGACGTCGCGCAGCAAGGTCAGCACCAGCAGCGTCGAGAACAGGCCGAGCGCCAGCATGCCGGCCCACGACGCAGCGGTCGGCAGTGTCGCGGTTGCGCGAGCGGCGGCCGAAGAAGGCCAGCGGAATCAGGATCGCCGACGCCACCAGCAGCGCGACGAAAGCGGCTGCCGACAGCGGCCCGGGCAGATCGGATGCGATGCGCCAGCCGATGTACAGGTGCAGCAGCGCACTGAGCCAGAGGGCGAACATCGCCGGCAGATGGTGCCACGGCGCCGCGCTTCAAGCGCCGGGGTGGTCGCACGACCCTGCGGGTGTAAACAGATCTGTTTACTTCGTGGCTGCGTTCGGCTAGCGTGGCGCGCCCTGTCTCACCCGGAGCGCGCGTGTCGAAACTGCAAGCCCTGAAGCCCGCGATGCCGATCCTGCTCGGCGCCTCGCTGATGTTGAGCCTGGCGATGGGGCTGCGCCAGAGCCTGGGACTGTTCATGCCCGAGCTCACCAAGGACATCGGCATCTCGGTGTCCGACTTCACGCTCGCCATCGCGATGCAGAACCTGGTGTGGGGCGTGCTGCAGCCGGTGGCCGGCGCGTTGGCGGTGCGCTGGGGCTTCAGGTCGCTGATGGTCGGCGGCTCGGCGCTCTACCTGATCGGCCTGATGTTGCTGGCCACCTCGCACGGCACGCTGGGCGTCATCGTCGGCGCCGGCCTGGCCATCGGCGCCTCGATGGCCTGCACCGGCCCGGCGCTGGCGATGGCCGCGGCGTCGCGGCCGGTGAGCGCGGCCCTGCGCAGCGCGGTGCTCGGCGCCGTGTCGGCCGCCGGCTCGCTGGGCGCGCTGCTGTCGGCGCCGATCGGCCAGGCGCTGAACCAGTCGTACGGCTGGCGCGCCGGCCTGTGGGGCTTCGCGATCATCGCGCTGGTGATGCTGCCCGCGGCCTGGTACGCCGGCAAGGTCGACCGTGTGCCGCTGCCGCCGTCGCCCGGCAAGCTCGATCAGAGCGCCGGCGCCGCGCTCGGCGTGGCGATGAAGCACGCGCCGTTCATGATCCTCACGGCCGCGTACTTCGTCTGCGGCATGCAGCTGATCTTCCTGACCACGCACCTGCCGTCGTACCTGGCGATCTGCGGCATGGACCCGATGCTGAGCGCGCAGGCGCTGGGCGTGATCGGCGGCTTCAACGTGCTGGGCAGCCTGTTCTTCGGCTGGGCCGGCGGGCGCTGGAACAAGCTGGTGCTGCTCGGCCTGATCTACTTCCTGCGCTCGCTGGCGCTGCTGTGGTACTTCGCGACGTTGCCCACGCCGGGCGGCACGCTGGTGTTCGCGGCCATCATGGGCTTCCTGTGGCTCGGCGTCGGCCCGCTGGTGGCGGGCTGGATCACCGACGTCTTCGGCCTGCGCTGGCAGGCCATGCTCGGCGGCGTGGCGTTCGTCAGCCACCAGATCGGCAGCTTCGTCGGCGCCTTCGGCGGCGGCCTGCTCTATGACGCGCTCGGCTCGTACACGATGGCGGTCAACGTCGGCGTCGCGCTCGGCCTGGCCGCCGGCATCGTGCAGATCGGCTTCGCGCTGCACCGTTCGAGCAAGGTGAGCCTGGTGGCCACGTGAGCACGGCAAGCGCAGCCTCCTCGACCGCGGTGCACGAGCACATCCTCGACACCGCCGAGCGGCTGTTCTACGCACAGGGCATCCAGCGCGTCGGCGTCGATGCGGTGGTGGCGGCCGCCGGCATCAGCAAGCGCACGCTGTACAAGCACTTCGGCTCGCGCGAACAATTGGTGGCCGCCTACCTCGAGCGCCGCGCTGCCAGGCAGCCGGCGCCTGCGGCGAGTGCGGGCGCGCCGCTGCAAGAGATCCTCGGCGTGTTCGAGCGCCTGGAGCGTTGGTTCGGCAGCGGGCGCTTTCGGGGTTGTCCGTTTTCGAACGCGATCGCCGAGCTTGGCGGCGACCCCGCGCACCCGGCGCTCGCGGTGGCGCGCGGCGTGAAGGCGCAGCACACCGCCTGGTTCGAGTCTCAGCTGCGGCGGCTGCAAGTGAGCGAGCCCGCCCGGACGGCCATGCAGTTGTCGATCCTCGTGGAGGGTGCGTTGGCCAGTGCGGTGCAGCGCAGCGACGCCGCCGAGGCCGTGCAGGTGGCGCGCGCCGCGCAGGCCGCGGCCAAGACGCTGCTGCATGCCGCGGGCGTGGCCGGCTGCGCGCCCGAGCGCGCACCGCACTGAGCGCGCGATACTGCGGCCCATGAACACTCGCCACGTCACCGACTACCAATCCGACGCGGTGCGCCGTCTGCGCGCCGACCTGAGCCTGGCGCTGCGCGCCGCCGCGCACCACGGCCTCGGCGAGGGCGTGCTGCAACCACTTCAGCGTCGAGCTGCCCGATCACTCGGGGCGCTTCCTGCTCAACCCGCGCGGCCTGCTGTGGAGCGAGGTGCAGGCCGACGACATCGTGCTGGTCGATCAGCACGGCGAGCGGCTGGCCGGGCCACGCGCGACGTCGAGCCGACCGCGATGTTCATCCACGCCGCGGTGCACCGCATCGCCGGCAAGGCCTGCGTGCTGCACACCCACATGCCGTTTGCCACCGCGCTGACGCTCACCGTCGATCGCGGCCTCGACACCACGCTGTCGCAAAACGCCATGCGCTTTCACGGCCGCATTGCGATCGACGCCCACTACAACGGCCTGGCGCTCGACGTCTCGGAAGGCGAGCGCATCGCGCGCGCGATGGACGGCGCCGACGTGGTGTTTCTCGGCAACCACGGCGTGGTGGTGTGCGGTGCGCGCGTCGACCACGCGTACGACGACCTGTACTACCTCGAGCGCGCCTGCATGCACCAGGTGCTGGCGCAGCAGACCGGGCGGCCGCTCAAGCCGGTGGCGCCGGAAATCGCGGCGCGAGTCGGCGCGCAGACGCTCGGCGAGCGCCTGCAGTCGGAGCTGTTCTTCGAGGCGCTGCGGCGAACGTTGTAGCCGGCGCGTCGTCAATCCGAGCGCGCGAGCTGGCGCAGCAGCGCTTCGCTGGCCACGTCGGCCGGATAGAACAGCTCGATGCACAGCTCCTCGAGCGTGACGTCGAGCGGTGAGCCGAAAAACGTGCGGGTGGTGAACAGCGACATGCGACCCACCGGCAGCTCGACGATGAACGGCACCAGCAGCCGCGGCAGCGGCGGCGGCGCGTGCTCGCGCCGCTGGCACAGCGCACGCACGTTGGGGTACTCGTGCACCTCGCGCTCCAGCTCGATCAGCCCGCTGTCGGCGGTCTTGGCGGCCTCGCGCTGCAGCACGTCGATCAAGTGGCCGCCCCAATCGTCGAAGTTGGCCGTCACCCGGGCAAACCCCTCCGGGTGCAGCCCGGCACGAATCACGTTGACCTGCGGCGTCTGCAGGTGCGGCGGCAGCAGCGTGGTGAGGCCCGATGCGGCGCGGTTGGCGAGCAGCACGTTCCACTGCCGATCCAGCACCACGCCGGGATACGGGTCGTGCGCCGCGAGCAGGCGCTCCAGCGCGCCGCGCACCTGCTCCATCGCGTCGGCATCGAGCTTGCGCTCGGCATAACGCGGCGCGTAGCCGGCGGCCAGCAGCAGACGGTTGCGTTCGCGCAAGGGCACCTCCAGCCGCTGCGCCAGCGACGTCAGCAGTTCGGGGCTCGGCCGCGAACGCCCGGTCTCGACGAAGCTCAGGTGGCGCGCCGACACGCCGACGTCGAGCGCGAGGTCGAGTTGCGACAGCCGCCGGTGCGAGCGCCACGATTTCAACAACGAGCCGATCGATTCGGCCGCGCCGTCGGTGGCGCTGCGGGGCAACCGTGCGTTCATGAGGTCGTGTCCGGCGTGCCGCCGGGCGGCGTGTGGATCCAGCGTGGCAGCAGCAGCGCCACGGCCGCAGCCAGCACCGCCAGCAGCACGTGGCTCAGTGCCGCCGCGTCGACGCGCGCACCCGGCGCGAGCGCGAAGTACACCGAGCCGAGCACCGCCACGCCGAGTGCATTGCCGAGCCACTGCACGGTGACCACCACGCCGCCGGCGATGCCGGCCCTTGCCAGCGGCAGGGTGCCGACCGCGCGCGCCACCAGCGGGCTCATGATCAGGCCGAACGCCGCGCCGGTGAACAGCAGCGTCGGCAGCAGCGCCCACAGTGCGGTGCCGAGCTGCAGCTGCGCGGCAATGGCGAGCTGGCCGACGGAGAGCGCGCTGGCGCCGACCACGAGCAGGCGGTCGCCCCAGCGTGCATACCAGGCACGGCCGCTGAACGTGGTGGCGATGAAACCGACCGACATCGCGGTGTACACCGCGGCGGCGGCGATCGGCCGCAATTCGTAGACGCTGCGCAGCCACAACGACACGATCAGGATGCACGACGCGTTGCTGCAGTAGAACACCAGCACCGTGATCAACGCCTGCACGAACGGCGGTTGCATCAGCGCGGGGTCGACCAGTGCCGGGCCGTGGTGCCAGGCCAGGCTGCGCTGGCGGCGCCAGAACGCCACGAGCCCGATCGCGGCGACAACCGGCAACAGCCCCAGCCACAGCGGCCACTGCAGGCGCCGGCCCTCGATCAGCGGCACCACCAGCGCCATCGTGCTCACCACCAGCAGCGCCACGCTGATCAGATCGAGCGCCGGCCCATGCCCGGCGGCGGTCCGCCACGGCTGCGCGCGCAGCGCGGCGGCGCCGGCCAGCAGCACCTGCGGCACGAACACCGCGCGCCACCCCAGGCCGAACAGGTCGGCTTCGACCAGCGCCGCGCCGAGCAGGGGCCCGAGCGCCGCGCCGAAGCCGAGTGCCGCGCCGTAGGCGACGAACGCGCGCTGCCGCAACGCCGCATCGGGCAGCCGGCCGGCGAGCGACAGCACCTGTGGTGTCAGCAGCGCGGCGGCCACGCCCTGGGCGGCGCGCGCCGCAATCAGCCACCACAGGTCCGGTGCCGCGGCCGCGGCCGCGCTGGCCAATGCGAACAACGCCAGCCCGAGGCCGAACAAACGCTCGGTGCCGTGGCGCTCGCCCAGGCGCGCGCCGGCGATCAGCCCCGCGCCGTACAACAGGCCGAACGCCGCGACCACCCACTGCAGCTGCGCCGCATCGGCCGCCAGCGCGTCGCGCAGCGTGGGCACCGTGACGTTGACCGCGAAGAAGTCGAACGTGACGATGAAGGTGCCGAGCATCAGCCAGGCGACAGGCAGCGCGGCGGGCGGGCGCGCCAGCGGCGGCGCGGCGGTCGAGGTGGCGGTGGATGGCATGGCGGCGATTCTGACGGCGAGCCTGCAGCAAGGCCATTACCTCACGGGTCATCGTGGAGAGTCACCCGGCCGGCGGCCGGCTATGCTGGGCGCGCACGACGCGAGCCGGAGACACACGATGGCCTTCATCCGCAACTGCTGGTACATGGTGGCGTGGGACCACGAGATCCCGGCCGACGGGCTGTTCAGCCGCATGGTGATCGGCGAGCCGCTGCTGCTGTACCGCAAGGCCGACGGCGAGATCGTCGCGCTCCAAGATCGCTGCTGCCATCGGCTGGCGCCGCTGTCGGCCGGCCGGCGCGAGGGCGATCACGTGCGCTGCGGCTACCACGGCATGAAGTTCGACCCCAGCGGCGTTTGCGTCGAGGTGCCGGGCCTCGACAGCGTGCCGCCGAAGGCCAGGGTGCGCAGCTACCCGGTGGCGGTGAAGAACAAGTGGGTGTTCGTGTGGATGGGCGACGAGTCGCAGCATCGACATGAGCATGCTGCCCGACAACTTTTCGTGCGACCACCCCGACTGGCGCTACCGGCCGGGCTACCTGCACTACGACGCCAACTACCTGCTGATCTGCGACAACCTGCTGGACTTCTCGCACCTGAGCTACGTGCACGAAAAGACGCTCGGCGGCTCGCCGCGCATCGCGCAGGCGAGGGCGGTGATCGACCCGGTGCCGCACGGCATCCGCGTGACGCGCCACGTGCCCGACGTGCCGCCGCCGCCGTACTACCAGCGCATGCGGTCTTTCAGCAGCAACGTCGACCGCTGGTTCATCTACGACTTCGTGCTGCCCGGCACGCTGCTGATGCGATCGGGCGGCCGCCCGGTGGGCCAGCAGCCCGACGACATGCGCGACGCGGTGCAACTGCACAGCTGCCAGACGCTGACGCCGGAAACCGACACCACCACGCACTACTTCTTCCAGCAATCGCACCTGGCCACCCAGGGCGACGACACCATCACGCAACGCATCTACGAGTCGCTGCTGGAGGCGTTCGAAGAAGACCGCCGCATGATCACCGCGCAGGCACGCAACATCGCGCTCGACCCCAGCGCACCGATGCTGCCGCTGGCGGTGGACTCGGCGCTGGTGCAATACCGGCGCATCGTGAAGCGCGCGCTCGAGGCCGAGCGCGGTGGCGTCGGGGTGGCGGCGTAGGCCGCTCGACGATGCATCCGCCGCCGCAGCCGCTCGCCCCCGACGTGTTGCCGCGCGGCGTGCGCAGCCGCTTCGTCGACGGCGTCAACGGCCTCACGATGCACGTGCTCGAAGCGGGCTTCGACACGCCGGGCCGGCCGGTGGTGTTGTTGCTGCACGGCTTTCCGGAGCTGGCCTACAGCTGGCGGCGCGTGCTGCCGGCGTTGGCCGCGGCTGGCTACCACGCGATCGCACCCGACCAGCGCGGCTATGGGCGCACCACCGGCTGGGATGCCAGCTACGACGGCGACCTGCGCTCGTTTCGCCTGCTCAACCTGGTACGCGATACCGTCGGCCTGCTGGCGGCGCTCGGCGTGGACCACGTCAACGCCGTGATCGGCCACGACTTCGGCGCGCGGGTGGCGGCATGGTGCGCGCTGCTGCGGCCGGATGTGTTCCGCTCGGTGGTGCTGATGAGCGCGCCGTTTGCCGGGCCGCCGACGTTGCCGTTCGGTGCGGCGTCGCCCAACGCCGACGCCACACGCTTGAGTGAGATGAACGACCAGCTCGCGGCGCTGCGCTGGCCGCGCCAGCACTACCAGTGGTACTACACCACGCGCCAGGCCAACGACGACATGTGGCGCTGCCAGCAGGGCGTGCACGCGTTCCTGCGCGCCTACTACCACCACAAGAGCGCCGACTGGAAGGACAACCATCCGCATCCGCTGCGCGCGTGGAGTGCCACCGAGCTGGCGCACATGCCCACCTACTACGTGATGGAGCGTGGCCAGACCATGGCGCAGACGGTGGCGGTGGAAATGCCCAGCGATGCCGAGGTCGCCGCCTGCGCGTGGTTGCCAGAAGGCGAGTTGCAGGTCTACAGCCTGGAGTACCAGCGCAACGGTTTCCAGGGCGGCCTGCAGTGGTACCGCTGCGCGGCCGATGCGGCCTGCATCGCCGAGCTGCAAACCTTCTCGGGCCGCACGATCGATGTGCCGTCGTTGTTCGTCGCGGGCGCCAGCGACTGGGGTGTCTTCCAGAAGCCCGGCGACTTCGAGGCGATGCAGGCGAGCGCCTGCACCCGCATGCTCGGCTGCGAGCTGGTCGACGGCGCCGGCCACTGGGTGCAGCAGGAACAATCCACTGCCGTGAACCGCCTGCTGCTGGACTTCCTGCAAGCCGTTTGAACTGAATCGAAAGCATGCCATGACAGCACCCGACGCCGGCCCACGTGTCGTGTTGATCACCGGAGCCGCCTCGGGCATCGGCGCGGCCACCGCGCGCCGCTTCATCCGCGAGGGCTGGCAGGTGGCGATCAACTTCCTCGACGCCAGCCAGCGTGAGGCGGCACAGGCGCTGGCGGCATCGGCCGGCGCATCGGGCCAGCGCGCCATCACGATCGAAGGCGACGTCACGCGCGACGCCGACTGCGTGCGGCTGGTCGCCGACACGGTCGACGCCCTGGGCCGGCTCGACGCGCTGGTCAACGCTGCGGGCATCAGCAAGATGGTGGCGCACGCCAGGCTGCACGACGTGTCGGCGGAAGACTTCCAGCGCATCTACGCGGTCAATACGATCGGGCCGTTCCAGATGATGCGTGCCGCCGCCCCGCACCTGAAAGCGAGCGGCCGCGGCGCGGTGGTGAACATCTCGTCGCGTGCCGGGTTGATGGGCAGCGGCTCGTCGATCCCCTACGCGGCATCGAAGGCGGCGCTCAACGCGCTGACGCTGTCGCTGGCGCGGGTGCTGGCGCCCGAGGTGCGCGTGAACGCGGTGTGCCCGGCGCTGGTGGAGCAGGGTTTTGTCGAGCGGCTGGCGCCCGAGTCGTTTGCGCAGCGGCGTGCGCACCAGATCAACGTGTCGCCGCTCAAGCGCATCGGCCACCCCGACGAAGTGGCCGAGGCGATCTGGTGGCTCACCACCGGTGCGTCGATGATGACCGGCGCGATCGTCGAGCTCGACTTCGGGATGCACCTCAACGCGATGTGACCGCTTGCGCAGCGGCGGCGCCGCGGCTTTTCTATACTGGCGGGCCCGGATTGGAGAGCGACGACGATGCCTGAATTCATCCATGTGCGTCCATCGGTCGCCTCGGTCGAGCAGCGCACGGCAGCCATCGAGGCCGCATTCGACGAGCGCGGCATGAAGCCCGCCGAGTTCATCGAGCAGTTCGAGCACCTCACCGAAGAACAATGGGTGCCGCGCAACGGCGCGCGCGTCGTGGCCAAGGCGTGGACCGATGCGGCCTTCAAGCGCCGGCTGCTGGCCAACGGGCGCGATGCGGTGATGGCGCTCGGCCTCACGATGCCGGCGCACCACCGGCACCTGGTGGTGCTGGAGAACACGCCGACGCTGCACAACGTCATCTGCTGCACGCTGTGCTCGTGCACCGCGTTCACGATCATCGGCCTGCCGCCCGACTGGTACAAGGATCTGGAATACCGATCGCGCATCGTGCGCCAGTCGCGCACGGTGCTCAAGGAGATGGGGCTCGATTTGAAGCCGGAGATCGAGATCCGCGTCTGGGACACCACCGCCGACACGCGCTACATGGTGCTGCCGGTGCAGCCGGCGCACACCGTCGGTTGGAGCGAGGAGCAGCTCGCCGGCATCGTGACCAAGGAATCGATGATCGGCGTGGCGCGGCTGCCGGAGTAGCGCGATGGACGGCATGCACGACCTCGGCGGCAAGCAGGGCTTCGGCCCGGTGCGTTATGCGCTGAACGCGCAGGTGTTTCATGCGTCGTGGGAAAAGCGCGTCAACGCGCTGTATTCGCTGGCGGTGAAGCTCGGCATCTTCAACATGGACGAATACCGCCATGCCATCGAACGCATGGAGCCTCGTCACTACCTCACCGCCAGCTACTACGAACGCTCGCTGACCAGCCTGGCCACGCTGTGCGTGGAGAAGGGCATCGTCACGGCCGAAGAGCTGGAGCGCCGCGCCAACGGCGCCTTCCCGCTCGCATCACCCGCCGCGCCGGGCCGCAGCAATGTCGAGGGGCGCGAGCGCTTCAAGCCCGGCGACCGCGTGCGCGTGCGCAGCGACCACATCGCCGGCCACGCGCGCATGCCCGGCTACATCCGCGGCAAGAGCGGCGTGGTGGTGGGCGAGTCGCCGGTCTATCCGTTCCCCGATGCGCACGCGCATGGCGTGCAGGCGCAAGACGAGCCCACCTACGACGTGCGCTTCAAGGCCGAGGAACTGTGGCCGCACGACGCCGACCCGGCGCTGGTGCACGTGGGCGTGTTCCAGAGTTATCTCGAGCGCGACGAGTAGGCGCGAGCGCCGCCAGCATGACGCTCGTCGTTCGCCCGCTGACACCGAGCCGCTGGCCCGATCTCGAGGCGATCTTCAACGCCAGGGGATGCTCGGTCGCACGCGGCTGCTGGTGCATGTACTACCGGGTGAGCGGCAAGGGCACGCTGACTCGGCCCGGTGACGGCCAGCGCCTGCGCGGCAAGAACGCGCTGCGAGCCTTGGCTGCCCAAGACCCGCCGCCCGGGCTGGTGGGTTATCGGGGCAAGACGCCGGTCGGCTGGGTGTCGCTCGGCCCTCGTGGCGACTTCGCCAAGCTCGCCAAGTCGCCGGTCATGAAGCCGGTCGACGATCAACCGGTCTGGTCGGTGGTTTGCTTCGTGGTGCCGGCGCCGTATCGCAACCAAGGGGTCGCGGGCGAGCTGCTGGCCGCAGCCGTGGCGTACGCGCGCAAGCGAGGCGTGCGCCTGTTGGAGGCCTACCCCGTGGACAAGGATGCGCCGGCCGCCGTGCAGGCGTCGTGGTTTGGATCGAAGCGGATGTTCGACGAAGCCGGCTTCGAGGAGGTCGCGCGCCGCCGCCCCGACCGGCCGGTGGTGCGCCTGGAGCTGATCTCTCGGCCGGCTCGAAGCCGGACGTGAGGCCACCGAGTGACCGCGCTCGTTGCCGTGCGAGCGCCGCCTGCGCTACCTTCTTCGCGCAGGCCGTCGGTGGTCATGCGGCCGACAACGTGGCGTCGAGTCGTTGGCTGGAGCACGAGGCCGCCTGCAGTGGTTTGCCGCACTGGCGCGAGGCAGCCGGCGGGTCGCCCGACTGTTTCCGCCGATGCCGCCTCGAAATCCTCCGCCGTGGCCATGGCGCGTAGCGCTCGTCGCGATGGAGCTGTCCGCCGCGAAGGCAATGCGCGTGCGCCAGAGCGCTCTAGCGATTGACGTATCCGTCCGGCCAACCCATCTTGAATCGAGCCGCTCGACCCTGAACGATCGTGTCCACGAAGAACCTTTACGTGGACACGATGGCAAGCGACAAGGTGGTGAGACGGCGGCGCTACGGCGATGAGATCAAGGCGCAGGTGCTTGCCGAGTGCGACGCGCCCGGCGCCTCGGTAGCCAAGGTGGCGATGGCGCACGGCATCAACGCCAACGTCGTGCACCGCTGGCGGCAACTGGCCCGCGAAGGCGAGCAAGTGACTGTCGCCAAGCCAAGCGAGTTCGTGCCGGTGGCGATAGCGGCACCGACGGTCCAGGGCCGCCGCGACATCGAAGTCGAACTGCGCCGCGGTGCCGTGACGATGAAGGTCATCTGGCCGATTTCGGCCGCGGCCGACTTCGCTGCCTGGACGCGCGAGCTGCTGCGGTGATCCGCGTCGAGGCGGTGTGGCTGGCGGTCGCGCCGCTGGACATGCGCGCCGGCACCGAAGCCGCGCTGGCGCGCGTGGTCAGCGTCTTCGGCGCCGCGCGGCCGCACCATGCCTACCTCTTCGCCAACCGCCGCGCCAACCGCATGAAGGTGCTCGTGCACGACGGCATCGGCGTGTGGCTGGCGGCGCGGCGGCTGCACAGCGGCAAGTTCGTCTGGCCCAAGGATGCCGGCGCGACGCTGACGCTCAGCCGCGCGCAGTTCGACGCCCTCGTGCTCGGCCTGCCGTGGCAGCGCATCGGCGAAGCCGGCGTCATCACGGTCTTGTAGCGCGCTGCAATTGCCGAATGTGCCGATGCGCGAGCAGCGCATCGTCGGCACGATCACGATCCGTGATCGCCGCGGACAACCTCGACGCCCTCGCATGAGACCGCAGCTGCGCCAGATGGTGCAGCGGCTGCAGCGTCGAGTTGCGTTACAAGAACGCGCTCATCGACAAGCTCACGCACGAGATGGCGATCCTCAAGCGGCTGAAGTTCGCCGCCAAGAGCGAGGCCTACAGCGCCGAGCAGAAGAGCCTGATCGAAGAGACGCTCGATGCCGACCTGGCCGCGCTGGCCGCCGAGATCGAGGTCGACCAACCGACCAGACCCGAGGACAAGCAGCAACCGAAGCGCGAGAAGCTGCCGGCGACACCTGCCGCGCCGCGAGATCCGCCACGAGCCCGAGGACACCACCTGCGGCTGCGGCCAGGCGATGCAGCGCATCGGCGAGGACGTGGCCGAGAAGCTGGACTACCAGCCGGGCGTGTTCACCGTCGAGCGCCACGTGCGCGGCAAGTGGGTCTGCGCCTGCTGCGAGAAGCTCGTGCAGGCGCCGGTGGCGCCGCACGTCATCGACAAGGGCATCCCGACGACCGGCCTGCTGGCCCAGGTGCTGGTGGCCAAGTACCTCGATCACCTGCCGCTGTACCGCCAGGAAGCCATCTTCGAGCGCGCCGGCATGGCGATCGCGCGCTCCACGCTCGCGCAGTGGGTCGGCGAATGCGGCGTGCAGTTGCAGCCGCTGGTCGATGCGCTCGCCGCCGAGATGCTCCAGCACCGCGTGCTGCACGCCGACGAGACGCCGGTGGCGATGCTCAAGCCGGCGAACCAGGCCACGGCAAGACGCACCGGGCGTACCTGTGGAGCTACTGCACGACGAGCTTCAACCCGATGAAGGCCGTCGTCTTCGACTTCGCCGACAGCCGCGGCGGCCAGCACGTGCGCGAGTTCCTCGGGCTGCCCGGCACCGAGCACAAGCCGGGCTGGAAGGGCAAGCTCGTCACCGACGACTTCAGCGGCTACAAGGCCTGCTTCGAGCTCGGCGTGACCGAGGTCGGCTGCATGGCGCACGCGCGGCGCAAGTTCCACGAGCTGTGGGCCAACCACGGCAGCCAGCTCGGCGAGCAGGCGCTGAAGTTCTTCATCCAGCTCTACGAGATCGAGCGCGAGGTGCGCGACATGGCCGCAGGCGAGCGCAAGACGATCCGGCAGGACAAGACCAAGCCGATCGCCGATGCGCTGCACCAGTGGCTGCGCAGCAGCGGCAGAAGGTGCCCGACGGCTCGGCCACCGCCAAGGCGATCGACTACAGCCTCAAGCGCTGGAAGGCGCTGATGCGCTTCATCGACGACGGCGATCTGCCGATCGACAACAACTGGGTCGAGAACCAGATCCGGCCGATCGCGCTCGGACGCAACGAACTGGCTGTTCGCCGGCAGCCTGCGCGCGGGCAAGCGGGCAGCGGCGATCATGAGCCTGGTGCACTCGGCGCGGCTCAACGGGCACGATCCCTACGCGTACCTGCGCGACGTGCTCGAGCGGCTGCCGACGCAGCCGGCCAGCCGCATCGCCGAGTTGCTGCCGCATCGCTGGCAAGCGCCGTGATCAGCGAGCTGAGCAACATCGCAGCGCTCGTCGAGGGCGGCGGCGAGATCACGCTCGGCCAGCTCGAGGCCATCGGCAAGTGCGTCGCCACCGCCAGCGACGACGCGCAGTGCCTGGCCATGCTTGTGCGCCGCAAGGACGAGTCGCTCGACGCCCTGCTGCAGCGGCTCGATGCGCGATCGCCGACGCGTACGAAACGATCGCTTCACCGACGAAGTCAACGCCCCAACGTCCCGGGCTCGAAGCCACGACGCTGAACCGCAAGAGGCGCCACAATCGCGATGCCTCATTGACAGTCGCAATCGGCGACAGTGCGTTAGGCGGCCTATTGGCCGCAAGCCGATGCCAGGAAAAATAGTCCGCCCAAGGCGCGCCGGCGCGGAGACGTCACTTCACCGGATGCAAGTGCTGACGCCAAGTTATGGGGACGCGGGAGGTGGCTCCGATGAAGATTAGAACGGCTATTCGCGTACGGGCGCGTCGGCCAATTCACGTTGGGCGTCACCTTTTTGGCAGCGGTGGGGTAACCTGTTTCAGCGACGCATTACGCACCTCTTCTTATCTAAGTGCGGCCGAGTCTTCTGAGTTGCGCGTGAGCCTAGCGTTGAAAGGTGGTGATATGGCTGATATCAGGGAGTATTTGGAAGGCAAGTTCCTTTATGGAGATGACTTTGGATTTGACGAGATCGCGGCATGGTTTCGGGATGAGGAAGAGGGCTATGCGAATCTTGGCGCTAAGGACAAGAGTACCTACGTATATGGCTATCATGCCCTGAACTTCCGACATGGGTTCAGGTACCTCAAGGGAAGACGCTTCAAGAGACTCCTTGGCTTTGGGAGTGCGTACGGAGACGAGCTTCGTCCAGTCCTGACGAGGGTCGACTCTGTGACTATTGTTGATCCGTCGTCTGCCTTTAGTAGCTGCGAAATCATGGGGGTGCCAGTCACTTACGAGAAGCCAGGAGTTGACGGGACTCTCCCTTTCGAAGCGGATACCTTCGATTTGATCACCTGCCTTGCGGTATTGCACCACATTCCAAATGTTTCCTTCGTGATGCGAGAGTTGTCCAGAGTGACCAGCCCTGGCGGATATATGCTCCTCCGGGAGCCGATTGTCTCGCTGGGCGACTGGACAAGACCGCGGCGAGGCCTCACAAAACGGGAACGAGGCATTCCGCTGAACTTGCTGATATCGATTGCAGAGAGTAGCGGATTTGAAGTTGTCAAGAAGTCACTTTGCATGTTTCCAACAACTCCTCGCTTGTTCAAGTGGCGAAGGCAGCCGACATATAACAGTCCGATTGCCGTCATTCTGGATTCTCTTGTTAGCTCAGTCTTCGCGTGGAATGTGAACTACCATCCAACTAGTGCAATTGAGAGACTCAGACCGACGGCTGCTTTCCTCATTCTCAGGAAGTCCATCAACCTGAGCGGGTGACGCCCAACCCATCGTTCCAGCCGACCGCCTTCGGCGGCGGCTGAACTCCAACGTTAGGCGTCACGAAGGAGGCACATGCCACGTCGAGTCTTTCTTGACACCGAGTGGACTGCACCACCGTGGTCGGATCGATCGGAGCTGATGTGGATTGGCCTCGCTGATGAAGATATGCGATCTTGGTACGGCATTTCGTCCGAGGTCGTGATAGATCCGTCTACCAACGCCTTCGTCTCCGGCGCATTTCGATTGATTGACCCCGGTGAGCCGCGCCTTTCTAGGGCCCAGCTCGCGGCCGCCGTGATGGACTTCTGTGGCGCAGTGGATGAATTCTGGGTATGGATTCCGACACTTGAGAGGTTCTCAGAGTGGTCTGGGTTGGCTGACAAGGCGGCTGAGTTGTACGCCAAGTGCCGGGACGTAGATCTTCAGATGCTGCGAGCCCTGCTGAATCCCTGGCCTGCAGGTTGGCCAAACCGCTTGCATGATCTCAATGCGGCAGCGGTAGCTGCAGCGGTCGAAATCCCACCGAGAGCGGCGAATCACCTTCACCCGCGTGTCCACGTCGAGTGGAATCGCCAGCTGTTCGAACTTGTTCATGTGGGGCCCAGTTCTTGAGCGCATGGCGTCGGCTGTCGCACGGCTGCGCAGCAAGGCCGCTCCTGCAGTCTGGTCTTCTCGCTCACCAGTGACGCCTAAACCTTCACTCCTGCCCACGTGCTACGGCCTGCGGCTTTCGCACGCGGCTGAGCTCAAACGTTAGGCGGCACACGAGCTTGCCGCTTCTCTCCGCTTCTTAGCTTGGGAGACATTCATGCATGACGGCTCATGCCACTGTGGCGCAGTACACCTGACACTCCCGTCGACACCCACCGTCGCCACCAAGTGCAACTGCTCGCTGTGCCGGCGCAGTGGTGGGCCATGGGTGTACTTCGAGTTTGGCACCGTCAAGATCACCGGACATCCCGAGTCAACGACAGAGTACATCTGGGGTGATCGGACGCTCCGCAACATTCGCTGCAAGACTTGTGGGTGTGTCACTCATTGGGAGCCGCTGCAACCTCAGCCTGGCGCCAAGCATGGCGTGAACCTCGGCAACTTCGATCCCGAGCTCATCGCCTCAGTGCGTGTCCGGCGCTTCGACGGGGCCGATACGTGGCAGTTCCTCGACGAGTAGCGTCGCAGCCGGTTGCGCAGGCAAGCAGTGCCGCCTTGTATCTTCCCAAGGATCGCAGTTGAGAAGTGAACTTGTATCTTCCCAAGGATCGCAGTTGAGAAGTGAACTGCGAAGGTGTCGCGGTCCGTGCGCCAAACCCGTTTTGCCTATGAGCAAGTAGCTCGCGGGTTAGCTCCAGGTCAACGCACGGGCCCGTCTTGTCCAACCGTGTAGCCCGAACAGTTGTCGATCATGAAGATGAATCAGCAAGGTGGGGTAGCGAGCGGCAGTGATCGCCCGAACGCTGGAGTCGATGTCAGCAAACGCCATCTGGAGGTGTGTGTTGGTGAGGACGCCAGGCGCGTAGCGAACGAAGCCGATGGATGGGGCAAGCTGACCGCGATGTTCCAAGCCGCGCAAGTGGATCTGGTGGTGGTGGAGGCCACCGGCGGCTACGAGCGTGGTCTGGTGTGCGCGCTGCAAGGCGCCGGGCTGTCGGTGGCGCGCGTCAATCCACGGCAGGCGCGCGACTTCGCCAAGTCGATGGGCGTGTTGGCCAAGACCGATCAGGTGGACGCGCGAGTGCTGCGCGACTTCGCCAACGTGCTGGCTCGCCACGAGGCGCGGCACAAGCACATCACGCCCATGCTGGAGCCGGCGCGCGAAGTGCTGGCCGAGCTGATGACCCGCAGAAGGCAACTGGTGGACATGCGCGTGGCCGAGCACAACCGGCTCGAGCATGCCGGCAAGCGCTCGGTGGGCAGCATCACCAGCGTGATCAAAATGCTGGACAAACAGATTGCGACGGTCGATCGGCACATCGACGATCACATGGATCACCACTTCGGCTCACAGCGAGAACTGCTGGACAGCGTCAAGGGCGTGGGGCCAGTGACGATCCTGACGTTGACGGCCGCGCTGCCCGAGTTGGGACGCCTGGGACGGCGCCAGATTGCCAAGCTGGTCGGTGTGGCGCCACTGGCCGATGACTCGGGATCACGCCAAGGCAAGAGGCGCACATGGGGTGGACGGGCCGATGTGCGGGCGGTGGTGTACATGGCGGCCATCGTCGCGTTGCGCCACAACCCGGTGATCCGGACCTTCTACGAGCGGCTGGTTGCCGCGGGCAAGCCTAAGAAGGTGGCAATCGTGGCGTGCATGCGCAAGCTGCTCACGATCCTCAATGCGATGCTTCGTGATCAAGCGTTGTGGGATGCCACGCGCCACGTTCAACTTGCACCCAAGGCTTGACAGTGAAGACAGTTGCTAACCCTTCGTTGCACCCGACCTGCTACAGCTGGCTTCGCCCGCTTCCGCACACGGGTGAACTCAAACGTTAGCCGTTCCCAACCCAAGCAGAGGCATGCACATGGCATACGACACGGCGCAGGTTGCCCTCGAGGTTGTCAAAGTTCTGATCCTGCCGGCGATCGGATTCGTCGCAGGCTTTGCTGCGCAATGGATCCTTCAGGCCCGCAAATCCCGAGATGAGCTGGTCCGTGCTCTTGCTGAGCAACGCGCCGAGGCATTGCGCAAGCTGTGGGAGATCACCACCTTACCTGTCGAACTCGCTGTACTCGAAGCAAGTGCTGAGGTGTCAGTTGATCGACGGGAGCAACTCGATGCAGCGATTCTTGAGTGGTACACGAAGCAAGCCGGCGCACTCTTCCTGTCTTGGAACGCCACGCAACTTCTGTTTCGCCTACTCGACCTGCTGCGATCAGAACACTCCCACAAGGCAAAGCTTGAGTCGGCAGTGTCTGCCCTCCGCACGCGGCTTAAACTCGACTGTGGAATCTATTCAGCGTCTGAGGCACGGCGGCAACTCACTCGCCCGCGCCCAGCAGCGTGGAACGGCTAACCCTTCGCTGCACCCGAAGTGCTACAGCGGGCTTCGCCCGCTTGCGTACTCGGGTGACCTCAAACGTCAGACGCCCTCGCTTATCTTGCCCTTTGCGTACCGATCGGGCCGACTTCCGTCCTATGTCGCAACTCGTACTGGTTATCCACGGTGCCGGTGAACCCCGACGCCGCGGGCGCAGAGTTTTCTGGGAGCCCCTGCTCGGCGTCGCTCTCGGGCCCGCCTATCGGGTCCGGGCTCCGAGGATGCCCGATCCCGAGGATCCAGATGACCGCGCATGGCGCGAGCGCATTGCTCAGCTAGTACTCGAGGCCGACCACCCGGTGCTGGTCGGCCACTCTTTCGGCGCTTCAACCCTCCTCAGGTTCGTCGCCCACGCGGAACCTCAGCCTGCTTTTCGTGGGCTCTTTTTGGTCGCCACGCCCTTCTGGGGAAAAGACTTCCCGGATTTCGCGCTCACTGCGGAGCATCTTCGCCGACTCCAATCCATATCCCCACTGTTCTTTTACCAAAGCGCGGATGACCCAATCGTTGGGCTCACGCACTTCCAGAAATACCAGAAGTCGCTGCCTCACGCCGTCTTCCGTCGGCTCGATGGTCGGGGGCACGAGTTCGATCAGGACTCCTTCCCCGAGTTGGTGGCCGACATTCGAAGCGTCACTGGTTCGGAGGCTGCCTAAGGCTGAGAATCAAATGCAGGTGAACTCAAACGCGTCATGGGTTCTGGCGGCACCAGGGGGAGCGTATGTTCCCGGAGAGCGTCTTGCTTGCCGATTCGAGCTTGGCTTGCCGCTGAAGGGACCATCCCTGAGTACGCTGGCACGGTCAGGCTGCGCGATGCACTGTCCAATGGGGACTCAAACGTTAGGCCGCAAAGGCCACAATCTGCCGCGCTAGCCGCACCTCTTGGGAGTCTGCTCGCGATGACCACTCGCTCCGGTTCCAGTTCAGCACTACTCGTCGTGGACGTGCAAGTCGGAGTTGTCGCCCAGGCGTGGGATCGCGATCGCATCGTCGGCAACGTATCGCTGGCGGTTCGCAGAGCACGAGACGCGGGTGTGCCAGTTGTCTGGGTACAGCACCATGACGAAGAGCTTGAGCGCGAGTCACCGGCCTGGCAGTGGGTGCCTGAGCTTGAACCACTGCCTAGTGAACTGCGCATCCACAAGAGCTACAACTCAGCCTTCGAGAGCACTGAGTTGCTATCCGAACTCGATCGGCTTGGCGTTGCCCGCATCTTCTTGGCCGGTGCAGCCACCAACTGGTGCATTCGAGCCACAGCCTACGGCGCACTGGACCGTGGATTCGACGTCACTCTCATCAGTGACGCTCACACCACGCAAGACATGGAAGTGGCGCCTGGCCGCGTCGTTGAGGCGCGCAGCGTCGTTGACGATCTCAACGTCGCCATGCGTTGGCTGGCATACCCCGGCCGGTCCAACGCGGCCGTCCCGGTCGCCGAAGCATCGTTCGCACCTCAAACGTGAGGCGGCACCACAAACAGCCGAGTCACGCCATCTGTCGAGACAACCATGAAGCACTCCATGCAGCATGTTCATCGTGGGTTCGGCAGCGTCCGGCCCTACCTGTGCGGGCCCACCAGCCTGACCGCGTTCATCCAAGGTGCGTTTGACGCCGAGTTCATTGAGGCAAACGAGGGTGGCCCCACGCTCCTGAAACTCGGCGACTCACTGCTATGGATCGAGGCAGGCGACTTGCCGGCGCACATCAAAGCCTGGGTCGGCTCGGTCTACGTCTATGTGCCCAACGTCGACACTGTCTACGCTCGTGCCTTGGAGTTGGGAGCGCGAAGCATTTCCGAGCCGGACGACAAGCCATACAACGAGCGCCAGGCCGGCTTTGTGGATGTCGGTGGCAACACGTGGTGGGTATCGACTTACCTCGGCAACTCGAGTTGAGCTCGCCGAGAGTGCCGTCATGTCACGAGGGCGTGGGCCGCCGAGGTGGCTAGTCGCGCCGACTCACAGAGACCCGGAGTGTTGCATGTCTGAACGTTCACTCACCGGTGGCTGCCAGTGCGGCTTCGTTCGTTACGCCGTTCAAGGTGAGCCTCTCTTTGCTGCCATTTGCCATTGCACCATGTGCCGCAGAGCTAGCGCAGCTCCGGCGGTCGCTTGGGCAATGTTTCCCGAGTCTGCTTTCAAGAGCCTGGCGAACGATCCGGCTCAATACAGTTCCTCGGCGGCCGCTCGTCGCTACTTCTGTCCCAACTGCGGGACCCAAGTTTCGTTTCGGGCCGAGTTCATCCCCGGATTGGTGGACATCACCCTCGGCAGTCTCGACGATCCAAACGCCATCAAACCAAACCTTCACTATTGGTACTCAAAGCATCTGTCCTGGTTCAAGTGCGAGGACGAGCTACCCAAGCATGCAGAACTTCCGCCCGTTGGTGAAAACTGATGCTGTGCATTGGTCCGGACAGGCACCGCCGGCGTGACGCAGCCACCTGCGGAGAGTCCCAAGGCCGGCCTACACTGTCGAAACGCCGGCGGTCAGTTCGTCGTGGGTACAGGAACTGCTCACCTTGCAGTCTCCTCAGCCCAACAAGGAGTCCGACCATGTCAGTTCGCGCCGTTCGCCTGCATCGCGTCATCCGCGCCGAGCCCGAGAAGCTCTACCGGGCCTTTGTCGAGGCCGATGCACTGGCCAAGTGGCTGCCGCCTTACGGTTTTACCTGCACCGTGCATCACCTCGAAGCAGTGGTCGGCGGTACGTTCAAGATGTCCTTCCGCAACTTCTCGACCGGCAACTCCCACTCGTTCGGCGGTGAGTACCTGGAGTTGGTGCCAAACCAGCTGATCCGCTACACGGACAAGTTCGACGACCCCAACCTCCCGGGCGTTCTCCAGGTCACGGTGAAGTTCGACCCAGTATCCTGCGGGACCGACCTGTCAGTCGTGCAAGAAGGTATCCCGGACGTCATCCCGCTGGAAATGTGCTACCTCGGGTGGCAGGAATCGCTCGCGCAGTTCGCCACGCTGGTCGAGCCAAACATTCCAGGGTAGCGTCGCCGCCTGATCCTTCGTAACCCGACGTGCCACACATCCAGCCGAACGATGAAAGCGCTAGAACGAGACCAACTCCTCGATGGACTGAAGGCCCGGTTCGAGAAGAACATGCAGCGGCACCAGCACATCACTTGGGCCAAGGTGCAAGGGAGGCTTCTGAGCAGGGCCGCAGCATTGAAGTCGCTCCACTCAATGGAAGCGACGGGTGGCGAACCGGACGTGATTGGCTACGACGAAGCGGCCGACCTTTGCGTCTTCTGTGACTGCTCCGCTGAAAGCCCGCTTGGGCGCCGGAGCCTGTGCTATGACCGCGCGGCACTTGATGCTCGCAAGGAGAACAAGCCCAAGAGCAGCGCACTCGAGATGGCGGCGGCGATGGGAATCGAACTACTGACCGAGGAGCAGTATCGCCATCTCCAGACGCTCGGCGTCTTTGACACGAAGACATCCAGTTGGGTCAGTACACCACCAGATGTCAGAGCCCTTGGTGGTGCGCTGTTCTGTGACAGGCGCTATGGCCGGGTGTTCGTGTATCACAACGGCGCAGAGTCGTACTACGCAGCACGAGGCTTCCGAGGCTCGCTACAAGTCTGAAGGCCATGCGCAGACGCCATGACAGACCCAGTTGAGCGCAAACAGCACTCGAAGGCACCGCGCATCGTGACCGCGCTCTTCGGCGCGTTCTTTATCGTGCTTGCCTTCGCGATCGTGCTGTCAGTCGAGCCATCCATGCTCGTCGGGGCAGTTGTTGCAGCATTGGCCATCGGATTGCTGGGAGTCGATGCATGCATCAGTGCCGCTCGCGACAAGCCGTCGCTGCTGCAACGCATCGGACCTTTGCCCTAAGTGGGCCACGAAGGAATGTGGCTGTCGCGGTTTGCGGTCATTGCTCCTGCTCGCTGCGCAGGGCTGCACGCAGCCGTCCCGCGATCCCGCTCAACTCAAGCCTTGGTATCCGTCGTCGAATGAACAGGGCGACGCACTGGTCGCTGTCTTCGAAGGTCGCATCCCTTGCAGTCGCCCCGAACTGGCCGGGTGCGACAAAGTCAAAGTCGGTCTCGCTCTCTACGGCAAGGGTCACCCGGATCCTCCCGCAACCTACAAGCTCGCTCTCGTCTACGTCGCAGCCGAGCCAGAGGGCAGCAGGCTGGTCGTGAGCGGGGCAGCGAGCCTCGCTCGAGGCACAGCGCTCGATCCGCTCGCCACGGTGTATCGGCTCGACGCGAGCGCGCCCAGGGAGCTGCAGACGTATTGGCTCATCGGCAAGGACATACTCTTCGTCCTGGATGAGAGACTGAATCCAAGAGTCGGTACGGCCGGCTGGAGTTACGTGCTGAACAGGACGCACTAACGCCCACGCGCTAGGCCCTCGACCGCATCGCATCGCTCAGGAGATTTGCGCCATGCCTGCACTTCTGCGGTTTTCGTGGGCAGTCACCAATCTGCGCCGCACCACGGTGGCTGTCTTGGCCAGTGCTTGCCTTGTCTCGTGCGGCGGTGGCAGCGACTCACCAAGCCCAGTCACTTTTGCATTCCGCCTGCATGGGCTGCCGGCGTCCGAGGAGTTCCGGGCCACGACCTCTTCGCCCGCGGTCATCGCTCGTGCAAGATCTCAGCTCCAACTCCCGCAGTCCGAGCGTCAGCTGTTTGCCATCGGCCGTATCTCCCCCGGAAACGGAGGGCACAACCTGCGCTGGAGCTGGCATTTCAGCGGTCTCGACCTCGTTGAGAGTGCCATCGAGCTGTGCGACGGAAGGCCGAGCATGGTCGAGGCCAATCTGGACTACTGGCTCAATACAGTCGGAAGTTTCTGCCCCTGGACATCGTTCGTCCACGCGGAAGTTCCGTGAAAACAGCAGCTTGGTCTTGCACGCAGCTCATCGGTTGGCCAGGCCTTGCGATGGCACATCTTCTTGCTTCAGAATCACCTGCTGAAGTGGTTGTCAGCGGGCCTCGAACCTTGGCTCGCCAAACCTGCCGACACTTTTCTGATGACTGATTTCGCCGTAGCGGCACTCGACCCCTCCACATGGCCGCACTTCGCAGCGCTTGTCGAAAGGCATGGCGGCGTTTGGGGTGGCTGCTGGTGCATGGCCTTCCATCCCGAGGGCACCGGAAGCGCAAAGACAGCGGCCCAGAACCGCGCCGAAAAGGAGTGCCGGGTCCGCGCGGGCACCGCTCATGCCGCCCTCGTTTACGACGCAAGCGCCTGCATAGGCTGGTGTCAGTTCGGCTCGCCCGACGAGCTGCCACGCATCAAGCACCAGCGTGCGTACCGCGATGGCCTCACCCGCCTTCCCGACTGGAGAATCACTTGCCTTTTTGCGGACAAAGGCTACCGACGCAAGGGCGTCGCGGTTGCCGCGCTCAAGGGCGCATTGCAGCAAATCGCACGCCTGGGCGGCGGCACGGTCGAGAGCTACCCTGAGGACGTTGCCGGTCGCGCTGTTTCCGCTGTCTTCCTCCACAACGGCAGTGTGTCGATGTTCGAGACGGCGGGGTTCGATCGGATCCGCCCGATCGGCAAGAACCACTGGGTTGTCACCAAGGTGGTCTCGGCAACGCAAGGGTAGGCCGAACCGGGCCCGCGGTCTTGTCCCGGTGGGCGTCATCGTCAGGAGGCATGGGCATGAGGACGTGTCGTCATCGCTGCGTTCAAACCGAAGCCGGCCATGCAGCAGCAGCTTCTGTCGGTGGTCGAAAAGCATTGGCGCATCCTGCAGGCGCAGAGCCTCGTGACCGACAGGCCGCGTTGCGCGATGCAATCCGCTGACGGCACCGTCGTCGAAGTTTTCGAGTGGCGCTCGCCCGAGGCGATCGAGCAGGCGCATCACAATCCCGCAGTCCTTGCTTTGTGGGCGGAGTTCGAAGCCGTGTGCGACTACGTGCCGGTCGCCGAGGTACCGGAGTCACAGCAACTGTTTTCGGAGTTTCAGGCCCTGCCGTTCTGAGGCTAGCGCCACGTTCCCATGCAGATCGAACTCGACAACCTTTCGCGGCATGAAGTCCATGCCCTGTTGCGCGAGCACCTGGCCAACATGCACGAGCTGTCGCCGCCGGAGAGCATGCATGCGCTCGACCTGACCAAGCTGCGGGCACCCGACATCACGTTCTGGACGATCTGGGACCAGTCGCTCCTGCTGGGCTGTGGCGCGCTCAAGGAGCTCACGCCCACGCACGGCGAAGTCAAGTCGATGCGCACGCCAAGCCATCTGCGCCGCAGAGGCGCCGGCCGCGCGATCCTGACGCACATCGTGGCGCGAGGCCAGGTTGCGCGGCTACCGCCGCCTCAGCCTCGAAACCGGTTCGATGCTGGCCTTCGAGGCGGCGCAGCGTCTGTATCGGAGTTTCGGGTTCACCTTCTGCGGCCCGTTCGCAGACTACAAGGCCGACCCGAACAGCGTGTTCATGTCGCTGGAGCTAGCGCCGGCAGTGAAGAGCACATAGGGTCCTGTGAGCTTGGGGGGAACCATGACGAGCCCGGCACCGAAGAAGCCGTTTTCGATGATCCGTGAGTTTCACCTCGCGGACTGGTTCACGCTCGGCAACGCGGTTTGCGGCACCGGTGCGCTGTTTTCGATCATGACGTTTCTGCAGGCGCAGGACGTGCGGCACATCCTGTTCGCGTGCGCGCTCGTGCTCGCGGCCTTGGTGTTCGACGTGCTCGACGGCCGCATCGCGCGCTGGCGGCAGAAAAGCTCGATCCTCGGGCGCGAGCTCGACTCGCTGGCCGACGTGATCTCGTTCGGCGTCGCGCCGGCCGTGATCGCCTATGGCTGCGGCATGCAGGGCCTGTACGACCGCGTGGTGCTGGCCTACTTCGTGGCGTGCGGCGTGTCGCGCCTGGCGCGCTTCAACGTCACCGCCGAGGCGATGTCGCAGGGCACCGGCAAGGTCACCCATTTCGAAGGCACGCCGATCCCGAGCTCGATCGTGCTGGTCGCCGTGCTCGCGCTGGCGGCGTGGTCCGGGGCGATCCGCGACCAGCTGTGGTTCGGCGAGGTCGTCGTCGCGGGCTTCAAGCTGCACCCGCTGGTGCTGATGTTCGCGCTGTCGGGCTCGCTGATGATCAGCCGCATCCGCATTCCCAAGTTCTGAGTCCGGCACGCGGATTGCACCGCTTCGCCCCGGTAGCCGCTCAGGCGCAGAATGCGCGGCTGCGACGGTTCCACCCACCCCTCAAAGGCCGACGACCATGAAGCGAATCCTGTCCTGCAGCGCCTTGACGTTTGCCAGCGTGTGCGCCATGGGCGCCGAAACCACCGTGACGCTGACCAGCGTCAGCAGCACCGGCGCCGGCTCCGCGGTCGGCACGGTGCGGCTGGTCGAGACGCGTTACGGCCTGGCGTTCTACCCGAAGCTGCACAACCTGCAGCCCGGTCTGCACGGCTTTCACGTGCACACCAACCCGTCGTGCGCTGCCGCCGACAGAGACGGCCAGCCGGTGGCCGGCGTTGGCGGCCGGAGACCATCTCGACCCCGAGGCCACCAAGCGGCACGGCGAGCCCTGGGGCGACGGACACCTGGGCGATCTGCCGCCCTTGTACGTGGCCGCCGACGGCACGGCCAGCACACCCGTGCTGGCGCCCAGGCTCAAGCTGGGCGACGTGCGCAGTCGCTCGTTGATGATTCATGCGGGCGGTGACAACCACGCCGACCATCCTGCGCCGCTCGGCGGTGGCGGCGCGCGGGTGGCGTGCGGCGTGATCGGGTCCTAGCCGGCGATCAGCGTGCGCAACGCATCGAGCGTGTCGGCCTCGTGCAGCGGCTTGTCGTCGCGAATGCGCAGCATGCGCGGAAAGCGCACCGCGATGCCGCTCTTGTGGCGATTGCTGCGCTGGATGCCTTCGAAGCCGAGCTCGAACACCAGCGTCGGCAGCACGGTGCGCACGGGGCCGAACTTCTCGATCGTGGTGGCGCGGATCACGCGGTCGATGCGCTTGAACTCCTCGTCGGTGAGCCCCGAATACGCCTTGGCAAACGGCACCAGCGCGAGCGCTTCGGCGGCGACGCCCGCCGCCTCGAGGGCTCCTCGGCGTCGGCCGCCGTGCGCGGCGCGCGATGGCGTCGACCACGCGCTGCGCCTCTTGCGCGTCGGCCGGCGTGCGGTTCCACACCGCAAACGTGTAGTCGGTGTAGACGCTGGCGCGGCGGCCGTGGCCGGCCTGCGCGTAGACGAGCACGCCGTCGGCCGTCATCGGGTCGATCTTCCACTTCCACCAGGTGCCCTCGGCCTTGGTGCGCCCGCTGCCGTAGGCGGCCGCGCGGTGCTTGAGCATGAAGCCTTCGACGCCGCGCTCGCGCGACTGTGTGCGCAGGGCGGCCAGCGTCGGCCCAGTCGGCGGCCTGCACCAGCGGCGACAGGCGCGATCGTCGTGGCCTGCAGCCGCGCCTCGAGCCGCGCGCGGCGCTCGGCCTGCGGCAGCGCGCGCACGTCGACGCCGCCGTCTTCGAGCAGGTCGTAGGCGACGAAGCGCACCGGCGCTTCGGCCAGCAGCTTGGCGCCGATCACCTTGCGGTTGAGGCGCTTTTGCAGCACGGCAAACGGCGCCGGCTGCAACGAGCCTTCAGGCCACACCAGCAACTCGCCGTCGAGCACGGTGCCGTCGGGCAGCGCGGCCAGGGCTTTCAGCGCGTCGGGGAAGGTTTCGCTGACCAGCTCCTCGCCGCGCGACCACAGCCACACGCGGCCGGCGCGCTTGACGGCCTGCGCGCGGATGCCGTCGTACTTCCACTCGACCAGCCAGTCGGCCGGGGGCCCGAGCTTGGCATCGAACGCGTCAGGCGCAGCGTCGAGCTGATGCGCGAGGAAAAACGGATACGGCTGCCCGCCGTCGCGTGGCACGCTGCGCGTCCGGCGTGGCGAGCAGCGCCGCGTAGCGAGCCGGCGTCGGCGGCGTGCGCGCGTCGGTGTAGCCCATCATGCGTTGCGCCACCAGCTTGGCGTCCAGGCCTGCGGCCTGCGCCAGCGCGCGCTGCACCAGCAGCTTGCTGACCCCGACGCGAAACGCGCCGCCGATCAGCTTGACCAGCAGGAAGCACCTCGGAGGGGTCGAGCTGCCGCCACCAGCCGCGCAGCGCCTCGGCCTGCACCGCCGGCGGCTCGCCGCGCAGCGGCAGCAGGCGCTGCTCGACCCATTCGGCCAGGCCGGCGTCGCCGCGTGCGGCGTCGTCGTCCGCCAGCGGCAGCACGTGCGCGATGGTCTCGGCCAGATCGCCCACCGCCTGGTAGCAGGCCTCGAACAGCCAGTCGTCGATGGCGGCGGCGTCGCACGCGGTGCTGCGCAGCACCGCGGTGGGCACGGTCTGGCGCGGCTTGCCGCCGGCCAGGAAGTACGCGGCCCACGCGGCGTCGGCCGCCGGCGCGGCCGTGAAGTAGCGCTGCATCGCGTCGACCTTGTGCGCGGTCGACGTGCTGGCGTCGAGCTGCTCGAACAACGCGGCGAAGGCCTTCATGTCGCAGTCGGTTCCGTCGCTGCATCGGCGGTGTCGGCCTCGAGCGCATCGTCGCCGTACGCGGTGGCGAAACTCTGCGCCTGCAGGCCCTGCTGCTGCAGCCAGCGCACCATCACCGCCTCGTAGCCGTGGGTGACGATCACGCGCTCGGCGCCGCTGGCCGCGATCGCGCGCTGCAGGCCCGGCCAGTCGGCGTGGTCGCTGAGCACGAAGCCGCGGTCCACGCCCTGGCGCCGGCGCGCGCCGCGCAGCTGCATCCAGCCGCTGGCGAAGGCGTCGCTCGCGTCGTCACCGAGCCGGCGCGCCCACGCGCTGCCCTGCACCGCGGGCGGCGCGATCGCGATCGCGCGCTTCAAGCTCGGCGCGCGGCAGGTCGTCGATGGCGGCGCGTCGGCGGCAGCACCACGCCGGCCGCACGATAGGCGGCGTTGAGCGTCTCGACCGCGCCGTGCGCGACGATCGGCCCGATCGACGGGTCGAGCCCGGCCAGCAGGCGCTGCGCCTTGCCGAAGCTGTAGCCGAGCAGCAGGCTGGCGCGGCCGCTGTCGGCATTGGCCTGCCACCAGGCGTTGATGTCGCGCTGCACCGCGGCCTGCGCGCGCCAGCGGTAGATCGGCAGGCCGAAGGTCGACTCGGTGATGAAGCACTCGCAGCGCACCGGCTCGAACGGCGCGCAGGTGGCGTTGGCGTCGTGGTCGACGCCGCTGACGAAGTAGTCGCCCGAGGCCACCCACACCCGGCCGCGGTGCTCGACGCGCACCTGCGCCGAGCCGAGCACGTGGCCGGCCGGGTGCAGGCTGACGCGCACGCCGTTGAGCATCACGGGCTCGCCGTAGGCCAGGCCTTGCAGCGGCAGGTCGGCGCCGAGCCGCGCGCGCAGCACGCCTTCGCTGACCGCGGTGGCCAGGTACGGCGCCGTGGCCCGAACGCGCATGGTCGGCGTGCGCATGCGTGATCACCGCGCGCGCCACCGGCCGCCAGGGGTCGATGTGAAAGTCGCCGGCAGGGCAATACAGCCCATCGGGGCGCAGCACGATCAGGTCGCCGGCATCGTCGCGCCGTTGAGCATCACCCGGCTCGGTCATTGCACCAGTGTTGCATGATGGCGTTTTCGGCAAACGCAGTCAGGAGATCCTTCATGCCCGGCATGACCAGCACGGCCAGCGGCCTGCAGTACGAAGACACCGTGGTCGGCAGCGGCGCCACCGCGCGCGCCGGCGGCGAGGTCGTGGTGCACTACACAGGCTGGCTGCACGACCCCGCGGCGCCGCAGCAGCGCGGCCGCAAGTTCGACTCCAGCAAGGACCGCAACGACCCGTTTCGCTTCGATCTCGGCGCCGCGCATGGTGATCGCCGGCTGGGACGAGGGCGTGCAGGGCATGCAGGTCGGCGGCACGCGCGTGCTGCTGATCCCGCCGCAACTGGGCTACGGGGCGCGCGGCGCGGGCGGCGTGATCCCGCCCAATGCGACGCTGGTGTTCGAGGTGGAGCTGCTGGGGGCCTAGTCCTACCTGCCCTGGCATATGCCGTACGAGATCCGTCCAGCCGTGCCCGACGATGCGGCGGCGGTGTCGTCGCTGGTCCACCTGAGCTTTCAGGCGCTGGGGGCCGTCAACTGGTCGCCCGAGGCGACGCAACGCTTCTATGCGGAGTCGATGCCGTCGGCGCTGGCAGACAAGCTCGAGGCCGCGCTGTTCGGCGCCGTGGCGACCGGCGACGATGCGCTCGCCGGCTTCGTGATGCTGCGTCTCCCCAACCGGCTGGACATACTGTTCGTCCACCCAGACCATCTGCGTAAGGGCATCGGTCGCGCGCTGTGGGAGGCTGCGCGTGCACACGTCGAGGCCCACCATCGCGACATCAAGACCATCGAGCTCAACTCGACTGCGTATGCCCGGCCCTTCTATCAATCGCTCGGGTTCGTGCCGATCTCGCTCGAATTCGACGCCAAGGGTGCGCGGGCGACCCGCATGGCGTGCTGGCTGCCGGCACGACAACTCGGCGCCGAATTGCGCCCGGCGGGGCCATGATCGTGAGGCGCCGCGATCTGTGCGCGTGGGTCCTGGCCGTGCTGCCGTGGGCGGCGACGCTGTCTGCGCAGGCGGCCGAGCCGATCACCAAGTTCGGCGTGGTGCTGCTGCAGCCGAGCTCGGTGCTCGAGGAGCGTGTGCCCAGCGTCGACGCGATGGCCGACTACGTCAAGGCGATCGAGGCGGCGTCGCGGGAGGCCGTGCTGGCGAGCGCGCTGCGGCAATCGACCGGCGGCTTCATCGTCGTCGCGGTGCGCCCGGGGCAGAAGTCGAAGGTCTGGCTCGACTTCGACACGTTGCTCGATTCCGAGCTGAGCCGGCAGATCATCACCAGGGCCACCACAGTGCAGCCGTTCGAGGCCCGTCAGGGGCCGGTGGTGTTCGCGCTGAAGGTGGGCCTGTGGGGTGGCCGCGAGTCCAGGCGGGTTGCGCCCTCGCCGCCGGAGTGGAAAGCGGCCACCAAGCAGGCGGGGCGCGCGCTCGACGTCGACAGCCATGATCCGGCGGGTCTGGCGCGAGCCGGACGCCTGATCGGCAGGCCACGAGTTCATGGGCTTTCAGTACGTCACTGTCGAAGAGGCCATCACCCGCGGCGGCCTGCGCATGGTGGTCGTCGGCGATGTGCCGAGCCCGTGGGGCGAAGCCGCCAAGGGCATCTTCCACATCAAGGGCCTGCAGTGGGCGGCCGTGCGCCTGGTCTACGACAGCGATGCGCTGAAGCAATGGGCCGGGCAGCGCAGCGGCCCGGTGGCGGTCTACGACAACGAGCGGCCGCGCTCGGGCTGGGCAGAGATCCTGCTGCTGGCCGAGCGCCTGGCGCCCACGCCCTCGCTGCTGCCCGGCGACGCGGCCGAGCGTGCGCTGGTGTTCGGCCTCGCGCACGAGATCTGCGGCGAGGCAGGCCTGGGCTGGTCGCGCCGCCTGCAGATGGTGCACGCGGGCCTGCACAACGCCGGCGGGTTTCCCGAGCGCGTCGCCAAGTACGTGGGCAAGAAATACGGCTACGGCCCCGAGGTGGGTGCGGCGGCCGGCGTGCGGGTGGCGCAGCTGCTGCGCATGCTGGCGGCGCGGCTGCAGGCGCAGCACGCGGCAGGCAGCCGCTACCTGGTGGGCGACTCGCTGACCGCGGTGGATGTGTACAGCGCGACCTTCATGGCCATGTTCAGCCCGCTGCCGTCCGAGCAATGCAAGATGGAGGCCGCGTCGAGGGCCGCGTTCGAGCTGCGCGACGCGGCCACCGATGCGGCGCTGGACCCAGCGCTGCTCGAACATCGCGACATGATGTACACACGGCACCTCGAGCTGCCGCTGTCACTTTGACGGCGTCCGCGCGCCCGCCAGCAGCGGGCATGGCGCTGGCCGGGCTCGCGCTGTCGCTGGCGGCGGGCCTGTGGGTCGGCGACGCCTGCGCCGCCGACCCGCTGGTGAGCGAGCTGGAGCAGCGCCTCGCCAGGAGCGGCATCGAGCCGGTGAACGTGTACCTGAATTCGCACTGGACCGCGGCGATGGTGCCCTTGAACCAGAAGACCGCGGCCTGCGAGCTGCACGCCGTGAGCCTGTCCGTCAAGCTCAGCCGCAGCACCAACGCACGGGCCGTGCGCGCGCACGGCGAAGCCCTGCGCGCCGCCGTGGGCGGCTGCCCGAAGTTCGTGCTGGCGATGGTGCAGACGGCCGAGGTGCCGCGCTATTGCGCGTCGGTGGCATCGTGGGGAGCGGCGCAGACCGCACGCGAGTTGCGCCGCCGCATCGGCGACATCGATGCCGACGAGCTGCTGCGCGGCAGCCGGCGTGGCCAGGCGTGCCGCGCGGCGTATGTGTACGAACTCGAGAACACGCGGGTCGTCGTCAAGCGCGCGGCGCCCAACGCACGTCCGGCGGGAAAATAGACCGCACGCCCGAGGAGCCCGACCATGAGGATTGCTGGAAGCTGCCATTGCGGCAACATCTCGTTCGCACTCGACTGGCGACCCGAGCCGTCGCAGATTGCGGCCCGCGCGTGCTCGTGCTCGTTTTGCACCAAGCACGGCGGGGTCTGGACGTCGTGCCCGACGGGCTCGCTGAAGGTCACCGTCAAGAACCCGTCGCTCGTTTCCGAGTACGCCTTCGGCACCAGGACGGCGCAGTTCCACGTGTGCTCGACGTGCGGTGTCGTGCCGGTGGTCACCAGCCGCATCGACGGCCGTCTGCATGCGGTGGTCAACGTCAATGCATTCACCGATGTCGACCCGTCGCTGCTGCGCCGGCAGCCCGCCACGTTCGATGGCGAGACCGAGCCGCAGCGCCTCGCGCGGCGCCAGCGCAACTGGATCGGTGATGTCGAAATGACCGCGGGTGCATGATCGCGCGGCGTGCACGACCCGACACCACCTTCAAGAACGGCTTCACCTTCGACATGCAGATCAGGTCCCGAACCGGCGCCATCATCCTGATCGTCGTTGGCGCGCTCTTCCTGTTGTCGAATTTCGGCTGGTTGCCGCGTCTGGGCCCGCTGATCGCGCAGTGGTGGCCGCTGATCCTGATCGTCGTCGGCGTGGCGATGCTGGTGCGCAAGTAGCGGCAGCAGCCACGTGTTGGAAACCGGAGTTCGCCATGACCACACGCACGCTGCAAGTCGATGACACGCTGCTACGCTACATCGACGCCCATTCGCTGCGCGAGCTTCCTGCGCAAGCCGCGCTGCGCGAGGCGACCCGCTGCACCCGCACGCCGGCATGCAGATCGGCGCCGACCAGGGGCAGTTCATGGCGCTGCTGGTGCGCCTGATCGGCGCGCGCCGCACCATCGAGATCGGCACCTTCACCGGCTACAGCGCGCTATGCGTCGCGCTGGCCTTGCCCGCCGACGGCCGTGTGCTGGCCTGCGACATCAGCGACGAGTACACGCGGGTGGGCAGGCCGTTCTGGAAGCAGGCCGGCGTCGAGCACAAGATCGAACTCGTGCTGGGGCCCGCGCTGGCCACGCTCGACGCGCGGCTGAAAGCGGGCGAGGCCGGGCGCTACGACTTCGCCTTCATCGACGCCGACAAGCCGGCTACGACGGCTACTACGAACGTTGCCTGCAGCTGCTGCGCACGGGCGGCCTGATCGTGTTCGACAACATGCTGTGGAACGGCGCGGTGGCCAGGCCGTCGACCGACGCCGACACGTTGGCGCTGCAGGCGCTCAACGACAAGCTGCACCATGACGAGCGCGTCGACATCTCGCTGCTCGCGGTGGGCGACGGCGTGACGCTGGCGCGCAAACGCTGAACGGATGCTGGAGACCGGCCACGCTGGCGAAGGACTCATGGCGACCGCTTGAATTGGCTGTTCAGTCCACTGCCAAGCTGACGTTGGTTGCGCGGTTTCGACCCGAAGCAGTCCTACGAAGAATGTGCAAGCGCACACACGACTGACGCATGTCGCTTAGCGCTGCGAGCAACTGACAGCCAGGCCGAGCGCCCAGTCGTACCTGGCGTGTGCCATGCAAAACGCCGCTGGGCAAGTGGTGCAGGAGCCGGTGACAGTCTGGCGCGACAGCACCACACTGCCTGAGCTTCAGGCGGTGGTTGCGGAGATCGAGGAGCTTCAGGCTCGGCTATCGCAGCTTCGCAAACGCTGGCCCACATGATGCGGCCTAACCCTTCGTTGCACCCGACGTGCTAGCGCATCACCCCGTCCCCGCGAGCCACCCGCCGCGGAAGCCGGCGCGCTCGAGGCCGCGCCGCAACGGTTGGCAACCGCGCATATCGTCCCAGACGAGTTCGTTGCGATAGTTGGCGATCCCCGCGAGTATCGGGCCCTGGTCGATGCCGAGGTAGTCACTGGCGACCCAGCCGAAGCCGCCGTCCACACGCCCGTTGCTGAGCCTGACGTCGTTGGACGTGAAACTGCGGTTGAACGAATCGAGGAAGCCGTACTTCGAGTAGATGAACTTGCCGTAGCGCGCGTGCATCTCCTCGATCGCCGGAATCACGATCTCGGGCGCGAACGGCAGCGACGACAGCGCGGCCGTGGGTGCGATCGTGCCGTCGTCGATCGTGCTGGTCAGCCCTGCGCCGCGGGCCCTGTAGTCGAGAAAGAAGCGCCCGCGCCCGCGGCGGTCGGTGTCGTGCAGCCAACCCGGGCCGTCGCAAGCGGTAAAGCCCCACACGTTGGCCCCGTACTCGAACCAGCCCTTCGGGTTCGCGATCGCGTAGGCGCGCTGCGCATAGGTGGCGCGGCGGCTGTTTTCGAAGTAGTCGATGCCGTGTTGGCGCATCGCCGAGTCTTGCAGTCCGCGAAAGTCGATCCAAAGGTGCGAGTACTGGTGGCCGAACAGCGGCGCGAACCCCAGGTATTCATAGCCCATGAAACGCGACCACACGCCGCGGTAGCTCGCGCTCCACGCGCTCCAGGCGCTTTCGTCGACGGTGTGGGTCGGCGAGCCGAGAGCGAGCAACACCATCAGCATCGCCTCGTTGTAGCCGCCCCAGTCGTACCGGGCAAAGCCTTCCTCGGGACTCCAGCTCAGGCCGATCAACGGCGCGCGCACCTGAGCCCATCGCCAGTCGACGCGCCAGTAGATGGTGTCGACACCGGTGCGGATCTCCAGCTCGTCCGCATGGCTGCCGTCGAAGGAGGCCTGGGCGTGCAGCAGGCCGGCCAGCAGCAGCGCGGTGTCGACGGTCGAGATCTCGCTCGGTCTGGCGCGAGCGCCGGTCTTCATGTCCAGGAAGTGATAGAAAAACCCCTTGTAGCCGGCTGTGCCACGCGCCTGCTGGCCCTGCGGCGCGTCGCGCAAGAAGCGCACCGTGGCCAGTGTGCGTTGGCGTGCCTGCTCGCGCGTGATGAAGCCGCGATCGACACCAATCACGTAGGCGGTTAGTGCGAACCCGATCGCGGCGACGCTGGCCGGTGACGGACTCGGGTGGCGATCCGGCACCAGCCCCGTCTTGGGATCTGCGGTAGCCCAGAAGAAGTCGAACGTGCGCTGCTCGATGTCGTCGAACAGGGGCGGCAGCGCGGGGCGTGACGCGAAGGTAGGGGGCTCGATGGGCGCCGCGGCGCGCGACGCCTCGTCGGCTTCGGGGGACCTGTCGTAGATCGGGCCACGCAAGATCTCGGCTATTTCGGCACAACCTGCCAACGGGCCGAGGCTTGGGCCAACCAAGGCGCAGCTGCACGAGGCCAGCAGGCTGCGTCGCTTGATGCAGGGCGTGGGCATGGTCGGAAAAGCATCGGCGCGCTTCAGGGTGCAGACAAAAATCGTACATCCTCGCGCATCCACACCGCGATCGCCTTCGCGGTGCGGTGCGACGAACACGCAGCTCGACGTGCGGCTGGTCAGACATGGTGCGACGCATCCTGAGGAGGCCAGGGGCTTGCTGTTCATCGTTGAACGGGCGCTTGTCCAGTCCACAACTGGCGAGCCGACCACACCGAACGTCCGCTTCCGGCAAGTTGGGGTCAGGTCCAAGGACCCGCAATATCGCGAATCTCTGAGTGCCAACATTGGCCGATAGCACACGGTCGTGACCGTCCGATTCCAATTGCACGATAGATGCTATGTAGGACTGCCCAAGCGACACCCGTTGGGCTAGAACGAAATTTCCAAACTTCTGTTGCGAAGGAGAACGGAAATGGCGACGACCCAGACAGTCCTACAGGGCAAGGATACGGCGACACAGCGCGAGCTGTACATCAGCTTCGAACTGGGCGACAAGTCGTGGAAGTTGACGTTCGGTGATGGCCGGCGCGGCCCTGGCCGCTACAACGTCGCCGCCGGTGATACGAGCGCGGTGCTGGAGTGCGTGTCCAAGGCGCGAGCACGCTGCGGCCTGAGCGCCCAGGCCAAGGTGCACTGCTGCTACGAGGCCGGCCGCGACGGCTGGTGGTTGCACCGGTGGCTGAGCAAGCAAGGCATCGACAACATCGTGGTCGACGCCGCGAGCATCGAAGTGAACCGACGTGCCAGGCGGGCCAAGACCGATCGACTCGATGGCGACAAGTTACTGGCGATGCTGCTGCGCCACCACGGCGGCGAGCGTGTCTGGTCAGTGCTGCACGAGCCGACGCTGCAGGATGAAGACGCGCGCCGCACGCACCGCGAATTGGCGCGGCTGATGCACGAACGCACGGCGCACACCAACCGCATCAGTTCGCTGTTGGTGCTGCACAACCTGCGCCCGCGCATCATCATCGGCGGGCGCGACTGGGCTGGCTGGTGGGCGAGCCATTGCGAGCAGGTCCCACCTGTGCTGCGAGTTGAGCTCGAGCGTGAGAGCGCGCGGCTGGCGTTGGTCAAGCAGCAGATCAAGGCGCTGGAAGCCGCGCGGCGCCAGGCGTTGGAGGATGGCAAGCAGCCGCTGGTGGCGCAGCTGGCCCGACTGCGCGCCATCGGGCCCAAGGGCGCCTGGGTGCTGGTCAAGGAGCTGTTTGGCTGGCGGCGCTTCGCCAATCGGCGCGAGCTGGCAGGTTGCCTGGGGCTGGCGCCTACCCCCTACGACAGTGGCGACAGCCAGCTCGAGCAAGGCATCAGCAAGGCCGGCAACAAACGAGCGCGGGCGTTGCTGGTGGAGCTCGCCTGGGGCTGGCTGCGATTGCAGCCCCACAGCGCCTTGACCCAGTGGTTCAACCGACGCTTCGCTGCAGGTGGCAAGCGCATGCGGCGCATCGGCATCGTCGCATTAGCCCGGCGCCTGGCCATCGCGCTGTGGCGCTATCTGGAGCACGGTGAGATCCCGGCCGGGGCCGCGCTCAAGCCAGCCGCAGCTTGAATCCAACCCGCCCGATGCACGGCTTGGCACAGATCGCATCATCATGATCGAAGGTCGAAGCGCCCGCACGGTCCGCGGGTCACTGCACAGTGGCCGTCCTTATAGAAGGGGCGCCTCGGTAACTGGGGGTTGTCCACGCGCCTTGCGCGCATTGAGCATCGGGTGCTGGATTGACACGTCCGGCACGGATAGAAGTTCGTCCGAGCAGTGGCTCGAACGCTCGTCACATCCCGACCTTGGATCTAGATGGGCCACACAGACAAGCCGCCCGCCGTGAACTACAGCGGCTTGACAAACGAGTCCTCATAGAAGCGGACCTCCGCAACGATCGGTATCGACCCACAACGGAAGTTGGACCCGAGTGCGCGGAGCAACTGCTCGTGGGAGCGACTGTCCCCTCGCCCGCCTAGAGGCGTCTCGCGAGAATTTCCGTACGACGGCGCTGGTAGTCGCAGCCCAGTCGAGCGAAAGTCACGGCGTGCACGTCGAGCGCGTCATGCCGCCCGCGCAAGAGGTCGGCCGCACGCTCGACGATCGCCGCGGCAATGGCGTTCTCGCGGGTAGCGGCTGCGCCGCGCTGCCACGCGCGCCGCGGCGTCGGCATGCCCAGCCAACACCGCCGCTTCCACCCAGAGCGCGGCGTACCAGGTGTGCCAGCCTCCGGCGAGCCAAGCTGCCCCACACGGAGCGGTCGTCGATGTCGGCGCTCAGCCGCTCGACGGCAGCGTCCGGTTGATCGCGATCCAGCGCGACCAAGGCGTCGAAGGTCGGTGCCCACCCGCTCGCGCAGGTCGCGAGGCGCCTCGGATCGGGCGTCAGGGCGACCGTGATCCCGATCCATCGGTCGCGGCTTGCCTCGTCGCCGAGCAGACCATGCACCATCGCCAAGGCATAGGCGGTCACGTTGAGGGTGCCCGAGATCGGACGGCCGGCACGCTCCCAGGCCGCGAGAAACCGCTCGCCGCGCGCGACAGCGGCCTCGAGGTCGCCGGCCAGCGCATCGACCTTGATGCGACGTGCGAGCGCCGGGTGGGGATAGTCGCGATAACAAGCGAGTTCAGCGAGCCGGTCGGCGTAGTCGGCCGCAGAGCGCAGCTGACCGGCTGCCAGCTGCACCTCGGACGCCATCAACAGATAGTCGTTGAAGTGATACGCCGTCGACGCGTCGAGCGCCATGCGGTGCATCACGGTCCCGCGACGCAGCGTCTCGTCGATCGCCCGCGTCAGCTCGTGGCGGGCCATGTGCCGCGCGCAGAGCTGATCGAGAGCCACGCCTTCGACCAGCGGGGTTCCGGCCTCGCGCGCGAGCGTGATGGCCTTCGCGATCAGCGCGTGCGCTCCAGGGTCGTCGTCGGGCAGCCCGGTCGCCACGGCCACCGCAATCGCCGCTTCGGGCGCCGGCGCGCCATCGGCCAGGGCCACGGCCTGGGCCAACCATTGATCGACTTCGTTCGGCCCTGGCTGCACCGCGATGATCCCCGGCGCCCAGCGCGCGAAGATCACCATCCACGCGAGATCGACCGCTGCGGCACACCGATCGCCGCACGCGAGTGCCTGGTTCGCGGCCTCGTGCAGCAGGCGCAGCGTGTCATTGCCGACCAGACGACTCGCGGCCGCACCCGCAGCCAGCCGGAGCAAACGCGCCCGCTCGGCGGTGCCATCGCAGAGCTGAGCGGCCTGTTCGTAGCAGCGCTGCGATTCGTGCGGCCTGCCGCGCAGCAACAACTGCTCCGCCAGCCGTTCGGCAAGCTCGGCAGCCATCGGGCCGCAGGGATGATCCACGGCTCGTGCAAGCGCGGCCCGGACATCGGCCGCGAGGTCATCCAGGCGAAGGCACCAGGCGTCGTCGCGCGACGCCTGCGCAGCCAGCACGGCAAGCTGTGCCAGGCACCACTGCCGGTGTCGCTCGTGGACGGCCTCGCTCTCGCCAAGGTCTTCGAGCTGCTCGGCGCCGAACTGGCGAATCGTTTCCAAGGCGCGATACCGTGTCGGCTCGCCGACCTCGACGAGCAGAAGGCTGCTGTCGGCCAGCCGCGCCAATGCGTCGGCGACATCGAATCGCTTGGCTTCGGGGGCGGCCACGGCGCGCGCCGCATTCACATCGAAGCGCGACGCAAACACCGACACCGCGGCGAGCACGTTGCGATCGGGCAGCGACAACAATCGGTAGCTCCAGGCAATCGTTTCGCGCAGTGAGCGGTGCCGGTCGTCGCCACCGGCCCCCGACGTGAGCAACTGAAGGCCGTGGTCGAGACCCGCGATCAAGCCGTCGAGCCCGAGGGCAGGGCAGCGCGCGGCCGCCAGCTCGATCGCCAGCGCCATGCCACTGAGCGAGGAGCAGAGCACGCCGACGCCGCGCGCGTCGAGTGACGCGTCGGCGCCGGCTGCCACGGCCCGCTCGACGAACAGCGCGACGGCATCCCCACCGTCATCACCCAGCGACAGCCCGGGCACGGGAAACACCCACTCGAACGGCGCCCGCAGCGCCATGCGACTGGTCGCGACGAACACCAGCGACGGGCAGGCATCCAGCAGCTGCGAGACACAGTCGCGCACGGCGTCCAGCAGGTGCTCGCAGTTGTCCAGCAGGATCACTGCGTCGCTGCGGGCGAGCGACGACGCGAGGGCCTGGGCGAGTGATCCGCCCAACGGTGCGACCACACCGGCAGCGGCCGCCACGGCGGCCACGACCATTGCCGGGTCGCTCACGCGGACGAGATCGACGAAGCAGCCGCCGTCGCGGCGGGTGGCCGCGAATGGCTCGACGACCTGCAGCGCCAGCCGGGTCTTGCCCACGCCGCCGGGGCCGATGACCGTCACCATGCGATGCGCGTCCACGGCCGAGCGCAGCGCTGCGCACTCGGCCACCCGGCCGACGAAGCTGCTGGCGCGCGTTGGCCACCGCTGGCCGGGCCGCTGCTGCGCCTCGGCAAGCGCCGCGTGCCGCGCCAGCGCGCGGCGGTCCGCGACCTGCAGCTTCTGAATCAGCGACGACACGTGCGATTCGACCGTGCGCACCGACAGGTACAGCCGCTCGGCGATCTCTCGATTCGTCAGGTGCGCAGCCACCAGCGACCACACCTCACGCTCGCGCGATGTGATCCCTGCATCAGCGGTGGTCAGACGCGCCATGCGCAGAAGTATGAACTTCGGCAGGCCCGCTACGCGCCGGCCACGGATGCGAATTCCGTAGTCACCACGGATGTGCTTCGTCGACGAGCGATCAACACTGCCTCAACGAAAGGAATGGGAAGTGGCAGCCGCCGCCTTCGTTGGGCAAGTCGGGAGCAGCCACCAGTCCAATTTCTGGACTGAACCGCGCGCTGCGGGCTGGTCGGCCTGCGCTGCAGATTTTGGACTTGAAGGTCCGTCGTGCGATCGCGATGCTGGGTCATCCGGATCACTCACCAGGGAGACCGTTGTGAATGCCATCCTGCAACCGGCGGCGTTCGACGCCGCGAAGTTCAAGACCACCACCCGGGCCCAATGGCAGAGCGCTGCCGACGCGTGGCACCGTTGGGGACCTTTCCTCAGCAGCTGGCTGGGTGCTGCCACCGACACCATGTTCGACCTCGCGCAACTGCAGCCGGGCTGCAGCGTGCTCGACGTGGCCGCCGGAGCCGGCGAACAGTCGATCGCCGCCGCGCGTCGCGTCGGCCCTCACGGCCGCGTGCTGGCCACCGATATCGCGCCGGCGCTGCTCGCGCATGCCGAGGCCGACGCGCGCGCAGCACGGGCTGGCCAATCTGCAGACGCGTGAACTCGACGGCGAGGCGCTCGGCGTGCTGCCACCGGCAACGTTCGATGTCTGCATCAGCCGCGTCGGCTTGATCTACTTTCCGGACCAGCAGCGTGCGCTGGCTGGCATGCGACGCGCACTGAAGCCCGGCGGCCGCATCGCGGCCATCGTCTATTCGACGCCGCAGCGCAATGCGTTCTTCTCGATCCCGGTCAAGCTGATCCGCGAGCGCGCACAACTGCCGCCTCCCTTGCCCGGCCAGCCGGGGCCGTTCTCGCTCGGCGCCGACGGCGTGCTCGAAGCCACCTTGCGTGAGGCTGGCCTGCACGACGTCGTGGTGCGCGCGGTCGATTCGCCGGTGCGCCTGCCGAGCGCCGCCGAGTGCGTGCGCTTCGAACGCGAATCGTTCGGCGCCTTGCACCAGATGATGGCGGGCCTCAGCGAGGCCGAGCGCACGCAGGTGTGGCGCGACATCGAGCTCGAGCTGCGCCGCTTCGAGACTTCAGCCGGTTTCGTCGGCCCGTGCGAGATGCTGGTCGGCGTGGGCACATCGCATTGAAGGAGACCACTATGAAGACAACGATCGCGGCGCTGGGCCTGTTCGCCGCCTGCGGCATGGCACGGCGGAGGCGACGGGTCCTGTGGGCCTGACGCTGAAGACAATCGTGCAGACCGAAACCACGATGATCGGCCAGCCGATCCGCTTTCCGCAGACCGACGGTCAGATCACCGCCGTGCTCGCCGAGGTCGCGCCGGGCGGCCAGGTCGGCCGGCACCTGCACCCGGTGCCGCTGTTCGTCTACATCCTGGAGGGTGCGCTGACGATCGACATGGAACAGCACGGCACCCACACCTTCCGCGCAGGCGAAGGGCTGGCCGAAATCGTCAACGCCTGGCACAACGGCCGCAACCTCGGCGACAAGCCCTGCCGCTTCCTGATCGTGCTCGCCGGGCAGAAGGGAACGCCCAACCTGATCCGGCCATGAGCCGGGCGACGGTGAGCGCATCGGAACACATGGGTTGCTGCGCACACTGGGCTGCGATGGTACAGGCGATCGTTTGGTCTGAAGGCCGTCGCGTGCTTGGCCGGCGTGCAGCTTGCAATGTCGTCGATGGCTGCGCCGCGGTATCCCACGCGGCCGATCCATCTGATCGTGACGGGCGCCGCGGGCTCGCCACCGGACGCGCTGGCGCGGATCATCGGCGAGCCGCTGGCTGCGCTGGGCCAGCCGGTGGTGGTGGACAACCGCCCGGGCGCCGTCGGCACGCTCGCGATGGGCGCGGTCGCGAAGGCCGCGCCCGATGGCCACACGCTGGGGGTCTTCGGCTTGCCGCAAGTGGTCGCGCCGAGCCTGGTGGGCGATATCCCGTACGACGTCGAGCGCGCCTTTGCGCCGGTCACGCTCCTGGTGTGGACCGCCAACGTCCTGGTCGTGTCGGCGTCATCGCCAGTGAAATCGGTCGCCGAGCTGGTGGCGCTGGCCAAGGCCAGGCCGCGCGAGCTGAACTATGCGTCGGGCGGCAGCGGCACGCCCTCGCATCTGGCGTCGGCGCTGTTCGTGCACCACGCAGGACTCGAGGTGGAGCACCTGGCCTACAAGGGCATCCCGGCGGCCCTGGTGGCGGTGATGGGCGAGCTGGTCGAATTCGCCTTCGCCGGCGTTGCCACCGCCTTGCCATTGATCAACGCAGGCAAGCTGCGCGCCTTGGTCACCGCCGGCGCGCAGCGCCTGCCGGTGTTGCCCGATGTGCCGACGGTCACGGAGCTGGGCTTCGCCGGATTCCACCTGAACGAGTGGTACGCGGTCGCAGCGCCGGCCGGCACGCCGGCGGAAGTGATTGCCCGGCTCGCCGGCGAGCTGACGCGCGCGGTCAACAGCGCTGAAGTCACCGCGCGGTTGGCGCGGATTGGCTTGTACCCGACCGCAACACCCGGACAGGAAGCGCTCGCGACGCTCATACGCATCGAGCTGCCGCGTTGGAAGCGGATCGTGCGCGAGGCGCGTATCCGCGCCGACTGAAGTGACACGGTGATCTCACGCTGGCGAACCTTTCTCACAGTGGTCTACACGCAGCAAGCCAATCCGGCTTTCGAGGCCGAGCTGGGCAGGCGCACGGCGCGCAAGGACGCAGCCTTCTTCGTGCCGCACCTGCATCGGGGGATGCATGTGCTCGATGTCGGTTGCGGACCGGGTTCGATCACAGCGGGGTTCGCCGAGGTCGTCGCTCCCGCGCCCGTGATCGGCATCGACATCCAGCCCGCGCTGATCGCGCAGGCGCAAGCGGGCGCGTGTGGGTACGCGAATCTGCGCTTCGAAGTCGCCGACCTCTACCGATTGCCCTTTGCCGATGCCACGTTCGACGCGGTCTTCGCCAATGGGGTCTTGATGCACCTGGACGAACCCATGCGGGCGCTGGCGGAGATGCGTCGCGTGCTGCGCCCGGGAGGTGTCGTCGGCGTGCGTGATCCTGACTTCGCGACCGCGCTGCTCGTGCCAATGACGGATGTGCTCGAGCGATGGCTCGAACTGCGCGTGCGCGTGCGGCAGTTCAACGGGGGCGATCCCTATTCAGCTCGCCACTACCGCCGCTGGTTGCTCGATGCAGGCTTCGAGCGCGCCGAGGCCAGCGCCTCGATCGACTTTGCCGGCACGCACGAAGACACGCACCGCCAGGCAGCCTTCCTGAAGGCGCAGCTGCACGGCGTCGCCCGCACGGCGATCGAGCAAGGGTGGGCCGACCCGCCGGCCGTGCGAGCTGCCATGGCCGACATCGATGCCTGGTCGAAGCTGCCCGACGCTTTCTACGCGGTGACGTGGTGCGAGGCTGTCGCGTGGCAGAGCGAGTGAACTGGAACTGGCTTCAACGGGTTCGCTCGCGCAGTAAACTTTTCTGATGGATGGCGCACATGACCTTGGCGGAAAGCCCGGGTTCGGCGATGTGGTGCTCGCCGCGAACGAGCCTGCGTTCCATGAAGCCTGGGAGGCCACTGCCTGGGCGCTGAACATCCTGGCCATCGGCACGCTGCGGGTCTACAAGGCAGACACCTACCGGCACGCCGTCGAGCGGATGGATCCCGCGTGGTACTTGCGCGCCCGCTACTACGAGCGGACGCTGACAGCGGTGACCACGCTGCTGGTCGAGCGAGGCCTGGTATCGCTGGATGCCCTTGCAGCGCGACACGGGCGGGCCGATTCCGTTGTCCGCGCCGGTAGCGGACCTGCCCGTGCTCCAGACCGAAGACACGGTGGCGGAGCAGGCGCGATTCGGCCCGGGCGAGGCGGTGGTCGTCGTTGCGAGGCCGACACCAGGGCACACGCGGTGCCCTGCATACGTTCGCGGGCAGCCCGGGGTGGTCAGGCGCGTCTACCCACTGGCCTACTACCCCGAACTGCGTGCGCACTCGACGGTCAAGCGCCGAGAACACAGCTACGCCGTGGAGTTCGCTGCGAGCGCCCTGTGGGCCGGCGGCGATGCACGGCAGAGCGTGTTGGTGGAGTTGTTCGAGAGCTACCTGGAGGCTCGATGACCTTGCCCACACCCGAGCCGCGCGGCGGCGAGTCCATGGAGGCATCTCTCGACGTGCGTGCCGCGGCGCTGCGCAACGCGCTCATCGAACGGGGCCTCATCGAGGCGCGACAAGTCGAGGCGACCGAGGGCTTGGTCGACAAGGTGCTTTCCCCGGCCAATGGAGCCAAAGTGGTGGCACGGGCCTGGGTCGACCCGGCATTCAAGAGCCGCTTGCTCGCCAACGCCACGGCCGCCGCCAAAGAACTGGGCATCGAGGGTATCGAGGGGCACCAGATGGTCGCCTTCGAGAACACCGAATCCACGCACAACGTGATCGTCTGCACCCAGTGCTCGTGCACGGCCTGGCCATTGCTCGGGCTGCCGCCCGATTGGTACAAGAGTCCGCCCTATCGGGCGCGTGTCGTGCGCGAGGCCAGATCCGTGCTCGCCGAGATGGGGCTTCACGTGCCCGCCCATGTGGCGATCAAGGTCTGGGACACGAGCGGTGAGACTCGCTATCTGGTGCTGCCGGCACGCCCGGCAGGCACGGCGGCGCTCTCCGAAGAGCAGCTCGCCGCCCTGGTCACTCGCGAGTCGATGATGGGTGTCGCTCTGGCGCGGGCACTGGGCGACGATCGCGGCGCACCACGATGAACGAGACACCTGCACCGGCCCCTGCCTGGCAGCAGGCCATCTTCAAGGTTCTCAAGGAAGGCGGCGTGCGCCAGATCGCCTACGTGCCCGACGCCGGCCACTCGCACGTGATCCGCAGCGCGATCGCCGATCCCGACATCGAGGACGTGGTGTTGACGACCGAGGAGGAAGGAGTGGCGCTGGTCAGCGGCGCCTGGCTCGGCGGCCAGCGCGCGGTGCTGTTGATGCAAAGCAGCGGTGTGGGCAACTGCGTCAACATGTTCTCACTGCTGAAGGCCGCCGACTTCCCGTTCTTCACGCTCGTGACGATGCGCGGCGAGTACGCCGAGTTCAACCCGTGGCAAGGCCCGATGGGCAAGGCCACGCAAGGTGCGCTGGAGCTGATGGGCATCACACGTGCTGCGTGCGTCGCACCCCGACGAGGTGGCGGAGATCGTCAGCGCGGGCTTCGATGCCGCGTTCGAGGCGGGCGAGAAGATCGCCGTGCTCCTGGGTCAGAGCCTGATCGGCCGCAAGACGTGGCAGCGCAAGGGATGAGCAGCATCCAACGCGCCAGCCGTCGCGAGTTCGTCGCCAAGTTGCTGGCTGCCACACCCGATGCGCTGGTCATCACCGGCCTGGGCTCGGCCGCCTACGACGTGTTCGCTGCGGGCGACCGCGATCGCAACTACTATCTTTGGGGCGCGATGGGCGGCGCGGCGCCGATGGGCCTCGGTCTCGCGCTGGCGCAACCCGACAAGCCGGTGATCGTCATCACCGGCGATGGCGAGTTGCTGATGGGCATCGGCAGCCTGGCAACGATCGCCGTCAAGCAGCCGAAGAACCTGACGATCGTCGTGCTCGACAACGGGCACTTCGGCGAGACCGGCATGCAGCGCAGCCACTCCAGCCTCGGTGCCGATCTGGTCGCGGTGGCCAAGGGCTTCGGCATCGCCACCGCGTTCACCGCCGCAAGCCCCGAGAGCCGCGACGACATCGCACGCCGCGTCAACGCGCGACAAGGCACTGTCTTCGTGCAGGTCTTCATCGAAGCCGACGAGCCGCCGCGCGCGCTGCCGCCGCGCGACGGACCATTCATCAAGAACCGCTTTCGTGCGGCCCTGGGCCTCGAGCCATTCTGAATCCCGGATAGCAGCCTGCTGAGTTTCGCGCCCGCGAACCGATACGGCGCGACGCAGGCTAGATCTGCAGCTCGGGCCGCAGGTACTTGCGCCGCAGCGTGTCGATGCCGGCAAACCGTGCGGCAGCGAAGGTGGCGGTGAAGCAGGCCTCGCCCGGCTTGCTCGGATGCTGCAGCAGCGTGATGAAGACCGTCTCGCCGCTCTTTTTGTGCCACAGCATGATCTTGGACACGGGGAAGCCGTGGCGCGCGAGCACCGGGTAGCGCTGCTCCATCTCGGCCTGCACGCGCATCTGGTCATCGGGCTCGAGCACCACGTGCTGGTCGATGGCGTCGAATCGGATCGAGCCCTGGCTGACGCAGCTCTCGATGCTCGGGCCGATGTCGGCAGCCAGCGCGCTGGCGGTGCAACACGCAACCACACCTAGCGCCCGTGTGACTGCCTTGTTCATGACACGACCCTTCAGACGATGCGGCTCTTGCCGTGGCCCTGCCAGTATCGGTCGCGCAGCGGCTTCTTGTACAGCTTGCCGGTCGGCAGCCGGGGCAATGCATCGGTGAAATCGATCGATCGCGGGCACTTCATGTGAGCCAGGTGCTCGCGGCAAAAGCCGATCAGCGATTGCTCGAACGATGTCGTCGGCATTCACCCCGGGCATTGGCTGCACCACGGCCTTGACCTCTTCGCCCAAGTCCTCGTTGGGCACGCCGAACACGGCGGCATCAAGCACCTGCGGGTGCGTGATCAGCAGGTTCTCGCACTCCTGCGGGTAGATGTTGACGCCGCCGGAGATGATCATGAAGGTCGAGCGGTCGGTGAGGTAGAGGAAGCCGTCGTCGTCGACGTAGCCGACGTCGCCCACCGTGGTCATGGTGCCGTCGGCCGAGCGCGACGCCTGCGTGCGCTCGGGGTCGTTGAAGTACTCGAACGGCGACGCGGTCTTGAACCACAGTTCGCCGGGCTGGCCTTTCGGCGCGGGCTCGCGGTTCTCGTCGAGCACGTGCAGCTCGCCGAGCAGCACCTTGCCCACGGTGCCGCGATGCGCCAGCCACTCGGCGCTGTTGCAGGCGGTGAAGCCCGAGCCCCTCGGTGGCGCCGTAGTACTCGTGGATGATCGGGCCCCACCAGTGATCATCTGCTCCTTCACCGGCACCGGGCACGGTGCCGCCGCGTGCACCGCGATGTGCAGCGACGACAGGTCGTAGCGCTTGCGCGCGCTTTCAGGCAGCTTGAGCATGCGGCTGAACATCGTGGGCACCAGCTGGATGTGCGTGATGCGGTGCTGCTCGATCAGCGCCAGGCACTGTTCGGGATCGAAGTGCTCCATGATCACCACGGTGCCGCCGTTGCGGATGGTCAGCGACACGTTGGCCTGCGGCGCCGAGTGGTACAGCGGCGCCGGGACAGAGGTATCGCATGCCGTCCTTGCATTGCCACAACGCATTGAGAAAGTGGAACAGCGGCAGCGGCTGCGACGGCGGGTTTTCGGGCAGCGGGCGGATGATGCCCTTGGGGCGGCCGGTGGTGCCCGACGAATACAGCATCGGCGTGCCGAGCCACTCGTCGGCAATCGGCGTGCCGGGGTGCCGTTCGGTGGCCTCGGCGAAGTCGACGTAGCGTGGATCGCCGAGCGCACGCACCGCCTCGCCGCCGTCGACCACCAGGCAGCGCTTGACCCGCGGGCATTTGGCGAGCGCCGCCTGCGCCACCGGCAGCTTGGTCGACGGAGGTGATCAGCACCTGCGACTGGCTGTTGTCGACGATGTAGGCGAGTTCGTCAGGCGTGAGGTAGGAGTTGATGCAGGTGTAGTAGAGGCCCGAGCGCTCGCCGGCTCCATTGCACTCCAGGAAGCGGCTGTTGTTCTCCATGAAGATCGCGAAGTGGTCGAGCCGCTTCAGCCCTTCGGCGCGCAGCAGGTGCGCCAGGCGGTTGGTGCGCCGCTCGTGCTCGGCGTAGGTCACCGTCTCGCCGCTGCCGGCCATGATGAAGGCGGCGCGCTCGGGGTGCTGCGCATAGCGGTTGCCGGCGTACATGAGCCTCGTCTCCTCGCGCCGGCTTCGTGCCGGTCGATCGAGGCCATGCTAGCCAACGGCGCTGGCGCGCCGATATCCGCTGCAAACCCGAGGCACGCGGCGCGCGGGGCAGCGCCGTGCTGCGACGCAGTGACGCGTGTCAGGCCGCTTCGCACACCTCGGGCATCGGTCCCACGTAGCGTGACGCCGGCCGGATCAGCCGCCCGGTGGCGAACTGCTCGTCGATGTGCGCCAGCCAGCCGGCCACGCGCGCCACCGCGAACGTGGCCGAGAACAACGGCTGCGGCAGCCCGACGGCATCGAGGATCACCGCGGTGTAGAACTCCACGTTGGCGGCCAGCCGGCGCTCGGGCCGGCGTTCGCCCAGCGATGCCACGGCCACGCGCCTCGACGGCGCGCGCCAGCGCGAGCCGGTCGCTGCGCACGCCCGCCGCATGCAACTGCTCGACCGCGCGCTCGAGCACCGCGGCGCGCGGGTCGCGCACGCGGTAGACGCGATGGCCCATGCCCATGATGCGCTGTCCGGCAGCGAGCTGGCGGGCGATCCAGTCGGCCGGCGTGCTCGGGCGTGCCGATCGCATCGAGCATCGCCAGCACCGGGCCGGGCGCGCCGCCGTGCAGCGGACCCTTGAGCGCGCCGATGGCGCGCGACCACCGCCGACACCGCATCGGATTGCGTCGACGCGACCACGCGCGCGGTGAAGGTCGACGCGTTCATGCCGTGGTCCGACGCCGTCACCAGGTAGGCGTCGAGCGCGCGGGCGCGCTCCAGGTCGCGCGCGTCCGGCCGCGTCGGCGTGCCGTGGTCGCGGCGGTGGCCCCGGCCATGCGCAGGTAGTCCGCCGCGTGGCCGAGCGCCGGCATCGGGCGCCAGCGGCGCCAGCCCTGCGCGCTGGCGCGACCACGCCGCGGCGAACACCGCGACCGCGGCGGTGAGCTCGAGCTTGCAGCTCGGACGGTGCGATCTCGTCGGCGCGCAGATGGGCGAGCGCCGCGCGCAGCGCGTCCATCGCGTTGGCGGCCGCCAGCGCGTCGCCGAGCGACGGGCAGGCGCGCGAACGCGCGCACGCGGGCCCAGCCCAGCGCAGCGCGCAGCGCGCGCGTGCGCGGCCGCGTCGGGCAGGGCGCCGCTCCAGAGCAATGCGCACGCCGACTCGAAGTCGTGCGCGCAGCGCCAGCTCCTCCACGTCGTGGCCGCGGATCACCAGCCGGCCGCGCTCGCCGTCGACGTCGCTGAGCTCGGTGTCGGCGACCACCACGCCTTCCAGTCCGTTGGAGTCCATCGTCAGCTCCTTGTCTTGTGTGCGCATCATGACTGTCGAATCAAAGTTGATCAATGTTGATCGATGAGTCAAGATGACGAGGCATGAAACAGCCCCGACGACCGCGTTGACCTCGCAGGAGGCCGCGGCCTACCTCGGCATCAAGGTCGAGACGCTGTACGCCTATGCCAGCCGCGGCCTGGTCAAGGGGCTGCCGGGGCCGCGCGGCGGCGGGCGCCGCTATCGCCGCGAAGACCTCGAGCCGCTGCGCGCGCGCAGCGCCGGGCCGGCGGCCAAGGCGCTGCGCTTCGGCGAGCCGGTGCTCGACACCCGCATCACGCGCATGACGGCGCAGGGCCCCGAGTACCGCGGCCACCTGGCCACCGAGCTGGCGCGCGGTCGCGCGTCGTTCGAGGCGGTGGCCGAGCTGCTTGTGGAGCGGCGCGCTGCCCGCCGGCCCCGTGCGCTGGCCGCACGACGGGCCGGCGCCGCCGTGGCGCGAGCTGGCGCGCCTGCTGCCGGTGGGCAGCCCGCCGCTGCGCGCGCTGGCGGTCGTCCTGCCGGTGCTGGCCGGCGCCGACCCGATGCGCTTCGACACCGAGCCGGCGGCGGTGGTGGCGCGCGCGCGGCGGCTGATCCCGCAACTCGCGGCGTCGTTACGCGCTGGTGCTCGACCCCAAGCGCCTGGCGCGCGCGCGTCCGACACCACCGATCCGGTGCGCGCGCTGGCGCTCGCGCTCGGCGTGCCGCTCGCGCGCAAGCGCGCTCGATCTGCTGCGCTGCGCGCTGATCCTGTCGGCCGACCACGAACTGAACACGTCGACCTTCGCCGCGCGCGTCGCGGCGTCGACCGGCGCCGACCTCTACGCCTGCCTCTCGGCCGCGGTCGGCGCGTTCGGCGGGCCGCTGCACGGCGGCGCCAGCGAGCAGGTGGAGTGGCTGGTGCGCGAGGCAGGCAACCCCGCGGGCGCCGTGGCCGCGGTGAGCGAGCGCATGCGCCGCGGCGAGAAGCTGCCCGGGTTCGGGCATCCGCTGTACCCGGGCGGCGATGCGCGCGTGCCGCCGCTGCTCGAGCTGGCGCTGTTGCACAAGCCGCGCGCGCCGCGCGTGCGCACGTGATCGCGCGTTGATCGATGCGATGGCGCGCGCGGGCCGGCCCAAGCCCAACGTCGACGTCGCGCTGGCCGCGGTGTGCGGTGCGCTCGAGTTGCCGATCGGCATGGGCCCCGCGATCTTCGCGATCGGGCGCAGCGCGGGCTGGATCGCCCACGTGCTGGAGCAGCAGCGCAGCGGCATGCTGCTGCGGCCGCGTGCGCGGTTCATCGGCGTCGCGGCGAGCGAGTCGTCAGGCACAACGGCGCGCTGACCGCAGGCCGCAAAAGCCTCAGACGCGGCGCGTGCGCCCGGCCCAATAGGGCTCGCGCAACTTGCGCTTGAAGATCTTGCCGGTGTCTTCGCGCGGCAGCGCGTCGTGAAAGGTCACGATCGCGGGCACCTTGTAGCCGGCGAGGCGCTCGCGCAGGAAGGCGCGCACCGTGTCGGCGCTCAATGGTGCGCCGGCGCGCGGCTGCACGGCCGCGGCCAGCGCCTCGCCGAACTCGTCGTCGGGAATGCCGAACACCGCGCAATCCTCGACGCCAGGCAAGCCGAGCAGCGCCTGCTCGATCTCGGCCGGGTAGATGTTGACGCCGCCGGAGATCACCATGTCGGCCGAACGATCGACGATGAACAGGTAGCCGTCGCGATCGAGATAGCCGACGTCGCCCATCGTCATGAAGCCGTCGCGCTCCATCGCGCGGCGTGCGCCGTCATTGCCCTGATAGGTGAAGTCGACCATCCCGGGCTGGCGCGCGTAGATCAGGCCCGGCTGCCCAGTTGGCAAGGCATGGCCCTGCTCGTCGAGGATCGCCAAGTCGCAGCCGGGGATCGCACGCCCGGCGGTGCCCGGCCTGGCCAGCGCCTCGGCGCTGGTGACGTAGGTCATGTAGCCGAGTTCGCTGGAGCCGTACGACTCGTTGAACACCGGCCCCCACCAATCGATCATCGCGCGCTTGACCTCGGGCGGGCAGGGCGACCCGGTGGAGCTGACGTGGCGCATCGAGCTCACGTCGTACTTGCGCTTCACGTCGTCGGGCAGCCGCAGCAGCCGCACGTACAGCGTGGGCACGAGATACGCGTGCGTGAGCCGGTGCTGCTCGATCAGCCGCAGCGTGCGCTCGGCGTCGAAGCGCTGCTCGAGCAGCAGCGTGGCCCCGGGCATCTGGCTGACGCCCACCACATAGCCGTTGGGAGCGCTGTGGTACATCGGCGCGTTGAGCAGCGCGCGCATGCCCGGTTCGAGCCCGTAGCACTGGCGCGCGCGTTCGAGCGTGCGCGCCACCTGCGCCGCGCTCGCCGGGTTGCGGCGAATGCCCTTGGGTCGGCCGGTGGTGCCCGAGGTGTAGAGCATCGGCCCGCGCGGCGCGCTGGCGGGGTCGGCGCACGGCGCGGCGGCGTCGCGCAACGTGTCCCACAACGGCCAGGGCTCGCTCGCGTTGCCCGCGTCGGCCGCGGCGCCGCCGGCTGCGATGGCCGTGACGCCGGGCGGCACCGCCGCATGCAGCTCGCGCAGCAGCGCCGCCTCGGCGATGAACAGCCTGGCGCCGCAGTCGCCGAGGATGTATTGCAGCTCGTCTTGCTTGAAGTGCCAGTTGATCGGGCACCAGGTGGCGCCGAGCCAGCGCGTGGCCAGCATCAGCTCGATCACGGTCGGCGTGTTGCGCAGCATCAGCGCCACCGTGTCGGCCGCCGTGATGCCCAGTGCCTGCAGCGCCGAGGCCGCGCGCAGCACACGATCGAACAGCACGTCGGACTCGATCGTGCGGCCTTCGAAGATCAGCGTGGGTTTCATGCGATGCGGGCGGCAGCGTGGGTCATCGCGTCGGACCGCGCGTGGCCTGCCACTCGTCGAAGTCGAGCTGGCGCATGCTGAACGCGTCGCGCGTGCGCGTGTAGCCGCCCGGGCTCTGCATGCGGCCGATCAGCTGCAGCTTGGCGGTGTCGATGTAGCAGCGCTCGGCATCCTTCACCGCCTCGTCGGCCACGTGCACGGCCACCACCTCGGCGATCACGATGTTGGCGTTGCGGTCGATCGGCATCACCTGCTTCAGCGTGCACTCCAGCGCCACCGGGCTGCGCGGCGATGCGCGGCACGCCGACCCGGCGCGACGGCGCAGTAGCCCAGGCCGGTGATCTGCAACTCGTCGTGCCCTTGCGGAAAATCGGTGGCGGTGTCGTTCATCGCGGCGGCCAGCGCCTCGGGAACCAGGTTGACGACGAACTCGCGCCGCGCCTGGATGTTGGCCAGCGTGTCCTTCGGGCTGCCGCTGCGGGTGCCGACCCCGACGCAGACCACCGGTGGATGGCCGCCGAAACAATTGAAGAACGAGAACGGCGCTGCGTTGAGGCGCCCTTGCGCATCGGCCGACACCACCCAGGCGATCGGCCTGGGCACCACGGTGGCGGTGAGCAGCTTGTAGCTGCGCGGCGCGTCGAGGGCGGAGATGTCGAAGTACATCGGGCGGGTGGTCTGTGCGTCGCGAGTGTGCCGTGCGCCGCGGCTCTCGTGGAATACCCTAGGTGTGTGCGGCCTGCCATGGGCAGCCGGTGTGGCCGCGGGTCGGCCGGTGTTCATCCGCACGCAGGAAAGCGTTAACCTGCCGGACCGGCATCGGACAGCGTTGTGGTGAATCGATTGAGCAGGGCGGCCATTCTTCGTTGCGTCGCGATCGTGTGCAGCTTGTTCGCGGCGTGCATCGTGGCGCAGGCCGCCGAACTCTCCAGCGCGGCGCAAAAGGAGATCACGCAGCTGCTCGATCGCATCGAAGCGTCGAACTGCAGTTTCGAGCCGCAACGGCAACTGGTATCCGGCGCCCGAGGCGCGCAAGCACCTGCAGATGAAGCTCGACTACATGGTCAAGCGCAACATGCTGGGTTCGGCCGAAGAGTTCATCAGCAAGGCGGCCACCGCCGAGCAGCGTCAGCGGCAAGGCCTACCAGATCCGCTGCGGCGCGCAGGCGCCGGTGGCCAGCGCCACCTGGCTGACCGCCGAACTCAAGCGCCTGCGCACGTCGTCCTGAATGAGCCCAGCCTCATGCGCACGCGCGACAGCTCGCGCACGTGCTGGTGTTCGTCACGCCCGCGCTGTGGAGCGTGAACTACCTGGTCGCGCGCTGGGCGCCCGGCGTGATCGCGCCGCATGCGCTGGCGCTCGGGCGCTGGATCATGGCTGCGCTCGTGCTCGGCGCGTTCTGCGCGCGCCGAGTTGCGCGACAAGCGCGATGCGATCCGTCACGAGTGGAAGCAGTTGCTGGTGCTGGGCGCGCTCGGCATGTGGGTGTGCGGCGCGTTCGTCTACATCGGCGGGCGCACCACCAGCGCGGTCAACATCGGCCTGCTGTATGCGGCCTCGCCGGTGCTGATCGCGCTGGCGTCGGCCTTCTGGCTGCACGAGCGCATCGGCCTCAAGCAGATGCTCGGCGTGGCGCTCGCGCTGGCTGGCGTGCTGCACATCCTGCTGCGCGGTGACTGGCCCGCGCTGCTGGCCTTCAGCTTCAATCCCGGCGACATCTGGGTCGCCGGCGCCATGGTCTGCTGGACCGTGTATTCGCTGCTGCTGCGCGCGTGGCCGTCGCGCTTCGGCCCGCTGGCGCGGCTGACCCTGATCGCGGTGGCCGGCATCGTGGTGCTGATCCCGTTCACCGTGTGGGAAGCCATTGCCTGGTGGCCCACCGAGTGGTCCTGGCGCTCGTTGGCACTGGTGGTGGCCGCCGCGCTGCTGCCGGGTGCCGGCGCCTATGCCGCCTATTCGATCATGCAGCGCGAACTCGGTGCGGCGCGGGTGGGTGTGGTGATGTACCTCGGCCCGCTATACAGTGCCGTGCTGGCGTGGGCCGTGCTCGGCGAGCGCATCGAAGGCTTCCACCTGGTGGGCGGCTGCCTGATCCTGCCGGGCATCTATCCTCAGCACGCGGCGCTGAGGCCGCCCGTCGCGGCGCCTTCGATGGACGGGCAGTCGCCGGCGCGTGCGTATACATGGAATCGGATGTTCGATCGATCCTGATTGGGATGCACGGCATGAAGACCACGTGGATCGCTGCGTTCGGTTGCCGGCCTGTTGATCGCCTGTGCCGGCCTGCGACCGCCCAACAGACCTGAAAGGTCGCACCGAAGCCGAGGTGGTGCAGGCGATGGGCCAGCCCACCGGCCGCTACACGCTTGCCCGACAACGGCCGGCGGCTCGAATACGCGAAAGGGCCCGGCCGGCCGCGACACCTACATGGTCGATCTCGATGCGCAGGGCCGTGTCGTGCAAATGGAGCAGGTGCTCGATCCGAACCACTTCGACGTGGTCAACCCCGGCATGAAGAAGGCTGATCCTGCTGCGCTTCATCGGCCGGCCGTCCGAGACGCAGCGGCATGCGCGGTGGCGGCGAGATCCTCTCATGGCGCTACTACAACAACGACTGCCTGTGGTGGCAGGCGCAGCTGGACTCGCAGCGCATGGTCATGGGCGCGGGCTATGCCATCCTGCCCGGCTGCGACCTGCCGTGAAGTGATCGAACCGACTCGTCCGGCGATCCTTCGTTGGCGACACCAACCTCACAGTCGAAAGGTGTACGTCCATGAGAATCGACGATCGCCGTTGCGTCACTGGCCGCTGTGCTCGCGCGTGCGCGGGCTACGGGCCGCCGAACGACCTGCGCGCGGCAGCACCGAGGCCGAGGTGGTGCAGGCGATGGGCCCGCCCACCGGCCGCTACCAGTTGCCCGAGGGTCAGACGCGGCTGGAGTTCGCGCGCGGCCCGACGGCCGCCAAACCTACATGATCGACGTCGACGCCCAGGGCCGCGTGCTGAAGTGGGATCAGGTGCTCGATCGGCGCTACTTCGAGGCCGTGACGCCCGGCATGACGGGCGATCAGCTGCTGGCTTCATCGGCCGGCCCTCGCAAGCGCATGGCATGATGCGCAACGGCCAGATCTGGTCCTACCGCTACTACAACAACGATTGCCTGTGGTGGCAGGCGCAGCTCAACGCGAGGGCGTGGTCACCGCGGCGGGGTATGGGTCCTGCCCCAGTGTGCGACGGCCGGGAGGCCGCATCGCAGGTAGTGCAGTCACGCAGTCGCTGCCGCCGGCGTTCAAGGCGCGCTCAGCCGAAACGCCGCTCGCGCCACGCTGCGCCCGTTGACCTGCAGCTCGATCTCGTGGCGCCCGGCGTACAGGCGCCGCGTCGTCACTTCGCGCAGCGAATGGCGCTTGAGCAGCGTGCTGCGTCTCGCCGGCCGGCTAGTTCGAGCGTCCAGCCCTTGAAGACCTTGGGCGCCAGGCTGCCGTTGGCCACCACGCGGTGCAGCACGTAGTCGATGGCCAGCCGTTGCGGCGAGCGCGCGCCGAGCTTCAACACGACAGTCAACTGCACCGCGCCGCCCACCTTGGCGCGCCGCGGCGAGACCTTCGAGCGATGCCTCGCCGCGCAGCGGCTTGCCCAGGCCCCAGGCGCTGCAGCGTCGGCCGCATGGCCGCGCTTGATCAGCGTGCGGCTGGCATGGCGCAGCAGCGCGCGCCGCTCGCTGCTGGCATCGATCCAGATGCTCGTGCACCCACGACGCCACCAGCTCGGGATGGTCCTTGGCGATGTCGTTGAGGTGGTTGGCGACGCTGCGCCGCACGTAGTCGCTGGCATCGTCTTGCAGCGCGCGCAGCAGCGGCAGCGTTGGCGACGGGTCGTCGATCAGCGTCTTCAGCTGCAAGCCCCACGGCAGGCGCGGCCGCGTGCCCTCGCTGACCAGCCGCCGCACATGCTCGCTCGGGTCGTCGACCCAGCGTGCCAGCGTGGCGAACGTGATCTGCGGGTGCCGCAGCACGAACGGGCGCAGCGCCCACTCGGCGGTGAAGCGCTGCGTGATCGCGTGCAGCGCCTGCAACGCGCGCTGCGGGTGATCGATGCCCGGCGGGCGACAAACTCGCCGGCCGCCCACAGCGCCCAGCCCGACAAGCCCGGGCGCGCCGTCGACGAGGTCGTCGCTGCCCGTCGCCGGCGATCTGGGCGGCGCCAGCGCCGCCTCGAGCCACGCCGGCGGCGATGTCGAAGTCGTGCCGGCAGCGTGGCCTGCAGCGCCTCGCACAGCTGCATGCGCGCGCGCCTTCAGCTCGAGCGCCTGCAGGCCAGGCAGTGCCAGTCGCGCGAACTGCCCGGCCGGAAATGCCGGCGCCACGCGCGACAGCTGAGTGGCGATCGCTTGCACCGTGTCCGGGTTGATCAGGTTCTTGAACGGCTCGGCCACGCGGCAGCATAGCCGGCCAGCGATCGCACATAAGATGTGCGCCGCGCGGCAAGCGGGTGCAACTCAATGCCGCTCCGGTGCGTGAATGCACTTTTTGGAGGAGACAAGCATGGAGCAACTCAAACAGGGCAGCGATGCCCTGTTCATCCTGCTGGGCGCGATCCTCGTGCTGGCGATGCACGCCGGCTTCGCGTTCCTCGAACTTGGCACCGTGCGCAAGAAGAACCAGGTCAACGCGCTGGTCAAGATCATGGTCGACTTCTCGGTGTCCACCGTCGCCTACTTCTTCGTCGGCTATGCCGATCGCCTATGGCACGAGCTTCTTCGTCAGCGCCGAGTCGCTGGCCGCCAAGAACGGCTACGAGCTGGTCAAGTTCTTCTTCCTGCTCACGTTCGCGGCGGCGATCCCGGCCATCGTGTCGGGCGGCATCGCCGAGCGGGCCCGCTTCGGGCCGCAGGCCATCGCCACCGCGGCGCTGGTGGCGCTGATCTATCCGCTGTTCGAGGGCGTCGCGTGGAACCAGCGCTTCGGCGTGCAGGCCTGGATCAAGGACGCTCACCGGCGCCGAGTTCCACGACTTCGCCGGCAGCGTGGTGGTGCACGCGGTCGGCGGCTGGATCGCGCTGGCCGCCGTGCTGCTGCTCGGCGCGCGCAGCAACCGCTATCGCAAGGACGGCGCGATCAGCGCGCACCCGCCGTCGTCGATCCCGTTCCTGGCGCTTGGCGCCTGGGTGCTGTCGGTCGGCTGGTTCGGCTTCAACGTGATGAGCGCGCAGACGATCGACAAGATCTCGGGCCTGGTCGCGGTGAACTCGCTGATGGCGATGGCCGGCGGCACGCTGGTGGCCACGCTGCTGGGCCGCAACGACCCGGGCTTCGTGCACAACGGGCCGCTGGCCGGGCTGGTGGCCATCTGCGCGGGCTCCGACGTGATGCATCCGGCCGGCGCGCTGGTCGTGGGCGGCGTCGCCGGCGCGATCTTCGTCGCGATGTTCACGCTGACGCAGAACCGCTGGAAGATCGACGACGTGCTCGGCGTGTGGCCGCTGCACGGGCTGTGCGGCGCCTGGGGCGGCATCGCCTGCGGCATCTTCGGCACCACCGCGCTCGGCGGCCTGGGCGGCGTCACGCTTCGGCGCGCAACTGATCGGCACGCTGCTCGGCGTGCTGTGGGCGCTGGCTCGGCGGCTTCGTCGTCTATGGCGTGATCCGCGCGATGACGCCGTTGCGGCTGAGCCCGGAAGAAGAGCACGCGGGCGCCGACCTGTCGATCCACCGCATCGGCGCCACGCCCGAGCGCGAAGCGAGCTGGTAGATCACGCCCGCGCCTTCGCGCGGACCGTGCAGCGCGCCCACCGCGCCGCGTTGCCCGCGCCATGGCGCTGGCGATCAGGCGCCTTGGCCGTCGGCTTCGACCCGTTGGCGCGGTAGGCGACGATCGCCGCGCGCAGGTCGGTGAGTTCCTCGCAGGACTCCGGGCACAGCTGGGCCAGGATCTTCGCGTGCTGCTTCGGCCTTGTCGGGCTGGTTGGCCATCAGGTAGGCCTCGCCGATGTATTCGTGCGCGCCCTTGTGTTGCGGATCGAGGCCCAATGCGCGCTTGTAGGCCTTGAAGGCCGGGTCGAGCTTGCCGGTCTTGCGGTAGACGTAGCCGAGCCAGTTGTACCGTCGGCGTCGCTGGCTGTGGCCCAAGCCACCCAGTTTTCGAGGATCGGCACCGCCTGCGCATAGCGGCCCGGCCTGGATCGCATCCATCGCGTCCTTGTAGGGACCGGTCTGCTTGTCGGGATCGTCGGGACCGCCACCACCGCCGCCGCCGGCCCCGGCTGCGAACAACGGCGTCGCGAGCAGCGCGCACAGAACGACGGCGATCAGGCGGGGCATCCAGCGGGTCATGGCACTTCCTTTCGACTGCATCGAGGCCAGACCCAGCGTACGCGGCAGCCGTGCCGAACATTCCGACACCGTCGAAGCCCCGCCTGCCGCTGTGGGCAAGGCGGTGGACAACGCGGCGCGAGACCGGCGCTGCGCCGGCCGGCACATGGCACGTCGGCGACACGCGCTGAATCGGTCTCAGGCCCCCGCCGCGGCGACCGGGCGGCTCGCCACCAGCGCGTAGTGCTCGAGCATGCCGTTCCAGCCGTTGGGCGAGCTGAAGGCGTCGTGCATCGCCATCGCGTCGGCACCGTAGCCTTCGAGGCCGCGGTGCTCGAGCTCGACGCGCGTGGTGTGCGTCGTCGACCACCACGAAGCGCACGTCGACCTCGGTGTGGATCGACGGGTCGTACTGGAATTGCGCGCTCAAGCGCCAGACCAGCACCACGCGGCGCGGCGCCTCCCACACCAGCACCTGGCCCCACACGCATTCGACGCCGTCGACGCCGCGTTCGTACCAGCGTCCGCCGGCGCGCGGCTCGATCACCACCGCCGCACAGTCGGCCTGGCCGATGTGGTGCGAGGCCATCGGCCACCACGATTGAATCTGCGCGGTGAAGACTTCGAAGGCGACCGCCAACGGCGCCGCCACGATGACCGACTTGCGCACGACCGGGCCGGTTGCGGGTCTGTTCGGGGTCATGGCTCCTCCGTGCTGCGCACTGCGGAATTCGCCTTGGGAGCGGCCCGGCGGCTCATGGCTTCTCCCGGTCTTTGCTTGTTCGGCGGCGCGCTGGCGCGCCACTTTCTCGGCCTGCAGCTTGAAGCGCGCCAGGCCGACGTCCCACAGGCTGTCGATGAAGTCGCGCAGCGTCGCCACGCCGTCGGTGTCGGGCCGGTAGAGGTTGCGCGTGCCGATCGACTCGAGCTGCACCAGGCCGGCGTCGGCCAGCACCTTGAGGTGCTGCGACACCGCCGGGCGGCTCACCGGCAGCTGCGCCGCCACCTCGGCCACCGACAGCGGCGCGCGCGAGATCAGCGCGAACACCTGCAGGCGCGTGGGGTCGCCGAGCGCTGCGAAGCGGCGCGCGTTGGCTTGGGCGATGGGCAGTTTCATGCGTCAGCAGATGCTTACCGTAAGCATATGCTTACCGACTGCGGCTTGTCAACGGCATTGGCAACCGGACCTGCCTGAACCAACCCCGACGGCGTCAGCGCGCGGGCGGCTACAGCCAATCGTGCGGAATCAGCAGCCCGAGGATCCTCGAACTCAGGTTGCGCCAGAAGTCGACTTCCGGCTCATCGTCATGCACCGTCTCGTGCCCCTGCCGCCGGTTCACCCACCGCAACTGGCCGTCCGGACCGATTTCGACCCGGTAGGCGCTGGATTCGAAGTCCACCAGCGACATGAGTTCGCGGGCCAATGCGTCGACTGCGGATCATCACGCCCACTTCGGTGTTGTACTGCTCGGAGCGCCCGTCGAGGTTCATCGATCCGAGGAACACGGTCTTCCGATCGAAGACGATCGCCTTCATGTGCAGCGCCGCGGAGGAGGTGCCGAATCGCCCGAGCCGCTGCTCCTGCCTTCGCGAACGTCGGACTCAGCTCGTAGACCTCCACGCCGATGTTCGATCATCTCGCGGCGGTACTCGAGGTAGCCGGCGTGCACGACGGGTTCGTCGGTGGAGGCCAGCGAGTTGGTCAGGACGCGCAACCGAACGCCGTTGCGCCGGTTCTGGCGAATCGACTCGATGCCGATCTTGCCGGGAACGAAGTACGGCGAGACCGTGAACACTTCGAACTTTGCGCCCAGGCCTTCGGCGGCGATGAAGGCGCGCACGGTGCCTTCGCGGCCACCGACCCGCGTACCCTCGAGCTTGTCCACCGGATCGGCGACGACTTTGGCCTGTGCTCCCGTCAGCCGCAGCGTGCCGCTGCGCAGTTCGTCCGGCGCGGACGCGTAGCCACGCAGGCGCTCGGGCACGCCATGGTCGGGGGCAGGCATGCCGAAGCCCGACACGGCCGAGTCGAACCCGGCGCGCCGGCTCGATGCGTCTGCCGCGGGGCAACGATCCTGTCGATCGGCCAGGCGAACTCGCTGTTCCAGTAGGTGTCGAACGATGCCGACATCTGTTCGACGACCGCGCCGGCGGCCAGCACGTCGAGGTCGATGAAGTTCTCGCCTTCTTCCGCACGCATGTAGTACGCGGTCACCGATGTTGCGCCCACCGATCACGGCCAGCACGTTGTCGGCGATGAACAGCTTGTTGTGCATGCGGTGGTTCACGCGGCTCAGCTCGTCCAGCGACGAGACCAGCTTGGCCGTCGCGCGATCCGCGCAGCCGCACGAACGGGTTGATCAGCCGCACCTCGATGGCGTCGAACGCCGCCATGTCCGACAGCAGCTGTTCGGCGCGTATCGGTATGCAGATCGTCGATCAACACGCGCACACGCACGCCGCGTGCCGCCGCGTCGCGAAGGCGACTTCAGCAGCATCGCGCCCGACGCGTCGCCGTGCAGCACGAAGGTCTGGAAGTCGAGCGAATGCTCTGCCTGCGTCGCCAGCTCGATCAGCGTCCGATACGCGGCCGACCCGATCGGCAGCAAGCTGGAACGCCGAAGCGTGCCCTCCCGGGCCAGGGCCTTGTGCGCAGTGATGGCGAGTCGAGCCTGGGTCGGCGGCGCAATGGCGAACGAAACGGGGGCGTTGACCGTCGCCGCGCTCCGGCAGTCGCAGCGCAGCCGCTCAACCCAAGCAGCACGAGAAGCAGCGCGAGCACGCCCAATGAGAGGTACCGTTCAGCTGCCGGCTGCAGATTCAAACGCGGCCGCGACTCCATGCATCGGGAAAGCCGACGGCAGCCGTTCACTGGCCCGGGAGGGCTCCGCCCGAACCCTCCCACACGTCGGCTGGTCGTCCGCGCTCACCATCAGGCATTCCCAGGCACTCAGAACTGGCGACGCGCGAAGCATACGGTCAATGCGGCAGTGCGCAGGCCACGATGCATTCGCGTCCGTGCCGGAGTTTCATGAGCTCGACTGATGAGTGCACGCGGCCCGCGAACCGCACGCGTCGGCGATCCGCCTGGTCCGGCCGATCTGGCTTCGGTGGCGCCAGGCGTGTACCTTGAACGACTGCTTGCCCGCTCGCGAACGGCGGCGGTGGGTCGGACAGCGCCCGTGAGGACGCTGTCCCGCCCGCCGAAGATGTCGAGACTTTCTATCGTGCCGGGTCAGGCCAGGTTGAACGGCAGCTGGCGCAGCGGCTTGCCGGTCAGCCGCGCAACGGCGTTGGCGAACGCGGGCGCCAGCGGCGGCAGGCCGGGCTCGCCCATGCCGGTGGGCGGTTCGGCGCTGGGCACGATGTGCACCGCAATCTGGGGCATGTCGGTGATGCGCGGCACGACGAAGTCGCCGAAGTTGCTCTGCTCCACGACGCCATCCTTGAGCGTGATGGCCGCGCCCGGCAGGCACATCGACAGGCCCATGACCGCGGCGCCTTGCACCTGAGCCTCCACGCTGAGCGGGTTGACTGCGAGGTTGCAGTGCACACCGGCGGTCACGCGGTTGCAGCACCGGCTTGCCGTCGCGCACCGAGGCCTCCACCACATACGCCACCACCGAGTCGAACGACTCGTGCACCGCCACGCCCCAGGCGCGCCCGGAAGGCAGCTGCTTCTTGCCATAGCCGCTCTTGTCCACCGCCAGTTGCAGCGCGGCGCGGTGGCGCGGATGCTTGTCGCCGAACAGGCGCATGCGGTAGGCCACCGGGTCCTGCTTCGTCGCCCGCGCGATCTCGTCGATCAAGGTCTCCATCACGAAGGCGGTGTGGGTGGAACCCACGCTGCGCCACCACAGCACCGGCACGTTCACCTTCGGGTGGTGCACGGTCAGGCGCATCGGCACCGCATAGGGGTCGCGCATGCCCTCGGTGGCCGTGGCGTCGATGCCGTTCTTCACCTGGAACTGCCCGAACACCGTGCCGGTGGTGATCGACTGGCCGACGATGACGTGGTCCCAGGCCAGCACGTTGCCGCGATCGTCGAAGCCGATGCGTGCGCGGTGCAGGTGCATGGGGCGGTAGTAGCCACCCTTGATGTCGTCCTCGCGGCTCCACAGCGTGCGCACCGGAGCGTTCAGGCCGGCGGCGCGGGCGGCCTTGGCGACCTCGCAGGCCTCGACCACATAGTCGCTCGAGCCCACGAAGCGCCGGCCGAAGCCACCGCCCGCCATCTGCACGTGCATCGTCACCTGTTCGGGCTTGAGGCCCAGCACCGCTGCCGCGGCAGCAGCGTCCAGGCCGGGGCACTGGGTGCCGACCCACAACTGGGCGCGCCCGTCGGACAACTGGACGGTGCAGTTCAGCGGCTCCATCGGTGCATGGGCCAGGTAGGGGAAGACGAACTCGGCTTGCAGTTGCCGCGGCGCGGTGGCCAGCGGCGCCATGTCGGCGTCGAACGCGCGCGGGCCGGGCTGGCCGGCCAGATCGCGGTACTGGGCCAGCAGGCGTTCGCTGTCCACCTTCTCGACGTTGGCGCTGTCCCACTGCAGCTTGAGCGCGTCGCGCCCCTGCTTGGCAGGCCAGTAGCCATCGGCCACCACGGCCACGCCTTCGCCGCCACGGTCAAGCGGCACGCGCAGCACGGCCTTCACGCCCTTGATGGCGCGCGCCGCGCTGTCGTCCAGCGACGCGAGCTTGGCGCCGAACACCGGCGGATGCGCCACCACGGCGGTGAGTTGGCCGGGCAGGCGCGTGTCGATGCCGAAGTCCTGTCGCCCGCTGCTCTTGGCGCGCGCATCCAGGCGCGTGGTGGGGCGGCCGATGATGCGGAAGTCCTTGGGGTTCTTCAGCGTGACCTTCTCCGGCACGGGCAGCGCCATCGCGGCCTCGGCCAGTTCGCCGTAGCCCGCCTTGCGGCCCCCCGGGCCCAGCACCGTGCCGGCCTGCGTGCGCAGGCTGGCCACGTCCACGTTCCAGCGTGCTGCGGCCGCGGAGAGCAACATCGCGCGGGCGCGCGCACCGAGTTCGCGGTACTGCATGAAGCTGTTCTTGATCGAGTGCGAACCGCCGGTGAGGTGGATGCCGAAGAGCGGATCGAGATAGGCCGGGTCGCTCGAGCCGTTGCGGCTGCGCACGAGGCGCCAGTCGGCGTCGAGTTCCTCGGCCAGCAGCATCGGCAGGCCGGTCTGCACGCCCTGGCCGAACTCGAGCCGGTTGATGGTGACCGTGACCTCGCCGTTCGGCGCGATCTGCACGAAGGCCGACGGCTGTTGCGTCGGCTTGAGTCCACCGACTGCAGGGTCCGTTGCTTGGGCCGTGACCAGGTGCGGAAACGCGCCGAGGGCCAGGCCGCCGGCACCGGCCAGCTTGAGAAAGCTGCGGCGCGGCAACGCGGTGGCGTCGCTCGGCTTGGCCGCGGGCCAGCAGGTGCTGCAAAGCGCGCGGCATCTCGCGCTGATCGAAGTGGGGCAACATGGTGGCTCCTTCAGGCGAGGGTGCGAGCGGCGTCGGCCACCGCGGCGCGGATGCGGGCGTAGGTGCCACAGCGGCAGATGTTGCCGGCCATGGCCGCGTCGATCTCGGCAGCGCTGGGCTGCTTGCCGCGCGGCAGCGACTTGAGGAACGCGGTCGCGCTCATGATCTGGCCGCTCTGGCAGTAGCCGCACTGGGCCACGTCGTGCTTCACCCAGGCGGCGTGCACGGCGGCGCCGACACGGTCGCTTGCCGTCGGTGGCCGCTTCGATGGTGACGATCTTCTTGCCTTCGGCCGCGGAGATCGGCGTGATGCACGAGCGGATGGCCTGCCCATCCATGTGCACCGTGCAGGCGCCGCACAGCGCCGCGCCGCAGCCGAACTTGGTGCCGGTCATGCCCAGCGTGTCGCGCAGGGCCCAGAGGATGGGGGTGGCCGGATCGGCGTCGACCGTGTGGTCACGGCCGTTGACGTTGAGCTTGCTCATGGTGGGTGGTTCAGGCGTTGTCGAAGGAGAGCGAGGACGACAGGGCTCGGTGGGCGTCGGCCTGGGCGAGCAGCGCCTTGGCCTTGGCCTCGAAGGTCTGCACCGCGTCGGCGCCGGCAGCGAAACGGGCCGGTGGCTCGTCGAGCGCGGCGAGCTGCACGAGGGCGTCGGCGAGCTTGGCGGGGTCGCCGCCCTGCTTGCCATCCATGCCGCTCCAGGCGGCGACGGTCTGCCGTGGTGCGCTCGGCGTAGTCGTCGATGGAGGCTTGGGCGTAGGTGGTGGAGTCGCGGGTGAGCAGTTCGGTGCGGAAGAAGCCGGGCTCGACCAGCATCGTTCGGATGCCGAAGGGCGCCACCTCCGGGGCGAGCGACTCCATCCACCCTTCGATGCCGAACTTCGCGGCGGCATAGGCCGTCAGGAACATGCCGCCGGAGAGGCCGGCGGTCGATGAGATCGTGAGCAGCAAGCCGGAGCGCTGCTTGCGCATCACCGGCAGCGCGGCGCGGGTGACGTTCATCGGGCCGAACAGCAGCGTCTCGATCTGGTTGCGGATCTGATCGGGGCTGAGTTCCTCGAAGAAGCCGGCGTAGAAGTTGCCCGCGTTGTTCACCAGCACGTCGATGCGGCCGAACCTCGCGACGGCGGCCTCGACCGCGGCCTGGGCGTCCTCGGCGCGGGTGACGTCGAGCTTCACGGCCAGCAGGTCGTCGTGGTTGCCGATCGCTGCCTTGACCTTCTTGGGATCGCGGCCCGTGGCGACGACGGCGTGGCCGGCGGCCAGCGCGGCCTTGGCGATGTCGATGCCCAAACCGCGGCCTGCGCCGGTGATGAGCCAAACCTTCTTGTCAGTCATGGGATGCGCCTTTGAGCTGTGGGACCTGTCGATGGCGATGACTGTAGGCAGGCTCACTGAGAAGAAAAAGGCCTCAACACTGAACACCGTATGAAGATATTCTTCAAGACATGCGACTCAACCAGCTCGATGGGCTGCTCGCCTTCTGGAAGGTGGCGCAGCACCGCGGGTTCTCTGCCGCCGCGGCGGCGCTCGAGGTGTCGCCCTCGGCGCTCAGCCAGGCGATCCGCCACCTGGAGGCGCGGCTCGGCGTCCGGCTGCTGAACCGGACCACGCGCAGCGTCAGCCTCACCGAGGCTGGCGAGGCCTACCTGTCGCGGATCGGGCCCGCTCTGGGCGATGTGCTGGAGGCCGGAGAACAGCTCCACGCGCTGCAGGGTCGGCCGTCGGGTGTGCTGCGCATCAATGCAGCGCGCATCTCGATCGCGATGGTCCTGCAGCCGCTGCTGGCCGGGTTCCTGAAGGCCTACCCGGACGTCCAGATCGAGCTGACCAATGACGAGGGCTATGTCGACATCGTCGAACGGGGGTTCGACGCCGGCGTTCGCCTGGGTGAAAGCGTGCAGAAGGACATGGTCGCCGTGCCGCTGGGCGGCCCGGTTTCGGTAGCCATCGTCGGCTCACCCGCCTACTTCAAGCGGCATCCGGCTCCACGGCACCCCTCCGACCTGGTGCACCACAACTGCGTGCGTTTCCGGTTCTCGGGCAGCGGAGCCATCCACAAGTGGGAGCTCGACGGTCGACGACCGCATCGTCGAGTACGAGATCGGCGGCAGTCTCACGATCAGCGACTCCATGTTCTCGGTCGAGGCTGCGCTGGAGGGGGTCGGACTGGCCTACACGTTCGAGCAGCTCTCGCTTCCTCACGTTCGAGCCAAGAGGCTGAAGCGGGTGTTGAGCGACTTCTCGCCGACGTTTCCCGGGTTCTACCTGTACTACCCCAGCCGGCGGCAGCAGCCTTCCAAGCTGAAGGCCTTCGTGGACTACGCGCTGGCGCACTCACGCAAGCGCTGACGGATGCGCCGGATGCGATCAAGAGCGCCTCTGGTTGCTGCCGTGGCAATGCTTGCTGCCATGGGCACGTCGTTCGGCCAGAACACCGGTGAGCGCGACAGATCAATCGCGGCGTTCAAACAGATCGCTCAGGTCATGCGCTCACCACGCTGCATGAACTGCCACACGGTGACGGACTTTCCCCGTCAGGGCAACCAGGGACGTCGCCACGACCAGATGGTGATGCGAGGAGCAGATGGCAAAGGAACGGCACCGATGCAATGCTCGGCCTGCCACCAGGAGAGCAACTCGTCGGATGGCTACGTGCCGGGGGCGCCCGCATGGCACCTGGCTCCGCTCAGCATGGGCTGGGAGCAGGCACGCGGCGACAAAGAGCTGTGTGAGGCCCTGCTGGACAAGAAGCGAAACGGCAACCGCGAGGCGAGGGGGATGGTCATCCACATGACCAATGACCCGCTGGTGCAATGGGCCTGGGCACCGGGTCGAGGGCGTACCCTGCCGCCGATCAGCCAGGACGACTTTCATGCGCTGCTGCAGGTTTGGGAGGCCACGGGTGCTGTTTGCCCATCCCGCAACTGATGGCGTCCAGTAGAGGCACCAACACCTCCTGCGTTGCGCTGCCACTACTCGAGGAACGCGGTCAGCACGCCGGTGTAGCCGTACAGGTGATGCCGCGCGATCTCGCCGGCGGCGTAGAAGCCCACCAGTGGCACGTCACCCAAGGCGCGCCGCACGGTCTGCAGCTCGGCCGACGGCGCACCGAAGTGCGCGCCGCCGCGGCCGGTGCACGACACGTAGATGGCGCCGGCGATGCGCCGGCCGGTGCCGGACGCTGAGCCGCTGACGGGGTCGCCCTCGGCTTCTTCGCGCAACTCGCTGCACACACGCACCAGGTCGCGCCGCGCAGCCTCGACGTCGCGCGTGCAGAAGGCCAGTTGCGTACCGGGCGCCACGAGGTCGCCGACCGCGACGGCCTGGCGCGCCGGGTCGATGCCGATCAGGTGGCGCACCCGCGTGTCGGCGCCGAACTGGCCGCCACGCACCAACGCCTGGTCGCCCTCGTCGGTGAGGCCGACCAGCGTGCGGCGCAACGCGGCCACCGCGCGCTGCACGTCGTCCAGATCGACGCCCAGTTCGCCCAGCAGTTGCGGCAACGCAGGTTCGCCGTCCAGCGCCAGCACCAGGTTGCCTTCGGCGGCCGTCACGCGACGCGGCTTGGACAACGGCTGGCAGCCCTGCGTCACGCGCGACAGCAACGCCACGTCGCGCCCGAAGGCCACGCCCGACAAGCCGCCTTCGAACACGCCATCGGCCAGCGTGAGCGTGCGGCCGCGCGAGCTGGCCAGGCCGCCGAACAGGTAGCGTGACGACAAGCGCTCGCTCAGCTCCTCGATCAACGCCGCCAGGTCGTGCGTGGCCGGATCGGCATGCACCAGCGCCGTCCAGGCGTCGTCGCGCCCCAGCGGCGCACGGCCATGGAACAGCGAGAAGCTCGCGCGCGGCAGGTCGCACAGCATCAGCGCCAGGCCCGGTTCGTCGAAGTACTCGACGCCGCTGGCGGCCACGCCGATGCCCACGCCACCGGCCACCGCCATGCCCGGCCACGCGGTGCGCAAGGCGTCGAGCATCGACTCGGCGCGCGCCGCGTGGTGATCGCTGAAGTACAGAAAGCCGAGTGTCGGCTGAAAGCGCGCGTGCCGTGTCGCAGCGGCGCGCAACTCGTCGTTGACAAGCGCCAGCGCCCGCAGGCCGTCGGCATGGCCCGCGTGCGCATGCAGGAAGGTGGTGCCCATGCGAACGCCGCGTGCTTCGACAGACCGTGGGCTTCAGCGTGCCGCGCGCTTGGAAGCGCGACGTGGCGGTGGCTTCGTCGCGTATTGCACCGCGTCGCGGGCGCCGCGCGCCACGGCGGCCGGCATGGCGGCCGCCTTCTTCAGCGTCTTGCCCGCGGCACCGAGCGACTGCTTGGCCACCGCGCCGGCAAACTGCTTGGCGGCGTCGCCGCCGCCGTCTCGCATCGCCTGCACGGCCAGTTGCGTGAACTGCTGCGTCAGCGCGCCCCACCACTGCATCGGGTCGACCACGCCGGCTGGAGCCGACGCCCCGGCGGCGCCCATCTCGGCGCGTGCCGCCTTGGCAGGCAACGCAGCGGGCCCGTCGCTGCCAGAACCCGTGGGCATTCGCAATTTCATGGCATTGCCGAGATCGTTCACCGTGACGTTCATCGTCTTCAAGGTCGACAGCGTCATGCGCTGCACTTCGAGCGCCTGGATGGTCGTGGCCAGCAGGCGGACGTTCTGCTCGAGCCAGAACTGCACGGTGCGCAACTCTTCGATGCGTTTGTCCAGCTCGTCGGGGTCGAGCGTCGGCGCGATCCATTGGCCGACGTTGGGCATCGCCGCGCCGGCGTTCTTGACCAGCCCCTGCAGGAATTCGAAGCCCGGAACGAGTTTGGTCAGCGCTGCGCCCGATTCGGCCATGGTCATCCCCGGAAGTGGGTCGGTGGGGCGGCCATCGTAGCCCTCGGCGCAGGCGGTGTCACACGATGCGCTTGGCGTCAAGGCGGCACCAGGCGCTCGACCGCGTAGCCGCGCGTCGCCATCAGGTGCGGCAGGCCCTGCTCGCCGGTCATGTGCAGTGCGCCAACCGCCACCAGCAGCCGTTTGCCCTGGCCGTGCAGCGCGTCGATGCGTTCGGCCATCGGCGGGTTGCGATCGTCGTTCAAGCGGCGCAGGAACGCGCGGTCCTCGGCGGTGTCGGCGCATTCGCACCAGCTCGCGTAGTTTTCGAGTTCGCTCAGGCGGCCATCCGACCAGGCCTCGGCCATGCGTCGCAGCAGCGGCCGCGTGCGGCCCTGTTCGAGTTGTTCGAGCGCCTGGTCGAGCAGGTGGCGCGCCTGGTCGGGGTCGCTGGGCAGCAGCAGTGCCATCTGGGCCTGCGCGCTCTCAAGCGCGACGATCGGCCGCTGCTGTGCGCGCGCCGCGCTGGCCAGCACGATCTCCTGCGCGAAACCGGCATCCAGGCCCTCCCAGCGAGCCGACAACACCGTCAGCGTGACAGCCTGCATCAGCGGGTTGAACCGCTGCAGCGCTTGCTCGGGCAGGCACGCCGCGGCGATCTGCCGCGCCAAGCGCGCGCGCATGGCGTCGGGCAGCGCCAGCGGCGCTGTCGCTGCGGCCGGCGGATTACGCTGCAACTCGGGGTCGAGCACGTCGAGCTCCAGCACCAGCGTGTCGGTGGCGGCGATCGCCTCGCGCAGGCGCGGCCCGGCGAAGGCCCACGGCAGCTTGCCGACGTGCAAGGTGCCGAACAGGTAGGAGCTGCGCCCTTGCTTGCTGATGCGCCACAGGAAGCCGCGGTCGCGCGCGTCGCGCTGCGCGGCTTGGATCTGCTCGGCGGTCGGTATCTGGGGCGCGGGCGGGCACGCGGCGGCAGACGGCGCCGCAGCGGCCGTGGCTGGCGCTGGGCGCCGATGCGGCGTCTGCGGCGGCGGCCCCACCACCGCCAAGCGCCAGCGCCCACAGCACCACACACGACAGCGCCCACGTGTCTGCACCGTGGCGCGGGTTCAGCCTCATCAGGGCATTCTCGCAGCAGCCACTCGACCTGGTGATCGCTGCGGTCTGGCGCAACCGGCCGCCTGTGCGTCGCGATCGATGGCACCATTGCCAGATGCACGCTATGTGGCGTTGGGTGGCAACGGCCTTGGCTGGCCGGCCGTTGAAGCGCGCCGCATGCGCTGTCGTGTGCGTGCTGACGGTGCTGCTGGGCCACGTCGGGTTGTGGCTGGCCGTCTCGCCAGGCGCAGCGCCGGTGGCCGTGCGGTCGACCGCGGTGCAGGTGCGTCACCTGACGGTGCCCGCCACCGCACCGACGCTGGCTGAACCGCCGCCGACCCGCGCTGCGCCGCCGGTGGAGCGCGGTGCGCGGGGCGGCTGGGCCGCGGCCTCGCGCCGCGCGCCCGCCGCAGGCCTCGAGCCCTGTCGTGGCGACAGCGCAGGCCGACAGCGCGGTCGCTCCCGATGCGGCATTGCCCCACGCGACCGACACGACCGACGCGGCCGACGGGCTGCCAGCGAGCGCGGCGCCACCTTCGAGTGCCTCCGTCGCCACCTACCCGACGCGTGTCCCTGCGTCGACGCAGTTGAGTTTCACGCTGCATCGCGGCACGGCCGCGGGCGAAGCGAGCTTGCACTGGCAGGTCGACGCCGGGCGCTACGTGCTGCAGCTGCAGGCGACGTTGCCGCAGGGCCGCACGGTCGAGCAACGCAGCAATGGCGGCTTCGACGAGGCCGGTCTGGCCCCCGAGCGGCTGGTCGACCGCCGCCGCGGGCGCGACCTGCGCGCGGCCAACTTTCAGCGTGAACAACGCAAGATCAGTTTCTCCGGGCCGCGTTGGGAGTGGCCGCTGCACGGCGGGGCCCAGGATCGCCTGAGCTGGCTGGTGCAACTGGTGGCCATCACTGCGGCCGCACCCGATGCCCTGCGCGAGGGTGCCGAGTTGTCGATGTGGGTGGCGGGCACACGCGGTGCGCTGGGCGTGTGGCGCTTCGAGGTGCGCGGCCACGACCGGGTGACCGCGCCGGGCGGGCAGGCGTCGGCCTGGTGGCTGGTGCGCGAGCCCGAGCATCCGTACGACCTGCGCATCGAGGTGTGGCTCGATCCGTTGCGCGGGCACTGGCCGCTGAAGTTGCGCCAGACCCAGGTGCCCGGCGGCGAGCCGCTGGAGTGGACGCTTCGCGACGAGCCGCAAGCCGCGCCGGGCAGCTGAGCCGGGTCGGCGGCCCGACGCGGCCTGACGCCTTGAAAGCCGCCACGGCGCCCACACGTTGGCAGCAAGGAGTGCCAACCATGCAAATGCTCTACAACTCGGACCACTATGTCGTCGTCGAGTTCGACCTGAGCGACGCCGGCACCGCCGAAAAGCAGCCGTCGCCGCCGCAGGGCGGCTACGAGATCGTCGACAAGTTCGCGCGCCGCGGCATCTTCCTCAATGGGGCGGTGGCCGAAGGCTTCAAGCGGGGCGTCACCGCGCTGGTCGAGCGCGGCCCCACCGAAGAGGAAGTCGACGACTTCATCGCTGGCTACACCTGGCTGGCCCAGCAGCCGGTGGTGGTGCACTGAGCTTGGCAGCGCCGGCGCGCTTCGCCGGTGCTGTCGGTCAACCCCGGATTCGCGGGTGACGCGGTGCGGCCGCGGCGTGGCGTTTGTCACCGTTACAACCGCCGGGCCGGTGAGGGCCACCGACACAATCGCGGTCGATGCCCGGGCGGTCCCGTCTGCGGCGCAACTGCACCGTGATCGACGCCGAAGCCCGTCCCCTCCTGCTCTTGTTGGCCACGCTGGTGTCATTGCTGACCGCCGGCGTGTTGGCGCATGCGCTGAAGACGGCGCGTTCGCGCGACAGCCTGATGGGCTGGGGTTGGGTGCTGGCCGGCGCGGTGGCGGTGGGCACCGGGCTGTGGTCGACCCAGGCGCTCGCGCTGCTGGGCTCTCGGCTGGGCGGCACGCAGTTGTTCACCTTCGAGTCGATCGCACTGGCCTGGTCGGCCAGCGTGACTGCCGCGGCTGTGGGTCTGTGGGCGGCTCGCTCGCTGGTGTCGCCTGGCTTGCGCATCTGGCTGACCCCTTTTCTGCTGAGCCTGATTTATGGCGTTGCGTTGGGAATCACCGTGCGCGTGCTGCCCAGCGTCAGCGAGCTGGCGTCGTGGAGCCCGGCTTGGGCCATCGCGGCATTCGTGTTGCTGTCGGCCAGCGCGACGTTTTCGCAGTGGTGGGCACATTCGGCCAGCGGTCAGGCGCGCGAAGACCTCGGCCCACATGCGGCAGTGGGAATCACCGTACTGGGCATCGGGCTGGCGGGCGCGCACGCGCTGGCGCTGCGCGGCATCGAGTTTCGCCCGCTGGTTTCGGTCTCGCTGCCGCAGGGCGGCCTCAACGCGCTTGGCCTGACGGTGTCGGCGTCGGTGGGCGCACTGGCGGTGGCGATCGCCGTGCTCGGTGCCTGGTTCGACTGGCGCAACCGCGCCCAAAACCGCTCGCTCGCGACATCGTTGAACGAGGCCAACATCCAGCTGCGGCGCCAGGCCTTTTGCGATCCGTTGACGGCGCTGCCCAACCGCTTGCTGTTCGAGGAGCGCTTGAGCCAGACGCTGCAGCGCGTCGGCCGCACGCCCAGCGCGATGGCGGTGCTGTTCATCGACCTGGACGGCTTCAAGCCGATCAACGACTCCTTCGGCCACGCCGCCGGCGACGTGGTGTTGCGCGAGGTCGGCACCCGGCTGCTCGAGTTGGCCGGCCAGTCGGGCACCGCGGCGCGTGTCGGCGGCGACGAATTCCTGCTGCTGGTGCCGCAGCCCGGCGGCGCCGACGGCGCGAGCGCGGTGGCGCAGCAGGCACTGCAGGTGCTGGCACGGCCGTACAAGCTGCCCAACCGCGGCGAGGTGAAGCTGTCGTGCTCGATCGGCATTGCGCTGTTCCCGGAACACGGCTCGACGGCCAAGCTGATTGCCAATGCCGACGCCGCGATGTACGCGGCCAAGCGCACCGGCGGCTCGACCTACGCCTTCTTCGAAGCGCGCATGGACCTCGACGTGCGCGAGCAGGTCGAGCTGCAGACCGAGCTGCGCCAGGCGCTCGAGCGCCACCAGCTCAAGCTCTACTACCAGCCGAAGATCCACGGCGCATCGGGCCAGGTGACCGGCGTCGAAGCGCTGATCCGCTGGGACCACCCGGTGCGCGGACTGATGAGCCCCGAGGTGTTCATTCCAGTGGCCGAGCGCTTCGGGCTGATCGGCCACGTCGGCAACTGGGTGATCGAAGAGGCCTGCCGGCAGATTCGCGAGTGGCTGAATCTCGGGCTGCGCATGCGGGTGGCCGTCAACCTGTCGATGCACCAGCTGCGCCAGGACGACCTGGTGCCACGCATCCGGCGCGCGCTCGACGCGCACCGCGTCGACCCCGCGCTGCTGACGTTCGAGATCACCGAATCGGTGGCGATGGAAGACACCCAAGCAACGATGCGATCGTTCGGCCATCTGGCCCGCATCGGCGCGTCGTTGGCGATCGACGACTTCGGCACCGGCTACTCGAGCCTGGCCTACCTGCGCAAGCTGCCGGCGCGGCAGTTGAAGATCGACCGCAGCTTCGTGGCCGACATCGAGCACAGCTCCGACGCGCTGGCGGTGGTCGACGCGGTGATCAAGCTGGCGCACGCGCTGGGCCTGAAGGTGGTGGCCGAGGGCGTGGAGACCGAACGCCAGCGCGACGTGCTGCTGGGCCTGCGCTGCGACGAGCTGCAGGGCTATCTGTTCGCGCGGCCGATGCCGGCGCAGATGCTCACCGTGTGGGCGATGAAGGACAGCGACGACCAGGACATCGAGTTTCGCCACTCGCTGTTCCAGAGCCACCTGCCCAGCGCCATGCAGTGAGCCCCCGGGAGCGCCACGCGCCGCCCGGGTTGCACCCACGTTTCGAGGGGCGACAGCCGATCGGCCGCCGCGCGTGACGTTCCTACAATGGCCGCATGACGCGCTCGACGACCTACACCCGCGGGGCCCGGCTGCCCGACCTGCTGCAACAACGCATCGTGGTGATCGATGGCGCCATGGGCACCATGCTGCAGACGCGCAAGCTCAGCGAGGCCGACTACCGCGGTGAGCGCTTCGCCGGGCACGCCACCGACCTGCGAGGCAACGGCGACGTGCTCAACCTGACGCTGCCCGACGTCGTGCGCGAGATCCACCTGGAGTATCTGCACGCGGGGGCCGACATCGTCGAGACCAACACCTTCGGCGCGACCCGCATCGCGCAGGAGGACTACGGCCTGGCGAGCCACGCGCGCGAGATGAACGTGGCGGCGGCGCGCATCGCGCGCGAGGCGGTCGACGCGGTGGCCACCCCCGAGCGGCCGCGTTTCGTCGCCGGCGCGCTGGGCCCCACGCCGCGCACCGCCAGCATCAGCCCCGATGTCAACGATCCGGGTGCCCGCAATGCCGACTTCGACGGCCTGCGCGAGGCCTATCACGAGCAGGCGGCGGGCTTGCTCGAGGGTGGCGTCGATCTGTTCCTGGTGGAGACGATCTTCGACACGCTCAACGCCAAGGCGGCGATCTTCGCGCTCGACGAACTGATGGCCGAAACCGGCGAGCGGTTGCCGGTGATCGTCTCGGGCACCGTCACCGACGCGTCGGGCCGCATCCTGTCGGGACAGACGGTGGCGGCGTTCTGGCACTCGGTGCGCCACGCGCGGCCGCTGGCGGTGGGCCTGAACTGTGCGTTCGGCGCGGCGCTGATGCGCCCGTACATCGAAGAGTTGTCCAAGGTGGCGGCCGACACCTGGATCAGTTGCTATCCGAACGCCGGCCTGCCCAACCCGATGAGCGAGACCGGCTTCGACGAGACGCCCGAGGTCACCGGCGCGCTGATCGAGGAGTTCGCGCGTGCGGGCTTCCTCAACATCGCCGGCGGCTGCTGCGGCACCACGCCCGCGCACATCCGCGACATCGCGCAGCGTGTGGCCGCCTATCGGCCGCGCAGCCGGCGCGATCCGCTGTTCACGCCGCTGCTGAGCGCGGCCTGAGCCGGACACACGACAGCACCTGCGTGCTGGCGTGTGCCTGCGAGGGGGCCGGCGCATGCAGGCGCCGGCGCGGGCTGCAAGCCTAAAGCGCTGCTACGACTTGCCGCCGCGGTTGCCCGGGAAGGCGTTGGTCGGCGGCGGCAGCGCGCGGTCGTCGAGCTTGTCGATCGCCACCGGGCCGGGCACCACACGCAGCGTGACCGCGTCGCCCGGCGGCGGCGTCAGCACCACGACGCGCAGGCCCACCACCCCGCGCCCCATCAGGTAGCTGCGCATCGCGGCGCCGCGTGCCACGCGGGCCCGGTGTCGCCACCTGCACCTTGGCGCTGGCCTGGCGGGCCAGCGATTGCGCGACCTTGTCCATCACCGCGCGCAGCGGTGGCTTGGGCGCCGTGGACTTGTCGTCGAAGGAGAAGCTCAACGGCACGTCGACGCGCATCGCGCCGTCGTCTTCGGCGACGACGGCCACCGGCGTGCCGTCGAACAACTGCTTCATCCAGTTGACTTCGGCGGCCAGCACGTTGGGCGGTGGCTGTCCGGGCCGTGGCGGCGGCTCCGCCGGCGTCGCGGTCGACGTCGGGGCGGCAGGTTGCTTGGGCGCGACCCCGCAGCCGGCCAACAGCGTGAGGCCGGCGAGGGCGGCTATCGCAAAACGAGAACATCGTGCGGACCTCGCGTGCAACCGTTGGCCCGCAGGCGAGGGTCCACGCAGTGAGTGGGGGCGACAGTGTCGCCCATATTTGTAGAATCGCGGCCATCGTCCGAGGAGCGTTGCGACGGCGTCGTGGAGATGCTGCCAGGCTCGGACCACGGGCCCCATCGGGCCTGGTGCAACGGCGCTCACCCCGGCCTGTCAGGCGCCGCGCGGTGAGTCGCCCGGTACCGAGGGCCAGATCCATGAGGCCGCCGCGATGACCGACACCCCAGCCGATGCCCCGATCCCGCCCCTGCAGTTGTCCGGGCTGGAGCCGCTGACGCTGAATGAAGAATCGCTGTTCGTCAACATCGGCGAGCGCACCAACGTCACCGGCTCCAAGGCGTTCGCGCGCATGGTGCTCGAGGGCCGCTACGAAGACGCGCTGAGCGTCGCGCGGCAGCAGGTCGAGAACGGCGCGCAGATCATCGACATCAACATGGACGAGGCCATGCTCGACAGCAAGGCCGCGATGGTGCGCTTCCTGAACCTGATCGCCAGCGAGCCGGAGATCGCCCGCGTGCCGATCATGATCGACTCGTCGAAGTGGAGCGTGATCGAGGCCGGCCTGAAGTGCATCCAGGGCAAGGGCATCGTCAACTCGATCTCGCTGAAGGAAGGCCCCGACGAATTCAAGCGCCAGGCCACGCTGATCCGCCGCTACGGCGCGGCCACGGTGGTGATGGCGTTCGACGAGCAGGGCCAGGCCGACACGCTGGCGCGCAAGACGCAGATCTGCGAGCGCGCCTATCGCATGCTGGTCGACGAGGTGGGCTTTCCGCCCGAGGACATCATCTTCGACCCCAACATCTTCGCGATCGCCACCGGCATCGAGGAGCACGCCAACTACGCGGTCGATTTCATCGATGCCACGCGCTGGATCAAGGCCCATCTACCCGGCGCCAAGGTGTCGGGCGGCGTCAGCAACGTCAGCTTTCAGCTTCCGCGGCAACGAGCCGGTGCGCGAGGCGATCCACACGGTGTTCCTGTACCACGCGATCCGGCGGGCATGGACATGGGCATCGTCAACGCCGGCATGATCGGCGTCTACGACGACCTCGACGCCGCGCTGCGCGAACGGGTCGAGGACGTGGTGCTGAACCGGCGCCCCGACGCCACCGAGCGGCTGCTCGAAGTCGCCGAGCAGGTGAAGGGGGCGGCCAAGGACGAGAGCACGCAACTGGCGTGGCGCCAGGCGGGCGTCGACGAACGCCTGTCGCACGCGCTGGTGCACGGCATCAACGAGTTCATCGTCGAGGACACCGAAGCCTGCTGGCAGCGCGTGCGCGGCCGAAGGCGGACGCCCGTTGCATGTGATCGAGGGCCCGCTGATGGCCGGCATGAACATCGTCGGCGACCTGTTCGGCCAGGGCAAGATGTTCCTGCCGCAGGTGGTGAAGTCGGCGCGCGTGATGAAGCAGGCGGTGGCGCACCTGCTGCCCTACATCGAGGCCGAGAAGAGGCGACTGGTCGACGCCGGCGGCGAGGCCAAGCCCAAGGGCAAGATCGTCATCGCCACCGTGAAGGGCGACGTGCACGACATCGGCAAGAACATCGTGACCGTCGTGCTCCAGTGCAACAACTTCGAAGTCATCAACATGGGCGTGATGGTGCCGTGCCAGGACATCCTGGCCAAGGCGCGCGTCGAGGGCGCCGACATCATCGGCCTGTCGGGGCTGATCACGCCGAGCCTCGAAGAGATGCAGCACGTCGCCGCCGAGATGCAGCGCGACGACTGGTTCCGCGTCAAGAAGATCCCGCTGCTGATCGGCGGCGCCACCACGAGCCGCGTGCACACCGCGGTGAAGATCGCGCCGCACTACGAGGGCCCGGTGGTCTACGTGCCCGATGCGTCGCGCAGCGTGGGCGTCTGCGCCGATCTGCTGTCGGACCAGCGCGCCGCCAAGTTCATCAGCGATCTCACCGCCGACTACGAACGTGTGCGCGCGCTGCATGCGGCCAAGAAGCCGACGGTGCTGGTCACGCTGGCCGAGGCGCGCGCCAACAAGACGCCGATCGACTGGAGCGCCTACGTGCCGCCGAAGCCGAAGTTCATCGGCCGGCGCCTGTTCCGCAACCAGGACCTGGCCGAGATCGCCGCCTGCATCGACTGGGGCCCGTTCTTCCAGACCTGGGATCTGGCGGGCAAGTTTCCCGACATCCTGCGCGACGAGGTGGTCGGCGCCGAAGCCACGCGCGTGATGAGCGACGGCCGCCGCATGCTGCAGCGCCTGATCGAGGGCCGCTGGCTGAGCGCGCACGGCGTGATCGGGCTGTGGCCGGCCAACACGGTGGACGACGACTGCATCGAGCTCTACGCCGACGAGTCGCGCGACGAGGTGCTGTTGCGCTGGTGGCCGCTGCGCATGCAGGCCGAGCGGCCGGTGGTCGACGGCGTGCGACGGCCCAACCGATGCCTCGCCGACTTCGTCGCTCCGCGCGGCGTGCGCGATGACTACGTGGGCCTGTTCGCGGTGACGGCCGGAGTCGGCGTCGACAAGAAGGAGCGGCAGTTCCTCGCCGACCACGACGACTACAGCGCGATCATGCTGAAGGCGCTGGCCGATCGCTTGGCCGAAGCCTTTGCCGAACGACTGCACCAGCGCGTGCGCACAGACCTGTGGGGCTATGCGAGCGACGAGTCGTTGAGCAACGAGCAGTTGATCGCCGAGGCGTACCGCGGCATCCGGCCGGCACCCGGCTACCCGGCCTGCCCCGACCACACGATCAAGCGCGGCGATGTTCGAGCTGCTGCAGGCGCAAGAGGTCGGCATGGAGCTCACCGAAAGCCTGGCGATGACGCCGGCGGCCAGCGTCAGCGGCTTCTACCTCGCACACCCGCAATCCACTTACTTCAATGTCGGCCGCATCGCACGCGACCAGTTGCAGGCGTGGGCCGCGGCGCAGGCGATCGAGCCGGCGCAGGCGCAACGGGCGCTCGCCTCGGTCCTCTAGGCGACCGCCACGAGGCCGTCGCCGCCGGCCGCGTCAGCGCTCGGGCAGACCGCGGCGCAACTGCATCGCCTCGCCGAGATGCGTGGTGTCAATCGCCGCCGCGCCGTCGAGATCGGCGATCGTGCGCGCCAGCTTGATCACGCGGTGCAGGCTGCGGCCCGACCATCCCATGTGCGTCGCCGCACGCTGGGCAAACTGGCTGGTCGGCGCGTCGAGCGCGCAGTGCACGTCGAGTTGCGCCGGCGTCAACTCGGCGTTGACCGTGCCCTGGCGCTGCAGTTGGAGGTCCCGCGCGCGGGCCACGCGCTGCGCCACCGTGGCCGACGCATCGCCGTCGCCGCCGGCCAGCATCTGCTGCGCGGGGGCGGCATGCACCTCGACCTGCATGTCGATGCGATCGAGCAGCGGCCCCGAGATGCGGCCCTGGTAGCGCGCGATCTGGTCGGGCGTGCAGCGGCAGCGGTGGCCGCCGCCCGCGGGCGCGCCGAGCCAGCCGCACGGGCACGGGTTCATCGCGGCCACGAGCTGAAAGCGCGCCGGAAACGCGGCCTGCCGGGCGGCGCGCGAGATGGTGATGCGGCCGCTTTCCAGCGGCTCGCGCAGCGCCTCCAGGCTGGCCGCGCGGGAACTCGGGCAGTTCGTCGAGAAACAGCACGCCGGCGTGGGCGAGCGAGATCTCGCCCGGACGCGGCGGCGAGCCGCCGCCCACCAGCGCGACGGCGCTGGCGGTGTGGTGCGGCGCAGCGCACCGGCCGCCGCCCCCAGTGCTTGGCCTCGAAGCTGCGCGCCGGCCAGCCCCTGCAACGCGGCGCTCGCCAGCACCTCGTCTTCGGTCATCGGCGGCAGCAGGCCGGGCAGGCGCTGCGCCAGCATCGACTTGCCGCTGCCGGGTGGGCCCACCATCAACAGGCTGTGGCCACCCGCGGCAGCGATTTCCAGCGCACGCTTGGCGCGCTGCCTGGCCCTTGACGTCGCGCAGGTCCGGCGGCGTCTGGTCACGCGCCAGCTGCAACGGCTCGGCGGCTCGGCAGCGGCCGGCGCGTCGTCGCCGGGCGCCATCGCGCGCACCACGTCCAGCAGGTGATCGGCGGCACGCACGTCGAGCCCCTGCGCCAGCGCGGCCTCGCGCGCGCTGGCCGCGGGCAGCACCAGCGCACGCTGCGGCCGCTGGCCGGCGCAGCGCCAATGCCAAGCGCCAGCGCGCCGCGCACCGGCCGCAGCTCGCCGGCCAGCGACAGTTCGCCGGCGAATTCGTGGCGCGCCAGCCGCTCGGCGTCGAGTTGGCCGTCAGCCGCCAGGATGCCCAGCGCGATCGGCAGGTCGAAGCGCCCCGACTCCTTGGGCAGGTCGGCCGGCGCCAGGCTGACGGTGATGCGCTTGTTGTGCGGGAACGTGAAGCCGCTGTTGGTCAACGCGGCGCGCACCCGCTCGCGCGCCTCCTTGACCTCGGTGTCGGCCAGTCCGACCAGCGTGAAGCTCGGCAGGCCGTTGGCCAGATGCACCTCGACCTGCACTGCAGGCGCGTCGAGCCCGTCGAGCGCAGCGGCTGATCACCACCGCGAGCGCCATCGGCCGCGTCCTCCTCAGGGCGCGATTCTGCGCGTGCGCGCCGTGGCGGTCCGCGCACCACGGCAGTGCCTATCAGGATGAACTCACCGTTGTGGTGCGCCAGAAAGCCCCATCCGCGCGGCAGCACGCTCCGACATGGCGCATATCGGCATCGGCGTTCGTGGCATGGAAGCTGCAACACCGGCGCGGGACCTCCCTCGTCGTCCACATCAACCCTCAACACAGGACCAGCCCATGAAGCGTTCGACCACCTTCTCCCTCGCCGCGGCCTTCGTTGCACTGAGCTCGGCCTCGGGCTTCGCGCAGACCGACGCTCCCCTACGACGTGTCGATGACCGCCAACGCCGGGCTGTTCACCGACTACCGCTTCCGCGGCATCTCGCAGACCAACAAGCATCCGGCCTTCCAGGGTGGCTTCGATTTCACGCACACGTCGGGCTTCTACCTCGGCAACTGGAACTCCAACGTCGACGCGGCGATGTACACCGGCGCCAACCTCGAGATGGACTTCTACGGCGGCTTCAAGGGGTCGTTCGACGCCTTCAGCTACGACGTCGGTGCGCTGTACTACTACTACCCCGGCAGCGGCATCGCCGGCAGCACCAAGATCGACAACACCGAGCTCTACATCGCCGGCGGCTGGGGCCCGTTCACGTTGAAGTACTCCTACGCGGTGAGCGACTTCTTCAGCGCCCCCGACTCCAAGGGCGCGTACTACGTGGACGGCACGGTCGCCTTCCCGGTCGACCAAGGAGTTCGTGCTGATCGGCCACATCGGCTACCAGGGCAACCTGAAGAACGGCGCCCGGCTCACCGAGATCGACGGCAGCGGGCCGCACAGCTCGATCACCGACTGGAAGCTCGGCGCCACCTACGACCTGAGCGGCTGGGTGTTCGGTGCCAGCTACATCGGCACCGACCGCAAGTTGACGGTTCGGTGCCGCCGCGGCCGAAAACCGCGACATCAGCGGCGACACCGTCGTGCTGTCGGTCGTCAAGTCGTTCTGACTTTCATCCCGAGGAGGAGAAGCCATGAAGATGGTGACTGCGATCGTCAAGCCGTTCAAGCTCGACGAAGTGCGCGAAGCGCTGAGCGCGATCGGCGTGCAGGGCATCACGGTGACCGAAGTCAAGGGCTTCGGTCGGCAGAAGGGCCACACGGAGCTGTATCGCGGCGCCGAGTACGTGGTGGACTTCCTGCCCAAGGTGAAGATCGAAGCGGCGGTCGACGATGCCATCGTCGAGCGCGTGATCGAGGCGATCGAGGCCTCGGCGCGCACCGGCAAGATCGGCGACGGCAAGATCTTCGTCACCTCGCTCGAGCAAGTGGTCCGCATCCGCACCGGTGAAACCGGCAAGGACGCGCTCTGATCGGCCTGCACACCCAAACCAAAGACTTCAACATGAGAAAGCTCATCGCTTCAATCGCGCTCGGCCTGGCGTTGCTGGGCCTGGCAGGGACGTCGTTGGCCCAGTCCACCGCGGCGTCGGCGCCCGCCGCCGCCGCCGCCCGGCAGCCGACGCTGCGTCGGCGCCCGCCGCAGCGGCGCCGGCCCCGGTGGCCAACAAGGGCGACGTCGCCTGGATGATCGTGGCCACGCTGCTGGTCATCATGATGACCGTGCCCGGCCTGGCGCTGTTCTACGGCGGCCTGGTGCGCAGCAAGAACATGCTGTCGGTGCTGATGCAGGTGATGGTCACCTTCAGCCTGATCGTCGTGCTGTGGGCCATCTACGGCTACAGCCTGGCGTTCAGCGAGGGCAACGCGATTCTTCGGCGGCATGGACCGCCTGTTCATGAACGGGCTGTTCAACTCCGCCGACGGCACGTTCGCGATGGGCGCGACGTTCAGCAAGGGCGTCTACATCCCCGAGCTGTTGTTCGCGGCGTTCCAGGCCACCTTCGCCGGCATCACCTGCTGCCTGATCGTCGGCGCCTTCGCCGAACGCATCAAGTTCTCGGCGGTGCTGCTGTTCATGGCGTTGTGGTTCACCTTCAGCTACGCGCCGATCGCGCACATGGTGTGGTTCTGGATGGGGCCCGATGCCTACGCCAGCAAGGAAGTGGTCGACACGATGAACGGCAAGGCCGGCCTGATCTGGCAATGGGGCGCGCTCGACTTCGCTGGCGGCACGGTGGTGCACATCAACGCCGCGATGGCCGGCATCGTCGGTGCCTTCATGATCGGCAAGCGCGTCGGCTACGGCAAAGAGGCGATGGCGCCGCACAGCCTGCCGCTGACGATGGTGGGTGCCGCGATGCTGTGGGTCGGCTGGTTCGGCTTCAACGCCGGCTCGGCGCTCGAGGCGGGCAACTCGGCCGTGCTGGCCTTCATGAACACCTTCACCGCCACCTCGGCTGCGGTGCTGGCCTGGTGCATCGGCGAAGCGCTGATGCGCGGCAAGGCCTCGATGCTGGGTGCGGCGTCGGGTGCCGTGGCCGGCCTGGTGGCGATCACGCCGGCGGCCGGCAACGTCGGCCTGATGGGCGCGATCGTCATCGGCGCGGTGGCCGGCTTCGCCTGTCTGTGGGGCGTCAACGGCCTGAAGAGGCTGCTGGGTGCCGACGATTCGCTCGACGTGTTCGGCGTGCACGGTGTCGGTGGCGTCGTCGGCGCGTTGCTGACCGGCGTGTTCAACACGCAGTCGCTCGGCGGCCCGGGCCTGGTGACCGACTGGGTCACCGCCACCGTCGGTTCGAACCCGATCGGCACGCAGGTGTGGATCCAATTGAAGGCCGTGCTGCTGACCATCGTCTGGTCCGGCGTAGTGGCCTTCGTCGCCTACAAGGTCGTCGACCTGGTGATCGGGCTGCGGGTCAGCGAAGAAGAAGAGCGCGAAGGTCTGGACATCAGCTCACACGGCGAAACCGCCTACAGCAAGTAGCGTCGTCACCGTTGCACGAAAGCGAGCTTGGGGCCGCCCCGCAAAGGGCGGCCCTTTTTTCGCGCAGGCGGGAGCGCCCTAGAATTGGCGCCGCTCGCCCTCACCTGAAGCCTCCATGGTTCCGCATCTCGTCACCGCGCTCACCGGCCCGATCAACGAGCTCGAGCAGCGCGTGCTGGAGTCGATGCCCGCCATCGAGCGCTGGTTCCGGCTCGAGTGGATGGAGCACACGCCGCCGTTCTACACCTCGGTCGACATCCGCAACGCCGGCTTCAAGCTGGCGCCGGTGGACACCAACCTGTTCCCCGGCGGCTGGAACAACCTGACGCCCGAGATGCTGCCGCTGGCCGTGCAGGCGGCGATGGCGGCGATCGAGAAGATCTGCCCCGAGGCGAAGAACCTGCTGCTGATCCCCGAGCAACCAGACCCGCAACACCTTCTACCTGAGCGACCTGCAGCAGCTGATGCGCATCTTCCACCAGGCCGGGCTGAACGTGCGGCTCGGCTCGCTCGACAGCGACGTCAAGGAGCCGACCAGGCTGGCACTGCCCGACGGCGGCGAGCTGACGCTCGAGCCGCTGCTGCGCAGCGCGCGGCCGGCTGGGCCTGAAGGATTTCGACCCCTGCACGATCCTGCTGAACAACGACCTGTCCGCCGGCGTGCCGCGGGTGCTGCAGAACCTGCACGAGCAGTACCTGCTGCCGCCGCTGCACGCGGGCTGGTCGGTGCGGCGCAAGAGCCGCCACTTCCACAGCTACGAGGAGGTGGCCAAGAAGTTCGCCAAGCTGCTGGGCATGGACCCGTGGCTGATCAACCCGATGTTCACCAGCATTGCGGCGAGGTCGATTTCGAGGCCAGGCGACGGGCTGGACTGCGTGCGCGGCCAACGTCGATGCGCTGCTCACCAAGATCCGCCGCAAGTACAAGGAATACGGCATCAACGAGAAGCCCTTCGTCGTCGTCAAGGCCGACAACGGCACCTACGGCATGGGCATCATGACCGTGCGCGACGTCAAGGACCTGGACGACGCTCAATCGCCGCACGCGCAACCGCATGAGCGTGGCCAAGGAAGGCCAGCCGATCACCGAGGTCATCATCCAGGAAGGCGTGCCGACCTACGAGCGCATGAACGACGCCGTGGCCGAGCCGGTGGTCTACATGATCGACCGCTACGTGGTGGGCGGCTTCTATCGCGTGCATGCCGAGCGCGGCATCGACGAGAACCTCAACGCGCCGGGCTCGAGCTTCGTGCCGCTGGCCTTCGCCGAGAGCCACCACCTGCCGCGCGTGGCGAGAAGCCCGGCGCCAGCGCGCCCAACCGCTTCTACATGTACGGCGTGATCGGCCGCCTGGCGATGCTGGCGGCCAGCTACGAGCTCGAAGCCACCGACCCCGACGCCGAGATCTACGCCTGAGCGGGACGTGAGCCAGCACCTGCGTGCTGGCGATCGCCGCTTGGGGGCCGGCGCATGCAAAGCGTCGGCGCGGGCTGCGGGCCTGAGGGAAACGTCGGCGCGGGCGCGACGGCGGGCGCACAATCACCGCTTCGCCTCGAAGGCTCGCGTTCGAAACGGGCCCCGCTCTGTGACCCTTCCGGCCCCTCAACGCACCCCCGGCGCCGTGGCCGCGCTGACGCTCGGCGCCCTCGGCGTCGTGTATGGCGACATCGGCACCAGCCCGCTGTACGCGCTGAAGGAAGTCTTCCACGGCGGCCACGTCGCCGTCACGACCGACAACGTGCTCGGCGTGCTGTCGCTGATCTTCTGGACCATCACGGTCATCGTCTCGCTGAAGTACGTGCTGCTGGTCCTGCGCGCCGACAACAACGGCGAGGGCGGGCTGATCGCGATGCTCGCGCTGGCCACCACCGCGGTGCGAGACCGGCCGCCGCTGCGCCGGGTGCTGATGGTGGTGGGACTGTTCGGCACCGCGGTCTTCTACGGCGACGGCGTCATCACGCCGGCGATCTCGGTGCTGTCGGCCGTCGAGGGCCTGGAGGTCGCCGCGCCGGCGCTGCAGGCATGGGTCATCCCGCTGACGCTGGTGGTGCTGACCCTGCTGTTCGCGGTGCAGCGCTTCGGCACCGGCGGCATCGGCAAGGCCTTCGGCCCGATCACGCTGGTGTGGTTCGTGGTGCTGGTGGCGCTCGGGCTGCCGCACATCGTGGCACAGCCGGCGGTGCTGGTGGCGCTCAACCCGCTGCACGCCATCGCGCTTCTGCGCTCGCGCAGCCGGCGGTCGCCTTCATCGCGCTGGGCGCGGTGGTGCTGTGCGTGACCGGCGGCGAGGCGCTGTATGCCGACCTCGGCCACTTCGGCAAGCTGCCGATCCGCATCGCCTGGTACGCCCTGGTGATGCCGGCGCTGGTGATCAACTATTTCGGCCAGGGCGCGATGCTGCTGGCCGACGCCGAGCGCGATCGAGAACCCGTTCTACCTGATGGCGCCGCGCTGGGCGCAGCTGCCGCTGGTGGTGCTGGCCACCGCGGCCACCGTGATCGCCTCGCAGGCGCTGATCACGGCGGCGTTCTCGGTCACCAAGCAGGCGATCCAGCTCGGCCTGCTGCCGCGCATGCAGATCCGCCACACCTCCGTGCGCGACACCGGCCAGATCTACGTGCCGTTCGTCAACTGGGGCCTGTTCGTCTTCATCGTGCTGGCGGTGGTGCTGTTCAAGTCGTCGTCGAACCTGGCCGCGGCCTACGGCATCGCGGTGACGCTGGACATGACGATCACCACCGTGATGACCTTCTTCGTCATCCGCTACGGCTGGAAGTACCCGCTGGCGCTGTGCCTGCTGGCCACCGGCTTCTTCTTCGTCGTCGACGTCACCTTCTTCGCTGTCGAACATGCTCAAGCTGCTGGCCGGCGGCTGGTTCCCGATCGTCATCGGCATCGGCATGTTCCTGCTGATGCTGACCTGGACAGCAGGGCCGCAAGCTGATGAGCGACCGCCTGCGCGACGATGCGATCGATCTGAAAGGCTTTCTCGACGCGGTGTTCGTCAGCCCGCCGACCCGCGTGCCGGGCACCGCGGTGTTCCTGGCGGCCGAGCCGGGCCTGACGCCCAACGCGCTGATGCACAACCTGAAGCACAACAAGGTGCTGCACGAGCACAACCTGTTCGTCACCGTCAAGCACCACGAGGTGCCGTGGATCGGATTCGACCAGCGCCTGAGCCTGGAGCCGCTGGGGCACGACTGCTGGCAGGTGATGTTGAACTTCGGCTTCAAGAACGACCCCGACGTGCCCGAGGCGCTGCAGCTGCTGGCCGACCGCGGCATCCCGCTGCCCGACATGGACACCAGCTACTTCCTGAGCCGCGACATCGTGATGCCCTCGCTCGGCACGGGCATGGCGCTGTGGCGCGAGAAGCTGTTCGCGCAGCATGCACCGCAACGCCTCCGCCGCGGCCGACTTCCTGAACCTGCCGAGCAACCGCATCGTCGAGCTCGGTGCCAAGGTCGAAATCTGAAGGTTGCGATATCACGGTCTTCGTCGGTGCGGTGTTGACCGCGCACCGACACCGAGACCGGGCATGCACTAGGATCGCTGCCCATGAGCCTGCTCTTCGTGGCCGATCCGCTGGAGGCGTTCAAGACCTACAAGGACACCACCTTTGCGATGATGCGCGAGGCGGCGCGACGCGGTCATGACTTGATCGCCTGCACGCCGGCTGATTTGGTGTGGCGCAGCGGCGGGCGCGTCACTGCCGCGGCGGCGCGCAGATTCACGCTCACCGAACGCGACGACGCATGGTTCGAGGTGCGCGAACAGCGCGACGTCGAGCTCGCGACCACCCGTGCCGTGCTGATGCGCAAGGACCCGCCGTTCGACAGCGAGTACTTCTATGCGACGCACCTGCTGCAGCAGGCCGAGCGTGAGGGTGCGCGGGTGTTCAACAAGCCGGCCGCGTTGCGCGATCACCCCGAGAAGCTCGCGATCCTGGAGTTCGCGCAGTGGACGCCACCCACGCTGGTGACGCGCAGCGTCGACGCGATCCGCGCTTTTCACGCCGAGCACAAGGACATCATCGTCAAGCCGCTCGACGGCATGGGCGGGGTCGGCATCTTTCGGGTGCGCGCCGACGGCATGAACCTCGGCGCCATCGTCGAGACGGTCGGCCAAGACGGTGCCACCACGTTGATGGTGCAGCGCTTCTTGCCGGCGATCGCGCAGGGCGACAAGCGCATCCTGGTGATCGACGGCGAGCCGGTGCCGTTTTGCCTGGCGCGCATCCCACAGGGCAGCGAAGTGCGCGGCAACCTGGCCGTCGGCGGCAAAGGGGTCGCGCAGCCGTTGAGCGTGCGCGACCTCGAGATCGCGCGCGCGCTGGGCGCGGCGTTGCGCACGCGCGGCTTGCTGCTGCTGGGGCTCGACGTCATCGGCGACAGCCTCACCGAGATCAATGTGACCAGCCCGACCTGCTTTCAGGAGATCGCGCAGCAGACCGGCTTCGACGTCGCCCGCATGTTCATCGACGCGCTCGAGCGTGCGCTGGCGTCGTGACGCACACGCGCACGTCGACGCCGGCGCTGTGGCACGACGAGGCATTCAAGGCCACGCTCGAGACCGTGCTGCACACCCAGCGGCTGCTGCTCGAGCCGCTCACTGAAGCCCACGCCGAGGAGTTGCTGACGCCGCTGGCCGACCCGCGCCTGTACGTCCACGTGCCGCAGGATCCTCCGGTCTCGCTGGCCGCGTTGCGCGAGCGTTTCGTGCTTCTGGGCGCGCGCCGCTCACCGGTCGGCGACCAGCTGTGGTTGAACTGGGTGCTGCGCGACAAGCACGACGGCCAGTGCCGAGGTCGCGTGCAGGCCACCGTCACCACCGAGGCTCGGGCCTGGATCGCGTATGAGGTGTTCCCCGAGCACTGGGGCCGCGGCTTCGCCACCGAAGCATGCCGCCGCATGATCGAGTGGTCGATCGATACGCTCGGCGTGCAGCAGTTCGCGGCCGAGGTCGATTCGCTGAACAGCGCGTCGCTGCGCTTGCTCGAGCGATTGGGTTTCCAGCGCGTGTCGCTGCATGAAGCGGCCGATGAATTCAAAGGCCGCGTCAGCGACGAGTGGACGCTGCGCCTGGACGCCGCGGCGTTCGTGCGTGCCGGCGATGCGCGGGCCGCGTCGGGCGGCGCAGCGGCGTGACGCATCACATCCCGCCGCGTGCGCTGGTGTTGCTGGCGATCCTGACGCTGGTGTGGGGCACTAACTGGCCGCTGTTTCCGCTGGCCACGCGCGAGGTCTCGGTGTGGACCTTTCGCGCCGTGTCGGTGTTCGTGGCCGGCGCCGCGCTGCTGATCGCGGCGCGGCTGCGCGGCCAGTCGCTGGCCATCGAGCGGCGCCACTGGCGCACCATCGTCGTCGCCACCTTCTGCTACCTGGTGGTCTGGAACATCGCCAGCACCTATTCGGCGCTGCTGATTCCCTCGGGCCAGTCGGCGGTGCTCGGTTTCACGATGCCGCTGTGGTCGGCGTTGATCGCCTGGGCGGTGCTCGGCCAGCGTCTGAGCCCGCGGCTGCTGCTGGCCATCGCGCTGGGTGCGGCCGCGGTGGCGCTGCTGATGTGGAAGAGCTTCGCCGCCTACGCCCAGGCGCCGCTCGGCCTGGCGCTCGGGCTGCTGGCCGGCATCGGCTGGGCGGTCGGCACGCTGATCCTGCAGCGCGGCCGCGTCGACGTGCCGGCCATCGTGCTGACCGGCTGGCAACTGCTGATCACCGCCGTGCCCACCACGATCGGCGCCCTGCTGTTGGGCGACCACCAATGGTTCGTGCCGTCGTGGCCCTCTGTGGCGTTGATCGCCTACATCGCTCTGGTGCCGATGGCGATCGGCAACCTGTGCTGGTTTTCGATCGTCGGCCTGTTGCCGGCGCCGGTGGCGGGCCTGTCGTCGATCCTGGTGCCGGTGGTCGCGATGGTGGCCGGCGCGTTGATGCACGGCGAGCCGCTGGGACCGGTGCAATGGCTGGCCATGGCGTGCAGCGTGGCGGCGTTGTCGCTGGCGCTGTTCAGGCCGGCGTCGCGTGCGCCGACCGTGGAGGTCTAGGATCCGTTGCGCGCGCCGCGGCTGCGCAGCCAGCCGTCGGGCGATGCGGCCGACGGGTGCATGCGGCTGACGATCAGGCCGCCCTGCAGGTACAGCGCATTGAGCAGGCGCATCGCGCGGTCGCGGTCGAGACCCGGCCACGACGCCATCTCGCGCAAGTTGCAGGTGCGCCGGCGCAGGCGGTCGACGGCCCGGCCCAGCATGCTGGGCATCTCCAGCCCGCGCAGGCTCACGCCGGGGGCCACGCGGTAGGCCGCGGTGCCGTCGATCTCGGGCAGCAGGCGATCGCGCGCACCGCGCAACGCCATCTCCCACAGCAGCGGTGCCAGCGGCGAATACATCTGGACCTCGCCCACCAGCGACGCATCACGATGGCCCGGCGCGCGCAGCATCGCCGGCTCGACCTGCATCACCTGGAGCTCGTTGAGCCGGCTGGCCAGGAACTGCGGCATCGACACCGGGCAGTGCACCAGTCGTTCGGACGGAAACAGCGTCAACGGCACCACGCGATCGATCCATTGCAGGTTCACCGTCAGCGGATAGCCGTGGCGCAGGCACGCAGCCAGCACGTCGATCAACTCGCTTTGCTGACCGTTGCGCTCGAAGCGCTCGAGGTCCTGCATCAGCGACGGGCTGAGCGAACTCAGACGTGTCGATGTGGCATCGACGTTGCCCACCCGCACCAGATCGTCGAGGTAGCGCTGGAATGCGCTCACGCGCATCAGATCAGGCTCGCCAAGGGGCAATGTCGACTGGAACATGGGACTTGGGTCCGGATGTTACAACCCCGGCCGGACCTTCGTCCCCCCGATCTGACGGGAAGAGAGGCGCCTAACGCAGCGCGTCGCGCGCGCGCTCGAAGGCGCGCCAGAAACGTGCGTCCTGGGCGCTGGCGAAGTTCACCCGCATCAACGTGCTCGATCGCGACGGCACGTGGAACAGGCGCCCGGGCGCGATCAACCAGCCTTCGGACGCCATGCGCACGGCCAGCGGTTCGGTGTCGAGGCCGGTCTCGACCCAGCCGAACAGGCCTTGCGGCTCGGCAGCGAAGCGGCAGCCGGCTTCCTGCGCCAGGCGGACCACCCGCGTGCGTGCCGCCGCCAGACGCGCCGACACACGTTCGGCGTGGCGCCGCAGCAGCCCCTGGTCGAGGCACCACGCCACCGCGCGCTCGAGCAGCGCCGGCGTGGTCAACGAACTGAGCAGCTTGGTGTCGACGATGGCGTCGACCAGCGCCGGCGGCGCCGCCAGTGCACCGACTCGCCAGTTGGGGGCCAGGATCTTGGAGAAGCCCGTCACGTAGATCGTGCGCCGCAGGCCGTCGAGTGCGGCCAGCCGGGGCGCGTGCGCCGGCGCCAGCCAGGCGTAGGTGTCGTCCTCGACCAGGATCAGGTCGTGTGCCTCCGCCAGTTGCAGCACCTGGTGCGCGGCGGCGAGCGACAGCGTCGCGCCGGTCGGGTTGTGCAACACCGACACCGTCACGTACAGGCGCGGGCGGTGCGCGATGATCATGCGGCGCATCACCTCGAGGTCGGGCCCCGCCGCATGCCGGGGCACCGGCAACAGGCGCATGCCCATGCCGGTGAGCCGTGCGTGCTCCACCGCCCAGCCCGGGTCGTCGACCAGCACCGCGTCGCCCGGCTTGAGCAGCGTGCGCGCCACGATGTCGAGCGCGTGGGTGGCGCCCACCGCGGTGACGATCTGCGCAGGGTCGGCGGCGATGCCCAGCTCGTTGGACAGGCGTCGCGCCAGCGCGTCGCGCAGCGACGGGTCGCCGGCCGGCTCGCCATAACGCAAGGCATCGTCGGCGTTGGCGATCGCGCGGCGCAGCGCGCGTTGCAGCAGCGCCGCGTCGAGCCAGGTTTCAGGCAGGGTGCCCAGGCCCGGGCCCGGCAACGAGGCACGCGTGCGGAACATCGCGCGGATCAGCGCCGTGGTGTCCACTGGCGCCGGCAACGCGAGGTTGGGCTCGTGCGGCCGCGGCGCCGTGGCCAGCCGCGGCCGCGGGCCGCACGTAGAAGCCGCGCTGGCGGCGCGCCTCGATCAGCCCCTGCGCCTGCAGGCGGTCGTACGCCGCCACCACGGTGCTTGGGCTCACGCTGTGTGCACGCGCGCAGTCGCGCACCGACGGCAGCCGTGCGCCGGGCTGCAGCTGGCGCTGCGCGATGCGGTGCGCGTAGTGCGCGGCGAGCCGTTCGCCGAGCCCACGATCGCCGCCTGTGGGCAGGGCGACCGACGTGTCGCGGCTGTGCTGTATGGCTGTGTCCATCGATACAGAAGTGCGATCTGTGCCGCGAAGTGTACTGAATCTGTACCGTTGATGTGCCTAGACTTCGCCGATGAACACCGCCAGCGCGACCGCCCGCGGGCCGCTCGCGCCGGGCGCGGCGCAGCACGAGGCCTCGCGGCTGCGCCGCGGCTATCTGCTGGGGATGCTCGGCGTCGCACTGTTCGCGCTGACCATTCCGATGACCCGGCTGGCCAGCGGCAGCGCGGCCACGCCGCAGTTGTCGCCGTGGTTCGTCGCGTTCGGCCGCGCCGCCTTCGCGGGCGGTCTGGCTGCGCTGTATCTGCTGGCGGTGCGCGCGCCGCGGCCCAGTGCGGTGCAGTGGCGGGCGCTCGGCTTCACGGCAGCCGGCGTGGTGTTCGGCTTTCCGCTGTTCATGGGGCTGGCGGTCGTGCGCGTCGACGCGGTGCACGCGTCGGTGGTGACCGGCATCCTGCCGCTGGTGACGGCCGCGTTCGGCGCCCGCCTGCTCAAGCAGCCGCAGCGGCCGCTGTTCTGGCTGTTCGCGTGGGCCGGGCTGCTGCTGGTCGTCGCCTTTGCGTGGTGGCGCGGCGGCGCCGGCCTGCAGCTCGCCGACGGCTTGCTCGCGCTCGCACTGTTGCTCGGCGCGATGGGATATGTGTGGGGTGCCCGGCTGTCGGCGACGATGCGGCCCGAGCACGTGATCTCGTGGCTGCTGGTGCTGGCGCTGCCGATCACGTTGCCGGTCGCGTGGTGGACGCTGCCGACCGCACCCGTGGCGCTCTCGTCGTGGTTCGGCTTCGCCTACGTGTCGGTGTTCTCGATGTGGCTCGGCTTCTTCGCCTGGTATCGCGCGCTGGCGATCGGCGGCACCGTGCGCATCAGCCAGGTGCAGCTGCTGCAGCCGTTCCTGTCGATCCTGGCCGCGGTGCCGATCCTCGGTGAATCGGTCGACGCCGCGACCTGTTTGTTTCTGCTCGCGGTCATGGCGGTGGTGTTCGCATCGCGCCGTGCTGCATCATCGACTCCGATCCAAGGACGTAACCCATGAGTGCCTGGCACCTGGCGCGCCGCAGCGCGCGCATGAATCCCTCGATCATTCGCGAGATTCTCAAGCTCACTGAACGGCCGGGCGTGCGCTCGATGGCCGGCGGCCTGCCTTCGGCCGACACGTTTCCGGTGCAAGCGATTCGCGACGCCTGCGACAAGGTGCTGCGCGACGCGCCGCGTGAGGCGCTGCAGTACGCGGCCAGCGAGGGCTTCGCGCCGCTGCGCGAGTGGGTTGCGCAACACCTCGCGGCGCAGGGCCTGGCGGTCAGGCCCGAGCAGGTGCTGATCACCACCGGTTCGCAGCAAGGGCTCGACCTCGCCGGCAAGGTGCTGATCGACGCCGGCGCGCCGGTGGCGGTGGAGACGCCCACCTACCTCGGTGCGCTGCAGGCCTTCGCGCCGTATGAGCCCGAGTTCGTGTCGCTCGAGGGCGACGACGACGGCCCGCTGCCGGAGTCTTTTCGCGCGCTGTCCCGGCGTGCGCCGGGCGCCCGCTTCGCCTACCTGCTGCCCAATTTCCAGAACCCGACCGGCCGCGTGATTCCGCGCGCCCGGCGCGAGGCGCTGGTGCAGGCGGCGCGCGCGGCCGGTGTGCCGCTGGTCGAAGACAACCCGTACGGCGACTTGTGGTTCGACCAGCCGCCGCCGCCGGCGATGGCGTCGTGGTGGCCCGAGGGCAGCGTCTACCTCGGTTCGTTCTCCAAGGTGCTGACGCCGGGCTTTCGCCTCGGCTACATCGTGGCACCCGCCGCGTTGATGCCCAAGCTGCTGCAGGCCAAGCAGGCGTCGGACCTGCACACGCCGGGCTTCAACCAGCGTGTCGTGCACGAGGTCGTGCGCAACGGCTTTCTCGACCAGCACGTGCCGACGATCCGCGCGCGTTATCGCGCGCAGCGTGATGCCATGGACGCCGCGTTGCGCCGCCACATGCCGGCCGGCACCAGCTGGCACGCGCCGCAGGGCGGCATGTTCTTCTGGCTGCGCCTGGCCGATGGGCTCGACGCGATGCAATTGCTCGAGCACGCGGTGGCCGCCGGCGTGGCGTTCGTGCCGGGCGCACCGTTTTACGCGCATGCGCCCGACCCGCGTGCGATGCGGCTGAGCTTCGTCACGTTGAGTCCCGCCGACATCGACGAAGGCGTCGCGGCGCTGGGCAGGGTGTTGCACGAGGCGCTGAGCGCGACGCCGCTGACCACACCATGACAGCCACGTTGTCCGAGTTGCGGGCGGCCGCTGCCGTCGTGCATGCGCAGGTGCCGCCGACACCGCAGCATGCCTGGCCGCTGCTGCGCGAACGCTGCGGCCTGCAGCTGTGGGTCAAGCACGAGAATCACACGCCAGCGGGCGCGTTCAAGCTGCGTGGCGGCATCGTCTACTTCGACCACCTGCTCGCCGGCGGCGCAACGGCCCAGCGGCGTGGTCTGCGCCACCCGCGGCAACCATGGCCAATCGATCGCGCTGGGCGGCTCGCCAGCACGGCCTGGCGGTGACCATCGTCGTGCCGCACGGCAACAGCCGCGAGAAGAACGCGGCGATGCGCGCGCTGGGTGCCACGCTGATCGAGCACGGCGACGATTTTCAATCGGCGCGCGAACACGGGCAGGCGTTGGCGGCGCAGCACGGCTGGCACATGGTGCCGTCGTTCCATGCCGACCTGGTGGCGGGTGTGGCCAGTTATGCGCTCGAGCTGTTCGACGCCGTGCCCAAGCTCGACGCGGTGGTGGTGCCGATCGGCCTGGGCTCGGGCGCCTGCGGCGTGATCGCGGCGCGTGACGCCCTGGGGCTGGACACCGAGGTGATCGGCGTCGTCAGCGACGGCGCGCCGGCGTATGCGTTGTCGCTCGCCGCCGGCCGCGCGATCGCGCACGACGTCACCACCGAGCTGGCCGACGGCATGGCGTGCCGCGTGCCCGACGAAGCCGCGCTCGACATCATGAAGCGCGGGCTGTCGCAGGTGGTCAGCGTCAGCGATGCCGACATCGCCGCGGCGATGCGACTGCTGTTCGAGTGCACGCACCAGGTGGCCGAAGGCGCCGGTGCGGCGGCGCTGGCCGCCGCGATGGCGCTGCCGCGCTTGCGCGGACGCCGCGTCGCGGTCGTCCTCAGCGGCGGCAACGTCGATCGTGACGTCTACGCCCGGGTTCTTCAGGAGCCATGACATGACGCAGCCCCGGCGCTTTTCGCAACTCGATGTCTTCAGCGCGGTGCCGCTGCTCGGCAATCCGCTGGCGGTGGTGCACGACGGCAGTGGCCTGAGCGACGCGCAGATGGCGAGCTTCGCCAACTGGACGAACCTGTCGGAGACCACCTTCCTGTTGCCGCCCAGCGATCCGCAGGCGGACTACCGGGTTCGCATCTTCACGCCCCAGCGCGAGCTGCCCTTTGCCGGCCACCCGACGCTCGGCAGTTGCCATGCATGGCTCAGCGGCGGCGGCGCGCCGCGGCGTGAAGGCGAGGTGGTGCAGGAGTGCGGCGCCGGCCTGGTGCGCATCCGCCGCGACGGCGCGCGCCTGGCCTTCGCGGCACCGCCGCTGCGGCGCAGCGGGCCGCTCGACGCCGAGCTGCGCCGAACGCATCGAACGCGCGCTTGAGTTGGCGCCGGGCGAGATCGTCGACCACCAGTGGGTCGACAACGGCCCCGGCTGGTGCGCGGTGCGCCTGGCCACGGCCGCACGCGTGCTGCAGTTGAAGCCCGACTACAGCCTGATGCGCGACATCCATCTCGGCGTCGTGGCACCGCACCCCGCTGGCAGCAGCGATGCGCAATTCGAAGTGCGCGCATTGATCGGCCGCGGCTACGAAGACCCCGTCACCGGCAGCCTCAACGCCAGCCTCGCGCAATGGCTCATCGGCTCGGGCGTGGCGCCGCCGACCTACGTGGCGGCGCAAGGCGCTGCGTTGCAGCGCGCCGGCCGCGTGCACGTGCGACAGGTCGGCGCCGACATCTGGATCGGCGGCGACGTCTGTGCGGTGGTCACCGGTACAGTGGCGTTGTGAACGCCGCACGGCCGCTCCGAAGGCGTTCGCTCCCCCTCGGGGGAACGGCCCGCAGGGCCAAGGGGGCCTCATGAACGCCCGCGTCGACCACCTCGTCATCGTCGCCGACACGCTCGAACAGGGCACGCACTGGTGCGAGACCACCCTTGGCGTCACGCCGGTGGCCGGCGGCCGCCACGCGCTGATGGGCACACACAACCGCTTGCTCGCCATCACCGGCGAGCGCTTTCCGAGCGTCTACCTCGAAGTCATCGCGATCGACCGCGATGCGCCGGCGCCGGGGCGGCCGCGCTGGTTCGGCATGGACGAGCCCGCGTTGCAGGCCGCCGTGCGCGAATCGCCGCGCCTGGTGCACATGGTGGCGCGCACCACGATGATCGAGATGGTGCGCTGGGGGCTGATCAACTGCGGCCTCAATCCCGGCGTGCCGATCGCCGCCGAGCGCGACACGCCGGCCGGCCTGCTCAAGTGGCGCATCACGGTGCGCGACGATGGCCGCACCGAATGCGCCGGCGCGCTGCCGACGTTGATCGAATGGCAGGGTCCGCATCCGTGCGACCGGCTGCCGGCGTCGCCCGTGGTGTTGCGCGAGCTGACGCTGCGCGGCTTGCCGCCGCAGGCGCTCGACGTGCTGAAGTTGCCGGCCGTGCGGGCGCTGCCCGGCGTTGGCGGGTCGGCGCGCGGGCCGGCGCTGAGTGCCACCTTCGATACGCCGCGCGGGGCGGTGACGCTCGACTCATGGGCGTGACCGCCCGAGGCATCTGCTGACACCGAGGACACGATGACCGAAGAGCTTTTTCGCGAGGATTCGACGCTGCGTGAATGCGCGGCGCGGGTGACAGCCGTGTCGGCACAGGGCATCCAGCTCGACCGCACCGTGTTCTATCCCCACGGCGGCGGTCAGGCCGGCGACGCCGGCGTGCTGCGTCTGTCCAACGGCAACGAGTTGCGCATCGTCGACACCCGCAAGGGCGCGTTGCCTGGCGAGATCGTTCACCTGCCGGCGCCCGACGCCGACTGGTCGGCGCTGCAGGTCGGCGCCGCCGTGACGGCGCAGATCGATTGGCGGCGGCGGCACCGCCACATGCGCTTTCACACCGCGACGCATCTGCTGTGCGCGCTGGTGCCGCATCCGGTGGACGGCTGCTCGATCACCGCCGACTACGCGCGGCTCGACTTCCACATGACCGAGCCGCTCGACAAGGAGGCGCTGACGCAGGGGCTAGCGCGCCTGGTCGCCGAAGCGCACGCGGTGAGCCACCGCTGGATCAGCGAGGCCGAGCTCGACGCCAACCCGGGCCTGGTGCGCAGCATGAGCGTGCAGCCGCCGCGCGGCCAAGGCCGCGTGCGGGTGATGGCAGTCGACGGCGTCGACCTGCAGCCGTGCGGCGGCACTCACGTGGCCAACACCGCCGAAATCGGCCCCGTCATCGTCACGAAGATTGAGAAGAAGTCGGCCAAGACCCGCAGGGTCGTGCTCGGCTTCGCCGAGCCAGCCGAAGGCTGAGGCCGACTTCTTCCGGCGCAGGCTCACATCGCGTCAGCGATGTGAAGCGCCGGCAGGCGCGTGCCGAAGCCAAAAAGTCGGCCAAGACCCGCACGGCGTGCCCGCCTTCGCCGAGCCGCGTGAGCGGACCGCTCGTTCCGCCCTCAATCCTTGTCGCCCTCGAAGCTGATGTTCAGCGCGATCTCATCGCTCATCGCCGGAATGCCGTACTTCATGCCGAAGTCCGAGCGCTTGATCTTGCCCACCGCGTTGCCGCCGCAGCGGTCTTTCTTGGTGAACGGATGCGGCGCGCACTTGAAGCGCTCGAAAGTCAGCGTCAGCGGCTTGCTGACGCCCAGCAGCGTGAAGCTGCCTTCCACCGACGCGGGCCACTCGCCGCTGAAGTTGACCTTGGTCGACTTGAACGTCATCTGCGGAAACTCCGCCACGTTGAAGAAGTCCGCGTTCTTCAGGTGATCGTCGCGCGATTGCGGGCGGTTGCCCTTGACGTAGTCGCCGGTGTTGATCGACGCGGTGGCGATCGTCAACTCGACCGATCCCGTCTTGGCCTGCCGGTCGAGCACGAACTTGCCGGTCATGCGCTCGAAGCGGCCGTGCATCTGCGACAGCCCGAAGTGCTCGACCCAGAAGTTGGGGTATGCGTGCAGCGGGTCGATGGTGTAGGTCTCGGGCGCGGCCAGCGAGCCCAGCGGCGCGACGAGGGCCAGGGTGGTCATCAGCAGGCGGGTTTTCATGGATCGGATCCTTTCTCCAGGTTTCACGTTGCAGATTGAGAAGCGGCGCGCACGGCCATCCACACCGCCGCCACGAACAGCGCCGCGGCGACGGCGGCCGCGCCGGTGGCGGCCATCAGGCGGGTGCGCGGCGCCGCGGCGCGCCACGGGTGCAGCGACGCAGCCAGCGGCACCAACAGCAGCAGCGGCAAGACGAACCACGGCAATTGCGCCAGCACGGCGCTGGCTGCACCGAACAGGGCCAGCCCGAGCGCCAGCGGCAACGTGCCGGTGAAGCCGGGCGCGCGCAGCCGGCTGCACACCGAACTGCACCACCATCAGGGCGCCGGCACCGGCGGCCATCGCGACACCGCCGACGAAGTAGCCGATCGAGGCCGACCACAGCGCCGCGATGCCGACGCCGATGCCGCCGGCAACCCCCGCCGCGCCGGCGGCGGCGCCGTCCGCGGACAGTCGCAGCACCAGGGTGGTGTGGGTAGCGACGAACAGGAACAGCCCGAGCGCGATCCACACCCGCTGGTTCCACTCGCGCTGGCCGAGCACCGAGGCAAACGCCCACCAGGCGAGCAGGCCGCCCGCGATGCCCAGCAGCGGCACCAGCCATCGCGCCGGCGGCCGCAGCGGTGTCCAGCGCGGCGCCCAGCAACGCGGCCAGCACGATCAACAGCGTCACCTTGCGGCCCGCGGTCAACGGCTGCAGCGCGAAGCCGACGCTCAAGGCCACGGCAGTGACGTAGGCCGCCGCCACCGCGAGCCAGGCCAGTCGCGTGCGCCACAGCGCCGCCGCGACGGCCAGAGCCACCAACAGCGGGGCGATGCCGGCCTGCACGGCCGGGTGTTGCAGCAATTCATCCATCGAGGTTCACGCGCTCAGGCCGGCGAATCGCTGCCTCGAGCGACGCGCATCATCGGCGAGCGCCAGCGCGCGGGCATTCGCCCGCGCTGTCGAGACCGTTCAAAGCGCCTGACGAACGAGCGCGCAGACTTCACGTGCCTCACGTGCGCGGGCGCCAACGCGCCGCGCGCACGTACGCCGGGGCCGTCAGTTGGTGCTGTACTTCTCGGCGCGGAAGTCGTCGTGGCAAGCCTTGCAGGCTTTGCCGAGATCGCCGACCGCCGCCTTGATGGAGTCGAGGTTGCCGGTCTTGGCGGCGGCCTCGAACTTTTCGGCTTCCGCCTGCATCTTGCCTTGCAGATCCTTGAACTTCGCGGCGTCCTTCCAGACTTCCGGCTTGGCGCGCGTGGGCATGCCCTTGTCGGTGCCCTCGCCGAATGCCACCCATGGCAACTTGGACATCGTCACCACGATCGCGGCGTTGTCGGCGGCGGCCTTGGCGTCGAACGGCGCGCGGCCCTGCGCCATGGCGCCGACGCGTCCCAGGTGGTTGGCCATCACCGTCAACGCGCTCTGGCGGTACTTGATGGCGTCTTCGGGCTTCTGAAATTGCGCGGCGGCGCTCAGGCTGGTCAGCGTGGCCCCAGCGGCAATGACGGTCAGGACGAGACGATTCATGCAATTTCCTCCAGCGGCGGCGTTGAGAAACTGGCAGCCGACGCTTGTTGGGCGCGGCGGTCGGCGAGTGTACGTGGCATGCCGGCCGGGGATTCCCTTCTCGGTGAATCCACTGATGGCCTGCTCGGGATTGGGCCGCCGGGGCGGCGGCTTCCGTTATCGTTGCGCTGTGGCTGTCATACATTCAGCGCGTGCCTGGAGGCATGAGCGCATGAGCCGCCGGGCCGCTCCCAAGGCGAATTCCGGAGCGCGCAGCGCGCAGGATGCCCAATGAGCGACGACAACGCCCCCCCGCCGACCGGCTCGAGGGTGGTGCGCGTGTGGGATCTGCCGACCCGGCTGTTCCATTGGCTGCTGGTGCTGGCCGTGCTCGCCCAGGTGATCACCGGCAGCATCGGCGGCGCCGCGCTGACCTGGCACTTGCGGATCGGCTACTGCGTGTTTGCGCTGATCCTGTTCCGCGTCGTCTGGGGCTTGGTGGGCGGCCATTGGTCGCGCTTTGCGAGCTTCATCTACGGGCCGGCGAGCCTGCTGCGCTACCTGCGCGCACAGCCGCTCGCCAGCGACCATTTCCACGTCGGGCACAACCCGCTGGGCAGCGCCTCGGTGTTCGCGATGCTCGCGATGCTGGCCATTCAAGTGGCCACCGGCCTGGTGGCCGACGACGAGATCGCCACCACCGGGCCGCTCAACCGCTACGTGTCGAGCGCATTCGCACTGAGCGCCACGGCCTGGCACAAGGGCCCCGGCATCGCGCTGATCCTGGCACTGGTGGTGCTGCACATCGGCGCCATCGTGTACTACACGCGCAAGGGGCAGGTGCTGGTGCGCCCGATGGTCGGCGGCGACAAGCTGCTGCCCGGCACGGTGCCGGCCAGCGTCGACGATCGACTCAGCCGCGCGCGCGCACTGGCGATTGCGCTGGCCAGCGCTGCGCTGGTGGCCGCGGTCGTCAAGCTCGGAGGCTGACGGCGTGCACTCGCGCAGGACCGCATTGACGGCGAAGACGGCATCGACGAGCAGCGCCGTGCCGCGCGTGCAGCTGCTGACGCCGGTTTCGCCGGCACAGTTCGAGGCCACGCGCGCGGTCTTTCGCGAGTACGCCGCCGCGCTCGGCGTCGACCTGTGTTTCCAGAATTTCGACGCCGAGCTGGCGGCCTTGCCCGGCGAATACGCCGCACCACGCGGCGCGCTGTTGCTGGCCACCGTCAACGGCGAGCTCGCCGGCTGCGGCGCCTGCCGGGCGCTGTCCGACGTCGACTACGCCAACGCCTGCGAGATGAAGCGGCTGTACGTGCGCCCGGGCTTTCGCGGCCTGGGCCTCGGCCGCACGCTGGCGCAGGCCCTGATGGATCACGCGATGCGCGCGGGCTACTCGGTGATGCTGCTGGACACGCTCGACGACATGGAGGCCGCCCGCGGCCTGTACGTGGCGCTCGGCTTCGAGGAGATCCCGCCGTACTATTTCAACCCGATTGCCGGCGCGCACTACTTGAAGGCCGAGCTCGAAGGCGGGCCTCGCCCGACCACCGGACGCATGAGGTTGTGATGGACGAGTCCTCGGCGGTGGAACTCCAGCAGGGCCCGTTGCGGCTGGCGCTGCGGCCCGACCGCGGCGGCGCGATCGCCGGCCTGTGGATCGACGGGCTGCCGGTGCTGCGCTCGTGCGAGCCGCAACAGCTGGCGAGCGTGCGCGAGTCGGGCTGCTTTGCGCTGGTGCCGTATTCCAACCGCATCGGACGGCGGCAGTTCAACTGGCTCGGACGCGGCTACACGCTGGCCAGCAACTGCGACGAGCCGCACACGCTGCACGGCACCGGCTGGCTGGCTGCCTGGCAGGTGCTGCGGCGCTCGCTGTCGGCCGTGACGCTGGAGTACACGCATCCGAGCGATGCGCACTGGCCGTTCGCGTTCCATGTCGAGCAGACGTTCGAGTTGAAGCCCGATTCGTTGCGCATCACGCTGGCGGCCACCAACATCGACGCCCGCCAGACGCCGATGGGCTTGGGCTGGCATCCGTACTTCGTGCGCCGCGCGCGCAGCCGCGTGCACCTGGAGCTGCAGCAGCGCTGGGAGGCCGACGAGTCCAAGCTGCCGGTGCGGCCGGTGGCGCAGACCACGCTCGATGCCGACGTCGCCGTGCTCGACCTCGACAACTGCTTCGACGGCTGGAGCGGCCCGGCACGCATCCGCGACGAACGCCTGTCGTTGCGTTTGACGTCATCGCTCAACCATGCGGTGGTCTACACGCCGCGTGAGCGCGACTTCTTCTGTGTCGAGCCGGTCAGCCACGTCAACAACGCGCTGGCCAGCGACGAACCGAAGTCGCGCGGCATCCTGGCGCTGGGCAGCGGCGAGACCGCACGCGCCTGGATGCAGCTCGACATCGCAAGGGCCTGAGTCGGACGCAGCACGGCACCTGCGTGCCGGGCTGCGCCTACGAGGGGGCCGGCGCATGCAAGCGCCGGCGCGGGCTGCAAGCCTGAGTCACGGGCGCGGCCGGCGCGGCGGCAGCCGGCGCGTCTGCCCGATCGACAGCGTGAAGAACGCCGAGTCGGCCACGCCCTGCTCCCGGCGCGCGTGCGCCAGCGCACGCGGCGGCTCGTCGAGCGGCTCATCGGTCAACTGAAAGGTGCCCCAGTGGATGCCCAGCGACGCCTTGGCACCGAGGTCGCGGTGGATGCGCACCGCCTCCTCGCGGGTTGATGTGCTGCTGCTGCATGAACCAGCGCGGTTCGTAGGCGCCGATGGGCAGCAGCGCGACGTCGAAGCCGCCGCCCTGATCGGGGCCTTGCCGCGCGGCAAAACGTTCGCGGATGTCGGCGAAGTCCTTCGAGTACCCGCTGTCGCCGCAGAAGAACAGATGCAACTCGCGCGCAAACAACGCATAGCCGCCCCACAGCGTGTCCATGCGATCGGTGAGGCTGCGGCCCGACCAGTGCTGCACCGGCGTCAGCACGACCTCGACATCGCCCAGCCGGTGCGACTGCCACCAGTCGAGCTCGACGACCTGCGTGATGTCGCGCTTGGCGAACCACGCCTTCAGACCCAGCGGCACCACGAACAGCGGCGGCCCGCCGGCTTGGCCGGCGAGCGCCCGGACGCTGTCGTCGTCGAGGTGGTCGTAGTGGTTGTGCGAAATCAGCACCAGGTCGATGTGCGGCAGCTCGTGTTGCCACAGCCCGGGCTTCTGCGCGCGCGTGGGGCCGACGAACGACAGCGGGGATGCGCGCGTCGAGAAGATCGGGTCGGTCAGCACGTTCAGGCCGCCGAGTTGCGCCAGCACCGTGGCGTGCCCGATCCAGGTGACGGTGGGCACCATGCGTGCACCGGCCTTGGCGTTGCTCTGGATCAGGCCGAGGTCCGGCACGATGGCCGGCGTGGCCGACGCAGGCGGCGCCGGCAGGCCATCGCGCCAGGCTTCGTAGCGCCAGCGCATGAGCGCCGCGAAGCCCGGCGGGATCTGATCGGTGTAGTTGTTGCGGAAGCCGCCGTCGCGGTGGTGCGGTGCCGGGCCTGCAGCGGCCACCGGCTCGTTGACGCAGGCCGACAGCGCCAGCGCAGCGGCGCTCGCACAGACGCTGCAGCCAGCGGCGCGAGGCAAGGGAATTGATCTGCATCATCCAATTGGAGCGCATGGCGTTGCGCTGCAAGGGATGGTGTCGAGGGCTGCGGGTATTTCCGTATAATCCGCCGGTTTTTCCCGACCCACCCACGAGCGCGCGATGTCCGAGCGCAAATTGTCAACTGGCACGCACGGTGCGTGGGACGAGGCCGACGAGCGCTTCAGACGCCTGACGCCCTCGGAAGCCGCGGCGTTTCGGGCCGACAACCCGCAGTTGTCTCCCTGGCGGGTGATCGCGGCGCAAGCTGCGGTCGGTGGGGTGGTTGCGCTGTTGGCGTGGCTGCTCGGTGGCGGAAGCGAACATGCCTGGTCGGCGCTGTACGGCGCCGTCACGGCGGTGGTGCCGAGCGCGCTGTTGGCGCGCGGCATGACCAGCCGGCTGTCCAGCCTGTCGCCGGTGGTGTCAGCCGCCAGCGTCATGTTGTGGGAGTCGGTGAAGATCGGGGCCACGGTGGCGCTGCTGGTGGCGGCGCCCCACGTGGTGCGACCGTTGAGCTGGCCGGCGCTGCTGGCGGCCTTGGCGGCGTGTGTGTCGGTGTACTGGTTCGCGCTGCTGTGGCGCGGCCGCAAGAGTTGAGCGAACAAGAGCAATCCAGATGGCAGCCGAATCGCACGCCGCGCCCAGCCCCGGCGACTACATCGCCCACCACCTGACCCATCTGCAGAACAGCGAGGCCAAGGGCCTGGTCGACCTGTCGGTGGTCCACTGGGATTCGGTGTTCTTCTCGGTGCTGCTCGGCGCGCTCGGCTGCTGGCTGATGTGGCTGGTGGCGCGCAAGGTCACCTCGGGTGCGCCGGGGCGCATGCAGGCGGCGGTGGAGTTCCTGGTCGAGATGGTCGACAACCAGGCCAAGGGCATCGTGCACAACGCGCACAGCCGCAAGCTGGTGGCGCCGATGGCGCTCACGGTGTTCTTGTGGATCTTCCTGCTCAACGCGATGGATCTGCTGCCGGTGGATCTGCTGCCGGTCATCTGGCAGTGGATCTACGGCGCCGCCGGCCACGATGCCAGCCACGCCTATCTGCGGGTCGTGCCCACGGCCGACATCTCGGTGACGATGGGGTTGTCGCGTTGCCGTGCTGCTGGCCTGCCTGATCTACAACATCAAGATCAAGGGCGCCGGCGGCTGGGCGCACGAGTTGGTCGTCGCGCCCTTCGGCACCGTCAAGCTCACGGCCAACCCGTTGAGCTGGATCTACTTCCTTTTGCTGGCGGTGGCCAACTTCGCGATGCAGATGCTGGAGTTCGTCTCCAAGACCGTGTCGCACGGCATGCGTCTGTACGGCAACATGTACGCCGGCGAGCTGATCTTCCTGCTGATCGCGCTGCTGGGCGGCGCATTCACGCTGTCGGCGGCCGGCTTCGGGCTGGCGCTGCTGCACATCTTCGCCGGCACCGTGTGGGCGATCTTCCACATCCTGATCATCACGCTGCAGGCCTACGTCTTCATGATGCTGACCCTGGTCTACATCGGTCAGGCGCACGACACGCACTGAGCGCGCGCCGGGCGCGCTTCGTTTCTCAGTCAACCTTTCCACAGTCAAGGAAAACCAACATGGAACTCATCGGTCTCGTAGCGATTGGCGTCGGCCTGATCATCGGCTTGGGTGCTGCAGGTGCTTGCATCGGCGTGGGCATCATGGCCAGCAAATACCTGGAGTCGGCCGCCCGCCAGCCCGAGCTGATGGGCGAGCTGCAGACCAAGGTGTTCCTGCTGCTCGGCCTGATCGACGCCTCGTTCATCATCGGCGTCGGCATCGCGCTGTGGTTCACCACCGCCAACCCGTTCCTGGCGCAGCTCGCGAACCTGCCCAAGTAGCCGGCGCGCCGGGCCCAAGCCGGCCTGGCGCAACGTGGCCGGCCGCTCGTGCGGCCCGGCCCATCCATCACTGATCGAGGCTGACAGCCGTGAGCATCACCAGCACCCTGATCATTCAGATGATCGTGTTCCTGATCCTGATCTGGTTCACGATGAAGTTCATCTGGCCGCCGATCATCGCGGCGCTCGACGAGCGCGCCAAGAAGGTGGCCGAGGGCCTGTCGGCCGCCGACAAGGCGAAGGCCGAACTCGCCAACGCCAACAAGCGCGTCGAGCAGCAGCTCGCCGCCGCGCGTGACGACGCCGCCAAGCGCCTGGCCGACGCCGAGCGGCTGGCGCAGCAGATGGTCGAAGAGGCCAAGGGCAAGGCCAGCGAAGAGGGCGCCAAGATCATCGCCCAGGCCAAGGCCGAGGCCGAGCAGGAGGCGATGAAGGCGCGCGAGGCGCTGCGCGGCCAGGTGGCTGCGCTGGCCGTGAAGGGTGCCGAAGCCGATCCTGCGCAAAGAGGTCAACGCCGGCGTGCACACCGACCTGCTGAACCGCCTGAAGCTGAAGCCGTACGTCGAGCCCTGACGCTCACATGCGCGCTGGCCGAGGACCATCGCGCAGGGCCTTCGGGCGGCCGGGCGGCACTGACATGGCCGAGCTCGCCACCATCGCCAGCCCTACGCCGAGGCGCTCGATCGTTCGGTCAGCGGCGCCGACGCGCTGGCGCTGATTCCGCAGCTGCAGGCGCTGGCCGCCGTGGCCGGCCACCCGGACATGCAGCAATTGGCCGACAACCCGAAAGTCACCGCCAAGCAGGTGCTCGATGTCATCACGCGGCGTGGCCAAGACGGCGCTCGACGCGAAAGTGTCCAACCTGCTGCGCACCGTGGTCGAAAACGGCCGCCTGTCGGCGCTGCCCGAGATCGCCGCGCAGTTCAACGCGCTGGTGAAGTCGCGTTCGGGCACGTCGGACGCAACCATCGAAAGTGCCTTCCCGATCGATGCCGCGCAGCTGCCGCAGGTGGTCGCCGCGCTGGAGAAGCGCTTCGGGCGCAAGCTCAACGCCAGCGTGGTGGTCGACCCCGAGTTGATCGGCGGCATCCGCGTGGTGGTGGGCGACGAGGTGCTCGACACCTCGGTGCGCGCGCGGCTGGAGAAGATGAAGTTGGCGCTGGCGGCGTGACGCCACTGCGCAACCAACGAATCGAGATCATCCTGCCGGAGCCCAACGGTAGCCGGCGCTGGAGCTGAACATGCAACTCAACCCCGCTGAAATTTCCGAACTGATCAAGAGCCGCATCGAGGGCCTTGGCGTCTCGGCCGACATCAAGAACGAGGGCACGGTGGTCAGCGTGACCGATGGCATCGTCCGCGTGCACGGCCTGTCCGACGCGATGCAAGGCGAGATGCTCGAGTTCCCGCCCACCGCCAGCGGCCAGCCGACCTACGGCCTGGCGCTCAACCTCGAGCGCGACTCGGTCGGCGCGGTGATCCTGGGCGAGTACGAGCACATCTCCGAGGGCGACACGGTCAAGTGCACCGGCCGCATCCTCGAGGTGCCGGTGGGCCCCGAGCTGATCGGCCGCGTGGTCAACGCGCTGGGCGCGCCGATCGACGGCAAGGGCCCGATCAACGCCAAGATGACCGACGTCATCGAGAAGGTGGCGCCCGGCGTGATCGCGCGCCAGAGCGTGAGCCAGCCGGTGCAGACGGGCCTCAAGTGCCTCGACTCGATGGTGCCGGTCGGCCGCGGCCAGCGCGAGCTGATCATCGGCGACCGCCAGACCGGCAAGACCGCGGTGGCGATCGACACCATCATCAACCAGAAGGGTCAGAACATGACCTGCGTCTACGTCGCGATCGGGCAGAAGGCCAGCTCGATCAAGAACGTGGTGCGCTCGCTCGAACAGCACGGCGCGATGGACTACACCATCGTCGTCGCCGCCTCGGCCTCCGAATCGGCCGCGATGCAGTACGTGTCGGCCTACTCCGGCTGCACGATGGGCGAGTACTTCCGCGACCGCGGGCAGGACGCGCTGATCATCTACGACGACCTGTCCAAGCAGGCCGTCGCCTATCGCCAGGTGTCGCTGCTGCTGCGCCGCCCGCCGGGCCGCGAGGCGTTCCCCGGCGACGTGTTCTATCTGCACTCGCGCCTGCTCGAGCGCGCCGCGCGCGTGAACGCCGAGTACGTCGAGAAGTTCACCAAGGGCGAGGTCAAGGGCAAGACCGGATCGCTGACCGCGTTGCCGATCATCGAGACGCAGGCCGGCGACGTGTCGGCGTTCGTGCCGACCAACGTGATCTCGATCACCGACGGCCAGATCTTCCTGGAGACGTCGCTGTTCAACAGCGGCATCCGCCCGGCCATCAACGCCGGCATCTCGGTGTCGCGCGTCGGCGGCGCGGCGCAGACCAAGCTGATCAAGGGCCTGTCGGGCGGCATCCGCACCGACCTCGCGCAGTACCGCGAGCTGGCGGCGTTCGCGCAGTTCGCCTCCGACCTCGACGCGGCCACCAAGAAGCAGCTCGACCGCGGCGCACGCGTCACCGAACTGCTGAAGCAGAGCCAGTACGCGCCGCTGCCGATCTCGCTGATGGCGGCGTCGATCTTCGCGGTCAACAAGGGCTACGTCGACGACGTCGACGTGAAGAAGGTGCTGTCGTTCGAGCACGGCATGCACCAGCACCTGCAGAGCAGCCATGCGGCACTGCTGAAGAAGCTGGAAACCGACAAGGCGCTGGACAAGGCTGCTGAAGACGAGCTGGCAGCCGCGATCGCCGCCTTCAAGAAGTCGTTCGCCTGAACCCCACGACGCTCCGAGGAGCTGAACGATCCGTCGATAGCGGCAGCCGGCAAAGAAATCCGCGCCAAGATCAAGAGCTTCGAGAACACGAAGAAGATCACCAAGGCCATGGAAATGGTCTCGGCCTCGAAGATGCGCAAGACGCAGGACCGCATGCGCGCGGCGCGTCCGTATGGCGACAAGATCCGCAACATCACTGCCAATCTCGCGAAGGCGAACCCCGAGTACCGCTCGCCGATGATGCGCAAGGTCGAGGAGTCGCCCAAGGCGGTGGGCTTCATCGTCGTCACCACCGACAAGGGCCTGTGCGGTGGCATGAACACCAACATCCTGCGCGCAGTGACGCAGAAGATGCGCGACGTGCAGACCGCCGGCGCCAAGGTGCAGGCGGTGGCCATCGGCAACAAGGGGCTCGCTTTCCTCAACCGCATCGGCGCCAAGGTGGTGAGCCAGGTCACGCAGATCGGCGACCAGCCGCACATGGACAAGCTGATCGGCCCCGTGATGTCGATGCTCAATCTGTTCGCCAGCGGCCAGGTCGACACGGTGTACCTGTGCTACACGAAGTTCGTCAACACGATGACGCAGGAGCCGCTGGTCGAGCAGCTGCTGCCGCTGTCGGCCGAGCGCCTGCAGCAAAGCGAGAGCGAACGCTCCGAGTACGCGTGGGACTACATCTACGAACCCGAGGCGCGGGTCGTGATCGACGCGCTGATCACCCGCTACATCGAGGCGCTGGTGTACCAGGGCGTGGCCGAGAACATGGCCAGCGAACAGGCGGCGCGCATGGTGGCCATGAAGGCGGCCACCGACAACGCCACCGACCTGATCGCCGAGTTCAAGCTCATCTACAACAAGCAGCGCCAGGCCGCGATCACCAAGGAACTGTCCGAGATCGTCGGCGGCGCCGCCGCCATCAGCGGCTGATGCCGCGCGCAGCAACGAACACCGTTTTCAAGGATCCACAGAAATGGCACAAGGCAAGATCGTTCAGTGCATCGGCGCCGTGGTCGACGTCGAGTTCCCGCGCAATGAGATGCCCAAGGTCTACGACGCGCTGAAGATGGAGGGCACCGCGCTGACGCTCGAGGTCGAGCAGCAGCTCGGCGACGGCGTGGTGCGCACCATCGCGCTCGGCTCGTCCGACGGCCTGCGCCGCGGCATGATGGTGACCAACACCGGCAATCCGATCATGGTGCCGGTGGGCAAGGCCACGGTCGGCCGCATCATGGACGTGCTCGGCAACCCGATCGACGAGCGTGGCCCGGTCGACCAGTCGCTGACGGCGTCGATCCACCGCAAGGCGCCGGCCTACGACGAGCTGAGCCCGTCGACCGAGCTGCTCGAAACCGGCATCAAGGTGATCGACCTGATCTGCCCGTTCGCCAAGGGCGGCAAGGTCGGCCTGTTCGGCGGCGCCGGCGTCGGCAAGACGGTGGCGATGATGGAGCTGATCAACAACATCGCCAAGGCGCACTCGGGCCTGTCGGTGTTTGCCGGCGTCGGCGAGCGCACGCGCGAGGGCAACGACTTCTATCACGAGATGATGGAATCCAAGGTCGTGGTCAGCGAGAACCTGAGCGAATCGAAGGTGGCGATGGTCTACGGCCAGATGAACGAGCCGCCGGGCAACCGGCTGCGCGTGGCGCTGACCGGCCTGACGATCGCCGAGTCGTTCCGCGACGAGGGCCGCGACGTGCTGTTCTTCGTCGACAACATCTACCGCTTCACGCTGGCCGGCACCGAGGTGTCGGCGCTGCTCGGCCGCATGCCGTCGGCGGTGGGCTACCAGCCGACGCTGGCCGAAGAGATGGGCCGCCTGCAGGAGCGCATCACCTCCACCAAGGTCGGCTCGATCACCTCGATCCAGGCGGTGTATGTGCCGGCCGACGACCTGACCGACCCGTCGCCGGCGACCACCTTCGCGCACCTGGACGCCACCGTGGTGCTGAGCCGCGACATCGCGGCGCTGGGCATCTACCCGGCGGTGGACCCGCTCGATTCGACCTCGCGCCAGGTCGACCCGCACGTGGTCGGCGAAGAGCACTACACCACCACGCGCGCGGTGCAGCAGACGTTGCAGCGCTACAAGGAGCTGCGCGACATCATCGCGATCCTCGGCATGGACGAACTGAGCCCCGAGGACAAGCTGGCGGTGGCGCGTGCGCGCAAGATCCAGCGGTTTCTCTCGCAACCGTTCCACGTGGCCGAGGTGTTCACCGGCAGCCCGGGCAAGTACGTGCCGCTGAAGGAAACGATCCGCGGCTTCAAGATGATCGCCAACGGCGAGTGCGACCACCTGCCCGAGCAGGCGTTCTACATGGTCGGCACCATCGACGACGCGATCGAAAAAGCCAAGAAGCTGCAGTAAACAGCAGGAGCCCACGATCATGGCAACCCTTCACGTCGATGTCGTCTCCGCCGAGGAGTCGATCTTCTCCGGCGAGGCCAAGTTCGTCGTGCTGCCCGGCGACATGGGCGAGCTCGGCATCTACCCGCGCCACACGCCGCTGATCACGCGCATCAAGCCCGGCACGGTGCGCATCTCGCGCGCCGACAACGGCGAGGAGGAGCTCGTCTTCGTCGCCGGCGGCATCCTCGAAGTGCAGCCCAACCGCGTGACGGTATTGGCCGATACTGCCATCCGCGGCAAAGACCTCGACGACGCCAAGGCCAGCGAAGCCAAGCAGCGCGCCGAAGAGGCGATGCGCAACGCCAAGAGCGACATCGACCTGGCCAAGGCGCAGGGCGAGTTCGCGGCGATGGCGGAGCAGATCTCGGCGATCACCAAGTTCCGCCGCAAGTGAGTTGAGCGCGCACCCGAACGGCCCGCTTCGCAGCGGGCCGTTTTGTCTGGCGTGTTGCCGCCTATGATTGGCCGTACTGCAGCTCACACCCCATCAACAATGGCCTCGCCGAATCGCAGCAAACGCACCGAAGGAAAAGACAGCAGCCTGAGTCGCTCCGACTACACCGAGGCGCTCGAAGCGCTGCAACTGCAACTGGTGGAACTCGCGCGCTGGCTCGCGCACACCGGACAGCGGCTTGCGGTGGTGATCGAGGGCCGCGACACCGCCGGCAAGGGCGGCGTCATCGCCGCCATCGACGAACGGCTCAATCCGCGCCATTGCCGCGTGGTGGCGCTCGACAAACCCAGCGAGCGCGAACGCACGCAGTGGTACTTCCAGCGTTATGTGCCGCACCTGCCGGCGGCCGGCGAGATCGTGCTGTTCGACCGCAGCTGGTACAACCGCGCCGGCGTCGAAACGATCATGGGTTTTTGCACCCCGGCCCAGACTGCAGCGTTTCTCGAGCAGGCGCCGCGCTTCGAGCGCCTGCTGGTCGACGACGGCGTGCTGCTGGTCAAGTACTGGCTCACGGTCGACCAGGCCGAGCAGGAAAAGCGTTTTGCCGAACGGCTGGCCGACCCGCTGAAACGCTGGAAGCTGTCCCCGATCGACATCAAGGCGCGCGAGCACTACGACGACTACGGTCGTGCGCGCGATCGCATGATCAAGGCCACGCACACCAAGCAGACGCCGTGGACCTTGGTGGATTTCAACGACCAGCGGCGCGGCCGCCTGACCTTGATCAGCGACCTGCTGGCGCGTGTGCCCGACCGCAAGGTGCCGCAGCAGACGTTGCAGTTTCCGCCGCTGAGCGGCAAGCCGCAGCGTGAGAAGTTTCGCGGCCCGGTCAAGCCGATTCGAAGCGTCTGACGCGCTGTCGGTCAGCGCAGGTGGGGCGCGTCGGGCAATTCGTTGGGGTTGGCCTGGCCCGGTGCCAGCGCAAAGTGCCGACGCAGCAGCGCGTCGACCGCGTCGATCGCGGCCTGCAGCCCCTGCTCGTGGTGGCCGGCGCGAAACGCCTCGCGCATCGTGTCGACGATCGCCTGCCATTGCGCGGCGTTGACATGCGCGTTGAGCCCGCGATCGGCAACGACTTCGATCGCATGTTCGGCCAGCAGCAGGTAGATCAGCACGCCGTTGTTGTGCTCGGTGTCCCAGACCCGCAGCTTGCCGAACATCGTGATCGCGCGGTCGCGCGCCGCCAGGCCGCGCCACAGGTACGACAGCGGCAGGCCGGCTTCGACGCAGATGCGGATCTCGCCGGAGTGCTGGCGTTCGCTGGCGGCCACGCGCTGTTGCAGCCGCTCGACCACCTCGGGTTTGAGGGCGCGCCGCGTGTCGCTTTCGTCGAACCAGCGGTGCTTGAGGATGCGCAGCAGCTTGTTCATCGCCTTCACCCGCTACCAGTCGCCCGAGGCGCCACCGCCTCCGAAGTCGCCGCCGCCGCCCGACGAGAAGCCGCCGCCGTCGGATGAGCCGCCGCCCCAGCCACCGCCGCCACCGCCCCAGATCACGGGCCCGCTGCTGCCGCCGAACGGCCCGCCGCGGCCGCCGCGCGCGCCGATGCCCAGCACGCCCACCATCAGCAACGCCACCAGCCCGGCGACGCCGGCAATCAGCAGGCCGGCGCCGAGAAACCAGGCCAGCGTGCCGGCGCCGCCACCGGTCAGCAGCGAGCCGAGCTTGCGGCCGAAGATGCCCGACAGCACCGCGCCGACGATCGGCACGCCGACGAAGAAGAACATCGCGAGGCTGCCCCAATCGATGCCCCCGAACGCATCGGCTCCACCGCGCGGCCGTGCATCGGGCGCCGGCAAGCCCTCGGGCTTGATGCGCGCGGCGATGCGATCGATCGCCGCGTTGAGCCCGCCCGCGTAGTCGTTGCGCTTGAACGCCGGGCTGATGGTCTCGGTGATGATCTGGCGCGCCGCCAGGTCGGGCACCGCGCCTTCCAGCGCCTTGGCCACTTCGATGCGCACCTTGCGGTCGTTCTTGGCCACCACGATCAGCAGGCCGTCGCCGACGTCGCGGCGGCCGATCTTCCACTGGTCGCCGACGCGCTGCGCATAGGCCGCGATGTCCTCGGGCAGCGTGCTCGGCACGATCAGCACCACGATCTGCGAGCCCGATCTCGCGCTCGACGTTGGCCAGGTGCTGCTCCATCGCCTGGCGCTGCGCCGGCTGCAGCGTGTCGGTGCGGTCGATCACGCGGCCTTGCAGCGGCGGCACCGGCGCCAGGTCTTGCGCCGCTGCGAGCGTGCACACGAACCCGACCCCGCATGCGGCCAGCCAAGCCCGCACGCCACGGCGCGGCCATCCCGCCGGCCAACAGATGCCGCCCATGGGCTTGCCCTTGGCCGCGCCGCCTAAGGCGCCGACCTCACTTCGACGCCGCAGGCGCGGGCTTGTTGAAGTCGACGGTGGGCGGCTTGGAGATGGCGGCCTCGTTCTCGACCGTGAACGACGGCTTGACCGAGTAGCTGAACAGCATCGCCGTCAGGTTGGTCGGGAACTGCCGCGCCAGCACGTTGTAGTCGGCCACCGCCTTGATGTAGCGGTTGCGCGCCACAGTGATGCGGTTTTCGGTGCCTTCGAGTTGCACGCGCAGATCCTGAAAGCCCTGGTTGGCCTTCAGGTTCGGGTAGTTCTCGCTCACCGCGATCAGCCGCGACAGCGCCGACGACAGCTCGCCCTGCGCCTGCTGGAACCTGTTGAACGCCTCGGGGTTGTTGAGCGTCTCGGGCGTCACCTGGATGCTGGTGGCCTTGGCGCGCGCCTCGACCACCTTGGTCAAGGTCTCCTGCTCGAAGCCGGCCTCGCCCTTGACGGTGTTGACGATGTTGGGAATCAGGTCGGCGCGCCGCTGGTACTGGTTGAGCACCTCCGACCAGGCCGCCTTGACCTGCTCGTCGAGGCGCTGAAAGTCGTTGTAGCCGCAGCCCGACACGCCCAGCACGGCGGCCAACGCCAACAAACCGCCCCAGACACGAGATGACAAACCCATGGTTCCTCTCCTGAAATCCGCTGCGCGACGGATGCTACTCGCGTCGTCATTTGGGGGTGGCACCAGGGCGTTCAAGCCCGCGCTGGCCTTCGCACTTGGGAGAAGTCCTCTTCGCCGCAGCGCCGCGCCGATGCAGGCTTGGCACTTCGCGCGCAGCGCGTGCCACTGCACTCACATCAGGAGAATACCGTCATGACAACAATCCTTCGAGCTGCCGCGGCCGTGGCGCTGGCGTTTGGCTTGGGCGCCGCCGCGCAGGCGCAGGAGGTGACGCTGCGGCTGGTCAGCGCGTTCGCCGAAAACGGCATCTATGTGCAGCGCCTGCTGCCGTGGGTGCAGAAGGTCAACGCCGAAGGCAAGGGCGTGCTGCAGATCAACTTCATCGGCGGGCCGAAGGCGATCCCGCCGTTCGAGGCCGGCAACGCGGTGAAGACCGGCGTCGTCGACATGGCGCTGAGCACCGGCGCCTTCTACACCAACGTGATGCCCGAGTCCGACTTCCTGAAGCTCACCCAGATCCCGATCGCCGAGCAGCGCAAGAACGGCGCCTTCGACGCCATCAACAAGATCTGGAACGAGAAGGCCAACATGCAGTACCTCGGCCGCATGGTCGAGAACCAGCCGTTCCACATCTACACCAACAAGAAAGTCGACAAGCCCGACCTCACCGGCCTGAAGATCCGCATCACGCCGGTGTACCGCGACTTCTTCTCAGGCGCTGAACGCCAACGTGATCACCACGCCGCCCGGCGAGGTGTACACGCGCGCTGGAGCGCGGCGTGGTCGACGGCTACGGCTGGCCGATCGGCGGCATCTTCGACCTGAACTGGCACGAGAAGACCAAGTTCCGCATCGACCCGGGCTTCTACGACGCCGAGGTGTCGCTGATCATGAACCTGCCGGCCTACCAGAAGCTGAGCGACGCACAGCGCGCCTACCTGCAACAAGCAGCTGCTGGCGCTGGAAGCCGAGAACACCTTCTGGGCCAAGTACGCCGCCGACGAGATCGCGCGCCAGCAGAAGGCCGGCATCGAGACCATCAAGCTTCGACGCCGCCACCAGCCAAGGCCTTCCGCGACAAGGCCTATCAGGTGGCGTGGGACAGCGGCGCCAAACAAAGCCCGGAGATTGCCGCGCGCTTCAAGCCGCTGTTCACCAAGTAGCGCGGCGTGGCGCTCGAGCGCCTGTCCGCCGCCTTCGGGCGCTTGCTGGCGGGGCTGGCCGCTCGTCGGCTGCGTGATGCTGGCGGCGATGCTGGCGATCATCGTCGGCGATGTCGCGCTGCGCAACCTCGCCGTGCCCGGGCCTGCCGCGCGGCCTGGCGTGGAGCAACGAGATCTCCGAGTTGATGCTCTACCTGATCACGCATGTGCGTCGCGCCGTGGCTGCTGCGCCAGGGCCAGCACATCCGCGTCGACATCGTGCTGCAGGCGCTCCCGCCGCAAGCTGGCCTGGCTCTTCGAATGGCTGGGTGACCTCATCGGCCTGGCCTGCTGCGTCGTGCTCGCGGCGTTCGCCGCCCAGGCCGCATGGTCGAGCTACCGCTCGGGCGCGGTGAACATCAAGACGCTGGTCACGCCCGAGTGGTGGTGGCTGGCGCCGCTGCCGCTGGTGTTCGTGCTGCTGAGCATCGAGATGGTCTTTCGCATGGTGCGGCTGGCCCGCGCCGAGCGCGCACCGCGCAGCGACGCGGTGAGCGCCGCATGATGAGCGCGTGAGCGGCTGAGGCCGCCGCCTGGCTGATGCTCGGCGGCTCGACGCTGCTGCTGTTCATCGGCATGCCGGTGGCGCTGACCTTCATCGCCGATCAACATCGTCGGCGCCTGGCTCTACATGGGCGGCGCGGTGGGCCTGGGGCAGCTGGCGCGCAGCAGCGTGAGCTCGGTGACGTCGTTCTCGCTGACGCCGATCCCGCTGTTCGTGCTGATGGGCGAGATCCTGTTCCACACCGGCCTGGCGCTCAAGGTGATCGAAGGCGTCGAACGGTTGATCACCCGCATTCCGGGCCGGCTGGCGGTGGTGGCCGTGGTGGCCGGCACGGTGTTCTCGGCGATCTCGGGCTCGACCATCGCCACCACCGCGATGCTCGGCTCGCTGATGCTGCCGGTGATGCTGCAGCGCGGCTATCACCCGAAGCTGGCCACCGGGCCGATCATGGCCATTGGCGCGGTCGACATGCTGATCCCGCCGTCGGCGCTGACGGTGCTGCTGGGTTCGCTGTCGGGCATCTCGATCTCCAAGCTGCTGATCGGCGGCGTGATGCCCGGGGCTGATCCTGTCGCTCGCCTTCGTGGTGTGGATCGTGCTGCGGGTGCACTGGACACCGAGCCTGGCGCCGCCCGAGCCCGAGCGCCGTGCAGCACACCGGCTGGGCGCGCTGGCAGCCGTTCTTGCTGTACGTGCTGCCGACGCTGTCGATCTTCGGCGTCGTGGTCGGCGCGCTGGCCGCCGGCTGGGCCACGCCCACCGAATGCGCCGCGCTGGGCGCCTTCGCCACGCTGGTGCTTCGCGGCGCTCTATCGGGCGCTGACGCTGGGGCGCGCTGCTGCAGGCGCTGCAAGGGCACGGCGGCGATCTCCGCGATGATCCTGTTCATCATCCTCGGCGCCACCACCTTCGCGCAGATCCTGTCGTTCTCGGGCGCCAGCAACGGGCTGGTGCAGATGATCACCGGCCAAGGGTTGTCCAGCGGCGCGATCGTGGCCGGCGATGATGCTGATGCTGATCTTCCTGGGCATCTTCGTCGACCAGGTCAGCATGATGATGATCACCCTGCCGATCTTCATGCCGATGGTGCAGTCGCTGGGCATCGACCCGGTGTGGTTCGGCGTGATGTTCCTGATCTGCATGCAGCTCGGCCTGCTGCTGCCGCCGCACGGCCTGCTGCTGATGACGATGCGCGGCGTGGCGCCGCCTGCGGTGACGATGGGCCACATCTTCGTCGCGGTGGTGCCGTACGTGGTCGATGAGCCTGCTGCTGCTGGCCGCGGTGTTCTGGCTGCCGGCGATCGCCACCTGGTTGCCGCGCTGGATCGGCTAGGGCAACCACTCCTGCATCTGCTCGTTCGCCAGTGTGCGCTGCGCCGAACTCATTGGCCGCATGCCGGCCACGATCTGCCTGACGCGCTCGCGGTCGATCTCACGGGATTGGACGTAGTGGCGCAGCTGTGCGTCCGGGTTGCGCAGCAGGCTCACCAGCCACGCCGCCGACACCGGCCCCACCTTCGACGCGCTCTTGCCCAGGTACACCTGCGCTGCGCGCTCGGCGCCGCACACGCCGTCGCCCCACGGCGCGAGCGCCAGGTACATCTGCAGGATGCGCGCCTTGCCGAGCGTGCGTTCCATCTCTACCGCATACAGCAGTTCGCGCAGCTTGCGTGCGGCGCGTGCGATCGTCGCCGGTGATCGTCAGCTTGGCGAGCTGCTGCGTCAGCGTGCTGGCGCCGCGCAGCGGCGCGCCGTCGCGCTGGTTGTGTTGGCCGGCGGCGAGCAGCTGATCGATCTCGTAGCCAGGGTGCTCGAAGAAGCGTGCGTCCTCGGCGGCCACCAGCGCGCGCGGCAGCCAACCGGTGAGCGGCGTGCCGTCGCCGCTGGTCGTGCGACACGCCGGCGGCAACTGGACGGTCAGCAGCCGCTCGGTGCCGAGACCATCGACGCTGAAGTCCTGCACCACCGGCTTGGCCTGCCATGTGCCCTCGGGCCAGCGCGCGGTGGCGACGAACGCCAACGTGCCGGTGACGCGCACGGTGCTCGCTTCCGCCAGGTCGTGTCCGAACAGGCCCACCAGCGTGGCCATCGGCGTGGCCGGCAGCGACAGCCGCAGGTCGGCGCCGCGCCGCTGCAACTGCGCGCTGAACGTGATCTCGATCTGGTGAGCCCCCTCGGCGAGCGACAGCATGCCGGCGAAGCGCCCGGCGCCCTCGTGCTGCGCCAGCAGCAACGCGCGCGACACCTGCAACGGCGCCGGCCCCAGCGCGGCGAGCTGGATGCGGCACGGTGCGCACATGGCCTGCAACTGCGTGCCGCGGTGTTGCAGCTGCCAATGACCCCAGCGAGTGTGCAACGTGCGGCCTTCGACCAGCGGCGCGGCCAGCGGATGCGCGGCCCAGCGGATCAGCCCGGGCACGCTCAACTCGCGCTGCCATGGCCCGATGCGCACCTGGGTGCGCCACTCGTCAGGCTCCGGCGTCAACGCCTGCAGCGCGATCAACAGCACCGCGGTGGCGAAAGCCAGCCCCGCGAGCACGACGAACGCCAGCGCGAACGCAAAACGATGCAACAGCGTGCGGCTCTTCAGGCTCACAGCGCCTCCACCCGTGTCATCGCGCGCCAGGGCCCGGGCGATCGGCCGAGCGTCGCCGCCCAGAACCACGACGACGCGTCGATGAACTCCTGGTCGTGCGCATCGACGATGCGCTCGCACACGCGCACGCGCCCGCCACCGCGCTCGGCGATGAAGCAGCGCCACAGGCGATCGTCGGTTTCGCGCTGCAGCTGCGTCTGCTCGATGCGGTAGCCCAGACCGCGGAAACAATCGCTGGCCGGGTGCAGCGCGCGCGTCGGACGTGTCACGTCGCGCAGCACCCACACGCTGCCGTCGGCCGCGAAACGGCCGATGTGGCCCGGGAAGCGCTCGGCAAACCGTTGCTCCACCGCGGTCAATGCCAACGGGCGCAGCGTGTCGCCTTGCCAGACGCGCGGCCACTCGTGTGCCGGCGCGGAGCGTGTGGCATCGGCATGGCCGCGGCCCAGCAGCGGCCACAGCGCGCAGACAGCGAGCACGAACCCCATCCAGCGCGGCCACTGCTCGGCGAACCGCTGCCGCGCCGCGGCAAGCCATCGGCTACGCATGGCGCACCCCTGCGCGCCGGCCCAGCGCCCACACCGCGGCGCACACGGCGGCCAGCACCACGAGTCCGATCGCTTCGTGCCACAGTGGCGTCAGCCCCTGCGGGCGCGCTTCCAAGGCGACGAGCACGCTGTTGCGCAGCACGTTGCCGGCCAGCACGACGAGGCCCACCAGCGGCGCGCCGCGCACGAAGGCACGATCACTGACGTTGAAACCGGCGGCGCACACGCAGGCGGTGAAGTAGGCGAACCACGCCATCTGCACGCCGGAGCACGGCGCATCGACGATCACCAGTTGCCCGTTGACCAGCATCGACGCACCGCTGCGCTCGGCGGCCCAGCCGAGCAACTGCAAGCCCCAGGCGCTGAGTTGGGCGGTCAGCACGCGCAGTGGCCAGCCGAGGTAGAACTGCAGCGTCGCCAGCCAGGGCAAGCCGAGCACCACCAACCCCAGCAGCGGCGCCTTGGCGCGTTCGCGCGGCCACCACGCCAGCAGCGCGCCGGCCAGCGACAGCGCGGCGAGCAGCGCGCTGGCCAACGACGGGGCGCCGGCCCACCGCGCGCCGTTGGCCAGCAGGGCCAACGCCAGCGCGGCAACCAGCCAGCCCAGGTGCGGCAGCAGCCGCAACCGATGCCGTTGCGAGGCGACCAGCGCCGCGGCAGCGACGAGTGCGACCAAGCCGAGCGGATCGTCGGAGCCGTCGAACGCGCGCTGGGCCAGGTACACGCCGTGCGGCCACAGCGCCAACGCATGCAGCGCCAGCCAGTGCGGTGCGCCCAGACGCACCGGTCGGCACTCGAGGGTGTGGGCCATCGCCATCGCGGCACTCCCTGTTCAACCCAGTGCGGGGCGGCGCCACAGCGCGGCCATCGCCACCAGCAGCGTCAAGGCGAGCGCGAGCGCCCAGCGCGGCTCGGGTGTGCTCGGCACGACGGCGGCCATCGGCTGCGCGACCGCCCACCGCCAGCGCCGACACGCCCTGCGGCAACGGCAGCGGCTGATTCACCGGGATCGCCGCCTGCTGCGTGCGCACCACCTGATCGACCGCGATGAAACTGGTGTAGCTGGTCAGCAGCCCGTACTTCAGGCCGAGCGCGGTGATGGGTTCGCGCTGCGACTGCCCGCCGGCGAGCGCCTCTTCGTCGCCGAGCAGCGCGATGCGCTGGCGCGCCCACAGGTGCTTCAGCGCCACCGCGTCGGCGTCGGGGGTCGGCGCATCGATCACGTCGCTGTGGCTGCCGCCGGCCGCGTGCCCCTGCAACACCAGCTTGGCGCCGCTCGGATCGCCGCGCCACTTGCCCCACACCACCACCGGGCGGCCAGCCATCACGTCGGGCAGCGCAGCGGGCTCGACGTCGTACACCTCGAGGCCGGTGAAGCGGGCCTTCAGTTGCGTGAGCACCGGCGTGTCGATCATGCGGCGCAGGCGTTCGGCCTGCTCGGCGGCGCGCTCGGGCTTGGTGACGACGAACGCCTCGCCCTGGCCGGCGCGTGCCAGGCCTTCGATCAGGTGGCGGTTGACCGAGCTGCCGATGCCGAACGCGAAGACGTTGAACTGGTCGAGGTTGCGCCGCACCAGCTGGAACACCTCGTTCTCGACCGCCACGTAGCCGTCGGTGACCACGATCACGCTGCGCGACACGTCGGCCGGCTTCGCCAGCGCGGCCACGCGGCGCAACGCCGGCACGATCTCGGTGCTGCCGCCGCCGCTGGTGCGGTCGATGGTGCGCAACGCGCGCTCGATGTTGGCCTGTGTCGCCGGCACCGATTGCTCCGACAGCACGCGGCTCGAGCCGGAGAACAGCACCACGTTGAAGCTGTCGCTCGGCCGCAAGCCGCCGATCAGGTGGCGCAGCAGCACCTTCGCGGTGTCCAGCGGGTAGCCGTGCATGGAGCCCGAGATGTCGACCACGAAGATGTAGTCGCGCGGATTGATCTGCACCGGTGCCACCGCTTTCGGCGGCTCGACCAGCGCGAGAAAGAAGTTCTCCGCGTCGGGCGCGGCCGGCGCCTGGTACAGCATCAGCCCGGTGGCGGTGCGCTCGCCGGCGAGGCTGTATTCGAGGATGAAGTCGCGGTTGTCGCGCGGGCCGTCGTCGGCCAGCGCGAGCTGCACCTGCTGGCTGCCCAGGCCCAGCGCTTCGAGCTTGTGGCTGTCGCAGCGCACCTCGCGGATCGGCAGCGGCGCGTGCAGCTTGACGGCCAGATCGAACGACACGTTGGAGGCTACGCCCGGCCGCAGATGCGCGCGTGGCCGGGAAGCTGCCGTTGGCTGGCGACGCGGCGGGCGAGCGATATCGCGGCCCGACGACGGTGGGGAACACGTAGCGGTAGCGGCCGTCGTGTGGTGCGATCAGTTCCGTGTATTGCAGCTCGACCCGCACGTCGTCGCCCGGCAGGATGTTGGCCACGTTCATCGAGAACACGTTGGGCCGCTCCTGCTCGAGCAGCGCGGTGGTCTTGCCTTCGCGCTTGGCGTTGTCGTACTCCAGCCGCGCCCGCTGCTTCTCGCGGATCTGCGCGACGATCTCCCGCTCGCCGACGCGCACCGTCATCGCGTGCACCGCGGCCTGCGTCGAGCCGGGGAACACATAGCGCGCCTCGATCGGCCGCTGGCCCTCGTTGCGGTAGTGCTGGGTCACGGTGACCGCCGCGATCACGCCGGCGATGCGCACGTCCACCTGCGTGGCCTTCAGCGGCAGCGCGTCGACGCCGGGGTCGTCGCTGTGGACGTGAAAGTACGGGCTCTCGGGCACCCGCGCGTCGGTGTCTTCGGCATGCGCGGGCGACCACCACACCAGCGCCAGCGCGGCGAGCAGCGCCACTGCGATGCAGGCAAGGACACGACCGATCTCGAGGGGCCGCGGGCGGTCGGCAAGGCTGCGCATGAGTGTCTCCAGGGCTTGCGGCCGTGTCGCACGACGTGTGCATCGGCCTGGCGCGCACTGTCGAGCCTGCTTGCGAAACCCTGACGAAGCGACGCGCAGGCTCTACGAACCGCGTGTGAAGCGACGGTGAAGTCGGCGCGGTCGCGCCGTGTGCCGGCGCTCGAGCGTCAGCGCAGCGCGTCGCTGCAAGGCAGGTTGAGCGTCGCCAGCGCGCCGCCGCCGTCGGCGTTGCGCAGCGTCACGCGCCCATGGTGCAGCGCGGCGATCTCCTTGACGAAGGCCAGGCCGAGACCCGTGCTCTTGCGCTTGTTGTGCGGGCGCGCGAGCGAGAAGAACTTCTCGAACACCTTGGCATCGGCGAAGTCCGGGATGCCGGGCCCGCGGTCGCGGATGCTGACGTCGACGCGGCTGCCCTTGCGCGTGAGCGCGATCTCGATGGTGCCGCCGTCGGGAGAAAAATCGAGCGCGTTGTCCAGCAGATTGCCGACCGCACGACGCAACAGCAGCGGGTCGCCGTCGACGGCGACGTCGCTGCCTTCGTGCAGCAGCACGCGCAGGTGGCGCGGCGCGCCGGCCGCCTCGGCGCTGCTGGCCAGGTCGTGCAGCAGCGCGCGCAACGCCACCGGCTCGGTGGGGCCGAGGGTGCGGCGGCGCTCCAGCGCAGTGAGCTCCATCATGCGATCGACGAGTTCCTGGATGCGCAACGTTTCGCGGTCGACGTTGGCGATGAAGCGCTGGCGGTCGGCCTCGGGCATGCCGGGCTCGCGCAGCAGTTCGGCCGCGCCGCGGATCGCCGACAACGGGCTCTTCAACTCGTGGGTCAAGGTTTGCACGTAGTCGGCCACGTAGTGGCGGCCGGCCAGCGCGTCGCGCACCTCGTCATAGGCCGCGCCCAGCGTGCTGAAAGCGCGGCGCACAAGCCGCGGCAAACTGAGGTCTGCGCTCGCTGCGAACGTATCGCACGTAGTCGGTCACCATGCCGAACGGGCGCACCAGCCACGCGCTGGCGATCACCACCAGCAGCAGCACCGCGGCCCCCGACGTCACGCCGACCATCAAGGTCTTGCGCCGCGCGGCCTCGATGAACTGGCCGAAGCTGAGCGCCGGCTTGGCCGCCGACACCGCGCCGACGATGCGCCCGTCGATGCGGATCGGCACCGCCACCACCATCACCGAGGTGTTGGAGTCGCCGTCGATGTCGACGCTGGTGCGTGCGCCGTATTGGCCGGCGAGCGCGAGCTTGACGTCGCGCCACTGCGAAAAATCCTTGCCTTCGTGGCGCCCGAGCGAGTCGAACAGCACGATGCCGCGCTCGTCGACCACGGTGGCGCGCAACTCGACGCTTTCTTTCTTGACGCCGAAGATGTCGGCCTCGAAGCGCCGTGCGTAGAGGTCGCGAAACAGCGGCTCCAGCCAAGCGGTGTCGAGCGGCACGCCCGAGCCGCTGCGTTGCTCGACCTGGGCCGCCAGCAGGTGCGCGGTCTCCACCAGCGACTCCTCGGCCGACTCGCGGTAGCGCGGGTCGATGTCGGCCAGCAGCCGCCACATCAGCACGCCCACGCCGAGCGCGTAGACCAGCAGGATGCCGACGAAGACGCGCGTGCGTGCAGTCATTCAGCCTGCCCCGCGCTCACGGCGGCAGGCCGGGCGGCAGATCCTCCGCCAGCGCGTAGCCGACGCCGCGGTGCGTGCGGATCGGCTCCAGCGTCGGCGCCACCGCCTTCAACTTGGCGCGCACGGTCTTCACGTGCGCATCGACGGTGCGGTCGAGGCTGTCGCTGCTGTCGTCCCACACCAGCTCGAGCAACGCGTCGCGCGTGTACACATGACCGGGGCGGCGCACCAGCGCGCGCAGCAGCCCGAATTCGTAGCGCGACAACTCGAGCGGCCGGCCATAAAAGCGGATCTGGCGCCGGCCGTCGTCGACTTCGAACACGGCACGCGCGGCTGGATCGGCGCTCGCGGGCGGCCGTGCCGCGCGCCTGAGCACGCTGCGCACGCGCGCCACCAGCTCGCGCGGCGAAAACGGCTTGGCCACGTAGTCGTCGGCACCGAGCTCGAGGCCGACCACGCGGTCGATCTCGTCGCCGCGCGCGGTGAGGAACACCACCGGCACGTCGATGCGCTCGCGCAGCCGCTTGAACAACTCGAAGCCGCTCATGTCGGGCAGGCCGACGTCGAGGATCACCAATGCCGGCGCGCTCGAGCCGATGGCCGCCAGCGCCGCCTCGGCGCTGGCGCACCACGCCGGCTCGAAGCCTTCGGTGCGCAGCGCGTATTGCAGCGTGTCGGCAATGCCGGGTTCGTCTTCGACGATCAGGATCAGCGGTTTCGACATCGGCGCGGATGATAGGACGCCGCCGCCGATAATCGGCTCGATGAGCGCGCCGCTGGCCAACGACGTCTTCCTGCGCGCCTGCCTGCGGCAGGCCACCGAGTACACCCCGGTGTGGCTGATGCGGCAGGCCGGGCGCTACCTGCGCCGAGTACCGCGCCACACGCGAGCGCGCCGGCAGTTTCATGGGGCTGGCGACCAGCCCCGCGTTCGCCACCGAGGTGACGTTGCAGCCGCTCGATCGTTATGCGCTCGATGCGGCCATCCTGTTCTCCGACATTCTTACCGTGCCCGATGCGATGGGGCTGGGCCTGAGCTTCGAGGCCGGCGAGGGGCCGCGTTTTCAGCGGCCGCTGCGCGACGAAGCCGCCATCAGCGCGCTGCAGGTGCCTGACATGACCCGTCTGCGCTACGTGTTCGATGCGGTGTCGTCGATCCGGCGCGCCTTGGCCGGGCGTGTGCCGTTGATCGGCTTTGCCGGCAGCCCATGGACGCTGGCGTGCTACATGGTCGAAGGCGCGGGGTCCGACGACTATCGCCACGTGAAGACATTGATGTACGCGCGGCCCGACCTGCTGCATCGTGTGTTGGCGATCAACGCCCAGGCGGTGGCGGCGTACCTCAACGCGCAGATCGATGCCGGCGCGCAGGCGGTGATGGTGTTCGACTCCTGGGGCGGCGTGCTGGCGCACGACTGTTTCGCACCGTTCAGCCTCGACTACACGCGGCAGGTGCTGTCGGCGCTGCAGCGCGAGCGCGATGGCCGCGTGGTGCCGCGCATCGTGTTCACCAAGGGTGGCGGGCCGTGGCTGGAGGCCATTGCCGAGTGCGGCGCCGATGTCGTCGGTCTCGACTGGACGGTGCCGCTGGCGCAGGCGCGGCTGCGGGTGGACGACCGCGTCGCGCTGCAAGGCAACCTCGACCCGGCGGTGCTGTTCGCGCCGCCGGCGGTGGTGGCCGCGCGGGCCCGGGCGGTGCTCGATGACTTCGGGTCGCCCGCGCGACACGACGGCCGCCGCGGCGGCCATGTGTTCAACCTCGGACACGGCATCAGCCAGTACACGCCGCCCGAGCACGTGCATGCGCTGGTCGATGCGGTGCACGTGCACTCCAGGCTGGCTGCGCAGCAAGAGTCGCCCGGGCGATGACATGCTGGTCGCGCAAGAAGCAGCGTCGAAGGTAGCGGCAATCAGCGGCTCATCGAATTTCTTGCCTCCAGCGGCGCTCGCCCGAAGGCGGTAAGTGAGCGCTCAGAACTTGACTTATCCCCAAAAATTCGGTTGATGAACATTCGATGACAGCAGCTCCATGCGGCCCGTGGGAAGTGACGGAATATCGTGCTAAGTGGTTGATCTCATTTGAGAATTCACTTGACCGTTGGGTCCTCCGATGGGCTGCTGAACGTGTGCAGGATCAACGGGTTAGCGCACGCCGCGCGGGTTTCCCCACAAAGTTGTCCACAGCCCCCGGCCAAACGACGAAATCATTGAGAAATCAGTGACTTAGCGGTGATCGTTCAGACGAAGCTTCGCGAGTTGGGAGGGCGGCAGTGGGCACTGGCGCGTGACTGAGGCCACCGTGCAGGTGGTGGTCGATGCGCCGCGCCACGCGGGGCTGGCCGCCGCGCTCGACTACCGCTGCGAGCGAGTGCTCGATCCGGGTTCGCTGGTGCGCGTGCCGCTGGGTCGGCGTGAGGTGGCGGGCATCGTCTGGCGCGGTGCTGCCGCAGCCAGCGAACTCGGCACCCCACTGCGTCCGGTGGCGCAGCAGTTGGATGCAATAACGCCGCTCGGCCCGCACTGGATGGCACTGGTGGAGTTCACGGCGAGCTACTACCAGCGATCGATGGGTGAGGTCGCGCTGGCTGCGCTGCCGGCCGAACTGCGCCGCTTGAGCCGCCGCTCAGCTCGCGGCGCGGGTCAGGCGCTCGCAGCGCGCGGCCGAACCGACGCCGGCGCCGCGCGCCGCCGACGCCGGCGTTGACCGACGAGCAGGCCAGTGCGTTGGCGGCGATCGACGAAGCGGCGCAGCAGCCTCGTGCCGCGCCGCTGCTGCTGCACGGCGTGACCGGCAGCGGCAAGACCGAGGTCTATCTGCAGGCCAGCGAGCGCGCGCTGGCACGCGGCCGCCAGGCGCTGCTGCTGGTGCCCGAGATCAACCTGACGCCGCAGTTGCTGGCGCGTGTGGTGCAGCGGTTCCCGTCGCGGCGCGTGGTGGCGATGCACAGCGCGCTGACACCGGCGCAACGGCTGCAGGCGTGGCTGCTGGCGCATGCCGGCAGCGCCGACATCGTGCTCGGCACGCGGCTGGCGGTGTTCGCGTCGCTGCCTCGGCTCGGCCTGGTGGTGGTCGACGAGGAGCACGATGCGTCGTACAAGCAGCAGGAGGGCGCGCGTTATTCGGCGCGTGATCTCGCGGTGTATCGCGGCCACCTGGAGCATGTGCCGGTCGTGCTGGGCTCGGCGACGCCGTCGCTCGAGACCTGGCAGCACGCACGGTCGGGCCGCTACCGGCGCTTGCCGCTGGACCACCGCATCGGCGGCGCGACGCTGCCGCGCGTGCAGCTGTTCGACATGGGCTCGCTGCCGCGTGCCACCGGCCAGGCGCCGCCGGCGCTGGCGCCGCCGGTGCTCGAGGCGGTGCGCCAGTGTTGTGCCCGCGGCGAGCAGAGCCTGGTGTTCCTCAACCGCCGCGGCTATGCGCCGGTGCTGCACTGCGCCGATTGTGGCTGGAAGAGCGAGTGCCCGAACTGCAGCGCCTGGCGCGTCTTTCACAAGCACGATCGCACGCTGCGCTGCCACCACTGCGGCCACACCGAGCGGGTGCCGCGCGCCTGCCCGACCTGCGGCAACCTCGACATCCAGCCGCTCGGCCGCGGCACCGAAAAACTGGCCGAACAACTGGCCGCCGAGTTGCCGGCGGCCCGCATCGCCCGGCTCGATGCCGACGCCGCGCGCGGGCGCGGCGCGCTGGAGCAGACGCTGGGCGCCATGCACGCCGGTGAAGTGGACATCCTGGTCGGCACGCAGATGGTGACCAAGGGGCACGACTTCCGCCGCATCACGCTGGTGGTGGCGGTCAATCCCGACACGGCGCTGTTCAGCAGCGACTTTCGGGCCGGCGAGCGGCAGTTCGCGCTGTTGATGCAGGCAGCGGGCCGCGCCGGGCGCGATGCCAGCCAGTCGTCGGGCAGCCAGATGTGGGTCCAGACCTGGCATCCGCAGCACGCGTTGTTCGCGGCACTGCGTCGGCACGACTACGCATCGTTCGCCGAGCGGCTGCTGGCCGAGCGGCACGCCGCCAGCATGCCGCCGTTCGCGCACATGGCGCTGCTGCGCGCCGAGGCCCGCGATGCCGCCACGGCGGCGAAGTTCCTGCGCAGCGCGGCCCAGCTGGCGGCGGCGCTGCCCGAGGCCGACGGCGTGACCGTCTATCCACCGGTGCCGCTGGCGATCCCGCGGGTGGCCAACATCGAGCGCATGCAGATGGTCGCCGAGTCGGCCTCGCGCGCACGCCTGCAGCGCTTTCTGACGGCCTGGATGCCGCCGCTGCACGAGTTGCGCGGCGAGATCAAGGGGCTGGCGCGCTGGGCGGTCGACGTCGATCCGTTGGCGATCTGAGCCATCCTCGAAGCGGCTTCGGTCGCCCCACGCCCTCGCTGCAGCTCGGGCGGTTCGCGAGGCGTTCGGGTCGTGCGCAGGCAGTACCCTGCACGTGCCACGCTCACCCGCCGAACCACGTCGCCAGCGACGTGAAGGTGACGAACGACAGCGCGGTGGAGGTGAGGATGATGCGCGCGATGCGACCGTTGTCGGCGCCGAAGCGCTCGGCCAGCATCGCCACGTTGGCGGCACTGGGCAGCGCGGCCGTCAGCGTGATGGCCATCACCTGCAAGTCGGTCAGCGGCGCACCGGCGCCGCGCGCGGCCACTGCCACCGCGAACACCAGTGCCGGGTGCAGCACGAGCTTGGCCAGCGCCTGCGGCAGGTAACGCTTGCGCGCGGTGCGGGTGTGCGCGTGCTGTCCGGCGCGCCACAGCACCGCGCCGATGGTGAACAAGGCCACCGGGCTGGCGGCGTCGGCCAGCATCCTGATCACCGCATCCACCGGGCCGCTGGGGCGCCAGTCGAGCACGCTCAACGTGCCGCCGAGCGCGATGGCCCACGGCATCGGGTTGGCCAGCGCGCCGCGCAGCGAGCGCAGCGCCGCCGCTGCGCATGCCGCCCGCAGCGCCGCCGGCCTGCGCGAGCGCGATGCACAACGAGCTGGTGATGAACATGTCGATCAGGATGGTGGCGATCATCGGCCCGACGACCGCGGGTCCGAACAATGCGGCCAGCAGCGGCACGCCCATGAAGCCGGTGTTGGGAAACGCGGCGACCAGCGCGCCGAACGAGGCGTCCTTCAGCCCCACCACCTCGTCGAGCGAGAAGGCGACCGTGACCAACACCATCAGCAGCGCGCAGGCCAAGTAGACCGCGAGCACGATCGGGTTCAGCGCTTCGGCGATCGGCGTGTTCAGGCCGAAGCGAAACAGCATGCAGGGCAGCGCGAAGTACAGGACGAACGCGTTGAGCCCGGGGATCGCCGATTCCGGCAGCACATGGCGCCAGCCCGCCACGTAGCCGGCCACCACCAGCGCGAAGAACGGCACCGTGACGGCGAGGATCGCGGTCATGGTTTCGCAGCGCTCATGCGGCAACCGCGCCGGGACGCGCGGCGTCGACGACGAACCGCGCGGCAACGCGCACTGCGCTCGCAGGATCCTCCGGCGTGTCCACCGCCATCAGGCTCGCGTGCAGCGTGTCGGCGTCGATCCGGCAGGCCACGTAGCCGCGCCGGTCGGAGCGGCCGTAACGCACATGCGGGTTGTGGCGCAGCACTTCGTTCACACGCTCCTGCGCCGCGCCGCGGCTGGCGATCGACGTGCCGCAGAACTCGGTGGCCACCACCGGCGCGCGGGCATCGTCGTAGTCGACCTTCAGGTCGGCCACGTAGTGCGCGTGCACGTCGCCGCCCAGCACCACCACGCCGGGCACCTTGCGGTCGACCACGGTCTGCAGCAGCCGCTGGCGCGCGGGCGCATAGCCGTCCCAGCCGTCGGTCCAGTAGGTGGGCTGCGTCGGGTTCGGTGCGCGAGAAGCGCGCCATCAGGGTCTGCTGCGCGAGCAGGTTCCAGCGGCGTCGCGGGTCCCAGCTGTCGGCCAGCCAGCGCTCCTGCGCGGCACCGAGCAGCGTGCGCTTCGGGTCGAGCAGCTCGGGGCAGTCGCGCAGGCGCACGGTGTTGGAGCCGCCGCGGCCGGACTTCGCGCATGCCTGCGCGTCGCGGTACTGGCGATCGTCGAGCGCGTGGATGCAGACCAGCGATCCCCAGTCGGTGCGGCCGTAGATGCGCATGTCGGCACCGCCGGGCCGCAGCGCCTTCGGAAACGGCATGTGCTCCCAATAGGCGCGGTACGCCGCGGCGCGCTGCTCGCGAAAGTCGGCCTGCAGGCCCTGGCCTTGCAGGCCGGCGTAGTCGTTGTCGACCTCGTGGTCGTCCCACACCAGCAGCCACGGCGTCGCGGCATGCGCCGCCTGCAGCGACGGATCGCTCTTGTACTGCGCGTAGCGCGCGCGGTACTGCTCGAGGGTTCGCACCGCGCCGCCTTCGTGGAAGCGCACGCGCGCAGCGGTGGCGACGGGTACTCGTAGATGTAGTCGCCGACGAACAGCACGAGGTCGAGGTCCGAGCCGGCCACGTGCCGCCAGGCCGCGTAGTGGCCGTGGTCGAAGCGCTGGCAGCTGGCCAGCGCGAAACGCAAGCCCGCGGCAGCATCGGCGGCCGGCGCCGTGCGCGTGCGGCCGCTCGCGCTGCGCTGGCCGAGCGCCTCGAAGCGGTACCAGTAGGCGCGCCCGGGCTCGAGCCCCGACGGCTCGGCGTGCACGCTGTGCGCGTCGTCGGCCGCGCGCAGTCTCGGTGCCGCGAGCGGCGATGTCGGTGAAGCCTTCGTCGCGCGCGAGCTCCCAGCGCACCGCAACGGCCGACGGCAAGTCCGGCCCCGATGAGCCGCGTCCACAGCACGATGCTGCGTTCGCGCGGCTGGCCCGACGCCACGCCCAGCGCAAAGCGGGCGACGTCGGCGGCGCGAGCATGGCGCACGAACGCCGGTGCGGCCACCGCAGCCCCGGCGAATCCGAGCCAACGGCGCCGCGACAATGGGATGGGTTCGTCGTGCATCGTGGAGCCGCAGGCGCGGCGAGGGCCGCGCTTCATACCACATCAGGCACGCGGCCCCTTGGCTATCATCGCGCGCCGCCGATGAACCCGCCCGCCACGACCCTCCTCAATCCAGCGCAATGGCAGGCCGTGCGGCACACCCAGGGGCCGTGCCTGGTGCTGGCCGGCGCCGGCTCGGGCAAGACCCGCGTCATCGTGCACAAGATCGCGCACCTGCTGCACGCCGGCGCGGCGCCCGAGCAGATCGCCGCCATCACGTTCACCAACAAGGCCGCGGCCGAGATGCGCGAGCGCACGCGCGAGATGGTCGGCCCGCGTGCCGCCAAGCCGCTCGTGATCTGCACCTTCCACGCACTGGGCGTGCGCGTGTTGCGCGAGCACGGCGAGGCGCTGGGCCTGAAGCCGCGCTTCTCGATCCTCGACAGCGACGACGTGCTCGCGCTGCTGCGCGATGCCGGCGGCACCACCGATGCGGCGCTGGCGCGGCGCTGGCAGTGGGCGATCAGCGGCTGGAAGAACCGCGGCTTGACGCGCCGACACCGCCGACGGCGCGGCCGCCAGCGACGACGAGCGCGTGGCCGCGCGCGTGATGCAGCGCTACGAGGAGCGCCTGAGCGCCTACCAGGCGGTCGACTTCGACGACCTGATCGGCCTGCCGCTCAAGCTGCTGCGCGAGCATGCCGACGTGCGCGCGTCGTGGCAGCAGCGTTTCGCGCACGTGCTGATCGACGAGGTGCAGGACACCAACGCCGTGCAGTACGACCTGCTGAAGTTGCTGGTCGGCGAGGCGGCGCGCTTCACCGCGGTGGGCGACGACGACCAGAGCATCTACGGCTGGCGCGGCGCGACGATCGAGAACCTGAAGCAGCTGCCGCGCGACTTCCCGTCGCTGAAGGTGATCGCGCTGGAGCAGAACTACCGCTCCACCGGCGCCATCCTGCGCGCGGCCAACCACGTGATCGCCGCCAACCCCAAGCTGTTCGCCAAGAAGCTGTGGAGCGAACACGGCGACGGCGAGCCGGTCAAGCGCATCGATTGCGACAACGAGGAGCACGAGGCCGAGCGCGCGGTGGCGTGGATCCAGGCGCGGCGCGCCGCGGGCGGCGAGGTGCAGTGGCGCGACTTCGCGGTGCTGTACCGCGCCAACCACCAGGCCAGGGTGTTCGAGCAGGCGCTGCGCCGCGCGCAGATGCCTTACCGGGTGTCCGGTGGACAGAGTTTTTTCGATCGCGCCGAGATCAAGGACCTGTGCGCGTGGCTGCGCCTGCTGGTCAACAACGACGACGACCCGGCGTTCCTGCGCGCAGCCACCGCGCCCAAGCGCGGCATCGGCCACCAGACGCTGGCGTCGCTGGGCGAGTTCGCGAGCCGCTGGAAGCTGTCGTTGTTCGAGGCGCTGTTCGCCGACAGCCTGCACACCGCGCTGCCGCGCAAGGCGGTGCAGGCGCTGCACGAGTTCGGCCGCTTCGTCAACGACCTGGAGTACCGCGCGCGGCACACGCAGGGTGCCGAGGCGGCGCGCGCGCTGCTGATGCACTGGCTGCAGGACATCGGCTACGAGCAGCACCTGCACGACGGCGAAGACCAGGCCCGGCTCGCCGAGGCGCGCTGGGCCAACGTGCTCGAGTTCGTCGAGTGGATCGCGCGGCGCTGCGGCGGCGACGTGGCGGCCGACGGCTCCGGCACGGTCGAACGAGGCCAGAGCGTGCTGCAGGTCGCGCAGACGATCAGCCTGATGCACAGCATCGCCGAGCGCGGCGACGATGCCGATGCCGTGACGCTGTCGACGCTGCACGCCGCCAAGGGCCTGGAGTGGCCGCACGTGATGCTCGCCGGCGTCAACGAAGGCCTGCTGCCGTTCGCCAGCGAGGCCGAGCCGGTGACCGCGGCGCGCCTGGAAGAAGAGCGCCGCCTGATGTACGTGGGCGTCACGCGCGCGCGGCACACGCTGATGGTCAGCGCGCTCAAGCGCCGCAAGCGCGGCCGCGAGACGGTGCCGGCGCTGCCCAGCCGCTTCATCGCCGAGATGAAGCTCGACGAGGCCACCACGCGCGAAGACCCGCGCGAGCGGCTCAAGCGCCTGCGCGCCGAACTGGTGTCGCGCAGCGCCGCGCCGGTGGTGCCGGCGGCATGACGCGCCGCACGATGAATCCGCGCCTGCTCGACGGCTTGATCGTGGCCGGCGCGATGCTGACGATCGCCGCGGCGCCGTGGGCGCTCGACCTGAGCGTGCTGGCCTTCGTGTTCAAACCACTGACCACGGTGCTGATCATCGTGCTCGCGTGGCCGCGAGGCGCCGACAAGCCCGCCGCGCGCCGCGCGCTGCGCATCGGCCTGCTGCTGTCGCTGCTCGGCGACATCGCGCTGCTGTGGCCGCAACAGGGTTTTCTGCCGGGACTGATCGCATTTCTGCTGGCCCACATCGCCTACATCGTGGCCTTCACGCGCGAGCATCGTTTTCTCGCGCAACCCGTGGCGCTGACGGGTTACGCGCTGGTGGCCGGCGCGATCCTGGCGCTGCTGTGGCCGTCGGTGCCGCCGGGGTTGCGCGTGCCGGTGGCGTGCTACGTGCTGGCGCTCACCGCGATGTCGGCGCAGACGGCGGTGGTGGGCCTGGCCGCGCAGGGCGACGAGCGCAGGCGCGGCCGCTTGCTGATGCTGGGCGGCGCGTTGTTCATGGCGTCCGACGCGCTGCTGGCCACCAACAAGTTCGCGCTCGCGCTGCCGGCAGCGAACCTGTGGATCCTCGGCACCTACTGGGCGGCGCAGTGGTGCATCGCGTCGTGGCTCAAGCCGCCCGCACACGCGTGATTCCGCGCGCAGCAACGGGCTGAAGCCCGGCACACCCAGCTACATGCCCTTGAACAACCCGGCGTAGCTGCGGCTCACCTCGAGCTTGTCGGGGCGCCCCTTGACGCTGACGATCTGGCGGCCGCGAAAGTCGCGCGCCACGCCGGCGATCGCGTTCACGTTGACCAGCGTCGAGCGGTGGATCTGCCAGAACAGCTGCGGGTCGAGCTCGTCGACCAGCTCCTTGATCGGCTTGCGGATCAGCGCCTCGAGCTGCGCGGTCTGCACGCGCGTGTACTTCTCGTCGCTGATGAAGAACAGCACGTCGTCGACCGGGATCATCTGGATCGACGTGCCCACGCTGGCCTGGATCCACTGCAGGTAGCCGGTGGCGCGCCGCCGGGTTCAGCTGCGCCGCCAGCTTGTGCAGCAACTGCTGCATCGGCACGCTGGCCGGCGCGTCGGCGGTGCCGCGGGTGGCCAGGCGCTTCTTCAGCCGCTCGACCGTCAGCGCCAGGCGCTCGCGCTCGGCGGGCTTGAGCACGTAGTCGGCCACGCCTTGCTCGAACGCCTCGACCGCGTACTGGTCGTAGGCGGTGATGAACACGATCTCGGGCAGCAGCGTGTCGTCGCCGAGTTCGAGCTGCGCGATCTGCCGCGCCGCCTCGACGCCGGTCAGCCCCGGCATGCGGATGTCGAGGAACACGATGTCGGGCTGGTGCTCGCGCACCGACTGCACGGCCTCGAGCCCGTTCTTGGCCTCGGCCACGATCTGCAAGCTCGGGCCACACCTCGGCCAGGCGCGCGCGCATCTGTTCGCGCATCAGGCGCTCGTCGTCGGCGAGCACGGCGCGCGGTATGGCGTGCGGCATCGGTTCACTCGCGGCGATCGTAGCGGCAGCCGCCATCGCAGCGTTCAGTGGCGTGCCGGCCATCAGGCAACGCCCTCGTCGATGCTCTTGTAGGGCACGGTGATCGTCACCGCGGTGCCGCCGCCATGGTTCTCGCGCACGCTCAGCGTGGCCTTGTTGCCGTACAGCAGCTGCAGCCGCTCGCGGATGTTGGCCAGGCCGACGCCGGTGCCGGCGGTGGCCGCCTTGCCGAAGCCCAGGCCGGTGTCGGCCACGGTGACCGCGAGCTTGCCGTGCACCATCTCGGCGCGCACGCTCAACGCGCCGCCTTCGGGCTTGGGCTCCAGGCCGTGCTTGATGGCGTTCTCGACCAGCGTCTGGATCATCATCGACGGGAACTCGGCCGACAGCAGGCCCTCGGGCACGTCGATCTCGGTGCGCAGGCGGTCTTCCATGCGCACCTTCAGGATCTCGAGGTAGGGCCGGATCACCTCCAGCTCGCGCCCCAGGTCGCGCGGCCCGCCGTCGCCGGTGTCGCGCATCGTCGGCATCGACGCGCGCAGCAGCGCGATCAGGTTCTTCTGCATCGTGCTGGCGCGCGGCGGGTCGGTCTCGATCAGGTGGTCGATCGAGGCCAGCGTGTTGAACAGGAAGTGCGGCTCCACCTGCGCCTGCATCGCCGCCATGCGCGCCTCGACCACCTGGCGCTTCAGCGACTCGGCCTCGGCGGTCTCGGTGGCCTGCGCGGCCTGCGCCTCGGCCTGGATCTGCCGCTTGTAGGTGATCTTGATCACCGCCGAGGCGATGATCCACAGGAACGCCAGCTCGGGCAGGAAGTCGCCGAGCTGGTCTGCACGCGCACCCGCTTGCGGCCCCCTTCGATCTCGGCCTGCACCTCGTCACGCGCGGCCTCGGCTTCCTCTTTGGCTTCCTGGGCTGCCTCTTCGATGGCCTGCACGATTTCGCGCCGCGCCTCTTCGACCGCCTGGCGCACGGTCTCGCTGGTGGCGCCGGGCGGCAGCCGGATCTCGACCGACGGCGCCGCCGGCTCCGGTGCGGACGACGAGCCGGCTGCGCCGCTCGCCGCCTGCGGGGCGCTGGGCGCCGGCGGGGTCGTGGGCTTGATGCGAACGCCGCGCTCGTCGATCGTGATCTCGTAGGCGTGTTCGCCCTTGGCAGCGGGCTTGTCCTTCCCGATCTTGCCGGGCGGCTCGCGTTCTTGCGTCGGGGCCCTGGGAGGTGGCGGCGGCGCCGGCGGCCTGGACGGGTCGATCGTCAGCACCTCGGTGGTCTTCCAGCTGAACGGCGGCACGTGCTGCAGGATCGCCGCCACGATCACCAGCAGGATCGACAGCAGCAGCGAAGCGCCACCAGGTGATGCCGACCAGCCACCCGGCGTAGGCGTGGAATGCACGCACGCTGGCGGCGGCAAAGCGCTGCCAGCGCGTGGCGTTCGGGGCGAGGGTGGTGGTGGACATGCGGCGAGGAACCGGAAGGGTCGTTGCCGCGCAATGTACGCAAGGTCCGGCCGGCGCACGGGGCACGCTCGACGCACTGCAAAGGCGGCGGCACCAGTTGCCGCGATGGGCGATGGGCCGTGCGGCTCATCCCGCCCGACACGCGACTGCAGGGCCGACCCGGGCGCCGCGTCGAGTCCGCAGGCCGCAGCAGCGGCAGCCTGCGGCCGCCGGCGTCGCCCGCGCCGGGCGGCGCCGCACGCCGGCACTCACTGCAGCACTTGCAGACCGAAACCGAGCAGAGCGATGGTGACCGTGACGCACAGCACCAGCGTCAGCAGCGTCATCGCCAGGCGGTCGTCGTCGGCCAGGCGCTGCACCGGGTCGTTGGCGGGCTCGATCGGAAAGATCGGCATCGCCGTCGGCTGCCAGTGCGTGTGCACCCGGTTCGCCGGCCGCGGCGGCAAGGTGCCGCCCATCACCAGCGGCTTGGGCGGCGGTGCCTTGTCCAGCGGCGGCAGCGTCGGCCAGGGGCGCAGCGTCCGGCCGTTGCCCGCGCCGACGAAGCGTTCGCTCGAAAGGTTTTGCAGGGGTGTCATCTCGGATCTCCAGGTGCCGCCGGAACATCAGCGGGTTGGAGGCATTGCATCGGAGATGGGGTCGCATTGCGACGCAACAAATTACATCGCAGGCGTTCACAAGTAGACGATCGGCAGACGATTCCGCCTTCGAGGGTCCAGGCGGCCCTTTCCGATGGACCTCCCGCAGGCCGAAGCCTGAGGCCGACGCTGGGATGAGAACCGCTTGCGCGACCAAGCGACCGGCATGCCGCCGATCGCTTGGTCGCTAGTACTGCTTGGGCCTGTCAGGCCCTTCGCTCACCGCGCCAGGCCTTGGGATGGGTTTGGCCTGCGCCGGATCGAACCTCCGATCGAAGGTCGGGAAAAACGGCGGCAAGGCGCGCAGCAAACCGACGAACCGCACGTCCTTGTGGTACTCGATCAGGAACTCGACCCACGGGCACTTGACGCCCGGCGCCGGCGGCGTCAGGAATGGAATGACATTGGGCTGCACGACGACGTTGCTCGGCCCCACGCCGTAGTACGGCGAGCGCCAATCCCAGCGCCCCTGGAGGGCGGGGTCGGGCAGCAGGATGTTCAGCGCCAGCGCTTCGCTGGAGAAATCCCACTTCACCGCGGTGTTCACGCTGGTCAGCAGGTTGTCGCCGTACTGCTTGATGCCGGCCAGCAGCTTTTCGAGCGCTGCTGCCGCCTGGGTGATCGCGGCCGCCAGCGTCGGTTGCTTCTGCAACGATCTGGCCAGGCTCATGACGTCGGTCAGCTGATCGGGTGTTTCGAGCTCGTAGCCGCCGCCGGTGTCGTACTGCTGCGTGTCCACGATGGCGTGCCGGATCGCCTGCACAACGACATCACGATTCGGTGCCGTTCTCAACTCGGCGGTCATCGCCGCGGCCAGCGTGTTGAGCGCAGCGACAATGCCGCGCATGCGCGACAGACGCACCGCCCCGCCCACGGTCGGGAAGAATGGCGGAGCGCTCAGCGCACTCTGATTTTCCAGCGCGAACCAGCGCGCAAGTTGCTCGCGAGTGGCCGAGCCCGCCGCCCGCAGGCGAGCGAACACCTTGGGATAGGCCGCTCCTGCGGTGAAGAAGTTGTAGTTGCCGTAGCTGGTGGCGTAGTCGGCATAAGCAGCCACCGTGTGCAACACCTCCAACGACAGGTTGAAGCAGTTGTTGAAGTGGATCACTGCCGGTTTGCGTGCGCCCTTGCCAGCGGTGGCACGGCGTAGCGCGGCTCCCAGCGCCCACGTGGACATCGGCATCTGGAGGTGGGGCAGGTTCGGCGCTGGTACCGGTAGTTCAGGGTAACCAACGCCCAATAGTGGTGGCCCACCAGCGGTGGCGTTGACCGTTTCCGGATCCACCTGCCAGTTGACTTTGCCGTTGTCGCTGGTGCTCAACGGCGTGATTGCCGCCGTGTCGAGATCCGGCAGGAATCCTGCCCCATGGCCTTCGATCGCGAGCACCAGCGCCGCGCAAGGATGGTGCTGCAGCGTGTGGCGCAGGAAGCCTTCGAGCGCATAGGGCGAGGTCATGTCCTGCTTCCACGTGGAGTACACGCGCAACTGCCCCGGCAGGCCGGCCGGAATCTCCACCAGGTAGCTGAAATCGTCGAACAGGTCGATCAACGCCGACACGTGCACGCCGAGCCTGGCCACCTTGCGCAGCTCGCTGACCAGCGGCTGCTGGCCGATCGGCTTGCGTGTGCCATCGGGAAACATGCTCAACACCTCGTCGGTGCCAAACGGCGCGTACACGGCCAGCACCACGCTGTCGGTGCCGTCGGGCCTCTTCGGATTCAGCGGCAGCAAAGTCGGCAGCTTGGACATCTTCGGTTCCTTGTTGAGTTTCGTGTCAGAGCCGTCTCAGAATGACGCGGGCATTCCTGCTCGTTGCATTGCCGAGACCATCTGACCACCCGGCCGATACACTAGGCAATCCCAAGTTCATCGGCTCGGCAACGGTCTTCACGCGACGTCGAGCGTGCAGGCTGTCGCGCATTCGCACTCCGCCATGACATTCCCCGCGGCGGCTGAGCCGCGCAATCCAGCAGACGCCGAACCCGGGCTGGAGCCTGCAACACGCCGCCAGTCATTGGTGGAATCGTTGCTCGAGGCCGCGCTGAATGCCCAGCGCAACGGCAGTCTGTCTGAGCTGATGCATCAGCGGCCACGCGCGGCGCGCTGGCTGCTGCGCCGCTACATGCCCATCGTGCGCGGCACAGCCGGTGACGCGCTGGAGAGCGAGCACACAGCCCTCGACGTGGCGGGCGTCGTGCTGCGTTGGTTGGTTACCCAACTGCGGCCGGATCTTGAGCCGAGCCTCGAAAGGATCGATCGTGAAGCGTGGTTGAGCCAAACTGCTTGGCGCCCGATGCTCGCTGTGATGTGTCATGCCGGCATGGCGGTGATACCCGACTTTCGCGACCGCTACCGGCGATGGGCCGACGAGGCCGCGATCGACAACTTGTGCGGCCTCTGGGGCGTGGGCCCGAGCACGTTCTATCGCTACCTCGAGCGCGGCAAGCGGCAGATGGCTCAGATCGTGCTCGAGACGCCGCTCAACCTGCCGCGCCGCCTGGCATTGCGGCGTTTCGTGCAGGCCGAAGTGCTCGCGCGGCTGCCGAGCCAGGATGCGGACTCCTGTGCGCGCTGGCACGGGCGCCAGGCCGAGCGCGCGCTGTCGCGTCGCGATCCCCTGGCGGCGCTGTGGCATCACCAGCAGGCTGGCGATCACCGGGCCTTCGTCGCCGTGTTGCGCGATCGTGCCGCCGATCTGGCGGCCGAGGCTGAAACCGACGTGCTGGTGGATCGTATTCCGATCGATGGCCTGCCGGCTCGACAGCAATTCGACTATTGGATTGCGCGTGCAGCATTGGCGCGCACGCGCAGTGCGGCCGAGCGGGAGCTGAATGCCTACGAACGTGCGTTGCAATGCGCCAGCGCGGCGAACGACCGGCTGCTGATGGGCATGGCCTACAGCGCGCTCGGCCGCTACCACGATCCGCGCGATGCGGACCGCGCGTTCAGCTGCTACGAAGAGAGCGTCGAGTTCCTGCGGGGGGCGGAGTTCGAGGCCGGCGACACGCAGGCGCTCGAGCAATACGTGACTACGCTGGTGCGCCTGGCCTGGCTCTATGTGGCCCGCAACGACCCGCGCGCACGCACGGTCCTGGACCGCGCCGATGAGCTGCGCGCCAGGCACGCGCCCGCCGACGCCGTGATCGGAATGCTGGAGCAAACCTGGGGCGAGTATTGGCGACAGGCGGGTGATCTACGCAAGGCGCTGGCGCACAAGCATCGGGCGCTCAACACCTTCGAGCGCCTCGGTGATCAGCGATCGATCCTTGTGACCCATCTGAATCTGGGCTTGCTCTACGGCGAGAGCAAGGACTTCGAGCGTGCGATCCGGTACACGCAACAGGTGCTCGAACTCGCAACGCGAAAGGTTGTCGAGCCGGCCATTGCTGTGAGCTCGCGCGGCAATCTCGGCCTGATCTATCTCTGGTCGGGACAGATCGACGCGGCGATCGAGGAGTATCGAGTGGCGCTGGCGCAGGCGCTGGAGGCGAATCTGCGCCTGCACGCCAATCGAACCCATCACAACCTCGCAGAGGCTTACTACAAGCGCTACCAACAGTCACTCAATGCAGATGACGAGCGGCTCGGCGACCTGCATGCCGAGGCCGTGCTGCACGCACCGATCGCGGAGTCCAGCCCAGGGCTGGTGGAGCTGACACGCCGCCTGAAGGCCGAAATCCTGGCCGGGTCGGCCACGGCGTCAAGCCCCGACACAGGAGAGGCCAAGGACCGGCTGATCCCCCAAGAGTCCGCTGTTCACTTCGAGCAGATGAGCGACATCCAGCGCCATCGTGCCGCGCTTGCGGTGCCGCTGGCGCCGGACGCGCACGTCCGCGCGCGCCTGGCCATCGCCCACGCCTACCTGACGATCGCCGTGAAGGAGCGCGAGGCCGCGCAGCTGCTGATGCAGCGCCACGACCTTGCGCAACAGTTTGCGAGTGAGTTGGCCAAGTTGCGGCATACCTACGATCGCGAATTGAGCCGTGAGGAATTGCTCGTGGCCAAGTGGCGCCCTCAGGTCGAGGATCTTCTGAACGAGCCGCGCTTCGCGGCGCTGGTGGCTCATCTGCTGCGCGACGGTTCGATCAACAAGAGCGCCTACGCCGAGCTGTGCGCCGTCAGCCCGGCCACCGCCTCCAAGCACCTGACGATGCTCACCGAGCGCGGCCTGTTGCGGCAGACCGGCAAGGGCCCGAGCACGCGGTATCTGCTCGCAGGCTGACCGCCCGCCCGTGCGGTTCCTGTGCCGCCGCCTTTGTGTTCTGGTTCAAACTGCTTCGCGCAACGGGTTCGAACCGGGTGCTGCGCTGTGCGCCGCCCCGCTCGGCGGCACCGGGCGTTTGCACCCAGGGCGCGCAGCCGCTCGGCGCGGGTTACCCCCAAAGCCAACTCCGAGGGGCCTTGCTATGGTGCCGCGAGACCCAGTGCGCGGGGTGTACGAGGGTGGATGGGCGTGGCCGAAAGTCCAGCGCCGAACCCCTCCCGCCGGCTCGCCAAACCTCATCAGGAGACAAACGATGACCGACGAAGCAGTTTCAGTCGGGCGCCGGTATGCCCGAGACCAAACCCGCGCGACGCAAGTTCCTCGGCGCCAGCGTGGCCGGCGCCGCGGCGCTGACCGCGCCGATGATCTCGGTGGCGCAGTCGCCCATCGTGCTCAAGATGCAGGGTGCCTGGGGCGCCAAGGACATCTTCAACGACATGGCGATGGAGTACGTCAACCGCGTCAACGAGATGTCCGGCGGCCGCCTGCGCATCGACTACCTGGTGGCCGGCGCGGTGGTCAAGCCGTTCGAGGTGATGGACGCCACCAGCAAGGGCGTGCTCGATGCGTCGCACGGCGTGCCGGTGTACTGGTACGGCAAGAGCAAGGTCGCCTCGCTGTTCGGCTCGGGCCCGATCAACGGCTGCGACGCGCCGCAGACGCTGGCCTGGATCTATCGCGGCGGCGGCATGGCGCTGTACAACGAGCTGCTGCAAAAGATCAATCTCGACGTGGTCGGCTTCTTCGTGATGCCGATGCCCACCCAGCCGCTGGGCTGGTTCAAGAAGCCGATCACCAATGCGTCGGAGCTGAAGGGCCTGAAGTACCGCACCGTCGGCTTGGCGGCCGACCTGTTCCAGGAAATGGGCGCCAAGGTCACGCAGTTGCCCGGCGGCGAGATCATCCCGGCGCTGGAGAAGGGCGTGATCGACGCCTTCGAGTTCAACAATCCGACCTCCGACATGCGCTTCGGCGCGCAGGACGTGATCAAGAACTACATGATGGGCAGCTACCACCAGGCGATGGAGTTCTTCGAGATCGCCATCAACAAGAAGAAGTGGGCCACCATCCCCAAGGATCTGCAGGCGATCCTGCAGTACGCCGCCGAGGCGGCGAGTTCCGCCGAACTGGTGGACCGCGATGGACAACTACTCGCATGACCTGCAGGAGCTGATCTCCAAGCACAAGGTCAACGTGATCCGCACGCCCAAGGCGGTGTTCGTCGAGCAGCTCAAGGCCTGGGACGTAATCGCCAAGCGGCTGTCGGACGAGGATCCGTTCTTCAAGAAGGTCATCGATTCGCAGCTGGCCTGGGCCAAGCGGGTGGCCTACTACATGTTCGTCAACGAGGCCGACTATCACATGGGCTACGAGCACGTGTTCAAGACCAAGCTGCCGACGGCCTGATCGGCACCACGTGCGATAGCCACACCGGGGCGGCCTGCGGACCGCCCCTTTTATTCCCACTCATCCGCCGGACTACTTCACGTGCAGCGACTCATCTACATGATCGACCAGCTCAGCAAGAGCGTCGGTCACGCCTTTGCCTGGTGCATCGTCATCCTCACGCTCGGCACCTGCTACGAAGTGACGATGCGCTACCTGTTCAACGACCCCACCAGTTGGGCGTTCGACCTGAGCTACCTGATGTACGGCGCGGTGTTCTACATGGCCGGCGCCTACACGCTGTCGCGCGCCGGCCACGTGCGGGCCGACATGTTCTATCGCAAGTGGCGGCCGCGCACGCAGGCGATCGTCGAGCTGGTGCTGTACGTGACGTTCTTCTTTCCCGGCATCCTGGCGCTGGTGGTGGCCGGCGGCGCCTATGGCTTCGAGTCGATGCGCCTGCGCGAGGTCAGTGTCAACAGCCCGGCCGGCGTGCCGATCTGGCCGCTGAAGATGATGATCCAGTTCGGCGCCGGGTTGATCGCGCTGCAGGGCCTGGCCGAGGTGTTGCGCTGCGTGGTCTGCATCCGCACGGGCGACTGGGTGGCGCGGCTGCACGACGTCGAAGAACTCGAAACGCAGATCCTGCAGCAACACGCAGGCAAGGTCGAAGAACCCGCTGCGCAAGGAGCGCCAAGATGAGCGACCCCGCAGTCGCCCTGGTCATGCTGGGCATCCTGGTGTTCACCATCTGCATCGGCTTTCCGGTGGCGTTCACGCTGATGGCGCTCGGCGTGGCCTTCGGCTACTACGCCTACTTCCAGGATCACCAGGCCTTCTTCGACAACCGCGTCTTCTACCTGCTGACGCAGAACACCTTCACGGTGCTCAACAACGACGCGCTGGTGTCGATCCCGCTGTTCCTGCTGATGGGTTATCTCGTCGAGCGCGCCAACATCCTCGACAACCTGTTCAGGAGCCTGCAGATCGCGCTCAAGCACGTCCCGGGCTCGCTGGCGGTGGCCACGCTTGGCCACCTGCGCGCTGTTCGCCACCGCCACCGGCATCGTCGGCGCGGTGGTCACGCTTGATGGGGCTGCTGGCGTTTCCGCAGATGATGAAGGCGGGCTACGACACGCGCCTGGCGTCGGGCGTCATCTGCGCCGGCGGCTGCCTGGGCATCCTGATCCCGCCGTCGATCATGCTGATCGTCTATGGCGCGATGGCCGGCCTGTCGGTGGTCAAGCTCTACGCGGCGGCGTTCGTGCCGGGCTTCTTTCTCGCCGGCATGTACATCGTCTACGTGGTCGTGCTGGCGATCCTCAAGCCCGAGCGCGCTCCGCCGCTGCCCAAGGACGAGGGCAACGTGCCGTTCATCCAAGTGGTGTTGATGCTGCTGAAGTCGTTCTTCCCGCTGGCGCTGCTGATCCTGGCGGTGCTGGGCGCGATCATGTTCGGCATCGCCACGCCCACCGAGGCGGCTGCCGTCGGCGCGGCGGGTGCCGCGATCCTCGCCGCCGGCTACCGCTCGCTCACCTGGCAAGGGCTTGCGCGAGTCGGTGTTCCTCACCGCGCGCACGTCAGCCATGGTGTGCTGGCTGTTCGTCGGCTCGGCGACCTTCGCATCGATCTTCGCCTACCTCGGCGGCAACCAGATCATCAAGGAGTTCGTGCTCGGCATGAACCTCAACTCGGTGACCTTCCTGCTGCTGTCGCAGGTGATCATCTTCCTGCTGGGCTGGCCGCTGGAGTGGACCGAGATCATCATCATCTTCGTGCCGATCTTTCTGCCGATGCTCGAGCACTTCGGCATCAACCCGATCCTGTTCGGCGTGCTGATCGCGCTCAACCTGCAGACGGCTTTCCTGTCGCCGCCGATGGCGATGTCGGCGTACTACCTCAAGGGGGTCAGTCCGCCCTCGGTGCTGCTGACGCAGATCTTCAGCGGCTGCATGCCGTTCGTCTACGTCGTGCTGGTGACGATGCTGATCGTCTACGTCTTCCCCGGCATCGCGATGTGGCTGCCCAACGCGCTCTACGGGCGCTAGCATCGGGCAGGGGTTTGGCGAATGGATGTCTCCCGGCCCGAGCGCTTGTCGGCCAGCGAGGCGGCGCGCGCGATTGCGGGCGGCGCGTTGAGCGCCGTGCAGGTCGTCGAGGCTTGCCTGGCGCGCATCCGCGAGCTCGAGCCGCAGGTGCAGGCCTGGCAGTACCTCGACGAGGCGCACGCGCTGGCGCAGGCGCGCGCACGCGACCTCGACCGCGCCGAGGGCCGCGCCATCGGGCCGCTGCACGGCGTGCCGGTGGGCATCAAGGACATCATCGACACCACCGACATGCCCACCGAAGACGGCACCGTGCTGCACGCCGGCCGCCGGCCCGACCGCGATGCCGCGGTGGTGGCGCAATTGCGGGCGGCGGGCGCGGTGATCCTCGGCAAGACCGTGACCACCGAGTGCGCCACCTATCCGCCCAGCAAGACACGCAACCCGCACGACCTCACGCGCTCGCCCGGCGGCTCGTCGTCGGGGTCGGCCGCCGCGGTGGCGGCCGGCATGGTGCCGCTGGCCGTCGGCACGCAGTCCAACGCGTCGATCATCCGGCCGGCGTCGTTCTGCGGCGTCTACGGCTTCAAGCCGACCCATGGCCTGATCTCGCGCCACGGTGTGCTCAAGCTGTCGCGCTCGCTCGACTGCGTGGGCCTGTTCGCGCGTTCGCTCGACGACATCGCGCTGGCCGCCGAGCAGCTGACGGGCTTCGACGAGAACGACCCCGACACGCGGCCGCGCGCGCGCGTTCCGTTCGTGCAGACGCTGGCCGGCGAGCCGCCGCTGACGCCGCGCGTGGCCTTCGTGAAGACGCCGATCTGGGAGCGCGCCGACGAGTCCACGCGCGAGGCGTTCGGCGAGCTGCGCGGCGCTCTGGGTCGCCAGTGCGAGGAATACCCGCTGCCCGACTCGCTCGCCGAGGCGTGGGACTGGCACCGCACGATCATGGAAGCCGAGATGGCGGCCCACCTCGACCTCGAGTACGAGAAGGGCCGCGACAAGCTGAGCGAGTCGTTGCGCAGCCAGTTGGCGCGCGGCCGCGAGATCACCGCATTGGCCTACCAGCGCGCGCTGGGCAAAGTGCCGCGGCTGATCGAAGGCTTCGACGAACTGTTCGCCAACTTCGATGCCATCATCACGCCCGCCACGCGAGGCACCGCGCCGCCGCTGGACAACACCGGCGACCCGGCCTTCGGCACCCTGTGGACGCTGGCCGGCATGCCGGCGCTGAGCCTGCCGCTGATGCACGGCCCTGACGGTCTGCCGCTCGGGGTGCAGCTGGTGGGCAAGCGCCACGACGATGCGCGGTTGCTGCGCACGGCGCGCTGGCTGCAGGTTCAGGCAATGGCCGCATGAAGCCGATTCCAGGAGTCACACCATGTCCTTGAAGATCTTTGCCGGCATCGTGGCCGTCGTGCTGTTCATCGCCTACCTGGCGCCGCTGGTCTTCAAGCTGAAGGACGTCTCGCTCGGCGTGGTGATCCTGATCGCGCTGGCGATGATGCTGGTCGATCTGTTTCAGTCTCTGAAGTCCAAGGAAGACTAGACGCGCGCACGCGCTCGGCGTCGGCGGGGCTACTGCCGGATCGCCTCCACCTGCACCAGCAGGCGCACGGTGTCGCTCACGAACGGCAGGCTGTGCGTGATGCCCACCGCGCTGCGGTTGAACTGCCCCTCGAAGTCGCCGCCGCACACCTCGCGGCGCAGCAGCGGGCTGGTGTAGCAGTTGAAGCGCAACGCGGTCAGCGTGAGCCCCACGCTGACGCCGCGCAGCGTGAATTCGCCGCGCAACGCCTTGACGCGCCCGGCGTCGTCGAACTCCATCCGTTCGGCCACCAGATACGCGCGCGGGTGCGACTGCACGGCGAGCATGTCGCTTTCCTTGAGGCGCGCGTCGAGCACGGCCACGCCGGTGCTCACCTGCGCGGTGTCGATCTCCACCTGCACGCGCCCCTGGCGCGCCGCGCGGTCCATCGTGACCTCACCGTTGAGCGGCCCGAAGCGCCCGCGGATGGTCGAGGTGCCGAAGTGCAGCAGCTCGAAATTGACGAAGGTGTGCGTGGGGTCGAATCGGTAGAGCGCCGGTTCGGCCTGCGCCGCGCCGGCCAGCGCGCACAGCACGAGACCGCAGCCCAGCGCATGCCGGCTGGTGCCCATGGTGCGCTGGCGCCGCGGGGGCGTCGTCGTGGTGATCACGAGGTCGGCAGGCCCGACAGCGCGATGCGAAAGCGCACCAGCACCTCGTGCGCCACCAGGCTGGCATCGGTCCACTCGCCCTCGCCGATGCGAAAGTCGCTGCGCTTGACGGTGAAGTTGCCGGTGGCGGTGCCGCTGGCGCCGCTTTGCGTGAGCGTCACCGGCACCACCATGTCGTGCGACTGGCCCTTCAGCGTCAGGCGACCGGTCATCTCGTAGCGCCCGCCGCCTGCCGCGCGGATGCCCTTGGACTCGAACACCGCCTGCGGAAAGCGTGCGGTGTCGAGCCACACCGACCGCTGCGCTTCGGCCGTGACCTCGGGCGCGGCGAAGGCCACGCTGTCCATCTGGATGCGCAGCACCACCTGGCCGGCCTCGGGCTTGCGCGGGTCGAGCGCGACCTGCGCGCTCCAACGCTGAAAGCGCCCTTCGACCGGCACGCCCATCTGGCGGGTGACGAACGAGAGTTCGCTGCTGGCGGGGTCGACGGTCTGCGCCCGCGCGGTGCCGGCGGCCATGGCCAGCGCGGCGAGCAACAAAAACAAGGTTCTGGTCATGGGTGCCTCCTGCCGATTCTGCAGGCACATACGGATTTCAGCGCTGAAACGGACGCATCCGCTGCAACAAGCCGTCGCGATCGATCAGATGATGTTTCAGCGCGGCCGCCACATGCACCAGCACCAGCAGAGCCAGCGCCGACGCGGCGGCCTTGTGCGTGGCCTTCAGGACCTCCGCCCAGGCGCGGTCGACCGGCACCCAGTCGGGCAACGGCAGCACGCCGAACCAGACCACCGGAAAGCCGGCCGCCGAGCTGTAGGCCCAGCCGGCCAGCGGCACCGCGAAGAACAACACGTAGAAGGCGCGGTGCACGGCGTGCGCCGCGATCCGCTGCCAGGCCGGCATCGGCGGGTCGGCCGGTGGCGCATGCGTGAGCCGCCACGCCAGCCGCAGCGCCGACAGCGCCAGGATCGTGATGCCGGCCCACTTGTGCCAGTTGAACAGCTTGAGCCGTTGCGGCGACAGCTCCAGATCGCTCATGTAGTAAGCCGAGCGCGAGGTTCGACACGATGGCCAGCGCGAGCAGCCAGTGGAAGGCGATCGCGACACCGTTATAGCGCGGCACGGCCGATGCGCTGGAGGCCGCTGTCATGCGGCCTGCCCGGCGAAGAGCGCTGCCGCCGCCGCGGCCATTGCTTCGGCCGCGGCGTCGTCGAGCAGCCGGTGGCGCAGCGCGAAGTCCAGCGTCACCAGCGACGCGTCGACGGTCATCTCGTCGCCGGCGGCCAGCGCAAGGGCTTGCGGCAGCGGGTGCAGCGACAACTCGGCCACCTCGCCGTCTTGATTGCAGGGGGTCAGGCCCGCTGGCAGCGCGAGGTCGTAGACGTGAATCCACTCGCGTTGCAAGCCCTCGGGGATGTCGCGCAGCAGTTGCAGCACGCGGCCTCGCGCCAACGCTTGCAGCTGCGCTGGCGCGAGGCCGGCTTCCTCCCACGCTTCGCGCACCACGGTGTCGCGCGGCGACTGGCCGGCCGGCACGCCGCCGCCGACCAGGTTGTCGAGCTTGCCGGGGTCGGTGGCCTTGCTCGGCGAGCGGCGCGCGATCCACAGACGCTCGGGTCTGCCGTGCGCGTCGACCACGAAGCCGTTGATATGGGCGCCCAGGGTCAGCGAGCCCCAGAAGCGGGTGGCCGCACGCTCGACTGCCACGCCGACCGGGTCGCCGCGCACGCTGAACAGCGGAAATGACTCGTCGCGCCAGGCGACGATCAGGCCCTCGGCGCGCAAGGTGTCATGCATGGTGGCCAGCGCGTCGGCACGCGCCGATGCGGCGCAATGCAGCGTGACGCCGCTCGGCTCGACGTGCAGCCACTGCGGCCAGCGGGTGAGCGCGCGCAGATGCGTCAACGCCACCGAGCCCACCGCCAGCGGCGGCGCGCCAGTCTGCGCGACGAAAAACGGCGTGCGCGTCGCCGGGTCGTGCGCACACGCGGCCGCGACCGCCGGCCACGTCGTCATGCGCACGACCGGGCCATGATCGGCGATCAGCGCGCCGCGGCGAGGGCGGCGCGTGCGAACGCCATCGCCAGCGGCGGCACCTCGCCACGAAGCGCAGCGCGCTCGGGCTGGAACAGCGTGGCGACAAAAAACGCGTGGTCGGTGTGCTCGATCGCGCGCACCTCGCCGGCGGCATCGAATGCGCTGGCGACCAGCGGGCCGTTCAACAGCGCGGCCTGAAACGCCGGGTTGAGGCCGTAGCGGCAGTGGTAGCCTTCGCGCGCCTGCGAGCTGGCATAGGCTTGTGCGATGTGCGAGCCCGGCTGCAGGTGAACCGTCTCGCTGGCCTCGACGAGCGCGCATTGCAGCAAGGAGATCACTGCGCGCGGTGCGTCGGACGCCGTCTCGGCGTGCTCGGCATCGACCCAGCCGAGCACATGGCGCGCGTGCTCGATCACGGCGTGCTGAAAGCCGCCGCAGGTGCCGAGAAAAGGCACGCCGTGCGTGCGCGCGTGCCGGATCGCCAACAGCGCGCCGTCCATGCTCTTGTACGGGCTGCCCGGCACGCACCATAGGCCGTGCACCTGCTTCAGCACCGCCGCGCTGGTGATCGAGTCGGTGGACAGCCAGAGCGGCTCGATCGATACACCCAGCGAGCGCGCCACCAGCGGCAGCGTTGCCGCGATGGCACGGTGCGCGGTGATGCGCTCGTCGCGGTCGCCCACCAGGGCCAGTGTCAGACGCGGGGTCATCGGCAATCGCCGGATCAAGCGCCGTCCATCACCAGTTGGGTCTGCGTGACCACCGCACACAGCTTGCCCTCGGCGTTGCGGATCATCGTCTGCCACACCATGGTCGTGCGCCCGCGGTGCAGCGCCACGCTCTCGCCGGTGACCACCGTGTCGACCCGCGCAGCGGCGATGAACTTGGTGCTCGAGTCGGTGGTCGTGGTGCGTTTGCCGGTGGGCAGATTGAGCACCGTGCCCACCGCGCCCAGCGTGTCGGCAAACGCCATGATGGCGCCGCCGTGCAGCACGCCGCCCGTGGTGCACAGGTCGGGTCGCACCGGCAACTCGGCCAGCACCCGCTCGGGCGCCAGCTCGCGCAGGCGCAGGCCCATCAAGCCCGGAAACAACGGACCGAGCTGTTGCTGAAGCGCCGACATGTCGATCATGCGTACCTCGCGAACGCGGGTTGCAGGGCCGCGATGGCTGGGCATTGTGCCCGCCGGAAGCGACAGCGACACGCGGGCGGCGCCGGCGTTGCCGCCGGCACGCGGGTTCACTCGGTTTCGAAGCGCAGCAGATGGTCGTCGATGCGCCACCAGTTGGCCATCTGGCCGACGAAGTAGTGTGCGCTCGGCCGCGTGCGCAGCGGGCCGTCGATGATGCCCACGCGGATGCGCACGACCTGCGGGTCGTCGGCGTTGGTGCTGAACAGCGGCGAGCCGCAACGCTTGCAAAACATGCGATGGACGCCGGGCGACGACTCGTAGTTGGCGAGCAGCTCAGCGCCTTCGGTGACATCGAGTGCGCGCGCAGGCATCGCCGCCTGGGTTACGAACGGGCCGCCCTGCGCCTTGCGGCACATCAGGCAGTGGCAGATCTCGATCGGCCCGGGCTCGGCGCTCAGCGCCAGCTTCACGCCGCCGCACAAACAACTGGCCGTGTATTGAGGTTCGCTCATCGGTACTCAGGCGTGCAGGCATGCCGGCTCGGGCAGGCATCTTAGTCGCAGCGCCAACGCGCTTTCGCGCGCGATGCGTGACGCCTTGCCGCGGGGTGCGGATCAGCTCAAAGCCATTGCGGCCAAAACGCCGTGCCTTGACGCGCAGGCGGGCCTTCAGGGCTTGGGCGACGATGCGCCGGCGCCGGGAATGCCGATCTTCTTGGCAACCGTTTCAACCGCGTGCCCGGTGGCCTTGGCGCCGCGCTCGACCCCCGAAATGCCCGCGTTCACGCCACGCTTGACCGCACGTTCGACCTTGCCGTGCACGCTGGAGGCGCCGGCCGCGGCGCTTTGCGCCACCTCGGTTACCGTCGCGCTGGCGCTCGACACCAGCCCCACCAGCCACAGGCCGGCGAGCAGGCATTTTGCGTTCGACATCTTTCTTCTCCCAATCGACCTGGAGCCGATCGTAGCGCTCATGCGTGCGGTCATCCGAGCGCAGCCGCGTGACCTTTTTGCCGGAAGGTTCCTCTCGCGTGGTCACCGATGTGCATCACGATGTTGCAGCAGCGCCTGAGCCCGGGTGCCCTTCAGCCCGCGCGCCGGGCCAGCAGCGCCCACACGCCGGCCGCCGACAGCAACGTGCCGCCGGTGAGGTTGAAACGGCGCTGCGCCGTGGTGGACGCCAGCAAGCGGCGGGCCGAGGCCGCGAACACCGCGTACAGCGCGGCGTTGAGCACCGCCAGCACGACGAACGTGACGGCGAGCAGCCACAGCTGCGCCGCCACGCCGGCCAGCGGGTTGATGAACTGCGGCAGGAAGGCGACGAAGAACACGATGCCCTTGGGGTTGAGCGCAGTCACCAGATAGGTGTTGGCAAACAGCTTCCAGCGCGAGCCGGATGCCTCGGGGGCGACGGGCCATGCGCCCACTGCGCCGGCGCGCAGCAGCTTGATGCCCAGGTAGAGCAGGTACAACCCGCCGGCCCACTTGACCACGGTGAACAAGAATGCCGATGTGGCCAGCAGCGCGCCGAGGCCGACCAGCGACAACACCAGCGCGGTGGAGTCGCCGAGGGCCACCGCGGCCACCAGCGCAGCGGTGGCGCGGCGGCCATGCGCCACCGAGTAGCTGACGACGGTGAGGATCGTCGGCCCGGGCAACACCAGCAGCGTGGCCGAGGCAGCGACAAATCCGAGCCACAGTTCGATCGACACCGGCACCGCCTTCTACAAGGACCGTTGCTAGCATACGGCGAGGCCAGCCACACGAGGGACCGGGATGACAACACCAGCAGCGGCCACGATTCGCGTCGGCGTCGGGGGTTGGACGTTCGAGCCGTGGCGCAACAATTTCTACCCGGCCGGCTGGCCGATCGCACGCGAGCTCGAATACGCCAGCCGGCAACTCACGGTGATCGAGGTCAACGGCACCTACTACAGCCTGCAGAGCGCCGCCACGTTTGCCAAGTGGCGCCAGCAGACGCCCGACGACTTCGTCTTCTCGCTGAAGGCCACGCGCTACGCCACCAACCGGCGCGTGCTGGCCGAGGCGGGCGACTCGATCGAGCGCTTCGTGCGCAGCGGCATCGCCGAGCTGGGACCGAAGCTTGGCCCGATCGTCTGGCAGTTCGCGCCGACCAAACGCTTCGATGCGGCGGACTTCGAGGCCTTCCTGCAGCAGCTGCCGGCGGCTGTCGACGGCGTGCCGTTGCGCCACGCCGTGGAAGTGCGGCACGAGAGCTTCAAGTGCGCGCCCTACCTGGCGCTGGCGCGCAAGCATCGCGTGGCCACCGTGTTCACCGACTCCGACGACTACCCGTCGTTCGCCGACGTCACCGGCGAGTTCGTCTACGTGCGAACGATGCGCGCCGACAAGTCGTTGCCCGCGGGCATCACGCCGCAGGCGCTGGCGCAACTGGCGGCGTGCGTGCGCGAGTGGCGCGATGGCGGCGAGCCGACCGGGCTGCCACGCGTGGAGGCGCCGCCGGCACCGGTGGCGCCGCGCGACGTGTTCCTGTTCTTCATCAGCGCCGACAAGGAGAAGGCGCCGGCCGCAGCGATGGCGTTGCTTCAGCGTCTGCGCAGTTGACGCGCGTCAGACCGCAGCCAACAGCGCCTGCACACCCAGCCGCGGGCTGGCGAGCACCTCGATGCCGAGGTCTTGCAAGGCACCGGCGGCGTCGGCCATCGACGCCTGGGCCAGCACCACCACGTCGAAACGACGCGGCGCAGCGCGCACCGCGGCCACCACCGCATCGATGTAGGCCGCACGATCGCCGCGCTCGAAGTGAGGCCACGCGCCGTCGACCCACAGGGTCTGCAACACCACCCCGGCCTGCAGCGCGGCGGCGGATTCCGATATCAGTTGCGCCGTCGGCTCGAGCGTGCTGCGCAGCGCCGCGACGACCAGAATGCGCGGGCCGAGCCGCACGGCGCGATCGGCCATCGCACGGTCGATGCGCGCGAAACTGCGGCCCGGCTGCGATGGCGTGCGCTCGGCGATGCAGCCGATCGTCGAGCAGGTGCACACCACCACCGCGGCGCCGTTGGCGGCGGCCTGGCTCATCGCCTGGTGGACACGCCGGATCAACGCCGGGTCATCGACGCCGAAGCGCTGCGCGGCGCTCAACAGCGACTCGTCGACGACATGGTCGACCCGCAGCGCCGGGTCGGCCGCCTTGACCAGCCGATCGAAGGTCGCCACGTGAACAGGCGACGTGTGCAGGAAGGCGACGTGTCGACTCATGCGCAATCACACGTCATGCGAGTAGACGATGAAGCCCAGGTGCCGCGCGACCTTGTCATAGAGCACTCTCCCCGCTGCGTTGGTGGTGTGCGTCTGCCAGTACACGCGTGTCACGCCGGCCGCCTTGGCCCGCGCGTACACCCCTTCGATCAACGCGCGGCCCACGCCGCGGCCGCGTGCGTCGTGCGCCGTGAACAGGTCTTGCAGGTAGCAGGTCAACTCGATGCGCGTGGTGCTGCGGTGAAAGAGGTAGTGCGCGATCCCGCACAACGCCCCGTCACGCTCGGCCACCAGGGCATAGACCGGTTCCGCTGGATCGAAGAAACGCTGCCAGGTCGCCGTGGTCACCGCGTGCGGCAGCGCCGTGTCGTGCTCGCGCCCGTAGAACGCGTTGTAGCCGTCCCACAGCGGCTTCCAGGCGTCGTAGTCGGTCTGCGCAACGGGGCGAACGGCGATCGAATCGGGCATGGCATCCTGTCAGCAGCGTCACCGCTTGCCGAGAAGTTTCGTGGGCTTCATGCGGTAGGGCGTTCCGATGATTCATGTCGGCGCCGAGGTGGAAAGTACCACCACGCGAGGAGGGTCAGCAACCCGATGCCGGCATCCGTGGTCGAGAACACCCACGGCGGCACTTCATAGGCGAACACGCGCTGGAACCAGTGCTCGATGAATCCTTGCGAGTCGGCTGGCGATCCTTCGCGAGGCCGGAGCCAAGCCTCGAGCGCCGTCAGGGGACATGGCATGTCGAACCAAGACTCGACGACGACAAAGGCGATGGCCGCCAGGTGCGCGGTTCGGAACCACCATCCATTGACCCATGCCCAGCCGCGCAGGTTGCCCGCGACCACGAAGACAAGTCCGCCGACGACGAAGACGATGAACGAAAAGTGCAGAACACGCACCGCATCGGCGAGCCACTCGAATGGCAGGGTGGAGGGCACTGTGTGGAGCCCGACGTTCGAACTCAGCCGAGGGCAGCCTTTTTGCACTTCGGCAGGTGCGAAGGGTTGGGCCGCGGCGCCACAGCCTGCTTCATTGCCTGCGGATCTCGAACCTGAGGATGCGCTGTTGATCCTCGCTGACGAAACACGAGTAGGCGCGCGCGGCCAGCCAGACCCCGGCAGGACTCACGGTGCTGATGCTCAGGTCGTAGCGAAGGGCGACCACGGGCTGACCGGAATATTGAATGACTTCCGCGCGGCTCGCGCTGGTGGACAGTACACGAAGCGCGGTCGGGTCCGGAACGTTGAGCAGATGAGGCGCTTGGGCGGCGCAGGCGGCGCCTTGCGAGCCGGCTGCCTTGTCGGGCGGTACATCGGAGAACGTGCGAGTCGCCGTAGCCGTCGGACCGCACGGCGTTTGGCTGTACGTGCTGCCGCAACGGTACATTTGCTGCGCAGGAGCCGGGGCAGGAAGTGCCGCCATGGCGAGCAGGGATGCAATGCCGTGCCAGGCGCCGCGGTGCATGCGAGGACGGAGCAACAAGACGCGCACTTTGGTCGGCCTGGGGCTTGGCAATCAACGGTAATGCACGACCTTGCCACACCTTGACTTCGCTCGCACATGCGCCGAGCGTCAATTCGTGAAAAGCACCGATCACGAACTGGCGCACCACCGTCTGGATCACCCGGTGGGTGCAGACCAGGGCTAGCCCCTCGGTCGTGCAAGAAGAACCAGCGCCACCGCGGCAACGCAGACCAAGCCAACGACGAGAACGTAGTTGCCGTGAGTGACGAAACCAAACCTGCGAAGGGTGTGGCTGACGTAGGTATTGCTGCAATGCGGGCAACGGACGGTGAACTTGCGCGCGCGACGCACGCTCGGGCGCTCCCAACCAAGCAAAGCATTCGGCAGCTCCAACAGCGAAGCTCGCACGAAGTGCCGTTGAGGATCTAGCGATTTCTGGCAGTGAGGGCAAGGTTCCATCGCGGGCTCTGTCCATGGCCATTGTCTACGTAGGGTTCGAGCGCGCCAAGAACGTTCTTGCGACGCACGACGTCACGTGAACGGGGGGTTGGGCGTCATGTCGTGACACCCTTCCAGGCACGTATGCATTCGAACAGATCGTCGCCAACGCTGTTCTCGGCAATGAGGCTCTGCCGTGATGTGGCGATGTGCTGTAGGAGGCTGAGAACGGTGCGCCGCTGCGCAGGAGTGCAGAAATTCAAGAAGCGATTGCTCTCAGCCTTATGTCCAAGGTGAAAGATGAGTTGTTGGCCGTACCAGTCCCATGGATCACGCGGTGACAGGAGTGCAAACGAGGCGAGGCACGGAAAGTAGTAAGCAATGGCCTCGGCTGTGCAGCTATGCATCGGATCCCACCCCGGTGGAACATCCTCGCGCGTGAGGGTCTGCCGGTCGCGAGATTGCAGCAGCGCCTCGTGATCCTCATCCTCGAAATCAGCGACCAGGGGCGTGAAGCGCTGCGGGCGGGCAGTCGCAACAAAGGCTGCATTGATATCAGCGAGGATCGACTCGTCGGTGCTCATGACGCCCAACGTTTGAGTTCACCCGCGGACGGAAGCGGGTGAAGCCCGCTGTAGCCCGTCGGTTGGAACGAAGGGTCAGGCGTCACCGTCGAGCCTTGTTTCCGGCGCACGACGGGCGGATAGGACTCGAACTTGGCTGCGACCGAGGCGTTCTTGAACGGCGACATGGTGGTTAGAGAACAGCGGTAAGCATCATCGCCAGGCCAACGATGCTTGCCAACCAGACGGCAGTACGCAAGTAGACTATCCCAGCGTAGTAGATAGGGACATACAGGACGCGAGACCAGAAGAAGACTTGTGCACCCAAGGCGATCCGAGGGCTTGCCTCGCCGGCTGCATGAGCGACCAGCGCGATCGCCGCAAAGAGCACGAAATTCTCCAGAGTGTTTTGCGCCGTGCGCGCGGCTCGACCCGCCAGTGGAGTTGCTTCCGGTAGGTTGTCGCGGTTGCCGAAGGCGATCAGTGTCCCCGCGAGAGTCCATCCCTTAGCGCGAATGAGGCTGGCAGCAAGAATCGTGAGCCACGTGAGGATGGCCATGTAGATCACGAGCGTAAGTGTGCCAGTCACAAGAGTCTCCTATCGGCGTGAGCGCTGGGTGGATGAGGCGGCAGTTACGACCGCGTGACGGCTAACGCTTGAGTTCGTCGGGTGCGGCGAAGGGTTAGCCAGCAGCGTCACCACTGACAGTCTTCTGTTTGGCCGCGATGGCCTCAACCTCCACAAACCATGCCGGGTCTACCAACTGGGACACGAACACAGCCGTGGATGCAGGACGATGGGAGCCCAGGTGCTTGCGCCTTGCCGCGCGAACTGCGTCACCGTCCTGCCCGGCGACCATGAACGTGGTCAGTTTGATGATGTCAGCCGGGCGCAGGTCGTGGCTGGCAAGCAGTGCGACGATGTTGGAAAAGACTTGATCGGCCTGCTCAGCAATTGTCGAGGGAGTCGAGCCATCCGGGCGGATCCCAACCTGGCCAGAAATGAAGAGCAACTCCACACCCTCAGGCACGGAGACCGTATGACTGTAAAGACCCAGAGGAGCATGGACACAGGGCGGGTTTGCAAAGCTAAGACTCATTTTGAGGCCTCGAACAGTTTCGCAAAGAGGCGCTGGCCGGTTCTCTGCTGCCTGACGTTTGAGTTCACCCGCGGGCGAAGGCTGGCGAAGCCAGCCGTAGCGCGTCGGGTGCAACGAAGGGTTAGATACCGTCTTGAGAGTCAAGCCGTATCACCATGAAGTTGGCGTTGAATGCTGTGCCTGACTTCAGGATGCCATAGATCAGATGCACGAGCTTGTGCATGCATGCGGCGACCACCGCCTTGGGCGCCATACCGCCGGTCTTCAAACGCTCACCGAAGATCTTGACGATCGGGTTGTGCTTCAACGCCACCAGCGCGGGCATGTACAACGCGTGCCGGATGGCAGCATGGCCGCTACGGCTGATCATGCTGCGGCCTCGAACCGAACTGCCTGAGAGCTTCAAGCGCGGCGTCACACCGATGAATGCAGCCAATGCCTTGGCGTTCCTGAATCGCCGCACGTCGCCCAGATAGGCCATCACCTTGGCCGCCGTGGCGTTGCCCACGCCGGGAATGCTGGTGATCAGCTTGGCGTCCTCCCGCAACTGAGGATGCCCGTCAATGTGATCGTCGATCTGGCGCTCAAGCTGCTTGATGCCCTCCTGCAGCCATTGCATGTGGCTCTCGATGGACTCACGCATGCCGGTCTGATTCATCGCCGCCTCGAGCCGGTTGGCCTCTTGCTGATGCATCTCCTTGAGGTTGTGCAATCGATCGACCAGGGCGCGCAGCTGGCGCACTTGCAGCGAAGGGACCACCCAAGGCTCGGGCCGCATGGCCTGGCCGAAGCGCGCCAGCAAGGACGCGTCGGCTCGGTCGGTCTTGTTGCGCACCAGCTCACTTTGCGCAAAACCCTTGATGCGCGCCGGATTGACCACGCTCACGCACCACCCGGCGTCCACCAGCGACGTGGCCAGTGCCTCGCTGTAGCAGCCGGTGGCTTCCATGCACACGCGGATGTGCTGCGGTGAGCCACCGCGCTGGTTCAACCACGCCATCAGCGCCGCGTGCCCCTTGGCGTCGTTGGCGAAGACGTGGCTCCTGAGCTTGCCACGCTCGTCGAGCAACGCCACGTCGAGCTTACTCTTGGCCACGTCGATGCCGACCCAGCGGTCAGTGCTCCCGTTCATCGCATCGGACCTTCCTCGTATGCGGGCTTGGCGGCCCATCACCTGCAAGTTCGGCCACTGGCCCAAGTTACCGTTCGGTCTTGTTGAGCGACAAACGGCCGGGAGCGCCTATCTAACCCGCGGGCTTGAAGTCGCCTTCGGCCCTAGGCGTCACCGGCGTCATCCCGGCCGGCCTGGTCAACACCTGCATTCTTGCCGGTCTTCGAACTGGCCTCCGGAAGATACGAGGCGTCGCCTTCTGCATTGCGGCTGCTCGAAGCAGCTGACTCAGCCGAGGGATGCGAATCCGGGGTTGAATGCAACCTCCCACAAGTGACCGTCCGGGTCTTGAAAGTAGCCGGCATAGCCGCCGTAAAGCGTTGCTTGCGAGGGTTTGACGATCTTGGCGCCAGCGCGCTCAGCTTGCTGCATGACGACCTCGACCTCCTGCTGCGAGTCGACGTTGTGCGCGAGAGAAAATTCCGTGGCACTGGACGGCTGCAAGGGCATTCCACTATCGGCGGCAAGACTCTTGCGGGGACAGAGCGCCAACTTCAGGCCGAACTCGAGGTTGAAGAATGCAACGGCACCGTTCTCGATCTCGGTACCGACGATGCCCTTTGTGTTGAAGCCCAGGCCGTCCCGGTAGAACGCGACGGCCCGTTCGAGGTCATCGACGCCTAGGGTGATGAGCGTAACGCGCGGGTTCATGGCACGAGGGCGTGGAGATTATGCGACGCCTAACGTTCGAGTTCACCCGCTCGCGGAGGCTGGCGCAGCCAGCCGTGGCATGTCGGTGTGGAACGAAGGGTTAGGCCTCACCGAGCTCTCTTAGCCCAAAGGGCGTTTGTATCTCGGCGACAAGGCTGCACTCGTTGCCCTGCATCACTGTGACTGCAGGCTGCGAGGCCAGTCCTATCTTTGCGAACAGTGCGAGCACTTGGGCGGGTGCGGGATGTCGTATCCGCAGTCTTTGAAGGTTAAGACCGCTTTGCGCAAGCGCGGCGGCCGGATGGCCGCTCGACGAACGCTGAATCAGCAGCGGGGCAGCACCGTCAAGAGGTAGGCTACCGTCTGCCCGTACGGTCATTTGCCAGGTGTGAGTCTCGCGGCGCATAGTTTCCACATCGCCAAGTTCAGGAACCACCGTGCCTGCAATGTCATCTGTGCTTGCGACCCAAGCAGCCAGACGTGCACGCGAAGCTAGATGAATATGGTCGAGGCCAAACCATCGTGGTCGCGTCACAGGAGCGGCCCGCGGGTCCGGGGAGATCACTTCCAAGTAGACGGTGGGGCCTAGTGCCAGCAGCAAATTGTGCGTGGCCATGCCGGGATGCGCCCTCCCTTTACCAGGCGGCACTCCGAGGGCCGCTTCGACATAGGCGGAGCCGGCTTCAAGACTCGGTGCGACGACGGTAATGTGATCGAGGCGGGCGACCATGTTGAGTGACCATGTTTTCGTGAGGCCTAACGTCTGAGTTCACCCGCGCGCGGAGGCTGGCGTAGCCAGCCGTAGCGCGTCGGTGTGGAACGAAGGGTTAGGCCTCACTGCTGCTCCGCGACGCGGGCAGACTCGTTGGGTCGCCCAGCGCTGAGTTGAGGATGGTCGCTTCTGTCACGAGGCGCAGAACGACCGCCTGTGTGAGTGGTGTGTCAGGAGTCAGTTCTAGCGTTGCCATCTCGTACTTGCCGCCAGACTTAAGCCGGGGCTCGATGCTCTGCAGGCGCTGGCCGCGCCAGAACCCAAACAGGACACGCTGTGCTTCGGCACGAATGAGTAGGACTGGACCGTTCGAGAGGTAAACCAAGTGCCCCCACTTGACGACCTCCTCGAGCCGAGGAGCAGCAGCGACGACAGCCGTGCGCAGTGCCTCTACGTACCTGCCCTGCCACCCACTCAGCGACGCGAGGTACGCGGTGGGACTTGCTGGAAGGACGGACTTCTTCATCACACGCGTGGACGCAATTGTGCGGCCTAACGTTTGAGTTCACCCGCTCGCGAAGGCTGGCGAAGCCAGTCGTAGCGAGTCGAATGCAACGAAGGGTTAGGCGGCGCGTCTGTCATGTGCTTGGATGCCGCTGCAGGATTGCCTTCATGTCTTCGAACCCAACTGGAGCTGAGGTGTGCTCATGGACGATTCTCAGCACGTGCCCAGTAGTGCGAAGGCCCCACGTGATGCGGTTCTGCATGGATCGCACCTCCTCGCCCTGAGCGGAAAGGCTAGCGTACGTGGCGACTGCGGACGTGATTGCCATTGCCAGGCTACCGTGGCTCTCAGTCTCTGAGAAGGTGACCTTGACTCTCTCGGTACCGAGCGAGATGAACCAGCCCTCGACTGCCCGACGCCATAGTTCGGCGCCCTTGTACTCCCAGACTCCCCAAGCGTCGAACACCCTCACAGCGGGATCGTAGAGGCGCATAAAGGCCTCTGAGTCGCGCTGCAGTGCGGCTGAAGCGTACGACGCTTGGAGCTTGGCGACGGCGGAGTCGAGTTCTGGCATATGGGCTTTTGGGGTGCGCTTGGTCAGCTCTGTGGGACCGTGCGGGGCGGGTGTGTTCGCGCCGCCCAACGTTCCGGTTCAGCGGCGGCGCGGCAGCGCCGTCCGCTGCAACCGTTGTTAGGCGGCATTGTGCCCTTGGCGCCGGAGTACAACGTGGGTGGCCTTCTCCGACGCAACGAACTGAACGCATTCGTATCCCAGAGCGCGCACGTCGATCCCCTCGAACAGTCGCTCTCCCCCGCCCAGCAGGACCGGCGAGATAGCGACGTGCAGCTCATCGATGAGGCCCGTACGAAGATATTGCCGGATAGTGTTAGGTCCGCCGCCAATGCGCACATCCGTTCCGTTGGCCGCGTCGCGCGCCCGGTCAAGCGCCTCGTGAATACCGCCCGTGACGAAGTGGAATGTCGTTCCGCCTTCCATCTGGATGGGCGGGCGCGCGTGATGAGTCAAGATGAAAGTTGGAACGTGATAGGGTGGGTTGTCCCCCCACCAGCCTTTCCAGTTCATGTCGGGCCAGGAACCGCGAATCGGTCCGAACATGTTTCTTCCGAGAATCCAGGCGCCAACATTCTTGAAGCCCCGCGCAGCGAAGTCGTCATCGATCCCCGTTGTGCCACCGTCGGCGCCAAATAGGGTCCGTTGGAGCGTGCGTGTCGGGACTAACCACTGGTGCAAATCTGTCCCGCCCACGCCGAGCGGATTCCTGATGTCCTGATTCGGACCAGCTCCGTATCCGTCAAGCGAGATGGTAAAGCTCTCAACTCGGACGCGTGTCATTTTCATGCCTTCCTTTCGATTGACGCCTAACGTTTGAGTTCATCCGCGGGCGGAGGCTGGCGAAGCCAGCCGTAGCACGTCGGGTGCAACGAAGGGTTAGGCGGCTTCCCAGGGCCTGATGGCGAACACGGCGACAGTCAGACACCCTCGATGATTCGAATCTCTCGTTCTGCGCCGTCGCCCAGAGCGGCCAGAGCCGCCTGGTAGGCAGGACTGTCATGCGCGGCAACAGCCTGCTCGACACTCTCAAACTCGAGCAACACCGTGCGCTGCCTCAAACCGAGCTCGTAAACCACTGCCGGCTCGCCGCGCGCCAAGAAGCGCCCTCCGCCGGCGGTGAGCGCGGGGCCAGCCAGCTTCGCGTATGCGGCAAGTTTGTCAGGGTCCTTCACCGCGCGATATGCGCTGACCCAATAGGCCTTTGGCATGTGGTTCTCCTTTCTGGTTATGGGGATGTCCTTAAGCGCTTACGAAGAGCAGGGAGTGCCGTTGAGCCGCCTAACGTTTGAGGTCACCCGAGTGCGCAAGCGGGCGAAGCCCGCTGTGGCACTTCGGGTGCAACGAAGGGTTAGATACCGTCTTGAGAGTCAAGCCGTATCACCATGAAGTTGGCGTTGAATGCTGTGCCTGACTTCAGGATGCCATAGATCAGATGCACGAGCTTGTGCATGCATGCGGCGACCACCGCCTTGGGCGCCATACCGCCGGTCTTCAAACGCTCACCGAAGATCTTGACGATCGGGTTGTGCTTCAACGCCACCAGCGCGGGCATGTACAACGCGTGCCGGATGGCAGCATGGCCGCTACGGCTGATCATGCTGCGGCCTCGAACCGAACTGCCTGAGAGCTTCAAGCGCGGCGTCACACCGATGAATGCAGCCAATGCCTTGGCGTTCCTGAATCGCCGCACGTCGCCCAGATAGGCCATCACCTTGGCCGCCGTGGCGTTGCCCACGCCGGGAATGCTGGTGATCAGCTTGGCGTCCTCCCGCAACTGAGGATGCCCGTCAATGTGATCGTCGATCTGGCGCTCAAGCTGCTTGATGCCCTCCTGCAGCCATTGCATGTGGCTCTCGATGGACTCACGCATGCCGGTCTGATTCATCGCCGCCTCGAGCCGGTTGGCCTCTTGCTGATGCATCTCCTTGAGGTTGTGCAATCGATCGACCAGGGCGCGCAGCTGGCGCACTTGCAGCGAAGGGACCACCCAAGGCTCGGGCCGCATGGCCTGGCCGAAGCGCGCCAGCAAGGACGCGTCGGCTCGGTCGGTCTTGTTGCGCACCAGCTCACTTTGCGCAAAACCCTTGATGCGCGCCGGATTGACCACGCTCACGCACCACCCGGCGTCCACCAGCGACGTGGCCAGTGCCTCGCTGTAGCAGCCGGTGGCTTCCATGCACACGCGGATGTGCTGCGGTGAGCCACCGCGCTGGTTCAACCACGCCATCAGCGCCGCGTGCCCCTTGGCGTCGTTGGCGAAGACGTGGCTCCTGAGCTTGCCACGCTCGTCGAGCAACGCCACGTCGAAGCAATACGGTACTGAACCAAGTAGGCGACAGTACCAGAAC